>JBJHCW010000051.1:0-1513 GCA_050486205.1 Gammaproteobacteria bacterium | reverse complement strand
ATATCGCTGTCTATTGCATAATCCGGCGGACCGACTTGAGCCAGTTGCTGATGTAAACTCGCCCTTGACGGAACAGCATTCTCAATGCGGACCAGCCTGCCACGATTGTCACTGGGTTCTTGAGAGTACATATCTCGAAGCAGCCTCCACCTTACTTGTCATGGACTGAACAGCTGAAATTGCTGCAGTCTATAGTTGAAATACCTGTCATCGATTCAACCCATAACCGAACCCGAAGAAACCACGGGTTGTGTCAAGCAATCTCGACATTGCCGCCTTGAAGGCATGAGTTTCCACCACGACAATATCTCCATCCTGCAACTCGATATCGTTGGAGGGATTCTGGCGAAGCGTGTCAATATGGAAGTCTTTCGGCTCAAAATCACCACCATCCTGAACACGTAAAAGCTGAAGACCACCCTTCTTCGCCTCAAACTGTAATCCGCCCGCCATCGCTATGGCCTTCAATACCGTCGTGTCTCCATGCAAGGGGTAGGCGCCAGGCTTCATCACCGCGCCCTCAACATAAACAACGCCCGCCGGCGGAACGTTTACAACCGCCTCGTTCCCCAGCATCAAATCACCATTCTCGCCCCGGTTCTTGACCAGCTCATCCAGGCTGACAACCACATTGCGGCGCACCTTCTCCTGCGTCTCAGGGTCCGTCACCCAATCGGTAACATAGACCGTTCTGCCGGCCTTCTCGGTCACACCTCCGGCCATCGCCAGCGTGCCCAGCAAACTCATCCGTCGCTGCACCGCATACACTTCCGGGTTTCGAACGGCACCGAGTACCGTCACACGCTGACTGCGGTATTCCTCGATCAGCACACTGACCTGAGGATTGTTCAAATAGGATTCTTCGTATCGTTCGGCTACCAGCCGGCTTGCTTCGTCAACCGTCAGGCCCGCAACGGTGACCTCGCCAATCAGCGGCATGCCGATGGCTCCATTGCCGTCAATCCGAACTTTCCGGTTCAACTCCGGAACGCCCAACACGACCACATCCAGGAGATCGCCCTGGCCCAGCCGGTAGGAGTCGCTCGGCGGCCTGTCCTCGGCATCCGAGGCCGGGCTCTGCAACGCCAGTTGCTCGTTCAGCTCCTGGGTGCGAGTCTGTTGCGCCCGCTCGCGCTGGAATTCCGCCATGTCCGCTTCCTGCGGTGTAGTGCCGGCACAGCCCGAAAGGCTCAATGCCAAAAGTAAATACAATCCTTTTCCTGGTATATTCCATCTTCGAATGATATGGATATAATTCATATTACCCGTCGCGCTTTATTTACAATTGCAGATTTTTCTCACAATCCATAACCAAACCCGAAGAAACCACGGGTTGTGTCAATCATTCTCCACATGACTGCCTTTAAGACATTGGTTTCCACCACAACAATATCTCCATCCTGCAACTCGATATCGTTGGAGGGATTCTGGCGAAGCGTGTCAATATGGAAGTCTTTCGGCTCAAAATCACCACCATCCTGAACACGTAAAAGCTGAAGACCACCCTTCTTCG
>JBJHCW010000050.1:0-1546 GCA_050486205.1 Gammaproteobacteria bacterium | reverse complement strand
TTCAATTCGCCATAGGTTTCATAAACGATATCGTAGCCGTCCAGCGTAATACCCGACTCCAGTGTCAGCGGCTTGTCAAAATGCAGCATCTTTGGCTGCACAATGCCGACGGAATCCGGGGGAATACTGTTCTTGTGGGTAGAGATGTCGTTCATGTATCGCAACCGGGCCGGTCATTATAACCCGATAACATTGATGGAAGATTCAGGTTGTTTGCAATTGCCTGAACCAGTCAGGCTCGCAGGCCGGGTTATGGATGGCAACCGTCTTGTGGCGGCCATGTGCTCCGGCACGCAGTTCACATTGTGAGGGACTCACTCCAAAGGCTTTGGCCAGCATGGCGCATAGCGCGGCATTCGCCTTGCCGTCCACCGGCGGTGCCTGCACCTGCAGGCGCAGGCGGCCGTCATGTAAACCCAGCACGCCGTCGTGTCTGGCACGGGGTTTGAGATAGCAATCCAGCAACAGCAATCCGTTTTGCCTGCGGCACCAGTCTTTGCCCATCAGCCGGCTCAGAACAGTCTGTGTCCGGCCAGCGCATGGCCGGTATCGATGACAGGCGCTGCCAGCAGAATGAGCAACAGGTTCAATCCGATCAGTAACAGCAAGGGTGACAGATCGAGTCCGCCCAATGGCGGCATCAGCCGGCGGACCGGGCGCAGGATGGGATCATTCAGGCTGTAAATCAGCACCGTGGCCGCATTATAGGCATGCGGGTTGACCCAACTGATGACGACCTGAACGATGATGGTGACTATGTAAATATAAATAATGAGTCGCAGCAGATGTCCCAGCGACAAGACCAGTAATGCGGCAACACCGGGTATGGAAACGCCGACGATGAGTGCCAGCAGGATGATTTTGACGGCCTGTACTGTCAGTATCAGTATGATCAGCGCCCAATCGATACCGGCGAAGCCCGGGATGATTCGCCGCAATGGCAGCAATAGCGGATTCGTGATCGTAACCAGAAACCGGGCGATAGGGTTGTGAAAACCGGCCCGCACCCATTGCAGCAACAACCGCAGCAGCAACGCAATCAGATACAGGGTGAACGCTGTCTGTACCAGGAACAGCAACGCCTGAGTGATGTAGCCCATCAGGATTCGTCTCCCGCGAGAATGCCGGCCAGTTCCCGGGCCCGGTCACGAGCGGCGGCGGTGGCGCCGCCGACCAGCGCCGGCAGGTTTTTGGCCATGAAATATTCAATCGCCCGTTCGGTGGTGCCGCCGGGTGAGGTGACCTGGACCCGCAGGGCGGCAGGGTCTGCGCCCGATTCCAGGGCCATGCGGGCTGCACCGTAAGCCGTGTGCAAGGCCAGTTCGCGTGCCTGTTCCGTCGGCAGCCCGAGTTCCGTGCCGGCCTGCGCCAGGGCCTCGATGAACAGAAAGAAATAGGCCGGACCGCTGCCGGATATGGCGGTCACCGCATCGATCAGTTCTTCATCGTCCAGCCAGACGGTCGTGCCTACTGCCCCGAGTATGTTGTCGGCCAGGTGGCGCTGTTCGCCATTGACGGCAGGATTGGCGTACAGGCCGGTCACACC
>JBJHCW010000049.1:0-1576 GCA_050486205.1 Gammaproteobacteria bacterium | reverse complement strand
AGAAATAATGAAAAATAATTGCGCTGTATCAATACACGCCGGACCAATATCGGTCAAGTTATCAGTGTTTGAAGTACAGCAACAGGGCAAGCACCATGAACAATCAATCCCACCATTTCCAGATCAAGCATAACCGGCCGGCGTCACGTCCCGCGCAGACGCCGGGCAACAGTGCGCAGAATCAGGTGGCAGAATGGCCTGTCGTCCATATCGTGGAAGACGACGAAGCTGTTCGGAATGCACTGTCCTTGTTGATGCTGTCTGCCGGCTGGCAAGTGGAAACTTATGGTTCCGCGGAAAACTACATAACTCATTGCCCGAAAAGGGATAATTGTTGCATGGTGCTGGACCTGCAAATGCCCGGCATGACCGGAGCGGATCTTCTGGAGCATATGCGTTCGGAGGGCAATGATACGCCGGTGATCGTCATTACCGCCCACCCGGACGAACGCATGATAAGCCGCATCCGCGCCTCCGGCGTCCGGGCCATACTGACCAAGCCGTTCGAAGACAGCCATTTACTGTCTGAAATCAATAAGGTACTGACCCCTCCCATCCAGTAATGCCGGCGCTGCCCGCCACGGGCCCGCGCATACGTACATTCCCTTATACCCGCCGCCGTCTCGTTTCCCTAAAGTCTTAGTCAGCAGCAATTGCCATGCTGAGGGTGCGATATCAAGTCGCGCAACACAAAAGAGATGATAGGGACAGAAACATGATAAATGCACACACGCTATCAACTAGTCATGAATATAAGCACCCTGGGCACTTTACCGCGCCTGATTTCGATGCACCGGCCGCGAGCAAAGCAAGTGATATCAGGAACCTGCCTGGCAATGTACTCAATCTGCGCCGCGGCGAATATCTGTATCAGATGGGTGATTCCGTCAACTGCCTGTATATCGTCTGCGGCGGTGTGCTGAAAAGCAGCATCGTCGCCCTGGATGGCGATGAGCAGGTAGTAGCGTTTTACCGGTCGAGTGATTTGCTGGCCTTTGAGGCGCTGGCAAATGGCCGTGCAAGCTGCAATATCATGGCAATAGACTCTACCGCAATCAGAGCCATAGATAGAAAGACTGTTGCAAATGCCTGCCGCGGTTCTACCAGCATACAGCAGCAATTGTTGCTGGGCATGAGCCAGGAAATTCACCGGTTAACCGGCCTGCTGCAGTTCGAGCGGCTCTCGGCAGAAGAACGTGTGGCTGCCTTCCTGGTAGAACAGTCAAACTTCGAAAGTAGCCGTGGTTGCAGTCGAACCGATTTCATTTTGCCGATGTCGCGCAGTGACATGGGTAAATATCTGAATCTGACAACCGAAACCGTTTCGCGCACATTCAGCCGTCTGCAGGAACAGGGCTTTCTGACCACGGAGCGGCGACGCGTGCGGCTGAACAACCTCGCCGCTATTTATCAACTGGCCCGGCTGGTATAGGGCGCGGTGGACGAACAGCAATTGAGCGCCTGAGGTACTCCAGCCAGTAACACCGCCGGAAAACTTGAGGGATGATGATCAATGTCAGACTGGTCCGAACAAGTCGCCGCGCACCAGCGCGAGTGGATGAATCAGCAGCAAAAG
>JBJHCW010000048.1:0-1611 GCA_050486205.1 Gammaproteobacteria bacterium | reverse complement strand
CCACTTCCATGAACAGGTTGATGGGGATGAAGATCCAGTGGTTGAAGGGGTGCAGCACGAATTCCTTGAGATAGGCCGGCCCCTTGACCTTGAAGCCGTAAAAGATCATCAGCACGAACACCCCGAGAGCCAGTCCCATGGGGACATTGATGTCGGTGGTGGGTACGATCTTGAAATAGACATCGTGCGGGTCCATGCCCAGCACATACTGTCCAAACAACTGGGCGCTGTAGGGAATCAGGTCGACGGGCACCAGATCCATCAGGTTCATCAGGAACACCCACACGAAGATGGTGAGGGCGAGGGGTCCGATCAGCTTGCTGCGACCGTGAAAGCTCTCCTTGACCGTGTTGCCGACGAACTCGACGATCATCTCGATGCCGTTCTGATAGTTGCCGGGGATGCCGCTGGTGGCGCGGCGGGCGGCGCGGCGGAACAGCCAGCAGAACAGAATGCCGAGACCCACGGACCAGGCCAGGGAATCCAGATGGAAGGCCATGAACCCCATGTCGGCGGCTTCCTGGGATGAGAAGGCGAAACCCCAGGTGCCATCCGGGTGGCGACCATAGGTGAGGTTCTGCATGTGGTGCTGGATATAACTCGTGGTGGTCAGCTCTGCAGCCATTGATCCTGGTCTCTCTTGAAGGCCGGTTTCGTGAATTCTAGGGGGAATACTGTTTCAGTATTGTGCCGGCGATCAGCGCGTGAACCGCGATCATCAACCCGTAGCCAGCAAACAGCGCAACGACCTCCAGGGGCCTGACAGTGACAAAGGCCAGCACGAAGAGGGCCCCTGTCAGCACGATTTTCCCCATCTCGCCGCGGTACATCTGCTGTACCGCGCTGGCCATCCGGGTCGCGCCGCGATGGCGAAAGGACAGCATGGCAAAATAGGTGCCACCGGCTATATGTATCAACCCACCCGCCAGCAGGGACTGAGCCTGGTACCTGCCCAGGGGCAGTATCAACAACGCCACAGCCACCAGCACCAGCAGTTCGATTGCGGTCATCCGCAACAGGGGAGGCTTGGCGATGGTGTTCAGCTTGCCCGCCACCGGGACCTCCGTGGGTACTGCCATGCCACCAGGGGAAGTCTCCCCCATGAGCGGGGCGCAATTATAGGGGCTTCGCTGGGGGTATTCAACAAAACCTGGAACGATTTGTTCACTTTATGGCCACGGCCGTGGAATGGGTATCCGGTTGTCTTCCCGACATACATTGAGCGTGGCTATACCCATCGTTCGTTTTCATCATGGCTGCATTGTTGATGGGTATCGCCACGCTCAACCCATCCTACCATTCACGGGGTTATCATCTCACCGGTGTGATTCAGGCGCATGCTGACGCCATGACCAGCTCGCTTGAGATAAGACCCGCGGGAAGGGCTCGATCCCTAGGATGGGTTGAGCGCAGCGATACCCGTCAGCACACCAGGGTAAAACGGCTATCAACCAGGCATGCAAATAGGTATCCATACCTATTTACATGCGCGCCCCGGAAATACTGGCGGAATTGCGTCGAATTCCTGGTATTTCCGGGGCTTGCATTGGCCTACGGCCAATGGCGGCACATCCCTGTGCCGCTTATTAACCCAACGATAATTCGTGCCGG
>JBJHCW010000047.1:0-1637 GCA_050486205.1 Gammaproteobacteria bacterium | reverse complement strand
GCTTGCCGCTGGCAGAGCGCGGTGGCGGGCGATCGACCAGGTAAGTCACGAGCTCATCCACGCCGGGATTGTGACCGATGAGCATCAGTGAGTCAGCGTTATTCGCATGCTTCTCCAGCACAGTCAAAAGGCTCGGCAAACCGGCTTCATAGATCAGCGGCTCATAAACGATATCGCTGTGCGGGTATTCAATCGACTGAGCAACCACATCCGCAGTCTGACGGGTACGCAAGGCCGGCGAACAGATCAGGCGTTGCGGCCGGTAACCTTGCTGACGCAGCCAAGTGCCCATCTGCGGTGCATCACGTTGACCACGCCTGGACAACGGCCGGTCAAAATCCCGCGTCGCCGCGCTATCCCAGTCCGACTTGGCATGCCGCATAATCAGCAGGGTTCGAGTTGTCATGATTCCGTCAACCGGCAAGGCTTGTCTCCAATAAGACAGGCATTGTAAAGGAACCTCCCCCTTGAGGGAGCATGCTGTGGTTTACTCATACCGGGATTCCACGTAATCTCCCTTCGCCTGCACGTGGAACTCACAGATGAAGCCGGACCAGGAACCGCAAATCTTTGCCGCTATCGATCTGGGATCCAACAGCTTTCACATGGTCGTGGCGAAGTATGCTGACGGGCGCGTGCAGATCATCGATCGGCTCAAGGAAATGGTGCGGCTTGCAGACGGACTGGATGATAACCGCAATCTTTGCGACGAAGTCATGGACCGGACTATCGCCTGCCTGGAGCGCTTCGGGCAACGTATCAGTGAAATTCCGGCAGCCAACATACGTGCCGTAGGCACCAACGCACTGCGTCAGGCCAGAAACAGCAGTGAGTTTCTCAACCGGGCCCGGCGTGCGTTGGGACACCGCATTCAGATCATTGCCGGACGCGAAGAAGCACGCCTGATTTATCTGGGCGTGACACATACCGTATACAAGGAACATGAACAGCGTCTGGTCATTGACATCGGCGGTGGCAGCACCGAACTGATCATCGGCAAGGATTTCAGGCCATTGCTGACGGAAAGTCTGTACATGGGCTGCGTCGGCATGACCCAGACTTTTTTCCAGGATGGGAAAATTACTGCCAAAAAATTACGCAACGCCATACTCCACGCGCGCCAGGAACTGGAGGCTGTGGAGTCACAATACAAGCGCATGGGCTGGGAGTCCGCCATCGGCAGCTCCGGCACCATCCTGGCTATTGATCGTGTTCTGAGCTTGCAGAACTGGAGTCAGAAAGGCATTACCCACGAGGGTTTGCTGGCGCTTCACGATGCACTGGTGAATGCCGGACATTATGAAGAGCTGCATTTCGAAGGGCTGTCCGACAAGCGACGGCCGGTTTTTGCCGGCGGTGTCGCCGTCCTCAGCGCTATTTTCGAATCCCTGCAACTCGATCAGATTGGCGTTTCTGAAGGGGCATTGCGTGAAGGCCTGTTATTCGAGCTGATTGGCCGGAGCCAGCAACAGGACGTGCGTGATGAGACGGTGGTCGATCTGCAGACACGTTACAGTGTCGATACTGAGCACGCCGAGCGTGTGCGGCTGACCGCACTGTATTTCCATGACAAGCTGAACAGCCAGACAGCGGATGACGAACCCGCTGCCACGGCCGCCGAACGGCAATTGCTGGGC
>JBJHCW010000046.1:0-1703 GCA_050486205.1 Gammaproteobacteria bacterium | reverse complement strand
CCCGTGCTCCTGTCCGAATCCCTTGGGGGCGGCAGGAGCCGGGTTCGACGCCGTTGTGGTTTATCCCGCAGGACAGTCAAAGCCTTTCAGCCCACGCTGTCCTTGTTACTCGTGGTTGACCTGAAACTGTCACACGAATCAGCGATGCTTGCCGCGATTGCTGGTGGTCGTTGGGGCTGCCGGCTCGGCAGTGCTGTCTTTGCTATTGCCCAACCCCGGGAACTGGACTACCTTTCTGATGAGTAACGTATTTCACTCCGCGCAAGCAATAACGACAAAGGTGGTGTGAGGTGGCCAGTACAAACCCGCTCCGCCCATTCTTCGAGGGCCGTTGATGCAGCATCCAGGACTGTGGCTGGTTGAGACCGGCAAGTTGTCGGAGTCTGATCTGCAGAGGGCGTTGCAAGTTCAAAAACTCTCCGGAGGCAAGCTGGTCAACATACTGACCCGCCTCGGCCTCGTATCGGAGAAGGATCTGGCCGATCTGCTGGCCAACCGTCTCGGTCATCCACTGGTTCGCACCGCCGATTTTCCGGCCATCCCGTTGATCGATGACGGGCTGGTGTCACCGGCCTTTTTGCGTGAACAGCAGATGCTGCCTCTGGATGAAGTCGGCGAATCGGTACGTGTCGCCATGGCAGACCCTACCGATGAGTTCGCGATCCAGGCACTGCAGCTGGCGCTGGGCCGACCGGTCGAGGTGGTGCTGGCGCTGCCGTCGGAGCTGGAGGCGGCCTGGCAACACCTGTTTGCCGGCCAAAAGGGTTCTGGCCAGGATGCCATTGATGAGCTGCCGGCCTCCGCCGAGGGCGTCCGGGAAGACGATGTGGAGCGCCTTCGCGACCTGGCCAGCGAGGCACCGGTCATCCGGCTGGTCAACTCGTTGTTCAGCCGGGCATTGGAGCATCGCGCATCGGATATTCACGTTGAGCCCTTCGACCAGGAGCTGGTGATACGATTTCGCATCGACGGCGTCATGCAGGAGGTGGAGAGGCCGCCCGTTCATCTCGCGCCTGCCGTCATTTCCCGCCTGAAGATCCTGTCCAAACTGAATATCGCCGAACGACGACTGCCACAGGATGGTCGCATCCAGCTGCGATTGCAGGGCAGGGCGATCGATCTGAGGGTGTCCACCGTGCCGACGCTCCACGGTGAGAGCGTGGTGATGCGCATTCTGGACAAGCAGAGCATGAACCTCGACCTGGATGCCATGGGCCTTTCGGGGCCAGTGCTGAGGGATTTCAAGGCCGTGCTCGAGCGGCCCAATGGCATTTTCCTGGTGACCGGTCCCACCGGCAGCGGCAAGACCACCACCCTGTATGCGGCGCTGGCACGGCTGAACACCGTGGACCGCAAGATCCTGACGGTGGAGGATCCGGTCGAATATCAGATCAGTGGCGTCAATCAGATCCAGACGGCCGCCAGGGTCGGGCTGGATTTCGCCAACGCGCTGCGGTCCATTCTGCGTCAGGACCCGGATGTCCTGATGATCGGCGAGATGCGTGATCGCGAGACGGCCGGTATCGCCATTCAGGCCGCCCTGACGGGGCATATCGTCCTGTCCACGCTGCACACCAATGATGCCCCCTCGGCCATTACCCGTCTGCTCGACATGGGGCTGGAGGATTATCTGCTGACGTCCACCGTCAACGCGGTGATGGCCCAGCGGCTGGTGCGGGTGCTGTGTCCCCAGTGCAAGGAAG
>JBJHCW010000045.1:0-1709 GCA_050486205.1 Gammaproteobacteria bacterium | reverse complement strand
GCGCATACCGGTGTTTCACAGATTCTGCCGGGTGAAAATGACAGCGTCTGGCAAAAGCTGATTGCGGGCGATATTCGTATCGAAAGCGACGCTGTCAGTTTGAAAATGCTGCTGGAACGCATCCGGCAGGCCATCGCCAAAAACCCCACCGAAGGCAACCGGGTAGCCGGCGCCAAGATCCTGCGCCAGTACTTCCTCAAGAACCGGCATCGCCACGCCGGGGAAATTCGGCAGCTGACTTCAGGCGCTGCAGTGACCGGAGGAGCGGCAGCACCCTCCGCCACGTTGCAGATACCCGCTGACAACCATCCCAACTGGCAACGCCTGATCAACGGTGAAATCGGCATTCACACCGATGCCGTCAGCCTGAAAATGTTGCTGGAACGCATCCGGCAGGCCATCGCCAAGAATCCCAGCCAGGCGAATCGTGCCGCCGGCGCCAAGATCCTGCGTCAATACTTCCTCAAGAACCGGCATCGGCATGCGACCGAGATTCGGGCACTTAACGACCTCGCCCCGGTTGCCGTTGAAACAGTCTCGAGCAGCGGTACTGCACAGGACACGACCATTCCTGACATTAATCACCCGAGCTGGCAACGGCTGATCAATGGGGAGTTTGAAATCATCACCGATGCCGTCGGGCTCAAGATGATGCTGGAACGCATACGCATATCGATAGAAAACAATCCGAGCCAGGCTTCACGGCTCGCGGGTGCGAAGATTCTCAGACAGTATTTCATTAAACATCAGAACAAGCATCAGGCTGAGCTTGCACAGCTACGGGCCGCTTGAGTGGGAGAGGAGAAAAATAATGGCTGAACTCATGCATCAGAAAATGTACACCGTCGAACAGACCAAAGCTGCCATCGAGAGTGGCAAGGTCCTGTGGCTTGCAGGTGATGAGAAATTACTGAAACAACTGCCCAAGGGCCGCTGGATCGGTGGTTCCATCCCCTACTTCATGACCGAGGATGGTGGCAAGACAACACGCGATCAGATCTTTGTCACCGAACTGGATCCTACTCTTGCACGCAAGATTCAGATCAAGTTCTACAATACCGGCACAATTCATAATGTTGCCAAGGACGCACCGGAAGACGGCTTTTCGATTATTCTCATTCCGGCGTTTACCGATTTGCACCTGCAATATGCGCAACATGCTCCTGAATACGAGGACATGTTCATCAAGCCGATTGCCGGTTGGGTAACCGGTCTGCACCTTGACGACCTCGGCAAGGTCAACCCTTGTGTTTTCAACGGCGGCACCGGTGAGATGTCAACCGACAATGCGGTCGTCATGCACGTTGCCCTGAAGCCCGGCAAGTCCGCGCATATCGGTATCGTCAACATTCAGAAACAGGGTGATGGCGATACCTTTGAATTTCCCAAGACCGGTTTCTCGGTGGACACCTGCCTGGTCAATGGCGTGGAACAAAGCTTTGCCGACTACCTGCTGGAACACAATGTGGACACCAAGCAGCCACTGGTTGCCGATTATTCCGGCGCCTTGATCAATGTTTCCATTCAGGCCATTGACAAGGATAAGAAGACGGTGTCCTTTTATGCGCCCGTCTTCAGCGGCGTGGAATACAAACTGGCTACGCCGGTATCTGATTACGTCAAGTCATTTACGTCGGCACTGCCGAAGCTGGAACATGACGTGACGTTCAGCTGCAACTGCGTACTGAACTATCTCTATTCCGAACTGG
>JBJHCW010000044.1:0-1823 GCA_050486205.1 Gammaproteobacteria bacterium | reverse complement strand
TTTTTAACCACAACACCATATTTACCGATACCCTGCCCGGTGTCAACGGCCAGTGCGACACCATCCTGAACGTACTGGTACTGGTATCCACTACCGATCCCATACAGAGTTTCGATTTTGTGACCCTGTGTCCGGGAGACAGCTTCAACGGCACACCTTACTTCAGCAGCACCTTTGTCCCTATTACCTATCCCAGCTCCAATCCCTGCCGCGACAGCATAGTTGTGTACAACATCACTGTTATTCAGCCCCTCATCACCACCGTTCCGGTTGAATTGTGCCCGGGTGATGAGTTCTTGGGCCAGCCCGTATGGTCCGACTTTTCGGTGTCCGATACCCTGCCGGCCATCAGTACCGGCTGCGACAGCATCGTGATAACCCAGGTGAGCGTGCTGCCCGTACCTGAAGTGACCCAGCATTACCTGCTTTGTCCGGGAGACAGTCTGTTTGGCATGACTTTTTTTACTGACGACACCCTGAACCTGACCTTTACTGCAGTCAATGGCTGCGACAGCCTGCTGACTGCTATCATTCAGATAGCCCCCACTCCCTTTACCGTGGATGAGCAAACTGTATGCAGCGGCACCTTCTATCTGGGCACCCTGATCACTGCTGACACCGTGTGGCACGATACCTTGCAGACCACACTGGGATGTGACAGCGTAGTGATGCGCAATATCATCGCTCCGGTATCACCCGTGGTGGTGGACAATGTAAGCCTTTGTGCCGGTGAATCCTGGCTGGGCATTCCCCTGTTTGCCGATACCGTGTTTACCGAAGTATGGCCTGCAGCCAACGGCTGCGACAGCACCTACATTACTCAGGTTACCGTGCTGCAGCACGCCCCCCTCACCATAGTGGATACGCTGATCTGCAGCGGAAGCTTATTTCAGGGTACAGCCTATACTGCTCCAGCACTCATACAGGACACGCTCACTGCCGCCAACGGCTGCGACAGTGTGGTGCACTACCAGCTGGGCATCCTGCCGGTGTACAACCTCACCGAAGAGATCACCGTGTGCTCCGGCACTGAAGTGCTGGGCGTAACGGTGACGGCCGATACCCTGCTGATGAATACCTACATGAGCGTGTCGGGCTGCGACAGCACGGTAAACACCCAGGTGACGGTGCTGCCCGTATTTGCCGGTAGCAGCCAGTTCAGTTTCTGCGGCCAGGGCGAAGTACTGGGTCAGACCTTTACCGCTGACACCGTGTTTACCATTACCTATACGGCACTTAACGGCTGCGACAGTCTACACACTTATCAGATTGAAGTGCTGGACATACCCGCCACCCAGTTCAGCACAACCGTGTGTTACGGCGACAGTGTACTGGGGCTGGCCGTATTCAGCGATACGCTGATCCATGCCGTATTTACGGCGGTTAATGGCTGCGACAGCCTGGTAACTGCCCAGGTCACGGTGCATCCCCTGCCGGAACCCGTGATTACCGGGGATGCCGTAGTTTGTCCCGGACAGCCGGCCGTGATAACAGCTTCCGGGGGCTTTGTGAGCTACCTGTGGAATGACGGCAGCACAGGCCTGAGCCTGTCCACCACCCAGGCCGGCCAGTACAGCGTTACGGTTACCGATATCAACGGCTGCACACAAAGTGCCGGCTTTGAAGTGAGCCTTTACGACGACATCATTATCCAGCTGAACCACCTGGTACAGCCCACCCATCCCGCAGCAGCCAACGGACAGCTCGGGGTGTTGGTAACAGGCGGTAGTGGCTCATACAGCTACACCTGGAGCAGCGGTCAGCAAATTCCGCTGATCACCAATCTTGCCGGAGGGCAGTATTGCCTCAGTATAACAGACACC
>JBJHCW010000043.1:0-1825 GCA_050486205.1 Gammaproteobacteria bacterium | reverse complement strand
CGGCCTCGCATTTGGTAAAATTGGTGGCACCACACCGCCCAAAAAAACCAAAGGAGACCGTTTGGATGAAGTGTAGCAAAGCTGACGTCCATCGCAAATACCACCGACTTCCCGAACTGTGTTTCGAGGATCAAAAACTGACTTCGTATTCCGGGTTGATCCTCTTCCAGGCCCTGTTTGCCCAGCTGGGCCTGCGTAACCGACTCAATCGCTGTTTCCGCCACCTGACTGTCAGCCCTATCTTCGGGCACGGGCTGGTGGCGATGCTGCTCGTCGTTCACCTGCTGCTGGGCTATCGGCGGCTGAAGGATCTGCGCTATTACCAGGATGACCCCATGGTCAAACGCGTGTTGGGTGTTGAGCGCCTGCCCGATGTCGCCACTCTCAGCCGCACCCTGGCCGGGATGGATGGAAAAAGTGTTGCGCACTTGCGAGACCTGAATCGCAAACTGGTCCTGGACCGGCTCCAGGCACAAGCCCTGCGTCGCGTCACCCTGGACTTCGATGGCTCGGTGATTGCCACCGGACGTTTCGCCGAAGGCGCCGCCGTGGGCTTTAACCGCAAGAAGAAAGGCCAACGCAGCTACTATCCGCTGTTTTGTACCGTTGCCCAACTCGGGCAGGCATTGGACGTGTGGCACCGACCAGGCAATGTCCACGACTCGCGGGACGCGCAGGACTTCATTCAGCACTGCATACAGGCTGTACGTGAGGTCTTGCCCCGCTGTGTCATCGAAGTGCGCATGGACAGCGCCTTCTTCAGCGACGCCATTGTCCGGATGCTGGAAGCACAGCGGGTGGAGTTCACCATCAGCGTACCCTTCGAGCGCTTTGCCGCTCTCAAGGGCATGGCCGAAAGTCGCCAACGCTGGCACCGCCTGAATGGCCAATGGAGCTTCTTTGAATCGGACTGGAAACCCAAAAGCTGGAACCGTCGCCACCGGTTTGTGTTCCTGCGTCAATGCAACCGCAGGCAGTACAAAGACCCCGTGCAGCTGGACCTGTTTATCCCCTATGAGTACGGTTACGACTTCAAGGTGATTGTCACCAACAAAACGGTGTCCGCCCGTAACGTGCTGACCTATCACAATGGTCGCGGCGCCCAGGAGGGCATTTTTGCCGAGCTCAAATCCCAGGCGCAGATGGACTATGTGCCCACGCGCGGACTGGCGGGCAACCAGGTGTATATGCTCGCGGCGATGCTGGCGCACAATCTCAACAGGGAAATGCAGATGCGCGCTCACAAGCCGGCGCGTAAAACCACGGATAAACGCGCGCCCTTGTGGCGCTTTGAACAAATCGACACCTTGAGGCGGAAACTGATTCAGCGCGCCGGAAGACTTACTCGACCGCAGGGAAAATTGACGCTCACCCTGAGCACCAATCCTGCTGTCGAATCCGAGTTGTTGCATTATTTGAACCATCTTCAGCGCGCCGCTTGATCAAAATTTGAAAAATTTATGCAACGATTGGGTTAAGTGTCTTCTTGCGGTACGTTTCGAAGCAATTTGTTCAGGTGTATTATCGCGTTATTTAATGTTTTCTCAATAGTTGCATAAAAACCCGGCATATTTGTCATGGAACCACTGTATTTATCGCCTGAAACCGCTTTTCCGAGAGGGTTCCCAAACCCCACCGGAGGTGCGATCGAGCGACAAGGAAAAAGTCAGGTAGGTCCGCTTATCCAATATAAAAAAACGGCCTCGCATTTGGTAAAATTGGTGGCACCACACCGCCCAAAAAAACCAAAGGAGACCGTTTGGATGAAGTGTAGCAAAGCTGACGTCCATCGCAAATACCACCGACTTCCCGAACTGTGTTTCGA
>JBJHCW010000042.1:0-1826 GCA_050486205.1 Gammaproteobacteria bacterium | reverse complement strand
GCGATAGAAGTCATGATCAATACACCGCATATCGCCGAACTGATCCTGAAAGGTGATATACATGAACTTCGCCCGGCCATGGAAACCAGCGGCGCAGGCGGCATGCAGACATTCGACATGGCATTGTTCAGTCTCTACAAGGAAGGCCGAATTGAACTGGAAGAAGCCCTGGCCAATGCCGATTCGCGCACGAACCTGGAGGCCAAGATCAACTTCGGTTAGAGTCTGCCGCCGGGTCAAGTCAGTCATTAACCAGGAGGAGCGGGATCATGAGTGACAGAGATGCCTATATACGGAAGCTCAAGGCGCAGATCGATGCCTGGAATGCGGAGCTTGACAAGCTACAGGCCGAAATAGACAAGGCGAGTGCCGACGCCCGGGTGCAGTATGAGGAACATCTCAGGCAATTACGCCGGCAGCGGGACGAGGCCATGGAGAAAATGGCAAAATTGCAGCAGGCGTCGGATGATGCCTGGGATGATCTGCGCAAGGGAGTGGAAAAGGCATTCGAGGCGATGAAGTCGGGCCTGGAAAAAGCCTGGTCCAGGTTCCGCCAGTAAACTTTTGCTGGGGGCGCACCATGTATACAGCCTGGTGCTTACTCGGTTGACGATACCCTGATAGTCGGTTATTGCTTGGCCGCTTGCTGCGGTATTTTTCGCAACTCAGCCGTATCATAGCCCTTTTCTGCTACAAAACTGACCAGTCTCCGGTATTCCTCCGCGCTCACTTCAGGATCACGTGACATGATCCATACATAGTCGCGCTTGCTACGTCCTATGATGGTTTGTGAATATTCGGGATCCAGATAGATGATCAGGTATTCGGCACTGATTGGCCAGACGAATTGCATGCCCCATTCGGCATTTGTGCCGGTGTCGCGCACGAAACCTCGGGGCTTCATTACTTTTTCCTGACCATCGTACCTGCCATCGTTGAACCGATATGTGGTTTCTATGGTCCCGTCCGCCGCCAGCCGATACGACTCAATGGCATTGTAAGCATTGCGCTCAACACGTGCGGGAATGTGTGCGAGCACGTACCAGTCGCCCATGAAGCGCTCAAGATCTACGTAATCGACCGTTTGCATGGGTTGCGTGGTCTGGCAGCCGCTAAGCATGACCATGGCACATGCCAGCAGGCATGCAGGTAAGCGAATCCGTGAGTTTGTAGTAGACATGTACAGCCTTCCCAGATTGTTAAGTCCGTTTATAAGACTGCACAATCTGAAATCGGTTCTGGGATTGATCTACAGATACCAGCCTGTCAATAAACCGGAGAAGAAACCGCGTGCTCCACGGCGCAGATTCCTTAAAGCATAACCGCCTTCCTGTGTGATCAGTACCGGTAACTCCAGCTTGCCTATAGCCTCTCCGATACGTTGCAATCCCTGTGCAGACAGATCGAAGTTGCCGGTCGGATCGCCGCGCATGGTGTCATAACCCAGTGCAACGATCAGCCATGTAGGCTTGAAGTCCCGGATCAGTTCGAGCGCCCTGGCGAGGGTGCCGGTATAAGCATCATCACCGATCAGGTCGGCCAACGGAAAATTACGATTGTAACCCTTACCGGCCCCTTCTCCCTGTTCGTCGGCATAGCCTGAGAAATAGGGGTAGTGATCTCTTGGCCGGCCGTGCAATGACAACGTCAATACGTCACTGCGATCATAGAATATAGCCTGCTGACCGTTGCCGGCATGATAGTCAATGTCCAGGATGGCAACCTTGCTGCTTTCCGAGAGTATTTGTGCGGCTATCGCGGCATTGTTGAAATAACAGAAGCCGCCGTAGGCACGGTATTCTGCATGATGGCCCGGGGGTCGGCAC
>JBJHCW010000041.1:0-1834 GCA_050486205.1 Gammaproteobacteria bacterium | reverse complement strand
ACAGAGTGCTAAATTCAGTTCATAGCGTTTACTGACAGTCGTTACCAAATATGCCCAAGCCCAGGTCAGACAAGGAATTATCCGAGCGCAGCCTGTATCTGTTCCGGGCGCTGGTCGAGCATTACATTCAGGACGGCCAGCCGGTGGGTTCACGCACGCTCGCGCGTGAGACGTCGCTGGATTTAAGTCCGGCCACGATTCGCAACGTCATGGCTGACCTGGAAGACATGGGTCTGATTACCTCGCCGCATACCTCGGCCGGCCGCATCCCCACGGCCAAGGGTTACCGGTTCTTTGTCGACAGCCTGATGCGCATCAACAGGCTCAACAGTCAGGAAGTGGCCCGTATTGCCGAAGAGCTGGACGGCGCCAGTGATGTCAAGATACTCCTCGAGCGGACCTCGGCGATGCTGTCCGAGATCACGCATCTGGCAGGTATCGTCATGCTGCCGCGTACGGAGCATAAATCCCTGCAGCATCTGGAATTCGTCAAGCTGTCGGAAAACAAGATCCTGGTGATCCTGGTCATGAGCGATCGCGAGATCCAGAACCGCATCATTCAGACCGCCAAACCCTACACCATGGCGGAGCTGCAACAGGCCTCGAATTACCTCAACAGTCGCTTTATCGGCAAGGATCTGAACAGCGTGCGTCAGGACGTTCTGCGGGAACTGAAAAAAACCAAGGAAGACGTCAATCAGATCATGCAAATGGCCATTGAAATGGCCCAATCTGCAATGTCCGGTGACACCGTCCATGGTGATTACGTGCTGGCCGGACAGACGAATCTGATGGAAATCGCAGAACTGTGCGACGTGGAAAAGCTGAAAAAGTTGTTCGAGACCTTTAACCAGAAGCGCGATATCCTGCATTTGCTCGACCAGGCTATCCACGCCAAAGGTGTGCAGATATTTATCGGTGAAGAATCCGGCTATGACGTGCTGGATGCCTGCAGCGTGGTGACTTCGCCCTACGAAGTCGAGGGCGAGATACTGGGTGTGCTCGGGGTTATCGGACCAACCCGGATGCCCTACGAGCGGGTAGTGCCCATCGTGGACGTGACCGCCAGGATGCTGGGCACGGCCTTGAATTCCCGGACCTGAACCCCATTTTCTTCAGGACAGGCTGCAACGGCGGTCAGAGGTATTCTTTTGTCTCGCTAACCATGAGGTCAGTCATGATGAATGAATCCCGGGCACAGAAAGCAAATACCAGTCAGGCCGGTAACGGTACCGGCGGCGAACCGGTACGGGAACGGCAAGACGACATGCCGGACATGCATCCGGGTTCCGACGCGGAAGCCACGGGCAAGAGTACAACAACGGATACGACAGTGAACAGAGACGATTCAGACAATTCAGCCGTGGCTGATGACACCAGCGATCTGCAGGCACAACTGCAGGCTGCACAGCAGACCGCGGAAGAAAACTGGGCCAAACTGGCTCGCGTGCAGGCGGAAATGGACAACCTGCGCAAGCGTACCACGCGTGACATAGAAAACGCGCACAAGTATGCCCTGGAGCGATTCGTCAATGAATTGCTGCCGGTGATCGACAGCCTGGAACTCGGTATCAATGCCGCTGACACCTCGGGCGATGCCGACGGTCTGCGTCAGGGTATGGAACTGACACTGAGAAAATTTCTCGACGTGGTCGGCAAGTTCGGCGTCGAGGAGATCGACCCGCTGGGCGAGAAATTCAATCCTGAAAAACATGAGGCGGTCTCCATGCAGGAGAGCGCCGAGGCTGAACCCGGTACCGTGATTACGGTCATGCAGAAGGGCTACAGCCTGAACCAGCGTCTGATCCGGCCGGCCATGGTGGTGGTGGCGAAG
>JBJHCW010000040.1:0-1897 GCA_050486205.1 Gammaproteobacteria bacterium | reverse complement strand
TGACATTGAGCGGTCTCGGCCTGGTTATTCTTTATAGCGCCAGCGGACAAGACGGTGATGCGGTCATGCGCCAGGGTATCAGACTTGCGATCGCCTTCGGCGTATTGGCGGTGGTTGCCCAGGTCTCGCCGGCTCAGCTCTCACGCTGGTCGATATGGTTCTACATGGCCAGTATTGTACTTCTGGTATTGGTGCTTTTCTTTGGCCATACCGGCAAGGGCGCGCAACGCTGGCTGGCGCTGGGTCCTTTCAGTTTTCAGCCGTCGGAGCTACTGAAGCTGGCAGTACCGATGCTATTGGCAACCTACCTGTCAGGTGCCAGATTGCCCCCGACATTGTGGCGCACATTGATTTCAGTATGTGCCATTGTGATCCCGGTTATTCTGATTGCCAGACAGCCCGATTTGGGTACGGCGTTGCTGGTGGCGGCAGGCGGTTTTGCGGTGTTGTTCATGTCCGGCCTGAGCTGGACGCTGATTTTCTTCATGTCCGGGGCAGGTGCCGCCTCGTTACCGGTACTCTGGTATTTTATGCATGATTACCAGCGAGACCGGGTTATCATGCTACTGGATCCCGAACGGGACCCTCTGGGTGCCGGTTATCACATCATACAATCCAGTATTGCGATAGGTTCAGGCGGGCTGTATGGCAAGGGTTGGTTGAACGGTACCCAGTCGCACCTGGAATTCCTGCCGGAACGATCCACGGATTTCATATTCTCAGTCTATAGTGAAGAATTCGGCCTGGTGGGTGTACTGATCCTGGTCAGCCTGTATCTGTTTGTCATTGCACGTGGTCTGCAGATCGCGCTCAAGGCGCAGGATACGTTTGGCAAACTCCTCGCCGGTGGACTGATTTCAATATTTTTTGTCTATATCTTTGTCAATATAGGGATGGTTTCAGGTCAATTGCCCGTTGTTGGCATACCGTTACCGCTGATCAGTATGGGTGGTACGGCAATGGTTACCATCATGGCGGGTTTTGGCATACTGATGGCCATACATACCAATCGACGACTGTTATCGGATTAGTCATATGCTGAAAATACCTGGTTTCATGCTTTGGGTGGGAGTACTGATGAGCTTGCACGGTTGTGCCGCAAATGCCAAACAGTTCGATCCGGATCAGCTGGATGAATTCATACGTTCAATGTCTGAAAGTCATGAATTTGATCAGGGGGAGCTGTCCCGGTTGTTTGCCAATGTTAACTATACCCAGGATGTCATCGATGCCATAACCAGGCCGGCCGAACGGTTGCCATGGCATCGCTACAGGCAGATCTTTCTGACCGACGATCGCATTAACGCCGGTGTCGCCTACTGGCGGGAACACGCGGAGACTTTGGCCAGGGCCGAGGAGAGTTTCGGTGTGCCTCCCGAGATTGTCGTGGCGATTATAGGTGTGGAGACCCGTTATGGTACGCATAAAGGCCGGCACAAAGTGCTCGATTCGCTGGCAACGCTGGCCTTCGATTATCCGCCGCGTGCGGCTTTCTTTCGGCGCGAGCTCGAACAATACCTTATCCTGACGCGGGAACAGCGGCTGGATCCTCTGGTCATCAAGGGTTCGTATGCCGGCGCCATGGGTATTCCGCAATTTATCTCCAGCAGTTACCGGCATTACGCGATCGATTTCAGTGGCAATGGCCAGGTCGATCTGCTCAACAGTCATGTTGATGCCATTGGCAGTGTTGCCAACTATTTCAAGCGCCATGGCTGGGCCAGTGGTGAGCCGGTAGCATTCCAGACGAAGCATTCGCCGGATGAATTCAGGGATTATGTGACCACGAACCCGAAGCCGGAAATGACCTACGCAGATTTGAAACGGGCAGGTCTCAATCTGAATACCGGCCTGGGTGATGATGCGTCTGTCACTTTGCTGGAGTTCGACGCGGCAG
>JBJHCW010000039.1:0-1968 GCA_050486205.1 Gammaproteobacteria bacterium | reverse complement strand
CCACCCCTTTCGCGTTCTTCTAAGCATGTAAGCATTGTTTTGCCGATGTTTTATGCAACCTAGGAGACGCACATGCATAAAACACCTGCTGAACTTCGCAAAAAGCTCCCCCTCGCACGTGCCACGCTGGAACTTTTGCGATACACCCTCAGTGCCGAGGTAACCGCCAGCATCTTCGAGCGATACCGCGGCCGATGCTATGAGGATGAGCTGACTTTTGACCAATGTCTTGACCTGCTGCGTACCGCTCTGCTCGAGCATGGAGGCAGTGCTCATCGTGCCATGATGGAAATGGAACGTGAGGAGCAGCTCGCCGCCCACAAGAGCAGTTACTACCGCAAGCTTGCCAACACCCCTGTCCAAGTCAGTCGCGCTCTGTTGCGTGACGGCACTGCACGGCTGAGGAATCTGATCGCGCCTCAAGCGGTGGAGCTACCGGCCTGCTTTGATGCCCTGCAGGTGGTCGTCATCGATGGCAAAAGGATTCGTAATGCAGCCAAGCGCCTGATCGGTACCCGTGGCGTTTCGGGCAAACTGCTCGGTGCCAAGGCGCTGGTGGCCATGGATCTGCGTCGAGGATTGGCTCTGGCCATGAGTGACAGTCTCGATGGCCAGACCAATGACATCCCACTGGTTCCCATCCTGATGCCACAAGTCCATCAAGTGGTCGAGGCACCCACGTTATTCATGGCGGATCGTCAGTTTTCTGACCTTACGACCATGGGTCTTCTGACCCAGCGTGAAGGTGATCACTTTGTGGTGCGTATTCGCCGAGGACTGAATTTTGCCGTTGAAACGACACAAATACGCCAGGACGACCAGGGCCGTCCAGTAACCGATGAGCTGGGGGTGATGGGCAAGGGTGCCCATGCTCGCAAGCTGCGTCGGGTGACCCTGTCGCGGGACGGGGGTGATGATGTTGTGGTCCTGACAGATCTTCTGGACAGCCAATTGTTTCCCGCGTTGGATCTCTTATCGCTGTACCGTCACCGCTGGGGGATTGAACAAATGTTTCAGCAGGTGACTGAGACCTTCAATCTTTCGCACCTGATTGGCTGTTCCCCGCGTGGGATTCTGCTGCAGTTTTCCTTCTGCTTATTGATGTACAACCTGGTGCAGGTGGTCAAGGCTCAGATGGCACAGGAGGGATCGGTACGCGTGGCTGAGGTGTCGACGCATGGTTTGTTCTACGACATGAAACGGGAACTGATGATCTGGTCGTATCTGGATCTTGGTGCGATGGTGTTTGAGCTGCGTGATGAATCGTCCATGCGTCGGTATCTGGTCGATCAGTTGCGTGGGCTGTGGGATGCGGTGGCCTACCTGAAGAAGAGTGACAAAAAGCCTCGTACACGCGCACCGGTCAAGCGGCTGCGCGGGGGGCATACCTCTGTGCAACGTCTTCTGGATGAAGCCGCCAAAAAACAATCGCCACGTGCTGCCAAATGAAATGCGAAGAACGCGAAAGGGGTGGCTTCGCCCTCCCATAGGCAAAGTTGCCTTACCCATAAATTGTCAAGCCAGTCGATGCGCATCCCTGTCCACGACCTGCGCAACCCTGTAATGAAATCGTTACTCTTTTGCCCATGGAAACCATGAACATTCTCATCATCGGCAGCGGCGGCCGTGAACACGCCCTGGGCTGGAAGATCCGCCAGTCCCCACGCTGCGGAAATCTGTATTTTGCACCTGGCAACGGTGGCACAGCAGATCTGGGCGAAAATGTCGACCTGCCTGTCGATACCGTGAACACCAAGAACGCTGACGCCATCGACTGGTTCTGTCGCCAGAACAACATCTCCCTGATCGTCATTGGCCCGGAAGACCCGCTGTCGCAGGGGCTCACCGATCGCCTGCAGCGTGAGGGGCGGTACGTCTTTGGCCCGGTGCAGGCCGCCGCGCGGCTGGAAGCTGACAAAGCATGGGCCAAGCAGCTCATGAAGTCCGTGAGCATTCCCACCGCAGATT
>JBJHCW010000038.1:0-1990 GCA_050486205.1 Gammaproteobacteria bacterium | reverse complement strand
CCGCCGATGAGCTGCACATCGAAGTGACGCATGTCCAGCGTACGCTTGCCGGCCTCGCGCACGACCGCGAAGGCCTCGGGCAGAAGATCATCCATGGTTTCACCCTGCTGCAAACGTGATTTGAACTCGTCTGTCTTGTTACGCAGGGCAGCGTCATCCAGCGCCGCAATCTCGTCCTCTAACGCATTGATCTGATCGACTGTCTTGTGCAGGCGGCGCAACAGGCGTTCATTGCGACTGCCCACGATTTTCTTGAAAAAACCGCCAATCATTCTGGTATCCGATAATTGTGTGAAGGAGTATATGACACGCTATCCGCCACCTTGGCAGCGGACACACTGGCAAAATGGGATTAGTTTACAGAAATATAGTTCTTGGGGTTAACGGCTTTACCGTTTTGCAGCACTTCGAAGTGGACATGGGTGCCGGTCGAACGCCCGGTGGAACCCATCAGGGCAATGGGCTGCCCCTTGGCCACCCGCTCGCCCACATTGACCAGATTTTCCTTATTGTGCGCGTAGCGGGTTACGTATCCTTCACCGTGGCTGATTTCAACAAGGTTGCCGTAACCGCCCCGCCGGCCCGACCAGGTAACCACACCCTCCGCGACTGACAGAATCTTGGTGCCGGGACGTCCGGCAAAATCCAGGCCTTCATGCACCTCCCGGCGTCCGCTGATGGGATTGGTGCGCATGCCGAACAGGGAGGAAATCCAGCCGCTCTTGACCGGTACACCGGCAGGCACCGTAATTTCCCGCAGGTTCCGATTCAGCAGCAGCCGCTCCATGGCCGCCAGCTTGTCAGAGCGGGCATCCAGTTTCAGCGTCATCGCGTCCAGGGCGCGGATAAAATCATTCACGTCCGTGTCGCTCTGCATGGCTGGCATGGGACCACCCATACCGGGCGGATTTTCGAGGCTGAAATCGAAATCATCCAGTTCCGCCATCGCAGCCAGCCTGGCTCCCAGAGCATCCAGACGCATGACATGTCCCTGCAAATGGCTGAGGCGTGCGGCCAGTACGTTCAATTGCTGGCTTGCATTGTCCCTGGCATCTTCCAACATCACGCGTTGCTGTCTGAGTTCATGCTGCCATACCACCCCGCCCAGGCCTGAATGAGTCAGTGACCTTTCCTGCTGTGAATAGGCAAAATACGCACCGCCGGCAAACAATCCCGCCGCCAGGAGCAGGAAGGAAAACACCAGGGTCAAACCCAGAACCGGCCCGAGCCGCACACGCGTACCGGCACCATGAGGATTGTTGAGTATAATAAACTGCATACGGATTACGCTGTTGTTGTTATCCCAGCCTCAACGGGTATTCATTATTATCTTTAATTATCTTTTTGCCCGAATCATGTCCGCCCAGACTATCGCTTCCATTCTGCTGAGAAACCCCCAACTCAGGCAATTATGCCTACAATTACAGCAATTGGAGCGGGCTCAGTCCTGCCTGGTGAAAATCTTGCCCCGTGATCTCGCTCCGCATTGTCGGGCCGCAGCCATTCTGGACGACAGCCTGATATTGCATGCGGAATCGGCAGCATGGGCTACCAGACTGCGTTACCTCGTCCCCGACATGCTGGACGCTTTGCACCGCGAACCGGATTTGCAGGTAATCCGATCAATCCGGATCAGAACCGTACCACAAAGCAAACCAGTCGCCTGCGAAAAACCGCATCGGGTTATATCACCTGACACAGCAAAATTGCTACGTGATGTCGCCGAGTCCATCCAGGATCCCGGGCTGCGTGCTACGCTGTTGCGGCTGTCCCGTCACTGACGGCGCAACAACCATAATTGTAATAATCGTAAACTGCTTACCCTACCACGTCGCGGGGACGGGTTGCACAAAGGAAACCGGCATGACCGCCTGATCCTCGAAGCTGATCAGCTCCCACGCAGCCTCTGTTGCCAGCAGTTCACGCAATAATAAATTGTTGATCTCGTGGCCTGATTTGTGCCCCTTGAAGGCGCCCATCAGGCTGTGCC
>JBJHCW010000037.1:650-1994 GCA_050486205.1 Gammaproteobacteria bacterium | reverse complement strand
ACATCCTGGGACGCATCATCGTGGCCATCTGGTTCCTGCCGGCATATGTGAAAGGTGAGATGACCACCGCATACCAGTTTCTCGAAAAACGTTTTGGCTCGGGCATGCGAAAAGCAGCCAGCTCCACATTCATCATCACCCGTCTGCTGGCCGACGGCGTTCGCCTCTTTGCCACCGCCATTCCCCTTGCCATACTGTTCCGGTTTGCCGGGGTCTTTGAAACCTGGGGCGACGGTGCCGTCTACCTGCTGGCGATCTCTGTCATCGCCGGTATCACCCTCATTTACACCTTCATCGGCGGAATCAAAGCGGTCATCTGGATGGATGTGGTGCAGATGGTTGTATACATCGGCGGGGCGCTGTTTGCCCTCTTGCTGATGCTGGGCAAGCTTCCGGTCGGGCTGGGTGAAGCCTTTGCCCTGATTGGCAGCGAAGGGAAATTTACCATGTTTAACTGGGGCGGCGGACTCTCCATGCAGGAGTTCCTGGCCGACCCGTATGTCTTCTGGGTAGCCGTCTTTGGCGGGGCGGTCTTTTCGATTGCATCACACGGTACCGACCAGCTGATCGTTCAGCGCCTGCTTGCTACGGGCGACCTCAAATCGAGTCAGAAAGCACTCGTCTGGAGTGGTTTTGTAGCTGCCGCACAGTTTGGATTCTTCCTCTTCATCGGTCTGATGCTCTATGTATTCTATGCCGGTGCCGATATCGCAGAACTTGGCCTGCGGACGACGGATGAAATATTTGCCATGTTCATCGTAGACCACATGCCGGTAGGCGTTGCAGGGCTCATCATCGCCTCACTCTTTGCCGCAGCCATGAGTTCGCTCAGCTCCTCGCTCAATGCACTCGCCTCCTCTACGACCTACGATCTTCTCAAGCCGGTATTTGGCCGCGACTGGGACCAGGCACAAGAGCTCTGGATCTCACGCCTGACCACCATCGGGTGGGGGATACTGCTCACCGGATCCGCATTTCTCTTTACCTGGCTGCAGCTGTCGGGCGACGATCAGCCGGCCATCGTTGAGCTCGGCCTGGGAATTGCATCCTATACCTACGGCGGACTCCTCGGAATCTTTATGCTGGGACGGCTCTTCAGCAAGCCGGACAAAACCGATGCGATGATCGGTTTCTTTACCGGACTGATCTCCCTGCTCTTCATGGTCGAGGGTGCACTGCAGCAGTTTCTGCCCGGTGAGCCGCTGACCATTGCCTGGCCGCTCTATACGCTGGTGGGTGGCGTGATCGTCATTGCCGTTGCGAATGCATCCCACTATCTGCGGAAGGTGTTGACATAAATAATAAAAAAACCGGCAAAGTGCTTAAACCCTGCCGGTTTTAGTG
>JBJHCW010000037.1:0-640 GCA_050486205.1 Gammaproteobacteria bacterium | reverse complement strand
TCGTTGAGCTCGGCCTGGGAATTGCATCCTATACCTACGGCGGACTCCTCGGAATTTTTATGTTGGGACGGCTCTTCAGCAAGCCGGACAAAACCGATGCGATGATCGGTTTCTTTACCGGACTGATCTCCCTGCTCTTCATGGTCGAGGGTGCACTGCAGCAGTTTCTGCCCGGTGAGCCGCTGACCATAGCCTGGCCGCTCTATACGCTGGTGGGCGGCGTGATCGTCATTGCCGTTGCGAATGCATCCCACTATCTGCGAAAGGTGTTGACATAAATAATAAAAAACCGGCAAAGTGCTTAAACCCTTCCGGTTTTTGTGGAAATCCTGAATACGGGGCGCCTATCGGTCTGAAAACGAAATATACTTCACGTTTTTCACTCCCTCCAGCTCATGAATATCCTGCAGTTCATCATTGGTGAGCTGCTTATCGACAATCACGGCTGTAATGGCATTGGTCCCTTTGCCTTCGCGTCCCAGGCTGAGGGCTCCGATATTGATATTCTTGGCAGCGAGGGTGCCTGCAACGGATGCAAGCATTCCGGGCCTGTCCTGGTTCTGGTACATCAGGATATCGCCCTCCAGGCGAAGCTCAATGCCGTACCCGTCAATCTCAACGATACGGTAGTCGCCCGGGG
>JBJHCW010000036.1:0-2018 GCA_050486205.1 Gammaproteobacteria bacterium | reverse complement strand
GCATAGGGACGTGCCAGCGTGCCCAGTTCACTCATGTCAAACCTCGCTTACAGCTCTGCCGCCAGTTTGTCGACGAGCGCACGATTAGCTTCGGTATCCACGGATTGCTCGAGAATACGTTGGGCACCCAGCACAGCAAGCTCGGCAACACGTTTGCGCAACTCTTCTCGAGCGCGCTGCAACTCCTGCTCGATTTCCGCCTGCGCGGCCTTTTTCAGACGCTCACCTTCCTCGCGGGCCTGGGACTTGGCCTCCTCGACGATCTGAGCACCGCGCTTGTTGGCAGCCTCCATGATCTGGGCTATTTCCTTGCGCGCCTCGCGCATGGTTTGGGTAGCCTTTTCCTGAGCCAGCTCAAGATCACGACCGGCGCGGTCGGCCGCAGCCAGACCTTCGGTGATGGTCTTCTGCCGCTCTTCAATGGCTCCCAGCAGCGGTGGCCAGACGAACCTGATGCAGAACCAGACGAAGATCGCAAAGGCGATCATTTGCCCGATTAAGGTTAAGTTAAAGTTCACGACTTTACCTCGTCTTTTGTTGGTTTACGCAAGCGAAGAGCCCCGGCGAGGGGCCCAAGCGCTGTTAAGCAACAGTGAAGACAAGCACCAGAGCGATACCAACACTGATGATCGGAATAGCTTCAACCAGACCGGCGATAATGAAGAACTTGGTCTGCAGGGCCGGGGCCATCTCGGGCTGACGGGCAGAGGATTCCAGCAGGGTGCGGCCCAGCATGGACATACCGAATGCAGCGCCGATAGCGGCAGCGGCCAGGATCACGGCAACAGCGATAAAGATCATAGTTTTCTCCTAGGGTCAGATCTGTACAAGTTTAGGGGTTGGCGGTTTAACACATTTTCAACCGGATGCCGGTAGGCCGGCACCCGGCGAAAATCAGTGGTCCTCGTGTGCCATCGACAGGTAAACGACGGTCAACACCATGAAGATATATGCTTGCAGGACAATGACCAGAATATGGAAGATCGCCCACAGTACCTGGATACCCGCGGCCAGCGGCAGGTACACCAGACCGGCGCTGAACAAGGCGGCAATCAGCAGGAAGATCACCTCACCGGCAAACATGTTGCCGAAAAGACGAAGCCCGAGGCTGATCGGCTTGGACAGAAGACCGATGATTTCCAGCAGCAGGTTGACCGGCACCAGCAGCCAGGTGTTGAACGGCGTGAAGGACAATTCCTTGAGGAAGCCCCAGCCTTTGACCTTGATAGAGTAGTAGACCACCATCAGCAATACATAGAATGCCATGCCCAGGGTGACGTTCGGGTCGGTGGTGGCTGCAATCTTCTGATAATCCACACCGGCCAGTTCAAGGGGGTAGGGGATCAGATCCACCGGCACCAGCTTCATGAGGTTCATCATGAAGACCCAGGTGAAGATGGTCAGTGCGATGGGGGCAATGGGCAGCATGCGACCGTGGAACACCTCCTTGGTGGTCCCGGCAACGAAGTCGACGATCATTTCAATGAAGCACTGAAAACGGCCCGGCGCTTCGGGTGATGCCTTGCGGGCCGCCATGAAGAGCATGCCCATGGTCAGCAGGCCGAGGCCGATGGCCCACATCAGGCTGTCCACGTGAAAAGCCATGAAACCCATGGCTTCGGCTTCGGCGGCACAACCGGCAATCTTCCAATAGGTGGTTTCCGCCACGCCACCGCCGTAACAGTATTCAGCGCCCTCAGGCATACGACCGTAGGTAAGGTTTACCAGGTGGTGCTGGATATAGTCGCCAGCGTTCTCGTATTGACCTGCTGCCATGATTTCAAAGTACCTTGTAGCCGCACATCAGCGCGGGCGTGAAATTAAAATCGGTGCTGCCATTGCGGCCAGGGTATTCAGCGCAAATACCGTTACTACGGTGGCCGCCACAGAAATGCCGGGCTGCTGACGCCAGAGAACCACCAGCCCCGCCAAAACAATCACCCACTTGCCGATCAGGCCTACGGTCGTACCGGCCAGAAAGGCGCCGCTCGAGGGATCGCCAAAGCCTCGCAGGCTTC
>JBJHCW010000035.1:0-2057 GCA_050486205.1 Gammaproteobacteria bacterium | reverse complement strand
CCAAACTGGCTCGGCAGATTGTAGCCGACCGTGTCCGGGATATTGATCGTGCGTGCACCGGCATCGATCGCCGCTTCAACGATACGGCACAGGAAATCGAACTCCGATCGGCCCGCATCCTCGGCTGAAAATTCGACGTCATCGGTGTACTTGCGCGCCCGCTTGACAGCGTGGATCGCCTGCGCCAATACCTGATCCGGTTCCATGCGCAACTTGGCCTTCATGTGTATGGGGGACGTCGCGATGAAGGTGTGGATCCTGGCCGATGCCGCCGGCTTCAAGGCTTCGGCGGCCACATCGATATCCTTGTCCAGCGCCCGGGCCAGACCGCAGACGGTGCTGTCTTTCACGATTTCAGCCACGGCACGCACCGCTTCGGCATCGCCGGGACTGGCAATCGGGAAACCGGCCTCGATCACATCGACACGCATGCGCTCCAGCGCCTTGGCTATGCGCATTTTTTCATCCCTGGTCATGGACGCACCGGGGCTCTGCTCGCCGTCGCGGAGCGTCGTATCAAATATATAAAGTTTATCGGTGTTCATGTCTGTAATTCCTGTTCTGCGCTCAGTCTAGACAGACTGTCGGGTACGGACAACTGCATGCGCACAAACGCATATCAGCATCCGCCGGGTTAACGGCAAAATTCGGGTACGGAAATGTAGTGTGAGGTTAGCTGCCCTGGCCGGGCAGCAGCAGGAACAGGGCGCACAGCAGCGCAGCACCGCACGCGGTGCTCAGGAAGGGAACGAATTGGCTGCTGTACTCAGTCATGTCACTGAATATAAGGGGCACATCCGCAGTTTGCAAGCCTTTCAGTCGCCATCCTGCGGTGGGCCGGTCTGGTTGCCGTCCGTGGCATGCCGGGCCGCCCGGTGCCGGCGCAGCAGTACCAGTGTCATCACCGGCCCGGAAACGGCATAGAGCAGCAGGATGGCGAATAACACCAGCGGTGGATCGATGGAAATGAAAACGAACACCAGCACGATCACCAGTACCGTCATGAACGGCACCTTGCCGCGCAGGTCCAGTGTCTTGAAGCTGTGGTAACGGACATTGCTCACCATCAGCACACCGGCTGCCACGGTCAGTATCAGCGTGAAGCCCTGGGTGACAAAAAACAGATCGAAATCATAGCGCTCACCCAGCCATACCAGGCTTGCGATCAGGCCCGCGGCAGCGGGACTGGGCAGACCCTGAAAATAACGCCGGTCGGCGCTGCCGACCTGGGTATTGAACCGCGCCAGGCGTAACGCGGCGGCGGCGGCGTAGACGAAAGCAGCCAGCCAGCCGACCTTGCCGATGTCAGACAACGACCAGGTATATACCACCAGCGCCGGCGCCAGGCCAAATGACACCATGTCGGACAGACTGTCGTACTGGGTTCCGAATTCACTCTGGGTATTGGTCATGCGGGCGATGCGCCCGTCCATGCCGTCCAGCACCATGGCCACGTAGATGGCCACGGCGGCAGCCTCGAAATGGTGATTCATGCCGGCAACGATGGCGTAAAAACCGGCGAACAGGGCCCCGGTGGTAAACAGATTGGGTAACAGGTAGATGCCGCGGCGGCGATTCATGACTGGCTGAGGTTTCACTGGGAAATGCCAAGTAGTACCACATTGTGGCGCGACTGACATCAAGTCACAAGGTACAAGTTATAAGTTACACGTATCCGCGTGCGCAGTGCGCACCCTACATCACTGATTTTTTTGCCCACAGCATCGACAGCGGATTGAACATCCGCATGATATGCCTTGTGACTTGTAACTTATGACTTGTGAGTTATGTCAAGCGCTGACCGCAGTGGGCGGCTGTCGATGCACCAGCTTGCCCAGCAGCATGGAGCCCGATTGAACCCGATCGCCGGGTTTGACTTCGAGACGGAAATTGTCGGGCAACCATAGTACGACTTCACCACCGAGGTAGATGTATCCACAGCGCTGGCCCTGACCAAGACGCTCGCCGCACTGGGTATAGAGACGCAGACGTTTCGGCAACCAGCCCATGCGCATCGAAACCACGACATCGTCCCCTTCGTCCGTTCTGATCCAGAA
>JBJHCW010000034.1:0-2077 GCA_050486205.1 Gammaproteobacteria bacterium | reverse complement strand
CGGATGTATTCGATCAGCTCGGGCAGGGCGCTGTCCTGCCACAGGCCGTCGATGTCCTGTTTCAACTTGTGGATTTCCATCGCGCGGAGTCTAGCAGAAAGCGGCTGAAAGCGGCGGCGGGTTGCTGGTGTCGCTCCCGCCGATTATTGCTGATAGCGCTCCGGAACTGTTCACAACCATGGTGCATGCGTCGCCTCGAGCTGTTTGAACCGTTGACGCGCAGGCATCCATCGAACATTCCGGTATAATGTTGTCATCTATTCCTTGCGCACGGCCGTGCCGGGCGTATCAGTCATCCATCAGAATCACGAACAGAGGCCCGCTTATGTTGTTCAATATGACAGGATCCGGATTCTTGCGGTTATTGTTCATCACCGCGTTGTTGGTACTGTTGGCCGCTTGTGGCGACGATCAGGCACAGCAAGAAGCCGAGGCGCCGGAGCCTGAGACAGTTCCCGCCGAAGAAGTGCCGCCGTTGGCGGTCGAGACGGATGCGGAAGTCGAACCGGAGGTCACCGCTGCCCCTGAACCTGAAGAACGACCTGCCGCACCGGCCGGCGCCCAGACGCACACCGTGAACGCGCTTGCCACCGCGTTTGACCCCATGGTGATTTTCATCGAGCCTGGCGACACCGTACGCTGGATCAACATGGCGGGGCATGATTCGCGTTCGCTCGAGGGATTGATTCCGGAAGGTGCTGATCACTGGGCGACGCCGATGGGCCAGAATGCGGCCATCACCCTGACCGAGCCCGGCCTGTACATATACAAATGTACCCCGCACTACGCCATGGGGATGGCGGGCGCCATCATCGTCGGTGACGCCCACAACCTGGAACAGGTCGATGCCAACGCCACCGGCATGGCGCGACGCGTACTCGCCCGGGTCAAGCAGGCAGTGGAGAATCGCTAGTCCGGATTCTACCGGCAGCGATCAGAATCCGTGTGGGCGGCCAGACCGCCCACATATTTTTATATCGACCTCGCAATTCACGCCACTTCCTGCCGCAGTATCACTGTCCGGCCGGAACCTTGCCAATCATGTGCTAATCTAAAATTTGCACAGGCAAGGAGTTTCACGATGAAAACAATTTTGACGACAGCCTCGGTGAGTCTGCTCATCCTGCTGCTCAGCGCCATACCAATGAGTGTCGTGTCGGGTGACAACCATACTGTCACTGCCCGTTCCACTTCCTATGATCCCATGGTGCTGTTCATCGAGCCGGGTGACACGGTTGTCTGGCGTAACATGAGCGGACACTTCAACCTGTTCGAAGCCGGCTTGATCCCGGAAGGTGTCGAGCCCTGGTCAACCCCGATGGGAGAAAACGTCAGCCGTACCTTTGATGTCGAGGGCGTTTATCTGTACCAGTGCCCGCCACATTTCGCGATGGGCATGGTGGGTGCAATCGTGGTCGGCGAGCCAGTGAACCTGGAAGAGGTGGAGGCGAACACCCGGGGCATGTACGGTCGCGCGTTGGCCCAGGTCAAGCAGGCGCTGGAATAGTTGCAAGCCAGACAAGCCGGGTTCGAACAGTGCCGAAAATCGCTCTAGGTAGGCATTGCCGGCGACAATATAATAAATAAATATAAAAAAAGGTTTTTTTATATCGGAACATCGAAATTCTGTTGGACTCTCAAATAATGCGAACTTTCATGCAGGAGTCCACGATGCGAATAACGTTAACAAGTACTACCTTGTCGACTCTGCTGGCCGTGATGTTCAGCATGGCACCGCTGGCCGTCGCCGCCGGTGAAACCCATACGGTCACAGCCAGAGCGACCTCTTTTGACCCGGACGTGCTCCTTATAGAGCCGGGAGACGAGGTCAGTTTTACCAACATGGCCGGTCATGATTCCCGCTCCATGGAAGGCCTGATCCCTGAGGGTGCAGACCATTGGGCCACTGCCATGGGTGAGAATGCCACCATTACGCTGACCGAGCCGGGTGTCTATATCTACAAGTGCACCCCGCATTACGCCATGGGTCAGGTTGCTGCAATCGTGGTGGGTGGTGATACCCATAACCTGGAACAGGTCAAGGAAAACGCAACCGGCATGGCCCGACGGGCCGTAT
>JBJHCW010000033.1:0-2160 GCA_050486205.1 Gammaproteobacteria bacterium | reverse complement strand
GTCAATCCCAGCCGGTTCGCCTGCGCCTCGGTTTCGGCCCGGAAACACACGCCCTGGACCCGCCCGCTGACTAAACAATGGCGGCCTGTTTGTGCCTGACTGTTCATTGAGGTATCAACCCGCAGTAGCGCTGGACGTTGCCCGTGCCGGCGTTCTATTGAATAATTCTTGACCAGTCCGGAAATCAGACCAGCGGAACAGTTAATAGTACCGCTCAGTATCCTGCCCATTTGCCGGTCACCGGAAATGCTACCGGTCCGTGGACAGGAAACCAACCGGCCAGGCGCGATCAGGGGGATTCGCGCCCATTTGCCGGTTAAAGCCACCCATACGGGGTGCCGACCATGAAGCCTGAATCAGGCACGTTGCCGCTATTGAAGGACGGCCAAATCGATACCCGCCCGCTCGAAGTCGAAGAGTGGCTGGAGAGGCTGCCGTTTGCCGATTTTCAGCGCGCCGGAGATTTGTTGCACAAAGCCCTGAGCAGCACCAACCAGACAACGCTTAAACCCGGTATTCGCCGGCAACTACTCGAATTGTATCACCAGCCCTACCAGTACTATCTGGATAACCAAATCAGGACTGGCGCACAACATACGCTGCAGGGGTTCGAGACCATGCAACAGCAGTTGCGGATGATGAAACAACTTGCCGCCGATCTGGCCCTGGCGGCACGCCGCACTCTGGACGACGGCATGAATCAAAAAAGTCTCTGGGGACAGAACAAGTTCCAGATCGACATCCTGCAACGGACCATGCACTACCTGTCACACGCCCTCATTTACACTTTCATGGAGTACGCGCCGACACCCCGTCATGTCTGGAAGCAACTCAACTCGTTGTACAAACTCGCTGAAGATCTGCACCTGCAGCATACCGAGGTCAAGACACCTGACAATGCCAAATCACGGACCACAGCCGAACTGACATTCAATAAAATCATACTGGCCAGCGCAGTCGATCCTTATCGCCTGCCTTTCGGTGCCATCCGGGAAGTCCATGCACAACTGGATGAATGGGCGGCCAGTACACGCCTGGAGCCGTTCCGGACGACCAGTCATCCAAACGGCTTGTTCGTCATCGATCTGAACGGTGACAGCCGTGCTATCCCGTATAACAGATTCAACAGCGATAATGCCGGCGAATCGCATCGACTACTGGACGCAACCGGGCTTGAACCGTTGCTCAAACGACAGGCGGAGCAGATCAAAAGCGGTTCTGCTGACAGCCGGTTGAAGTTATCACCGCATTACGCCGGTCACCTGATTGCGCACATGAGCCGCGCATGGCTGTCGCCTCCCAGACGTTACTTCCCGCGCGAGACCCGAGCCGGTCAAGTCCAAGTAACATGCGGCATGAGCCCGGTCCATTTTCATTTGAATGGCGGCCGGGATTTCCTCTGTGACATTGGCAATGATATGAACCGACCCATGGTTGATGGCCTTGACGTCAGCGGTGATGACCACCACAGCCACACGCTGACAACGACCAGCAGCTATGTGCTCGATCAATGGAACGTTGCCAACGAAGGTCCCGGCGGTTATGCACTGTCAAGAGACTTCCGGCCAACCTGTACTGTACGCGTAGGTGAGCTGATCGGCATTCACCATCTTGATGGAAGCTGCAAGGGAACCTGGTCATTGGGTGTCACGCGCTGGCTGCTGGCCGACAGCCGGCAACAATACCGGTTGGGGATACAGTTGCTGGCCAGGGATGCCCAACCGGTTGCCATTCGCTGCCCGCGGGACAACACGGCAACAGGTTTGCAGCGTGCGTTCCTGATTGAAAAACCGGGCGATATGGCACTCATTACCCAAGCCGGGTTTTACCGCTATCAGCGTGATATTGAAATCGTACGCAAAGACCGACGGGAGCAACGCAAGGCCGGCAGATTGCAGGATATTGACATGGGATTCGAGCAGTTTGAAGTCAGTTTGTAATTTTCGACTGCTTGCCTCCGGAATCGGGCAACAACGCCTTGATGGGCACCGTCAACGTCTGTTCCAGAGAATCACGACCCTGTTCAAATGCCAGCTGTAATTTCTGCTCGGCGGCATGTCGCGGTATGCGCTGTGTTGCCTCTTCCGGCAATCTCCGTGGCAGCAACCTGTGCAAGTCCAGTAATGTCTGCTCCGACAAATCACGAATTAATACCCATTC
>JBJHCW010000032.1:0-2175 GCA_050486205.1 Gammaproteobacteria bacterium | reverse complement strand
GCCCAGTGCGTTCGGGGCGTATGAGACAGCGCCACCGAGTGGATGGCTGTGGCTGGCGACATGGCCATCGGCGGTGTAGCCGGTCTGCCAGATCCAGCTGAGGGTGCCAACCGAGAGCTCTTCGGAGGTTGGCAAACGTCGACGGTTGTACTGGTAGCTTGTGGTGACCACCGGGGTGCCCGGGCCGTTCTGCGTTGTCAGCAGTTCCAGCAGGCCGTCTGGGGTGTAAGCATAGTCGCTATCTCCCAGTCCGTCCGGGAAGCGCAGTTCAACGAGGCGATTGCGCGTGTCGTACTCGCGGCGGATGCGCTGGTTGATCGGGACTGATGCCGTATCACAGCTGGCGACACTGGTCAGACTTGATCCGGGCCGACTCCAGACCAGGTTGCCGGCACCATCGTAGGCCATGAGGGTGGCCCCGGTCTCTGGCTCGACGGTCTTGCAAAGTTCGCGAGCGCTGTTGTAGACATAGTACCGGGTCAGCGACTGGCTGGCGTCTGCACTCTTGCGCTCAATACTGACGGGCTCTCCGAGCACGGTTCGTTCGATCACAGTCCGGGCACCATCGGCGTGCTCAATGGCCCAGATCGTCTCGTAATCCGGCTGGTCAAAGGCCTGATACCAAGTGCGCGTGATCAGGCCACGCGGGTTGGTGACTTCGGTGTAGTAGCCGGTGACGTCGTGCAGATATGCCGTAGTCGTGACCAAAGGGCCGAGCTCAGAGTCTTCCTCGACAGCGACAACCCGCCCGATGGAATCGTAGTCAGTTCGCACACCGAGCAAAGACTGGCTGTTCATGCTCGGATAGGCGCTGAAAATGAGGCGACCGTGATGATCGTAGGCATAGCGCGAGAAGCGCTGTGTGCTTGCGACTGCGCCGTCGTCATACTCATGCACTACCACTGGTCGCCACAGGGCATCAAAATGTGTCACCGCCCGCGCATCGCCAGTGCTAACAGTCTGGTGCCAGTGGCCAGCTGGCAGGCCGTGAGCAGCACTCCCCGACGGAGCGAATACCTGGGTGGTGGCATTCCATGCGCTGGTGTCGCACACCATCGGCTGAGATTCGGAGGGCCAGGTTATTTGGCTTAAGCGCCCCATATTGTCGTACGCATAGCACGTTCTGAAGCCGGTCTCATCTGTAACCGAGGCGATTGTGCCGTCGTTATTAACAACGGCGTTGACCGTTGTGCCGTCGGCGTGTTGCAGATGCTGCGGAATACCCCGCTTCCAGCTGGTTGCAGTGATCGAGTTACCGTTACCATCCATGACGGACTGCACCGTGCCGCGCTGGCCGCTGGCGATCGTGCCGGTGGTGTTCCAAGACAGCGTTTGGACGAGTTTGCCAAACTGGTGCCGGGACAGCGGTACCGCCCAGTTGCTGTCGTAGCTTGTTTGTTCGGCAACATACGCGCCGATGCTGCGCTGGGAGACCTGACCCAGCACCCAGCGCTGGACATTGTCGTGATAGCTGGTCAGTTCGTTGCGCACATCGCCCTGCGAGCTGGCGCGGGTGACCGACAGCGGTCGGGCGAAGGCGTCGAATGCGTTGACCGTGCGAACGAAATCGGTTCCGTCCTGATCGATCCTGGTCTCCTTCAAGGGCGCCAGATAGGCGGCCGAAAATACGTTGCCACGGTTATTGATGCTGGTCCCGACCGGGACGGCGAAAGGCAATGCGTCGTGAGCCAGCTCGTAGGCTCGTTCCTCGATACTGAGTATCGCACCTGGCCCAGCGCCGCGTTCAGTCCTGAGCAACTTACCTTCGTTGTAGAGATAGCTATTGCCAAAGGTATGACGGGTCCATTCGCCATCAGGCCCATGAATCGTCGTCACTGCAGTGCCAGCACAATCATCTGACAGGCAGACTGGATCACCGCAGCCCAAGGTGTTGCATACCGGCCCAGTGCCTGGTGCCCAGCTTGCCGTTGATTGTGAAACGAACTGCCATTCCTTCAAGGCTAAACCTGGCCCACTGATCCTCTTGGTCTGGATGCCCAGTTGATCGCTGGAGCGTGGCCAGAATGCAACATCATTGGTCGGGTTATTTATTAAAAGCTACGAAACTAAAGCCTCATGAAGCGGCATAGGCACAGGTTGGCGTGCGAAAGAATGCTGCCACTGTATTCGGCAGTTTCTGCAAGCTGCGCAATGCCGTGTTGACGACGCTGATCA
>JBJHCW010000031.1:0-2261 GCA_050486205.1 Gammaproteobacteria bacterium | reverse complement strand
ACCATACGCGTACGCATGACCAGTTCCTGAACTTCACGCTGCAAGCGCGATTGATTGATCAATAACTCATCCAGGCTGTGAAGGTACTGGCCGATATCCTGGTCGAGTTCTATCGAGTCAGTTGCTGCTTCGACAAGCCTGTGAGTAATAGTGTGCAATTCGTTGTACTGTTCCAACTCCAGAGTATCGAAGCCGGTTTCATTGGCAGGGACGCCGGCATGAGCCGCCACGTGCCTGAAAGTGATGCTCCGGACATCGACCTGTTGCTCGAGTTCACCGACCAGATGTTGTAACAGATCGTGCTGGTTCAGGAGAGATTCGTTTTGTGAGGTGGTTTGTCTGACCTGTTCCTGCAACTGGGCAGTCAGGATTACGGTCTCCCCGACCAGCCGCAGCAGGTCATCAATCAGCGAGGCGGGTACCCGCAAGGTAGCAGCCTGAGCCTGTTCATCTTCGGTTTCGGCCTGTTCGGATGGTGTGGACTCAGTTGCAGTGGCATCGGTCCTGACCGGCGTGATATCCGCTTCAAGAACATCGATACCTTCCGCCTCTATCCGGTTGACCCAGTCCAGTACTGCCTGCAGCGTCTCTATCGCACCAGCCGGTGCCGGCTGTTGCTCGATCAATGCTTCGCACATTTCCTCCAGGCAGTCGGCCGCCTCGACCAGTGTATCGGCCAGCGCTCTGGACGGCATGCGATCATGCTCGACAAGGATAACCAGCAGGTCTTCCATCTGATGGGTCAGGGTGGCGATACCGCGCACACCCACAGTATTGGCTGCCCCCTTGATCGTGTGAGCCACCCGCTGGGCGCGTTGCAGGTCCTGGTTGCTGCCGCGACCACTTGCGAGTGCCTGAATCGCTTCGGAAAAGCTCTCTGTCTGGCTGGGGAGTTCCTGTAATAAACCATCCAGGAGCTCCTGATTGATGTCGGTTGGCAGCTCCAGGTTGACATGCTCAGCTGTCGCTGTTGAAAGACGGCTTTCACGTTCGGCGTGTTCGGTGATGTACGCGGCGGTGAGCAAGTCTGAAAGCGGATCGCCCAACTCCGGCAACAGTGGTTCCGGCCAGACCGTATCAAGCAGAACGTTCACCAGGGTACGGCTGGCCTCGCGGTCACCCAGTTTGTCCAGGTAGGCGCCTACATTGCCCGGCCATTCATGAAGATGTTCCGCCTGTTGCGGCCCCGGCTTGTCCTGTTGACGGGCGAGGATATTGATATTTCGCTGCAATACATCACAGGCTTGCTGCAGACCCGACAGTTCGGCCGCCTGTGAAGCGTTACCGAACCGCTCGATACGCACTGCGTATTGCGCCAGAGCATCACTGCACAGCGCTGCTGTCGTATCGGCTGCTTCAAGCTGGGCAAGCAGAGACTGCGCGTCGGCTCGCATCTGGCTGATCTCTGCCACCAGCATCTCGACGAGATCCTTGCTGACTGCGCGCGGTTCGGGTGCGGGCAGTTCACCGGCAGCCTCGTTTGCCGGGGCAACAATATCCTTGTCACTGGCGGTTGCTTCAGTCTCGATTGGGGCGGTTGCTCTTTCGGCAACGGTGCCGGGGCGGTCGAGCAGCATTTCCAGCAGAATATCGTTATCTTCTGCAGTGGCGGGACTCGGCCAGCAGTCTGCTGTCAGATCTTCCAGCAGTGCCTGTGCATGGGTACGGTCGTGAGGCTCGGCGAAATAAAGCCGTGCGTGTTGTCCCCATCGTTTGAGCTGTTCTAACTGCGTGGCACTCAAGTGACCCTGTTCAGCAGCTATGTCCTGTAATTGCTGTTGCAGCAACAGGCAGACATCCTGCAGGCCAAGCAGCTGCTGATCGGCGGCTGCGACGGCGATATCGCCCAGACGCATGGCGATATCATTGGTCGTGTCTGTATCTGCAGTAGTGATTCCCTCTATTGCTTCGACGAACAGACTCAGATCGGCCGGCTCAGCGATAGATACGGTCGGTGACGATGATGTCGGTTCCGGAGCGGATTCCACTGCTACGATTTCATCCGGTTCTTCAGGCGGTTCGATTCCGAATAATTCGTAGAATATCAGGGCATCCGCCGGTGACAGGGGCATGGGCCAGTTATGGCTCTGCAGATTGCGAACCAGAGCTTCCGCTCTGGTTTTGTCTGTGGGGTCAGCAAGGTACTTGGATGCCAGATTCAGCCAGGCAACCAATAATGTACGCTGTGCATCACTGAGGTCATGGTTGGTTGCCACGATATCGCTCAGGTTCTGTTGCAGCAGCAGGGCACAATCCTGCAA
>JBJHCW010000030.1:0-2688 GCA_050486205.1 Gammaproteobacteria bacterium | reverse complement strand
TTGAGTTCATTGGGAGCCGGACATTCTCGGAAGTGGCTGCGGAAGGTAGCCGAATCAGTCATGCGGGTGATGTGGTGGTGCAGTCCCTCAATCTGACCGACGTGGACTGGTCGCACACGGGAGCACTGACGGCTGCGGACTTGCAGCACGTTGGAGGTAGTTGGTATCACAGTGGACTGTTGACCGTGACACAGTCCTATCTGGTGAGCAATGTAGCTATTACGCATGACGGGCCATACAACATTGTTGGAATTGACAATGATTATCTGGTTCCGCCCGGCAGTACAGTGAGGGTCAACCAGCCCGAGTCCTGGCAGCAGGTAGTGGTCGATGGCGGTACGTTGATTGTCAATCACCCGCAGGTCTGGCAGCGTCTGGAGGTGATCAACGGTGGAACGGTGACGCATGATCCGCCGAGTGGCGACGATGAGTATCGCCTGGATCTGACCCTCGACGAGCTAGTAGTGGACGCGAGCTCATCGATTGATGTGACGGGCAAGGGCCGTGGTCGACCATCGACCTTAACGGGCATCGCTGGTGGCAGCCATGGCGGCTGGGGGTCTGCTGGCTGGAGCAATCCGACGCCTAATGCGCCGTTTGGTAACTTGCGCGAGCCGGTTGATCTCGGTGTGGGTGGGTCGATTACGAGCCTCCGAGGTGGCGGGGCGGTCAAACTGACAGCGAACACGCTGATGCTTGATGGTTCGATTCGAGCGGATGGTCAGAGAACGGCTACCAATTGGGGTCACCCGAGCGGTGGATCGGTGTGGCTTGACGTAGGAGCACTGTTCGGCAGCGGCGATGTTAGCGCGGCTGGCGGCGAGCATGAGTCGGGTCAGTCGGTTCCGGGCGGTGGCGGCCGGATTGCGCTGTACTACGACGAGCTGATTGGCTTTGATCCGGTCACGCAGGTCACGGCTCGCGGTGGAAACGCCAGAACGACGACCTACCAGCATGGCGGCGCTGGGACAGTTTACCTGAAGGACAACGCCGAGCCTTTTGGGTTGGTGAGGATTGACAACAGCCCGCTGAGCGTGGCAGCGGCAGTCACTGAATTAGCCGAAGATGTGGCTGGTTTGGTGCAAGTAGTTCAAGCAGTGGTTGAGTTCATTGGGAGCCGGACATTCTCGGAAGTGGCTGCGGAAGGTAGCCGAATCAGTCATGCGGGTGATGTGGTGGTGCAGTCCCTCAATCTGACCGACGTGGACTGGTCGCACACGGGAGCACTCACGGCGGAGGATTTGCAGCACGTTGGAGGTAGTTGGTATCACAGTGGACTGTTGACCGTGACACAGTCCTATCTGGTGAGCAATGTAGCTATTACGCATGACGGGCCATACAACATTGTTGGAATTGACAATGATTATCTGGTTCCGCCCGGCAGTACAGTGAGGGTCAACCAGCCCGAGTCCTGGCAGCAGGTAGTGGTCGATGGCGGTACACTGATTGTTAATCACCCGCAAGTCTGGCAGCGTCTGGAGGTGATCAACGGTGGTACGGTGACGCATGATCCGCCGAGTGGCGACGATGAGTATCGCCTGGATCTGACCCTCGACGAGCTAGTAGTGGACGCGAGCTCATCGATTGACGTGTCTGCAAAGGGACTTGGTGTGCCTTCCGGTACCAGCGGGACCTTTGGTGGTAGCCATGGCGGCTGGGGTTCTGTCTGGAGTCAGAGTGACGTTCCGAACGCACCGTTTGGCTCGTTAAGAGAGCCGACGGCATTGGGTGTTGCTGGGGCCACATCGACCCAGCGCGGTGGTGGTGCGATCAAATTGATTGCCAACAGCCTTGAACTGGCGGGTTCGATCCGCGCGGATGGTCAGCAAGCTAATGCGACTTGGGGCCTTCCCAGTGGTGGCTCGATCTGGCTGGACATTGGGGTTCTGAGTGGCGTGGGAGAGATCAGTGCGATTGGGGGAGAACGCCTCGGCTCATCGTCGGTACCAGGAGGCGGCGGTCGGATTGCGCTGTACTATGACGAACTGAACAGCTTCGATCCGGACGCTCAAGTTACGGCTCGTGGCGGCAATGCCAGGACTACAACCAATCGGCACGGCGGCGCTGGGACGATCTACCTGAGAGACAAGGCCGAGCCCTTGGGCCTGGTAAGGATTGATAACAGCCCGCTGAGCTTGGCAGCGGCAGTGACCGAAGTTGATGAGGACTGGGAGGAACCTCTAGAACTTGTCTCGGCACATGTGCACTTGATCGGTGAGCGAACACTGGGCCTGGTATCGGCCACGACCAGCAGAGTGCTGAGCCATGAGGCGCTGACATTGACTGACCTGGTCTTGTCCGGCGGCAACTGGCACGCCTATGGTCAGATTGATGTGGCTGGTTCGAGTGAGCTGCTACTGGAGAATCAGGCTTCGCTGCACTTATATGCGGGGGCGGACAACTGGACGGAGCTGACGGTGGACGGTGCGACCCTGGTCGCCAACCACCCGCAGGTATGGCAGCGTCTGGAAGTGATGAACGGCGGGACAGTGACGCACGATCCTCCTAGTGGTGAGAATGAGTATCGTCTGGATCTGACCCTCGATGAGCTAGTGGTGGATGCGAGCTCATCGATTGACGTGTCTGCAAAGGGACTTGGTGTGCCTTCCGGTACCAGCGGGACCTTTGGTGGTAGCCATGGCGGCTGGGGTTCTGTCTGGAGTCAGAGTGACGTTCCGAACGCACCGT
>JBJHCW010000029.1:0-2697 GCA_050486205.1 Gammaproteobacteria bacterium | reverse complement strand
TCGCACTGACTGGCGACGAAGTAGGTCAGGTCCATGTCGTCGGTCTCTGTGTACAGGTAGCTTCTGGCATATTGTGCCGGTGCCTTTTTCAGCAGTAGGCTGATGCTGATGTAACGAAAGGCCGGAAACCCCGCCTTGAACAGGAACCAGTAGAACAGCGCTCTGGCCACCCTCCCGTTGCCATCATGGAAGGGGTGTTCGTAGCCAATGGCAAAATGCAGGACGATGGCCTTGATCAGGGGGTGGATGAACAACGCACTGTCCACTGGGTTGTGGTCGGTGTTGGCCCACTCGGAGAGGCGCTGCAAACGGCGCTCAAGTCGTCTGGCCGGGGGCGGTGTGTGAACCGTATTGCCCTCGTGGTCGACCACCACCACGTCATCACTGTCCCGAAACTGGCCGGGGTGGTAGGCGTGGTCATCAATCCCCTCCACACCGATGTGATGAAGCTCCCTGATAAAATCAGGATCCAGCGGCTGATCCCTGAACTCCCAGGCCCGAACCATCATGCGGTAGTTACCGAGAATCATCTTCTCGTCCTGTGTTCTCGGCTGTCGCTGCCGTTTGAGCATGTCTTTGGCAACGCGGGTAGTGGTGGCAGCACCTTCGAGTTGGCTGCTGCTGATGGACTCATCCTCGATGAGATCCTGCAATAAATAGGAAAGTCGGGCACCTTCGCCAAGTCGGTTGGCCATTCCTTGCAGGGCAGCTTCGGTAGCGTTCTGGTCGGTTTCGGAGAGGGCTTTTTGAATGCTCGGTGTCAACACCAGATGGCAAGGTGTCGCCGGCTCGCCCAGACTGATAATCGCCTGCTGCTGGGGCAGCCTGGCCTGTTTGACGATTGCCCAGACCACCTCCGGGTCCAGGGGACGGACGACGCGTCTTTTGAGTTCTTCGTAGTGGAGGTAGCGGCCCTTGCTGTCGGTGGGCGCCAGCCATTGCATGTAATCGTCGAGTAGATCAGGCGCTTCCCGCGCCAGCCAGGACCAGGTGAACGCTCGATCGGGAGGAGTGGCAATCTTGGCCATGTCTCAAAATCTCACAAATTTGAGACAATATAGCATCATGGCAAGGCTGTTAAAAAGGGGCGCGGCAGATGGCCACGCAGCGGCCAGAGAGGGCGGGGCTGGCCCGGCGGGCGACTACGAAACGAGGGCAGCCTTCAGCCAGCCTGTAACTGCGCCTCGGCAAAGCCGATCAGGCTTTGGTATTCACGCTGCCGGATGATGTTGTCGATGATGCGGGCGTCGAGGTTCAGGTAATCGTGAACCAGGGCGTTGCGCAGTCCGATGACCTTGTTCCACGGGATGCCGCTGGCGTCGTGCCCCAGGCTGTGCAGCTTGGCAAAGGACTGCCGGGCATCGCTGGGCGCCACGGCACCCAGTGACTTCAAACGCTGTTTGGCGATACCGATGCAGGCTTCGGTGAGCAGTTGCAGGTTGCGCTCGGCAGCTCGGCGCAGCAGTGGGCTCAGGCCATTGGCCTCTGCGGTGAGTTGATGCAACTGATCCAGCTCTTCTGCCAGAACGGCGAGGTGTTCTCGCATTGCGTGGATGTATTCGGTTTCCATGAAATGGGCTCGGCGGTTCAGGCGAAGTGGCGCTGGTGGTGCAGGTGGTCGATCTCCCACATCGATCCGATGCGCTGCTCTTCACGAATCAGACGCAGCCGGTCGTTGACCTGCAGTACCTGCCCGGTGCGGATAACGGCATGGGCGAGGGGAAGCGGCGCGAGGTTGATGTCGACGAGGGAGAGCCGCTCGTCCGGCAGGCTCAGCGCCTGCTGCCAGGTCTGGGCCAGCAACTCGGGGCGCAGGCGCCGCTCCAGCGGATCCTGTTCAAAGTTGTTGAAGGCCACGGCGAGGTCGTAGTCGCTGTCCTCGGTTGCTGTGCCCTTGGCACGCGAACCGTACAGCCACAACACGGCAATGTCGGCATCCCGGGCGGCCAATCGGGCCAGGGATTGCAGCAGGTTGTCTGGCGGCATGTCCTGGTTCTCTGACACCTTGCTCCTCTGGCGCATGCGTGTAGTACCAAACTGCTGGGCTGATTCAGGTCACCCTCTGCGACGAGCCACCCACCGGTACGTCAATCAACCTCGCGGTACGGTAATCAACCTCGGGGGTCGAACAGCTCCTCCAGAGAGGCTGCGCTCAGAATGCGGGTGACCCATTCGTCGAGCTGCTGGTCGCTGGCGTGGGTCAGCCGCTCTTCGGCCCAGGCGGGCAGTGCGCCGAACTTGAGGGTGATCAATTTGCGCAGGGTGCCTTCGACGCCTTCGTGACGACCTTCCTGCCGCCCTTCGTTACGACCCTCTTCACGTTCGCGCTTGGCCCAGTTTTCCAGGTTGTCTGCCAGCATGTCTCGGTCCTCTACCAAACTGTTGAGCTGATTCAGGTCGACGCTTGCGCCAAGCCGCTGCAGATGGCGCTTGAGCCATCGGGTGATGATGGCGTCGATGCGGTCCTTGTTGGGCGTGGCCTGGATGATGGCGACGACCCGGTCCACGGCCCGCTGCAGGGTGTGGTGGTCCCGCGCGGCGTTCTCGATGCCGAAGACACCGCTCAGCGGGGTGGGCCGTTGGGCCAGCTCGGCATCAGTATAGCGCCCTTCGTCGATCAGGTAATACCGCAGGTGGGGCTGGTAGGCCTGGAGGAACGACGGCGGCTCGGGCTGCACCATGTCGTAGATGTCCTGG
>JBJHCW010000028.1:0-2775 GCA_050486205.1 Gammaproteobacteria bacterium | reverse complement strand
AGTTGTCGACGATCAAATGCAACTCCAGATCTGCCGGTGTCTGCTTTTCCACTGTTTTGATAAATGCGAGGAATTCCTGGTGCCGGTGTTTCGGTTTACAGGCGCCAATGACTTTGCCTGTCGCTACCTCCAACGCAGCAAACAGGGTGCTCGTGCCGTTCCGCTTGTAGTCATGGGTCATTGTTTCACAGCGCCCTCGCTTCATGGGCAACCCGGGCTGTGTGCGATCCAGCGCCTGAATCGAACTCTTCTCATCAACGCAAAAGACCACCGCTCGTTCCGGAGGGTTGAGATACAGACCTACAACATCGTGTAACTTCTCTTCAAACAGCGGGTCGTTGCTGACCTTGAAATGCTTGTGCAGGTGCGGCTTCAGACCGGCATCTCGCCACACGGTGGCGACAAACTGATGGTTGGTGCCCAACGCTTCCGCCAGGCTGCGGGTCGACCAGTGCGTAGCGCCCTGGGGTTTCTCCGTCGTGGTTTTCTTGATAATAAGCGACCGGAGTCTTGCCTGCTTTGACGCGTCCCTGCCGCCGTGATTGGCGCCACGCGGTCGATCTTTCACGATACCTGCATAACCTTCTTCGGCATAACGATTTCGCCAACGCCCAACCTTGTTGACGTCAATTCCCATGCGTTGCGCTATCTGGTAATTTGGCAAACCCGACGCAGCGAGCAGGACGATTTCCGAGCGCTCTCGTAGCCTGACCGGCGTCTGTCCGCTGCGCAGGTTTTTATGCAGCATGGCTTTCTCTTCGCCAGTGAGATTGATCGGGGTCGGTGTAGGCATACTTCGCGTACTCTCTGAGGTGTTGCCACAGTATAGCATATATCAACATTTAATACCTTACACTACAGTAGAGTGAGAGATCGATCTTGTAGGCCAGGCCCAGGTCATCGAGCGCTCGCGTGATGGCTCTCAGGCACTTCTCGTCCAGTTGCAGTCCCTGCAGGGTGAGGTCGATATCAGAACCTTTCCTGTATGTCCCCATGGCACGGGATCCGTACAAGATAGCCTTGTCCACCGCCGGGTGGCGTGAGAGCACCGCAATGATGGCGCTGGTGACATCACTGCTTAATCCTGTCTCAACCAAGCTGGGACCTCTTTTCCTCGAGTGTCTCCCTCAACCTTACCAGGCAAGGGCAATATGTCTGTTGTATCGCTTCGACGATAGCCTCGGCAACTTTGTGGTTGTAGGTATGGGATGTTCGGTTGCGATCCAGCAGCATGTCCATCCAGGCCTCTCCATCGGCTATCAGGTCACGGCTGAACGCCTCGCGGATGGTGTCCCGTGAACCCGTGAGGCCGGGTATGCCTTGCCAGACAAGAAAGTCCCGCAAGGTATTCCAGGCCAGCTCATAGGTGAATTCGAAAGCCTGAATGACACCCTGTTTTTCCAGATCACTCAGCGGCCGCTCACCCATCAACCGGACAGCGTTTTCCAGTTGTGCAAGCGCCCTGTTGTAGTTGTCGAGCCGCTGTAGCCAGCGGATGTCCTGGCTGTTCATACCCACTCCCTTCCTCAAGAAACCCCTGAAAAACTACTTCGCGATGCTATCCGTTCCCTTGCGTGCTCTCCTATCCTTCGCCTATCCATCTGAATGATCCCTGGGATTCTCCGAGCGGCTCGGGGACGCCTCGCGCCGCTAGCCCTGTTTTTCAGAGGGTACTTAACCTTGGCCATCCACCCTCTTCACTTGGCCTGATACACGGCCGGCAACCCCTCGCCCCGCCCCTTGAAGCGCTTATACTCCCACTGGTACTGCTCCGGTGCAATCAGCACGCTCTTTTCCACCAGTCTGTTGAGAGCCTCCACTGCCGTTTGCGGGTCGTCGCTGTAGATGTCGTCATCCGGCGCCAGCACATGGATATCGAAGCCCTGGCGGGTGCGACTTGCAAAGATCAGCAGGATGCCGGCGCCGGTGCGTATCCTCAGGTTGTGCACCAGGGTCATGGTGTGGGCGGGCACGCCGAAGAAGGGCGCCGGCAGGCCGCTGCTGGCATCCGGCACCATGTCGGGCAGGATGCCGGTGATTTCCCCGCGCTTGAGGGCCTTCACCAGGGCCGATATGCCGCGCAGGTCGGTGGGCACCAGGGTGGCGCCACCCTGGGCGCGGGCGCGGCGCACGATATCCTCCACCCCCTGTTGTTTGGGTGGCTGGTAGAGGAAGGTGCAAGGGCCGTGTGTGGACAGCCACAGGCCCACCAGCTCCCAGTTTCCCAGGTGGGGGCTGACAAGGATGGACCCACTGCCGCTGGCCAACTGGCGCTCGAGCAGTGGCTCGCCGTGAATCTCCCCGATCAGCTTGATGGCGGCCACGCCCCGGCGCCAGATGATGGGGATTTCAAACACCGTCATGCCCCAGTGGCGCAGACTGTCGCGGACCAGTTGGCGCTGTTCCCTCTCTGTTTTGGCGGGAAAGCACAGGGCGATATTGGCGCGGGTGATGCGCGCCTCGCGGGAGTTGAGCAGGCTGGCCAGATCCCCCGCGCGGCGGCCCAGCCACCGTCCGATGGGCAGTGGCAGCCGCGAGGCCACGGCGATAAAGGCCCGGAACAGGGCGCCCTTGCTGGCCATCAGGGTGCTGGTAACTGGATAATCTGGTTGAGGATGGTACATACCTCGGCGAAGCGGCCTTCCGCAAGGCGTTTCATGGGGTGTGGCGTTGCCCCTCGGGCTCGCCAGTCAAAGGATTTGGGCTGGTGGCACAGGACAAAACTCGGGTGGACGCTACCTGATTTCTCCACGCTTGCCACTTCCACGGCAAAGG
>JBJHCW010000027.1:0-2867 GCA_050486205.1 Gammaproteobacteria bacterium | reverse complement strand
CTGGCGTTGCGGAGTTTCGACTGATGGCACGGATTAACCTGTTACCCTGGCGCGAAGAGCGGCGCAAGCAACAACAGATCGAATTTTTCGCGATATTGGGTGTTGCGGTCGTCGTCACGCTGGCCGTGTGGGGCGCTGTGCACTGGCATTTCGACCAGCGCATCAACTACCAGGAAGCCCGCAACCAGTTTCTTGAAGGACAGATTGCCCATCTCGACCGGCGCATCAAGGAAATACAGGATCTGGAGCGCGAACGGGAACGGTTGCTGGCCCGTATGCGTGCCATCGAGGAACTGCAGACCAATCGGCCGTTGATCGTCAGGTTGTTTGATGAGCTGGTTGATAATCTGCCCGAGGGTGTCAGCCTGACCCGGGTTCAGCAACAGGGCGGCAATATCACCATCAACGGCGTGGCCGAGTCCAATGCCCGGGTATCCAACTTCATGCGCAACCTCGAGGCCTCTGCCTGGTTGAGTGATCCGGATCTCGACATCGTTCAGGCACAGACCGCCGAAGGATTGCGCGTCAGCAACTTCACATTGCGCTTCAGCCAGATCGTGCCCAAGGCTGAAAAGGACGGTGATGCATGAAGCTGGAAGAACTCCAGAATCTGGATCCCAACAAAATTGGATCCTGGCCGCTGCCGGTCAAGATCGGTCTCATCGTGATTGTTTGTGCCGGTATCTTTTACGGTACCTGGCACTACGATATCCAGGAACAGCGTGTTGCGCTGGAGCGCATAGAAAGAAAAGAAGCAGACTTGCGCAAGACGTTCGAGGACAAGCAGCGCAAGGCCGCCAACCTGGACGCGCTGAGGCAGCAGATGCAGGAGATGGAAGAATCATTTGGTGACATGCTGCGGCAGTTGCCGAACAGAACCGAAGTGGCCGCATTGCTGGTGGATATTTCCCAGACCGGTCTGGCCGCCGGACTTGAGTTCGATCTCTTCAGGCCGGGTAACGAACGGCCCTCGGAGTTCTACGCAGAGTTGCCGATCGATATCCGTGTTACCGGAAACTACCACGAGCTTGGCGAGTTTGTGAGTGGAGTGGCGACCCTGCCGCGCATCGTGACCACGCACAACATCAATATAACGCCTGGTTCCGGTGGCAAGTTGACCATGAGTGCTGTTGCCAGAACTTATCGTGCTCTGGAAGAAGATGAGTACAGGCAGCAGACCAGGCAACAAACAAGGAGAAGGTGAGAGTACAAGTGATGCGACAACGTGTATCTGACAATACATTGTCCAGGCTTGCTTGGCTTGCCGGTGTTGCGGTCCTGGCTTCGATGCTGGGCGGTTGTGTTTCTCATGACATCAGCGACCTTGAAATGTATACGCAGGAAGTATTGAACCGGCCGGGTGGTCGTATCGAGCCGATACCCGAAATCAAGCCGTATGAAGCCTATTACTATAAGTCGGCCGATCTGGGCGCGCGCGATCCATTCAAACTCTTCTACCAGAGAGAAAAAACCATGGTCGCCGAGACAGACGCCGGTCTGACACCCGAGATGGAGCGCGAACTGCGTTACCGTAACCGTGAAGAGCTGGAACAATTCGAATTGGACAGCCTGCGCATGGTTGGCACCTTGCAGGATCCCGAACAGGTATGGGCAATTATCCGGGATCCCGGCGGCATCGTGCACCGTGTGAGGGAGGGAAACTACCTGGGCCGCAATGTCGGCAAGATTACCAACATATACGAAGATCGGGTTGAGTTACGCGAAATCTATCAGGATGGTCAGGGACGTTGGCAGGAACGTGCCGCGTCGATTGCCCTGGCCGAGTAATCACCCGAACTGGGGGTCATAATAATGAAAACGTGCCAATTGAAAACTCATGGGGATGCAGTTTCTCGTAATTGGCTTGGGCGCCTGATTGGCCTGGTATTCCTGTGTGCTATCCAGCCACAAGTTGCCGCGCAATCGCTGAATAACATCAGTTATTCAAGTCTGCCGGGTGATCGGGTGCAGATCAGACTGGATCTGTCCGCGCCGCTGGCTGCGGAACCGATGCATTTCACCATCGACAATCCGGCGCGCATCGCGATGGATTTGCCGGGTGTGGGACTGAATCTGGACAAGACCTCGCAGAGCATCGGCATGGGCATGGCGCACAGCGTATCGGTGGTGGAAGCTGCCGGTCGCACACGCGTCGTGCTTAACCTGGTCAGGCCGGCGCCGTATGAAGTCAAGGTAGACGGCAATTCCGTCCTGCTGACGCTGGAGGCCGGCCGGGAAGCCGCGCCGACCCGGGCTGAAACCACCATGGCTGCCGCCAGAGCGCCGGCTCTCACAGACGCCGATGCCAGGATAGAGAATATTGATTTCCGACGTGGCGACGCCGGCGAAGGCCGGGTAATCGTGACGCTCTCGGATCCGTCCGTTGGCATCAACCTCAGCCAGGAAGGCGGCAGAATCATAGTCGACTTCCTTGAGACTGCATTGCCGTCGGCACTGGATCGGCGCCTGGACGTGATCGACTTTGCTACACCGGTCAAGGAAATCGATACCAAACCGCATGCGCGTGGTACCCGCATGCAGATCAGTACTGTCAGCCCCGACTTCGATCACATCGCCTATCAGTCCGCGAATACCCTGACCATTGAAGTCAATCCGCTGACGCCGGAAGAACGTGAGGAGCGGCTGAAGGAGGAGTTCGGATTTACCGGCGAACGCCTGTCGCTGAACTTCCAGAATATTGAAATACGGGCAGTACTGCAGTTGATCGCCGACTTTACCGGTTTGAACATGGTTGCCAGCGACACCGTGAGCGGCAGTGTCACGTTGCGGCTTAAAAATGTTCCCTGGGATCAGGCACTGGACATCATTCTCAAGTCCAGGGGGCTCGGCATGCGCCAGGTCGGCAA
>JBJHCW010000026.1:0-3039 GCA_050486205.1 Gammaproteobacteria bacterium | reverse complement strand
GGGTCCTGTATGCCTGTGCGTGGGGTAGTTCTTCATCCAGTGAAGTCTTGGTTGGATAGCTGGTCAGATGAAGATCAGAGATGGTCTCACTGCCATGATCTGCCCACTTGCTGCTGATTGATTTCTCTGTGTCGATATTGTTATATGTTCTGTCAACATCGATGTAAACATATTCGCAATGCTGCTCTAGCAACTCCACGTCTTTTTTATTCCAGATTCGCAATCCCTGAAGTGGAAACGGCATTCCTTCCCACGGCCTGTCAAGACGAGAAACATACATCCCTTCCTTCAGGTCACAGGGTCTGAGTTTTTTCTCGTTCATGTTGCTGTCAGCTGCTGATGGGGATAGCTGTCAGGGCGGGCAGGTCATTTGTAAATCAAAAATACATGTATAGTGGCGGCGGGAGACGTGCAGAACAGGAAGAGCATCCATGTGGTAACGGGTCGTATGGCGTGTTGGCCTGATGCATTCGGGAGTTGTTTCCCGAACGACCGTTCCGGAAGCCGGAATAAGGAATCGCCCTCTGATAGTGGTCGAGTCTGTATGGGCCGGTTGGATTGACATGAGGCCTCTCGATCCATGGTGCTGATACGGTATTTAAGAATGCGACCACGGCGGGCATAATGCAAGCATGACAATTGTTCCTGTTGCCGGTGGCCGGGATCCTGCACCCGGTATAGCAGTACCCTGATACCATTAGCAGCTATTATGAATCCAAATCTGCCAGGCATGTCAGAAGTGATGGCCTGTCGCCGGCCCCAGGCCAATTGATCTCTAGCGGGAGAAGAGTTTGAGCAGTTCAAACCTGGTTTGCTGGCGTTGTGGGGCAGAGCTGACAGGCCTGTCACTGCCTCTGGAGCGTTATGCCGTCTGCCGGGCGTGCAATTCACCATTGCACGTCTGCAAGATGTGCGAGTTCCATGAGCCGAAATGGCGTAGTGGTTGCCGCGAGGAGCGGGCCGAGGACGTCAGTGATCGCACACGGGCGAATTTCTGTGAATACTTCAAGCCACGCCCAAATGCCGCGGTGGGTAGCGACGATACCGCTGCCAGGGCTCGGGCCGAGCTGGATATCTTGTTTGGGCTGGACAAGAAGGATGAAGGCTAGGCGTGGCATTGCTCTGGCAGCGACAATACGGTGGTAATCACTATCAGGTTCGCACAGCCGGGCGTACCAGGCGTCTGTATACCAATGGTGTCTGCCACACGGAATACAACCCTGACCGGGCGATTACGCGCAGTATCTGGGACCTGTTGTTCCTGCCGGCGCTATTTCGTCCATCGGGTACTATTCGCCGGGTTCTGGTGCTGGGGGTTGGTGGTGGCTGTGTGCTGCACCTGCTACGACGTCACCTGCAACCCGAGCAGATTATCGGTATCGAGTTGAGTTCCATTCACCTCTCGGTCGCAAAGCGCTTTTTCAACTTGCGCGACCGGCGTATCGAATTGCACGCTGCCGATGCAGCCGTGTGGCTGCAAGACTGCCAGGAACCAAAATTCGATTTGATCATAGATGATCTGTTTCTTGAGGAAGGCAGCGTAGCCATGCGGGCAGTAGATTGCGATGCGGCATGGTTTCGATTGTTGCTGCGACACCTGTCACGAGACGGTCTGCTGGTGATAAATTTCCCCGACAACAAGACATTCAGGCAATGCGCCTGGTTTAGTCACAAAGCAATCCGGCGCCGGTTATCATCGGGCTTTGTATTTCGCACACCGTATCTGGATAATGCAGTTGCTGCGTTCATGCGGTTTCCTGTTGAAACCGCAGACTTGCGTAGACAAATACAGATAGTTCCGGCACTCGCACAAGCCGCCAGAGCACGGCAGTTACGTTACCGTGTTCGCAAGCTGCCGGAAGTACGAAGCTGAAACTCAGAAATCAGCCATACATTAAATAACAAGGAATCCAGAGAATATGCTGACCAGCGAGACAGTTCTGTTTGCCAACGAAAGGTTTTATGTGGCATTTGTCAATCACGATTACGAAGCAATGGCGGCATTATGGGCACGCCGGGCACCGGTTATCTGTATTCATCCTGGCTGGCAGGCTTTAACCGGTCGTAATGCGGTAATGGAAAGCTGGCAACAGATTTTCTCAAACCCTCAGGCACCGAATATCGTTCAGCATCATGCGGAGGTTTTCATATATGAAAGCCTGGCCAGTGTGGTGTGTTACGAGCAGGCGGATGATAATCAGCTGGTTGCAGTTAATGCCTTTATCGAGGAAGACGGCGAAGTTCGCATGGTTCAGCATCAGGCCGGCGTTTGTGCCAACGCGCCTGATCCGGATACTGCGCCGACCATGTCAATGCAGTAACTCTGTCAGGCCCGGCTTAGCCACCGGTAGCCAGCAGGTTTTTCTCTGTGTCATCTCCGGGGCGTAATGGATACATGAACAGCCGTGAACGGCGCATGGCCATCATCAGTACAATGGCTTCACCCATCGCCAGCACTGACAGTTGTACCCATTCGTAGGCCGGTCCTGCCACGACCCAGCTGGTAATCATGGCAGCGTTGGCGGTTGTGCCCAGACCCAGCAGCAGTGCACACACGGTTAAAGCCCGCCACAGAAACGGCTCGCGCCGGTACCGATCCAGAGTTTCAAAGAAGACAATGGCCACACCGATCAGGGCGCCGTAGCCAAGTGCGATATACAGGCGTTCGAGGCTGGGATCGATGCGCCCGAACAGCGCAACATCGTGCCCGGACATTGTCAGCAGTGGCCAGAAACCGGTACCGAGCATGATGATGAGCAGGATAGCGATGAGGGTCGGGATCGGCCGCCAGGCATAAACGACCCGCGGTGATTCGCCGTGCATACTGCGTGGAAACCGGTGCCCGCAGTCGGGACAAGCCCAGACGCGCACCAGGCGATCATCGGTGAGCGGAAAGGCGACTGCCGCCAGCAACAACCCGCCAAGTAGCAACTGTAAGCTGCCGTGGCCTACTGTGCCGATGCCAAGCCCGAGCGCCACCAGCAACCAGGCGATGCCGCGGATGGTATCACGATTGGCGGGCAGGGAAGTGGCCTGCAT
>JBJHCW010000025.1:0-3308 GCA_050486205.1 Gammaproteobacteria bacterium | reverse complement strand
TGTGGGTTGTCCTTGCTGTCCTGGGCGTGCTGTGTGTCGTTCGCGTGGTGTTGGTCGGTTTGTGGGAGGGCGTTCTGCTCGTGGGGCGGGAGGGCGGTTTGCACCGTGATCCAGGTGTGTGCGACGGCGGTCTGGGCCTGTTGCTGTGCGTCCTGGAGTTGCTGAAGTTGGGATGCATGTTCGGCCGGAGTGCTGGGATCCTCGGCTCCGGGTCGCATGCCGTTCTGGTGATCCCGTTCCGCCTCGGCCGTGCTGACCAAGCCGGTCTGCTGGGTGGTGAAGCGATCGATGCGGCGAGTTTGATCGGCGACACTGCTGGCGACCCGATAGGTGGTTTCGGCGGTTTGCCAGTCATGACGGTAAAGTTCGCTGGAAGTCTGATAGGCCAGATCGTTGGCGCTCCAGGCCTGAGCCAAGGCTGCCTGGCGGGTAGCCTGAGCAGCGGCGAGGGCATTTTCGAAGGCCAGTTCGATCGCGCGGGTGTCGGTGCGGTAGGCCTGGTTCAGCGTGTTCAGCGCGGCCTGACGGTCGAGTTGGGCGTCTCCCAGTAACTCGATGAAGGCCACCTGGGCAGCCGCCTGGGCGGCGGCTTCGATGTCGGCGGGGAGTTCGGTATCGAGTGCCACGGCCTGAGCGTCGTCAGCCTCGCGTTGAGCGGTGGCAATCTGATACGTGACCAGGGCCTGCAGATAGGCGGTTTGGCGGATGGCCTCGGCTGCCTGCAGGGCTTCTTCGCGCGCGATGCGGGCCGTTTGGCGAGCCAGGCGTTCAAGTTCCTGAGCATCCGCTTCGGACAGACGCCGCGTTTCGTAGATGGCGGCCGCATTCTGAGCCTGCGTGTTCAGCAGATGATGCGGCGCTTCGTCGAGATTCGAGAGACTGTTGTGGTATTCCGCCTGAGCCGAGTTGACGGCGGTGGCCTGCGTGAGGGCATTACCGGCCAAGTCCCCCGCCCGCCCGACCAGAGAATCGCCGACCTGTCCGACATAGGTAGTGACGGAACCATCGACGTGGCCATTGCGGGTATTCTGAGTTTGCGAGATGGTGTTGATGTGGTCCTCGTAACCGGGGTCGTAAATGGTTTGACCCGACCGCGCAAAGCTGACCTGATGAGACGCGACATCGTTGATCCAGTCAGCATGATGTCCAAAGGTGGCTGCCTGATGATCTGTGTGATGAGTACGCAGGGCATCGCCGGACTGGGAGTGGGTGACGAAGTCCTGATGCTGACGCTGCAAGGCGGCCTGCTGGATCTGCTGCTGATAGGTGACCTCGGCTTCGCGTCGCGCGAGTTGGGAGTCCCGTTCCCATTCGTTCCAGGCCTGTGAGACGGATTCCCATTCGGCATCGAGCGCTTGATTGGCCGTATTGCGGGCCAGGCGAATGGCGTTCTGGCGGGTCTCGGTGGCCGTGCTGAGAGCCTGCTGATACAGGGCCTCGGCGGCGAGCACCGCCTGGGTGTGGATTTGATCGGCCTGGGCGATAGCCGTGTGATACTGCGCCAGTTCCAGGGGAATCTCGTCGTTTTCGTCCAACTGCGTGACCCAGTTTGCCAGACGAATGGCCTTCTCTTGAGCGAGATCGTTCTGGTACTGTTCGGTCGCCACGCGAATGGCTTCCTGGAAAGTGCGGGTCTGTTCTTCCTGGGCCTGTTCTTCGGCCTGCCAGAGGGAGCGAGCCGTGGTGAAGTAGTTGTTCGAGACTTGACGGCTGGCGTTGGCCTGATCGAACCGCAGGTCGGCGATGGTGGCGTGGTAGTCGTTGTTCGCGGTGGAACGAGCCTGGATGAAATCGGACTGGAGGTCCTGCATTTCAGAGACATACTGACGCTGCAGAGCGGAGATTTCCAGATGTTCGTTCAAGCGAGACTGAGCGATGGCGGTGGCCGCATCGCGCTGGGCTCCGGAGATTTCTGCGATGAAGTCGAGTTCGGCCTGATCCTGAGCGGAATCGGGATCGTAGGGGTTGCCATCGGCATCGGTGGTGGTCCCCTGCTTGCGTTCGACATGGGCATCATCGACGGAATTTTTCATCTGGTCGAGTGATTGGAGGAACTGGTCCATCCGCTGGCCATTGGCGATTCTCCGCGCGTTCCCTGCGGATTGCTGGGCACTGGCAACAGCTTCTTGATGAGCGTTTTTCAAGGGACTTTGGGCAGCATTCAGAGTATTGGCGGCCTCAGCCCAAGCTGCCGCCTGGCTGGCCTTAGCATCGAGAGCCGCGTGCCCAAAGCTGGCCTGCTGCTGAGCCTGGTCGGCGACTCGGGCAAGGTTGGCCTCAGCTTGGGCCCGGATTGCCAGCATGTGGGCGGTCCCTCCCGCATCGCTGCCGAACTGTCCGGTGAACTCTCCGGCATTGGACTGGAAGGCGGCAGCATTGGTTGCCTGGGCCGAGACTTGCTGGTAGTGGGCCTGGGCCAGAGCCTGTTGATAGCCCGACCAGGGGGTGTTCAAACTGGCGTGCCAGGCACTGGTTCGATTGAGACGTTGTAATGCATGTCCTTGCTGGTAGTTCTCACCGGCTTGGGCAATGTCGACATTCCTCTGTTGGGCGGCATTGGCGTTGGCCATGGCATCGGCCAGTTGCTGGTCGATCATGCCCCGCTGCCAATCCAGACCGGCACCCCAACCCGCCTGGTAAGCCGTGCTACTGCTGGAGTGCAGGCTGGCTGCGTGTGCCTGCTGGGCCTGGGCTCGATCCAGGGCAGCCTGATACTGGGCCTCCAGGATCGCTTCACTTTGCGTTTGGCTGGCCTCAGCGATACTGGCCATTTTCTCGATCTGGGCAGCGGTCTGCTGACTGGCCCAGGCCCGCTCCAGGTTTAGCACGTTCGACTGGTGCTGAGCATTGGCCTGAGCGATGGCATCGTTGCGGGTCTCATTGGCGGACTGCATCGCAGCCTGGTACTCGGGGATATTGGCTCCCTGGTTCCAGTAAGGGTAGTAATCTGCCCAGGTCCAATACCCATGAGAACTGAAGTAATAGACCGAATAACTCTCCACGGGGTCCGGCAGCAGGTCCCGCTGAATCTGGGCCACTGCCTGACTGTGAGTCAAATAGGCATCCGCGTGTGCGCTGAGCGAAGCGTATAGGGACTCAATGACACTCTCATTCAGTTCGTGTCGGGTTTCAGAGAGTTCATTGTTGTAGGTGTGCTCGGCGGCTGCAGAAGCCTTGGCCAGATTGTACGTCGCGGTGGCCGTTTTGGAGGCCAACTGGCTATCAATTCCGCTCATGGCAGCGGTGAGCGTGGCCGAGGCGCTGGCGTGAGCAGCGCTCTCCGTGGCATCGGCCTGGGCCACCACCAT
>JBJHCW010000024.1:0-3722 GCA_050486205.1 Gammaproteobacteria bacterium | reverse complement strand
ACTGCAGGCCGTTAAGCTGGCCAATCATCCTGACGTTAGATCGAAGGACGTGGCCGAGTCCCTTGGCATCCACCCTGTGATGCTATACCGGTGGCAGATGGAGTATCGTCGAGGGGAGCTGAAGGAGAACAAGCATATGAAGCCTGTTGCCCCGTCTCCCAAGCGGCGTCCTGATCGCGCAGATCCTGTGCGTGAGGCCGAGGACAAGCTTGCCGCTGCGGAGAAGAAGATCAAGAAGCTGGAACGAGAGCTGGCCAGCCGCAACGAGGAGATCGATTTGCTAAAAAAGGCCGAGCGGTTCTTCCAGCGAAAAAGGTAGCGCTCTACGAGCTGGTTGAGAAGAACCGCGAGCATTGTCAACAACAGTCCATATTGACCGCATTTCACCGGTTTAGATTGTCCGGTTTTCGTCAGTCTGGATTGTCCAGTGTTTCGGCACTTTTGTCGTCGTTGCTCTCCGCTTGGTGGGGTATGGCAGGAACCATTCCCGCCTTGCGCTTGTCCTTCAGGCGGTAACTCTCCCCTTTGATGTTGAGGGTGGTGGAGTGATGCAACAGCCGGTCCAGGATGGCCGTCGCAATCACTTGATCACCGAACACCTCCCCCCAATCCATGAAGCTTTTGTTTGAGGTCAGGATGACGCTGGTGCGTATTCCGGCGAACGTGACCAGTCATTCCGGTGATCGTGACCGATTTGCACACGGCCATCGCGCTGGAGTCAGTTTTGTACTCTGAGCGGTCACGATGGGTCAACCGATTCCGTCTTTTGTGTTTTCGCTTTTCGCAGTGATTCCCCCTTCAGATTGAGCCGGTGAGCGCCGTGCAGGAGCCGGTCCAGGATGGCGTCGGCGAGCGTGGCGGAGCCGATGTAATCGTGCCAATGCTCCGTTGGTAACTGGCTGGCAATGAGCGTCGAGCCCCTGCCGTGGCGGTCCTCAATCACTTCCATCAGATCCTGTCGCTGTTGCGCGGTTACCTTCTGCATGCCCCAGTCGTCGAGGATCAGCAGGTCGGTTTTTAGCAACTGGTTCATCAGTCGGGCATAGCTGCCATCGCCATGGGCGATGCGCAGTTGTTCGAACAGGCGCGGTACCCGCAAGTAGCGAACCGAGAGGCCTTGCCGGCAGGCCTGGTTGCCCAGGGCACACGCCAGCCAGGTCTTGCCGCAGCCGGTCGGCCCGGTGATGCACAGGTTCAGGGACTGGCGGATCCAGTCACAACTGGCCAACCCTGCCATACGGGAGCGTTCCAGTCCTCGTGGGTGGCGGTAATCAATGTCTTCCACGCAGGCTGGCACCCGCAGCCGGGCTGCTTTGAGCAACCTCTCCAGCCGGCGGTTTTCCCGGTGCAGTACCTCCCGGTCGATCAGTAGCGCCAGGCGTTCTTCGAACGCCAGGTCGTGGGTGTCGGGCTGTGCCCGCTGCTGTTCCAGGGCATCGCACATGCCCGTCAGCTTGAGCTGGCGCAGGGTGTCGAGAGTGTTGTGAGTCAACATCAGTGTCTCCGGGATCAGTGGTAGTAGCGGGGGCCGCGAACGTTGGTGTGAACAGGCAGATCGGCCAGTTCCGGCTCTTCCTCGTTCAGTGGTAGAGGCAACTGATCCAGACCCTGCTTCAGGATCGAACTGATGCTCTGATAGCTGGCCGAGTTGATGGCCAGCGCTCGACTACAGGCTTGCTCCAAGCGGTCACGGCTGTAGCGGCGACTGAGATTCAGTAGACCCAGGCAGGACCGGTAACCATGCTCCGGATGAGGACGATCCTTGAGCTGTCGCTGCACCACGTCCAGCGTGGCGGGGCCGATGTCCGTGGCCCAGTTCAGGAAGCGTCCCGGCGACCAGTGCTGATGGGCCTGGTGGGACTTGGGCATATGCTCCGTCAGGGTAACGAAGCGGCTCTTGCCATGCCGTGGGTGCAAGGCGACCCTCTGGCCTTTGTGCATGACCTCCACGGCGGTGTCGGTAATCCGCACATCCAGCTTCACGCCCACCAAGGCGTGAGGCACGCTGTACAGCCGTTTGTCGATCTCGATGTGGTAGTCGATACCCGGTCGTGCCTTGCGCCACTCGGCGTAGACGTAGGGCGTGGCCGGCAGTGGCTTCAGCGCAGGTCGATCCAGTGCTTCGAACAGGCTCTGGCGGCTCTCTGAGCGCCCCTGGAATGGGCGCTGGTTGAGTGCCGGTAGCAGCTCTGCGATGGCCGAGTTCAGTTCGGCCAGTGAGAAGAACGTCCGGTGTCGCAACCGGGCCAGGATCCAGCGCTCAACCAGCAGCACGGCCGCTTCGGCCTTCGCTTTGTCCTTGGGTTTATAGGGGCGTGCCGGTAAGACTGCCGTCTGGTAATGGGCGGCCAGTTCCGCGTAGGTCTCGTTGATCTGGGGCGTGTATCGGTCTGCCTTGGTAACCGCTGCCTTGAGGTTGTCCGGAACCAGAAGTTCCGGCACGCCACCATAGAACGCCAGCATCCGCTGGTGGGAAGCGATCCAGTCCGGCAGGCTCTGGCTCCAGGTGGCCTCGGCGAAGGTGTAGCTGGACGCGCCCAGCACGGCCACAAAGACCTGGGCCTTACGCATCTCACCGGTGCTACGGTCCACCACCGGCACGGTGGGGCCACAGTAGTCGATAAAAATCTTTTCCCCGGCCCGATGAGCCTGGCGCATACTTCGCCTCTGCCGGCCTCGCCAGAGCCGGTAGTGATGGCAGAACTGGCTGTATCGTCGGGCTTTGTCGCCGTCGCGTTCCACGTACTCGGCCCATAGCAGTTGCAGGGTCACGCCCTTGGTCTTTAGCTCCTGGTGAACCTGGAAGTAGTCGGGCTCGGCAAAGCGAGATGGGGGTGTCCTGGCCGGGAACAGCTGAGCTTCCAGCCGAGCTTCGTCCGTGCCTTCCGGCAACGGCCAGGTGATGCCCTGCGCGGTGGCCAGGCTGACGTACTTGCCCACCACGCCCTTGGAGAGGCCGCAGGCACGGGCAATGCGTTCGTGGCTCAGGCCCGCTTCGTACTTGAGGCGCAAAACCTCGATGATTTGTCGCATGGAAATCCTCGCTGCCGGCATCCGCCCTTCCTCGTGATGAAAAAGAAACGGGTATGCCGGATAAAGTTGAAGAATTCCAGCGCGTTGGCAGTGATTCCGGAGGAACGTGACCGGGGATTCCGGCATCGTGACCAGCGATTCCGGAAAAACACCCGAAATCGGTCACGATAAAACGGAATGAGCGGTCACAATCGCCCGGAACAGGCGGTCACGTTCAAACAGAATGGGCGGTCACGATGGACCGGAATATGCACCGGTCCACCTGACCACCTGCATGGCTGGCCTGTAGCTGAATTTGAGCCATTTGGAGCTGCCGGAGCTTCTGGAGCTGTTCCACCTGCATGGCAGCGATAGAGCCCCCCGCCTGGAGCAGTTGCTTAGTACCTGCTGCACTTTCCATTTGCGCTTCAATGGTGCGAAGCGCGGAGTCTTCCCGGTCAAACTGCTGGGCCTGGAGACCAGCCGCCCGAAGTGCCCCGCGCACGCTGTCATGGTTAGATTGAGACCAATCCCGGTACCGCTCTGCCAATGCATCATGGTTGCCTTGCTGGCGTTGAGCGTAGTATTCGAAGTCGCGGTATTCTCGCTGATAGTCTTCGTAGATCTGGCCAGAGCTATAAGCCACAGCCCGGCCGGTGGCCACGATGCTGGCCAGTGCCTGGAGATCCGCCAACGCTTGCTGCTTGATG
>JBJHCW010000023.1:0-3778 GCA_050486205.1 Gammaproteobacteria bacterium | reverse complement strand
GATCAGGGCAGTATCAACGGCACTTTCGTCAACAACAAGATGGTCAGCAGCGAGGCACGGCTCAAGCACGGTGACCGGATCAAGTTACATAAATACGAGTTTGAATTCATCGTGCCCGAGTTGATCGATACTGGCATGACCGTTGTCTCGGATACCGTTTACAACAGCGTTACAAATGATGCGAATGACGATGACGACCGCTTCGATCGCAGTCGTATCCAACTCAGTGAGGAGGATTTTATTGATTCCGGCGAGGGCGACGACGGCACTATCCGGACGGACAGGCAGATGGACAGTAATCCGGTACGGGTGGACATACCGTTGTACGGCGGAACAGATGACGCCGTGGCGGACGATGTCACTATCGCGCCCGGGGTGGAATCTGACAGTGAACCCGATGTCACGTTGCAGCACTCTCCGGATAGTCGCCCGAACCGGAAAACCGGCCGCAAAGCTGAAGACGACGACGGGCGCGAGCGTGACTGAGCGCCCGTCGCTGAATTAACCTGACAAGCGATTGCCCGCATGAGTCGTGACGCGCGTGCCTGCCTGCTTGAAATTCTGTCCGACGGTCAGTTCCACTCCGGCCAGTTTCTGGCTGACACCATCGGTGTCAGCCGCACCGCTGTCTGGAAGCATGTTCATGCCTTGCGCCGTCGCGGGCTGGATGTTTACGCGGTATCCGGCAAGGGTTACCGCCTGGCGCAGCCGCTGGACCTGTTGTCGGTTGACCGGGTTCGTGCCGCGTTGACCCCCGACGTTGCCGCAGAAATTCATGCGATCAGCCTGCCATTTGAGTTGCCGTCGACCAACCAGTACCTGTGCCAGCTTGTCGATGCCCGTGACGCGCACGGTCACGTCTGCATGACCGAGTACCAGTCAGCCGGCCAGGGTCGCCATGGCAACAAATGGCACTCTCCGCTGGCCGCCGGATTATATTTGTCGGTCGGCTGGCGCAGCGAGGCCTTGCCCGAACCATTGACCGGTCTGTCGCTGGCGGCCGGCGTGGCCGCGGTACGCGCACTCGACGACTGCGGGATTGGCGGTGTCGGACTGAAATGGCCGAACGATCTGCTCTATGACGGCTGCAAGCTCGGCGGGATTCTGCTGCAGGTTCGCGGTGAGGCGAGCGGCCCCTGCCTGCTGGTTCTGGGAATCGGCATCAACGTTCACTTGCCACCGGAGCCGGCCGCCAGGATTCGGCAACCGGTGACCGATCTGTCACATATCGGGCAGCCACCGCCACGCAACCAGCTGGCGGCGGCATTGATTAATCGTCTGGTGCACTGTCTGACGGAATATCCACGCCAGGGGTTTGAGCCGTACTTGAGCGACTGGCGGCGTTATGACTGCATATCGGGGCGACAGGTCACGTTGTCGGCAGGTAACCGTCGCGTCGATGGTCGCATGCTGGGCGTCGACGCCGACGGCGCCTTGCTTCTGGGTACGAATGGCAACGTGCAGCGCTACGTATCAGGTGAAATCAGCTTGCGGGTGGCTGCGCCATGAATCTGTTACTGGACATCGGCAACAGTCGCATCAAGTGGTGCAGCCTGCAGCATGGCCGCTTGGCGCAGATGCACGCGGCCGTTTACGATCCGGGCAATCTGGAAGCATGGTGTCTGGCACATCTTTCTGACTGGCGACGGCCTGACGCTGTACTGGCCGCCAATGTGGCCGGGCCGGAAGTCGCCACCGAGTTGTCTGACTGGTGCCGGAAGCACTGGCAATTGACACCGTGGTTTGCCAGTACCGGCACGGAAGCCGGCGGGGTTCGTAACGGTTATCGCGACAGCAGCCAGCTCGGTGTCGATCGCTGGTTGGCCTTGATTGCGGCGCGTCAGATGACGGACAAGCCGGTCTGCGTGTTCAGCTGCGGTACCGCGATCACGCTGGATGCCATGAATGGGATGGGCGAGCATTTGGGCGGTGTGATCATGCCCGGTCCGGAATTGATGCGCATGGCCCTGAATCTGGCCACCCGCGGGGCGCGCACCGCCGGTTCGCTGGCAGGCGAACTGGCACTGGGTCGTGACACGGAAGCGGGGGTGGCCAATGGCATCGCCTACGCGAGCGCCGGTCTGGTCGAACGACTGGTGGCGGATCTGGGTCGGCCACTGGGGGGCGATATAGAATGTCTCATGACCGGTGGTGGTGCCGGGGGACTGGCGCCGCTATGCCGGGTACCATTACGGGTGATCGATGATCTGGTGTTGCGCGGACTGGCGTACTATGCGGACTCTGCCGAAGAGCGATGATGAAGTGGATATGCATTCTGTTGCTGGTATTGAATCTCGGCTACCTGGGCTGGGTGCTGGATCGTCATACCGGTGAAACCCTGCGTAGCCAGGGGCAGGCACTGCAGGTGCCAACCGGTATCCCGACCCTGTCCCTGGTGACGGAGCTGGAGCAGCCGCCGCAGAAGCGTCTGGCGGTCGCGCCACCGCCGGTCGTTCCGGCGCAGACTCCGGATGACGGGGAAGCCATGGCCGCCGAGATCGACGATACGCTGGGTCTGGTGATGGACTTGCCCGGTATCAGTACCACGGTGCCCGAAGACTTGCTGGGGCCCTCCGGTCTGGCGATAGATGCCTGCTTCAGTTTCGGACCATTCACTGAGGGCCAGGTTGCGGCACAGTTCTACGATTGGCTGGATGATCGCCGTACGCCGGCCAGAATGCGGCGCGAGACCGGCCAGGACAAGCAACTGTTCCAGGTGTATCTGGCGCCGCGTGCCGGCGCCGAGGCCACTTTGCAGGAATTGCGTGAGCGCGGTGTGCAGGACGTGAGCCTGATTCAGACGGGTACCCTGCAGAACGCCATTTCACTGGGGCTGTTTTCCACCCAGGCTGCCGTCAACAGCCGCCTGCGTGAACTCCAGGACAAGGGCTATCAACCCATCGTTGTCCCCTACAATGAGGACAGCGCCGTATACTGGGTGGACGCACGCATCTCGCGCAGCGATATCATCGACGATATTCACCGCCAGTTTCCGACGGGTCTGAACTATCTGCCAATCAGATGCGAGGAAATTGCCAGCTTACCCTCAGCTTAATAGAATGCGGCCATGGCGGGGATTGAAGACTGGAATACCTTCAACGCCGGTGAACATGAGCGACGTACTGGTTTATCGCGTGCGAATCGCGGTTATGCGGATCACCCAGTGCAAAAATGACACGATTCGCCCCGATAGTTAAATGGTATAACGATTGACTTGTAATCAATAGTTGGGGGTTCGATTCCCTCTCGGGGCACCAGCCTCCAACCGGGCCGCTAGGGCATACCGGTCAGCCACAATTGCAGGATAATAATGAGCGCAGATAAAACAACATGCCGCAGTCACACTGTGTTACAGATGCTAGTCATGCTGAGCGTGTTGTTCTGCATGAGCATGACCGTGTCCGCAACGACCACAGCCGAGATTCAGACACTGCTGAAGGCGGACAAGCTGGATCAGGCCATGCGCACAGCCGAGGCGGCGTTGCAGGAAGATGCCGGTAATGTCGAGTTGCGTTTCCTCAAGGGCATCATTCACACCCGCAAGAATGAACTTGATGCAGCGGCGGATGAATTCCTGGCCCTGACGCAGGACCACCCGGATTTGCCCGAGCCGTACAACAACCTGGCGGTGATATATGCCGCACAGGGTGAATACGACAAGGCACGCCAGACTCTGCTGCGTGCGATCAATACGCATCCAAGCTACGCCACGGCATACGAAAACATCGGTGACATCTACACCAAGATGGCGAGCGAGGCATACGTACAGGCATTGCAG
>JBJHCW010000022.1:0-4331 GCA_050486205.1 Gammaproteobacteria bacterium | reverse complement strand
GCCGAACAGGCGCTTGCTGTTTTGCCGGGCATGATTCCGAAAGCCTTCCTGTGAGAAATGTGACAAGCTGAGAAAATAGTCCATGTCACCGTATACGCCGCCACTGCTGGCCTGCCCGCGAATGTAACCGAAGCTGCCGAATTCACCGCGGGCTTGGAACAATGGGACATCATAGCCGGAAGGGGAGACAAAATTGATGGCGCCACCCAGCGTGCTCGAGCCGTAGGTTAATGCGTTGGCGCCGCGATAGACTTCGATGTAGCGCAGGGCCAGGGGCTCTATCGCCTGAAAATCTCCACCGCCGTCGGCCTGATTGACAGGCACACCGTCCTGCAGCAGTTTGATGCCGCGCAGGTGAAACGTGCGCTGCAATCCGGAACCACGGATCGAAAGTCTGGCCTCCTCGGCACCAAATCTTGGTTGCACGAATACGCCCGGCGACCAGCCCAGCGCGTCGCGCAGGGTACTGGTACGTCCGAGTTTGTACTGCTCGGCATCGATCAGATCGACGCCCCCGGGTACCAGGTTCAGCCGTTCGCGTGCTGCCTCCATGGATGGCAAGGACAAGGTGGTGCCCAGTTCAGCGCCTTCCACAACCACATCCGGTAGTGCAGCATGATCAGCAGTTGCATGGAACGGATAAAACGCTGCGATCAGCAGGAAAAACACCTTTGAAAAACAGCTGTTATTGCACATGAATGGTTACCTGAACCCGGGGTTAATGGGCGTCCAAGTATATGAATTAATTCAATTTGCGAAAGTGACAAATTGTCGCAGTCTGGTTCTGTCCGGACATTTACGGTACTTTCCCGGCATGTATTCCACAGCACGGCCATTGTCTTGTTTACGGATTCCCGGGCTGGCGGTAGCAGTACTTCTCCTGAACATGTATGGGACAGGCTGTAGCCGCGAACAAGTCGATCGTTTCCCCGAGGAGGTCCGGACCAACTACATCTCGTCGTGCATCCGTTCAGGCAGCGATCGTCAGTTCTGCGAATGTACCCTGGAAGCCATGGAAAACAGGCTCAGCTATCAGGAGTTTCACAAGCTTGAAACGGGGATGCTGGGTGGTGATGAGGCTGCCATAGAAGAACTGTCAGGTGTCATGCGCGATGCCCGCAGCCAGTGTGAGTCTGAGAGAGCCACAGGCACTGAGCAATAGGACTGTTTGGCCTGCTGTCGGTGACAGGCTGCTTTCGTGTGATCTATCTGGATACAAGCTCACAGGTTTGATTGAGTTTCGGCAGCTCGATATTCCAGCCGAGTGTTTGCTCAAGATGCTGTTTGAAGCGATTACGGCTTTCCGGTTCGCCATGGGTCAGATATGTCATCAGTGGTGCTTGTGGCAAGGCAGATACCCAGGCGGTGAGTTCCTGGTAATCGGCGTGCGCTGATAATCCGTCGACCGTTACTATTTCCGCCTGTACCGGTATGTCCTGACCAAGAATGCGGACTTGTCTTGCGCCCCGTTCAAGCGCCGCACCTCGTGTGCCCTCGGCCTGATAGCCGACAATAATGACGATATTGCGTGGATCCGGCAGGTACTTGCTCAGATGATGCAGAATACGTCCGCCCGTAGCCATGCCACTGGCAGAGACGATTATCCTTGGGCCTTGTTGTTTGTGAATGGCCTTGGACTGGTCGACGGTGCGGGTGTACGTGATGCGCGCCGACATGGCTCGGCAGCTGTCGATGTCCAGTCGGTGTTCACTGGTATAGTGACAGAACAATTCCGTGGCATCGATGGCCATCGGGCTGTCGAGAAATATTGGTAATACTGGTATCCGTCCGGCACTCATGGCTTCGGTCAGCAGGTACAGGATCAATTGCGTGCGTCCGACCGCGAATGCCGGGATCACGACCACACCGCCTCGTTTGACTGTCTTGCGTATGGCCTCCTCAAGCACCTCGGCGGGATTGGTCTCGTCATGCCGGCGATTGCCATAGGTGGATTCGAGCACCAGATAGTCCGTCCCCCGCAGAGGCTCCGGTGGTCGCATGAGCAAGTCATCGGGCCTGCCGACGTCGCCGCTGAAAGTGACCGTTGTCTGGCCATCATTCAGCTGAATGCAGGCAGAACCCGGAATATGACCGGCGTAGGAAAACGTTGCAGACAGGCCTGCTACCGGCTTGAATGGTCTGTCCAGCTTCTGTGTGGAAAAGAACCCCAGCGAACGCTCGGCATCCTGTACGGAATACAGCGGCAGCGCCGGATGGTAGCGGGTTGCACCATGACGGTTTCTGTAATCCGCTTCTTCTTCCTGCAGCCGGGCGGAGTCGGGTAACAGTATCTCGCAAAGGGATTTGGTCCCCGAGGTACAGTATATCCTGCCCTTGAAGCCTCGTTTGACCAATGCCGGCAGGTAGCCACTATGGTCAATATGCGCGTGGGTCAGAACAACGGCATCAATACTGGCAGGCCTGACCGGGAAGCTTTGCCAGTTGCGTTCGCGGATTGGCCTGGAACCCTGAAACAGGCCACAGTCGACGAGCAGGCGAGAACCATTCTGTTCGACAAGGTAGCGGGAGCCGGTGACGGTATCGGTCGCACCGAGAAAAGTCAGCTTCATCAGGGAAGGATCGCGGAGATATTTGCCGATTGCCCGTCAGTTTGGCCTGCAGTTCAGCGGCCGAAAACTTTCTGCAGGATTTCGGTCGTACGCCTGGCCGGGTTTTGCCGGATCGCCGCTTCTTCCGCTGCCAGATAATTGAACATCACACCGATGGCGTAATCGACCACGTGCTGTGACAGGTCTGCCTTGACGTCCGGCACGAACGGGATTTGCCGATAACGGCTCATCATGGCCTCGTAGCTCTGGACGGCGCCGGCCTCCGAGAGCCCCTGATTTACAATGGGTGTAAATTCATCGGCCAGAGGAGCCGACATGACCCGTTCGAAATAGCGTGTCGCAGCATCATCCGGGCCGTTATAAATACCACGTACATCGTCAAGCGTCATTTGCTGTATGGCATCGACAAACAGTTTCTGCGCCCGCGGTGTGGCTATTTCAGCCGCACGGTTCATGCGCATTTCGAGATCGTCCAGCATGTGACTCATGCCGACCCTTTCCAGGGTGGTTTGAATACGCTGCAGGCTGCCCGGAAGCGGGATGTGAGCGGTCGGGTTTCTGTAGTAACCATCATGCCGGCCAAGCTGTGCGACGACGTTGCCGGTACCGACCCGCAGAGCTTCACGCAGACCTTCGGCGATATCCGAGTTCGACAGCTGTTTTGTGCCGGTCGAGCTGACACCGCCGCGCAGGGTTTCCATGGCACGTTGCCACCAGTCCGTTGCACTTGCCTGGTTGGACCAGAATGTCAATGCAAGCAGAATGATGAGGCAAGGCGAGAATGTGCGCACGTTGCAATCTCCATCAGGGTGATGAACGGATAATAGAGCAATTGCACGGATGCGTCAGTGAGAAAAAATACCAGGGTGCCGTTGCGACACCCTGACAAACCCCTCCAATATTCAGGAAGGGACTATCTCCCCCTGATTATAATTATCAGTTTGTGGCTGGGATTCAGTTGATGACCGGCTCCTTCTCACCCATGTAATCGTTGTTGTGATCGGTCCCACGGGCGAGACGCACCATGCTCAACATGGCGATCGCTTCTTGCAGTCCGGTTTCGAACAGTTGGATGGTGTTTTTGTCCAGAGCGGCATGGTTGAACTGGGGCTTGAGTAATGTCTCGTCCAGTTCACCGTAGTGTTCCTTGTAGGCCGCGAGATATAGCGCGAGTAACCTCATGCTTTGGGCAAGCGCATCCTTGTCGCTGCTCGCCATCAGCTGTTGCAGTTGGGTCTCGGCACTTTTCAGTCGAATCAGATCAGCCATTACGATTTCTCCTGGTATTACCCGGACAGGAGCAATGGCTATGCCATGTTCTTTAATATTATATAAATCAGTTAGTTATATTATTTAGCCTGGTTTTCAGGGCGAGTTTTCAGCTGAAAGTGTCGGGTACAGACGACAACGCGGGAGTTTAGATACCGGAAGGTGTGTGACTCAATTCACATTATCGATATCAACAATGTGACCCGCATCGCAAGTGCGTACTAACGGTATTGCGGCAGCTTTCGTGTTCTTCTAGAAACAACATTAAACATGCTTGAAAAATTTTTTAAATATCAAGCATTAATGCCATAGCCACATCCGGATTTTACCCGCTGATGCTGTATTGCCGAGGTAGCAAATGGACAGGAACAACGTAGTCAGTATTCACGCTGGCAAAGCTGCCGACAACATTTCACCCGGCCACAAGCAATTGATTGACCGCAGTCATGAGCTGTTCTGCAGGCAGGCGATTCCTGCTGTTACCACAATGCT
>JBJHCW010000021.1:0-4394 GCA_050486205.1 Gammaproteobacteria bacterium | reverse complement strand
ACAATATGATTGGCACTGGCCAGCAGACGTTGCGTGGTCTGTCGCGCGAACTGCAATTCCCGCTCGGCACTGGCATGCGGCAGCTGATATTTACGTTGCAATTGTACCGGGATGAATGGATGCGGCCGCGGGCTGGCCGGCCAATGGCCGTCATGCAGACCCATGACCCACAGGTAATCGAAGCTCAGGCCCGATGCCTCCAGCAGACCGAGTACCTGTACCGTTGCCGGCGGTGACTGCGGCTGAAACAGCCGGCGTCCGGCCAATGCCCGTAAACGCCTGAGTGCCTCTGGCCAGCTCAACCCGGGCGTGAAAGCATCCAGCCCGGCAAATTCTGCCAACAGATCACGCCAGGCCTGCATGGTCTGGTATTCGTGGCTGTTCAGCATACGGCCGCGCGACCAGCCGAGACTCTGCAGGAATTGACTGAACACTGCCGCCCGGGCGGCGGCCGATTGCCGGGCCGGCAATTCGCGCAATGTGCTGCGTGCAGCCTGCAGTCGTTCGGACAGTTGCGGACAATCAGCGGCCTGCTCACTCCAGAAACACAGGTCATTCAGGCTGAGCCGGGCCAGCCCCTTGCGGCGCAACCGCGCATCCAGCCGTGCCCGCGCCTCGCGCTCGGCTTCTGCACCGGTCAGAAACGGTGACCGCAACAATCCGCTGGCAAGCGTCCATTCCACTGCTCCGCCCCCCAGTTCCAGCCACTGCAAGGCGTCACGTACCAATGCCGTGTCCGCGAGCGGCACACCCAACGACACGTTCCAGGGCGCCGGCCGGTCGGTGTCACCCGGCAACCGTGCGTCCGGACGCAGATATTCATCAAAGGTGCGTACAATCAGTTTGCGACTGGCCGCCAGATCATGCACGACAATACCGATGCGGGCGGCCGGATCGCGCTCCAGAATCACCCGCACCCAGCTGGCGGCGGCGCGGCATTCGGCTGCGGTATCTGCGCAGGCGTGCAGTTCTACAGTCGCAGGCTCGGTCGCCGGGAACGGCCATTGCATGACCCGGCCACCTGCCTGCCGGTAGGCATTGACTAAAACTTGTTGCTGCGGCCGCAGCTCATCGAAGCCCGCCAGCACCAGTTCAATATCGACTGCCAGTTGCCCGGCGCGGATTTTGTCAGTGAGGTAATCCGCAAGCTGCGATGGATCAAGCCAACCTTCACGCGCACTGCGGCGCTGATAGGCGTTTGCCCAGTCAGCGAACGTGCGAATATCGTCAATAGTGCCTTCATCAGCGGCCACACCGCTGGATGTGCCAACCGCCAGTGCCGACAGCGGCACTTGCCAACCGCACAGCAGATCCCACGCCTCGGTGGCAGCCAATGCCGTCGCCGCGCTTTGCAACAGTCCGCGGCCAGCCGCAGAACGCTCAATGATGGATTCCCAGATGGCTTCAACCTGGTGGGACTTCAATACTGCCGGCGGCGGGTCAATCTCGCCGGATAGTGACCGTTCCAGCAACGTATCCAGACACTGTTGCTGCCATGCCGACCAGGACAGAATCGGCGGTCGGGCCCAGACGGCCATGCCCTGGTGCTGATGGTTTTCCGCGACAGTGAGACGCAACGCACGCGCCAGGCGATCGTTGGCAGTGATGATGCAGGCACCACGCGCCAGTGCGGCGAGTAATTGGTTGGATCCGGGTTTCGGCATGACACGAAAGTTTGGCACAGCCACGGTCTCGGGACACGCATTCCTGCTGACTTTTTACGGCGGGATTCAACTGATAAACGGTGACGCTTTAGCACCGCTGGCCAGTAACGGCCTGTTGTTACAGATCTTCGGCCAGTTCCGGATTATCGACGAAAGGATTGCGGGTGCCCTGTAAACGCTCGATCACTCTGTTTCGTGTATGCTCCTGCGAACTGGGCGGATTGATACGATTCCAGTGCTTCAGCGTTTCCAGATCTTCCTCCAGCGGCAAGCCGTATTGCGTATGCATGTAAAGCAGTGTACGGGCGATATTCCCGATAGCGATCGGTCGTGGCTGGACAATGCGCTGCTGGCGGCTGATATCACAATTGGGAAAGCGCCTGTGTCCGTTTTCCACTTCTCCGAAAACCGTATCCTCCCGGAAAATCACGATCGGTTGCCAGGCGGGGTACATGTTATGCAAATCAGATTCGATCAAATGATAATCGGTGTCAGGTTCCTGCGAACAACGCAAACGACTGCCGCAACCCAGATGCCGGTATACTCGTGACAGGGGATAAATATGATCGATCTCGACCACACCGCCATCCTCGGTGCGACCTTGATCAAAACGTATACCGCAATAAAGCGTCCAGCCGCCCGGGTATAACCAGCGCCAGAACATGTCGCGGGCGGTATCAAAATCAGCCAGGTGTTCTCCTGCCATCGCCGGCACGGAAAACGAGAAAAACGCCGTGACTACTGCCAGTCGGAAAAAATGCCTTGTCATTCAGGAATAATAATCAGAAAAAATCATCATGAAATCTTTGGCGTTCGGAAGACAGCCATGATTACGAGAGATCAGAATATCTCACCACTGCTGAATTGCGCCAGTCATGTTCATAATGGCTTGGTGGCTCTAACGGTCATCAAGCCCCACAGCCAGTTAATCTTGTAGCGTTCACCCTGCAGATTGGCAAACCCGGCCCGCCTGAACAAATCCAGCAACTCAGCTCGCTGATAGACTCGATGACACGACATACCACGCAGACGAAGATATCGATACAGTATCCGGCAGGTTAAATAATCCGCACACCAGTCCGTCAGTACAACCTGCCCACCGGGGCGCAATACACGCCTTATTTCACACAGGGCCTTCTGTGGCTGACGAATATAATGAAACACGCTGCAGGATACGACAACATCAAACACCGCATCGGCAAACGGCAGTGTTTCTGCCCGGGCTTCGGTGAGGCCAATTTCTGGTGACAACCGTTTACGGGCAACCCTCAACATGCCCGGAACGGGATCCAGACCCATCAGCGTGGCTTGTGGACATTTGTCGAACAAGGCTGCCAATAACACACCTGTACCACAACCAACATCCAATAGCATGTCTGACGGCGACAACGACAGACAGGATAGGGTCCTGCTTACTGTGGTGTTTATATAGCATGACCATCTTGCGTCATAGTGCGACGCCAGCCTGGAGTACTCTTTAATGATTGGATCAGATGTCAAGAAGATCGTGTTGCCTTGAAAATTACCCAAGCTTACGCAGCGTTATAGTAGGACAGCGATCACCCAGCTCATAATCGGGCCATTGAACCGACTCCAGGGCGAAACTGACGTTCTCAGCACAAAATATACCGAGCACCTGATCAACATCAAGAAAATGATATGTTGCGGTACGGCCCCGATAAGCGTTGATAGCAAGCAAATGCTCGAGTGGCCAAGATATCTTGTCAGCCAATTGATTCAGATCAGGCGCAACCTTGTGAATGGCTTTCCACACATTATTAAGCTGTACTCCTTCTACTGCATTGGCCTGCATTGCCATGCCCAGTCGCAACTTGAGCAAATTCAGATTCCCCATTCTTGACTCCATTAAGTCCAGGAGCACAGATTCCGGATCTTCGTCATTTGCCGGTGGCACGAACAGACGCAGAACACACAGTCCATCGGGAGTAATAATTCTGGAAAGTTCTTCAGCAAATTTTCTGTGACCTTCCGGGTATTGCAATAATATGATTCCACCATCACAAACAGCAATATCCCGGGATTTTTCGGGCAAGGGCAGATCAGTCCATTCTGCACATATCGCTGCGTCCCTGGGACCTGGCCACACTACATCGATCATCGCTTGCGTATGATCTACAGCTATTATGTCAGCGCCAGCCGGCCATGGCAGATTGTAGAGTTCAGGAGTTACACCAAGAATCAAGGCGCGCGGAATGTCATGCGAATTAGCCCAGGAAGATACAGCCTGTGAAACAAACGCAATATCTTGCGCGCTTGGGCGTAATGGTTGACCAATCTGCCCCCACTGTTTAGCTACTGCCGTCCATTGCTCAGTTGGATTATGAGGACTGGATTCCGAATAACCCTGATCGACCGTCATATCAGAAGTTTCTCTAATATTCAGTTCACAGTATCAGTATCAGATGCGAGACCAGGATATTAATAACCACAGTCTGCGGGCGTGATTTTAAAGCGCTCAATCAACTCACCGTCAGTACCATAATAATGGTAAACGGCCGAGACACCATTCACGAAAAATACGCGCATGCCTTCCTCGGCGCAGGCGGACCACTTGATCGCAGGCAATAATTCTGCAGCAAGCGCCTGTGCTTCCGGATCATCAGACACGTGATTTACAAGGGTATAATTATATTGAAACCGGTTGTCACCAGCTTGAGCGCTGTCCAGGCGCGTCTCATCATCTACCATGACCGGCAAATTGGCATTCAA
>JBJHCW010000020.1:0-4754 GCA_050486205.1 Gammaproteobacteria bacterium | reverse complement strand
GTTCTCAGCTCTGCGCGCGTGTTGCGTGGTGTGGCTGCAGCATCACTTAGCCAGTAGGGTCTGTACACCAGCCAGCACGCTTCCGCGTCGCCCGGTCCGCCAAAAGGGATCGAATCGAGTTTGTCGACTTTTGTCGACCTCGCGTTGGCGGCCCTAGGCGCTGACACAGCGCTGGCGGACACCAGCAGCACATCAAACACACCCGATTGGCACTGGCAATGCAGCTTCCAGCCTGCAATGCGCGCGTATCACAGCGCTACCCCGGTGACCGCAAGAAGCGGTGCGCGCGACTAAGTCCGAGTCCCAAAACCCGCAGAACTGCGGGAAAGCCATCACCCGGCCCGTGGGCCATGTCCACTCCCTTCCACGCCATGTTCAGCTTGCTGGACGATGGAGGTGTCCGTGACACACCGCTGGAAGGGCCGCACGAGCCAGCGCGTGCAGCAGGCACGTGTTTCTCGTCTGGCTACAGTCTCTGCTCCCTACCCTCTTCCACGTCCGCACAGAACACACACACACACACACACACACACACACACACACACACACACACACACACACACACACACACCACACACACACCACCATCACCAAACTGTCTGTACTGCTCACCTCTCCGCCCACTGTGCAGGGCATCCGTACGGCACACGAACGCGGTCGGGCACTCTGCCGCAGTCGCACACGAGGGAACGGCATGACTGTACGCCCCTCCCCAATCTATGTTGCTGCATATGTCCGTGCTCACACGTTTGCACAGCATCGCGCTCGGCAGTGGCAGCTCGAACGGCAGGAGCTCCGTCCGAATCTGAGTCCAGCAGACGCACCACAGGTCAGAGCACACACGGCAACGCTACATGCACCGCCAGCCACCTCCGTGACCCTGTACGCTTCAGGTCGGCCTCGGCTCTCCCTCAACAACAAGCGAGTACTCAATTCGTACAATGTGTCGGACGACCTCGCGAATCTGTGAGTTGCATATTCTTGTGGGATGCTTGCGAGCAGACGGCAACGGTGTGCTGACGATGTGGTGCCGCAGTTGGGAAGAGGTTGGCCTCGAGCTGCAATCCGCCAAGACCGACGGCAACTGTTTCTTCAGGTCAGACCGTTTCTTTCCACGGACGCATTCACTGTGTCCTCACGTTGGCGCAGGTCTATCGCCCAATGTCTGGGGCTGGATCCAGATAGGAATCACTTGGCGTTACGGCAGCAAGCTGTCAACCATCTGGATGGATGTCTTCGGCAGCAGAAGCGCAACAACTACCTATGGGACTGGAACAACAACGGCCTCGGTCCGGGGGTGCGTGCACGACGCTCGCTCGCTCTCCTCGCTTCTCGCTGTCCTCTGCACACAATCACATAGATATCTTTCTAAGCACTCACTGACTCACTCACTCACTGCGCATGCACGCATTTCGTCTAACGATGCCGCCACCTCGTGCGTACAGAGAGAGAAGATGCGGTACTTCACGAGCAAAGATGTTGCTCTGTTCCGCCAGGACGGAGTTTGGGGAGAGCTTCCCATTATCGTGAGCATGGCCCTTGCCCTGGGGAGGCAGATTTTCATTTTCAACGCAGACGCAGTGGATCCAGCAGCGCACTCCCAGTACCACCCAAACCACTACGACATCTATCCCGACGAACACCTGCCACCCTCGCAGGGGGCTCTGTTTGTTGTGCAGAAGGGCGTTCATTTTGATCCTCTTCTGCTGCGCACGACAGAACCGTCTTCGGACCTGCTTGGCCTTCTCATGGACCGCCTTGGCATGCAGAACGTCGGCAACAACGCACCTATGCTCATCCCCAACCCCCCGGCGTACGACTTGGACCTGGACACATCGCCAGTTGCAGTCGAGTCCAGCGACGACAGCGACGGTAGCGACGACAGCTTGAGCCAGGGGTCCTTCAACATCACTGCACTTGATGGCCCCGGCCAGGCCGAGGATGCTGTCTTCGACCACTGTCTGTCCAACCACGACTCGGACTTCCCAGAAGAGATCTGTGAGACCGGTCCCGACGCAGACAAAAACACCATCGTCAACAACAGCAGGAGCAGCAACGCCATGGACGTTGGCGACATCCGTCAGTCCGTGGACAGCGACTCTCACGTCGCAGAGGTGGCCGCAGCCGCCTCCCCTTGGGCGCCTGGCGACGACCGACACCCGCATGTCTGTGTGCCAATGCCTGCCGCTGTCGAGTTCAAGGAAGGTGTCCCGTTCGAGATGGAGCTGGGTGCCGCAACACATTACCTGGACGGCAACTCCATTGACAATGCGCGGGACACCCTGCAGCACATCAGGACGGTGATGGTTAAGTGGCATCGACTGGCAATGGTCGACGTGCAGGGGCGCATTGGACAGGTGAAGGCCGCAAAGAAAGCCGGCAGGCCGGCGCATCAGAACCTCACCGTCGTCTGCAGCAACAGCGGCAAGCCTCCGGGCGGCAAGCTCATGGGGCAAGGAGATCGGCGGCTGGGCTGCAAGTACAAGATCATATTCACCGCCGACTGGAACAGTGTCAAGCTGTCCACCGTTGCTTCGGAGCACACCAACGGCTGCAAGGGTGTCTCCGGCAAGACTTCTCAGCGCTTTCGACGGTCTCTGGAGGACATGTCGGAAGACATGTTGGCCGTTCTTGCAGGTTTTGCGAAGGGCAGTACGGGAATTGACAACCAGCACGTCCGGCGTTTCTTCGAGCAGATGGGCATCGACATGGGGTCCCTGGCATCCCGTGAGCTGAGCCGCCTGAGGCAACGTGTTCAGATATGGAAGGTGTGATTATGTTGTGTGCGATGCACATAGTCTCTCTCTCCCCCTGTGTGCTTGTGCATGTGTCTGTGTCTGTGTCTGTGCTCTGTGCGAGATCTAATTCCTATATCACAGACCAAGGGAAAATTGGACGAGGTGATGGGTCAACACAAGACAAAGATTCTAGGCCAACTGCAGCCAGACGAGGTCTGCCAGTTCCTGTCTGACCTGCAAGAGAACAAAGAGGGGCTGAGCGTTGTCAGCGTGTTGAAAAAGGCGTCCGGAGCGTTGCCCGGCGTCAAGTACGTGACGCTCGCTAATGCCAATCGCGAGCTCACGGGGTTTGTCGTGATGACAGCGCGGCAGCGGGAGCGGCTGAGAACGTATGGCCAGGTTATATCGGTCGACGGCACGTACAACACATCCAAGGTGCGAGCGCCGTTTGCACAGGGTTGGGAAGGGAGGTTTTTCTCCGTTTTACCAACCACTGCTGCGTCTGCAGAATGGATGGACCGTGTTCTTTCCTTGCATCCAGGACGAATATGGTCATGTCTTCAGCATTGCCTTTGCAGCGCTCAGGAGCGAACACAGCGCAGACGCGCAGAGCGCCCTCCTGAAAAGCATTGTCAAGTTGGCATGCCCGGAGGGTGAGGCGCCCTTCTTCCCCCAAAACTGCAGCACCGTCCTCAGCGATGCAGGTTCGTCCCTTTCAACCCCTCAACGCTGGACACTGCGCTGACGCTGACTGTGCAGGACTCGTCGAGCGCGCCGTCCATGATGCTTTTGGGCCCCACGTCAGCGCTCAGATCTGCTGGTGGCACGCCCGAAAGAACATGGAGAGAAACTTGAAGAGCGTCTGGCCGCGTCTGGAACCGAAGATGCAGCTGCTGCACGACTGCGTTTCTGAGCTCACGTTCAACGCGCTTTGGGCAGACATTGAGACAGAATTCGGTGAGTCTGGGCCGGCCAACAATCCCACGATGGTTGTGGACTACTTGAAGAAGACTTGGATTTCGAAGGCCAAACGATGGGCCGCATTCTACGTCCAAAAGGCCATGAATCTAGGCAAGGTGTCGTCGCAGATGTCCGAGAGCATGAATTCACTGTTCAAGCACAAATACGACTGTGTGCAGAGTCTGCAGGTAGGGGTCATGTTTCACGATATACTCTGGTTCTTCCCATGCACTCACCTCGTGATCCCGTGCAGGGCCTTGTCGCCAACTTCCTGATCCACGAGCGCGAGGAAGAAGGCCGAGAGTTTTCTGTAAGACGGCTGACGAAGGACATCGCCTCGAAGATCAAGCTGCCTGCCAGTTTGGCAGCTGAGTACCACGGTCTCGGCCCACACGCACAACAGCGCATTGTGTTGGAGATGGATCACGTCATCACGTAGGTTTTATTTTGGCATGCTTCTGTTTTGTTGTGGTTACTGCTGCTGCAGCAGCTTCGGCCGCGTACTTTGTTGTGTTGTGGTGCGGCACCGGCCGAGCTGATCGTTCGGATGCAGGCTGCACTCGTCAACACAGACGAAGGCGTCGCGAACGTATGCCGTCAAACACAAGGACACCAACATCACTTGGCGGGTGCGAGAAGCCGATGGCGTCCTCAGATGCGAGTGTCTACAGGATAGTGCCTGGGGACTGCCGTGTCGGCACATTCTGTCCGTGTATGTCGGAGGCAAGAAAGTGGATCGCCAGTTCCCGTTTGCCAAGCAGATCCATCAGCGCTGGAGGAAACAGCAAATCGACCCTGCGTCTTGCCTGCGACGAGAGACGGTCGCGACGGTAGCCATCGAGGTTCGCGGGTTGGATAGCGAGGCAAGTCGCGCGTTTTCGAGCGAGTTCGGTCGCAACCACCGTGTCTCACGTCGTTTGCAGATAACCAATGAGCTCTCGCGAATGGAGAACGACCAGCTGGAGATGCGGCAGCACTCTTTCTTCCGCTCCGGAGGGGTCGATGTAGACGAAGCACCGTACAGACAGTTTGAATACATGACCAACAGGCAAATAT
>JBJHCW010000019.1:0-4888 GCA_050486205.1 Gammaproteobacteria bacterium | reverse complement strand
CAGTTTGCTGAGATTTCTGGCTTCGAACGTGCACTGGGCCGATCTCAGTCTGCTGACCAATCCGTGGGGGTGTACGGCACCGATTGAGGCCGGTTCGAGTATCGAACCGGATGCAGTAACCACGCCTGATTTGTTTACAGCGTTTCTTGCCCGGCTGCATGAGCAGCGTCGAGGTGTGCGGGTCGAACTGAAACCGGATCAGGACATCAATGAGCGTTTGTTCGAAGCACTGCGGACAGCCCGGCTGCCGGCCGGGGACATCTGGTTCCATGCCGATGTCGAGCACTTGAGCGAGGCCGGCTTTCGCTATCTTGCTGAAACGCATCCGGGTGCCGTGATCGAAGTCTCGATCGACTTCTTGGTGCCACTGATTCTGAATGGTACACCGCTGGCCGAAAGTGTATTGGACCGCCTCGGCGATTGGGGTGTGAACCGGTTCAGCCTCAGTTGGTCCGTGCCGCGGATCCGCGCGGTGCATGAAGTACTGGAACACTGGGGTTTCGAGACCACGGTGTGCAATGTGCGCAATCTGGAGTCGTTTCTGCAGGCAGTGCTCCTGAGCCCGACTGCAATATGCTCGGACTTTGACTTCCCGGAATGGCGTCAGCCCGCGACCGGCAAGCGCCGTGTGCACAGCATCTCTGGAGAGGAATTGAAGCTGGCCCAGGGGCTGCTGTGAGCGGAGGTTCAACGGCCGCCGAGCCGCCGGCGTATTTGCTCGTCGGTGGATGTGGCGTTGGCTTTGGCTGGCTGCTCTGGTTCTGCGGGCTCGGATTGCTCGATGACTTCTGAGAGTGCGCGCATGCGAACTTCCGTACGCCGCTGTTCCATGGCTACCTTGGCACGCATGACTCGGGATGAATCCGGCGCAACCATGGCTGCCCGATCGAGCAGTGTCGCCGCGCGGTCGAAATCTTCCTCATCGGTGGCCTGTTGCGCAAGTAACAAATAGCGGTTCATCAGGCTTTCCATGCCATTACGGGCACCTTCATGCCGTGGGTTGATGGCCAGTATGGTCTGGAATTTTTCGTAGGCATTGTTACCGGGTGGCGTCGTCAGTCGCTGCGCCGCCAGGTCGGCACGCGCGGCTTCCAGCAATTGATTGATACGCGTCTGCTCGGCAGGATCCGTGAGCACGGCTGTGGAAATCGTTTCGCTGTCGGACAGCATTTCCGGAATGGATTCATTGACGATGTCCGGTACGACATCTGCACCGAGTTGGGCCAGGATATCGGCGCCGGTCAGCGTCTCGGCAGCGATCATGTCGAGATCCCCGGGCGCGCGATCCGGCCCCATGAAGATCATGCCGAGACCGACCAGCACTGCCAGTGCCGCCGCTGCTGCTGCCATGTACCATTGTTTGCGTTCAGGTATAGTTTTCTTGATAGTGGTCGCGTCCTGCTCAACATCGGCCTGTGCCGTCGCTGCGGTGGGTGTTTCCATTACTTCCGATTGCTTCACCGCCGTTGTGCCTTCATCAGCAGCACTATCCATCCGCACCGTGCCGGTTCCGTGTTCCGTTGCTGCCGGCTGCGGCTGGGTATCGATATAGGTTTCTTCAAGGCCCAGTTCCTTGCGCCATTCGGCAATGCTTTGCGGGCGATCCTGAACCCGGAATGCCAGTGCGTGATCGATGGCTGCCAACAGATGTTCACTGTAAGGTTCACTGATCAACGTGCGGGCTGCAGCGAGCTGATCCTGATTGCCATTGGATATTGCCGCACTCCGATCGACAGCCGGTAGCGGTACCACACCGGTCATGGCCCGGTACAATGTGGCGCCGAAACCGTAGATATCTGTCCAAGGGCCCTGGCGCTCCCCCTTGCTGGTGTACTGTTCTATGGGGGCGAAGCCGGGCGATACCAGGCTGGTCAAGGTCAGCGTCTGTTCCTGCATCGACTGGCGTGCGGAACCGAAGTCGAGCAATACCGGGCTGCCGCCGGCCCGGAGGTAGATGTTCGCCGGTTTGATATCTCGATGGATAAAGCCCTCGGCGTGGATCTTTTCCAGACCGTCCAGCAACGGAACGGTCAATTGCACCAGATCCCTTTCTCCCAACGTGCGGCGGCGTTTCAGCAATTGCGACAGGCTGGTACCGACCTCATAGTGCATCACCATGAAGGCGGTGCCGTTTTCCTCGAAGACGTTGATGACACGCACGATGTTCGGGTGCTCGAACTGTGCCAGCGTACGCGCTTCCGCCAGAAACCGCTCCATGCCCCAGTTGTAGTCCGTGGCGGCCTCGTCCGACAGCGGGCTTACCGCACCATGTTTGTCCCGGAGGCAGTATTGGCTGGGAAAATATTCCTTGATGGCGACCGGGCGCCCCAGGTTGATATCCTCGGCCAGGTAGGTGATGCCGAACGCGCCGCGACCCAGTATCCGGCCTATACGGTACCAGAGGAGGCTGTAGCCACTTTCCAGGACGCCTTGCGGGTTGGTGTTGGACATTCTAGTTACCGCTGTGTTTGTGTCGGGCTGGCCCCCGAGAGAAAGCTGTTTTTCGACATTTTTTCTCGAATTTCCAAGCGGTTATACGCCGGAGTGACGAGTATCAATGACCGGTCAACGTCCTGTTTTGACCGGGATCGCCAGATAATAGTTTTAGTTATGTGCCGGTTCGGGGCGATACTTATTGTTAGGCATCGCAGGGCCAGCCATTTTCAGTGCCCCCCTGATACACATGAGCCAAGAATCGCGCTGTTTTCATCATACCCGCCCTGCGTTGCGGTCTCCAGCCCGGCCGGTTGAAATGCGCATGGGCTTCGGTTCCAATACACACAAAGACTTACGGGTATATCCATGGCTTTATCTGACTTAATCACCAAGCTTTACAACCAGGGGTTGGGTGAACTGCTGATTTTGCATACCAAGCAGAACGAGGTGTGCCTGGGCCACCTCGTCTATGAGAAGGGCAAGCTGATTCTCAAGGATGAAAAACTGCTGGCGGACATGAAACCGAGCCAGTTGTTGCCCTGCTGGGAAAGCGGTCTTTTGGGCATGGTCTGTTCCTCGGAAGGGGAGAGCTGGGAAAGCATGACCTTTTACGGCCTGGAGCATTGCAACCTTCCGGTCGATCTCGGCAAGACCCGGCATGGGGCGCTGGTTGCGGCGCAGAATCAGTACGGCGAGAGTCTTATCAACTTCAAAGGCAGCGTCTATCGTGGCTACCAGTTGATGCTGGATCACCATTTTCTGCCGGTAGTGCTGATGAAAATAATACAATCCAAGTCAGGTGAAACCGGTCTGGCGGTCAGCGACCTGCGTACCGTGCCGATGTCGATATCCATGATCCATATGTTGAATGACATCGCGCGCAGTTCGGTGGAGAAACGCCTGATTCTTGATGTGACAGATTCCGAAGTCAGCCAGGACGAATTTGAAAAACTGTTCGGCGATTATCTGGCCAAGAAATAATACCTGCGTCCATCGCCTGAAACAGGGATCACGCCTTCATGTTCGGTAGTATTCGCCACATATCAGCTATTGTGTCATATTAAGGAACCTCTGATTAATTCAGAGCTTCCTTAACCAATCAGTCACGACCGCGGGGCAGGCGTGATGACGGAGAACAACTCGTACAAGGGAGTTGTCGAGGGCGCCGCTTCAGCAACACCTGAACGCGGAAGGGATTCTCAATGCCCCTTCGAACTGCTTGCCCGTTACATTAATCATTCCCCCCTGGGCATCATCGAATGGGACAACCGGTTCAGGGTGGTCCGCTGGTCCAATCGCGCGGAAGCAATCTTTGGCTGGTCCGAATACGAGGTACTGGGCAAGCATCCGGATGATTGGCCCTTCATCCATCCGGAGGACAGAAGTACGACTGATGATGTCATGCAGTCACTGCTGGATGGTGTCACATCCAGACGCACCTGCCTGAACCGCAATCTGACCAAAGACGGAAGTATCATCTACTGTGAATGGTATCACTCGGTTGTTAGCGCCAATGACGGACAGCCAGTCTCTATAGTGTCTCTGGTGCAGGATGTCACGAGGGTCGTTCATCCTGATGGGTGGCAGGCCGATCGTCCGCATGTTGATGTCCCCATAGACTCGCAGGCCGAACAAATCGGTACAGACGTCATTCTGCGCGCCAGAGAATTGCAGCAACTCAACGAGCAGCTCCGGGAAAATGAATTAATGCTGAAAATGGCCGGGGAGCTGGCGCACCTGGGAGCATGGACTGTAGATCTGGCCCGGAACAACAAAGTCACCTTATCCGACGAAGTCTGTGCGATCCATGATCAGCCGCCCGGTTATTCGCCCACGGTAGAAGAAGGCATCAATCTGTATGCGCCCGAGCACCGGGAGCGGATCCAAAAAGCTTTCGAGGCCTGTGCGACTGAAGGCACCCCATTTGATGAAGTGCTGAAGCTGATAACGGTCAAGGGCCGTCATGTGTGGATCAGAACCATAGGTCAGGCCGTCCGGGACGCCCATGGCCGGATTGTAAAAATACATGGTGCGTACCAGGATATCACCGAACAGAAGCTGGCACAGCAGGAGGCAGAACGGCTGGACAACCAGCTATTGCTGACACTGGAAAGCATGTCAGATGCCTTCTTTACCCTGGATCGTGAATGGCGTTTTACCTACGTCAACAAGGAGGCAGAACGGTTATTGCACAACACGCGCGAAGATTTGATCGGTAAAGTGGTTTGGGAGGTGTATCCGCTGGCTGCCAAAATGGCGTTTTATGATCAATATCATCACGCCATGTCGGAACAGCGTGTTGTTGAATTCGAGGAATACTACCCGCCATTCGATATCTGGTATGACGTCAAGGCTTTTCCATCCGAAGACAGCCTGGCTGTTTACTTCCGCGACATCAAGGAACGCAAGGCAGTGGAGAAGGCCTTGCAACTGAGCGAGGAACGCTTCCGGA
>JBJHCW010000018.1:0-5540 GCA_050486205.1 Gammaproteobacteria bacterium | reverse complement strand
CCCTGCAAAAGACGCCCGAGCGGGTCAAAGGCTATTTCAATACCGCGACCACGCGTTATGCCGCTATGGCATAAGGGACCGGATATGTCCGTACTACTATAAGACAGTTAATAGGTTCCTGTTGCTGGTAATTACGGCCGCTCATGCCTGGGCCTTACCACAGCACAAGACAGAGACCTTCAGTGCCGAATGCTTCGATGTCTGGCAACGGCCGGGCGATGGATTCAAGCTGTACTGCCGCCAGTTCTGCGTCGCAGAACCGGAGACCACAGATAGCGACTATCCAAATCTCCGCATCCTGCTCCCTCAGCTGCTTGACTGGCATTCGGTCTGAAGTACCCAATGGTGCAGGAAACACTGATTGAGCCGGATAGGCGCTTCCAGCCCAGTGAGAGCTACTTCAGCCGGCACAGTGACAGCGGCACCACCGCCGGCACCGCGGAAATACGCGCCTTGTTTGACGCTACCTGGGTACAGCCCCCCGCGCTGGGTCCAGGGCAGCCGACCCATCCACGAGCCGACGATGCGCCTGCTGGGTCTGCGAGGGAGCTGCCCGGCCTGTCCAGGCGGCGCTCTGAACACAATGCGCGTCGACGATCTGCAGTTGGCGTTAGCACCCTAGATGCGCAAGGGCTTCAGCGGACCGCCTATCGCCTGGCCGGCTGGCATATCAAGCAACGGCAATGGCCCCGATACGAGCATTCCTCGCCTGACTGATCCACCTGACCGCCGCTTTCTGCCTGAGCAAATGCGGCCTGAATGAGCTGCGCCTAACGCGCACAGCTTAAGACTTTATTGAGGAGACTATAGATGCAGAAAGTTCAACTTGCCTTCGCCCTGGTGGGAATGCTCGCTATCCATGGCAGTTTGGCAGCGACCGGCACGATCGAGACAGGCTCGGTTCCTGCCAGCCAGGAGACGATTGCCAACGAGGTCCAGGCTCTCAGCCATCGCGGCAGCGAAAGCCCAACGGCCATTCACGTGTCTGCTGCACCAGCGGCAACTCGCGGTGCCGGATTCTACGCCACCAGCTTCGAAGCGCCAGGCTTCACGCTGGGCGAATTGAGAGATCAGGGAGGCTGGGAAACTCAATGGCTCGGTGACTGGTCCGTCAGCGACATCGATCCGGTGACGGGAACGCAGCATGCGCGTTCCTTCACGACATTCACCGGCAGCTCTCGGGCGCTTTCGCCGAGCGTGACGTTCGGATCGGGTCCATTTGCCATTGCTTCGGGCGTTGTTTCCATCAGCAATGTGGGCAGCGGTTCCACGCAGTGGTTTTCTCCGATCGATCAAACGGCGGGGATTGTCAATACTCGGGTCATCTTCCAGCCGAATGGCGAAGTTGAGGTTCTGCGACCTGGGCTCTCGCCCGGTGACCCCCCATTCTTTGACGTGGTTGCCACCTACGCAGAAGACGAATTCATTCACGTCAGCGTGATCGTGGAACGCGCGACCAGCATGCTGAAGCTCTGCCTGAATGGCGTCACCGTTTACAACGGCCCGGGCTTTGCCCCCGTCATCGAGCGGCTTGAACTGACCAGCGGCATGGAGTCAGGATCGCAAGGAAGCTCCGCCTCCTGGGACGATATTCAAATTTCCTACAGCGGGGTCGACGATTGCGACATCAAACCCCGGCAGTTTTTTCCCGGCGAGCTGACGGAAAGCAGTCCTACTTTCTTCAACCCAAATGGCCAGGGTATGAGCGGCGGAACCGGAGGCCACCATTACTGTGTACGCCAGTTCTCAGTGGATACCGACGGCGCATACACGATTGAAACGGCGTCGCCCAACACGGCGGGGACGCCTTCCAATGCCTTGGATACCTTCTTGCGCCTCTATGCCGACCCATTTGACCCGATCGACCCATTTGATGGATTAATGGCCTTCAATGACGACTACTCAGGCAGCTTGTCGGTGCTTCCTGGACCCTTCTTTCCGAGCATAGGACCCGTCGCCACAGGCGCTGGGGGTGCGCAGCCTGCTTCACGGCTTGCCAATATCGAGCTTACCGCGGGCAGCAGCTACTTCCTGGTTCAAACCAGCTGGCGTCGTTCCACATCGAGCTCCAACCTGTCCGATGGACAGAGCCGAGGCATCTTCTACACCGGGATCGCAGGCCCCGGTGCAGTCAGCATTGGCGAGGATGACTGCCCCATCGGCGGCGCGGTTGGCAACGCTCGTTTGCAGTTCGCACAACTGGCCCCTTTTGCCAGCGGCAATGCCAGCGAGGTCACCGTCCGTCTCAATGGCACCAACATGCTGAACAACTTCAGCTACGGCGGTTCCACGGCCTACATCACGGTGCCGGCGGTCGAAACACAGTTTGAGGTGGTCCGAGCCGATGATGTCGTCCTGGCCTCCGCAAGCATCTCCTTGATGGCTGACACTGACTACACATTGGTCGTACAGGGCGACGGCAATAATCAGCCGGTGAGCCTGCTGGCCCTGGTCGATGACAACACCGCCCCGCCCCCTGGCAGCATCAAGCTGCGGCTCGCGCACGCTGCACCCTTCGCCGCGGGCAACGCCACCGCTGAGGTTCGGCTGGCCGACGGAACACTGCTCGCCACCCTGGTCTTCGGCGATGCCACCGGCTACTCCGTCCTGCCCGTCAACGAGTACGATCTGCGCATCACCGGCCCGGGTGGCACCCCGATACTCATTGACATCCTGCCGATCGTCCCGGCCAGCGGTGCCATTTTTTCGATCCTCGTCACCGGTGATGGCGCAAATCAGGCTCTTGGTGCCTTTGCTCTGCCGTCAAACAACACGGGATTCTTTCTGGAAGTGGTGCTTGAGGATTTGATTTATGCTGATCGCTTCCAGGGCAACGATTGAATGGCACCAGGCGACTCACTTTCACCTCATCCATTATTGCGGCCTCCTTCGGGAGGCCGCTTTGTTTGCGAACTGCGAATCCAGACGATATTCGAGGCAGACACGATTTGCGCGGAACAGGTTTGCTGCCAGGTCGATTACATCCAGATCGCGCTTGGGGCGGCACGGACTCCAGGGCACGAAACAGGGGCAACCGAGTCAGTGATGATGTACGCGCCAACTTCGACCCGCCTGCGATCAATCGTCCTCAAAGCGGTCCTGGAACAGCTCATCGCTCTGCGGACCCCATTCGGTCTCATAGGCACCCAAATCATAGGTGCCGTTGACTACCGATGAAGGAGGAACAACCGGCGCCGGGCCCTGATGCTCGCTGCCTCGTTCGACGCCAACCAGATCAATCTCACCATCATCAGCATTCAAGCCATCGCAGTAGTCAATTGCAGGCGACACGTTGGCCGGGAAATAGGGTTTGTTGTCAACAGTGCCGAGCAGGGGGTCGATATTGCTGTAGGCAAAAGACTGAGTGAATCCCGTATCATCCAGGTTCTGGTGACCGATCACACAGTCAGCGATGGCACTCAAGCCGCCGGTGCCGCCAACGCTTAGAACATTCCCGGAGGTTTCCCATACGATGCTCGAGAAAACGCGGATGATGGCTTCATCGCCGCCGGTTGAGAAGGCGCGGAAAACATTGTCGCTGCCTGTGTTATCGGTGATGGTACTCCAGGCTACGTTGATTTCAGAGGACTGCCAGGCATAGAAGAGCGTGGCACCGCTGTTGCCAGAGACTAATGCGTTGCGAAAGTTCGCCACTCCAGGTCCGGTTCCGTTGTCAGTCGTACTGCGCACGACGCTGCCGGCAAGATTCGAATCGTTGCTGGTAATGATGGTGCGATTGACATGCAGGGTGGCGTCATTGGTGACGTAGTAGCCGCCGCCAGTGCCTTCGGTGGCCCTGTTGGCGTTCATCCGACTACAACGCGGCACGCTGGTCAGCCCGGCTGAGGTCTCGGGCGGCTGGCAGGCCGTGTCTTGCTCACGACGGTGACGCGTGACGGCGCCATCAGTATAGATGCCACCACCGTCCTGAATCGCCTCGTTGCCATTGACGACCACATCATCAAGATTGACCGCAGAGCCTTCGTTATAGATGCCACCACCCAATTGGGCCGTATTGAACACGACGCCGGCCGCATGCGCCGAGTCGCCAAAGTTAGACAACTGGCTGCCACGCATCGTTAGAACGCTGGAACCGGCCACATAGATCCCGCCGCCCTTTTCGCTGGCGGTGTTGGCGAAAATGACACCTGTGGGAATAATCAGGAAAACAGGTCCACCGTTGTAGATGAATACATTTCTACAGTTGTTGAGCGACAGACCTCCGCCATTTGTGGCTGAGTTATCGACGATATTAGCCGCACCAATGCGCAAGACGGTGCTCTCGTGCGCGTGACTGCCGGGATTGTCGCAAGCCAACCCACCGCCATTGCCAAGCGCGGAATTGCCCTGAATGCTCGAGGCATTGTCGATGTTCAGCAGCGCGCCGCTGCCCTCTGCAGGCGCATTGACCAGAACTCGAATGCCACCTCCATTGGCGCTCGAAATCAATTCATTGTTGATGACTTCAACATTGATCATATCAACCGAAAGCAGCCCCTGGCGACCCTCGATCAACAGCCCAGCGCCGCCTGAACTGGAGTTGCTAAGACCACCACGAATACTGAGATTCTCAAGTACGACGTCCATTTGCGATGTCGATCCAGTGCTGAGCCAGATATCGAACACGCGACCTTGACCATCAGCATCCAGGATGGTCCGGCCACTCGGCGAGTCGGCCAGGCAATCGTCGTAGCCACCGCGGATGGTCAGACTGCGGTTGAACAGATTGTAGCTGCCGCCAAGATAGAGATCGACGTTCCTCTCAAGCAGAATGGTGTCGCCACTGTTGGCGGCCGAGATCGCGCTGGCCAGATTGTTGAAATCGCAGCTAGTGGCGTCAGAGCCGACACGAATCGTGCTGCCCCCACGCATGGCCAGGCGCGCAGAAGCGCTCGGCGTCAGCCGGTCTTCAGGATCATACGTCTGCGTGGGTTGTTCGAGTATCGCGCGCTGATTTGGCGCTTCGGCGCTGGCCTGGGTTGTAGCGGTCAGCCCGGCGAAAAGGAATGGAATGGTTGATAGTAGTGTTCTGGAAGACATAGGCCCCTGCGTAGTTTGGGTGAATGAAAGCGCATCTTTCTACATCACTCTTTACGCAAGACCTGCTCTTACCCGGCCACGCTGGGGCCAATCGTTCTGGTCGCAGCGAGCCAGGGCTGGCAACAACTGAGAGCCATTCTTATTTTCATGAGTGGTAGGTTCGGACGGTACGTTCGGCGGCTACCTTTGTTTCTCTTTCTTTCGGGACAGACACGAACCGGAAAGTTCCTAGCTGAAATCAGGCGAGCTACCGATAGGCCAGCTCCAGTCAGCGCGCATTTACGGGGCCGCTGAGCGAAGATGACAGCCGGGAACTGGCCGATCGGCGCGTGCTATCCATCGGCAGAAAGCGAGACACTTTTCAGAACATGCATTATTAACTGTCTCGCAGTAGTGTAGACATAGAATCATTGCCCGCATATAATTTGGGCATGACGCAAGCAGCCCCCAAGAGCGACGCACGCAGCCTGGATCACAAGACGCTGACGGCACTACGCAAG
>JBJHCW010000017.1:0-7090 GCA_050486205.1 Gammaproteobacteria bacterium | reverse complement strand
CCGCTTGCCCGCCGACTATTCGCAACTGCCACCGCCCTTGCCGCCGGAGGTGCCGGTGCTGGGCGAGCCGTTGCCCGGCGACCTCGGCGGGCCGATGCTGCGCGCCGAGCAGCAGGCGCTGGGCTACCAGCAGCCCGGCCATGACCCGGCCGAGGCCGAGCGCATGGCGCGGCTCAAGGAAGCCGAGGAAGCGGCGGTTTCGTCCGTGTTCTTCAGTACGGGCGGACAGCGCGCTGCCGTGGCCGCTCCCGCTCAGACCCCGGCGGGAGCGCCACCACTGGCCGGGCTGGCGGGTTTCGATCCGCTGGCCGCCGGGCCGGCTTCGACGGCCGCGCAGCCGCTCGATCCCACCGCCGTGCAGAGCCGGCAGGACCAGAAAGAGGCTTTCCTGCAAGCCGGTTCCACGGAAACCCGTAATTCCGGCAACCTGCAACTGCCTGCCTCGCCGTACCAGGTGATGGCCGGCACGGTGATCGCCGCCGCGCTGGTGACGGGCATCAACTCCGACCTGCCGGGCGACGTGATCGCCACGGTGACGGAGCCGGTCTATGACACGGCCACCGGCAATCATCTGCTGATCCCGCAGGGTTCGCGCATCCTTGGCCGCTACAACAGCCAGGTGAGCTATGGGCAGACCCGCGTGCAGGTGGTGTGGAACCGGGTGATCCTGCCCGACACGTCATCGTTCCAGCTCGACAACCTGGTCGGCACCGACCCGGCCGGCTATGCCGGCCTGGAGGATGGCGTGGATTGGCATTGGGATCGCATCTTCGCTGGCGCGCTGCTGACCACGCTGCTCGGCGTCGGTGCCGAACTGGCCGCGCCCGAGAACCGCCAGGACGGCAATCGCGTCATCATCGCCGGCCGCGACAGCGCGCAGGACACGATCAATCAAGTTGGCCAGGAAGTGACCCGGCGCAACATGAACATCCAGCCCACGCTGACCAGCCGCCCCGGCCTGCCGGTGCGTGTCATCGTCAACCGGGATCTGGTGCTGCGGCCGTACCAGCCGCTGTTCTTCCAGAGAGGATCATCGCAATGAGCACGAACAAGCTGCGGCTGGGACCGCTGCCCAAGAGCGAGACCGTCAAGCTGACCTTCGCGTGTCCGGCCAGCCTGAAGGCTAACCTCGACCGCTACGCCGCGCTGCACGCGCAGACCTACGGTGAGCCGGTCGATGCCGTGACGCTGATCCCGCACATGCTGGAGGCGTTCATGGCACGGGATCGGGGATTCAGGAAGGGGACGACCGCGAAAGCGCCGTCAGCGCCCCGGCGAGACATGCCGCCGACGTAGACGTGCGCCATTCGGTGGCGACCATGAAAGCGCAGGCCAGTGGCCTGCGCTTTCTCGTTTTGGGCTATGGCATGTGAGAGCCTTGCTTTATCATAGGCACCACCATCAGCGGATACCCGCCCAGGTACGCTGGGCTCCGCAGTCGCGTTACTCCTATGTGGCCCCCAGCCTCCATGAGTGGGATTGAACGAGGGGGTGGCGCAAACACCCAAGCCCTTGTCACTGTTAGGCTTTAGCCGATGTGCTTCCGGCTAGGGGATGCTTGACATAGGTCATTTTTTATGTCTGATACCTTGTGTTGTGATGCTGGCTTTCCGGCAGTGGGTTTACCAGCAATCCGCAGGTGCCCGGAGCCCACCCGGATTGGCGGGATTGACAGTCAGTGTTATGGGACTGCAGTCCGTATCCCCTGCCTGCCCGCCCTGGGGGGTAGCAACAATGGTATAGGCATTCCCTGTTGCGCTGTTGGCCTGGATTGACAGGGCATAGTGGCCATCGTTACTCACTGCAGGCGCATTGACTGTGCTGGCTCCTGCAGAGGCACCACAAACATTGGTTGTGCCGAGATTCTGGGCATAAACCGGGCAGCTGCCACGAAAGTTCTCCTGAGCCAACTGAATTGCCATGGCAGCGGCATGCGCATCAGCCCGGCGGGTCTGTTGTATGCTGTTCTGGTACGCCGGATAGGCCACGGTGACCAGAATGCCAATAATGGCTACCACAATCATCAACTCCAGCAGTGTGAAGCCAGTCTGTGATCTCATTTTCATCGCATATCCATCTGTAGTTTTGCGCTGCACCACAATCAGTTCGGGGCACGGCCCCGTGTCTGTACCTTTACCTGTCACGGACACTGACTCTGATTGTTGGCTATCTGCAGGTTTCGCGTTTCGTAACCGGGCTCAATATTGGCCAGACTTACAACTCCGCCTGCAGCGCCACACAAGGCACCGCCGCTGATTCCGAAACTGATCGAACCACTCCAGGCCTGTCCCTCGTCTATGGCAGCCGTGATGCAGGTATAGGCCAACCCACCATCAGAAACACTGCACTCCCCGCCATCACTGAGCGTAGCGCTGGTCAGATACCGGTTATTGGGATTTGATGTGGTCACTGTGCCCGAAATCACCGCAAATGAGCCGGGTGAGCACTGGGTAAAATTGTGGCCGCTGGTATTACCGTTCACCCCCGAGAAGGACAGCTGATTCGGTGTGCAGCTCATGCCACTGGCGTCGTAGGTCACCCGGACAAAACCGGTCCAACCATTTCCCCAATCATAAACGTCACAGGAATAATTTGCCTGATAGCTACTGCCATTATGTGCAAAATTGCTGACCAGACAGTTACCCGGGCCGTCGGAGGTCAGTGCATTGACGCTGGCAACCAGTAAGTCGTTGGCCGAGGATTGCGGAGCCTGAACAGCAATCGAGCCGCTGACCAGGTGTCTTGTGGACGGAGGATTTGTCGGATCGTAAGGGCAGTGTGCTGTGTGTCCAAATTTGCTCTCATCATAACTGTCCAGAAACCCGCCATTGAGACAATAGAAATCTCTGGGCATGCCTTCAAACAGATCACCGGCCATGCCATCAACATTGGAGTCCGCCCGCACCATCACACCCTGGGTCACACAGTTACTGCCGGCGGTTGCGGAAGGCTGCATCGAGGCAATAACAAAGTCATGCCCGGCCTGATCCATGCCTGGCACCGGTAATTCGGTAGAGTCGGCTATGCCATGGCTGTAGTATCTGATCATCGTGCCGCCCTGGCCGTCCGGCGTTTCCTGCTTGCCACTGCCTGTACTGCCATCATGACGATACAGCATGCCGCGGTAGGCGCGGCGGGAAGCGATGATGGGCGCCTCCCAGGGTTCGGCCGACACCGGATCGCCCAGGCATATCTTGTCCTGCTGGCGGATACCACCGGCCAGAAGTATGCCTACATTGCCATGCCAGCCACCGCCAATGTAACAGGTGTAATCGAAGTACCGATAATCACCGTTCGGGGTGGTTGGCACATTGTTGCTGTTAGTGGTCACTGAAAACACAGCGCCGTCAACAGTGTAATGCCGGGCGCAGAATGCCGCATCAGATGCCACCAGTGAGACATGCCCGGGGTTCAAATTGCCGTGCGATGCGGTGTCGATGTAGACCCTGCCGCGGATACGGACAAAATCGATGCACTCACCAACATCCGTCTGGCACGCTGCCGCAAGAGTAAGAACAATCTGATCGTCAAACACCAGCATCAGGTCTTCCCCGCCGTCCTGATACAGGGCGGTGCCATCATCATTGGGTGTGGTCTGCGCACCACTGGGAAGTACGCCTTCCCCCAGACGGGCCCTTCCGGTCGGTGCGTTCACCAATGGCGGCGCGCCTTCACGCGCTACATCGGCAACCGAACGCGGCAGGGCGAACCCGATCTCGGTGCCAAGCTGAACGCTGCGCGGCTCATCGTTACGCGACCGCCACAGTACCCGGACATCGACCTGTTTCTTGTCATCCTGGGTTACGATACGCTCTGTACGCGCGAAAGCAGCATTGACACCACTGATTGTGGCATCATTGGCGAATCCGTAGGTATTGGAAAAGAGCGTGTCAAAATCATCATAACTCGCCACAGCGCCTGTATAGTTCCGCATCTCTTCGATGCGCGACTGAGCGATGGCCAGCGCTTCAGACCGGGCCTTGTTCTCGGCACTCTGCCCGGTGATGGTGGAATGTAATGTCGCAACACCGAGCACACCCACCGCAATGATGCCCACCGTGATCAGGATCTCAACCAGACCAAATCCGGATTCGCTTCGTTCAGTCATATTCATGCTCTTGCTCCAGATGAGATCAGAAGTCTCTCCACGTGCCGGCCGAACCGGCTACTGCACCGGCAAAACGCGTGCCATTCAGCACTGTTGATGAATACCATATGTCCAGACTACCGGTGCCACCCATGGCGCCACTCGCTGCCAATGCACCGGTGATTGTTGTATTTCCGGTCAGGTTCACATCGCCGAGAACCACCAACAGGCCATAGATTTTGGGTGTTCCGGAAAACGAAGCGTTCCCATTGACAATTACAATGGAAGGCCTGGTGTTCGCAGCCGTGCAACTGTTGTTACCCGGCACGTGCACGGTACAGCCGACGGTAGAGTTATTGAATGTGGCGTTGCCTTCAATCCAGACCACCTCGTGTGTGGCCAGGTGCACATCCGTGGCGATGCCGGCCGCCGTGGTATCTACAGTCACCATCGAGCTCCGGTATGCGTTCGGCGTCATGCCAAAGTAGTTCTGGAAAAACTCATCCGGTGTCAGACCACCCAGACTGGAATCGTTTTCTATGACATCGACTCCCAGCATGTGCCTGTTTGACGACGAGACAACGGAGCAGCTCATCGATACATCCATACAAGCCGGATAACCAGGGTCTGTGGTATCCGGTACGTTCGTTGACGTGGTGTTGTTGGATCCCAGGTCGACATCGGTACCGCTCCAGATTGTGCTATGCCCCTCTGGATTGTGCACTGTTGCGGCCCCGGATATGATCACACCACCACGGGTGGTGAGTGGGTTTTCCGGCGCATTGGGCACCGGGTTGATCCGCACCAGGGTGTAGGTGATTGTTCTGTTGGCAGAACCGTCATCACTGACACCAAGCGAGGAAATTCGTACCGATGTCATGTCCCCACCGGACAGATCCTCGGTAGTGACCGTGACAGTACCACCGCCCATCGTGGTCGTGGTACTGTCTCCAACACCATCACCACTGGTATCAAAAACAGGGTCGATCAGACCATCACCGTTTCTGTCCGGGTCTTCACGTATATACGCAATGGCCGCACTCAAGCCGCCTTCGGCGATCTCGAATGCCTGCTTGGCCCTTGCGTCATTGTTTACAATACGCTGTTCCAGCAGTATGGCATTCGCCACATTGAACACCACCAAAGTCATCAGCAACAGGATGCCAATCGAGACTGCCATGGTGATGAAACCACCTTGATCTTGATGACCTGGATGCATCTGTTGTCTCATCTCACCCTCACCAGTTCGTTACGCACTCGCACGCTTTGCGTCTGCGTCACACGTACTGAGGCGTTGTCCGCCAAAGCGGCCTCAAGTGTGATGTCAACCTGTCTTGTTTCAACCGTCATGTCACCGCTACCTGCAATCGGCGCCACAAGGTAGCAGTCGGCTTCTTCCGGGTTATCCACGGTACCGTCACCGTCATTGTCAATCCCGTCCGGCTCGCGGGTGTTGAGGCAGACGGAATCCACCAGATCAAACGACAACACGGTCACATTGATCAGACTGGCATCAGTCAGATCTTCCCAATCGTCATCGGAACTGGCGCAACTGGCCGCATTGCCCGGCGTGCCGCCTACGCGCATCTGGACCACACCACCGTTAAGCCGAAAACCGAAAAGTTCATCACCGCCAACCGAGGCATCGTTACCCAGGTCGTAGGCATAAACGATACAGCTCCCGCTGCCCTGCGGCCCAACGTCAAGATTGCCATTCATCGAATTGAACACCGTGAGCGCTGTCTGGCCATTCACGTTGAACGGGTTATCGGCCGGCGCGGCGGTGGCAGCAAGCCCACCCCAGTACCCGGCACGGCGAATGTCACTGCTCATCAGACTCATCAATGTTGTCATCTCGTGATTGAGCTTGCTGGCCCCCAGTGTGCCCAGGGTATTGGTGTAGGTGGCTACATATCCCACCAGCACAGCACCAATTACCGAAAGACTGAGCACTGTTGAAACCAGCAATTCGGTCAATGTAAAACCTTTCTGACCATTAATACCCATAGTCAGCATCCGGAAGCACTGTAGTTGGCAACAGAGCCGTCAGGCGAGCATAGTGTGATTCGCCCCAGCCTGTTGATTCGGACACGCAATTGCTCGCCTCCAACTCCGGCTAGATCAATCTGCCCGGTTGAGGCCATGCCGCGAATCGCATCAAACTCGATCTGGGTATTGCTGCTTGAGAAATTGCTGTGTGTCATCTCTACACCCGGGAATGGCCCGGCGTCAAAACGCATCAGGACAAAGTCGCTGTTGTTGATGATCCCGTCGCCATCATCCACAATCACCACGCAGGCGTTTGCATCAGTTGGCCCACTTGCTGTCAGGTCACAGAGGGAATTCACACTGCTGATACCGTATGTCCATTCAGCTGAACCATCTGTGGAAAAATTGACAAAAACCGGGGTATTGCCTGAGATTGCCTGGCTTCGGGCTTGCTGCAGGTGACCGTACAGCTGTTCACCTGCAGCAACAAGACGCTGGGTATCCCTGAAGCCGGAATAACTGGGCGCAGAAATACTGATGATTATGCCAAGTACCGCGATGGCTATCATCAGTTCCAGAAGGGTAACCCCTCTCATATCCCGCCGACTTGTTCCCCACATAGACCACTCCGCATTACTGCCCATGTTCAGAATAAGCTGGTTCTCACGCAAGTACTGTGATTTACCCAGCGTTTCAGTACCCGGACCGGCACTTTCGGTGGAATCTGTGAAGCGCCTCACAGGTCTGGGCATGATACTACCACTGCGTTGCACACGAACCTTACACTGCTGCACTGATATCGGCCGTAATCGGAACAACTTGAACTGTCGCATGCAGCGCACCGGCAGGGCGAGGGCCAGGGTCGGCCCGAGTCACCATGATCGTGGTCATCGCCAGTGCATAACGCCACCTGCAAGCCAAAAAAAAACCCCTACCGGCCTGTGCCGATAGGGGTTTTCTTTGTTTAAATGCCTGACGATGACCTACTCTCACATGGGGAGACCCCACACTACC
>JBJHCW010000016.1:0-8291 GCA_050486205.1 Gammaproteobacteria bacterium | reverse complement strand
TTTCCGAGTCCAGCTTGGGTTGATAGTGGTAGCAGGACTCACTCACGCCCATACACAGACAGGCAAAGCGGATGCTGATACCGCGGCTCTTCACTGCTTCGGCTGCCATCTCACGGCGCTGAGATGGCTTTAGTACTTTCCCTCAAGGGCCTCCTGGCGGATCTCGGCCTTGAGTTTCTCTTCGGCGTACATCTTCTTCAGCCGCCGGTTCTCGTCTTCGAGTTCCTTCATACGCTTCATCAGCGAGGCGTCCATGCCGCCGAATTTGGCCCGCCATTTGTAAAAAGTTGCACTGCTCATGCCGTGCTCGCGGCACAGCTCGGGAACGGGGACTCCGGACTCGGCCTGCTTGAGGATGGCCAGAATCTGGTGGTCGGTAAATCGTGACTTTCTCATAGAAAACTCCTTGTGCTAAGTCTATCGGAATTTTCTACTTATAACCGCTCCGGATTATCGGAGGGATTACAGGTCGTCAAGTTGGTTGATAGCGGTAAGGCAGGTGGCTTTATTCTCAGTGCCATCGACAGGCCAAGGAGTAAGCATGAGTTTCATCGGTTTCGTTCTCAGTGCAAAAAGGCGTTTCCACGGAAACGTCGGCTTTTAGCCCTCATTCCCCTTCGTTCATCTACTGGCTCCGCTATCGCTCCGCAAATTGCGTTGTATTGGGCATCGAGCAACGGCCCATAACAACGCACAGCAATCGCTCCTGGTGGTAAGCGTTGAGAAGAGGTTATGCTCCTCACCAGCTCGCGTGGCTCATGGATAATCCCGTCCGACGACTCCTCCTGTCGCCCAGCGAGTTCGCAAATCGCGTTCAGATTTCAGAGACCGATTGCATTCTGGAGATCGGGCCGGGCCGGATCGCTGCTGCCAAGGAAAACCTCGTGATCCATCGCACCGAATATTTCGAGGCACAGATTCGCCAGCCTGTGAGCGCAGTCAATGACCCATCTGGACGATCTGCATCAATCTCGTTCCGGTGTGCTCGATGAGGGTCAGTGTCACGCCGCCAATCGACGTCTCACCACCATTGTCGATGACAATGACTTCCGGCAGGTAAACTGTGCCACTGTCTGCGTGAAAATGCACGGGCTCGGCCGATGTGGTGGTTGGCTCCAGGGCACCGACCCGCAGCAGATCGAAATGTGAATCCGTCAGGCGCAGCGTCACGCGAAAATCCACGCCGTCTATGCGCACGGCTGGAATGACCAGTTCATTGTCAAAGAAACTTGCCCTGTGGACCGGCCTGACCGGAGTTGGCTCGGGCGACTTCACTAACCACACACCCTGGTTACTCCGAGGGGACTGCCATAACTGCAGTGGGAAACTGCTTCGCGAGATACCACGTGGGCTGGCGCATCCGCAGTGATGGCTGCTCTGGAGGTTGACTGCAAGCGTCAGGCCACCGATGGACCCGGCGTCCTCCTCCCAATACATCCTGCCATCCGCAACCGCACCGCGCACAATACGCAGATCGCCGAATCCGCTTGTGGGCTGCACCAGATCAATGAACTCAAGCATGGCGTTGATGACCGCAGGCTCGGCAAGCGCCTCGACATCCTCCAACTGCAGAGCCAGACCGGAGGCATGCATATGATTTATCACCAGCTGCTCCACTTGCGAGATACGTGCCAGTTCGTACTCTTCGAAGTCTCCGCCGGGGGCAAGCGCAGCAAGAACCTCCTCCGTCACCAGGCTGGAGCTGGCATCAAAGCGCACCCAGTCCTTGCCGGTATTGGGATCGTGCAGGCGCAGCTCATCACCCGCCTCCAGCAGATCATGGATCTGCAGGGCAGTGCGGGACGGCAGATCCAGCACCGGATTGTCATTGATACCGGATGTATGCTGCACCTCCACATTCAGCGATGAGGAAAGATCAATGAACTGATTCTCCAGCCCATCCGTCCACAGATAACGGAACTGGAAATCGTCTATCGCCAGCTCACCGGCAGCAAAAACACCGTCGACATAACGGAAGCTGCCCACCGTCATATACACCGTCTGCCCGGCAGCGATTTCTGACACACTAATGCAGTCAGTACTGCAGGACAGAAAGCGGTAACCCGCCTCGACATTCCTGTAGGTCTCCGGCTTGCGCAGGATCGCAGGATAAACCAGTGACTGCTCTCCCTGGTTCTCCACCTTTGCATACACGGTGAATGACTCACCCGCCTCGACATGGGGCGGGGCAATTAACTCGATACTGAAACTGACATCCGGCGCAGTGTGTGTATCAGCCTGTGCCGCCTGACCCGGAGCCAGCGCCAGTACAAGCGCAACAGCAAGAAAAAGCGCCTGAGCCTTCAGGCTCAACATGGAACAAGTGGACTGGAATACATGCCTTGAATCGATCGCCATACTGCATCCTCCTTAACGATATTGGCGAGACGCGTGACGTCCCTGCTTGACTTCACCCCGATCCTATCCCACCCACCGGCGACCTGTCTGTAATTTCGACCCCAAAACCCTGCAGATCACCGTGCCCGGCTTGGGATTCTCATTGTCAGAGCTCACCGGCCGGCGGGCTTTCGAACGCCCCCGTCTACGCTTGCGCGGCTGACGGAATGTTGAAAAGCGTTGGCGAGGCAGTTGATGTGAGGCGAAAACGGGCGATGACGCGCAGTTTACGTACAGTGAATGAGCATTCTGAGCCCGACTGGCACAACAAACGGAATGGAATACAGGATTGAACCCGTGATTATTGCTTTGTTTTCAGCGCGCTGCTGGGTAGTATTGGTATTTGACCGCGTGGGCAAGTGTGCTTGCTCACTATACAGATAATGATATGGACGCCCCTCCTATAGCGGTAAGCTGGTAGTCCAGCGTTTCTTTCGGAGGGCTCAAAATGAATCAGGTTACAACAGTAGGGGTGGACTTAGCCAAAAACATATTTCATGTTCATTGTGTCGATTCGAGAGGAAATTGCCTTTCCAGGCGAAAGTTCTCCCGGAGTAAACTCAGTGAGTTCTTTGCCACGCTACCTGGCTGTCTTGTCGGCATGGAGGCCTGTGGCAGCTCTCACTTCTGGGCAAGGGAAATAAGTAAATTCGGCCACACGGTGAAGTTGATGCCACCGCAATACGTAAAACTTTACGTGAAGACCAATAACAACGATGCAGCTGACGCCGAGGCAATTTGTGAAGCAGTCACCCGACCCAGCATGAGGTTCGTGAATATAAAAACGGCAGATCAACAGACCATTTTGCTCATACACCGCGAGCGGGAAGGTGCAATCAAAGAAAGAACAGCCTTGATTAACAGAATACGAGCAACTCTGCTGGAGTTTGGTATAACCATACCGGCGGGCCCCACAAGAATGAGGCGGTGGTTTTGTGACTCATACGGCCAAGTGGAAGCGAAGTTGAACCCACTGCTTTCAAGGCACATAGGGCGGATGAGGCGTCGGTTAGTTGAGCTGGAGAGTCACATCATGGAACTGGAGAAAGAGATTGATATGAGTAACGCCGAGCAAGATGCTTGCGCTCGGCTGCTTGCAGTGCCAGGAATCGGCAGGCTGACCGCTTCAGCACTCGTCGCTACGGTGGGCGATGGCAGAGCGTTTCGCTCTGGCCGCCAGTTTTCGGCGTGGCTGGGTTTGGTGCCAAAGCAACATTCTACGGGTGGAAAGACTCATTTGCAGGGCATAAGTAAACGAGGAGACTCGTATCTGCGCAGGATGCTCATTCACGGCGCGCGAGCAGTGATGAGGCATATGAACGAGAACCGATCGATCTACAAGTGGGTAACTGGTCTTGCCAGGCGGGCACACAGAAATGTTGTCATTGTTGCCTTGGCCAACAAGCTTGCAAGAGTGGCATGGTCACTCCTTTCGAAAGGCACGAAGTACCAGGAAACATACGCTTGATCTTAATTAGACGCTCAACAGTTTGCGCAGGCATACTATTGAAGACGAAACAGGTAGGACCGTGGGTTGGTAAAGCTGGGCCTAACATAGTGCTGACGGCACGTACAAATGATTAGCCCCAACCCAGCGAAGCTCATCAGGGGTCGAGGCACAAGCCTCAACTGAGAATCCGAATAGATGGCTGCAACACCAATTTCGTTGTCAAATATGCTTGCACAAAACGGGGCGTCCATAGATGTTAGACCATGAGGCGTCAGGTTCTCGCATGCGCGCACGTTTTCGGTAGGAATCAGAAGGAATGCAGTTCATCACCAACGGCCCCGATATTCCGGATGCGCTCTTGCAGGCGCACGAGGACGGCCGCGTGGTGTTTTTCTGCGGCGCGGGCATTTCCTATCCCGCAGGGCTGCCGGGCTTTAAGGGGCTGGTGGAGCAGATCTATCGGCTGAACGGTACAGCACTCTCGGACATCGAACGTGAGGCCTTCGAGCGCGGGCAGTTCGACGCCACACTCGACCTGCTGGAGCGGCGCCTGCCTGGACAGCGACTGGCCGTTCGGCGCACACTGGCGCAGGCGCTGAAGCCGAAGCTCCGCCGCAAGGGTGCCACCGATACGCAGGCGGCGCTGTTGCGCCTGGCTCGAAGCCGCGAGGGTGAGTTACGGCTGGTCACCACCAACTTCGACCGCATCTTTCACGTGGCGGCTAAACGCACGGGCCAAACGTTCCAGGCCTACGCAGCCCCGATGCTGCCGATTCCGAAGAATAGCCGTTGGGATGGGCTGGTCTACTTGCATGGCTTGCTGCCAGAAAGGGCGGACGACACGGCACTGAACCGGCTGGTTGTCACCAGCGGCGATTTTGGCCTTGCCTACCTGACCGAACGCTGGGCGGCCCGCTTCGTGAGCGAGCTGTTCCGTAACTATGTGGTCTGCTTCGTGGGTTACAGCATCAACGACCCGGTGCTGCGCTACATGATGGATGCACTGGCGGCCGACCGGATGCTGGGTGAAGTCACACCCCAGGCCTGGGCGCTAGGTGATTGCGAACCAGGGCAGGAGAACCGAAAAACCATCGAATGGGAAGCCAAGGGCGTCACGCCCATTCTCTACAATATACCCGCCGGCAGCTACGACCATTCCGCGCTACATCAAACTCTGCACGCTTGGGCAGACACCTACCGCGACGGCGTACAGGGTAAAGAAGCCATTGTCGTCAAACACGCGTTGGCCCAGCCGCAAGACAGCACGCAGCAGGACGATTTCGTCGGGCGGATGCTGTGGGCCTTGTCGGATAAATCAGGGCTACCGGCCAAGCGCTTCGCCGACTTCAATCCCGCGCCTTCACTGGACTGGCTGCTGGAGCCCTTCGCGCACGAGCGCTTCGAACACGGCGATTTGTCTCGATTTGGCGTGCCACCACGTGACGAAGTAGACCCCAAACTGCATTTCAGCTTGGTTCGCCGCCCTGCGCCCTATGACCGCGCACCGCCGATGCTACTTGCCTCCGGTGGTATCACTGGCAGCCAATGGGATGACGTGATGTACCATCTGGCCCGATGGCTGGTGCGCCACCTGCATGACCCAAGACTGGTCATCTGGATTGCAGAACGCGGTGGGCAATTGCACGACCGTTGGCAGTGGCTGATCGAACATGAACTGGATCGCTTTGCCACGCTGGAACGTGATGGCAAGACCTCCGAACTCAATGAAATCCGCTTGCACGCCCCCAAAGCCATCCCCGGCCCTCTGATGCGCACCTTGTGGTGCCTACTGCTCAGTGGCCGTGTGAAGTCCCCTTGGCATGATCCGGATCTGTATCGCTGGCAAGGCCGGCTGAAGCGCGAAGGTTTGACCACCACGCTGCGTCTGGAGTTGCGCGAGTTGCTCGCCCCGAAGGTTGCGTTGAAGAAACCGTTTCGTTGGGGCGACGACGATTCGAATAACGCTAACGAGCCCACGCGCATTAAGCAGTTGGTCGACTGGGAACTTGTCCTGACCGCAGATCACGTGCATTCGACCCTGCGCGACATTGCCGACGAGCCATGGAGGTCTGCTCTCCCGCAGTTGCTTGAAGATTTCCAGCAACTGCTGCGCGATGCACTGGACCTGTTGTGTGAGTTGGGCGAGGCAGACGAACGTAGCGATCGCTCGCACTGGGATCTGCCCTCCATCACACCCCACCGGCAAAACCGGGGCTTCCGCGACTGGGTGAGCCTGGTCGAATTGTTGCGCGATGCGTGGCTGGCGGTTCGCACCAACGACAGCACGCGCGCCACACGCATCGCCCAGGCTTGGTTCGAGTTGCCGTACCCCACCTTCAAACGCCTGGCCCTGTTTGCAGCGAGCCACGACGATTGCATACCGCCGAAACAGTGGGTGGGTTGGCTTTTGGCAGACGACGCGTGGTGGCTGTGGTCTACAGATACGGGGCGCGAGGTATTTAGGCTCTTCGTTCTGCAGGGACGGTATTTGACAGGAGGCGCTCAGGAGCGCCTGGAGGCTGCCGTCTTGGCGGGGCCGCCGCGTGAGATGTACCGGGATGATCTGGAAGCAGATCAGTGGCGAGACTTGGTGGCCCGTTCCGTCTGGCTGCATCTGGCTAAGCTGAACACATCGGGCCTTGTTTTGGGTGCATCGGCGGCGGCGCGCTTGGCGGAAATTTCGACTGCCTATCCGCAATGGGAGTTGGCAGCAAATGAGCGTGACGAATTTTCGCACTGGATGAGTGGCACCGGCGATCCGGATTACGAGGACAGCCGGGACGTCGACATTGCGCCCCGCAAGCGGCCGGAACTGGTGCAATGGCTCGCAAAGCCAGTACCCGAACGAAGACCGTTCTATGACGACACGTGGCGTGACGTTTGCCGCACGCGTTTCTTCCACAGTTTTTTTGCGCTGTGCGATTTGGCACGAGATGGCGTGTGGCCTGCGGGCCGGTGGCGCGAAGCCCTGCAGGCCTGGGCCGAAGAGGGCATGGTGTTGCGAGCTTGGCGATATGCTGCACCGTTGGTGCAGACCATCCCCGATGCTGTACTTCTGGAGATTGACCATGCAGTGACCTGGTGGATGCAGGCCGCATCCAAGTCCATCAGCCGCCATGAGGATATCCTGCTGAACCTTTGCCGCCGCGTGCTGGCGCTGCCGCTGGAAGCTGGCTCAGGCTCTCGCATCAACCGCAATGGCGTCGAGACCTATGACCCTGTCGGCTCTGCGATTAACCATCCCATCGGGCTTGTCACGCAGGCTCTAATCAACCTGTGGTTCAAGCAGAATCCGAACGACAACGATCTGCTCCCAGCAGATCTCAGGCCAATGTTCACCGCACTGTGCGATGTGCAGGTGGATCGGTTCCGCCACGGTCGGGTTTTGCTAGGTTCGCGGCTGATCGCTTTTTTCCGTGTAGACCGCCCATGGACCGAACAGCACCTTTTGCCGTTGTTTGTCTGGGCCAACCCCGTCGAAGCAAAATCCGTGTGGGAAGGTTTCCTCTGGTCGCCGCGCTTGTACCAGCCATTGTTGACAGCCTTCAAGGCAGAGTTTCTGGATTGCGCAAACCACTATGCCGATCTTGGCGAGCACCGCCAGCAATTCGCGACATACCTGACCTACGCAGCATTAGGCCCGACCGAGGGATACACCGTAGATGAGTTCCGATCTGCGATTGTAGCGCTCCCACAAGAAGGCCTGGAGGAAGCCGCGCAGGCGCTCTCCCAGGCGCTTGAGGGTGCAGGAGATCAACGTGAGGACTACTGGCAAAACCGTATCCAGCCGTTCTGGCAACAGATCTGGCCAAAGTCCCGCGATTTGGCTACCCCGCGAATCGCCGAGTCCTTGACGCGTCTGGTGATTGCCGCCCGTGGCGAATTCCCGGCGGCCTTGGCGGCGGTTCGGGACTGGCTACAACCGATTGAACATCCGCACTACGTCGTACACCTACTGTACGAATCGGGTTTGTGCAGCCGATACCCAATAGATGCACTGAACCTGCTGGATGCTGTGATTGCCGACCAACAGTGGCCCCCCAGGGAATTGGGTCAATGCTTGGACGAGATCGCACAAGTCGCACCACCACTTGCGCAAGATGCCCGCTATCAGCGGCTACACGAATACGTTCGGAGGCGCGGGTGACGGCGAAGCGGACTGCTCGCTGTAACCAGTCGGGTCTAACAAGCGACTGTGATCCAAAATCAATACCTGAAGCATAATTATTTACACTGATCGCCACTCCTGATCGTCGCGCACCATGGCATTCAGAATGGTCATCATCTTGCGCATACAGGCAGTGATGGCGACTTTTCTGTGTTTACCCTGGGTGACCAACTTTTGGTAAAAACGTTTCATGACCGTGTTGTGTTGGATGGCACTGAGCATGGCCATATAGAGAACGGTTCGGATCGGTGCGCGGCCGCCTTTGATACGCCGCCT
>JBJHCW010000015.1:0-11909 GCA_050486205.1 Gammaproteobacteria bacterium | reverse complement strand
GGCATTGATCTATACAACTGTCGCCGCACTATTCGCCTGCGTATTGGCCGCGGCAGCCGCTTTCGCTTTCGTGGCAAGGATCAGTGCCTGCATGGCTTTTATCGCACCTTGTTTGCTTCCCATGGGTGTGAGCTTCACGCTTTTTGGATATGACCTGCAAAGACTGGTCGGTTTGATAGTTGTACTTGTCTTTATTTTTCTTGCGTTGTTGTCGCTAAGAGCAAACAAGTCAATGCTTGAGTGGATGCGGGCCTCGGTAGAACAGGACAAGCAACTGCGACAATTGGGACAAAAGTATCTGAATATCATGAATACCAACGATGAATTGCGCGTAGAGATCTCACGCCATAGAGCCGTGGAAGAAGAGTTGCGCAGGCAGAAAGGGAAAGCGGACAGCCTGGCCGATCAGTTGAAGGCGCTGTCTTCACGCGACGGGCTGACCGGTATTGCGAATCGCCGGTACTTCGACAGCATTCTCGAGCGGGAATGGCAGCGTGCATTACGCAATAACAGTCCGTTGTCGCTGGTTATTTGCGATATCGACTATTTCAAGAATTACAATGATGTGTACGGCCACCACAAAGGCGATCAATGTTTAATCAAGGTGGCCAGAACGCTGAACAGTTTCTGTCGTCGAGGAGGCGATCTTTGTGCCCGTTATGGCGGAGAAGAGTTCGCGATTGTGCTGCCGGATACTGATAATGTGTCAGCCCTTGAGCTGGCTGAATCCATACGTGCTGCTGTGCACGACCTGAAGATTCCGCATTGCGCTTCTGACGCCGGGACACGGGTTACTTTGAGCCTGGGAGTTGTCAGCATGATACCGGACAGTTCAGCAAGCACTACGCAACTTATTGAAATGGCGGATTCTGCACTTTACAAGGCCAAAGCGGCCGGACGTAACAGGGTTATCAATGCTGTTGCCGAGATTAAACCAACTGAAGCCGGTTTCATGTCCGTGCGTGTGAATGCCTGGAATGAACTGACCGATGGTGAGCTTACTGTCGATGCTGTACTCCGGAAATTTGAAGAACTCGGATTCCGCTGTAATCTGCAACATTATGAGCCTGATATAACGATGGGAACCCACGCGTCAATGCGTGACGAGATTCACGCCGTCATAAAAGGCAAGCTGGTCATCACTGTCAATGGCCAGGAATACCAGTTGAATGCAGGTGATTATATCCAGTTGCCAAGGGGAACAACTCGCCGGGTAAGAGCAGGTGGCGACGCCATGGTGCAGGTCATCATAGCGATACGGATGGACGCATCGAGTCCGCGCAAGACCATTTGATTGCACAATCCACGGCAGACCAGGTACAACATTGGGTGTCTATAATCTGATCGAACTTTGACCGATCAGATCCTCGGGGAGGCGGGGGATTTCTCCGAAATAAGGCAGGCGAATCACCGGAATGACCGGGTTGGCTGTATAGCCCGAATACATCACTCGTACATTGACGTTCCCTGCTCCGGGTTCAACCTCGATATCCACCCGGTTGCTGATAGCAGATCCCAGCAGACTGACCCGTTCCCGGGCAGTATCTTCAGCTATGGTAATAATGCGTTGGTCATAACTGTCTGCCGGTTCCCGTACGACACCGATGGCGGCACGCGCGCCGTCTGCGGCCGCAGCATGAAACGTCTGTAGCATGAGGAAAGGAATGGAATAGCTGATGATGATCCAGAACAGGCCGAACAGCGCGGGAAACACAAGCGCGAACTCAATGGCACTGACGCCATATTGGCGCGACCGTCGGGAAAATGAGCAATTCATTCTCAACATGAGTCTTGTCGCAGAGTGAACCGCGGTTGAGAAGCCGGTCAGCCCGAGGCCGGGCCAACCTAAACCGAAACTTGCTTATCCGTCTCCACCTTCGCCGGCTTGTCCAATCAAGTCGGAAATGGTTTCGAACGCATCCCCGAGCGCGTCCCCCAGGCCGGTGCCGAACACGGCAATGATGATTACAGCCACTATCGCGGCGATCATGACGTACTCGATGGCGGTGACGCCGAGTTGTGAGCCTGGACCTTTGAGGGTGCGTCGAGTGGATCCCCTGACAAGATCAATCAGTAATTGAAAGTTCAACATCGCAGCCTCCTCCGTAGCCGGATCTACTACCACGCATGCCTAGCATGCATGTCAACAGCAAATACACCAAGAAATTTAGATAATTATGTGAATTTCATCACAAAGTTGCTAGTCTAGGGCTCAATGGCGTATTAAAAATATTGTACTACGAAGATAGTACTACCAACATAACTATAGACATATTCAGATATGTGGCAATGCAGCATGGCCTGTTGCCACCATTACGGATAATCAATGCAAGAATACCTGTCTGCAGTTTGCCCGACTGTACGGCTCCTGCGCTACCGTAAGCGTCGCCAATGACCTGAAGCAGTCTGGGGTGAGAATCGGGAGGGGGGGAATGAGCAGCCGTTTTGCAATCTTTCTGGCAGTTACCCTGCTGATCGGTGCCGTCATATTCGCTTTCCTGGCCTGGCAGCTCAGCCAGACGACACCCTCGGTCGCACTAGTAGAACCGGAGCCGGTCACGGAGCCGGAAGAAATCGTTGCTGAGCCGGCCGGATATCCTGTTGTATTCGCCCGCGAACGGATACCACCAGAAGAAGCCATCACCCACGATCAGCTGGAAACCTTCCTGTTGCCGGTTCAACCGCCGGATACCTACAGCATGTCGGAAGATCTGATCGGCAAGCGCAGCTGGCGTTCAATTGCGGCCGGTGAAATGGTGCGTCCCGGACATCTGCGCATCGGTTCGCGGCTGGCGACCACGATTTATCCTCATGAGCGCGCTGTTGCCATTAGTGTCGACGAAGTCATCGGCAGCGGCGGATTCCTTTCACCGGGCGACAAGGTCGATGTGCTGTTGTACCTGCGAGACGCCCCCAGGGGCGGCTATCCCTCCGCGCAGGTGGTTTTGCAGGATGTGCGATTGTTGAGCTTCGCCGAGAGGGTCCAGCCGTTGCCCGAAACCGCGCAGGTCGAAGACGAGGATGAAAGAACCGAGTTTCGCGGTGTCACCGCAGTACTGGCGGTATCAGAACAGCAGGTCACACGGCTCATGCTGGCCAGCAGTGCCGGCACTTTGCGGCTGGCGTTGCGTAGCGCGTTAGCGCTGAAAACTCCCGAAGACGATGTGTCGGAGCCGTTGTCGGGCACGCGGGCAGCCGGTGACGGGCAGCAGAAACCGGAACTCGAAGATTTTTCGCGAATAATCAGCCTGGACGAGTTATTGCCCGAACCGCCCGGAAGGGAAGTCCAGGCGGCCGAACCATCACCGCCACCGCCGCCGCGCCCAAGGATTGCCATACATCGGGGTGTGAGCCTGGAGGAGGTAGAGCTGGAACCCTAGTTGAGATACGCACAAAAAAGGAACAGGCCATGCCAACACTACATTGTGCGCTTAAACAAATGATGAATTTATCCGGAACGGTCAGCATGCAAAGCAAACAGAATAGTTCCGCTATGGTAAATGGACAGAGGTCATGGTTGTGTTCAGGCCGCAGGTTGTTCATGTCCTGCTGGCTGGTTTCCATACTGGGAACAGCACCGGTACATGCTGTGTGCGATGACTATCCGTCGATACCGGAATCAATGGAAGTGCTTGCCGGCATGCAGGAGGTGCTGGAGTTGCACGTACCGCTTGAGCGCATAGCGATTGGCTCACCTGATGTCGCCGACGTCGACCTGGTCGGGAAGAGCGCGGTGCTGATAACTGCCAGACAGGCCGGCTATACAAGTCTGCGTGTCTGGAACGAATGTGTGGACCATTCGGAAGTGGTATTCCTGATCGTTCGCGATCCTGCCGCGGCGGAGGCTACCGGTGGCATAGCCTTTGAGCACGAAAAAGGTTTGATACCCCAGGTTCAGACTGATATCCGCATCGTGGAGGTGAGCCGGACCAAGCTGAGAGAAGTGGGTTCAAGCCTGTTTATCCGCAGCGGTGCTTTCAACATGGGTTTCGGTGAGCCTGCCAACTTTGCCGGTCAGGTAGGTGCCGCCATTGCCACGGGACTGGTCTCGCAATCGGGTTTCAATATTCTTTTCGGTGGTGGCAGCCGGGATTTCCTGGTGGCTCTGGATGCCCTGGAACAAAGCGGGTTCGCCTATACGCTCGCCGAGCCCAGCCTGGTCGCACTCAGCGGACAAAGCGCCAACTTCCTGGCGGGTGGCGAGTTCCCGGTGCCGGTCCGGGCCGGGATCACGGAGGCCGTTACGGTCCAGTTCAAGGAATTCGGTGTCCGGTTGGCGTTGACACCTACCATCCTTGATAACGACCACATCATGTTGAGGGTCGCTCCGGAAGTCAGCGAACTGGATTTTGCGGCAGGGATAGAATCCGCCGGTGTGGCAGTACCGGCGTTACGCGTACGGCGCACGGAAACGAGCATCAAGCTCGGTGACGGTGAAAGTTTTGTCATCAGTGGCCTGATAAGTACCCGCACGACCTCAGATGTCGACCGGTTGCCGGGCCTGGGCGAGATCCCGATTCTCGGTGCGTTTTTCCGCAAGTCGCAACTGGAGACGGAGGACCGGGAATTGTTGATGGTGGTCACGCCCAGACTTGTCAGGCCGTTACGGTCCGATGCCAGGACACCGGAACTGCCCGGGGAGGATTTCCGGCATTATCGGCCAAGTTTTCTGGACTTTTATTTACTCGAGGATGGCAGTTTCGGGCGCTCTGACGGGTTTGGTTTCTCAAGGTAATCGCGGGCATGGCAAAACATACCTACATCGCGCTGGTTAATGATAACGCCTACTATGATTGGCTGCGCGATAACCTTGCGTCTCAGGGTGATCTTGTACAAGTCAGCCAGGACACGTGGCGCGATGCGCTGGAGCTGGTCCCGGCAACCGGCGCGGCAATTGTTTTCGTTGAGGTCGGTTATGGAACCGGCATGAGTCTTATCGAGGAACTGCTGGCAGGGGCGCCAGGACTGACAGTTGTTGCCATTGGTCCAGGGGATGACAGTGCACTGGTGCTCTCTGCCATGCGCGCCGGTGCCAGTGATTATCTGAATCTGGAAATGCCAAGCCTGGAAATTCTTGGTCTGCTACGCAGGCTGGAACAGCGCCGGCCGTTGTCCACCGTGAAAAGCGGCGAACAAGAGGGCGAGCTGCTATCAATTTTCAGTGCTCGTCCTGATGTTGATACAGCGAGTATTTCAACGCATCTGGCACTGTTGCTGCAACAGAGGTACGGCCACAAAACATTGTTACTGGATCTGGGGGCGTGTGCCGGAGACAGCCTCAATATGCTTGGGATAGAGGCCCGTTATACGTTCAATGATGCGCTGGCCAATTTGCACCGCATGGATGACAAGCTCATCCAGAGCGCCTTCTCAAGTCATGTTTCTGGACTGACCGTCATGCCTGTTACTGACGACGCAACAGGACCGATTGAACATGGTACTGTGGAAATACTGCTTTTGCTTGGCATCTTGCGGCAGCATTTTGATTACGTGGTTGCGAATCTCGGCGGAATTGAAACTACTGATTTTCTGCAATTGTTTCTTGGGCGAAGCACCAGTCAGTTACTCGTGGTGGAGCAGGGCGTGTCAGGATGCAGGAGCAATCTCAAGTTATGCGGCAAGTTGCGCGAAGCCAAGGCGCTGAGCCAGCACACAAGATTGATCGTGGATCGCTACAGGCCAAAAATTCCCCCTGACGCAGATATTCTGGCAGACAAGTTTGGCATGAGCCTGGGAGCAGTGCTTCCAGACAACAGTGAGCAACGGCTGAACGCAATGAACCTGGGACGTAACATCCTTGATGCAGCGCCGAACTCTCATTACATCAAGAGACTGGACAAGCTGCTCAATCAAACATGCAGCCTCAAATATCCTCACAAAGGATGGTTCGACAGATTCCTGGCCGGGCTGCGCCAGGAGCCCAGGACCGATATGCGGCTCAACTGATGAAGATTAGTCACACAAGCAAGCGCTTTCATTTGCGCAAAGACGAACGCGGACAGGAGGTTCTGAAGAGTACTTTGCATCGCCACCTTATCGATGCCATCGGTTCCAACCAGATCAATATTGCTGCCTGGGAGCGGCCCAGAGCAATCAAGTATGTGTATGATGAACTGGTCAATTACGCCACGATCCACCAGCTGGTTATCTCCAACTATGATCTTGAAAGGTATTCTGAGGACCTGGTCGATGAGCTGATTGGTTATGGCCCTTTGCAAAGTCTGCTTGAGGACGAGCGCATCACTGAAATACTCGTCAACGGACCACGGCGCATCTTTATTGAGAAGGACGGCCGGTTGCAGCTGACCAAGCTGGAATTTGTTGATGAAGAACACGTATTGCGTGTCGTGGAGCGCATGTTGGGCCCGCTTGGCAGGCGCCTGGACCAGTCCTCACCCATGGTTGATGCAAGATTGCCCGATGGCAGCCGCGTCAACGCAATCATCTCGCCCCTGGCACTGGAAGGCCCTTGCGTATCCATTCGCAAGTTCAGAAAAGATATATTGCACAGCCACGACCTGCTTGGTAACGGCAGCCTCAATGAGCCCATGCTGGATTTGCTTGTGCGGGCTGTCCAGAATCGCTGCAATATCCTGATTAGTGGCGGCACGGGTACCGGCAAAACCACCCTGCTAAATATTCTGAGCAGTCATATCGGTCCTTCGGAGCGTGTCGTCACCATAGAAGATACAGCCGAACTGCAGCTTGTGAATGATCACGTTGTCAGACTGGAAACAAGGCCGCCCAATGTGGAAGGGGCAGGTGAAGTCACTGCCCGCGACCTGCTGCGAAACTCACTACGTATGCGTCCTGATCGAATCATATTAGGTGAGGTGCGCGGTATCGAGGTGCTTGAACTGCTCCAGGCAATGAACACCGGTCATGATGGTTCCATGAGTACCATACACGCCAATTCGACCATTGATGGACTGATGCGGCTGGAAATGCTGATCGGTCTGACAGGTCATCGCATGACTGAGGTCACCACCCGCAACATGGTCTCAATGGCAGTGGATGTGTTGATCCATTTGGCACGGCTACCGAACGGCAGGCGTTGTGTTGCCGAGATCCGCGAAATGCTTCCACTTCGGGACGGCTCCTATGTGACCAATGAACTTTACCGTTGCAATACGGACACAGGCCGGTTTGAAGCTGTCTCGGCACACCCCGTTAATGCAAAGCTCGCTGCTTCGCAAGCGTCAAGTAGCGTTAATCGTGCTGCTGCATATACAACGAAAGGAACAGGGGTTGTCGGATGAATGCGGATTCCTTGCTGGTGCTGGTGTCAGCACTCTTTTCCCTGTCTTTGGGGATGCTGGGGGTCGTTTTCATTCTCAAGGCCCGTCGCTCAAGCAGCCTGGAATATGTGCTCGGTCAGTTTGATGACCCGGTTGCCGGCAGCGCCGGTACAGTCACAATCAAGCGCCTGAAACCTGCCGGACCCTGGGTGACATTGCTTCGTCGTGCGGGGGTTACACCTTCCGGTCGCATGAACGCATTAACCATGGCGTTTTTGTTCGTGAGTGGTGTAGTTGGATATGCCTTTTATGATCTGCCCGGTATCTTTGCCGGATTGGCGACAGCCATTGTCGTATTCGGTGCCGCTGTATTTATCGCATTTCGCCGGCATCAGCGACAGATGCAGGACGAATTGCCGATTTTTCTTGACCGCATGGTGCGCTCAATCAAGACCGGCAGCAGTGTGGTCAATGCTTTTGGTGATTGTGCAATGGAGACCGGTGGCAAACTGGGTCCGGCTGTGCAAACTGCCAGGCGCTATGTTGAACTGGGTTATGGTCTGGGTGACGCGCTCACTGAGCTTGCCCGTGTGCACCAGATGAAGGAGTTCCAGATCATGGCGCTGGCATCCAAGGTCACCAGCCGTTATGGCGGTAGCCCGGTCGGGTTGTTCAAGAATCTGATTGAAATGATCCGGCATCGGGACAGGATTCGCCGGCAGCTTTATGCCATGACCAGCGAAACGCGTGTCAGTGCACTGGTGCTGGCGGTCATGCCGCTGTTGATTGGTGCTTACATCGCATCGGCGAATCCTGATTACATCATGACGATGTGGGAACATGACAGTGGTCGCTGGGTCATGATTGGCGCAGTGCTCTGGCAGGCAATCGGCATACTCTGGTTATGGCGTTTGGTCAGGAGTCTCGGATAGTGTCTTCCATATACCTGATACTGGCGATAGTGATATTCATGCTGGCATTGTCACTGTTTTTATTTGCTTTGGCTGGTCATTATCGCAAACGCGAACTGGTGCATAGCAAGCTCGATGTATTGCCTGATTCACACATCAACCAGGATCAGACCGTAGACGACTCTCCATCTGCTCGTGATCGGCGTTTCCTGGATGTATTCAGTAGTGTGCCCATGGAGCAGGAGATACAGTTACTGCTGCGCCAGGCAGGCTATCCGGGAGCTTATGCCCGATTGGTGTTTACTTTTATCAATATCGCCTTGCCTGTACTGGTGCTGATTATCGGTGCTCCGATCGTTGGGCTGGCGCTGGAGCCTCAATTGACGACCGGTGCCCTGTTTCTGGTTATAGCCGTCATACTCGGTTTTCTTGTGCCCAGATGGATGTTGAGGTATATCGCTGCGCGCCGCGCCCGGGCACTCGCGGAGGAAACTCCGGTCGTGATGCAATTGTTGATGATGCTGATGGAGACCGGCATGTCGATCGAACAGGCTTTTCGAGTTCTGCTTAACGAAAGCCGCCATCAGGGAAAGATCAATCTGCTGCCCGAGTTTTCCAAAGAACTGACACTGTTGCTTACTCGCCTGGACGCCGGCGGCAGTTTGGCTTATGAATTGAACCAGATGGCTGAGTCCCTGCAGATTGAGGAACTGTCGGACATGACGGCGGTGCTCAGGCAGGCCATGCAGCGAGGCGGGAACGTTCGTGACAGCCTGACGGCGCTGCTGGAACTGATGGACGATCGTCGCCAGATCCGGCTGCAGGAACTTGCCGGCAAGATATCCGGCAAGATGAGCATTGTCATGATGGCATTCATTTTCCCTGCGCTTCTGGTGTTTACCGCAGGGCCTGGCCTGCTTGCATTGTTGGAGGCGCTCCGTGAAATTTCATCGTGAGATCATGCTGATTAGCTTCATCCTGTTGCCCATGATTGCCGGTTGCGGGGCAACCGGTGGCAACAAGAACACTGATGTATCCGCATCAAAAGTATCCCGTGCCTCAGATCTGGCGGGGTGCGACGGTAACGGAGCTTCCGCACATCTGGATGTAGCCCTTATCAGGAAGCTGATGGAAGAGGAACGTTATCACGCTGCGATGGCGCAAATCGACGCCCTGCCCAAAGAAACCAGCTACACACGCTACGTGCGCGCACGCATTCTGCACAAACTGGCAATGCCCGAAGCCGAAACGCAATACAGGGAGCTGTTTGGAAGTTGCATGGACGGCTATGCCCGGCATGGCCTGGGGCTGCTGATGGCCGAGACCGGCAATATGGAACAGGCAGTTGAATACCTTGGCGCTGCCCGTCAGCAGTTTCCACTGGATGCCGTCATCCGCAACGATTATGGCTATGCACTGTTGTTGAGTGGCGATCCGGATGCAGCGTACTTTGAATTCATAACCGCCCTGGAAATGGAGAGCAGTGCGCTCCAGCCGAGATACAATGCGCTGGTTGTATTGCTGTTGCTGGAGCGGGAAATACAGGCACAGCGGTTCGCCGAACGCATGAATATTTCGGACCAATACATTGTTCGGGCACGCCAGGAGGCAGCAGTATTGAAAACCGGACAGGCAGAGATGATGTCGGAACAGCAGAGGATGTCCGGGTATAGACCTAGCCGGAATTCTGAACAGGCTGGCCCGGCAGCAGATAATGCTCTGTTCCTGCAGCTTGAAACCGGCATTACCCCAGCGGAGCACTCGCGATGAACATATTCATCAAATTGGTATGTGCGTGCCTGTTACTGACTGCTTCAGTTACTGTCGCAATGGCAGGTGGCGAAGACAGACAGTACTTGTATCACCATCCATCAACCATGGGAGAAGTGACACGGGACTGGCTGGAGTTGCAACGCGAAGGACAGCAGGCATCCGCAAGCGATCAGAGCCATTCACCGCGCGTACAGGATCGGCTCTATCAGCGTTACCTCGACAGTTACAGATATCCCATTCCGGAGAATTTCTACAGCCCGGATCGTTTTCGTGAAACGCGATGACTCCAGATTCTGGTCGCCATCCATTTACAGGATGTATATATAAGCGACAGGATGGAGCAATAGCGGTTGTCACGGCCTTGTTTATTCTTTTTGTGGGTTTGTTTTTCATTGCCCTGGCGGTGGATACCGGGCGTCTATATTTCGAGAACCGATCACTTCAACGTATTGCGGATGCCGTGGCGCTGGATGCCGTCCATGACAGTGGTCTGTGCGGCGCCGGCGAGCTGAACATGGAAGCGGCGCAGGCTGCCGCTGCACGCAATGGATTTGCGGGCACCTTCGGAGAAGAGGGCAACCAAGTACTGCTTGGCGTGTTGCGGGAGGTCGATGATGGCGGCGAGCCGCTGGTCGTGCGTGAATTTTTGCCCGCCGCAGCGGAAAGTGCCGACGCCGTTTATGTCCGCGTCAGCCGTTCCGTACCCAGAAGCATTTTTCTGGCCGGGCTCTTTGGTGATGAAGTGACGCTCAGCAAGGAAGCTGTGGCGCGACGGCTTCCCATAGTCAGCATGAGTGTCGGATCGGGCGTTCTGGAAATGGATACCCAGCAGTCCGAGATCCTGAATGCCGTACTCGGTGAATTGCTGAATACCGAGCTTTCTCTGAGCGCCGTGACTTACGAGGGTCTGGCGACTGCCCGGGTCAGCCTGGCTGATCTGGTTGAAGCGCATTCCGGTGTGGGTACGGTCAGTGAATTACTGCAGGCGGATCTTGGTGTAGGCGAAATGATGGAAGTGTTCGTCGAGGCGGCCGCCGCAGCTGGCGAATCGACGGTTGGCCTGGATGGGTTGCTGACAGGTGGTGTCGGCCTGCCACCGTTGTCCTTGGGCGATATTCTTTCCGTGACGTCGCCGTCACCCGAAGCCGGGCTTGAGGCGCAGGTTGGTTTATTTGATTTGATTACCGCCACGGCGCTGTTTGCCAATCGGGATAACGCCGTTGTCGTGCCGCTGGGTACTGATTTGAATTTGGCGGGCTTGGCGAATGTTGGAGCCGAACTTGAGTTATACGTGATCGAACCGCCGCAGATTGCCGTCGGCCCGCCCGGGCGGAACGCGGCGGGCGTGTGGCGGACCGAAACCAGCACCGCGCAGGTACGTACATCCGTTATTACACAGGCCAGTACGAATCTGAACGTGCTTGGCTTAACCAGCGCAGAAGCCAGTGTTGTCTTGGGGGTTGCGCTGGAGGCTGCCGAGGCCTCGGCCAGGGCGGAAAGCGTGGTTTGTTCCACCTATGCGCAACAGCGTTTCCAGCCCACCACGATCGACGCGGATAGCGGTCTCACCAGCCTCAACCTCGGGCGTTTCAGCAATAATGGAGCAGATGACTCCATCGAGGACAATACCAGCATCGACATGGAAGTCTGCGCTCTAAGTCTGTTAGGGGTTGAAATATGCTTGGAACCAAGTGTCTCTCTGCAGGCAGACAGTGTGACCCTGCCCGGACAACAGGGCACGCTGGTCTACGAAGGCGCGCGCGACGATCTGCCGGAGACACAGAGGCTTGACGGTATCGACCTGGGCGCGGGCCTGGAATCTCTGGCCGACGGTCTGGAAGTCGAAATTGAGGGTCTGGGGATATTAACAACTCTGGTATCCAATCTGGTTAATCTGTTAACCGACGCCTTGCTTGGGGAGTTGCTGGTGCCACTGGTCAGCGAACTTGACGTTATCCTGACGCCGGTCCTGGAAGCCCTCGGTATC
>JBJHCW010000014.1:0-24941 GCA_050486205.1 Gammaproteobacteria bacterium | reverse complement strand
GGCCTTCGCTGGCCAGGGATGGCCAGCGCAGAGCGACACAGGGATGTGCCTGAGCGTGCCCGCATCAGTAAACCCGGTCCTCGGGGCCGCACTGCGTGCTCAATTCGATCACCGGGAATGCCGCCTCAGCGCCCACTCAACGTGCTCGCGCACCAACGCTGACGGATCATCCCGCCGCGCCTCCAGCGCTTCGATCACAGCAATGGTGCCGGGTGCATTGCCAAGCCCGACGGCCAGGTTGCGCAGCCAGCATTCGTAACCGATGCGCCGGATGGGTGAGCCTTCAGTGTTGCGGAGAAACTCGTCCTCGCTCCAGCGAAACAGAGTGGCCAGTGCGCTGCTGTCGAGTTTGTGTCGCGGTGAGAAGTCCGGCTCCTGGCTGATGTGAGTGAACTTGTTCCAGGGGCAGATGAGCTGGCAATCGTCGCAACCAAAAACCCGGTTGCCGATCAGTGGGCGCAAGGGCTCGGGAATGGCGGTTCTCAATTCGATGGTGAGATAGGAAATGCAGCGACGCGCATCCAGTACATTGGCACTGACAAAGGCATCTGTCGGGCAGACGTCCAGGCAGGCGCGGCAACTGCCGCAGTGTGCGCTGACCGGTTCATCCACCGGCAATGGCAGATCGGTGAAAAGTTCGCCGAGGAAGAACCATGAGCCAGCCTGCTTGTTCAGCAGCATGGTGTTCTTGCCGATCCAGCCCAGACCGGACTTTTCTGCCAGTGCCCGCTCCAGCACCGGGGCACTGTCCACAAAGGCGCGGTAGCCGTGTTCACCTGTGGCTTCACTGATCCGGTCGGCCAGTTGCTGCAGCCTTTTGCGGATCAGTTTGTGATAGTCCCGACCCCTGGCATAGCGTGAAACATAAGCAGTTTCGCCATCTTCCAGTGGCGTGAATGAGTTGCTGCGTGTCAAGGCGTAGTCCATGCGCACACAGATCACACGCAGGGTGCCGGGATGCAGTTTTTCCGGATCGAGCCGCAGGTCGCGGTGCCGTGCCATGTATTCCATATCACCGTGATACTGCTGCGCCAGCCAGTGATCAAGCTGAGGTTGATAGTCAGACAGATCCGTGTCGGTGATGGCGCACTGCTGGAAGCCCAGCGCCAGCGCCCAGTCCTTGATCTGTGTGGCAATCTGCGCGTAGTCGAGGCTCATTAGTGGTCACAATTGCCGCAGGATGTCGGTAGCGGCCAACAGTGTGGCGTCATCCTTGCAGAAACAGAAGCGGATGATCCGGGTGTCCGGGGCCTGGGCGTAAAAAGGTGACAGTGGAATGGCGGCCACACCGGCCTCGACCGTCAGCCAGTTGGTGAAATCGGTGTCAGTCATGTCGCTGATGTCGCTGTAGTCCACGCACTGGAAGTAGGTGCCGGCCGAGGGCGTGAACCTGAATCGCGAGCCGGCCATCAGTTCACAGAAGCGATCACGTTTCTGTTGGTAGAATGCGGGTAGCTCCAGATGATGGTCGGGGCAATCGCGCATGAAATCGGCGATGGCGTACTGAATGAAACTGGTGGCTGTGAAAGTGACAAACTGATGCACCTTGCGCAGTTCCTCGGATAACGCAGCAGGTGCCACACAATAGGCCAGTTTCCAACCGGTGGCGTGGTAGGTTTTGCCAAAGGAGAACACCGCAAAGCTTTTGTGCCACAATTCATCATGTGCCAGTACGCTGTGATGTTGCTCACCGTCATACACCATGTGCTCATAGACCTCGTCAGACAGCACCAGGATGTTGCGATCACGAATCAACCCGGCCAGTGCGTCCAGATCGGCGCGGCTGATTACCGATCCGCCAGGGTTATGTGGCGAATTGATGACAATCAGGCGTGTACGATCAGTAATGGCCTCGGCGGTTCTCGCATGGTCTATGGTGTAGCTGGGGGTTTTGAGCGGTATGTGCACAGGGCGTCCACCTGCCAGGATGACCGACGGTGCATAGGAGTCGTAGGCCGGGTCGAACAGTATGACCTCATCACCCGGGTGCACCACAGCCTGAATGACATCGAACAGGGCTTCGGTGGCGCCGGCGGTGACTGTGATCTCCTGATCCACGCTGACCTGGCGACCGTAAAGGTGGTGTACTTTTGCGGCAATCTGTTCGCGTAACTCCTGGATTCCGGTCATCGGTGCGTATTGATTGCGCCGGTCGTTGAGATAGTGGGCCACACGTTCACGCAGGGCTTCAGGGCAATCAAAGTCCGGAAATCCCTGCGACAGATTGATGGCTTTGTGTTCGTGTGCCAGGCGCGACATGACGGTGAAAATGGTGGTACCAACGTGGGGGAGTTTGCTCTGCAAAGCGGAAAACCTCTCGATTGAATTCATGGAAGTAGTGTACCTTATCGAATGGCAGGAGACAGTGAAATCATGACCATGGCAGCCATGCAACCGCGTAATGTTCGCGGTGAAAACCCACAGAAAGCACCCAGGTGGTCCGGCAATGCGCGCAGTTTGCCCCTGCTCGATCTGCGGGGCGGTCGCGAGGCGCTGCTGGCCTACTTCGAAAATACCTGGGCACTGAGTGAAACACTGTTTTCCTCGCTGGTGGACGCTGATGCCTACTACCGGCGCCCCTGGCACAAAACGCGCCATCCGCTGATTTTCTACTACGTGCACCCCGTCAGCTTCTATGTCAACAAACTGCTGGTCGCTGGTCTGATTGATGAACCGGTGAACCCCGAGTTTGAACGTCTGTTCGAGACCGGTGTGGATGAGATGACCTGGGATGATCTGCACGAGGGTGAGAGCGACATCTGGCCCTCGCTGGAGGAAGCCAGGACCTACCGTGAACAGGTGTTCAGCCTGGTCAGTGAGCTAATCCGCCAGCATCCCGAATTCGACCGTCCCATCACCATGGACACACCCGGTTGGGCGTTGGTGATGTGTTTTGAGCACGAACGTATTCATCTGGAGACTTCCAGTGTGCTGATCCGTGAGTTGCCCGTGGAGTTTGTGCGACGGCCTGAGAGCTGGCCGGATATGCCCAGATCTGTTGGCGAGATGCCCAGCGCTGACCCGGTGGCCGGTGTGCATTTTCCAGCTGAGAACCCGTTGATTGATGTGCCGGAACAGACCGTGGTGCCGGGCAAGCCGGTGGACTGGCCAACCTTTGGCTGGGACAACGAATACGGCCGTGATGTCCGCCAGGTGCGGGCATTCCGGGCCAGCCGGCAACTGATCAGCAACGGTGAGTTCTACGCATTTGTCAAAAGCGGCGCTTATCTGGATGAAAAGTACTGGAGTGAGCAGGGCTGGGCCTGGCGCCGTTTCCGTAACACGCGCTGGCCCACCTTCTGGGTACAGGACGGGCCGGCCGGCTCACATCGCTACCGGCTGCGGACCATCTTTGAAGTCATCGATATGCAATGGGACTGGCCGGCGGTGGTCAACTACTACGAAGCACGGGCCTACTGTGCCTGGCGCAGTGAGCGGGATGGGGTTGCCACGCCCTATCGTCTGCTGCAGGAGCAGGAGCATCTGGCCATGCGAGACGCCTCCCTCAGTGACATCTGTCACTGGCAGGCCGGCGATGACCAGTTGCTGCAGAATGACCCGGTGATGCGCAGTGATGTGGCGCAGGGGCGCACGATCAACCACAACCTGCACCACGGCAGTGAAGGGCCTGTGGATGTGTTTGTGGCCAACAGCCGGGGGTTTCATGATGTGCTGGGTAATGTCTGGCAGTGGTGCGAGGATACCTTTCACCCCCTGCCCGGTTTTGCCATTCATCCGTATTATGCAGACTTCAGCACCCCATGTTTTGATGACGAACACCAGATGATTCTGGGCGGCTCCTTCATCAGCACCGGTGACGAAGCCAGTGCCTGGGCACGTTTTCATTTCCGTCCTCACTTTTTCCAGCACGCCGGTTTCCGACTGGTGCAGGGCACACAGTTGCCTGCCCAGGACAACAAGTACGAGCAGGATGCAGTGCTGAACCAGTACCTGCTGTTTCACTGGGGCTCGGAAGAGGAGCAGCGCGACAGTGACATCACGGCCTCGGTAGGCCACCCGCAGACAGCCCCGTTCATGAGCACGCTGGCGGATCTGGTGGTTGAGTACGCGGACCGCCGTGATGCGGTGCTGGATCTGGGCTGCGCCGTGGGTCGCGCCAGCTTCGAGTTGGCCAGGTACTTCCAGCGGGTGGTGGGTGTGGATCTGAGCGAGCGCTTCATCCAGGCTGCGCAGACACTGCAGGACCGTGGCGCCTTGCCGTACCAGCGACTGGACACAGGTACGTTCTCCACGCCCCTGACGGCGGTGGTGGACCGGGCCATCGATCGCTCGCGGTTGCGCTTCATGGCTGCCGATGCCGCCACGCTGCGTGCGGCCAGAGTGGACAGCCTGTTGCCCGCTTCCAGGCCCGCCTTTGATGCTGTGCTGCTCAGCAACCTGCTGTGTCGTTTGCCGGATCCGGTTGCCTGCCTGGCGCAGTTTGTGGGTGAAAACAGCCTGCTTGCCGACAATGGTATTCTGGTTATTGCCTCGCCGCATTCCTGGATGACACAGTACACCGGCAGCGAGCGTTTTCTGGCGGCGCCCGACAGCGAGTCTGCCCTGGCGCTGCTTGGCAGCCACCTGCCCGGATTCAGCCTGGTGCATCAACGCGACCTGCCGTTCATGATCCGTGAGCATCGCCGCAAATACGAATACGTGATCAGTCAGGTGTCTGTCTGGCGCAAGGATGGTGGTGGATGATTCTGGAGACCCGGCGCCTGATCCTGCGCAACTTCATTCGCGCCGACATACCACTTTACGCGGCGGTGTGTGCCAGCACAGACGCGACGCCGGACCCGGAAGAGCGTGCCCGGGGTTATGTTGCTGCGGCAGCCTGTGATCCGCGCCTGGATTTTCGTATGGCCGTGCTGGACCGGCGTGATGGTGGTCTGGTGGGTAGCGCAGGTATCCGCCTGCACGGAGCTGACAGCCGAACGGCCATGTTCAGCTGTGAGATGGCCCGTGATCATCGGCAGCAGGGCCTGGGTTTCGAGGCGGCCGAGGCAGTCATTGACATGGCATTCCGGGAACTTTGCCTGGAACAGATCAGCGCCACCACAGCTGCCAGTAATGAGGCCGGGTTGCGGCTGCTTTACAGTCTGGGCATGCACCCGGTAGCCGGCACGGTTTCCGGTGCGGGCAGCCACACAGTAATGAGCCTCAGTCGCCGGGACTGGTTCCGGCAGGACAGCTGAGTACCTCGCGACAGGCCGCTGCAGCAATCGCGAACGACTCCAGTCTGGCCTGATGGTCAAATACATGCCCTGTCAGCATGATTTCATTCACACCGGTTCTGTCGATGAACCGTCCCACGCCTTCACGAATCTGCTGTTCGTTTCCGATAACCGCCTCGCTCAGGGCGTGATTGGCTGCAGCCAGCTCGCCAGGGGAGAACAGCGCGTTGATATTGTCCACCGGCGGCTTGAGTTTGCCGGGTGTGCCCCGCCGCAAGGCCACAAACTGTTGCTGGACCGAGCTCATCAATACCCGCGCCTGTTGTTCTGAATCGGCAGCAAACACCGGAATTGCAGCCATGGCATAGGGTTGCTGCAGTTGCTCGGAAGGTCGGAATCGCTCCCGGTAAAGTGCCAGTGCATGCATCAGGTAATCCGGCGCAAAGTGTGAGGCAAAGGCAAAGGGCAGTCCCAGCGCGGCGGCCAGTTGTGCGCTGAACAGGCTGGAACCGAGCAGCCAGATTGGTACATGAAGACCGGCACCGGGCACCGCCTGCACGACCTGATCCGGCGACGGATCACGGAAATAGTGTTGCAATTCCTGCACATCGTCCGGAAATGTGTCGGCGCTGGCCGGGTCTCTGCGTAACGCTCTTGTGGTGGTCTGGTCGGTGCCGGGTGCCCGGCCCAGGCCAAGATCAATGCGATCCGGATACAGGGAAGCCAGGGTGCCGAACTGTTCGGCAATCACCAGGGGGGCGTGGTTGGGCAGCATGATGCCGCCGGCGCCAACACGGATACGTGTGGTGCCTTCTGCCACATAGCCAATGGCCACGGCTGTGGCGGCACTGGCAATGCCGGGCATATTGTGGTGCTCGGCAAGCCAGAAGCGGTGGTAGCCCAGCGTTTCAGCGTGGCGAGCCAGGTCGCGGCTGCGGTGCAGGGCGTCTGCGGCAGTGGCCCCTTCGGGCACGGGCGCCAGATCAAGCATTGAATAGGGCATGGGAGTCCAGGGTTGTGTTGCGTGAGTGGATTGTCAGCTTTGTGACAAATCTTGCCAGCATAGTGGGTTAAAAGGCAATTCATGGTAAAAAAGCGACAGTTTGACGGGTCTACTGTTGCAGTAGCTTGAATAAAGAGGGGGACTGCATTAGTCTCCCTAATCCCTGAATTTCAGTATTTTTTGTAATAGTTTGTGAAATTTGGATGATGAGCAGGCAGGAAACGCCTGCAACAGGCCTGGCAGGAGATCGGGCATGGCATCCGGAACAGGTGAAAATCCAAAGGTTCTCCGAGGAGATAGACGTGAAGAAACAGACTGTATTATCAGCCGCCGTGGCGGCGGCAATGGCTGGCACTCTGGCCCTGACTGCCGTTGTCAGTGTCAGTGCTGATGACGATTACGTAGCCCCGCGCACTGAATGGGGTCATCCGGACCTCCGCGGGGTATTCAATTTCAGTTCCAACACCCCCTTCGAGCGGCCACGTGAGTACGCCGATCGCGAGTTTCTGACAGCAGAAGAAGTGGCAGAGCGCGATCGCCGTATTGCCGAAGCGGCTGCAGCCAGTGACGGGCAGTCCAGCCAGGGCGGTGTGGGCGGTTACAACCAGTTCTGGGTGGAAGGTGCGCCGGTGGATCTGAACCTGCGTTCTTCCATCATCATCTACCCGGAAAATGGTCGTACACCACCGCGTGTGCAGGGCGCACCTGTTGCCTTTGGTGGCCTGGGCCCCGATTATGACGGCGAGCGTCCCGTTCGTGTGGCCGTGGGTGGTATTGGCAAGGATGGCCCGGAAGACCGGGGTATTTCCGAGCGCTGCCTGGTCGGTTTCAATTCCGTACCTCCGTTCACACCCAGCATGTACAACAACAACGTGCAGCTGTTCCAGAACGAAACCCATTTTGTCATCGTCAACGAGATGATCGGTTATCCACGCATTGTGCCGCTGGACGGCCGTGACCACCTGCCGGGTCACGTCACGCAGTGGTGGGGCGATTCGCGCGGTTACTGGGACGGAGACACCATGGTGGTGGAAACCCGCAACTTCAATGACAAGACCCAGGCCTTCCGTGGTACCGGTGTGGGTTCGGACAAGATCCTGACCGAGCGCTTCACCCGGGTCAGCGATACAGTGGTTGAGTACGAGTTCACCGTGGACGCACCCAATGCCTTTGAAGACAAGATTGTTGGTGTGTTCCCGATGTTCGAGGAAGAAGGCTCGATTCTGTACGAGTATGCCTGCCACGAAGGCAACTACGGCATGGTCAACATCCTTCAGGGCCAGCGTGTAGAAGATGGCACCTGGGATTACGAGAACCACCGCGCGATGCGTCTGGACGAAATGTAATCAGTCTCCAAGCTGCAATCACTCCGCCAGCCACACGGGCGGAGTGGGTTTGCAGTGCCCGGACCCGTACGACAAGTTAACTGACTCATAAGGTTATACATGAAAAATACATTTTCCAAAGTGGCTCTGGTAGCGGCGACTGCAGCCGTGGTCAGCGTGTTCTGGCTGAACATGGATGCCACAGAAGCCCAGTACCCGAACCCGACCTCAGACATTCCACGTACGCCCGATGGCAAGCCAGACCTGAATGGTATCTGGCAGAGCAACAGTGAAGCCTACTGGAGCCTGGAGGCTACCGAAGCCTCATTCGGTCCTCTGGTGGAAGCCGGTGCTCATCTGGCATTCCGCCCGAGCATGGGTGTGGTGCGTGGTGGTGTGATTCCCTACCGTGAAGGCATGCGTGAAATCCAGCGTGAGAACCGTGCCAACTGGCTCGAACGTGACCCGGCCACCAAATGTTTCAAGCCCGGTGTGCCACGTGCCACCTACAAACCCTATCCGTTCCAGATTTTCCTGGCCCCTGATGCCACACTGATTGCCTATCAGTTCTCTGGCAGCAACCGGATTGTGCATATGGATCAGCCGGATCTTGAGCCTGCCGTGGACTCCTGGATGGGTCACAACCTGGGCCACTGGGATGGCGACACGCTGGTGATCGACGTTTATGGCCAGATGGCCGAAAGCTGGTTTGATCGTGCCGGTAACCACCACAGTGGCTGGGACATGCATGTTCAGGAGCGTTACACCATGGTGGACCGCAACACCATTCACTACGAAGCCACCATCACGGATCCGCATGTGTTTGATGAGCCGTGGACCATTGAATTGCCGATCTACCGTCGTCAGGAGCCGAACTTCCAGTTGATGGAGTTCAAGTGTGTCGAGTTCGTTGAAGAACTGATGTACGGCCACCTGCGCGCACCAGGCGATCCGATTGGTGATGGCCTGCCGCGTATTCCGCCGGCACCGACTCGCAACTGATCCGGCTGCCCTGATCACAGGGTAAGGCGATATTGCGCCAGATCAAGAGCGCGGGCACCTTCGGGTGACCCGCGCTTTTTTTGTCAATCGATCCGGCCATTGGTGTTTTCAACGAAGGCTTGCGCCAGCACGGGGCTCACCGTTACAATCAGAAAACTGTATGTATATACAGCTGTCTGACCTCTGACCTCTGTATTCTGACCTCTGGATCCTGCCATGTCCTCACCGGCATACGCTGAACTGCATTGCCTGAGCAATTTCAGTTTCCTGCGTGGTGCCTCCTTTCCCGAAGAGCTGGTGTTGGAGGCGCTGCAACTGGGCTACACCGCACTGGCGATCACGGATGAGTGTTCGCTGGCGGGTGTGGTGCGGGCACACATTGCCCTGCAGCAGGCGCGCCGTGACAATGTACCCGGTGCCGATGTGTTCCGCCTGATCATCGGCAGTGAGTTTGTCAGTGACGATGGTCTTCACATTGTGCTGCTGGCCCGTAACCGCCGTGGTTACGGGCAGATTGCCCGGCTCATCAGTGAAGCCCGCCATGACAGCCCCAAGGGTTCCTATCATTTTGCACACAACATGCTGGCAGCTTCCGGCGTCAGTGACTGTCTGGCCCTTTGGGTGCCCGGCGCCCTGTGTCCTGCCGATGATGTCGCACCGGAGCTTGCAAAGCACACGCTGCGCTGGCTTTCGGCACTGTTCCCCGATCGACTCTGGCTGACGGGGCAACATCATCTGCGCGGGCATGATCAACAGAATCTGGAGGTGCTGCAGACACTGGGCGCGGAGCTGGGCCTGCCCGTCTGTGCCAGCGGGGCTGTGCTCATGCACCGGCGTCAGCGGCGCTTTGTACGCGATACCCTGGCCGCCATACGCCTGGGTTGCACGGTGGATAACCTGGGGTTCTGTGTGCCGGGCAACGCCGAGCAGTATCTTCGCTCGCTGCAGTGCCTGGCACACCTGTATCCACCGGCCCTGCTGGCAGAAACCTGCCGCATTGCCCGTCAGTGCAATTTCTCGCTGGCCGAGCTGCGCTACGAATACCCACACGAGCTGGTCCCGCCCGACCACACACCGCAGAGCTGGTTGCGCCAGCTGACCGAAGCCGGCATGCACAGCCGTTGGCCGGACGGTGTGCCGGCATCAGTCAGCACTCTGGTGAACAGGGAGTTGACCCTGATTGCCGAGTTGGGATACGAGCACTTCTTTCTGACCGTCAAGGATATTGTCGACTTTGCCAACAGCCGCAATATTCTCTGTCAGGGGCGCGGGTCGGCGGCCAACTCGGCGGTCTGTTATTGTCTGGGCATCACTGCGGTTGATCCTTCACGGATGTCCTTGCTGTTCGAGCGCTTTCTCTCGAAAGAGCGCGATGAGCCGCCGGACATCGATGTGGACTTCGAGCACGAACGCCGGGAAGAGGTCATCCAGTATATCTACAACAAATACGGTCGCCACCGGGCAGCGCTGGCGGCCACCGTCATCTGTTACCGACGTCGCAGTGCTGTCCGTGATGTGGGCAAGGCGCTTGGGCTGCAGCGTGATGTCATCGAGCACCTGGTCAGTGAGCTGCGTTTTGATGAAAGCGGCCAGCCAGTCATGGATGAGGTTCCGGATATCCCACAAAGGACATTGCAGATGCTGATCTTTCTGGTGTGCCAGTTGATGGGGTTTCCGCGTCACCTGTCCCAGCATGTGGGCGGTTTTGTCATCAGCCAGGGGCCGCTGGCAGAACTGGTGCCGGTGGAAAATGCTGCCATGCCCGGGCGCACCGTGATCCAGTGGGAGAAGGACGATCTGGAAGCCCTGGGCCTGCTCAAGGTTGATGTGCTGGCACTGGGCATGTTGACCGCCATACGCAAGGCACTTGCACTGATCAGCGAGCGCCTGCCTTCACCGATGGCACTGGCCGATGTGCCAGCCGAAGATCCGGCAGTCTACGAGATGATCGGTCAGGCCGACACCATTGGTGTTTTCCAGATTGAGTCGCGTGCGCAGATGAGCATGTTGCCGCGTCTGCAACCACGTAACTATTATGACCTGGTCATTCAGATAGCGATTGTTCGACCTGGCCCCATACAGGGAGACATGGTGCATCCCTACCTGATGCGCCGCAAGGGTGTGGAGCCGGTGACGTATCCGGGGCCGGAGATTGCCAGCGTGCTGGAGCGAACCCTGGGCGTGCCGATTTTCCAGGAACAGGTCATGCAGATTGCCATTGTGGCGGCCGGTTTCAGTGGCGGGGAGGCCGATCAGTTGCGCCGCGCCATGGCGGCCTGGAAACGCAAGGGCGGGCTGGAACCCTTTCGCGACAAACTCATCACCGGCATGCGCGAGCGCGGTTATGAGGAGAGCTTTGCCCAGCAGATCTACAGCCAGATAAAGGGCTTTGGTGATTACGGTTTTCCCGAGTCCCATTCGGCCAGCTTTGCCCTGTTGGCTTATGTTTCCTCATGGCTGAAGTGCCATCACCCGGCGGCATTCACCTGCGCCCTGCTCAACAGCCAGCCCATGGGCTTCTATGCACCGGCACAACTGGTGCAGGATGCCCGTCGCCATGGTGTGCAGGTGCTGCCGGTGGATGTCAATCACAGCGAGATTGATTGCACGTTGGTGTATCAGCGTGGCAGGGACAGCTCACCGGTTCTGCAGCTGGGGTTACGCATGGTCAGTGGTCTGTCGGTAGCAGCCATGGAGCGACTCCTGGCTGCGCGCGGGCAAGGCGTATTTGTCAGTACCGCTGATGTTGTACGGCGTGCCGGGTTGAACAGTAAAGACAGGGACAGCCTTGCCGCCGCAGATGCATTCCGGGCGCTGGCCGGTGACCGGCACCGGGCATTCTGGCAGGCAGCTGGTGTGGAGGAAGTGCCGCCGCTGTTTGCTGCTGATTCGGCCCGGTATGGCGCCGAAGACGAGCACCTGGCCATCATGTTGCCGCCAGCCACCGAGATGCAGAACATCATGGCTGATTACAACAGTACCGGACTCAGTCTGCGTCGGCACCCGCTGGCACTGATGCGCGAACGGCTTGAAGCTGCCGGTATCACTACTGCGGCGTTATTGGCCGGGCTGCCTGACCGGCAGCCAGTGCGCATTGCCGGTCTGGTTACCTGTCGTCAGCGACCGCAGACAGCAGCAGGTGTTACATTTTTGACACTGGAAGATGAAACCGGATTTGTCAATGTGGTGGTCTGGCGGCAACTGGCTGAGACTCAGCGGCGTATTGTCCAGGAAGCTGGCATGGTGCTGGTTTTTGGTCAGCTTCAGCAAAGTGATGGTGTCACCCATGTGGTTGCCCGGCAATTGATGGACATCAGTCATAGCCTGCAGGGCATGACACTGCGCTCACGGGATTTCTGCTGAGCAGGTTTTCAGAGGCTCCGTGCGTTCAGGCAAAAAAACCCTGCAGAAACCAGCCAGGCGGTGCCTGTTTTCTGTGCTCGGCAAAAATCCACAGCCGCATGCCGCGCGGATTTTCTGCCACATAATAATCACGCCGCACCGGTGCGCCTGACCACCAGCGTGTTTCAATCCGCTCGGGGCCGCTGATCAGGGACAATATGCCCTGATGGCAGGGTTTGCCATCACGCATGGACAACGCACGCGGGGGCATGATCAACCAGCCGGGTCGGGCCGGCATTTGCTGGAACGCTGGATCATCACCGGCCTTGCCCCGGCCATGCTGAGTGGCATCTTCGGGGCACCATCGGGGATGGCTATGTATTGTGCGTATGGCCCGGCGGCCTATACGGGCCTCCAGCTGATCCAGCAGACTGTCCAGCCTGCCGGTGTCAGCAGATATCGTTGTTTCGCTGCCGCTGGTGATGGTCTGTGGCTCAAATGTTCTGAACTGTTCCACGGTCAGTGTGATGGCCAGTACCGGCGCTGGCAGGGCCTGCTTGTCCAGCCGGGTCTGCAACAACATCAGCAGCCGGGCAGCACTGCGAGTGGCCTGCCGGAGGCTGATGTTGATCAGGCTGTCCTCGCGGGCTTCATGATGAAGATGAATCTGTATGTGTTCGGTGGCCAGCATCCGTTGACGCAGAAAGCTCTGAAGGCGCTGCAGCAATTCCTCGAACAGCGGTATCAGTTGCGCCTGTGTTGCCAGTGGCCAGTCGCTGTCCAGACGCTGCCGGAACTGTGGTGCTGGCTGCCAGCGAGGCAGCGGCTCGGGGCGCTCTCCCAGGCAGGCCTGCAGATGATCCACAAAGGTTTTGCCCAGGCGTTTCTGCAGTGCCGCCCTGGGCAGGCGCCAGAGATCGCGAAGCTGCAGCAGACCGCTCTGGTGCAATTGTTGCTTCCGTCGATCGCTGATCGGCAGCAATGTAACAGGCAGTGCGCCCAGTGCCGAGCGAAGACGGGTCTGCTGATACACCAGGCGGTTGTTTTCACTTCTGGCCAGCAGTGCGCTGGCAGCTGGTGTGGGTGAGACGGCGTGATTGATCTGTGGCGTAGCCTCCGGCAGGTGCTGCTCAAGATGCTGGACAAGTTGCTGGCGCAGTTTCCGGATACCGTTGAAGTAACGCAGACTGCTGCGCACTTCAAAAACAACCGTGGCCGGTGGCAGCAGACTGATGTAATCACTGACCTGCTGGCATTGTGTGGCAATGGTCTGCAGCTGTTGATGATCGGCTGCTGTGCTGTTGCCATCCACAGCTTCGACCCTGTCCAGCGCAGGCATATACAGCGCGTACCAGAGCTTGTGACGGGAGGCGGGTTGTCTGCCGGGCCTGGTCTCGGTGCTGCGGGTGTGTCGGAAGCGGGAGTCAGGGAGCCGGCGCTTGAGCGGCTCAGCCATCAGGTTTCCCGAGATAGATACGTGTGCGGCCGCGATGGTGTGTACCGCGGGCCCGGTTGATATGAACATCCAGGCGGCGACTGCCATCCATGGTGTTGCCAGGCGCTCCCTGCAGTTGCAGTTGCAGCGCAGCCGGGGACTGGGCCAGTGGGCGCTGGTGGAACAGGATACCGAGTGTGTTACCACTGCGGGCGGCCAGTTGCAGGCGACGCATGACCCGGGCGCTGAGCCAGTTCTGCCAGAGCAGCACCAATGCACACTCTGAAGACTGAAGGGCTTTTTCGGCGCTCCACAAGGCATGCTGGCAACTGTCCTGGGGCTGGATCAGCACAATGTGCCGGGTATCCACGCCCGCCTGGACCAGGGCCGGGGCGTAAAGCTGGTACGGTGGTGTGACCCAGAGCATGGGTTTGTGTTGCTGACTCAATGTGCGCAGCAAGGGCATCAACAGTTGCAGCTCACCAATGCCGGGATCGGCGCTGACAATATCCACCAGGCCGTTGCCGGGCCAGCCCTGCCAGGGCAACAGGCGATCCAGGGCCTGATGACCGGTACTGATGCCTTTTTCATGGGGCTGGTTTGCTGATGTCTGCCCGCTGGCTGGGCCACGCCAGAGCCCTGGCGTCTGTTCCAGCAGGCGGTCCATATTGCTGGTCGCTTTTGTTGCTGGCCGGACAGATCTGACCGGGCCACTGGACGGGGCTGGCCCGGTGGTGTTCTCTGGTGTGCCTGGCTTGTCAGACAGGTCAGGCAAGGTATCGAACAGATCCTGAATCATACTGTAAATATATACAGTACTTTTCCGGTGTGCAAGCAGGAAATTTGCCGATTCAGTGACACAGTGAGCATTTCAGGGGAAAAATGACTTGTAAATAATTGTCAATGGCAGATTATTATACTAGTATTCAGCGCGTTAGGCCGTAATTCTGGCCATGTTTGTCAAATAACAATTTCAATTAACTGTATTCGGGAACAAATAACGGACATCAACATGAAACGCAAACCTGATTTGCTCACCGTGGTTGTCGTTGTTTTTGCCTTGGGTGTACTGATCAGCGGTGTCGCGCAAAGTGCTCTGCTGTAGAAAACGCCCTGCTGTAACAGGTAAGGTGACAGACCCGATTGTTGCCGTGCTGTTTCCCGGCATGATCAGCAGTCGGGTTGGTGGCTGCCCGCAAAACCCGAATCCGTCATGATCCCGAACCTGTTATGACACTGTCCACAGGTACATCCCAGTCCTGCGCAGGAATATTCCCCACTTGCTGACAGGCATGGGCCAGCCCGAGAAGAAAGGGCCGGTGTCGCTGCAATGTGCGGCGAAAGGCAAAAGCGCGGTCGTAGAATCCCTTGCCCATGCCCAGGCGATTGCCACTGGCATCAAAACCAAGCAGCGGCATGAGCACCAGATCCAGCGCCATCGGGTGGACAATTTCCGTGGCGCGCAGTGCCGGTTCATTGATGCCCCAGCGGTTCGGGGTCAGCCACTGGCCGGGACGAATGCGCACAAAGTACATCTTGCCTGCATGCAGCGGTGACAGGGTTGGCAGGTAACAGTGCTTGCCTGCAGCCAGTGCTCTGTCCAGTATGTCCCGGGTGTCCACTTCTCCATCGGCTGGCATATACAGTGCGATACGTTGTGCCTTGCGGAAAATGATACTTCTGACCAATTGGTCATGAACCCTGGCGGCTGCAAGGAACTGCTCATCCACGCTCAATGCCAGGCGCCGCCTTCGTAATTCCTGGCGCAGCGCACGGCGCACATCGATGTCTTGCCGGGCTGGAGATTGGCGCGGTTCGGAGGTTTTCGGGATGTTGGGTCTGGATGGCGTCAAGGGCTGGAAACAGTGACCGGAAATTATGACCGAAAACAATGTTGGCAGACAGGAAATGGAAGTCACCCAAGACAGCGCTGCCAAAATAGTCCTGAACCCAAGAGTTCAGGTGGTGGCCTCAGTGATACCTCAGGCTTTCCGTCAAGCGGACATGCACACCGGTAACATCGGAGAGGCCTCCAGGGTAACGCGTATCGGCTCAAGAACACTCATGACTGGCGCGTGTCCCAGGTGACTATGGACCCAGTATATAGAGATGGATTCGGGTTCACAACTCAATCTGGCGACTGGCCTGCAGGGCCTTGTCTATCTTGTCTTCCAGGTATTTCACCTGCTGCGCAGTGTCGTGCCGCTGCTGGTTGACCAGGCGATTTTTCTGCAGCAGTTCATGGGTGATATTGAGTGCGGCCATGACCGAAATCTTCTCCAGTCCGTGAATGTTGCCGCGTGACTTGATCTTGCGCATGCTCTCGTCAAGATGACGCGCAGACTTCATCAGGGCTTCCTGCTCTGAAGGTGGGCAGCTGACCTGATACTCCCGGTCAAGGATCTTGACCATCACTGCGGTAGGTGCTTCCGTTGTCACTGTGGGGACCTCTAGGACTGCTCCATGGATTTCAGTCGGGTAAGGATGGACTCAAGCCGGCTTTTGGCCACGCGGTTGTTCTCCAGTAGTTGCTGGCGTTCGGTTTGCCAGTTATGCTGGTTGGCCCTGAGAAGCTGGTTTTCCTGTTTCATGGCGGCGCAGAGCGCAATCAGCGCATCGATTTTTTCGTTCAGCGTATTGAAGTTCTCGTCATTCATGATACGGATCGCGTCAGCCGTCTGCACCCACATTGGTCCCGCTACTATAGAGGGGCCGCCTTTGGTGGTCAACCGGCGGTTGGTCGCGGTGTGAGCAGGTCATCAGAACAGCTGGCGGCGCTGGCAGACAGCGGCCGGAAACATACTTCCATCATGATTGTGTGAGTGCAGAGGACAAGATGACAGACAGTATCAAGCAGCAGATCGTCCAGGAAGCCAGCCAGCGCCGCAAGGAGCTGATGGCACAGATGGAGGACAACAGCATCGCGCTGGTTTCCGCCGCGCCCCAGGTGACACGCAGCCACGATACGGAGTATCGGTACCGTCAGAACAGCGACTTTTTCTACCTGACAGGATTCGAGGAAGATGAGGCTGTGCTGGTGCTGATCCCGGGTCGCGCCCAGGGCGAAACCGTGCTGTTCTGCCAGGAACGGGACAAGACCAAGGAGCTGTGGACCGGCATCCTCATGGGCCCGGAGCGTGCCGGTGAAACCTTGTTGGTGGACGATGCCTTTCCGATTGCCGATATTGATGAAATCCTGCCGGGTCTGATCGAGGGGCGCGACCGTGTGTATTACAGCATGGGGCGTGACCATCGTTTTGATCAGCGGGTGATGGACTGGGTCAACAACATCCGTGGTCGCGTGCGACTTGGCGCGCATCCTCCCGGCGAGTTCCTGGTGCTGGATCATCTGCTGCACGAGATGCGTCTGCTCAAAAGCCCACTGGAAGTGGAGCTGATGGAGCACGCGGCGCAGATTTCCGCGCGCGCCCATGAGCGCGCCATGCTGGCCGCAAGAGCGGGTCTGCACGAGTATCATCTGGAAGCCGAGTTGCAGTACGAGTTCCTGCGCTCCGGTGCCAGTGCGCCAGCGTACAACAGCATCGTGGCGTCCGGCGCCAATGCCTGCATCCTGCACTACGTGAGCAACCGGGATGAGCTGCGCGACGGTGATCTGGTGCTGATTGATGCTGGCTGTGAATATTACGGGTACGCTGCTGACATCACCCGGACCTTCCCGGTCAGCGGGCGCTACAGCCCGGAACAGAAGGCGCTGTATGATGTGGTGCTGGACGCCCAGCTGGCCGCTATTGAGGCGGTCAGGCCAGGTGCTGCCTGGGATGCACCGCACAACATCACCGTGCGGGTGATCACCGAAGGCCTGGTGCGCCTTGGTCTGCTCAAGGGCGATGTTGATGTGCTGATCGAGGAAGGCGCTTACAAGGATTTCTACATGCATCGGGCTGGCCACTGGCTGGGCCTGGATGTGCATGATGTGGGTGACTACAAAATAGATGATGACTGGCGCCTTATGGAGCCTGGCATGGTCACCACCATTGAGCCCGGCATCTACGTGGCCCCGGACAACAACAGCGTCGACGCCCGATGGCGCGGTATTGGTATTCGTATAGAAGACGATGTGCTGGTGACCAGGAAAGGGCACAGGGTGCTGAGTCAGGCGGTGCCAAAAACCACGGAAGAAATCGAAGCCTTGATGGCGCAGCGCGCCGCGGCCTGATGCGCAGGGACACGCCCGCACAGCAATACGATATCACCGTTATCGGCGGTGGTCTGGTGGGCGCCAGTTTTGCACTGCTGTTGCAGCGGATGATGCCGGCGCCGCTGCGTGTGCTGGTGATCGAGGCCGCAGATCATCCACAGGATCCCGGCGGGCAGTTGAAACCTGCCGATGACTTTGATGTGCGTACCACCGCACTTTCCCACGGTTCGTGCGTGATCTATCAGCAAGCAGGCTTGTGGCAGGATTTGGCGCCATGGGTCACAGGTATTGATCGTATTCATGTTTCAGATAAGGGGCGACTTGGCGCTGTCAGCATGGATGCAGCGGCGCAGTCGGTGCCGGCCCTGGGCCATGTGCTGGAGAATCGTCACCTGGGTGCGGTGCTGACAGGCGCGCTCCAGGAAAGCCCCGATATTGATCTGTTGTGTCCGGCCAGGGTCAGCACCATCACCCCGGATGCACAAGGCATGAGATTGCAGCTTGTTCATGCCGCAGAAAAGCCAGCCGGAACAACAACACAAATCACCAGTGGACTGGTGGTATTGGCCGATGGCGGAAAATCCGACATTTGTCAGCAACTTGGTATTGAGCGCCAGCACACCGCTTACGATCAGCAGGCCCTGATTGCCAATGTTGCCTTCAGCGCCGCGCACCGGCACGTGGCTTACGAGCGATTTACCCGTACCGGGCCCATGGCAATATTGCCACTGCCGGATATGAACGGTGAGCATCGCGGTGCGCTGATCTGGACGCTGCCACAGAACGATGCAGTGCGCCTGGCCGCCACGCCGGATGAGGAGTTTCTGTTCCAGCTTCAGCAGCATTTTGGTTACAGACTTGGCCGCTTTCTGCGTATTGGTCGGCGCAGCTGTTTCCCGCTTGCCCTGTCAGTGGCAAAGGAGCAGGTCAGGCCGGGACTGGTGTTGCTGGGCAATGTGGCGCATACCCTGCACCCGGTGGCGGGTCAGGGACTGAACCTGGCACTGCGTGATGCCCGGGCGCTGGCCGAGCATCTGCGAGCAGCCGTGGCGCGCGGTCAGGCGCCCGGTGACGCCGGGCTGCTGCACGATTATGTAAACAGCCAGCAGACCGATCAGCAGACCACCATTGCATTCAGCCATCACGTCATTGACCTGTTTGCCGATGACAATCTGCTCAAGGTATGGGCGCGCAAACTTGCGCTGTTCTCGGTGGACCTGATGCCTGCGGTCAGCCGCCATTTCACCCGACAGGCCATGGGCATGGCCGATCGCCGCAGTGCAAGGCTGAATCAGTAGGAAGCCACCAGCGAACGGATACTTTCCACGCGTTCTCGATTCACGCCCAGATCACTGTGTCCCAGCCGCGAGGCCGAGCGCACATGGATCACGCCGTCCTCAGGCACTGCCAGAAACTCCACATCATCCACAAAACGCATCAGCCGTGTGGTGAATTCCACATGCATGTAATTGCCGTCATCGCGCACAATGTTTGTACGCGGCATCTCGGCAATGGCGCGGCGGATCTGATCCATACTGCCCTGGATCGGATCGATGCTGTGGCTGTCACGCGTCTCGCAGCTGCATACACAGTTGGGTGAGTCGGGGCAGGCGGCCAGTGAGCCATTCTGCGCCCCGATATTGGTCGGTCTCTGCCCGCTACAGGCAAACAGACTGAACAGCGTGGCCATGAGAATTACCCTTTTAATCAGCGTCATAACACTGCCAATCCCAGTGATTCGGCAATCATTGCCGGTTTGTCCCCGCCTTCGATTTCGACCGTGGCGCGGTGTTTGAGAAGTATCTGGCCCGGATTCTTTTCCTCCGCACTGACCAGCTCGAATCTTGCCCGTATACGGGCGCCAACACGCACCGGATTGAGGAAGCGCACCTTGTCCAGGCCATAGTTGATCATCATGCGCGTGTTGGCAAAACGTGTGATCTGTGCGTCAGCACCCAGAAAACTCAGCAGGGACAGCGTCAGGTAACCGTGGGCAATGGTGCCACCAAAGGGAGTTTCACGCTTTGCCCGTTCCTCATCCAGATGAATGAACTGATGGTCTTTTGTGGTATCGGCAAACTGGTTCACCTGGTCCTGGCTGACGGTCAGCCACTGGCTGACACCCACTTCCTTGCCGATCAGTTGCTGTGCTTCTTCGAGATTGTTCACGGTTGGCATGTGCCTGGCTCCCTGATCCGGATGCAGAATGATTCGCCAAGTATTAACCAGATGCCGGCGACCATCAACTGCTGTGCAAGACAGTGCGCCGGTGCTTGCCTATAATCGTGGCTTCCTGCATCCGCAATGGAGTGACCGTGAGCGAAGCGCAGTACGACATCATCATAGTGGGCGGCGCCATGACCGGCGCCACCCTGGCCTGTGCCCTGGCTGCTTTTGGTGGCAGCAAGCGTCTGCGCCTGGCATTAGTGGACAGGCAGGGGCCGTCTGGCAATCAGACAACAACCCTGCCAGCAACCGAATTTGATGCCCGGGTCAGTGCCATTACCCCGGCGTCGCAGACCATCTTCGAGCGCCTGCAGCTCTGGTCGCAGATCAGTTCGGCGCGTGTCAGCCCCTATTCGCGCATGTTTGTCTGGGAGGCCGATGGTACGGCCAGCATTGATTTTGCGGCGGCGGACATCAACGTGCCGGCACTGGGTCATATTGTGGAGAACCGGGTCATTGTCAGCGCCCTCCATCAACGGCTTGCGTCGCTGGATGCGGTGGATTGGCATGCGCCGGCCACCATAACCGATCTGTTATTGCCTGCCGGTGAGGGCGACAATGCCACATTGGTACTGGACAGTGGTGAGCGTCTGGGTGCGCCGTTGATTGTTGGCGCCGATGGCGCGCGTTCGCTGGTGCGCGAGCGCGCTGGGTTTGCCGTGCGGCAATGGGACTATCATCACCAGGCCATTGTCACCACGGTGCGCACCGGCAAGGCTCATCAACAGACCGCCTGGCAGCGCTTCATGGATGACGGTGTATTGGCCTTTCTGCCGCTGCATACACCAGCGGGTCCGGACGGGCAGCGCTACTGCTCCATTGTCTGGTCCGTTGAGCCGGACCGGGCGCAGCAGTTGATGGAACAGGACAACGGACAATTCTGCCGCAGCCTGGAAAGAGCCTTTGAATCACGCCTGGGTGCTATCGAGTCGGTGGCGCCGCGCCATGCCTTTCCACTGCATCAGGCCCATGCACGCGACTATGTGAAGCCAGGCATTGCCCTGATCGGCGACGCCGCGCACAGCATCCACCCGCTGGCTGGCCAGGGTGCCAATCTCGGTCTGCTGGACGCCTGGGTGCTGGCCCAGACCCTGATTCAAGCACACAAACGCGACGCCAATCTGTGGCACCATCCCTCGGTACTGCGACGTTACCAGCGTCAACGCAAGGGCCACAATCTGTCCATGATGGCGCTGATGGAAGGCTTCCGCCGCCTGTATGCAGACCAGCCGCTGCCGGTGCGTTGGCTGCGCAACGTGGGCATGCGTGGGGTGGATCGCCTGCCCCTGGTCAAGAATCACCTGATGCGCCAGGCCATGGGGCTGGATCAGCTCTAAAGCCCCGCTTACCGCTGCCGATAGATGGAGTAGACATGTCTGAGAAGCGAAGGTATCGGCAATGCATCAAAAAATGGAATGGCCCTATGATGTTGACCTCAGCGTGCTGGATACCAGCAGCATCACCAACATCATCCGTGACATCGAGAACCATCTGCCGCTGATGGCGTCCGAGGGTGACATGAGTGAACTGCTGCGGGTGAAACAGCTGTTCGAGGAAGAATTGATGGAGCCGCGCCGGCTTCACTGACCCTGATGACATGGTAAGATCCGTGCGGTCTAATAGCGAACAGGGTGTTTTGCCCGACATCGTGGGGGGGGAAACTCCAGGGAGATAGGCAGCCAGAACTTCGGTATTGTAAAGGTACTCACTGAACTGGCACCGGACATGTCCCTGCTCGCTAGTTTGATGTAATTGTTGCCTTCAGTGTATTTACCCATCTGAACTATCGAGAAACCCAGTTCTATTTCCAACCACTGTCCGGGCTGGATGTTCTGAAGGACAGGGAGGCTTATTACATCGACGACAACAATGGAGAGCTGCCGGTTGCCACCGGCCGCTCGGGGTCGACTATCCATTCACTCCAGGATCCGGGATACAGTTTTGGCTCCAGCAGTCCGGCTTCCACCGCCGCCAGTATATTGTGGCAGGCCGTCACCCCTGAACCGCAGTAGCTGACTTTCTCGCCGTGCGTGGGCAGCCCGTCAAAGCGCTTGCGCAGGCTGTCCGCTGCCAGGAAGCGACCGTCCGGACCCAGATTGGCACTGCAGGGCAGGCTGTGTGCCCCCGGGATATGGCCGGCTACAGGATCCACGGGTTCCTGTTCACCGCGGAACCGCTCCGGTGCGCGCGCATCCAGCAACACCAGTGAATCATCCTCCAGATGGGCCAGCACACGCGTGGTATCGATCACCCGGTGATGCTCCACACGGGCAACAAAATCTCCCGGCCAGGGACGTACCTCGCGTGATTGGCGTACCGGCAGACCGGCGTCGGTCCAGGCGCGAAAGCCACCATTGAGCACCTGCACCCGATGATGTCCCAACCAGCGCAGCAACCACCACAGCCGGGCGGCAAAAAAACCGGGGCCGTCGTCATAGACCACCACATCATCCATCTGCCGCAGTCCGACTTCCCGCAGACGGGATTCCAGCAGTGATGGCTCCGGCAACGGGTGCCGGCCTGTGTGTCCTGGCACGATGGTACCGGACAGGTCCTGCTCCAGATCCAGAAACACAGCGCCGGGAATATGTCGCTCCTGGTAGGCACGGCGGCCATACTCGTGGTCGTCCAGACTGGCGCGGGTGTCGAACACCATCAGGGCATCGCGGTCCAGTCGGATGGCCAGGTCCTGGGGGGAGATGAGTTGTGACATGGTATACGGTCTCCGGTGGTCGCTTCGTAGCCCGGTCTTCGGAATGGCCGATCCGCTGTCCCACCCGGCTCCCCCACTCCGAAGACCTGCTGCGTGGGTGCGTCCGGATAATGTATACCACTGGGGGTTGAACAACGGCAACCCGCACCACCGGGGTCTGCATGGGTCGCGTTGCCTGGAGAGCTGGACAATCGCTGTTTTCGCGGGGCTATACTGACCGGTTTTTTTGATTTCCCAGTAAGATGAGATCAAAATAACAGGTAGGTAAGAGCCTGATAAGGGTCGGGTATGAGACAGGCACTCAAGTTGGTTGTCTGTCCAGCATTTCCCTTTCAAAAGTCCGCGCGGCGCACAGGATGCGACTGAAGCCGTCGCGTTCGGGCTGGCTCAGGTCCGGATTCCAGGTATCCAGGATCAGCACAACACGCGTCTCGTCACTGTGGTTCCAGGCTTCGTGCTTGTACGCATCATCGAAGATCATGCACTCGCCTTCGCGCCAGCCGCGCTGCTCATCGGCCACCCGCAGGCCGCCGCAGTTCTCCGGAACGATCAGGGGCAGGTGCACAACCAGCCGGCCATTGACAGATCCAGTGTGAACCGGGATGTTGGAATGCGGACGCAGCACCGAAAACATGACCTCCGGGGTGTACCCGGGCACGCGGTGAAGATCAAGAGACTCCAGCACTTCGATGGTTCGGGGACATCGGCTGCAGTTTTCTTCAAAGCGCTCGCCGTGGCGGTACAGATGTAGTGAAGTCCAGCTCATGGACTTGTTGAGATCGTGCCACTCCTGCGCCTTGCGGGTGCCGGTGGCGTGATCGATATACGGCCTGAAACCGCTATCCTGCTCCATCAGCGTCAGCAGTTCCTGCCGGATTTCCTGCCAGGCGGCTTCCAGCCTGGGAATCCACGAAAACTCCTCGCGCTCGAAAAACATCCTGACCGGCAGGTCCGGTATGTAGGCCAGACCCGGACGCAAATCGGGATGCGAAAAGTCCGGTGGCCTGTGTCCCGTAAAAATGTCAGCGCTCGCCTGGATCCGGGCAACAGCCTGCTCACCAAATTCGGCCTTGAGGGGCTGTATCTCCTCAGCAATGAAGTTTGCCAACTGGCGGCGAACGAATTCGGACGCATGATTCATGGGCTTGCGTAAGCCAGCGGGAAGCTGCTTTGCACCGATCTGCTCGGCAATTCGCTGGGCGCGAAGAAAGGAGCTGGCCGCCTGGTCGGGGTCGCCAAGCTGCTCGCAGCTGAGACCGTGATAGACAAGACCCGGGAGACTGCCCGGGTCCAGCTGCAGTGTTTGCGCCAGGGCCTTTCGCGCCTGGCCGAACTCGCCGCACTGAAACGCCGCCAGCCCCAGACTGCCGAGGATCTGAACATCGTCAGGGAACAATATCGCGAGCTTGTCCAGATGCGGCAGGGCCTCTCCGAACTGTCCCCGCTGCATCGCCGCCCGCCAGGCCACCTGCATGCCGGGAATGCTTTCGGGTTTACGGGACAGCAGCGCCTTGCTCAGGGGCTCAGCCTGCTGAAATCTCCCACGTTGAAGTTCGCCCTGCAGCTGACTCTCAAGTTCCGCGATGTCCATGTTCGCCTCATTTTTCTGATTGCCAACAGCATACCAAACAGCACGGCCACCCGCAGCACTCTCGATAATCAATCTCACCGTCGGCACAGAGCCAGATCCGGGGAGCACCTAAGATGTTTTCGGGCCGCAATGCGCCAAGCAGATGCTACAATGCTGCGCGTTTCCATAACCTGGCTGCTGTCTTGAGCGTTACCACCACAAACCAGACCCCGACCCGCGCCGAGGAACGCCCCGGTGTTGCCGGCCTGATCGCGCGCTTTTTTGCCGTGTTCCGCTACAGCCGGGTGGCGGTGCGTATTGTCTGGGGCACCAGCCCCGGGCTGACGCTGACCATGGCGCTTGCCACGCTGGTGGCCGGATTGCTGCCGGCGGCCATCGCCTGGGTGGGACAGTTGATTGTGGATGCCGTGGTCACTGCCATCCAGAGTGAGGGTGCTGTGCGCGAGGCTGCGCGGCAGGACGTCATCCGTTATGTGATCTATGAAGCCGGACTGGTGGTGCTGTTCACCGGGGCACAGAAAATCAATACCGTCTGCCAGTCCATTCTGCGTGCACTGCTGGGCAATCAGATCAATGTGATGATTCTGGAAAAGGCGCTGACACTTGAACTGGCGCATTTTGAGGATTCGGAGTACTACGACAAACTGGTGCGCGCGCGGCGTGAGGCATCCACCCGGCCATTGAGCCTGGTGGTGGGCACCTTTGATCTGACCCGAGACAGCATCTCACTGATCAGTTACGGCTTTCTGTTGTTCCAGTTTTCCCCCTGGGCGGTGCTGATTCTGGGCCTGGCCGGAGTGCCGGCCTTTATTGCCGAGGCCAAGTATTCGGGTGAGGCTTTCCGTAATCACCGGCGTGGGGGGGGGGGGGGGGGGGGGGTGGGGGGGGAGGGGGAGGTGTTTAACCGCGTGGAAGGCGTCAAGGCGGGGGCGAATAGAAAAAAAAAAAAACACCAAAAAAAAAGAAAA
>JBJHCW010000013.1:0-56191 GCA_050486205.1 Gammaproteobacteria bacterium | reverse complement strand
CGCACGTCCACCAGCGCAAGTGCATCCTTGAGCCGCGAGGTGATGGTCTCATCGGCACGGCTCGGCTCGGGATACCCGCTCGGATGGTTGTGCGCGAATATCACTGCCGCCGCATTGAGTCGCAGCGATTCCTTGACCACTTCGCGTGGATGTACCGACGCGCCGTCGATGGTGCCCCGGAACAGTTCGACGTACTCGATCAGCCTGTGTTGGCTGTCGAGGAACAGCGTCGAGAACACTTCATGCTCGAAGCCGGCCAGCTTGGTGCGCAGGTAGTCCTTGACCGTATCCGGTGACGTGAATGCAGCGCCACGTTGCACCTTATGGTCGATGACCTGGCGCGCGACTTCGAGGATCTGGTTGGTACTCGCGGGCCGATAACGGCCGCGGCCATCGCGAACCAGCAGAGTGACATCAGGGGAAAGAGAGAGATTCGACATGATCGTGCTCCGGTTGCTCGGGCGGAATTGCCCGGAACCGGCGCCAGCACGACGCAGCGCAAGCAGTCAGGGGTCGCAGACGGCCACGGCCGCAAGCGTGCAGGCACGCGCAGCCCTTGACGGCGAGCACGTCGTGATACGGTGACGGAAGACAGCAAGACCGCCCACCCCTAACCTCCGATCCAGGTAGGCACGGGCAAGCGGAGCGCGCAGGCCCTCAAGGGCCGGAGGCGTCAGGGATCAAAGCCGGATGGCCGCGACTCGCAGAGGCGCGGGGTGCAGCCCGCGAGCCCGACGGCGGAACGCCGGGACGCCCTAATTCGCCCCTTGAATATCCTTTGGAGAGAACCGCAAGCGACATTTATTATACTTGTGGTCTGTCGGCCGGCTGTCGGGTTGCTGTCGTGTTGCCGTTGTTCCTGGCTCCCCATACTTCGCCACGTCTACTACCAACGATGGAGCCACCCATGAACACTATAGAGCATGCCCAACAAACCCGCCTACTGACACCGGCCGAACTGGCCGCTTGCATCAGGCTGTTCCGAGAAATGCGGCAATGGTCGCAGGAGCAACTGGCCGCCATTTCCGGTCTCAACGTGCGAACGATCCAACGGGTCGAGCAAGGCTTGTCGGCCAGCCTTGATACCCGCCGCGCTCTTGCCAGCGCGTTCGAGTTCGAGGACATCGACGCCTTCAACAAGCCATTCACCATTCCATCCGAAGAAGAATTCAAGGCCGAGAAAGAGAAGTTCGATCGGGAGCACGTCACCCTGACGGCCACTCCGCTGACAACCGGCAAGCAGTTGGCCAAGTTGGCCGAGTCCTGCACGATGGACTTGTCAGAGCCAGCCTTCGAGCTGACCCGTGAAGCGGATGAGACCTTCGCCATGCTGGTGGATTACTTCCGCGAGTACCGGGATTGCGCCGATGTCTACAACGAAACGCAGAAGTTCGACGTGTATGACGAGATGCAATCCCACATCGACGCGCTCAAGGCGCTCGGCGTCTCGCTGCGCTACGCCACGCGCAAGGTACAGGTGAAGTGGGGTTCAGACCCGGACAGCAAACCGATGCCAGCCACGGTGCTGTACGTGGTCGGCTTTCCGCTCGGCAAGGAGCCCGAGCAGTTTGCAACGCCGAAGTCTGCTGGCATCCGTCTGTAGCTGGCCAAGCGGGGCGCGCGAAACGCCTGACTCCCTAGAGGGGTAGAGTACATGCTGACCGTATATCACCCTTTGATGGGCAGCAAATAGGGGCTAAAATTCACCAGGCATTTGCATACAAATAAGCGACTTAGGCCGTCACTGCGGATCGTTGCCTCAACAAGGGCGGATGGGAAGCTGGAGGGCACGATGAGCCGATCAACGCTCTAAAAGTGATAGCGGAGGGTCCGTATGTCCGTACTGTACCAACTGGCTGTGCTCGGTGAACCCTCCGATGAACAAGCCAATGAGCTGGAACAGATCGTCGCACAAGCAGTGCTGTTGTTCGGATTGCGGCTTGGTCACGAAGTGGGATGGGAAGTTCGCCCTGCTGAGTTCAATCCAGATCAGCAGAAGTCGTCCGCGGCCGTCTTCTACGGCGCTGCCAATGCACCGTTAGCCAACGTCGCTCACCTGTTGCAACGCAGCGTTCCCATACTGCCAGTGGCTTCCGAGACAGGACGTGTCGGTGCGGAGATACCTGAACTGCTACGGCCCCTCAACTGTCTCGCGTACAACGCGGGTGGAGCGCAACGTGTAGCCACGGCTCTACTGGAATGCGCGGGTCTTTTGCCACGTCAACGCCGCGTATTCGTCAGTTATCGTAGGGGAGAGGCACGCGAAGCCGCGTTACAGCTTTTCGATGCATTCTCCGCTCGACTTTTCGATGTGTTCCTTGATACACACGGCATCCCCCCTGCCGAGGACTTTCAAACTATGCTTTGGCATCGCCTATGCGATTCCGATGTGCTGGTCATGCTTGACACCCCTGGCTATTTCGAGAGTCGGTGGACTAGCGCTGAGTTTGGCAGAGCGCTGGCCAAAGGTATCAGTGTGTTGCGCATAGGCTGGCCCGACTCCACGCCTTCCACTCGCACAGCCACGGCGAGCCGCGCAGAACTGTTGCCGGAGGAAGTGGATGCAGGAACGGGTCGCTTGGCGAACGAGGCTATTGAGCGAATCTGTCTACAACTGGAGGCGGTTCGCAGCCAGAGCCATGCGGTACGCAGCGTCAATCTGGTCAGTAATCTGCGCAATGCAGTCGAGACAATCGGCGGGCAAGTCACTGGCGTTGGTTTGAACAAGGCCGTCTATATCCAGTTGCCAGACAGCAGGGAAGTCGTGGTCTACCCCACTGTCGGCGTACCTACTTCGACGACACTGCATGATGCCTCGACCAACTCACCGGATCGGTCCGTTGCCGTCGTCTTCGACCATGTGGGACTTCATCCTCGATGGCTGGAACACTTAGATTGGCTCGGAGGGCACATCCGGAGTGCGCGCTGGGTCAAGGCCAGTGAGGCCGGTTGGCAGTTCGCGGATTGGGAGGTCTAGCACATGAGCGCTATCTTTCTTTCCGCCAGCGTGCCACTTGTGAATCGTGGTAACTACCATGAAACAGCCAATCCGTTCCTTATTCAGTGTGCTGTACGAGAACTGGTCATTTCAGTGATTCGGCAACACAAGATTATCTGGGGCGGACATCCGGCAATCACTCCGATGATATGGAGCATCTGCGAGGACCTGGGCATCGACTACTCCGAGGCGGTCGTTTTGTATCAAAGCAGATTTTTCCAGGACAGATTTCCTGAAGAAAACCAGCGCTTTCAGAATGTAGTGCTAACAGATACCGTACCCACCGACATGAGCGCAAGCTTGTTACTTATGCGCGAACAGATGCTTTCTCGCCATGATTTGGTGGCAGCCGTATTCATCGGCGGAATGGAAGGGGTTGAAGCTGAGTACGATCTTTTTATTCGCTTCCATCCCCAAGCGAAGGTGCTGCCCGTTGCCGCTCCGGGTGGTGCAGCGCTTGAGCTGGCAAAACGTCTAGGTCACTTCGATGAATCGGAGTTACACGATGTGGATTTTGCCCGCCTATTCCATTCGCATCTAAGCACTATCGCTCTCGACGGGTATTCCGGTTGAAATCGACAACAAAAACGAATAAGGGCGATGACAATGGCCAAGCGCGTATTTTTCAGTTTCCATTATAAAGATGTAATAGATTTCCGGGCCAATGTCGTTCGCAAGCATTGGGTTTTGAAGGATGATCGGGAGGAAGCCGGTTACTTCGACGCCTCCATTTGGGAGGAAGCCAAGAAGCAAAATGAAATCGGGCTGAAGCGTCTAATTAACGGCGCCTTGGAAAATACTTCGGCAACCTGCGTGCTGGTGGGCAGCGACACCTACGCGCGTCCGTGGGTACGCTACGAGATCATCCAGAGCATCTATCGCGGGAACCGTGTATTTGGAGTGCACATCAATCAGATCAAAGGGAAAGATCAACTAACAAAAAGCAATGGCCCCAATCCTTTCGACTATCTGGCCTTGAAATACAGCGGCGATGGTACGAAGGTCGAAGTGTTTGAGGCCGAAGGGGGGAAATGGGTTCCGTATGGAAAACTGACCGACTACAAACTGAAGACCCTCGCTTCCGAACAGAGGCGGGGAAAACTATTCAGCCTTTCCGGCCTCGGCTATAAAATTTATTGCTGGTCAGCCAATGATGGATACAACAACTTCGCCACCTGGGTGGGATAGTGTTATCCGATTTCATATCCTGCTAGAACTGGCCAGCCTCCATATCGCACAACCAGGCGATGTGCTAGTCCATACGGGGCTCAGCAATCCACTCTGACCCGGCCGGTGTCGCTAGAACAGAGATTTTGTCCGCGACGTAATCCCATAAAGCTCTGTAATCTGGCGCAAAAACTGCGTCTGTCCACCATAGCTTGGATGCCGAACGCAGACTACCGGAACAAGGCTCACAACTCGATTAGTCGAGACGGCTGCATCATTGCCGATCGCAATGATGCGAGATGGTCTTAGCAGTTCAATAAGGGCTTGGAGTAGTTCCTCACCAGCCCGGCGCTCGTAAGCATTGTGCTGGCGGTTCGTGAATGGTTCGCCGGATTCGTGAGGATGGAGTGGAAATACATTCCACAAGAATATCCGAGCATCAATCTGATCCAGCATGCTCCAGACAACAGCCGCCGTCCGCTCGGCGACAGCAGCACCAATCGTTGGCCGCTCGGCAGGAAGGTCCCAACGCCGGGCGTGCTTGTCGATATGAACATCATCAGTCAACGCCAGCCCGGTGCGACGCCCACCACGGTATCCAAGGTCTCGACCAACCCAAATTGCATCGACGGGTTCACTTGCTGCTCGTTCTAGCATTGCCGATAAAGCGGCAGCTCGAAGACTGGGCGCGTCATCGTGATCATGCACCTCACAACGATCAGCATAAGGGTTAAAGCAGTTATCGAATTTCAGCCCAGCAACTGCATTTACGAAAGGATGTAAGTTCATTTTTCTGCCCCAAGCGGTTCATAGCGAATTGTGCGATGCGTTCGATCACCGATGATCCAGCCGCCTTGGGCAGCCCTGAGTTGGCGAAAGACTGTGTAGCCATCAAGAATGGCTCGCTCCCAAAGCTTAAGCGGACATTTCTCCACTTCGTATCCAGCCACAAACTCACCGATAGTCTTGAGCATTCCGAGTGAAATACGCTCCTGGTTCTCGAAGAATTTTAGCTCTTTAGCTCTGGTAAAAATCCAGGCGGTTAACCCTTCTTCGACGACAATTGCCCGACCGCTATCCTGGGCTTCGTCGTACTCTGGCTTACTCTTGCGCTTATGCTTGATCAGTGCGCGTATGACGGGCGACCAATGCAGAATCGCGGCGTATGCAAAATGGAAAACATCGTGGAACCGATACCCGTCGGGATCAGCGATATTGTCAGTAAGAGGATCGCCGATGAATACACCATTCCATTGAAGGTAACTTCTGCCACTCTCTCTTTGATTAACGCGAATTTTGAACGTTCTTGGCAACTGCTCTTCAAGTTCGAACCCGGCATCAAAGTCAATCAAGTCCTCTGGTCGTGGTTCGAGAAATGCCCCGCGCGCCTTGCACAAGTTACTTCGTGCAACATCAGAAAAGGCAAGCCTTGCTGCATGGAGCGCATCGAGATAATCGCTTGCAAACACGACAACTCTCGCGTGATCTGGCGTACCTTCTAACAATGCCGCTGCTGAACGCCCAAGTTTGAAAAGTGTTGTGTCTACAGGATCGGTGGTTGTTGGTATGGCAACGTGGGCATAGGTTCCTTCGACCATATCGGTTGCCGCACCAGCCGTTCGGAACCGCGCACCGTTGGCAGCCTCCGCGAATAGCTCATCAAACGGAATCTTCAGTCGTCTACAGAGTGCAGCGAGATACCACAGCGTATCGCCAAATTCCTCCTCAGCGGCCCGTTTGAATCCAGGGTAGGCCGATTGCTCACGGATATGTTTCTTGGCAGTGGACATGATTCCACCGACTTCGCCGTAGAGTCCTTGCAGTATCGGACCAACATCTAATGGGTCAAGCACGTCGGTGTCGGCGATTTGATCAGCATATTCCGCCAATAAAATCGAGCCTGCGCTGGGAGTGATCGGGTTAGCCACGAAGCGAAATCCATTCTTGTGGTGGTCCTTGATAACCGCTGACTCCGAAATCGCGCACCCAGCGTTCTAAGAGCGCGACTAGTTGCGGGTCATCGAAACAGGACCTACCAATACCTTTTTTGCATAACGGTCTACCACGCCGATCCCGAAGATTTGCAGGAAATGCTGGCCCTGTGCCGCCAAAATAAACGAAATCATCGCTGACCAGTATTCGATTCACGCCTGTGTCCCGCGCTACATGTTGTTGGTTGATCCGCCCGTCTTCACGCGAATGGAATGAGTCGCGCTGGCACCAATCATCGTCCGGCGTGTTGCGAAAATAGATATTGTCGCCGCAACTTTGCTTGCGGCTACCCATGCGAAAAGGCTTCTTGACATCAAACCGTGCGTCCGCCGCATAGTCATCGAACGTCATCGTCTCCGTCACACGCATGGCATAGACGAGATGACCCCCGCGTCTAATGCTACGGTCATTGCTGGCACTGCCGACTACCCAGTCGCCAACTCCGGCGTGGCGCCGAATATCCGGCTTGCACGTTGCGAGCGTGCAATAACCGTAAAATGGATTGGGCGCAAACCCGCTGTCGTAGCGTACTACGTATGAATAGATGCGGGCCATTAACAAGGATGGCGCTTAAGAGGCACTGGAGCACAGGGGCCGCCGTCTGGCTTTTCCCAACTGTCCTTGCCATTGATGGCATCTATGATTGCATTACCGTTCCATCCTACTAATGCGTCGGCGTACTCCTGTAAGGCGGCAGGAAGATCACATTCCTTCTCGCCATGCTCCCATACGCCGATGATCCGCTTACCCTGCTTGGCGGCATATTCAATTTCCCAGTTGACCCATTCGCTGTCTTTGGTCTGCGGCGAGACGTAACAGATGAAAGTGCCAGCCCAATTTATCGCAGGAGCTAGAATTTGAGTCTTGATGTAATCCGGGTCTTTGGCATTATTAAATTTGCCAGTGTGGATCGACGAATCCCGGATATCCATTCCTTTAGGAGCCAGCAGCTCCTTCAGCTTTTGCAAGCCCTGGTCGTCCTTGTGGACGTGACTAATAAATACGTTCTTTGTATCCGCCATGTCCCCCTCCTATGAGGAATGACCGAACCACTTTGATGATCGCTATCATCATCCTGTGGCAACAGTTATACCGCGAGTCCGTGCAGCCCGAGCAGGCCGCACAACTATTTCAACATACTGGTCAAGGGATACCAGCGCTTGCATAAGTCGTTCGAGCGAAATGTTTTGGAGTTTATAGCGACGTACCTGAGACACCTTGGGTTGGGTCATGCCGGTGATGTCGGCAGCCTCCATTTGACTGAGCCCACGCTTGTCTATCAACTCGTTGAGCCTGACCGCAAGCGCGGCCTTCGCAGACAGCTCTTCCGCATCATCGAACCCCAGGTCGGCCAGCACGTTGTTGGTACCTTGAGGATGGTCTTTGCGCGTCATCATGATCTCCCGCTCGTCCCATAACGGGCGAGCACTGCCTTCAACCGCTTTTCGATCAACTCTACGTCCGGCTGCGAGGTGGCAATACCGGACTTGGACTTCTTCTGAAACGCATGCAGCACATGCACCGCATCGCCGACCCGTACCGTGTAAACGGCACGGAAGGTATCGCTCCGGTGGTCCTCCACCAGCTCGTACACTCCGGAGCCAAGCCCCTTCCAGGGCTTGGCCGAGTGCGGCGTGCCGCCCAACTGGACGACGAACAGTGCCACACCCATGTCCTTCTGCACGGGGACAGGAAACTCCTTGAAGTCCTTCTTCGATGAGCCTTCCCAATACAAGAGCTTGCGTTTCTCTGGCATGATTATATCCGTTCAGGTATAAAAAAGCAAGCGCCGGAATTGTCGTGACAGTGGCGCGACGGGCCATGACATAGGAGCCCTGAGCCGGATCATGCCGTCACGTCCTCGGCACGCTGCGCACCCGCGATCGTCTTCGGCACGAAGCGCGGGTGCAGCCCGCAAGCCCGACGACGGTATGTCGGGACGCACCGCTATTGTCGGCGCGTCTTGACGCGAGACTCCAGCATCCGCCGCGTGCTCTCCAACTCCTTTTGCAGGAACTCGGCATCCGGCAACACTGTTCGATAGTTCGCTGCCATGACCTTGCTGGGCAATCCTTCCAGCGCATACCGCGCCAGGGCGTGGCCTTTGTCGGCACAGAGGATCAGACCCACGGGCGGGTTCTCATCGTGGAACGTCCAGTGCTCCTTGGCGTAGTTGCAGTACAGGTGCATCTGGCCCACATCGGCATGGGTCAGGCTGCCGAGCTTCAAGTCGATGATGACAAGGCAGCGTAAGCGCCGATGGAAGAACAGCAGATCGACGCGATACCAGGTCTGGTCGATGCGCAACCGCCGCTGCCGTCCAACAAACGTGAAGCCCTCGCCGAGTTCGAGCAGGAAGTCTTGCAGCCGATGGATCAGGGCCTGTTCAAGATCGGACTCCGAATACTCGTCCTTGAGGTCCAGAAACTCCAGCACATAGGGGTCTTTGATCGCATCGTCGGGCGTGACGGTATCGTCCGGCTTCGGCGTCATACCCTTGGTCAGCATCGCGGCCTTGTCCCTGGACAGCGCCGTGCGCTCGTAGAACTGGCTGCCGATCTGCCGGTCGAGCTGGCGCACGCTCCATCCGCCGCGCAGGGCTTCGGCTTCATAGAACTGGCGGGCATGGCCATCCTTGACCGACAGCAGCCGGACGTAGGCCGACCACGGCAGCGTGAAGGCCAGCGCCAGTTCGGCGAGGTCCAATTTCCGAGACAGTGCCTCGGATTTCCCAGCGGGTAGCTCGTTTCCAGATTTCCGAGACAGTGTCTCGGAAATTACAGCCAAGGGATATGCAAGGAAGAACCGTCGCATGTTCTCCAGGTTGTCCGCGCTGAAACCGCGCCCGAACTGCGCGGTCAGGTCGGCGGACAAGCGGGCGATCAACTGTTCGCCGTAGACGGCTCGCCGCCTGCCTTTCTGCTCTGCTTCCACGATCCGGCGACCGATTTCCCAATAGCTCGCCGTCATCAGCGCATTGACGCTGCGCGCCGCCGCGTGCCGCGCGGCATCGAGCAGTTCCACGATACCGCCGTGGATGCCGGCATAGCCGGCCGGCAAGGCGGCGGGGGTTTTCCCCGCCGCCGAAGGCGTCTTCTTGCTCATGCCGTCGCCCCCTCGGCGCGCTGCGCACCCGTGATCGTCTTGCGACGATTTGCCACCAGTTCGGCTGCCTGACGCACCGGATCATCCTCGGTGTGGACGTAGCGCATGAACATCGCCACGGTCTTGTGCGCGGTCAGCACCATGCCGACTTTCACCGGGATGCCTGAGTTGGCGATGTCGGTGGCCGAGCGGTGGCGGATACCGTGCGTGCCGACGTGCGTCACGCCAGCCGCCTTGAGAGTGCGCTTCCAGCCGCCGTAATACTCCCCATAGGTCATGTGCGTGAGGGGGTTGCGCGGCGACGGCAGCACATAGCGCGCACCCTCTTGCCGGGGCGCCGTGGACAGCAGTCGATAGGCTTCCTCACTCATGGGCTTGGACATGCCGCCGGTCTTGCTGTCAGGCCACACCACGCGCCGTTGCTCCAGATCGACCCACTCCCATTCAAGCAACACGATTTCGGAACGACGGGCTGCGAACTCGAATTGCAGGCGGATCGCCAGCGGGATGACATAGGGCTCGACACCTTCCGCCTCCACCTTGTCGAGTTGCTTGAACAGCTTGCTCATTTCCTCATCGGTGATGAGGTGGGTCGCCTTGCCAGCGGGATACATCGGAACGTGACGGCACGGGTTCGTGCCGTCAGGCCGGTGGCCCCACACCTCGGCCATGTTGAACATCTTGCGCATGACGCTGAACGTGCGGTTCGCCTCTGCCGGCTTGTGCTCCAGCTTCTTCATCATTGCTGCGACATCCGGGCGCTTCACGTCCTGCACCTTCATACGGCCCAGGATCGGGATGATGTTGCGGTCGATGACACCCTGATAACCTTTCTGCGTGCTGGGCTTGTTGCGCTGCTTGGAGTAGTCCCCCATGAACGTCGCGCAGAGTTCCTTGACTGTCGGCGCTTTGCGCGCCTCGGCCTTGGCGGCGCCGGGATCACCGCCCCGGCGGACCTCGGCCAGCCAGTTCTGCGCCAGCGAGCGGGCTTGCTCGACGGTCAGTTCTCCATACATGCCCAGCGCCGGCTTGCGCCGTTCGCCGGCATTCGTTCGGTACTGGAGCATGAAGACCTTGCGGCCGGCCGGCGTAACCTTGCACAGGAAGCCGGGAACGAGGGTGTCGCGCAGCTCAATGGGCTGCGCCTGGGGTTTTGCCGCATCGACTGCGGACTTGGTGAGTTTGATCTTGGCCATAGCTGACTCCTTCGGAAAGACCCGATTCCAGGAGCCTGTTAGGAGCCAAGCGGTCGGAAGCCGGGTCGAGTTTCAGAAAGCACCGGCATATGATGAATTCGTCTAAGTTATTGATAAACCTGCTGTAGCGGACTTAGGCGTAGTCCAGCGAAGTACGGTGCTGGAGTCATGGTGAAATAAAAAAAGCCCGCTTTCCTGAGAAAGCGGGCTTTTCTGGAGGTCAGGAAGAGCAAATTGCCTCTTCCTGACCAGGGCTGCATCAGAACTCTCTGCGCAGTCCGATCTGGAACGTGCGACCCAGTGGGTTGCCGATGCGCGGATCGTAACCCATTTCCTGACGTGACGCCGGCGGCATTCTGTCAGCAATGTTGACCACTGATGCGTTAAGCGTCGCCCAAGGCAGGTCCACTACATAATGGAAGTCTGTAGTGATCCAGTCGCGGCCATAAACACCGTACAGCGTGGGCTCGAAAGGCGTCTGAGTGCCTGGCTGGAAGCCGGCCGGAGTCAGGGCAGCATCACCAACGCGGGAGCCATCGTCGTTGAAGAAACGATTGTCATCCACACCACTCACATAGTTGGTGACCAGACGGAAGTTGTGGTCACCCTGTGAGTAGTTGACGGTGAAGTTGCCGCGCCATTCCGATACTGCATTGGCGATGGTGGCAAAGTTCAGTACACCCAGACGATCAGCACCCGGATCCAGCAAGAAACCATCAAGAACGGTTTCTGTGAACTCGAACTTGTTGATATGTGTTGCTGTCAGGGCAAAGCGAAGATCACCGGCCTGGAAGGGGAAGCTGTAGCTGCTCTGAATGTCAAAGCCTGCAGTGTGCTGACCCGGGCCATTGCCGTAGTCGGTACGTATGGAGGCAAAGTCATTGGCAGTGGTCTCACCCTGGACACAGGTACCGTTGAATTCCACACGGTTGGCCAGCGGATGAGAGCAGTCAGCCAGTGCGCTGCCGTTTGTTGGCACCGCGGCCCCGGGACCGGCTGGCGAGATGCTGAATACTGCGTTTGCGATATTGTTCGCAGATGCCAGCAGTCCCAGCTCGTCCTGGGTTTCAATGTTGAAGTAGTCCACGATCAGGCGGAAGTTGCTGCCTGGCGTGAAGCCTTCGGATTGCCAGATGGCACCTGCGCTCCAGACGGTAGCGGTTTCAGGCTCAATACCGGACTGGGTGAACGTCTCGGCACCACGCCAGGCGCCACCGGCGATGGTGTAGCTGTTAACACCGCTGGCAATATTACCCGGCTGCAGACCGGCGCCTGGTGCCTGGTAGTTGGTACCGTAGGAGCCGCGGAATGACAGCGCGTCGGTCACATCCCACTTGCCAGACACCTTGTATACCGTGGCGGACAGGCCGCCAGTGAACTCTTCGTAACGCACAGCCGCTGAGGCATATACGTTATCCAGAATCGGCAGGCTCAACTCACCAAATACCGAGACCTGGTCCTGGCTGGTTCGGTTGGGTGTGTTGGTGCCAAAGAACTGGAACGGACCGGGTTCGTCAGGGGTACAGCCCGTGAAGGTCGGATCGGTCGGATCGGCTGGTTGCTGACCTGGCCATTGACACGGCTGATAGCCGGCGTAAAGGGGATCAGGAACGGCCTGACGCAGTTTTGTCTGTCGCCACTGACCACCCGCGGCCCAACCAACCTGTCCGCCCGGCAATTCCAGGGGGGTCACACCGTCGAATACCATGTCGGCAGTGACGTTCCAGGTGATGTTCTCACTGAAGCGTCGATTGAACATCCAGCGGACCAGATCATCCGGGTTTGTTGCGTTGGGGTCGTAATTGGGGTTATCCAGTCCGAACACCGGTTGACCGGCAAAGTTGGACGCAAAGGGGTTGTACCACATACAGTCGCCGACACCGGCCATGGCAGGGTTCTGGGTGCCAAAACGGCCTGGATCCAGATCCGGTGCATTACAGTTCGGGCCACCAAAACCGTTCAGAGCCTCCTGAACGCGGTACAGCATCATGTCCGGGCTGTCACTGGCAGTCAATGCGTGGTTGTAGGTCACGGCAAAGTCGTAACCGATTTCATTCTCGAACTCGCCGTTAAGACCCGTGGACGCGTGCCAGTAACGGTTGTCGATACGGCTGGCGGTGCCGAAGTTGCCGCTGTCAGCAAACAGGCTGTTACCGCCGTGAGCAAATGCACGATAGGTGTTGGCCGTGTAGCCCTGTGTGATGGCGAACGCAGGCTGATTCGCCCAGCCGGTGCGCTGTGCGAACTCTTGTGTGTACGGGTTGGTGCTTGGCACGTAGATCTGGTGTGACAGACCACCTTGCATGGCCGGACCACGGATCACAGGCTGTGAGGGTGAGCCGTGCTGGTAAGGCGTGAATACCTGTGAGTAGGCGACACGGAAATGGTAGTCCATGCGGTCGGTCACTGCCGTATTGATCTGAGCGTAGGCCCGGTAGATATCGTTGTCCTCTACCAGATTGTAATAGGGGATGTAGTTGTAGTAGCAGAAGGCGCCGCTGAAAACTCCACCTACGGCTTCACAGGAATCCTGGGTAAAGTCGTTGATGGTACCGCCGGCCAGCTGACCCCACTCACCCTGGCCCTGGGCGCCACTGAGCATTGGTGTGTCAGGAAGTGCCTGGCGCGGCAGCCAGCCAGCCAGGTTGGTCAGCTGGGACCAGGGTGCCGGGTTGACACTGTAGGGCAGGCTGGTGAAGCTGCGTTCGGGCGCACGCAGGCGTGAGCGGTGTTCCCACTGCCCGGCCAGAATGATATTGGTGTCCGGACCACCAAAACCCCACATGACACCAACATCGTAGTCGCCGTTGGAGCCGTCAATGGCTGTGTAGGAGGTTCGCAGGTCCACACCTTCGAAGCTGTCACGGGTGATGAAGTTGACAACACCACCGGTGGCATCCGCACCGTATGTCACGGCGGCTCCATCCTTGAGAATTTCGGTGCGCGCAAGGGCAATGGACGGTATGACAGACGTGTTCTGCGACACACGACGACCATTGAACAGTGACAGGGTTTTATCAGAACCGATGCCGCGCAGGTTGTACTGGACGTTACCGGTATTGCCGGCACCGCCAAAATAATAGGCTTCACCGGTGGTGGGGCCTGCAACACTCAGGCTTTTTGCAAATTCCAGTGCAGTGGGTGCGCCGGACAGTTCCATATCGGCTGCGGTGTAGACTTCAACCGGCAGCGCGGCATCCACGGGTGTGCCGCGGATCAGCGAGCCGGTAACAACCACTTCTTCAATCTGAGGTGTTTGCTGTGCAATTGCCAGTGTGGGAGCTACCAGGGAAGCGCAAGCAATCGCCTGGTAAAGTTTTTTTAGTCTCATGAGTTATCCCTTCTTTCTTTATCTTGTTTTTTGTTTAGAGGAACTGTGTGAAACTGTTTTCCAGCATTTCTGCCAGCGGCGAAATAGTAATACTCGGCCCCAGAACGCACGTTGGATTGACGCGGATTGCAGGAAGCTATCCGGCGGCAAAGAGATCAGAAGCGTGAAATCAGCCCTCTTACAACGTGAAAAAACGTTTTTTTGTTACAAAATCACTCATCCGGGAAGTTGTTGTTACGGTGGTAACAGCTTGTTCCTGCGGGTAACTGTTACAGATGTGTGATTTTCTGTAGCTTACTTGGCGATCAGTGGATAAGTCAACGTTATTGTTCGTATTACCTTTATCAATGAATCTTCTGATGGCCCGGGTGCCAGTGTCGGGGATCACTGCGGTAGAACTGATGCAGGCGTTCAAACAGGGCGGGGTGCTCAGCGGCCAGTTGCCAGGGTTGCTCATAGAAGCACTCGGTGCTGACGGCAAAGAATTCAGCGGGCTCACTGGCGCCGTAGCCGTCAAGCAGGGTGGGTCGACCGGCCTCCGTGTCGACCTGTAATTGCGTAAACGCATCCGTCAGCGTCCGAGCCCACTCCTGGCGTGAAACGCCTGTGTCCAGCACCGGGCAACCATTGACAGCCCCTGAAGCCTGGTCGAGTTGGTGTGCAAATTCGTGCAGCACAACGTTGAAGCCGTCATGCGGGTGCTGCAGGCTGTGCAATACATCTTCCCAGGCCAGTACAACCTTGCCTGTCTCCCAGGATTCACCCGACATCACATCCACATCGCGTGACACAACGCCGTCCTCATGCATGACCTCGCGGTCGGCTATGAATGCCGAGGGGTATACCAGTACCGCCTGCAGGCCCTCATAAAACTGTTCGGGGCGGTTGATCAGCAGCGTACAGGCGTGAGCGGCAATGCTGATTCGCACACGGTCGTCAACCACCTGCCCGCCGCAGCCGATGAAGGAAATATCATTGACAAAACGCAGTATCAGGCGCTGCAGCTGATACTGTTCATCAACAGACATGAACCGGTAGGCCGGCAACTGTTGTCGGACCATCCCGAGCCACTGTGGCGGAAACGGTTGGCTCTGCAGGCGCCGGTTGCGCAGGTAGGGGTACACAAAGACAACAAAGACTGTTCCGGTGACCAGCAGCAACAGTGCAAGCAGGGTCAATCGACTTGTCATGTCCATGGAATGGCCCGCTGCCCGTGTTGGGAAATTCAGATCCGGATTATATACTCAAGCTCTGAAGGTGAGTCAGTCAATGGGGGGATCATGACAACGAACAGGTTTTACGGGTATCTGGCAATCTTGATGTGGATGTTTTCCAGTGCCCTTGCTGCGCAGGCGATACCCGAGACGGTTGAAGCCCGGCCGATTCACATCTGGAGTGAAGGTGCGCGAATGTCGGCCACGGTATTCCTGCCAGCCGGTGCGGACGAGGACGAGAAGTTTCCGACTGTTCTCATGGCACATGGCTGGGGTGGCGTTGCCGCACAGCTGGTCCGCGATGCCGTTGCATTTGCCGAGGCCGGTTACCTGGTGGTGACGTTTGACTATCGCGGCTGGGCGGACAGTGACGGGCGGCTGGTGCTGGGTGCTGACGGGGAATCGGTGCGTGAAGTCAGGGAGGTGGTGGATCCGGTGGACATGCTGGCTGACTGGCAGAATGCCCTGCACTGGTTGCACGGCGAACCGCAGGTTGATGCGGACCGGATAGGTCTTTGGGGCAGCAGTCAGTCAGGAGGGTATGTGGTGGAGATGGCAATCCGCGATCCGCGCGTCCGGGCGGTGCACAGCCAGGTCGGTTCCCTGAGCGGCAGACAGATCGGTGATACAGACGAGGCCCGGCGGGATGCTGCTCGTCGCGCGCGGGGTGAAATCGGCTACCCCGAACCGGGCGAGAGAGCCGTGGGCAATCTGCGTGGCGCACCGATTGCAAGTCGCTTCTACAATTATTCGCCGGTAGACAATATCAACGATGCAGGCGATATCCCGATACAGTTCGTACTGGCCGAAAACGAGGAGCTGTTCGACAACCGCGACCACGGCATACTGGCGTATGAGCGTTATGACGGGCCCAAACGACTGGTGGTGATACCGGATATCAGTCACTACGGTATCTACCGCGAAGCCTGGCAGCAGAGCAACGCGCTTGCCCTGGAGTGGTTCGACCGGTATCTGAAATGACTGCTTCGGGACGCGCCTGAAAGCGCTACGGGTTAGCGTCCCTGTCACTATTCTAGTATTATCCGGGTTTTCACAAATCCGGATGGAAAGTGCATGTCAGATCTGGTGATGCAGGGCCTGGAACTGGCCTTGATGGGGATGGGCTTCGTGTTTGTGTTTCTCATCCTGCTGGTTTTCTGTACCTCAATCCTGTCAAGGGTCGTTCGACTGACCGAACCGGCTGTGCCGGATGATGTGCCTGTTCCAAAACCTGAATCCCGGGCGACAGATGCCGGATCCGGGTCTCCGGATACCCGCCTGATTGCCGTCATCACGGCCGCAATCGGGGCGCATCGCCGTCAACGCGGCCGATAGGCAGGGGCGCCAGCCTGCAAGATCATAATCATAATAATGACACGTGACAGCGGCTGCCCGGCAGCCGATCGAGCCAGACCGCAAGGTCAGAACACTAGAAGGACGCCTGATCCATGAGCGACACGAAGAAACCCCTGGGCATCACCGACGTTGTCCTGCGCGACGCCCACCAATCACTTTTTGCCACCCGGTTGCGTCTCGATGACATGCTGCCGATTGCCGACAAACTGGACAAGATCGGTTTCTGGTCTGTCGAGAGCTGGGGTGGCGCAACCTTTGATGCCTGTATCCGGTATCTGGGCGAGGATCCGTGGCACCGAATCCGTGAGCTGAAGAAGGCCATGCCGAATACGCCGCAGCAGATGTTGTTCCGTGGTCAGAACATACTGGGTTACCGCCACTACGCCGACGATATCGTGGAGAGATTCGTTGAGCGGGCAGCGGTCAATGGCGTGGATGTATTTCGCGTGTTCGACGCGATGAACGACATGCGAAACCTGGAGACTGCGATACGTGCTGTCAAAAAGCAGGATAAACATGCACAGGGCACCATCTCCTATACAGTCAGCCCGGTTCATACCATTGATAGCTGGGTGGACATGGCGCGTCGCATAGAGGACATGGGCGCTGATTCACTGTGCATCAAGGATATGGCGGGACTCCTGGCGCCCTATGTGGCATATGACCTGATTACAGCCCTGAAAAAGGCCACTGATCTGGATATACACATGCAGTGCCACGCCACTACAGGGCTGTCGGTTGCCACCTACATCAAGGCGGTGGAAGCCGGTATCGATAATCTGGACACTGCCATTTCCTCCATGAGCATGACCTATGGTCACACACCCACGGAAACCATGGTGGCAATGCTCAGGGACACCGATCGTGACACCGGTCTGGATATAGTCCTGCTGGAGGAGATTGCGAGCTACTTTCGCAAGATCCGCAAGAAATACGCACGCTTTGAAGGTTCGCTCAAGGGCATTGATTCCCGGATACTGGTGGCACAGGTACCCGGTGGCATGCTGACCAACCTGGAGAACCAGTTGCGTGAGCAGAATGCCGCAGACCGGCTTGACGAAGTGCTGGAGGAGATCCCGCGCGTGCGCGAGGATCTGGGGTTCATCCCGTTGGTGACGCCAACCTCGCAGATTGTTGGCACCCAGGCAGTGCTCAATGTATTGACTGGCGAGCGCTATAAATCCATCACCAGGGAAACCGAAGGTGTGTTGAAGGGCGAATACGGCGCCACACCCGCGCCGGTCAACGGGGAACTTCAGAAAAGGGTGCTTGCCGGTGCAGAGGCGATCACCTGTCGCCCGGCAGATCTGCTGGAACCCGAATTCGACAAGCAGAAGGCCGAGCTGGAGAAGCTTGCCAAAGAGAAGGGCTTCCGCATTGAGAACGACATTGATGACACGCTGACCTATGCGCTGTTGCCGCAACCGGCACTGAAATTTTTCCAGAACCGGGACAATCCGGATGCATTTGAACCGGTGCCAGTTGCCGAGCAGGAATCGACTTCGGACAACACGGCTGCCAGCGAAGTGTCCTCCGACAGTGGTGTGTATACCGTTGAAGTGGAAGGTCGCGAATACGTGGTTCGGGTGACTGAGGGCGGTGATGTTGCAGCGCTGGTTGAAGCAGCGCCGGCGGTAGCTGCCGGAGACAGCACTGGTCCCAAAGGCGCATCACGACCTGATCCGGCTCCTGCAGCATCAGGTGGTCAGGGTCATCGCATCAATGCGCCATTGTCAGGCAGTGTATTCCGTATTGTGGCCACTGCCGGCAGTGCGGTTGCCGACGGGGATGTGTTGATGGTGCTGGAAGCAATGAAGATGGAAACCGAGATTCGGGCGGATCGTGCAGGTACCGTCGGCAAGATGCATGTTGCTGAAGGTGAAGCAGTCAGTGCCGGTGATCCACTGGTAACACTGGAGTAAAACCGATGGATCACATATTGGAATTGTGGCACTCCACCGGGCTTTACCAGTTGGAGCCGCGCCAGGCGCTGATGATGGTCATCGGCCTGCTGTTGTTGTATCTGGCGATCAGCAAGAAGTTTGAACCCTTCCTTCTGCTGCCGATCGGTTTTGGTGGCATTCTGGCCAATATCCCGGGCGTGGACATTGCCATTTCCGAGGGTGTGCTGGCGCAGTTTTATGCCATGGGGCTGGAGACCGGTATTTTTCCACTGCTGATTTTCCTCGGCGTGGGTGCAATGACAGATTTTGGTCCGATGCTGGCCAACCCCAAAACCCTGCTTCTGGGCGCGGCTGCGCAGTTCGGGATTTTTGCGACCGTGATTGGTGCCCTGTTGCTGACAGATCTGGGCATACTGGACTTCACTATCCAGCAGGCCGCAGCCATTGGTATCATCGGGGGTGCAGACGGACCCACAGCGATTTATGTGTCGGGGATACTGGCCCCGGAGTTGCTTGGTCCAATTGCTGTGGCGGCCTATTCCTATATGGCACTTGTGCCGCTCATTCAGCCGCCGATCATGCGGCTGCTGACCACAAAGAAGGAACGGCAGATTCAGATGACCCAGCTGCGCACTGTATCCCGGCGCGAGAAGATCATCTTCCCGCTGCTGTTGCTGGTGCTGGTTGCTCTGACCATCCCCACGGCCGCGCCGCTGCTGGGTATGTTCTGCCTGGGCAATCTGATGCGTGAGTGTGGTGTGGTGGACAGATTGACCAAGACCGCGCAGAACGCGCTGATCAACACGGTCACCATTCTGCTTGGGCTGGCTGTTGGATCACGCCTGATGGCAGATGAGTTTCTGGTTGCCAGCACTTTGGGTATCATAGCTTTGGGCATGGTGGCTTTTGCTATTGGCACAGCAACCGGTGTGCTGATGGCCAAGTTGATGAATCTGGTGTCCAGCAGCAAGATCAATCCGTTAATTGGTGCGGCAGGGGTGTCGGCAGTGCCGATGGCAGCCAGGGTTGTCAATCGGGTAGGTACCGAGTCCAACCCCCATAATTTCCTGCTCATGCATGCCATGGGGCCCAATGTGGCAGGGGTCATCGGATCGGCAATCGCAGCAGGTATTCTCATTCAGATGGTTGGTTAGCGCTTCAGAGGCATCAAATGACAGATATGGCATTAGTAGGCGGCAATGCATCGGCAGTGCCGGCAGGCAATCCGTCAACGCTTTACGTGCTCGACACCAACGTACTCATCCATGACCCGACAGCGATCAGCAACTTCCACGAACATCAGGTGATTATCCCCATTACTGTTCTGGAGGAGCTCGATAACCTGAAAACCGGGCGCACTGCCCTGGCAGCGGACTGTCGGCAGGCCATTCGTGAAATCGACCGGATACTGGGTAACGCCTCGCCTGAAGACGTGGAGAAAGGGGTGCCTATCCTCAGGGCGGACAACGAGACCAGCGGCTCGCTGTCGGTACTGATGACCGAAACGCCGGATGATCTCCAGATTCTGCCCGAGCACCTGAACGACAACAAGATCCTGAACGCTGTTGCTGTACTCGGGCAGCGCTCCAGTTCGCCGGTGGTGCTGGTGACCAAGGATATCAACATGCGCCTGAAAGCGCGTGCGGTGGGTATCCCGGCCGAAGATTACCATACCGATCAGCTGCTCTCTGATATTGCACTGCTCAACAAGGGCTACGTGGAGTTTGAAGGCAGTTTCTGGGATCGCATACGCGAGGTGGACACCCGGCAGCTGCCCACGGGCCAGACCGTGCACGAACTCAGTCATGAGCAGCTGGGCGTGGAGGTCTATCCGAACCAGTTCATCTGTGACGAGGCCGGATTTCTTGCACGCGTGATCGACATCAGTGAACGTGGCGTCAGCCTGCTTCACCTTGACCTTCCCAAGCTGATGGAGCATGAAACCTGGGGGCTTCGCCCGCGTGATGCACATCAGGCGATGGCGCTCAACCTGTTGCTGGACCCGGATGTGCATCTGGTCAATCTGACTGGCTCGGCTGGTTCGGGAAAAACAATCCTGGCGCTGGCGGCAGCCATTGAACAGACCCTGGTCAGCAAGTCCTACCGGCGAATCATAGTGACCCGGAGTACACAGGGGCTGGATGAAGATATCGGTTTTCTGCCAGGCACTGAAGCCGAGAAAATGGAACCCTGGCTGGGAGCGATCACTGACAACCTTGAAGCTTTGCATCAGGATGATGAACACAGTGAAAGCAGTGTGGACTACGTGCTGTCCAAGGTGCCGTTGCAGTTCAAGTCCTTGAACTATATTCGTGGGCGCAGCTTCCAGCAGAGTTACATACTGATTGATGAGTCCCAGAACCTGACGCCGCATCAGATGAAAACCATCATCACGCGGGCTGGAACCGGCTCCAAGGTTATATGCCTTGGCAATCTTGCCCAGATTGATACGCCCTACCTGACGCCAACCAGCTCAGGCCTGACCTACCTCACTGAACGTTTCAAACATTTCAGTCATGGTGGCAATCTGCAGTTGCGTGGAGTGCCCCGCTCGCTGCTCGCTGCCTATGCTGAGGAAAACCTGTAGCCGTTACTGCTGCTCGGCGCTGCATTCACTCACTGAGTACGTTGTGGTCCATGGTGCGTGATGGCATATCCTTGCATGGTTTGCCCACGGGTCTTGCCGGCACGCCCACAACCGTTGTGTGAGGCGCAACATCACTCAATACCACGCTACCGGCGCCGACTTTGGCGCCGTGACCGATTTCTATATTGCCCAGCACCTTGGCTCCGCTTGAGATCAGGACGCCAGAACGGATTTTGGGGTGTCGGTCACCCTGTTCATGCCCTGTTCCGCCAAGTGTCACAGATTGCATGATGGATACATCATCCTCGATCACGGTTGTTTCTCCGATGACAATGCCAGTGGCATGGTCAAACATGATACCTCGACCCATCACGCAGGCCGGGTGTATGTCCACACCGAACACTTCCGAATTGCGACTTTGCAGATACAGCGCAAGATCCTTGCGCTCCTTCTGCCAGAGAAAGTGTGCCAGTCTGTGCACCTGGATGGAGTGGTAGCCTTTGAGATGAAGAATCACAGGCAGGTAGGCGTTGGTGGCCGCGTCGCGGTCATGCACCGCCTGGATATCATGGGCGGCGCTGTTAATGATGTTCGGGTCGTCTTCGAATGCCAGCTCGAACAATTCCCTGATGGTCATTGCCGGCATGACCGCGTCGCCAAGTTTGTTGGACAGCAGAAAACTGAGCGCCGCATCCAGACTGTTGTGATTCAGCACGCAGGCATAGACGTAGCTGGCAAGCAAGGGTTCGCGTTGGATCAGATCAAGCGCTTCGCGTTGAAGGGCACTCCAGATATGTTCCGGCATATTTGCACTCCTGAGGATTCACGCGCTGGGATTATATCGGTTGAGCGTTCATAACTCTATGGGCGCCTCAAGGGGACTCGTTCTGAACCCGAATCCGGCGCTCTGGCGAAACCTGACGCTCCCCGTGGGTGTTGATGACTTCCAGTGCCACAGTGCGTTGCCCGTTTGCAATGGTGGTGGTATCCAGTACGACATCAAAACCCAGGGTAGGGCGCGATGGGTCATGGCGAACCTGTCGGATCTCGACCACGTCCGGGCGCTCGACAGTGCGCGGCAAAGGGGTATGACGCTGTCCGTCAATCAGCAGATAAATCCTGTCCACGCCTTCGCCTTCGTTATAAACCCAACCACTGACACTGACCTGGCCTGAGAGTTGGTCGCCTTCCCTGGGGGAATCGAGCCAGAGTCTTGCCGGCAATGGGCAGGGATGCGTGCCCGGATGCTGTTCATCTGCTCCGATGATTCGAGAGCCAAGATAGAAGCTGAATACCTTCTCATCATTGAACAGAGACAACTGGTCAATATGGGTCAGCTGCTCGAACAGCGTGCAGGCGCGGGCCATGACCCCGGTTTTCTCATCCACGTTCAGCGTACTGTCTTCGCTGATGAACAATGCGCTCTGGCCCTGTCTTTTTCGCACACCGGCTTCGTCCATGCCCCAGATGGCGTACTGCGTCAGGCGCCCGTCGCGAACAGCCTTGTCCTGATCGGTTGTGTAGATGCCAGTATTACGTCCGGACGCAAAGGCCACCTGTGCTGCCGTGTAGTAATTGTCCGTTACGATGACAGTGTCTGCCGGCAGGCCCTGATTGTTCATCAGTGAACCCAGGTGTGCAGTCATGGGTTGCCAGCCGGCCATCTTGTTCGAGAGCACTCCGGGGCCAACCAGCTCCTGCAGCTGCTCGTTGAAGCCCTGGGAGCCGATGCCGGCGAAGGCAAGCAGACTGCCAAAAAAACCCGTAACAGGTATTGCCAGCACCAGTGTCCTTGCTGATCCGGCGCTCAATCGGCTGTTCAGTCGGGCGTTCAGCTGCCTGAGCATTGCGGGTGCCAGCACCAGCAATGGCAGGTAGCCGGACAGTGGCCAGTGCAAGGTGGTACGGGTTGTGTCGGCCCAGGGTGCCAGCACCATGAACACGCCTATGTGGGCCATGGCAAAGCTGAACAACAGCGCGACCTGGCTGTTCTCCTTTCGATCACGACGGTACATGACCAGCAGGACCCAAAGCAGGAACACGTACATCAGTGGCGATACCACCACGAGCTGCTCGACCGGGTGCATCAGCCCGTCGAGCTGGAACTGCCAGGGGTGTCTGTCAACAAAGTGATAATCGAGACCGCTCAGGTCGTGCTGGAGGTTGAACAGCAGGGCTGGAATCAACCCGATGGCACCGATCAGCCCACCCGTCCACAGTCGAGCGGTACGCCACAGGTACCGGTGATCTGCGGACAGCAGAAGAAACAGCGCCAGAGCGGCAGGAAACAGGATGAAGCGGTAGTGCGTGCTGAGCCCGAGTGCGGTCACACACCCCACAGCAACCCATAACAGCGGGGTATCCCGCCTGATGGCGCGTTCAGAAAGACCCACCATCATTACGCCCAGACATACCAGCGGCACATCCGGTACCGCCAGCAGGCCCAGAAATGCGCCAAGCGGCAGACACAGGCTGAGCAGCGCCGACTCCAGCGCCTGGCGGTGGTCCGTGATTGGGCGGGCCAGCCAATACACCAGCAGGGGCAGCAGCGATCCGCAAAGGATGAACAGTGATCTGACGGCCAGGGGGTGGTTGCCGCCCAGCAGCGCGCCAATACCGGCAAACAGGGAAGCCATGAAAGGCAGGTCACTGTAGGCCAGAGCCGGACGGGTGGAGGCTTGCCAGTAAAAAATTTCGTCGCTGTAGAGTTCAAGCTGAGCGGCGAGGAATATCTTCAGCCCGGCGATCAGGGCGACGGCCAGGACAAGCAGGGGCAGCTGCCAGGGTGTGCTGATTGTCCTGCGTATCATAGTGGCGATGACCTGACGCTGCCGTTGGAAATTGCGGGCCATTATGGAACCTCAGAATAACTCCAGGGTCACTCTGGCTTTCAGCCAATCCGGCCATCGAGGCGCAGTTTCGCCGGCATGCGTCGGCCTGTCAAGGAGCTGCAACAAAGAGGGCCGGATTGACTGAAAGCCCCTTCGGGCGGGGCCAGGCGCCCGCAGAGTGATCATAGAGTTATTCTGAGGTTCCTTATAGTCAGCTGTCGTTGGGAACAGCAAAGGTCTGCTAACATGGGCGTTTAAATCCGATACGGAATTTGCTGATGTATGCTTGCCTGGACCTGGGCTCCAACAGTTTCCACCTGCTGATTGCCGATTATCGCAAGGGGCACATCGACGTTATTGAACGTTTCAGCGCCAAGGTCCAGTTGGGTGAAGGTCTGGCGGTGGACGGACGCATTTCCGATGCCGCCTTCGAGCGTGGCCTGCATTGCCTGGACTGGTTCCGTGATCACCTTCGGCGGCTGCCGGTAAGCCGCATGTGGGCGGTAGGCACCAATGCGCTTCGGCAGGCGGACAATGCCCCGGCGTTCCTGATCGAAGCCGCCAGGCGCGGATTCGACATTGATGTGGTCAGCGGTGAGCAGGAGGCGGCCCTGGTCTACGCCGGTGTTACGGCTGATCTGCCTGATGATGGTCAGCATCGGCTGGTGATCGATATCGGTGGTGGCAGCACGGAGCTGGTTGTCGGGCGCAACGCAGAGGTACTGAATGCCAACAGTCTGGCAATGGGCTGTGTCAGTTGGCGCGACCGATACTTTGGCAATGATCAAAGCCTGGCCTCGTTGACTGGCAGCGTCGATCAGGCAATGCAGGCCGCGGGTGAGGTATTTGCAGCGGTCCGGGGCGTATTGCGTGATGCCGGCTGGCAGTCGGCATTCGCCTCTTCAGGCACGGCCAGAATGCTGGCGTCGGTATGCGCGGGCAAGGGCGCGGCAGCCGGAGAGATCCGGCGCTCGACGCTGATGTCGTTAAAGGAGCAGGTGCTCAGGGTTGCCAGTGACAGCCGATATTCCCTGACCGGTGTCAAGACAGCTCGTCGTGATGTGTTGCTGTCCGGGTGGTGCATCATGCTGTCGTTTATGGAAATTATGGAAATAGAGACACTCAGGCTCAGTGACACCGCGCTGCGCGAAGGTATGTTGTGCGCCCTGGCAGGCAAGGTCTCCGGAGACACTCTTTTCGAGCGTCCGCAGATCATCACTTTCAGGCGATGATATGTCCTGCCAGGCGGCCCAGCAGGGCCGCCTGCACCCCCGGGTTGTTGCTGCCTTCGGGCTCGGACAGTTCCCGGTAATTGCCGTCCTCCAGCAGCTCCCAGGTCTGCTTCCGGTCATTCAGATACAATTCCAGCTCTTCAACTATCCGGGTCTGCAGTTTTTTCTTGCGAATCGGGAACGCCACTTCAATACGCTGGTACAGGTTACGCTCCATCCAGTCCGCGCTTGAGCAGTACACGGGCCATTCGGCATTCTGGAAGTAGTAAACGCGGGAGTGTTCGAGAAAACGTCCTATGGTTGATGTGACACGAATATTTTCTGATACACCTGGTACTCCTGGTCTCAGGCAACAGACGCCACGCACAATCAGGTCAATCTTCACGCCGGATCGGGCAGCGTTGTAGAGTGCAACGATGATGATCGGGTCGGTCAGGCCATTGACTTTGATGATGATGCGCGCCGGTTTGTCCCTGCTGGCGTGGGCACTTTCATTGCGGATCAGTTCGAGCAGTGTCTTCTGTAGTGTGAAGGGTGCATGCAGAAGAAAATCCGGCTTGATCTTTTTGCCCATGCCGGTTATCTGCTGGAACACCTTGTGCACGTCGGCGCACAGTGCTTCATCGCTGGTGAGCAGGCTGTAGTCAGTATAGATCAATGAGTTTTTACGGTGGTAGTTACCGGTGCCCAGGTGGGCATAACGATTCAGTTTTCCGTTCTCGCGGCGCACGATCAACAACATCTTTGCATGTGTCTTGTAGCCCATGACACCGTAGACCACCACTGCGCCGGCCTCCTGGAGTATCCTGGCGAACTGGATGTTTTCCTCCTCGTCGAATCGCGCACGCAGTTCGATGGCAACAGTCACTTCCTTGCCGTTGCGCGCTGCGTCAACAAGCGCAGCAACCAGCTCCGATGATTCGTTTGTGCGGTACAGGGTCTGCTTTATGGATATGACGCCGGGATCGCGTGCGGCCTGACGTACCCAGTCGATGATCGGAACAAAGGACTGATAGGGATGCAGTAGCAACTGATCATCCTTGTTCACGGTATTGAAGATGCAGTCCTGTTCATCAAGTGCCGGCGGCGCGCCTGGGGAGAATGAAGGAAAACGAAGCTCAGGGCGGTTCAGCATACTGTTCAGTGCGGTCAGGCGCTGCAGGTTGACTGGGCCGTCCAGTCTGAACAGGGCTTCTTCACCAAGGTCAAAACGGTCAAGCAGGAAGTTGCACAGGTCATCAGGGCAGGCCGCACCGACTTCCAGTTTTGCCGCAGCGCCGAAGCGCCTCAGTTGCAGTTCACCTTTGAGGGCGCTGGGGATGTCTTCCACATCCACGCTTGACATTTCCAGGTCGGCATTACGTGTGACCCGGAACTGGTGACATTCACGCACAGTCATGCCGGGAAAGAACTCTTCCACATGGGCATGGATGACCGACGAAAGAAAAATGAAATTGTCGCCTTCGGGAAGAATGTCTGGCGGTACCTTGATCAAACGAGGCAGGGCTCTGGGCGCGGGCACTATCGCCAGTCCACTTTCTCTGCCAAAAGCATCCTTGCCCTCCAGCGAAAGAATGAAATTGAGACTGCGATTGACCAGGCGCGGGAAAGGGTGTGCGGGATCAAGTCCCAGTGGGCTGATGACCGGCAGCACCTCATTGCGGAAATAGTTTCTGCACCAGGTGGACAATTTGCGGTTCCAGGTATGCCGGGCATGGAAATGTATATTTTCTGCTGCCAGGGCGGGGAAAAGCTCTTCGTTCAGAATCCGGTATTGCAGCGTCAGCGCCTCTCGCACGCGGGCATGCACGTCTGCCAGCACATCTGCTGCGTAACGCCCATCAGGTCCGGGGCGCTGCCGGCCTGATCCGAGTTGCTTCTTGAGGCCAGACACCCGGATTTCGTAGAACTCGTCCAGGTTGGCACTGAAGATCAACAGGAAATTAAGGCGTTCAAGCAGGGGGTGCTCGACCTTGCGAGCCTGTTCCAGCACCCGCAGATTGAACAACAGATGGCTGATTTCCCGATTGAGATACAGCTCGCTGGCGCTCAGATCCGGTGGCGTCTCACTGGCGGTCATGTCGATATGTCCTGACTGGAGCAAAGAGAGGTATTATAGAGCCATGTTCATTGTGTAAGTATGACGATTGGATGACAGGCGAGTCGGTATCCAGGGTGAGTGTCATGAATCTGTCACAGTGACATCGTATTGTAAGCCAATCTTTACCTGCCTTATGGTTAACAGCCAAATCGCGCACAGCGCAAGGATGTCCCCGACAATGAAATCCGATGCCGCACAGCACAGCCACCACATTTCACAGCAATTCAATCTGGAGCTTGAGGAAATCAAGAGTAATCTGCTCGAGATGGGAGGCCTGGTCGAGCAGCAGCTCAGCAATGCCATCACCGCCGTTGTGTCAGCCGACAGTGAACTGGCCGAGCACGTTGTCGCCGGCGATGCTGATGTCAACGCCATGGAGCTCAATATTGATGACGCCTGCAACCGCATCCTGGCCCGTCGCCAGCCGGCGGCCAGCGACCTGCGTCTTGTGCTGGGCATCATCAAGGCAGTGAACGACCTTGAGCGTATAGGTGATGAGGCAGCAAAAATTGCAAAACTGGCCCTGGAGCTGAATGAGACTGATTCGTCCAAGGGGTATGTGGAAATCAGGCATATCGGCGAGCGTGTACGCAAGATGCTGGACATGGGGCTGGATGCCTTTGCCCGTTATGATGCCGAAGCGGCGCTGGCCGTGGCGCGTGAGGACGAGAATGTCGATATGGAGTACGGTAGTGCCATGCGCGAAATGATCACCTACATGATAGAGGACCCGCGCAGTATCACGCGCGTGCTCAGCATCATCTGGGCGTTACGGTCGCTGGAGCGCGTTGGTGACCATGCCAAGAATATCGCCGAACACGTGATATACATGGTGGTGGGTGAAGATGTTCGCCATGGTGGCCTCAATCAGCTTGAGCAGCAATTGCGCGAATAGAACCGGCTGGCGCACGGCAGTTTTCCTGTCAGGCCTGGTGTTACTGGTCCACAGCCACAGGCGTTTCGCTGGTCGCCGCACTTGTCACCCGCTCAGCCGGGAAGTGGCAGCTGAAGCGACTGCCCTTGCCTGGTTGGCTGCTGATGTTCAGTTGTGCGCCGTGTCGGGCCAGCACATGTTTGACAATGGCCAGTCCCAGCCCTGTGCCCCCGGTATCTGATGATCGACTTTCGTCAACCCGGTAGAACCGCTCAGTGAGACGCGGGATATGCTGGGCCTCAATGCCCGGGCCGTTGTCCGCCACAGCAATCACGGCGCCGGTTTCAGTCAGGTACCCCGACAGGGTAATGTGCCCACCCGGCTGTGTGTACTTCGCTGCATTGAATACCAGATTGGAGACAGCGCTGTACAGTTCGTTGCGGTTTCCCCGAAGCCAGAACTGGTCGCCTTCGATTGCAAATGTCTGCTGCTTTTCCTGGAACAGGTGCTCGGCGTCGCTGCGAATCTCGCGGAGCAATGATCCGGTATCAATGGTTGTGCGCTGGCGAGAAGCGGGTTTGGTTTCCAGCTGCGAGAGGGTAAGCAGGTCACGGATGATGTTTTCCATACGGCGCGACTGCTGGTACATCTGTTCGATCGGCTTGATCCAGCGTTTGTGCAGGGAGTCACGGTTGTCCAGCAATGTCTCAAGATACCCGGTGATCACCGTGATGGGCGTGCGCAATTCGTGGGATACATTACCAACAAAGTCCCGGCGCATGGATTCCAGGCGATGCAGTTGCGTGACATCCTTGACCAGCATCAGGCGCTCGCCGTCACCGAACCAGGTGATCTCGAACTCGAGCATCAGGCCCCGGTCAACCGGTGCGTGCAGCTTTAATGGGCGGTTGTATTCGCCGTTTTCGAAATACTCCAGAAAGCCGGGATCCCGCAACAGATTGACCAGGGGCTGATAGCGATCGGACTGCTTGAGGCCCAGCAGCCTGTAGGCAGCATTGTTCCACCATTCGAGATTGCCCTTGCGATTGATCATCAGTACGGCCATGTCCAACGCGGCGGTGGATTCCTGCGCCTTGTCGATGATGCCGGTGAGGCGCTGGCGAGCTTCGCGCTCGCGGCGCTGCAAGCGGTAGATCCCGTCGTAGACATCGCCCCAGAGCCCCCGGCTTTCCGGCGGCTCTGACACTTCGATTTCAGATTCGTACAACCAGAGGTGCAGCCTGACGAGCTGCCAGGTCGAATAGGCCAGATAACCAGCCAGACCAATGGCCAGGAAGGCGACCGTGTGGTCCAAAAGGAAACCAGTGAGGGCAAGCAGAGCCAGAACGAGTGTGAGTCTGGTCAGGTGTGATCGCCAGTCACGCAGCACGTTGATACCCCGAGAAATCCTGCCTGAGTGGTGAATATACCACTCAGGACAGTCGTTTGGAAAACCGGTATCCGGTACCGCGGACAGTCTGAATAAGGTTGGCGTAGTTGATGTCGGTGCTGGATGCCCGGCTCAGTGCTTTTCTGAGTCGCCCGATATGCACGTCCACAGTGCGCTCTTCCAGGTACACATTGGCCCCCCAGACGTGATCCTGAATGTGATCTCGTGTGAACACCTTTTCAGGGTGGGTCATGAAAAAGTTCAACAGTTTGAACTCGGTTGGCCCCATGTCCACCGGTGTTTCCTCAATGGTGATGCGGTGACTGGTCGGATCCAGCTCAAGGTCGAAAAAGCGGATAGACTTGTTCTGGTGCCGGCCGCTGGTACGGCGCAGCACAGCCTTGATGCGAGCCACCAGCTCACGCGGAGAAAACGGCTTGGTCACATAATCGTCAACACCCACGTCCAGTCCCTGCACCTTGTTGTCCTCACTGGTTCTGGCAGTGAGCATGATGATGGGGATTTCCTCGGTCGACTCGTCCCGCTTCAGTCGTCGTGCCAGTTCGATACCGCTGCCACCGGGCAGCATCCAGTCCAGCAGGACCAGGTCCGGGCGTTGATCGACCACGCTGACCAGTGCCGCGTGGGCGTTTTCGGCTGTCAGCGTATTGAAGCCGGCGGCATCAAGTGCTACGGCAATCATGTCTCGGATGGAAGACTCATCGTCGACGATCAGGATGGTGGTTTCCTGGGACATTACAACAGCCTCCGCGGGCTTTGTGATTGATGGCGCTATTAGATCATGCACAGTTTACATTTTTGTGACAATGTTCATGCTGGAGACCGGCTAAAGCGTGGATTGTATTGTGATTTTGATGGAGTTATTGGAAAAGCGCGCGGTGTCTGTACTATAATGCACCCCTCAGCATCAGGGTGATGGCCTCAGGGGAAATAGGTTGGGCACGGATGGCTTGCTGCAGGTAACAAGGCCCACATGGACAAAATATCCGTCGTATTGTTCGGCGGGGCATTCTCGCGTCGTAAAGACCGAAAAGGAGAGATCATGAGTTCGAAGAAAATCAGTGTGTTGGTGGTTTCACTGGTGGCGGCTGCTGTCATGATGGCACAGAGTGCCGTAGCCGATCAGGGCCGGTTCTACGTGGTGCCGGGTGCCCAGTGGATGGACTTCGACAGTGACCGGGGTCTCAGTGATGACTGGGATTTCAGTCTGGGTTGGGGTTACGGTGTCACCGATAATGTCGCGCTGGAACTTGCAGCGACACGTATCACCATGAATGCCGACAACCTGGCCGGTCGTGACCGACTGCGTCAGATCCGTCTGGACATGATCTACAATGTCAGCAACGAAATCGGTCGGCTTGCACCCTATTTTGTCGCCGGCATGGGTGATAGCAATTACCGCGAACTGAACGACGAGGGTTTCCTCAATTTCGGTACGGGTCTGAGCTATCGTTTTAATGACCGGGTTTCGCTGCGTGCAGGCGCCCGTACATTCTACGGCGTGGACAGCAGAGCCTATGACTTTGGCGTTGAAACCGGCCTGGTGATTCGCCTTGGTCCGGACCGCACGCCGCGGCCAGAACCTGCGCCGGCGCCGGTTGTAGAGGCTGCGCCCGAGCCGGAGTGCCCGGATGTGCCGCCCGAGTATGCTGTGGATGAGCGCGGATGCCCGATCATCATCGAAGAAGTTGCCCGTATTGAGCTGGCGGTTCAGTTCGAATTTGATCGCTCCTATGTCCAGCCTGAGTATTATGCCGATATCCGGCAGGTGGCTGACTTCCTGGCCGAGCACCCGGATACGGTTGCCGAGTTGGGGGGCCATACCTGCAACATCGGTACAGAAGAGTATAACCAGGGTCTGTCCGAGCGTCGCGCCAATGCCGTGCGCCAGGTGCTGATCGACGAATTCGGTGTCAGCCCCGGCCGAATCACTGCGCGCGGCTACGGCGAGTCCCAGCCGGTTGCCAGCAACAACACGCAGGATGGTCGCGAGCGCAACCGTCGTGTGGAAAGTGTGCTGTCGACAACTGTTCAGCGTCCGTTGCTGGAAGAAGAGCAATAAGCGCAGAGGCTTTACTGCTGAAAGATGGGACGTTCAGCGCAGCAGGGACGCTGCGCTGGCGCCCGATCCATCAAGTTCCGGTCAGACCCGATGCCGCCTGGCGTCACTGGCTGCTGGATGCCGGGTCACTGACCCAGCGGCTGGTCCAGGCAAGTGCAGGTGACTTCCGTGTTCATGTTGTGGAAGAGCGCTGGCAGACGTATCCGGTGCCTCATCTGATCGGTGTCTTTCCCGCCCACCTCCTGCGTCAGCGCATGTGGTCCCGCAAGGTCATGTTGCTTGGCCGGGGTGAGCCCTGGGTCATCGCCCACTCCCTGGTACCACAGGCAAGCCTGTCGGGTCCCTTGCGCCGGCTGCCAAGGCTGGAAAATCGCCCACTGGGTGCTTTCCTGTTTCGCCAGAAACAATTGCATCGTGGTGTCATGGAATTTGCCCGCACCGGGAATTGCTGGGGCCGCAGATCGGTTTTTTACCTGCACGGCCATTCATTATTGGTCGCCGAGTTCTTTCTTCCCGCCTTGATCAGGCATGTCTGTGCCGGGCATGATGTACTCACAATGTCCTCGCACGCCGGTTGATTCAAACCCACGGTTCACAAAGGTCTTACTCTGGTCATGAGCAATTCACAACACATGCGCAGCGATGCTGCCTCAAGCGACAGCGGTGGTGCACTGGACGGCATTCGTGTTGTGGACCTGACACGCGTGCTTGGTGGCCCCTACTGTACGCAGGTTCTGGGTGATCACGGTGCGGATATCCTCAAGATTGAACCACCCCAGGGCGACGAGGTGCGTGACTGGGGTCCACCGTTTCACGACGGCGATGCGGCCTACTTTATTGGCGTGAATCGCAACAAGCGTTCCATGGGGTTGGATCTGTCGGTACCCCGCGGTCGACAGATATTGATGGAGCTGCTGGGCGATGCCGATGTGCTTGTCGAGAACTTCAAACCCGGTACCATGGAAAAATGGGGGCTGGGTTACGATGAGGTCCTGAAATCTGCTTTTCCTCGTCTGGTTCATTGCCGGATCAGCGGGTTTGGCGCCGATGGCCCCCTGGGTGGCTTTCCCGGCTACGATGCCATAGTTCAGGCCATGGCGGGCTGGTTCAGTGTCAATGGCCCCGCGGGCGGTGAGCCCACACGCTCCGGAGTTGCCATGGTTGATATGGGCACCGGCCTGTACGCGGCCATAGCCGTGTTGATGGCGCTACACGAGCGTGCCCGTTCCGGGCAGGGGCAGTTCATCGACATGACGCTTTACGACTGCGCGGTGTCGCTCATGCACCCGCATGTGGTCAACTACAATCTCTCTGGTGAGGTTCCCGTGCCCACGGGCAATGCACACCCCAATATCAGCCCCTACGATACCTTCAGAACGCGAACCGTGGACATCTATATTGGTGCCGGCAACAATCGCGCCTTTGCGCGTCTGTGTACAGAAATTGATGCGGCGGCGTTGCTGGAAGACGCGCGTTTTTCCAGCAATGCCCAACGTGTCATGAACCGGGATGCTCTCAAGGTCGAGCTGGAAAGCCGGCTGGTCAGGATTGATGGCGCCGAGCTGTGTGCGCGCCTGCTGTCTGCCGGTTTGCCCTGCGGCCCGATTCACGACACGGCGCAGGTCGTTGCCCACCCACACACCCGACACAGGGATATGGCGATTGAGCAGGGTTGGTACCGGATGACAGGCATTCCCATAAAGTTTTCCCGCACCCGCGGCACCATTCGCCGATTGCCGCCGACATACGGCGAACATACCCGTGAGGTGCTGGCCGAATCCGGTCTTGGCAAAGATGAAATTGATGCGCTTCTGGAGCAGGGCGTTGTGCTGGATACGCGTCGGAGCGCCCGGTAGGCGACAGGTGAAAGTTTAAGGCACCTTCACATGATCAGGGTAAATACAGATGCATTTTCACCTGTTCGGTGACCACCGGTGATCCCTCCTGGAGGGCAGGACGGAACTGGAGGTCAGCCATCAGGCGTCGAGCCGAGTGAAGGATGCTGGAGTCGCCACCTTTGTCTGTTTCCACGGCGCGTGCACCGGTTGCGTGACCGTTACGTGCCACGTTGAACTGGAGCAACGCTTCGTTCATGGCGTCCATATTGACTGGCACGACGTCCAGCATCGACTTGGCGGAAATGCCGGGAATCGTCCTGCCCAGCAGCGTTGCATCGGGCAGCTCGAGATACCCATCGTCATCGCGTAACGGGCATTCAGGTAACTGCTCGAGTGATACGGCCAATGTGTCAACCGGTAGAAGTCTGGGGCAACCGAAGTAACGTGCCAGTGTGGCCTCGTGAATACCAGCGCTGCTGAACAACTCATAGGCTTCGCTGTAATACCTCACTGCGTTGCCGGTTGCTGCCCGCCCACGCCGCGGGCCAGCGGCTGCGGAAGGTCGTTCCTCAAACTGCTGTCTGACCAGTACCGAATCGCCCAGATGGATCAGTGCAATCGCCTCGGCTTCCGGATTGTTGTTTTCTGCATAGAATTCACGGATCTCACTGAGTCGCTGAAACTGTCTGTGCATATGACTTCGGAAAGAGCGCTCGTATACGGTGTTTACCCGTGCTCCGTAGGCGCTCTCCAGATCTGCAATGGAGGCCACGGCCTGGCCCGGGCGAAGCCCCTGTTCGTGTATGCCCTCGGTTCGTGAAATGATGTCCTGCCCCGTCAGCGGGTTGGTCATGATCGTCAGCGCTATCATCAGATCGCTGTTGGACAGGTCATAGAGCCAGGGCATCAAGGCCTCGTTATCTGCGCCGTAGGCAGCAAGTGCTGTTTGCCACGCCTGCTCGGACAGCGCCTGGTGAGCCAGTATGTGCAGGCTCTCTCGCTCGCGTATATCCTGGCTCAGGAGCAGCAGATGCCAGCCACGCAAATCGCGCATACCGGCCAGGCGCGCTTCCGTGGGCATGTCCGCGCGTGAATACAACCAGCCCAGATGCGCAAGGCTGTTGGACAGTTCGGTCCAGTCCCGACGCAGGGCGTGCAAGGTCATCAGCGACTCCAGCGCCGGTATCTGGTTGGCTGTATAGAGGCCCATGTTCATGCGTTGGAGCTGAACCTGCTGATGCAGATGGTTCTCCGCTTCCCGGTAATTGCCAGCAGAAAGATAGGCTTCGCTCAGGGCGCTCAGGGGCTCCATCAGGCTCAGGTCATCATTGCCCAGTCGGCTGCGCAGATCCGCCAGCAGATCCTGGTACCCCTCGATGAGTTCCAGCACAGTGCCATTGGCCGCCTCCGGGGCAGCAGTGTCTGCTTCGTGGTTGTTCAGAGTGACAAGATCGGCATCCCGGTCATCTTCCATGCGTGACGCATCGGCATTGATCCATGGTGCCGGAATGAGCAGGAGCAGCGTCAGGCAAAGAGTCACGAGCCGCATGGGGCTTGGGCGGCCGGGGAATTGTGGGAAGCATGAGACAGTCGGATGACCTGACATGGAGAGCCTCCAGATGATTGCGCGAACCGGAGCGCGAATTGACAGATTACACTGGAAACCGTGCTGTGCAAAGGCCTATGGCTCGGCTTGTCCGTATGCAGATATCTGGGCTAGTATGAAAATCTTAACAATTGAGCAAAGCAGGGTTTTATGAAGAACAGACGAATGCTGATGGCCAAGCGGCCGGCAGGAGAGCCGGATGACAGTTGCTTTCTGCTTGAGGAAGTGGACATACCGGAACTGCAGGATGGTCAGATTCTGATCAAGGTCCTGTGGCTGTCTCTGGACCCCTACATGCGGGGACGGATGAATGATGTCAAGTCCTACGTCAAACCATTGCAGATTGGCGAAGTCATGACCGGGGAGTCTGCCGGCGTGGTCATCGCATCGCGCAGCGACAGATTCGCCGAGGGCGATTACGTGACGGCTCACATGGGCTGGCAGACCCACATTGTTGCCAATGCCGATGATCCGCGCCTGATGAAGGTGGATCTCGCCAACGGCACCCTGTCCGCCCATCTGGGTGTTGTCGGTATGCCTGGGCGTACCGCCTATTTTGGTCTGCTGGAAGTCGGTAAACCAAAGGCGGGCGAAACGCTCGTGGTCGCCGCTGCTTCCGGGGCCGTGGGCTCTGTGGTCGGACAGATAGCAAAAATAAAGGGTCTGCGGGTCGTGGGTATTGCCGGCGGCGAGGACAAGTGCCGTTATGTCAGGGAAGAGCTGGGTTTTGACGAGTGTCTGGACTACAAAAGTGGAAATCTTGCGGACAAGCTCAAGGCGGCCTGTCCCAACGGTATAGACATCTATTTCGAAAATGTGGGCGGAGATGTGACCAGGGCAGTGGCGCCCTTGCTGAACCCGGGGGCACGTGTACCCATTTGTGGTTATGTCTCCAATTACAACGACGAGGACATCACCAAGGCGGAAACGCCGTTCCATATTCTGAAGGCGCTTGATGATATACCTGAGCACCGTTTCTTCGTGGTGACCGAGTGGCAGGAGCGCTGGCAAGAGGCGACCGAGCAGCTGGGCAAGTGGGTGGCCGCGGGTCAGATCAAATACCGTGAAAGCACAGGTGAAGGCATTGAAAACGCTCCGGAGCTGTTCCGCGGACTGCTCAAGGGCCGGAATTTTGGCAAGCAGCTTGTCAAGATAGCGGATGCCTGAGCATGGGGAAATCCAGTGATGAAGTGAATCTTGACGGCCTGTTTGGCGTTGCTGGCAAGACAGCGCTGGTAACTGGCGGCAGCGGGGGGCTTGGCCTGATCATGGCCGAGACCCTGCTCAAAAGTGGCGCCAGAGTTTACATTGCCTCACGCAAACCCGAGAAGTGCCAGCAGGCGGTAGATCATCTGTCACAATTCGGTGAGTGCCGGGCAGTGCCGGCCGACATGACAGATGCCAATCAGCGTGACCAGCTGATCCGTGAGCTGCAGGCTTCGGAAAAATCACTTTCCATTCTGGTCAACAACGCCGGCGCCAACTGGGGGGCTGCCATTGAGTCATACCCGGATCAGGCATTTGAAAAAGTCATGGCCACCAATGTCAATGCCGTATTCTCCCTGACCCGCGACCTGCTGCCATTGCTCAAGGCTGCGGGTCGTCCAGGTGACCCGGCCCGTGTCATCAACATCGGATCCATGGATGGTATTCACGTGCCCGTGGTGCAGCGGGTGCCCACTTTTGCCTATTCGGCCAGCAAGGCGGCCCTGCATCATCTCACCAGGACACTGGCGGTTGACCTGGGGCCGCGCAACATCAGCGTCAACGCCATTGCACCCGGCTTCTTCCAGTCAAAAATGGCGGATCACGTTATTCGCGAATACGGTGATGACATCCGGGCGGACTGTCCGCTTGGGCGTATCGGCGCGCCAGAGGAGATTGCCGGGATTCTGCTCTATCTGGCTTCACGGGCAGGTGCCTATACCAACGGCGCCGTGATTCCGGTCGATGGTGGCACACATGTCAGCAAAGGGCACAGGCACTGGATGGATGCCTAGACGGTTCCGCTGGTGAACGAGTTGCGCTATGCTTGTTATAATGCAATCAAGCATTATTCGCGACAGTTATATCTGGATAAAACAAACCGACGGGTAACAGGGGATTACAGTGAGTCTTTTTGATCTTTCGGGCCGAGTGGCCCTCATAACCGGTTCAACCAAGGGCATTGGCCGCGCGATTGCCGAGCGAATGGCCGAAGCCGGTGCCAAGGTGGTAGTGTCCAGCCGGCGTCAGGATGCCTGTGATGAGGTGGCCGAAGGCATCCGCGAAAATGGCGGTGAAGCATTGGCTCTGGCCTGTAACATCAATTACCGAGAGCAGCTCCAGCAGCTTGTTGATACCACACGCAAGAAGCTGGGAGAGATCGACATTCTGGTGATCAATGCGGCCTTGAATCCTTTTTACGGCGCCTCGCAGGATATTCCCGATGAAGCCTTTGACAAGATCATGCATGCCAATATCGGCAGCGCGCATCGACTGTGTCAGATGGTGCTGCCGGGAATGGCAAAAAAGGGTGGCGGGGCTGCCATTATCGTGTCGTCCATAGCTGGCCTGAAGGGCAGTGATGTGCTGGGAGCTTATGGCATCTCCAAGGCGGCCGACATGCAGATCGCGCGGAACCTGGCTGTGGAGTGGGGGCCGAAGAATATTCGAGTGAACTGTATTGCCCCGGGCCTGATCCGCACGGATTTCGCCCGCGCGCTGTGGGAAAATCCCGAAACCTACGAGGCCACCGTTTCCAAGTATCCACTGAGACGTATTGGTGAGCCGGATGAAATCGCAGGGGCTGCCATCTACCTGGCATCGGATGCCGGCAGCTTCATTACCGGTCAGACCATCGTGGTTGACGGTGGCGGCACCATTACAAGCTAGGCGGTGATACACATCATGCGCAATATCTACAGATAACGAGGAACAACAATGGAACTTGGACTATCAGAAGAAATGCAACAGGTTCGGGAGAAAATCCGGCATTTTGTGGAAGTGGAAGTGGCTGCCGTGGAGCAGGATTACCAGGCTGAGGTCGGTGTTGGTGATCGATGGTCTCATACGCCGCGGCAGCACGAAATTCTCGAAGGACTGAAACAGAAAGCCCGCGATATGGGCATGTGGAACTTCTTCCTGCCAAAAAGCCAGGGTGGTGCAGGCATAAGCAATCTGGAGTATGCACATCTGGCCGAGATCATGGGTCGCAGCCGACTGGCCTCAGAGGCGTTCAATTGCAGTGCACCGGATACTGGCAATATGGAGGTACTGGAACGATACGGTTCGGAAGAGCAGAAGGAACAGTGGCTCAAACCATTGCTGGCCGGTGAAATCCGTTCTGCCTTCGCCATGACCGAACCAAACGTGGCTTCGTCGGATGCCACCAACATTTCCACACGCGCAGTGCTTGAGAAAGGTGAGTGGGTCATCAACGGGGAGAAATTCTACATTTCCGGTGCCGGTGATTCGCGTTGCAAGATCATGATTGTCATGGTGGTCACTGATCCGGAAGCACCCAAGCATCAGCGTCAGTCACAAATTCTGGTGCCCATGGACACACCCGGCGTGGAAGTGCTGAGGCCAATGTGTGTATTCGGTCACGACGATGCGCCTCACGGTCATATGCATATCCGCTTTACCAACGTGCGAGTGCCTGAATCCAATATGATCCTGGGCCGCGGCCGTGGATTCGAAATTTCCCAGGGCCGGTTGGGGCCAGGACGCATTCACCATTGCATGCGCTCGATCGGCGCCGCTGAAAAAGCGCTGGAGCTGATGTGTCGCCGCTCGCTCAGTCGTGAGGCATTCGGCAAACCGCTGGCAGAGCTGGGCGGCAATTACGATGTGATTGCTGACAGCCGGATCGAGATTGAAATGTGTCGACTGCTGGTGCTCAAGGCTGCCTACCTGATGGATACCATCGGCAACAAGGCGGCGCGTGATGCCATTTCCCAGATCAAGGTGGCGGTGCCGAACATGGCGCTTCGTGTGATAGATCGGGCCATACAGATGCATGGCGCAGCAGGGGTGTCCCAGGACTTCCCGTTGGCCGCCCTGTGGACCAGTCAGCGTACTCTGCGACTGGCAGACGGACCGGATGAAGTTCACCGCCGTGTTGTGGCACGCAAGGAGCTGGCCAAGTACAACCGCGAATGAAACTGGCCATTGTTGGTGCCGGCATATCGGGCCTGGTGGCGGCTTACCGCCTGCATGGCAGTCACGATATCAGCGTTTTCGAAGCAGGGGCACGTCCCGGTGGCCATACGGCCACCGTGGATGTCACGCTGGATGGGCAGGACTTTCGTATTGATACCGGGTTCATAGTTTTTAATGACTGGACCTATCCGGCGTTCATTGCGTTGATGGATGAGCTCGGCGTTGAGTCCCGGCAGTCCGACATGAGTTTCAGTGTCAGCTGTCAGAGCACCGGGCTGGAATATGCCGGCGTCGATGGCAATCTGGCCATGATCAACAGTCTTTTTGCGCAGCGCCGGCGACTCCTCTCGCCTGCCTACCTGCGGATGCTGCTGGATATCGTGGCATTCAACCGTCAGGCAAGGCGTGATGTGGAGACGGATTCCATCCCGTCGGATACGCTTGCAGAGTACATACAACGTCACGGTTTCAGTGACACGTTCAGGGACTTTTATCTGGTGCCCATGGCCTCCGCCATCTGGTCAACGCCGTTTCGGGACATGCTGGATTTTCCCATGCCGTTCATGCTGCCCTTCATGCACCGCCACGGCTTGATCAGTGTGAACAATCGGCCGAAGTGGCGCACCATTACCGGTGGCTCGGATCAGTACATCAAACCCATGATCGCCGGTTTTCGGGATCGTATCCATTGCTCCACGCCCGTGACTGCGATCAGGCGTGCCACCCATGGAGTTGAAGTCACCACAGCTGATGGAACCGGGCGATACGACCAGGTGATTCTGGCCTGCCACAGTGACCAGGCGCTGAAGCTGTTACACGATGCCAGTGAGGCAGAATCACGCGTCCTCGGCAGCATACGCTACCAACCCAATGATGTGGTATTGCATACCGATCAGTCCATACTGCCGGTAAGCCGGCGTGCCTGGGCGAGCTGGAATTATCGAATGAGTGATGATCGCAGCGGCCTGCCAGTGGTGACCTACGACATGAACAGGCTGATGGGGCTGGAATCGGCGTCGCAGTTCTGCGTTACATTGAATGGTACCGATGCCATAGATCCAGCACGTGTGCTGGGCCGGTTCAGTTACGCGCACCCGGTGTTTTCCTCAGCCGCTGCCGCCGCGCAGCAGCGCTGGGACGACATCAATGGCAGCAATCGAACCTGGTTCTGTGGTGCGTGGTGGGGCAAGGGGTTCCATGAAGACGGCGTTGCCAGCGCGCTGCGAGTGGTCAGGGCAATCGAAGCCAGTCCCTGACCTGCTCTTCGCTGAGAATGCCGCTGTGGGCTGTTGACTCGTGGTCGGTGTCGAAATGGTAACTGCGTGGCAGCTCGCCAAACCACTGCGGATCGATACTGAAGCGCAGACGCTCACTGAAACGTTCGGCGAACATCCACGATGGCATATCATCCAGTTGGTACCGGATGAGAAAGTCCATGGCGTCCTCTCTGTTCTCGATGGGATCGGTTGAAATCAGCACCAGCGGCAGGTCCGGATATTCCTTGCGCAGTTCGCCCAGCATCTGCAGTTCCACCATGCACGGCGGACAATGCACGGACCAGAGGGCCAGCAGGAATTCCTGCCCCTGATGGTCTTCCAGAATCTGTGCAAAACTCTCATTGGTAAAAGCTTTGATGCCGGCAGGCTCTGTGTTTGTGGTGCTGGCGCTGTTTGCAGCGGTCGCCACCGGTACAAACTGATACCCATCGGCATCAGTCAACCAGCTGACATACAGCCCGTTGTTGTTGTGTGTCAGCAGGGGGTGATCCGAGCCCTGTTCAGTGCCAAGAAGTGTTTGTGGTTCGGACCAGCTGTTGCCGTTATCCTTTGAAGTGCGCAGGAAAAGTCGGGTCTGCTCACCGTCAAACCGCTTCCACACCAGATACAGTACACTGTCGAATTCTGCGATCTGCGGATGTCCGGCTCCCGGATTTCCGTCCACCTGGAATACCGGTTGCGTGACACCGGCCGCTACGTTGTGCCTGCCATAGTAAAGCCCGCGGTTTATATTGCCATTGCTGAACCAGGTCAGGTGATACTCATTGTCGTCTTTCCCGCGTGTCATGTCAGGGCCGTGGTGCGGGCAGGCCGCAATTTGCCAGTCATCCACGCTTGCCCTGTGTTTTGTTGTTACGCTTCCGTCAGCATCAATGGTTGCGATGGCGTGATCCCGTGTGCTGTTGTCATACACATGACGCCACATCAGCGCCATGCCGTTCTCACCATGGGGTGCCACGGCAATACGGCAGCATTCACAGCTATGATCGGCAATGAGATGGTTGCTGGAAAAGGTCTTGCCCTGATCGCTGGAGACCGCGTAGAACACACCACTGCCTTCGTAGTCTTCGTCGTGTTCCCGGGCGTATTCCAGATTGCGTTTGTCCAGCCAGGTGAGGTACAGCGTACCCTGCCCGGTCAGCATGAGGCTGTCGAATCGATGACTGGTCAGCAGACCATCATCGTTGATTGTGCGCACTGCCTCAAAAGTCCTGCCGCCGTCCAGCGAGCGGGTGAAGCGTATATCACCGGTGTGCATTCCCTCGGTTTTCACTGTCCACGACACATAAACGGTATCGTGCTCGGGGTCTACAATGACTTTGGGCCGGTTTTCGCCGTTGTGCTCGATATCTTCAGGTGCTTCATTGACCGCGACCGCTTCGGTCCAGCTCTGGCCAAAGTCGGTTGAGCGGCTGAGCCAGGCCTGCCTGTTGTGTACAAAGACGCCCCACAACAGGTCATTGTCATCAAGCCAGGCCGACGGTGTGTGTCCATTGTGGATGGCGGGTGGGGATTCAGCATGCAAGGCTGATGTGCTCAAGCCCAGGCCCATCAGAACTGCCATGAGAAGCAACCCGGACAGAGTCGGTTTCTGTTTGTGTGCAGACAGTGGTGAAGTTTTCATGCCGCCCATTATAGGCAAGCACACAAGGGAATCCGATGCGACAAACTGTCGCGGTATGTCCCGCCGGGTTCGGACGGTCTCAGGTCAGGCTGCCGGCCTGCTCATGGTAACTGTCCGGGTTGGCATCGTCGCCGCCAAGCACTTCGGTCAGCCGCAAGGTGTCCAGATCAAAAAGCAACAGGCGCCCTGGCAGCCGGCCCTGAAACAGACTGGCGGGGTTCAGCCGGTCACTGACAGCAAACAACACGGCATTGCCTACTGGTGACCATTGCACACTGTGTATGAACCGGTCGGTGACATACACGGTGAACGGCGCCTGATTCGATCCGGCAGCACCAATAACAAGACTGGTGCCGTCTTCGTCATACCGCACTTGTGTGTAGAGTTCACCGTCAGGCGAACGCAGCACGCCACTGACTTCGTGGTGGGGTTCGTCGGATTCGCTGGATTGCATGGCCAGCGTGCTCTCGTAGCGGGCGACGGTCCGGGGCAGCCCGGTTTGCACTGCACTGTCGAGCAGATAATGCCCAGTATCAGATGGCCACTGGGCCAGTGGCAATGCAGATTCCTGCTGAGTGGGTACTGCCAGCCAGCCTGTTACCACCGCAGCGATGACCAGGCTGGCTGCCAGCGCCTGATGGCGCCACTTGCTGTGCCTGGTCCCGTTGTGCTTCCTGGGAGATGCCTGTGGCGGCTGGGCGTTGGTCACCGGCACGGCCAGTCGATATCCGCGCTTGGGGATGGTTTCTATCCAGGTGGCCTGCTGATCGGGATGCCGAAGTTGGCGACGCAGGTCTGACACCGCCCGTGACAGTGAATTCTCGGTCACCACCACACGCGGCCAGATGGCCGAAATCAGATGCTCGCGTGTGACAACCTCGCCATTGGCTTCTGCCAACAGGGTCAGCAGGTGCATCAGACGGGGTTCAAGTGAACGGGTCTCGCCTGAGTCCTGACAAAACAGGCGATGACGCGCACTCTGCACCGTCCAGGGGCCCAGCTTGAAGTCTGCCGGCCTGTTTGTTGTCGCTGGCACTGTCATTGGCACTGTCATTGGTGTTGGCATAAACGCTCTGTCCGCCACTGTGCCCGGGTCGGACCCGGGTGTTTACTGGTACCAAGGTTATCTATAGTGGTTCAGACGCAGGATTTCAAGGATTGGTTCCCCGGGGTTTCATCAAAACCGGAAATAATCTTCACAGTTTCTTCAGGTCCCGTTCAGCTGCACACGTCATACTCATACCCGTGACAGTGACTCGCCCCAGAGCAGGCGGGCACAGATTCAACAGATGGAACAGGTTCAGGAGGTAGTGAGTATGCGATCAGTCAATCGTTACCAGGCAATCCGGCGCGTGCTACCCGGCTTCGCCGTCATCCTGTGTGCCATGTTGGCGGTATTGTCTGTGCAGGCAGAGGAGCCCACATACAATAACAGGATGCCGTCTCTGGCACCCATGCTGGAAACGGTGACGCCAGCGGTGGTCAACATTTCCGTAACCCGCTCGGAACAGGTGCCGGACATGATGCGCTTTTTCAACGAGCGCGACCTGCGTCGCTTCTTTTTTGATGGCCCACCTGCCGAAGAGCGCCAGCAACCACAGACTCGCCGATCCCGTGGTGCCGGATCCGGTGTCATTGTGGACGCCGGTCAGGGTTACATCGTGACCAATCATCACGTGGTGGTCAATGCTGATTCGGTAACTGTGGGCCTTCAGGACGGTCGGCAGTATGAAGCGGAAATAGTGGGCAGCGACGCGCGTACCGACCTTGCCCTGCTTCGCATCGAGGCCGGCAATCTGCAGGATCTTGGCTTTGCCGATATCGATCAGCTTCGGGTAGGGGACTATGTGGTTGCCATCGGTAATCCCTTTGGCATCGGGCAGACTGTGACATCTGGCATAGTCAGCGCCCTGGGCAGGGCCGGCATCAACCAGGAAAACTATGAGGACTTCATACAGACCGACGCCGCCATCAATGTTGGCAACTCAGGTGGCGCGCTGGTGGATCTGAACGGCCGCCTGGTGGGTATCAACACCGCCATCATTTCCGGCTCGGGAACCAGTGCCGGCGTCGGATTTGCTGTGCCGGTTGATATGGTGGCCACAGTCATCGCACATCTGGAGCGCGACGGTGTTGTGCGTCGCGGGCAACTCGGCGTGATGATACGGGACTATACGCCGGCCATGGAAGAGTCGCTTGGCCTGGGTGCAGAGCGAGGGGCCCTGGTTACGCAGGTCGCACCGGGTACAGCGGCGGAGGAAGCTGGCGTGCAGGTCAGTGATCTGGTCGTTGGCATCAATGGTCGTGCAGTGAATAACGGCAGGGATCTGCGCAACGCCGTGGGGCTCACACGCCTGAACGAACCGATGACACTGGATGTATACCGGGACGGCGAGCGCATTCGCATCGAGACAGTGATCCGTGGCGCTGACGAGATTGCTGCGGCAGATGGGGAGGATCAGTCTGCTGCCGGCCGTCGTCTGGATGATGCACGTTTTCATGGTGCCCGGCTGGGTGACGCTGGCGAGCGCGGTGGCGTGGAGGTTCTGGATGTTGCCCAGCAGAGCCGTGCGGCGGCGGGCGGGCTGCGCCCCGGCGATGTGATCACCCAGGTCAACAGACGGGCAGTTGGCAGCCTGCGGGAATTCAACGAGCATGTCGGTCAATTGTCCGGGGTGGTGGCGCTGACAGTCCTGCGCGACGATCAGCAGTTGCTGGTGGTTCTGCCCTGAGCCCCGGCGGATCCAGGCAGTGAATTGAAGGTAAGTGAAGGAAGGTGAGTGTTTTGCTGTGCTCCTGCTGTACCTTGTCAGCCGGCCCTTGGGCCGGCTTTTTTTTGCCTGTCGTTTGGGTTGCCGGCGTTTTTGGCGCCGTGGCGAGACGGTCTTGCGACTGGCCAAACGGCTGATTAAATGTTATTTTCCATCACGATTTGTCGAGCTTGCCCGCGCAGCGGGCCGCCATAGCAATCCCGGGTCACGCACAGGAATCTTCGGTCTTGTTTCAAAAGTGTCTGATAAGCCTCGGTCTTGCCACAACAGCGCTGTACCTGGTGCTGTTTACCGCAGGTCCGTTGACCGCCGAAGACCCGGTGGAAGCCACTGTCCCTGACGTTCCAACCCAATACCAGCAGGTTTCCTTCTCCGGTACCATTTCGGGCACTGTGCTGCGCGAGCCTCCACCACTTCAGATACCCGTGCCGGTGATCGGTGCTCCTGAGGGTTTCGACTTTGCGCCTTATGCCCGGTGGTTGCAGGGGCAGATGCAGGAGAGCGGGATTCCCGGCGCTGCAATGGCAATTGTCAGCTCACGCGGTGTGCTGGATCTGCATACCTGGGGTGTACGCTCTGTGGAAAACGGCCAGCCTGTTGATGCCGAAACGGTGTTTCGTATTGCCTCGGTGTCCAAAACCTTCGCCGGCACGGTTGCCGCTCAACTGGTGGATCGTCAGGTGCAGAGTTGGGATGCGCCGTTGATCAACATCCTGCCGCACTACGTCATCGGCACTGAAGCCTCCAGCCGCGACATCACGCTGCGTCATGTCATGAGTCATTCCACCGGGCTGATGCCACATGCCTTTTCCAATATGCTTGATGCCGGTGTGGCGTACGAGGTCATACAGCAGAAATTTCACGAAATTCCGACTGTCTGCTCACCAGGGCGCTGTTATGGATACCAGAACGTGGTGTTTTCCCTGATCGCCGATATCGTCCAGGACAGTCTGCACATCAGCTACGAGGATTTTGTGCGGGAGAATATTTTCCTGCCGCTGGGCATGCAGACGGCGTCAATGTCGCTGGAAGACTTCATCGCCAGTGCCAACGCCAGTGCGCCGCATCAGCAGACGCGTAATGGCTGGCGGGTGTCGACGGTAAATCCGGCGTACTTCTCGGTCGGTCCGGCGTCCGGTGTCAATGCCAGCATTGTTGACATGATCCGCTGGGCCCAGGCCAATCTGGGCGGCTTCCCCAGTGTATTGCCCGGCAATGTACTTGAAATGCAGCACACACCCGTTGTTGAGACACCGCATGGCAGTTACTTCAACCGCTGGCCGCGTGTCGAGCAGGCGTGGTATGGGGCTGGTTGGCGTGTCTTTGATTACGCGGGCACTCGCGTAGTGCATCATGGTGGCGGTGTGCGTGGCTTTCGGTCAGAAATGGTGCTGATTCCCTCACTCGATATCGGCCTGGTTGTGATGTTCAATGCCGAGACCCGACTGGCAAACGATGTGGTGCCGGCGTTTCTTGATGATCTGCTGGCACAGGTAATCCATGACTGATGTACTGGCCCTGCTCAGGGCTCATCGCAGTATCCGCAAATTCAGGAACGATCCCATAGACGAGTCGCTGTTTCGGCAGATCATGGAAGCGGGCCAGGCAGCGGCCACTTCCAGCTTCCTGCAGGGCGCCACCGTTATTCGTGTGCGTGATCAAAAGTCGCGACAGAAACTGGCAGAATATGCCGGCAATCAGCCATATGTGGCCAGCGCTGCAGAGTTTCTGGTGTTCTGCGCCGATCTGAAACGAGCCGGCAGTTACTGCGAAAAGTACGGAAAACCGTTTTCAGGCGATTACACCGAGCACTTCATCATTGCCACGGTGGATGCGGCCCTGCTGGCACAGAATGTGGTGGTGGCGGCCGAGTCCCAGGGGCTTGGTATCTGCTACATTGGTGGTTTGCGCAATAATCCGCGCCAGGTGTCAGATTTGCTGGCCCTGCCGAAGGGTGTGTATCCCGTGTTCGGACTGTGCCTGGGTTATCCTGATCAGAACCCGGAGGTCAAACCGCGCCTGCCTCTTGATGTGATTCTCAAGCAGGAAGTGTATTCGGAAGAGGGCGACGCCGGCATAATTGCCGCCTATGACGAGCATGTACGGGAATACTATCGCACGCGCACAGGCGGTGGTCATGGCATCAGTTGGAGCGAACAGGTGGCATCCCTGCTCAGCGAGAAAGCGCGACCTCACATGCGTGATTTTCTTGCCGAACAGGGTTTCACCATGAAGTGAGTGGCTGGATCCGGGCCATCACACAACACGCAGGGCTCTGAACGTCGACACCTGTTCTTCGGAATACCCCAGTTCCTGCAATATCTCATCAGTGTGTTCGCCCAGAGTAGGCGCCCGATGTCTGACCTCACCCGGGGTTTTTGACAGTTTTACCGGCGTTTCCATTACAGGGGCCGGTTGTTCCGCGCCCGGATAACCCAGGCCTTTCAGCATCTGCCGCGCAGCCACATGAGCATCGTCCAGCACCTGTTGTGGCGACAGCACAGGCCCGGCAGGAATGCGTGCCGCTTCCATGGCGGAGAGCACTTCGTCACTTGTGCGATCCGCGCACCAGCGCGCCAGACGTTCACTGATAATCTCGCCATGGTCGCCGCGGCTGATGTCATCGGCGAAACGCGGATCTTCCAGCCAGGCGGGTTCGTCCAGGAGTCTGGCGCAGCGCTCGAACAGGGGGCCACCCACGGATTGCACCAGCACCCAACCGTCACGTGTGCGGTAAGTATCGGCCGGCGCAGAAGTCTGGGACCGGTTCAGGGTGGCCGTGCGATTGCGCTGTATCATTGCCTGCTCGATCAGGGTGCCGTTCATCAGTGTCAGCGCACTGCTGAACAGGGAGCCTTCAACGATCTGGCCTTCACCGGTGCTGTTGCGGTGCATGAGCGCGGCAAGGGTGCCGAACGCGCTGAAACTGGCAGTGGTGAAATCAATAAACGGCGCGTATGACTTCACGGGCTGGTCCGGTGTGCCGGACATGAACATGGCCCCGGACATGGCCTGCCCGAGGCCGTCAAATCCGATACGATTGCTGTACGGGCCTCCGCTTCCGAAGGCTGAGATCATGGTCAGGATGATGTCGGGCTTGACTGCTGTGAGGCTGTCGTAGTCCAGCCCCATTGCCTTGAGTGTGTCCGGCGGCAGGTTGGCCACCACCACGTCAGCCGTCGCAACCAGTTTCCTGACAATGTCCTGACCCTCGGGCTTCATCGGATTCAGGGTCAGGCCGCGCTTGTTGCGTCCCATCTGCATGTACAGGGCACCATCGCCGGTCTGGCTGACCGGCGACAGGAACCGGTCTTCACTGCCACTGACTTTTTCGATACGAATGACTTCGGCGCCCATATCGGCCAGCAGACTGGCGCAAAAGGGACCGGCAATATAGCGGCCAAAGTCCAGAACACGAACACCTTGAAGCACCTGTTGCATGAGCGCGTTATCTCCCGACCGTCGAATGACAAAGCGGCTATTCTAGCGCTTTGGTTCGGGTGTTGTCAGTGCAAGCAGTCAGAATGTTGTGCGTACTTTCAATGCCACTTTGGGACCGGTGTAGCTGCAGGAGTTTTCAATTTCTCGCAGAGTGCCGTTCATGGTTGTGCCTGCGTAACGATAACGTTCGCGACAGGCGCCGTCGTCCAACAGGTTGTTGGACTCCAGGCGGAAGGTGACATCGTCGAAGGCCACTTTGGAGACAAACAGGTTAAGGCCCCTTCGTGAGTCATTCCGTGTGATGGTGGCGATATCGATATCGTAACGACCGCCGTTGAACGGATGGCTGTAGGACATGCCATAGTTCATGCCAAAAGCCGGCACATCATGGCGAAATTCCACACTGGCGTTGCCGCGGCCATTGATGCGCTGCTCTGTGCCCAGAAACGGATCGGTGATGCGGGAATCAAAGATGTTCAGGCTGGATGAAATCAGAGCGTCCGGAAGGCCCAGGTAGGAAAGCCGCGTGCTGGCATCCAGGTAAACACCCCAGCGCTGTGCCCGTCCGACGTTGCCGTCAGCGGACAGTGGCTGGGACGGACTGATTGAGGCGTCAATCTTGCCTATGTGATCTTCTATGTCACGCAGGAAGAATCGTGAGGACAGTACGCCGTTGTCTTCCGGGAGTCGATATTCCAGTGTGACTTCATACCGGATTTCCTTGGCTGGCACCAGTTCGGGGTTGCCGGCATCGGCGGCGCGCTCATCGTCCGATGTGTTTACTGTTGCTGAAAAATTGGCAAAACTCAGTTGCGAGATCAGCCGGTCTACTGTGGCACGGACCTGGAACTGGTTGGTCACATTAAAACGGTAGTCCAGCCCCGGTCGGAAGTAGTTGAACTCCCGGCTCTGGTTGACCTCACCGCTTTGTGATATCTCGGAGGTCTCGTAGAACAGGCTGCTTTCCAGGGTCATGCGATCGTTCATGGTCCAGTTATGAATGGCAAAACCTTCATAGCGCATTTCCTCAACGGTCGACCCCATATTGGATATGGCACGCAGTGGTGGCAGATTGCCAAAGCGTGGATCCGGATCCTCCGACCCTTGGGCACCGCCCACGTACAGGCTGGAGTCCAGCATGGTGTGCGCACGCTCTATTCCCAGCTGCATGTCCTGGTCGTCAGCTAGGCGCCAGCTGTAACTGGTTTGGGCAATGCGCTCACGTGTACGTTGGGCGGAGTCGATAAACAGCACTTTTTCCCGCTCTGCCGGGGTCATCGGATCAGCGATATTGAATCGCTCACGCACGCTGTCGCGTGTCTGATCATTGACGATGAACAACAACTGTGCCCGGCTGTTGTTGGCAAATACATACTCATAGTCGCCGCCGAGTTCCCAGTTGTCGTAGTCATAGTCGACCAGCTCGTTCTCGGCGCGCAGAGCGATCTGCCCGTCTTCGGAAAATTCGGTGATGTTGCGCTGGATGTCCCGATCAAACCCTGAATCACCGTAAAGAAAATTCAGTTGCATGCGATGCGCGCCGGTGCGATAACCGGTTACACCACTGAGCTCATAAGCAGTCTGGTCGGCAATATTGGTCTCATTGACTGTATCGGTGATTCTCAGCCCGGGCGTGCGGCTGATTTCATTGCGTCGTTGATGGGAATATCTGGGATCGGCTTCAAAATTGATGAGGGCCTGGAAATCGCCGATCTGCCGGCTGTGGGAAATTGAACCGCCCGGTCTGATTTCGCCGTCGTGGTAACGGTCAGCATTGACTTCGACGGAGGTGCTGGAGCGGGTATGCGCGTCAAGCAGTACAACGTTGACTACCTGGCCGGAGCCGCGCACATCCAGATCACCTGAAGTGCCGCGAATGATCTCGATACGATCCACTTCCCGCGCTGCAATACGACTGAGTTGGTTGCGGGGAGAGTTGTCCTTGCCGGCAATGCGTTGACCGTTGATCAACAGGTCGCCACCTGTGCCGAGGCCTCGACCACCGCCACCACTGCTGATGGAAACACCGGGTATGCGATCGATCATGTCATTGGCCGAAGTGGGGCTGTAGGCTTCAAAGAACGATGCCGGATAGATGATGGTGGAGTCGTTGTCCTGCTGCTGATCTATCGGGAGCAGTGGCGGTACCGGCGTGCCGGCCAGGGCCGGGACTGATGCCAGAGTGGAAATGGAGGATATCAGGGCGGCCGCACCCAGGGTGCGCATACTGCGTCGCCGTAAATTCATTTGTACTCCGGATATTATTGTCAGGCTCGTGAACAAGGCGCAATCTTAACAAAAAACAGACACTTGCATGTGTTACATTTTGTGAGAATCCAGAGGCAAACATGCCATAATCGGGTAAATTGTGGTGACAGTGTCACGTGTGGCCCGCTACCATGAACTGCATTCTTGCGGAGTGTTTGAGCAATGCATTATCTGATCAGCGGCGGTACAGGTTTTATCGGCAAACCTCTGGTGGCCGCCTTGCGGGGCGACGGGCACGAGGTCAGTGTGTTGACGCGCGACTATGCGGCCGCGCGCAAACGCCTTGGCTCGGACGTGACCTTGCTGCGAAGTGTTGATGGCATTGCGGCAGATCAGCCAATCGATGTGGTAATCAATCTGGCAGGTGCCGGTATTGCCGACCGGCGCTGGTCAGCCAGGCGAAAGCGCGAGTTGCTCGACAGCCGTGTTCGGACAACACAGGACCTGGTCCAGTTGGTGCAACGACTGCGCACTCGCCCCGACTGCTTTCTCAGCGCGTCTGCCGTCGGTTATTACGGTGCCAGCGATGACAGACCGCTGACCGAAACCGAACCTGCAGTGACAAGCGAATTCACCCATGAACTGTGTCGGCGCTGGGAGGAAGAGGCCCTGCGGGTATCGGCGCTGGGCGTGAGAACGGTGATTACACGATTCGGTGTTGTGTTCGGCCCTGATGGTGGCATGCTGGCGCGCCTTGAATGGCCGTTTCGTCTGGCCCTGGGCGGGCGACTGGGTTCCGGGCGTCAAATGCTGTCGTGGGTGCATCGTGATGATGTCATTTCTGCCATTCGGTTTCTGATCGACGACGAGCGCCACTCTGGCGTGTTCAATGTCACCGCACCAAAGCCGGTATCCAATGCAGATTTCACCCGGGCGCTGGCCAGGGCTGTGCACAGGCCGGCCATCATGCATATGCCCTCGGCCGTGGTGCGGCTGCTTTTTGGCGAGATGGGAGACCGGCTGCTGCTCCATGGGCAATGTGTCATGCCAGCGCGGCTTCAGGAGAGCGGGTTCGAATTTTTGTTTCCAGGCGTGGATGAAGCTTTGCAGCAGGCCATGGGCCGCAGTGCCTGAGGGCTGCCGTTGGTTTTTGCGCTACATGCAGCAATCAAGGATAATACGCTACGCTGATGATGGGTGAGCGCTCGCTCGGAATGTGAGCTGTCGAATGTGGAATTTGGTTGAATTACGGAGAGAGACTTTATGCAGCGGGAATCAATGGAAGTGGATGTGGTCATCGTGGGTGCCGGACCGGCCGGCCTGTCCACTGCGTGCCGCCTTTTGCAGCTGTCGGGCGAAGCCGGCAAGGAACTGTCCGTCTGCGTGCTGGAGAAAGGTTCCGAAATCGGTGCCCATATTCTCTCCGGTGCTGTGTTTGAACCCACTGCACTGAATGAGCTGTTCCCGGACTGGAAAGAACGCGGCGCGCCACTGAAAACGCCGGTAACAGGCGATGATGTCTATTATCTTTCCAGCGCTGAGAAGTCGGTACGGTTTCCGAACATGCTGGTGCCCAGGCCCATGCACAACGAGGGCAACTATATCATTTCCCTGGGCAATCTGTGCGCGTGGCTGGGTGAGCAGGCGATGGAGCTGGGCGCGGAAGTGTTCCCTGGTTTCGCTGCGGCGGAAATCCTCTATCACGAGGATGGCAGTGTGAAGGGTGTGGCCACTGGAGACATGGGTGTAGACGCCAAAGGCGAGAAAAAGGACTCCTTCGAGCCCGGCTTCGAGTTTCATGCAAAATATACAATTTTTGCAGAAGGCTGCCGCGGGCATCTGGGCAAGGAGCTGATCGCCCGATTCGACCTGGACAAGGACAGTGACCCCCAGCACTATGGCATTGGTATCAAGGAAGTCTGGGAGATTCCTGCGGACAAACACAAACAGGGTCTGGTTGTTCATACGGCCGGATACCCCATGATTGGAGACAGTTATGCGGGCTCCAGTGGTGGATTCCTCTACCACGCCGAAGACAATCAGGTGTCCCTGGGTCTGATCGTGGATCTGGGATACAGCAATCCCCATCTCAGCCCCTTTGACGAGTTCCAGAAGTTCAAGCATCATCCTGTGATCAAGCAATATATCGAAGGCGGCAAACGGCTGTCCTACGGCGCCAGGGCGCTGAACAAGGGCGGTCTGAACTCATTGCCCAGGATGAGTTTCCCGGGCGGGTTGATCATTGGTTGTGATGCCGGCACGCTGAATGCTGCCAAGATCAAGGGCAGTCATACGGCCATGCGATCCGGCATGCTGGCCGCCGACTCCCTGTTTGCCGCGCTGGGCAAGGACGAGGTGCCGGCAGGTGCGGAGCTGACCGATTATATGGACCGTGTTCGTGAATCGGATCTGTACAAGGAGCTGCATCAATCACGAAATTTCAGTGCCGGATTCCACAAATTCGGTTTCTGGATCGGCAGCGGTCTGAGTTTCATCGAGCACAATATCTTCCGGGGCCGTTTCCCGCTGACATTCAATGACAAAAGCCGTGATCACGAACAGCTCAAACCCGCGTCTGAATGCCCGCGAATCGAGTATGCCAAGCCCGATGGCAAGATCAGCTTCGACAAGCTGTCCTCGGTCTTTCTGTCCAATACCAATCATGCAGAAGACCAGCCCTGTCACCTGCAGTTGAAGGACCCTTCCATCCCGATTGAATACAATCTGCCACGTTACGACGAACCGGCTCAGCGCTATTGCCCGGCCGGCGTCTACGAGGTTGTGGACGACGCAGATGGTGGCAAACGCTTTCAGATAAATGCCCAGAACTGTGTCCATTGCAAGACCTGTGATATCAAGGATCCGAAGCAGAACATCCGGTGGGTTGCGCCCGAGGGTGGCGGCGGCCCGAACTATCCGGGAATGTAACGGCCTCAGTGGCGGTCCTGCTTGAAAGGGGAGTTGTTTCAAGTGCGGACCGCAGCCTCCATGGTGGCGGCCGTATGTCAGACCTGAGGGGGAGCGAATCGGTGCCTGGTGTGGTTGCGAGCAGAATGCTGATTGGTACGGTATTGATCCTGATGCTTCAGGGTTGCGGTATCATGCGGCTCGATACCCAGTTCCGTGCCGACCCGGCGCTTGAATCCAGTGTCTTGCAGCGCGATCAGCGTCAGGTGCCCGAAGTGGCGCCACTGGCGCTTAACCAGGCGATGCTGGACTATCTTGATCAGCATGTGGAGCCCGGGCTGAGTAACTGGCGCAAGGTGCAACGCCTGCAGACCCTGCTGTTTGATGAGGAATTTCTCAACATTCAGTACGACGAAACGGCAACGTACACAGCAATTGAAACCTTTGATGCCGGTTATGCCAACTGTCTGTCACTGGTTAACCTGTACATCGCAATGGCTCGCCATCTCGGGCTCGATGCCCGCTACCAGACTGTTCAGGTCCAGCCGCGCTGGAACCGCCGTGGTGAGCTGGTGGTGTTGAGCGAGCACATCAATGCCCTTGGCAGGATCGGTGGTTCCGGTCGTTATATTGTTGACTTCACGCCCGAGGTGCGACTGCAACAGGAGACGGCGCGCGTTGTCAGCGACGAACATGCGCTGGCGCTGTACTTCAACAATCTGGGAGTGGAATATCTGGTCAATGAGAACACCGAGCGGGCCGTGGAGTACCTGCAATATGCGGTGCTGACCAAGCCTGACCTGTCCATTGGCTGGAACAATCTGGGTAGCGCCTGGAACAGCGCCGGAGAGCAGGACTACGCCGAATACAGCTATCGCAAGGCCTACTCGCTGGATCGTCACAATACCACGGCCATCAACAACCTGGCGCGTCACTATACCAATATGGGTGACGATGACCGTGCCGCGCGGTTTCGTCGGGTGCTGGACAGAGTGCACGATGCCAATCCCTATTATCACTACGTGCAGGGCAACGTGGCCTTCGAGCAGGGTGAGTACGCTGCGGCTCGTCGGCATTTCCGCAACGCCCTGCGGCGTCAGGGCAATGAGCCCGATTTCTATTTTGCCCTGGGCCTGACCTACGAACAACTCGGCAGAGAGCAGGAGGCTGAATACTTCCGTATGGCCTATCTGGCGCTGTCCGAGCATGGTGATCCCAGCTATATCCCGGGTCGCCAGCGCGTCAGGCTGATTGAAGACAACCGATCCATTCTCCGGCGCACTGATGCCGGTTTCACGGTCAGTTTCCAGTAAAACAACCGCTGATCAGCGCCCTGTTCCCACGTTGGGCCCACGATGGCGTTCAGACGTTGACGATGTTCACAGGCAGGCTGTAGGTGGCCAGCAGTGTTTCAGCTGCCTGCCTTTGTGTTGCGTCTGACAGTGTCACCGTGACGCTGAGCCCTTTCAGTGGATCATGCCTGGCCGTCACGTCAGCCTTGATGCCTTCAGTGTCCAGCGCTTCCTGCAGCGCCATCTGCGTGATTCTCTGGCGCAGGGCAGGGCGAAAGATCTTGCCAACGGCAGTAACCGGCATGGCGTCGATAAATTCGATGCGCTTGGGTATGGCCGCGCGTTCTGGAATCTGTGTCTGGCAGTAGACAAGCAGTTCCTCGGCGGTGGGCGCCGCGCCTGCCGCAGCGACCACGAATACCATAGGCAGCTCACCTGCGTAGGGGTCAGGCATGCCAACTGCGATGGCCGTGGCAACGCCGGGATGGCCGTTCAGGGGTTCCTCGATAATGACCGGGTCGATGTTGTGACCGCTGCGGATGATCAGATCCTTGGCACGACCGGTCAGGTAGAGAAATCCGGCTTCGTCGAGGTAGCCGAGATCGCCGGTATTGAACCAGCCATCCTGTGTGAAGGCGTTGCGGTTGTCGCTCTCGGCCTTGTAGCCGGCAAACACCTGCGGCCCCCTGACCAGCACAGCGCCGGGTTTTCCCGTGTCGCACAGGCGCACAATACGATCACCATCCACCTCCGCAATCGCAATACGGGAATAGGGCAAGCGGATGCCCACGCTACCAACGGGCTGGTTCTCCGGTGGCCTGGAAATCAACGAAGTGGTTTCGGTCATGCCGTATCCGTTGGTCACCGAAAGGTTGAACTTTTTCTCGAACGATTGTTCAAAGGCGGGTGACAGCGGTGCGGCTCCCGAGTTGATGCGGGTCAGGCTGCTGATATCCGCGCCGTCAAGGGGTATCTGCGCCAGGGCGCTCAGGATGGTTGGTACAGCAGCAAAGCTGTTGACCTGGAAACGCTCGACGTGGTGCCAGAGGTTGCGTACCGCTTCGGGATTCCGGAAACCGGATGGGGTCAGCAGGATGATATGGGCACCCAGCTGGAAGGATGCAATACCCTGGATGATGACGCCGAAGATGTGGAAAAGCGGCAGGCCGCAAATGACTGTCTGGCGGCCCAGATGCGCGCTCATATGCGGTGACAGTTGCCCCATGAATGCCATGTTGCCATGAGTGAGACGTGCGATCTTTGGGTGACCGGTGGTGCCACCGGTATGGAAATAGGCGGCCGTATCGGCGCCGTCGAAGCGTCGCTGACTGAGCAGGCGATCAGCCGGTTGGTCGGCAATGGCGGCATTGTAGTCGATCACTGTCACATGTTCAGGCACGTCCATTGGCAGGTCCGGATCGGTCAGGCCAGCAAGGTGTACGGCCAGTACAGTGGTGATATTGCTGTTCTGTGCCAGGACCTCCTGCATCTTCTGCCACAGGTCGGCATGAGGGGAGGGTGCAAGACAGATCACAATACGTGCCCCGGCTGCCTCAATGATGTCTGCGATCTGTCCCGGTTCCAGCATCGGATTGACCGGGTTCACAAGGTGGATTCAACCGGTCGTCGCAACACTAGGTTGTTGAATAATTATTTAGATATTCGTTTAATGCTTCGGCAGGTGTTTTCCAACCGAGTGTTTTTCTGGGTCTAGTATTTAGCA
>JBJHCW010000012.1:0-61863 GCA_050486205.1 Gammaproteobacteria bacterium | reverse complement strand
TAGAGCCGTAGCGGCCACTCTTGAGCTGCTCAGAGATAAACTCGTCAAAATGCTCACCGAGGGATATGCTGGTGTTTTTAGCCATAGCAGGACTCCAAGTACCAATATTCACTATTTGATGGTACTGCCTCATAACATTTAAATCAACTTCGCGCCTTCGGCGCCGGACACGACCTACGGCCGCGCCGGTTATTAAAAAGGCGTTATGCATCGAAATAGAGCCCTGATTGGACTTTCCGTAATCCCGGCATTTCCGCTGATTGTTGGTGGAATATGGGCCATGTCGATGCTTGGCGCAAACGCTTTGGGAATACTTATAGCTCTTGGCTTGTTTTCTGGGAGCCTGGGTTTAATAGGCTTAATTCAGGCGTCCTTGCTGAGTACGTACAAACTGGAGAGGAGGAGAAGGATTGCAATTTTCTTTATACGCTGTGGATATGTAGCGTTAGCCCTTATGACAGGAGTGATAGCTTTCAGTTATGTGCAACATCTATCGCATGTTGCAAGTGGCGTGATCTATCCGGCCTACCCTTTGGTCTTATGGGTAATCGCCACCAGCCTGCTCTATTTATTGTTAAGCTGGCCTGTTTGTGCCGGAATAGTTGCAATAAATGAGTTGCGAAGACCGGATGCATAACAATCTCATGCAGCTGGCAGCCCTCGATACCGCCGTTGAAATCGCTGATCTGGATACTCCAGGATAGGGGTTGCACCCGCATAAAGGGAATCGAAAGGTATATGCGCTATCACCGTAAGCGGAAACTGGCGGCTCACCCTCGAATTCCCGGACTGCAATGCGTATCTGCTTGATTATGAGGATTACCATTGATGTCCATGCACTACACCTGTCGGGAATGGTCCCGGCAGATTCCCATGGTCGAGTCTGACGACTTGGGAGGTTTTCTCGATCAGCTCGGGCTCGAAGATGTCCATCTGGGGGGCACTGTCCACGACCTTGGTGCCGGGCTTCGGTGAGGCGTTCACCGTGTCTGGCCGGACGGCGCGAGTTCACGAACTCCCAACTCAGAATTGGACGGCGATCGGACATCAGGATATCCTGACTATTGGAATGCTGATACAGATTTAGCTGAACCATTGTTTCGTCCGACAAGGAGGAGCAAGATGAGTAGCAATACATATAGCGGAAGTTGCTTTTGTGGTGCCGTTCAGTTGTCCGTCAGTGGCGAACCTGCAGCCATGGGTTATTGTCACTGCGAGTCCTGCCGGCACTGGTCAGCCGGCCCAGTCAACGCCTTCACGCTCTGGCATCCTGACGCTGTAAAGATCACGCAGGGGGCTGACAACCTGGGTACTTACAACAAGACGGAAAACAGCTATCGCAAGTGGTGCAAGACATGCGGCGGACACATCCTGACCGAGCACCCGGGCATGAACCTGATTGATGTATACGCGGCGATCATTCCGGAGTTCCCCTACGAACCCGGCGTACATGTCCACTATCAGGAGACGGTGCTGCTGATGAAGGATGGACTGCCAAAGCAGAAAGACGTGCCGCAGGGAATGGGCGGCTCGGGTGAACTGCTCGCCGACTGATGGCATCGCTCCCGGAGAAGTGACTACTTCCGCTGGCGAACGGGCAACACATGGCACAGGACATTGAACGCAAATTTCTCACCCGGACCCGCAGCTGGGAGCAGAGCTTGCTGTGCAGTACAAATGGCTATTGACACCCCTCTCCACAGCAGTAAACTCCATGTATATCGGAAAATATGAAAATCACGATATTTTCCACCTTGATAACAACAACCGAACAAAAAAATACAAAGGTGGTTCGCCATGAGAGTAGCTCACCTGTTCGTAGCGGCAGCATCACTGGGGCTTGGCCTTGGACTCTATGCGGCTGTCACTCACCTTCCCGCCCACGCCACCGATGCCGGCACGTCGCTTCAGACAGAGGATACCGTTGTTGTCAGTGTCCGGCGCCTCAATGAGCGGCAATACCGGCAGACTATCAGCGATGTATTCGGCGATGGCATCCGGATTGAAGGCCGGTTTGAACCCGAGATGCGTGAACACGGCCTGCTGGCGCTGGGCGACGCCACTCTGTCCCTGACCGCCGCCGGTTTTGAACAATACTTCAATCTGGCCCGTGACATTGCCACGCAGGTGCTCAGTGAACCCCGGCGGGGAGCGGTCATGCCCTGCTCGCCATCGGCCACCAGCGAATTTGACGCTGACTGCGCCAGTGCGTTTCTCAGCCAGTACGGTGAACTGTTGTTTCGACGCCCGCTGACAGCGGCCGAACTGACAGCGCGCGTGCAGACAGCTGCCCATGGCACCACGCAGACCGGCGACTTCCATGCCGGCATGGCGCTGGCGCTGAGCAGTCTGCTGACCGCGCCTGATTTTCTATTCCGCATCGAACGCGCCGAAGCGGACCCGGACCAGCCCGGTGGGTGGCGCCTGGATGCCTGGGGCCATGCCTCGCGCCTGTCCTTCCTGCTCTGGAACACCTCGCCGGATGCTGAGCTTCTGGCTGCAGCGCGCAGCGGTGAACTGCTCACTGACAACGGCTTGCAGAAGCAGGTCGCCCGATTGACCGCATCACCGCGCTTGCAGGACGGCATCGAGGCGTTTCTGATCGACATGATGCAGATTGATGGCTTCGACGGCATGGTGAAGGATCCGACCATCTATCCCAAATTCAATCAGCTGGTGGCCGACAGCGCCCGACAGCAGATGATAAAGACAGTGACGGATCTGCTGATTGTGCAGGCACGTGACTACCGCGAGATATTCACCTCCAACGACACCTTCATGAACCGTCCGCTGGCGGCGGTGTACCAGGTGCCTTTTGCCTCCGATGAGGAATGGGCACGGTTCACGTTCCCGGACTCACAGGATCGCGCCGGCATTTTCTCCCAGATCGGATTCCTGTCGCTTTACGCACACCCGGGCAGCTCGTCGCCCACGCTGCGTGGTGTCAAGCTGCACGAGATTTTCCTGTGCGAACACACGCCAGAACCGCCGGCAGACGTGGATTTTTCCGCCGTTGCCGACAGCGACGCACTGACCTCACGACAGCGGCTGCTCGATCACATGGAAAACCCCGGCTGCATCACCTGCCACCAACGCACGGATCCGCCGGGGCTTGCACTGGAACACTTTGACGGGCTGGGGCAACTGCGCCGATACGAGAACGGTGTGCTGATCGATGTGAGTGCTGACCTGTTCGGCAGCAAGTTTGTTGGCGCACCAGGGTTGGGCGACTATCTGTACAACGATCCGCGGGCGCCTTCCTGCCTGGTGCGGAATCTTTACGCCTACGGCGTTGCGCGTATGCCTGCCAGTGGGGAACGTCAGTACCTGAATGCACAGATCGAGCAGTTTGCCGAGACCGGGTACCGCGTGCCGGCGCTTTTCAGCCAGCTCGCGTCGACACCCGAATTTTTCAGTGTGGTATTACCACAGCGCCTGCAATAACACAAAGAGGGGAACAGATCATGGGCAGATCAATCAATCGACGCTCGGTGCTCAAGGGTATGGTGGGCGGCGCCACCGTCAGCATGGGGCTGCCGCTGCTGAACCTTTTCCTGAACGAAAACGGCAATGCCTACGCCGACGGCTCACGTATTCCAACACGCTTTGGCACCTATTTCTGGGGACTGGGCCTGACCGACACACCCGAAGGCGGCACGCGTTGGGTGCCACAGAAAACCGGTGCGGATTACGAGATCACACCCGAGCTGCAGGCCATAGCCGCCTTCAAACACAAGGTGTCCGTGTTTTCCGGCTTTCGTGTGATACCCGACACCCGGCCCAATCTGGTGCACTGGAGCGGTCATGCCGGCATCCTGTCCGGTACCGCGCCAGCCACCAGCAGCCGGTTCGAGGGCGCCACGCTGGATACCCGGGTAGCCGATGCCATCGGTGGCGCCACCCGCTTCCGCACACTGGATATTGACGCGTCGATTTCACGTCGTCCGATCAGTTATTCCACCCGAACCGGTGCAACCTTTGCATCACCGGACATCTCGCCACTTGCACTTTACCGGCGCCTTTTTGGTGACGATTTCCAGGACCCGAACAGTGATGACTGGACACCCGACCCGAGCATCATGCTGCGCCAGAGTGTGCTGTCGGCGGTCGCAGACCAGCGTCACGATCTGATGCGCAGCGTGGGTCATGACGATCAGATCAAACTGGAGCAGTATTTTACTTCCCTGCGCGAGATGGAGAACCAGTTGGCGGTGCAACTGGAGCGCCCGGAACCCCGTGAAGCCTGTGTTGTGCCCCGCGCGCCCGAGGAGATGGCACGCGCCGGCACCGTGGAAGCGGTGAACCACAATACCCGGCTCATGGCGCGTCTGCTGGCCATGGGCCTGGCCTGTGACCAGACCCGGGTGTTCAACTTTGTACACACCGCTGGCATATCGGAAACCTATCTGGCCGGTCAGACCAAGATCTATCACCAGATCACCCATGACGAGCCCACCGATCCACAATTGGGTTACCAGCCGGAAACAAGCAAACTCGCCAGCCTGGTCATGGAAGGCTTCCGCGCCTTTGTGGAGGAAATGGATGCTGTGAAAGAAGGCGACGGCACCTTGCTGGATAACTGCCTGGTATTTGCGCTGAGTGATACCGGCTATGCCAAGATCCACTCACTGGAAAACATCCCGATGATGCTGGTCGGGGGCGCCGGGGGACGGCACAAGGCCGGTCAGCACGTGCATGCGCCGGGTGATTCTGCCACACGCGTTTCATTGACTGCCATGCAGATTGCGGGTGCACCCGTGGGCGAGTTCGGCACCGGCTCCATGCGTACGGCGCGGCCAGTCACGGAAGTCATTGCCTGAAAGGAGGCACAACAATGATCAGACCCCCGAACCCTGTATCGAACTGTCTGTTGAACCGCTTTTTGTGGGCGACCGTACCCTTGCTGCTTTTGCCCCTGACGGCCCAGGCTGAGTGGCATCGGGGTTATGTCATCGAATGGAACGAACCGGCCATGTATTTTGGTGGTGAATCCGGCATTGAAGGCCCGGGCAGCGACTGTCCACAAGGCGTCAATCCGGAACCGGACTGGGTGGAGGTGCTGGTCGCCGCCGGTTACAGCCGGGCCGAAGCCGAATGGCTGCGCAACCCTGCCAACCCCACTCGCAGCCCGGTGCATGGCCAGAACCAGATGGCGTTCCGTGGCGAGAACCGCGCGAACATCTATGTAAATCCCACTGCCTATCATGATCCCGGACTCTACCCCATGACCGGCTCGATTGCCGAGGGCCTGAATCTGGACGGCAATACCGACACCGGTTTTGTCAGCCCCACTGGTGAACCGGGTATTGATAACACCTTCTACAAGGCACTGGGTTGCTGGAAGACCTACCGGGGACCAGAGCGCATGTCCAGTGGCGCTCAGCAGTTCAACGACGGCATGCGCAATGGCTCCTGGACCAAGGTGATTGTGGTTTCCGGCACCGGTGATGACCCGTTGAACGACGAGAATGTCACTGTGGGTTTCTACATGAGCCAGGACAATATGGTGCGAGGCGGTGATGGCAATATCTCACCCGATTACAGCTTCCGCATACAGCCACACGCCAACTACGAAGCACTGTTCCCGGCGCGCACGGTGGATGGTGTGATCATCTCGCGCGAGCCCGTGCAAGCTGTGTTGAGAGAGCCTGCTTTCAATCGTGACCTTGAACTGTTGCAGGCGCAGATTCAGCTCGAGATGAAAGACGATGGCGGACTGCGGGGTTATGTCGGCGGTTACCGGCCCTGGTTGCCCATCTACGAAGGCTGGGTCAATGCCCGGGGTCCTGTCATCGAATCACTGACCTGGGTGGAGTTGCCGGCCGTTTATTATGCACTGAAGCGCGAGGCGGACTACCATCCGGAATACCCCAACGGCAGCAGTGAACAGAACACACATATTTCCTACGCGCTGCGTGTGGAAGCAGTGCCCGCTTTTGTGATGACACCCGACGCCAAAGAAGAGGCCACCCGTGTGGTATCCTACAAGCATCAGGCACCGTCACTGCCCGCAGCCGGTGCCGCCATGATCGGCAGTTCCCGTATTGTGGATGGCCTGGTGATTGACCCAAGAGCTGAACATCAGGCCGGCCCTGATGCTGTCATCATTCCCCCGCAACAATAATCGGATACACACCTATGAGCGAGGCCGTGCAGGCACAGAAACTGACCAGTAATATTCCTGATGATGACAACGCCGAAGTGGCCAATCTGATTGTGGATGCCTTTGCCCGCAAGGCCAGAGTGCTGGGTATCCGCTCCATTTCCATGAGTGGGCTGGCCAGCTCGCTGCGCATGAGTACCAAGACGCTGTACAAGTACTTCACCAACAAGGAAGAGCTTGTGCGCGAGCTGGTGGTGCGCTGGGAAGCGAGGGTCCACCGCCCCATTACGGACTACGGCACCAATGATCTGATGGAAATCCTGCGCTATCGCATCAAGGTGTGGGTAGACAATGATGCACAGTACTCCACCGCTTTCTGGCTGGACCTGAAAACCGGCTATCCGGATCTGTACAGGATTTACATCGATTCACTGCATGAAAGTATGCGTGTGATGCGCCAGCGACTGACACCGTATCTGCGCGATTCAGTGAATGTGGAGTATGCCTGGGCCAGTTATTTCACACTGATGACCGGCGCCGCCCGGCGCAAGACTTTCGAAAAGGTGGGCATGAGCCGCGAGGAATGTGTGTTCGCGGCCTTCGACTTCTGGGTCAGCGCGGCACTGGACCCGGCCAAACTGGCCAAGGCACGCTGGTAGACCAATCACAGGGAATCCCATGCGGGCAGCCGTGGCTGCGCCCGATGCGGAGTCGTTGATGTGGCTGCTGCTACGACCCCTTTCCGATGAGCGTCAGGAAACCGTACAGCGGCGAGACACATGAGGTCACGGTGCCGGGAGGCCCGCAAGTGGTGCTGGCCTACTGGACTGCCGAGACGGACGCGGAAGGCTTGCGTTTCATGCCGGATCCGTATGCACGCGACGCTGCGCCGAAGGCACACTATTTCTCCGCAAAGTAAGGAAATCCGAGTCACGGATTTTCAACGTATTGTCCACGATCAATAACTGTCCACATTACGTTGGAAAGCGCCTCAAGCGCTGCTCTACAATCGCCTGATTGCTCACTGACTCGATGAGGCCGGTCCAGATGAACATTCTGATGTTCACCAACACCTTTACGCCGCATGTGGGTGGTGTCGCCCGAAGTGTGAAAACACTGCGTGACGGACTGCGCGAGCAGGGCCATCGCGTACTCGTTGTTGCTCCGGTTTTCGAGAACATGCCGGCCAATGAGGAGGACGTGGTCCGGGTAGCAGCCATGCAGCGCTTTCGCGGCAGCGATTTTTCCCTTCCGTTTCCGCTAGTCCCGCAATTGAACCGGCTACTCAAGCGCTTTGCCCCCGATATCGTGCACTCCCACCACCCATTCCTGCTCGGTGATGCCGCCTTGCGCATCGGTGCCGCACGCTCGATACCCGTGGTGTTCACTTATCACACCCGATACGAGCTCTACCGACACTATGTGCTCAACGGCTCGGCGCGCTTTGCCCGTCTTGTCGTCAGGCTTTCGTCCGGTTATTGCAATCTTTGCGACGGCATCATCGCACCCAGCGCCAGTATAAGAACGTTGTTGCATGAGCAGCAGGTGCAGACACCGATGGAAGTCATTCCCACCGGCATTCCCGTCGAGCGGCTGGCTGCAGGCAACGGGCGTGGTGCCCGAGCAAGACTTGGTATCGCAGAAGATGCCTTTGTAGTGGGGCACCTCGGACGGCTGGCGCCTGAGAAAAATATTGCCTTTGTGACCGAATCCATTGTTGGCTTCATGGTGGACAATGCGCGCGCCGTCTGTCTCATCGGAGGGGAAGGTCCAATGAAGGCCGGATTGATCGAGACGTTTGACCAGGCCGGGCTGTCAGACCGCCTCTACCTGCTGGGAAATCTGGATAACGCGGCGCTTGCCGATACCTACTGTGCCATGGACGTCTTCGCATTCGCATCACAAAGCGAAACGCAGGGTCTGGTGCTAGCTGAGGCGATGGCTGCAGGTGTACCGGTGGTTGCCGTTGATGCACCCGGTGTTCGCGAAGTGGTCCGCGATGGTGTCAACGGCCGGTTGCTTGAGCAGGCATCTGGCGAGGCCTTCGTCAACGCACTACAGGAAATCGCCGCGCTCGACGAGCCCAGACGTGCCGCCTTGCGTCAGGCGGCCATGACGACAGCTGCGGACTACTCAGTAGACCGCATGGTGGAACGCACCCTGGGCTTTTACCAGCAATTGCTGGCTCATCGACCCGGGAATAAAAGCATAGACAGCAGTCGTTGGGCAGCCGTGCGGCGCAATCTGGGCGAGGAATGGCGACTTGTACGCAATCTTGCAAACGCGGTTGGTGACGCGGTAACCATGGTAAAGCCGGAAAAATGATCACAAGATCGGGCATTTCTCCCGCCTGTATACTGATCTGGCTGTGGGGTGCGCTTATCACTGCCACGTTACACCTGCTGCGCGCGAGCTGGCGAGTGGACACACAAGGCTTGCAACAGTTTGACCGGATGCTCATTGAGCACACGCGTGTATTGGTGGTGTTCTGGCACGGGAGTTACGTGCCACTTTTTGCGCTGTTGAAACAACGCGACGCCACAGTCCTGGTCAGCGATTCATTTCGCGGCCGGGTGCTCGCAGAAGTCTGCCGCCGCTTTGGTTACCGGGGCGTGGTGGTGACCCGGGACCGACACGGGCAGGACACAGCGGCGTTGCAGGCTGCAAGCGCCTCACATACGCTGGCACTGGCGGCTGATGGACCGCTGGGCCCGCTCCATGTGGTCAAGCCTGGCGCTGTCAGATTCGCATCGACCCTGGGTTTTGCCGTTGTTCCCGCAGTTGCCGTGGGGCGGCGCAGCTGGATCGCCGCCCGGCGTTGGGACCGAATGCAGATTCCGTGCCCGTTTACTCGTGTTGCTCTGGTGATCGGATCACCCATCCGGATTCCCGCCGACCTTGATCGCCTGGACTTCCACGCATGGCAGTTGTGCATCGCAGACGCGTTGAATGCTGTCACGCGTGATGCCCGGAGGCTGCAAACGGATGCGTCGAGGGAAGCCCTGCGATGACATCGGGGGACAGCGCGTCTACCGCAGCACTTTCATCGAACCAGATGAATTCATCAAACTGCTTCGACAACACAGATTTGAAATAATGACTGATCCGTTCGGTTTCGGGGCGGTAGATCACACCGATAGCACGCTGCAATCTGGGGCTGGCCAGATCATGATGCAGCGACGCCGGAATCGCCCCGGCGCGCAGCGGCAGAATGAACCGGGTGTGCGGACATTCGTGCATGACTCTTTCATAACTGTCCGGCAGAGATGGGGTGACCTGAGTGATGCGGGCGTCACCGTCCCACTCCGAGGCGGCGACAACCGTACCGTGATCAGTGCCAAATCCGATCAGATGCACGTCATCACCCCAGGCTTCTCGCGCGAGCTGACCTATGTTCAGCTCACCGCGCATACCCATTTCGGTGTGGGCTGCGTTGCCCACATGACTGTTGTGTGCCCAGACCACGGCTCGTGAATCCTCGCCCCGGTGACACACGACCGCCTGCAGCGTTTCAAACATATGGCGATCGCGCAGGTTCCACGACTCCCGGGAACCATGATACATCACCCGGTAATACTGTTCGGCGCTCTGGATCAACCGGGCATTGCGCTCGGCATCAAACAGCGCCTCTCCATCCGCCCTGCTGTACGCCACTCGCTTCTCCAACAGCTCGCGCAGGGTGGCCACGACTTCCTCCTCGCAGTCTTTCCTCTCACCCGCCACCGTCGCCTGACCATAAACAGCAGGCTCCTTTTCCCACGGAGAGAAGCAGGCATAACGGGTACGAGCACGCGCGGCAGCTGCCGGGTCCACGCGTTCGAGGTAGTCCAGCACATTGGCAATGGAGCTGTACAGGCTATAGATATCCAGCCCATGAATACCGGCTTTCTCCTCAGTGCGCCCCAGCCGGCCATTGTGTTCTGCGAGCCAGTTGATGAAATCCAGCGTCTCTCGATTGCGCCACATCCATTGCGGGAAACGACTGAAAGCCTCACCCGGACCAACATGGCCGTTCCATTGGCGCACGTATCGATCAATCACGGCGACATCCGGCCAGTCCGCTTCGATCGCCACGATGTTGAATCCACCGTGTAAAATCAGCTCCCGCGTAATGCGAGCGCGCATACGGTAGAATTCTGACGTGCCATGAGTGGCTTCCCCCAGCAATACCACGCGCGCCCTGGATATTCGCTCCAGCAGGGACTCAAGATCTGACGTTTCAATGTCCTCAAAAGGTTCGCAGACACGCGCAATCTTACCGGCAAGGTGGCGTCGCTGGATGGACAGGTCGAATGTCGGCCGTGGCGGTGCTGCCGTTGCGTCGGTGTCGCCACCTCGCCAGCCCTCACTGCCGACCAGCGGCACGAACTGTACCCGCCCAAGTGACTCCTGATCGTACTCATGCTCCCTGACACGACGGATACGCAGCAACTCCTGGCTATGTGTGTGATCCCCCACCGGAATCACAATACATCCGCCAATCTTCAGTTGCTGCAATAATGACGGCGGCACATCCGGACCGCCGGCGGAAACCAGGATGGCATCGTAGGGGGCATAGGCCGGCCAGCCGCGTGTACCATCGCCACACAGCAACTCGATGTTGTCGTAACCCAGGTTGACTGCACGCTCGCGAGCCAGTTCAACCAGCTTTTCATGGTACTCAATGGCAAACACCCGCTCGCTGATCCGACTGAGCACCGCCGCCGCATAACCGGAACCGGCACCAACCTCAAGAACCCTGTGACCGGGCTTCAACTCAAGTGCCTCAATCATCAAGGCAACAACATAGGGCTGGGAGATGGTCTGGCCTTCTTCGATTGGCAGGGGTGAATCGCGGTATGCCCACTCGCGATACTGTTCACCCACAAAGTTCTCGCGAGGCACTTCCGCCATGGCCGCCAACACGGCGGGGTTATGTATGCCACGTCGACTGAGCTGGCGATTTACCATTTCACGTCGTTGCGACCCGAAATCCTGCGGCATGGTTGGCTCAGTCCTCACCAACTGCAATGGCAGTCAGCGCGACACGGTCGATAATGCGGATATGGTTGTTTTCAACCTGCAGGATGCCGCGATCACGCAGGCGACTGAAAATTCTCGAGACTGTTTCAGGCACTAGGCCGATGTACCGAGCCATATCCTTTCGTCCCATAGGCAATCGGAATTCGTTCCGATCGTAACCACGGCTTGCCTGAGCCTCTGAGTAATCCAGCAAAAAACGTGCGAGGCGAGCTTCCGTACTGCTGCGCTCCATGTACAACAGTCTCGCCAGGCGGAAAATCTCCTGCCGCATGCTGTGGTAAACATGCCGTTCCGTAATGCTGTTCTCCGCGACCGAACCGTTCAGTGCCTCGCGCGCCACACTGGATGTATCCAGGGCGACCACCGAGGACAATGCGGCAAAGCCATCGTCCAGTACATCACATGGGATCAGGTCGCCCGGCAGGTAGAAACCGATGATCTGTTCGTCACCATCGCGGTGCATGATGTAACTTTTCAACGCGCCACCAATGACGCGATAGACCTGCCGAACCCGATCTCCGCTGCGAAACAGATGCTCACCGCGACGCAGAACCCGGGACTCGCGTTGGGTCTGCACCGGAAACGGAAATCCCCCAACCGGACGAGACTGGCGCTCAACCACACTGAAAAGTCCTGTTCGTTCTTGCTGTGCGGCAACCTGCGGCATGATCTGCTCCACAACCCTGACCATATAGGCATTGAACTGACTGCTGTTCAGAGTAACGCCGTTAAAAGCAGAGCTGCTATACGAGGTTCCCACTAGGGGATTCCCCCTATGTTTCCCCTGTATCCTCCTTTGATTCGTGATTCAGCTCATCAATCAGCCGGGCCAGATCGGTCACCGAACGCAAGCCGAGCTTTCGCATGGCATGGCCTCGATGGATCTCGACAGTTCGCTCGCTGATGCCTAGATCCCGTGCGACGACCTTGTTGGCTTTGCCCCGTGCGACCAGAATCGCAACTTCCCGCTCCCTGGGGCTCAAGTTGCGGATCCTGGTTCGCCGCAACTCGGTACGCTGTGCTGCCTCCAGATGCATTCGGTGATCCTGCACGGCCGATACCACCCGCCTGATCAGTTCATTCGGACTGACATTGCCTTTCTCCAGGAAGTCCTGTGCGCCATCTCTCATGGCCAACACAGCAGACCGCACATCAGCATCACCGCTGAGAAATATGACGGGCAGATAAGGGTCCAACGCCCGCAGCGACTGCTGGATCTGAATGCCCGACTCCCCTGGCATCCGAAGATCCAACAAGACACAGGCTGGACCGGTGGGAAGGCCGAACTCCAGCAGTTCGCTTCCGCGTTCATGGCTGCGCGTGACAAGCCCGGCTGAGGACAACAACGCCTCCAGCGAATGCCGCACACCCGGGTTATCATCAACGATTATGGCTAAACCGGGCTCCTGGTTCATGGTGCCTCCGATACCAGGGGGAGATTGAATCGAAAAATGGCGCCACCACCGTCGGCGTTTTCCGCCTGCAGTTCTCCACCATGATGTTCCAGAATGGATCGGCAGATAGCCAGCCCATGGCCCAGCCCGTCCGATTTTGTTGTGAAACCTGGCTCACAGAGCTGCTCAACATCCTCATGCGGAAGCCCCAGCCCGTTATCCTGGATGCTGATCATACACCGTTGTTCTTCGTCGGATCGTTGGCAAACCAGACGCAGTTGTTTCGGGCCTGCCACCTCCCGCAGAGCATCGATTGCGTTGCTGATGAGGTTGTACAACACCTGCTCCACCTGAACACGATTCACATGACATACACAGGGTGGATTGTCCGTTTCCAGTTCAACACTGATACCAACCGAGCACAGTTCATGCGACAGCAATGTCAATACGTTTCTTGTGATCGAGATCATATCGGCAGCTTCTTTCCTCGGCTGCTGGTCACGCTTCAGGAAAAGGCACATTTCCTTGATGATGTCATTGGCATGGGTGCTCTGCCGGATGATTTCCTCCAGTGCACGTTCCGCGCAGCCTCCGGGATTGTCCTCGGCTGCGGTATCACGGGCTGTCAATGCGTTCCGGGCCACAGTGGCAAAGCTCTGAATCGCCATCAGTGGTTGTCGTATCTGGTGAGCCATGCTGGACGCCATTTCCCCCATGGCATTGATACGATTCAGGTGAGCAAGCTTTTCCAGATAATAAGTTGCCTCGGTTCGCGCCTGCTCAAGGGCTGACAGGTCCTGGGTGAAACCGACAAACATGGTCTTGCCCTGGACTTCATATTCCCCCACCGCAAGCCGCACAGGCACCTGGGTTCCGTTCTTTCGAAGACCCATCACATTACGGCCACTGCCGATGATTCGCGGCTGCCGTGTTTCCAGGAAACGCTTCAGATAGGCATCGTGCTGCTCCCGATCCGGCGAAGGCATCAGAAAAGCGACATTGCGGCCTATGGCCTCTTCGCGACTGTAGCCAAAGATACGCTCGGCAGCCGCGTTGAAGCTCTGCACCACGCCGCTGTGGTCGATGGTGATGATGCCGTCAATGGCCGATTCAATGATGGCACGTGTCAGATGCGCGCCCTCCGATGTCATACCCAGATGGCAGATCAGTATTCCACGATCATCCCTGACCTCGGTCCAGAGAAGTGATACTCGCCGGGACACACCACTGGCAAGCTGCCACTGACTGGCCAGCAGACCACTGTTGCTCTGGCGATCAATGCAGCTCAGATGGTGAAGCAGTCGATTTTCTTCCTGACGACTGAAGAGAATCGGAGAAGGACGTTTTCCCAGCACGGATTCCCGAGTATGCCCGGTGATGGCTGTACAGTGGTGGTTAAAAAGACAGACACGACCTTCAGAATCGAGAGCTATAATGATCTGTTCGGCCCGATCAAGAACGGTCGAAAGCAAATGGGGTTCCCAGGCAGGACTCCTGTCTGGATGGCGGCGCTCCATTCCGGTCATTGAGACCCTCTTCGCGAAAAAGTGCGCAAAGTCAGCCTATGATTGGCATTGATCATAGTCAATACCAGTATATGTGAATCGTTCTATATTTTACGAGAATAACCGATGCGTATATCGCTGCGCGGCACCTCTCCGGGAGAGACAGAATGGTTGATGGCACACACTCTCTGGAAGTCAGCGCACAACTTCCCGAAGAGTTGTCTCGTCTGGAAGAGCTGGCAAACAATCTGTACTACAGCTGGGATCGGCGAACCCGGGGCCTGTTTCACCGCATTGACCCTGTGCTCTGGTCCACCTGCTCGCATAATCCGCGGATTTTCCTGCGCCGTGTTTCACAACGTCGGCTGAATGCACTGACCAACGATCCGGCCTTTCTTTTGCAGCTCAAGGAAGTGCTTGACGGTTTTGACAACTATCTGGCCAGCCGTCATAGCAAGCTTGTCACGGCTGATCGGGGGGCATCCCGGGAACCGCTGATAGCCTATTTCTGTATGGAATATGGTCTGCATGAAAGCCTGCATCTGTATTCCGGTGGACTGGGCATTCTGGCCGGTGACCAACTGAAAGCTGCCAGCGATCTCAACTTGAACTTTGTGGCAGTGGGGCTTCTTTACCGTCAAGGCTATTTTTTCCAGCAACTTGACCGGGACGGCAATCAGGAAATGCATAACGGGCATGTGAATCTGGAGGATATACCCGTGGTACCGGCGCTGGATGACAAGGGGCAGGCCATCCGCTTGTCAGTACAGTTGCCAGGGCGGGAAATCAGCATTGCTGCCTGGCGGCTTGCAGTCGGCCGCCGCAGTCTTTATCTGCTGGACACGGATCTGCCTGAAAATACGCCTGAGGATCGCTCCATCACACATCAGTTGTATGGCGGCGACCGTACCCTGCGTATCACCCAGGAACTTGTACTCGGTCTCGGCGGCCCCAGAGCACTCCGGGCAATGGGTATCAACCCGGATGTCTGGCACGTCAACGAAGGGCATCCGGCATTCCTGATTCTGGAGCGTTGCCAGTCACTGGTCGCCAGCGGCATGCACTTTGACGCGGCACTGGAGGCTGTGGCAGCAGCCACGGTGTTCACTACCCATACCGCGGTGGCGGCTGGTCATGATCTGTTTGATCGCGAGCTGGCCAGCAAGTACCTCAGCAGCATTGCCCATTCCCTGGGTGTTTCCACGGAACGGTTGTTGCACCTCGGGGCCTCTCCCCAACGAACCGACAGCTTTAACATGACTGCCCTGGCCCTGCGGGGTTCGCGATTCCACAACGGGGTCAGCAGAGTACATCGGGACGTGGCTGCACGAATAGAGTCCTACATCTGGCCGGATATCACCCCGGAAGAAAGCCCGATCATTCCCATCACCAATGGGGTACATGTGCCGACATTCCTGGCGCGCGAATGGGTCAACTTTCTGGATGGACGCTTCCCTGAGTGGCGGCAGAACCTGCAGGACCACGCGTTCTGGGAGCGAACCATCCGCAGTATTCCCGATCACCGGTTCTGGAGCCTGACCCGCTGCCTGAAAAGTGACATGCTGGAGGAACTGCGTGAAAAACTGATTGCCCAATACACGCGAAACCACTACACGCGAGCCCGGATCGACACCATGAAGGCAACGTTCTCAGCCGAGAATACCCAACCGATGATCATCGGTTTCGCCCGACGCTTTGCCAGCTACAAAAGGGCTCTGCTCATCTTCCAGGATATCAATCGTCTGGGTCGGCTGCTGGACAATCCCGATCGCCCCGTGATCCTGCTTTTTGCCGGCAAGGCGCATCCGCAGGATACCGCTGGCCAGTCTCTGATCCGACGCATCCATGACTTTGCCTCCAGGCCCCCGTTTCGGGACCGGGTGTTTCTCATCGAGGGTTATGACATGGCCCTGGCCCGCAAGCTGGTCACCGGGGTGGACATCTGGCTGAATACGCCGGAGTATCCGATGGAAGCCAGTGGCACCTCCGGGCAGAAGGCGGCCATCAATGGCGTCATCAATCTCAGTGTGCTCGATGGCTGGTGGGCCGAGGGTTACGATGGTGAGAACGGTTGGGCGGTTTGGCCACACGGGAGCGAACTCAGCGCAGAGGAACGCGACCTGACAGAAGGAGAGGATCTGCTGGGCCTGCTTGAAAACGAAATCATTCCAGCCTATTTTCGCAGTGGCACAGGCGGGTACTCACCGGAGTGGATCGCTCGCTCAAAACGATCCATGTTCACTGCGCTGCCGCGCTTCAATGCTGAACGCATGGTCATGGACTACTCCCGCAAACTTTACGAGCCAGCGGCCGCGCATTCGACACGTTTGTTGCAGCAGGCCGGGCGCGGTGCGGAAGAGCTGGCCACGTGGAAGAACAGGATTCAGGAGCATTGGGATAAGGTTGTGTTGTCATGGCGGCAATCGCCACCGGTGAGCCTGCACACCGGACAACCCCTGGAGCTGGTGATTGACGCTGAACTCGGGGCCCTGTCAACTGAAGATGTCATTCTGGAGTGCCTGCTCACGCGCCATGACACGCATCAGGGTAATTCCCAATTGATGGTGTATCCGCTGACCCCGGACAAGTCCGCGGCTTCAAACACATCGGCATGTTATCGGCTGCGCGTAACAGTGCCTGACACCGGCCTGCACACAATGCGCTGTCGCCTCTACCCGTGCCACCCGCTCCTGAGTCATCCACTGGAGGCCGGTCGCATGACCTGGCTTTAGGCAGTCAGGCGCCCACAGGCCATCACGTGTTCACGCAAGCGGGCGGCCAGCAAGCCAAATTGCTCGTCTCCCTGCAAACGCCAGGACCAGTTGCCCTGTTCCGTGCCCGGGCGATTCATACGCGCTTCACTGCCCAGACCGAGCACATCCTGCATGGGCAATACAGCCAGATGCGCCGGTGAACCGAGACAGAGCCGATTCATCCGCCAGTGCAGAGCTTCTCCGGGCGGTGTGCTGTGATCCTTCTCCAGAACCGCCTGGACACGGCTCTTCTGCGACTGCGACAATTCATCCCACCATCCAACGATCGTGTTGTTATCGTGCGTGCCGGTGTATGCCACACAATCGTTCTCCAGCAGCTCGGGGTGATGTGGATTGTCGGACTCACCATCGAAGCCGAATTGCAGCACTCGCATCCCCGGCAACTGGTGTGCCCGTTGCAGCGCCCGCGCCTCTGGCTGCATCGATCCCAGGTCCTCCGCCACCAGTGGCAGTGCACCCAATCGACGGACTATACAGGTCAGCAATTCATCACCGGGTACCGGTGTCCATTGCCCCTCGGATGCAGCGGTGTGCCACGGATGCGACCAGCAGGCATGCAGCCCGATGAAATGGTCGATTCGCAGAATATCGAAGCGCTCCAGTTGCGTGGTCAAACGGCGCAACCACCAATCAAACCCCTCCTTTTTGTGTTGCTGCCAACGATAGACCGGTGTACCCCAGCTTTGTCCGGTGGCACTGAACATATCCGGCGGCACACCGGCAATTCGGCGCGGTCGACCGCGTTCGTCCAGGTCGAACAGCGAGGGATATTGCCAGACATCAGCGCTGTCTGCCGATGGATAAAAGGGCAAGTCGCCAAACAGAGCGATACCCCGAGCATTGGCTTCAGTCTTGAGTCGGCGCCACTGCTGGTGGAACAGGAATTGACGGTACGCCTCTTCATTCATCAGCGTGGTCAAATCGGGGTCGCAGGGCAGTACCGGGTCCGCCTCGAAGCACCGGAATGACCTCGGCCAGTCCGTCCATTCCGCATCATGGAATCGCTGTCGCAGGGCTCGGAACTGGCACCATGGGTACAGCCAGTAGTGATGGTGTTTGCAGAACGCCTGGAAGGCGTGATCCATTGTTGACATCTCCCCACTGCGTAGCGAATTCGCGGCAGCCCGCATAAGGTCGTCCGATGCCGGGCCGTCCTCATCATGCGCGAGCTCAAAGGCATCAATCACATCGCGAGCGTCAATCAATCGCGTGTCGCCGGCGAACAGCGAGAAGGCCTGGTACGGCGACAGGCTTTGATTGACCGGCAGCAGGGGCAGGGTTTGCCACACACTGATCCCCGCTTCGGTCAGGAAATCCAGAAATGCCCTGGCACGCTCGCCCAGCGTACCATTGGCACCCGGCCCCGCCAGCGAGGTGGGGTGGAGAAGTATGCCGGCGCGCCGCCGGCCGAAGGCAAACTGTCTGTGCATGTCACACCGATGGACGCATGGTCCCACCACTTTCCGCTGATCCACCACCCCGCGAAAAAGGGTGGGCCAAGCGTTCCGGCGGAGTCTGACCCAGCAGCCGATAGAGATCGGCCAGATGAAGACGGAACATCCGCTCGAATCGCGAAACGGAGACATCCGGGTTCTGGTCACCTGGCCACCAGAACCAATCCGAACCTTCGCAGACTGCCAGCTTGTGGGCCGTCTGCTCACGAACAGGATCCGGCGCCGCATCCCAGGCACGCTTCGCGGACACCAGCAAGTCCCAGGCCCGGTTCTTGTCTTCCTGTCCGATCCAGGTGTCGAGACTGCCGTACACCCAACTGCCAGCGCACAAACGGTCCAGTGTGCGAACCGGTACTGCAGGATCATCCAGACAACGGGAGAAGGTGGTCATTTCCAGACCCGGGTGCTCAGCCAGAGCCCGGTAAAGCGCGCCGACAAAATGAAAGCCACTGTCCGGGTAATGTTCCCAGGGGTTTTCACCATCCAGAATGATGGGAACCACCCGACCACTTTCAGCCGGCTTCCTGGCAATGTTTTCCAGGTGGCGGACGAGGTCCGCAACGGCATCATCGGCATGCCAGCTCTGGTATGTGAATCCGATCAGATCTGACAGACCATCATCACGAAAAAAGCAGACCGGTCCCTGCCCCTGCAGGCGATAGGGCCGATGCAGTGAGTCGGAGTCATGGTGACCGGTGGCCAGACTGTTGCGAAGCACCGCCTGCCCGCTCGCCGTCCATCGAAATCCACTGCCGGACAACAAGGCCAGACTCTGTTCACTCAGCGCTCCCTCGGCAGGCCAGCAGCCGGCTGGCGTGCTGCCAAACGTCTGTTTGTGACGGATTGCAGCAGAATCCAGATGCCACCGGGCACGCTGCTCGCCACCCGGGTACCTGGCAGCGGCCGGAAGTGTCAGTCCGGGCCGGGCTTCCAGCGCACTTTCAAAGTCAAGCAGCAAGGGCAGGATAGGATGATGATACGGACAGGTCGCCGTTTCGATGCGGCCATTGTCAGCCAGCCTGCGGTACCGCGACGGGAGATCCTCCAGAACATCGGCGATCAGGGTAATCAACAACCTGCGATCAGCCAGCGTGAAACCACTGCCCCGGGACACCAGTTGATCCACTCGGCGATCATCGCGCCGGACTGTTTCCCCCAACCAGACAATATGAAACCACACCAGCAGATCAACGATCAGCCGGTCTTCCACATAGTCCGGACTGAGCCCATGCTCCAGCCACGAGCGTGCCATCTGCGCGAGTCGGCGATAGGCGGGAAAACGCGGCTCCAGGCGATGGCTGTTTACCGCAAGGCAGGCTCGGAGCAGGCCCCGTCGTTCATCTTCTCCGGTAGGCAGCACCGGGCTTGCCAGGGCATCCAGCAGCGCATCACGCAAAGGCACACCGGTCTGCAGATACTGGCGCAAGCGGCCGGCATAATCCTCGATCTGATCCAGCAGAACCGGGGAAAAATCGAACACAGCGGTTGCCCCTTTTGCATGTTCCACATGAGCGGCCATGTCGGCATAACCTTTGATGGCATGCAGGTAAGTCCACGGCATCTGGAACTGACCAGTGAATGCTTCGCGATAGTCTGGCTGGTGCATATGCCAGCAGAGCACAACACGGAGAGCTTCATCGGACATGACTGACTTCCTGACCGAGCATTTCGGGTGCCACCAGAACGATGCCACCAGGGCTGAGTTCGAAGCGACGAGCATCTTCTGCGGGATTCTCTCCAATTCGCAGGCCATCACCAATCACACAACCGGTCTCGATCACTGCCCTGCGAATGCGCACATTACGGCCCACCTTGACGTCCTCAAGTATGACCGAATCCTCGATGAGACTGCCCTCGTCAACTGTCACGTGCGAGGACAGCAGTGAGTGATTGATCAGCGCACCGGAGACGATGCACCCACCAGCAATCATGGAGTTGATCGCCGTGCCCCGGCGCCCGTCATTGTCGAGCACAAACTTTGCCGGCGGCGCCTGACGCTGCCAGGTCAGAATCGGCCAGTAGCGATCGTAGACATCAAGCTCTGGCGTAATGCCCGTGAGTTCCAGATTTGCCTCCCAATAGGAATCAATATCACCCACATCCCGCCAATATGCGGGAGGGCCGTCGCGGGTCTTGCGAAAGGGGAAAGCGAATGTCCGGGCGTCGGCCACTGCCGCAGGAATGATGTCCTTGCCAAAGTCATGACTGGAGTCGTCGCGGGTGGCATCAACCAGCAAGCGCGACAGGAGGAACTCGGTATTGAAGACGTAGATGCCCATGGATGCCAGCGCAGTGTCAGGTGCATCGGGCATACCTTCGCAGTGAGTCGGCTTTTCTTTGAAGTGTTGAACGCGGTTATCTGCGTCAATCTGCATGATGCCGAATGCCGACGCACCTGCCAGCGGCACCGGCATACAGCCCACCGTCACGTCTGCCTGGTTGCTGGCATGCGCGGCCAGCATGGCACCGTAATCCATCTTGTAGATGTGATCTCCGCCCAATATCATCAGGTGCCTTGGTTGATGCAGGCGGATGATATCCATGTTCTGGTATACAGCGTCCGCAGTTCCCTGATACCAGTCTTCCCGGACACGTTGCTGTGCCGGCAGCAACTCAACGAATTCTCCCAACTCGGCGCGCAGAAAACCCCAGCCGTGCTGTATATGCCTGATCAGTGAATGCGCCTTGTATTGGGTCAACACACCAATACGGCGTATGCCGGAATTGACACAATTGGAAAGTGCAAAATCGATGATACGAAAATGCCCACCGAACGGCACCGCCGGTTTCACCCGGTGCGATGTCAGAGAACCCAGCCGAGTGCCCTTACCTCCGGCCAGAACCAGTGCCAGGGTGTCGCGGGTGAGCAAGCTGATAAAGCGACTGTTGGAAGCCCATTTCGTATACTTCATGGAAAACCCGGTTTGCCCAATGGTCTGCTCATTCCAACACTGTGTGCGGGGCCATGTGTTGACCGCAATCAACGCCCGAAGCTCGCCTATCCCGGAGAATGCCTGCTAACAGGAGAAGGACATGGCGCAGCGCACCCTGGATCCGCAAGATCTGAGCAGCTTTGCCCGCGGTGAGCACTGCCGGGCATGGCAGTTTCTGGGCGCGCATCTGCGAACCCGGTCCGGTCAACAGGGTGTGCTGTTCTCCGTCTGGGCGCCCAATGCTGACCGGGTCTGTGTAATCGGGGACTTCAACGGGTGGGACGGCAGCCGCCATGCCATGCATGTACAAGGCAACAGCGGCGTCTGGTCTCTGTTTGTAACGGGTCTTGAAGCGGGTGCGCTGTACAAGTTCGAACTGCGCAACCGGGACAGCGGCGAAGTCGCCGAAAAGATCGATCCTTTTGCAAGACAGTTCGAATGCCGCCCGCGCACCGCCTGTGTGGTGGAAGGGCATTCACGTCACCCCTGGCAGGATGCGGGCTGGTTGCAGCACCGACCTGACTGGCGCCACGCACCGATATCCATTTATGAACTGCACGCCGGTTCATGGCGCCGAAATCCGGACGGTAGTTTTCTGGGTTACCGCCAGCTGGCCGATGCCCTGGTAGCCGAGTTACAGCGGTCCGGTTTCACACATGTGGAACTGATGCCAATGACCGAACACCCCTTTGACGCATCCTGGGGTTATCAGACTACCGGTTACTTTGCGCCCACCAGCCGATTTGGTGACACTGACGACTTCCGGCACTTTGTGGACACGTTGCACCGGGCGGGCATTGGCGTGATCCTTGACTGGGTGCCGGCCCACTTTCCGAAAGATGCCCATGCCCTGATCCGCTTCGACGGCACTGCCCTGTTCGAACATGCAGATCCGCGGCAGGGTGAAACGGCAGAGTGGGACACCATGGCGTTCAATTTCGGCCGCCATGAGGTACGCAGTTTTCTCATCTCCAGCGCTCTGTACTGGCTGGAGGTGTTTCACCTGGATGGACTGCGCATTGATGCCGTGGCAGCCATGCTGTACCTGGACTACGGCAGACAACAGGGGGAGTGGATACCCAATTGTCACGGCGGCAGGGAAAATCTTGAGGCCGTGGCCTTTCTGCAACAACTCAACACGGTCACCCATCGCGAGTGTCCGGGTACTGTGACCATTGCCGAGGAGTCAACCGCCTGGCCAGGCGTCAGCCGTCCCGTTCACCTTGGCGGCCTGGGTTTTTCGATGAAGTGGAACATGGGATGGATGCATGACACCCTGGCGTATCTGCGACACGACCCGGTTCATCGCCGCTTCCATCATGATCAGCTGACTTTTGGTCTGCTGTACGCCTTCCACGAGAACTTCGTACTGCCTTTCTCTCACGATGAGGTGGTGCACGGAAAGGGCTCATTGCTAGCCAGGATGCCGGGCGACCGCTGGCAACAGTTCGCCAACCTTCGATTGTTGTATGCGTATCTGTTCGCCTATCCCGGGAAAAAGCTGCTCTTTATGGGCAACGATCTGGGTGAAGACAGGGAATGGTGTCATGAGAGCCAGGTGGACTACAGCCTGCTGCAACATGACTTGCACCAGGGGCTTTATTGCCTGGTGGCGGAACTGAACCGCCAATACCGTGAGTACGAGGCGCTCCACACGGGCGATTTTGACGCCTGCGGGTTTGAATGGATCGACTGCCACGACGCGGATCAGTCGGTGATCAGTTTTCTGCGAAGGGACAGCCGCGCACACGATCCCGAAAATGCGTCGGTGATGATCGCAGTGTTCAACTTCACCCCCGTACCCCGTCACGCATATCGCATTGGTGTTCCGCGCCCCGGCCGGTGGCGGGAGTGTCTCAATACCGATTCCACCAACTACGGCGGCAGTGGCGTGGGCAATCAAGGCCAGGCAAGGGCCGTTGGCGCAACCTGGATGGGTAGACCCTGCTCCATGGACATCACACTCCCACCCTTGGGCGCGGTCTGGTTCAAACCGGAGGACGACCCGTGAAAAAGAAACTCAGAGTACTGTTTGTAGCCGCCGAAATGGCACCCTTGATCAGTGTTGGTGGTCTCGGGGAAGTGATTGGCGCGCTGCCGAATGCACTGCGTGAGCGTGGCCATGATGTTCGGGTATTGGTACCGGCGTACGACCGGGAAATGGTGCAGAACGCCCGGCTGGTGACGCTTGTTTCCGGCGGACGGATGCGACTTCTGGAACGTAAGGCCACGGAGGAGAGCCCTCCCGTATGGTTGTTGTCCAGCCCTTCGCTTTTGCGGCGCAATAAACGAATTTACCTGAACCGCAGGGGTCGGCCCTGGGCCGACAACCCCGTACAGTTCGCTCGTCTGAGCCGCGTGGCTGCTGACCTTGCATTGAACAACCTGCCTGTAAAATGGCAACCTGACGTGGTGCACTGTCATGATTGGCACACTGCGCTGACCGCTCTCTGGATGAAGCAGGAGGGTAGCCTGGCAGCCTCGGTATTCACCATTCACAACCTGGGCTATATGGGCCGGTTCTCGGCAAACCTGCTACCGCGACTGGGTGTCTCAGCCGAGCATTACCGTCCCGACAGCCTGGAGTTTCACGGGGACATCGCGCTCATCAAGGCCGGCCTGGTTTACGCTGACTGGCTGACCACTGTAAGCCCGACCCATGCTGAGGAAATCCGCACACCGACACACGGTTGCGGCCTGGAGGGGCTGCTGCAGTCACGCAGTGATCGTTTGACCGGCATTCTCAATGGGATTGATACCCGCAGGCTGCCAAGCCCTGGCGGTTTGCCGGAAAAACGCCGCATGCGTGAATCACTGATTGCCGAACTGGCTCTGTCTCCGGGCATTGAAGGCGAACCTGCTATCCTGATCTGGATCGGACGTCTGGTCGAACAGAAGGGTATCGACTTGCTGATCAGGGCTCTGCCAGCTCTGATGGAGCGTCCGGTCCACCTCATCGTTCTTGGGGAGGGCGATCAAACGTCTGAGCGCGCACTGCGTGCCGCTACGCGGAAGTTCCCTGGTCGACTCGTGTTCCACGCCGGGTTCGATGAAGCCTTGGCAGGCAGACTCTACGCTGGCGCCGATCTGCTGCTGATGCCGTCGCGCTACGAACCTTGTGGCCTGGCCCAGCTCCATGCCATGCGTTGTGGCACATTGCCCATTGCCAGTCGTACCGGTGGTCTCCTTGATACCGTGTTCGACCCGCGCTCCGGTGCAGTCAAGGCAACCGGATTCCTGATAGACACCATGGACCCTGACGGTATCTTGCAGGCAGTGGACAGAGCGCTGGAACAAAGAACACAATCACCGGCCACCTGGAATCGTATGATCGCGAACGCCATGGCACGCCCCTGCAACTGGTCGCAGGCGGCCCAGGCCTACGAAGCAGTGTATGACTCAGCCCTGCTCGGCATAGTGCAGCAAGGCAAGACGCGTGATGCCCTCTAGCCCGGGCTCGGCCATGGTCACGGCGTATAACGGGATGTTCTCCAGCACATCGGTCATTCGCCCCTTTTGGTGGAACGACCGGTTGAATGTATCCTTGCGCAGGTAAGGGTACAAATTTCGTACAACCCCGCCAGTCAGGTAAATACCCCCTGTTGCCAAGGTGTGGAGTGCGGCATTGCCACAGAACGCACCAAGCATCCTGGCAAAGTGATCAATCGCTTGGAAAGCACTTTCATCGCCATCACTCTCTGCCATTCGAACAATCTCTGCAGCCCGGTCGGCCACACGCTGGTCAGATGTTTCGGTAACATCCCGTTGCCGGATAAAATCGAACAACGCTGCCAGCCCCGGCCCCGAAATCACGCGCTCGTAACTGACATGCGAGTGGCGAGCGTGCATCCAGCGCCACAATTCCACTTGCCAGGTTGTTGCAGGGGCGAAGTCGCAGTGCCCACCCTCTGAGGGGAACACATGCAGAACCCGGTCACTCTGATACCAACTGGCCAATCCCAGACCGGTGCCCACAGCAACGATCAGGCCACGCCCTGACTCTGCCCGGCCTCGCTGGAGCGTGACCAGCGACGAAGTGCCATCGGTGGCTGCGAGCAGGTGAGCCTGCACTTCGATGTCATTGAGCAGATGCACTCTCGGCAACGACAAACGATCGGACAACATTTTCTCGTTCACGCACCACGGCAAATTGGTGAACTGGACCCGACCATCAATAACAGGACCAGCCACAGCCAACCAGACACCGCACAGCGAAGCGCGTTCAGCCCGTGACAACTCATCAAGAAACTTCTGTATTGCCTGCTCAAGCGACTCAAAGTCCCGGCTGACCCATATCGCTTCGTGGCAGACACCCCAGTGCGACCTCCTGGTTTCCACCATCCTCAATCGCAACCAGGTGCCACCTATGTCGCCAGCAAGAAATCGCGCGTCAGTGCTGGACATTTTCATTCTCCGGTCAAGTACCTACAGTTACTTTTCATACTGCCACGGAATGACGCAGGTCATTATTGACCACTGTCATCAGTCCCGACGACAACGAAGCGGGCAAAGAGATGGAAGGTTGACGGCGGTCAATGACGTGGTTCATATACAGGCGCACTATGAAGACTGCCGTTCCATTTTCGAATTCAGGAGGCAGGCCATGTCTGTTGCCAAAATCATTGAAGTAAGTGCCACCTCACCAGACAGTTTCGAAGACGCCATTCGGCGCGGCATTCAGACCGCGTCGAAGACTGTCCGCAATATCAAGGGAGCGTGGATTTCGGAGCAGAAGGTAACCATTGAGAACGGCAAGATCAATGGCTACCGTGTTGACATGCGTGTAACTTTCGTCCTCGATTGAACAGCGGATGCGAATTTCAGCTGCACTAGTCAGTGCGGGGCCATCCACCCACTGGGATGGCCCCTTTTTTTGTGTCATATCAGGTCTTTATTGCAATCCTGCTGGCCTTGGCGTGCTTGTTTCTCGGAATCGTGAGCTCCACGACGCCATTGCGCGCAGTGGCGCTGACCTGTTTTGAGTCCACCGCATCCGGCAGGTTGAAGCGACGATAGAAACTGCCGTGAAAACGCTCCGTACGTTGATAGTTACCGTTCTCGGAAGCTTTCTCCTCCTTGCGGTCCCCGCTGATTGTCAGGATGTTGTTCTCCAGGGTGATGTTGATATCCTTGGGATCCACTCCCGGTACGTCCACCAGTACAAGAAAGTGATCCGACTCTTCCCGAATGTCCACGGCCGGATTCCAGTCCACTGCCCCCAAGGGCTCATCCACAGCAGACAACATTGCCGGAAACCGGTCAAACAGTCTTTCAAAATCCGTATCCAGCCTGGGCATCCAAGTCCGACGTGGTGTCGTCAGCATTTTCATATTGATACCTCCAGAATTATTTGCGTCGGATGCCAATCATCGACGCTTTTGCATTGTGATCGCTGACAGGTAATTATGTGTTGACTACCGTCATGAAAATCATTCGGAAGATCGCCACTGACTATCGAACAGCCGCTGCCGCAATCGCTTCCGCCACCCTCGCCAGGGCATCGCGCAAGGCTTGACGCGTGCAGGAAGCCGCACTGGTCTGACTGCCAGGATAACGCTCTGCCAGGAGCTCGCATATTTCCTCGGCGGCCACCCGGACACGCTCTTCAAGCTCAACCCGGTCTTCCGGCCGCGTCAAATCCAGATCCGCATAGCCCACTATGTAGTTCATCGATACCCTGGCATCGCCCATAGGGCGCTGGGTTTCCTGTACCCGCATTTTTTGTGCCGTAACAACAATTTCGAAGATCGGCGCCTCAGCTGCCGCCTGCTGAGCATATGCCGGCGCTGGCTCAACAGAAAAAAGGAAAACAAGTCCTGCGCCAATCACCGCAGAAGTCAAAATAACCAGAAACTTTTTCATGATAGGCCCCATGGATGCACCAGTAATTACTGGACCATTATTGTGCATAACAAAATGGGGCGGCCTATTGACCGGAGTCAGTGCAATACGAGATCCGGAACTCCTGTCCTCGCAGCACAGAAAGATACGGGTCGGCAGTGAGCAACTCTACTTCTGGAATGGTAGTTTGTCTCGGGGCACACGTCCTTTTTCAGAGCACGGCATTTGCATCTGAGAGGACTCCAGCCGGTAAGTTGGCCACTGCAAGTATTGGCGTGTAGTATGAGGAAAACGCAGTAAATGCTTCAACCAGGCGGTGTTGTGATCATGACATCCTCGAGTCAAGCCTTGCACCAGGGTATCGTCCGCACGCTGGCCAAGGGGTATGCGGTGAAGGTTCTGATGCTCGCCGGCCTGATCCCTGCCATAGCCATTGCCTACCTGCTGGTCTTTCAGGATCCCACGCTTCTTTTTGAGCACAATGGCCTGCACGAACTGGTGATCGGCATCACCTTGGTGCAGAGTGGATTCATCACCTATATCAGTTACCGCTGCTATCGTCACTCCAGGGAATTTCTTCTACGCTGGCTTACGATCGGGTTTCTGGGCGTCACCGTCATTTACGGTTTCCAGGGCCTGTCCGCTCGATTCTCTGACGATCACCTGTCTCTGTTCACGCTGTCTGGCCCGGTCGCTCGCCTGGTGATGAGTGCTTGCATGTTGGCCGGCCTGAAGGCTTACGGACGTACTGAACAATCTGCCCATGAAGCGCCAGCCGGTTATTTCTGGTGGGCCTGGATCGGCGCTTTTGTGCTCATCAACCCGCTGCTGTTCCTGGTTGTTGCGTCTGAGTGGGCAACGCCGTCGCGATGGATTATTGAAATTGCAGCCATGGGCATCATGTTGAGCATTGCATTGAGCATAACAATACGCGGCTTACGCTCACCCTTTACATCCGTTTACGCGTTTTCAGCCATGTTCCTTGCACAGGCAGGCCTGGCTTTCCTGTTGGGATCGTCCTGGAATCACATGTGGTGGTTGGCCCATGCCATTTTTGCGGGCGGGTTCATGACGTTGAGCTATGGTGTCATTCAGCTTGCCCTGCAAACAGAAACGGGAGCTGATCAATAAACCATGGAACCGTTAACAGAGCAGACCGTTGCCTGCCCGTACTGCGGAGAGATCATTGACGTACTCATTGATCCTCAGGACGCCGGGGACGAGTACATTGAAGATTGCCAGGTGTGCTGCCGACCCATCCTATTCAACGTTTCGATGGACGCAACGGGCGAACTGCATGTCACCGTGCGCGATGAAAACGAAGCCTATTGATTCCTGATAGGCGCTGAAGCCGGTGCGCGGCGGGCCCGGTCAAGACACGCGTCTGATCTGTGACCTGCTACTTTGAAGACTACGGTGTGGTGTCAACAAAGGACGCAATAATCGGACAGGGTTGATTTCGGCTGTGTTCGCAATCACGGGCCAACTTCCTCAACGCGGTGCGCGCACTTTGCAGCTGCGCCACCTTCTCATCAATGGCTGCGAGGCGCTTCAGCGCCAGGTCCCTCGCGGCCTGATGATGCTGCGATGCATCCATTTCCAGAAGCTGCCGGATTTCCTTGAGGGTAAAACCGGCAGCCTGGGCACGCTTGATGAAGGTGACACGCAACAGATGCGTCTCATCATACTGGCGCACCTTTCCCGTTGGTTCGGGGATGCCCAGCAAGCCCTTACGCTGGTAGAAACGCAGTGTTTCCACCCCAACGCCAGCATTTGCTGCCAATTTCCCGATAGTGAACATACAGCACTTGACTCCGTACCATGATACGGAGTTTAAGCTGTTGCTGTAGATTTGCAAACCCCGGAAGACTCAAACCAAGGCTGGCAAAGGAGCTGAATCGTGAGTGCAAACCCTAAAAAAGCAGTGCTTTACCGGATGATGACACCCGGGCATCAATGCCCCTACGGGCGCAAAACCCTGCACCTGCTGCGTCAACAAGGTCTTGATGTGGAAGACCATCACCTCACTTCCCGTGAAGAGATTGAGGCCTTCAAGGCCAAGCATGACGTCAGGACCACCCCCCAGGCGTTCATCGCCGGTGAGCGTATTGGCGGTTACGAGGCGGTACGCAAGTATTTTGGCAAGCCCGTTCGTGATCCTGATGCCACCAGTTACCGGCCGGTCATAGCGCTTTTTTCCATGACAGCGCTGACCGCGCTGGCACTGAGTTTCGGCATGCATGGCAGCGGGTTCTCGGTGCAGACTGTTGAATGGTTCATCGCCCTGTCGATGGTGGCGCTGGCCCTGCTGAAGCTGCAGGACGTTGAAAGCTTTTCCACCATGTTCCTCAATTATGATCTGATAGCACGTCGATGGGTGCCATACGGTTATGTCTACCCCTACGCAGAAGGACTGGCAGGTATACTGATGGTCGGGGGCCTGCTGAACTGGTTGTCGATCCCGCTTGCGCTGTTTATTGGCACAGCGGGGGCCGCGTCGGTGTTCAAAGCCGTCTATCTGGATAAACGCGAACTCAAGTGTGCCTGTGTGGGTGGCTCAAGCAAGGTGCCGCTGGGCTTTGTGTCACTGACGGAGAATCTGATGATGATGGGAATGGCACTTTGGATGTGGTACGCCCATGGGTGGTTCTGACGGCCTGAATGCGACTGGTCAGGCCGCTGTGTTCATAGTATGTTCGGTGATAGAGAACGATTCACGGAGCGAACATGTTTTTTACCTTGCTAGCCATCACACTCGGTCTGTCAGTAGCCGTGTCGTACACCGCAGCCCGTGTATTCAGCAAGCCTATCGGCGACATCTTCAACCGCATCATCCAGGATGAAATCAGCGCAGCCTGGCAGCGCTATGTCATGTTCGCTACCTATGTGGTTGGTATTTCCGCCGGCGTGCGAATAGGGCAACTGGAACGTTACATCAGCGCTCAGTTCCGTGATATGGATATCCTGCAACTTACTGCCGAGCACTGGGTGCTGGAAATCTACCGCACCCTGATTGCCTGCCTGCAGGGTATCGCCTGGATGTACCTGGTTGTTTTTGTTGTGGCACTGATTGCTTATGTAATTGTTCGCGGCTTTGAGCTGAAGCGCGGCAAGGATGGCTGAGGCAGCCATGAGAGCTGGCAACAAAGCCGCAGACCCCACGCCGGGCAAACTGACAGTGCTGGTCATCCAGGGCCACCCCCGCAGCGACAGCCTGTGCGCAGGCCTGGCAACGGCCTATGTGGAGGGCGCCCGGCAGGCGGGCGTTGAAGTCATTGAGTTAGTGCTGTCCGAGTTGAACTTCGATCCTGATGTGTGCGAACCGTCACCTGAGCAGCAAGCACTGGAGCCAGACCTGGTCAATGCCAGAGAACTGATCAAACGCGCTGACCACCTGGTATTCGTCTATCCCACCTGGTGGGGTACCATGCCTGCCTTGTTAAAAGGTTTTCTGGACCGGATTCTGCTACCCGGCTGGGCTTTCCGTTTCCATTCCGACCATAGACAGTGGGACAAATTGCTGACCGGCCGCACGGCTGAACTGATCACCACCATGGACACACCGCCTGTGATTCACCGCCTGCTAAACCGGCGGCCGGGTCACAACGCGATGCGTCGAGCCACGCTGGGCTTTTGTGGTATTCGCACCACTGCAGAGACCGTGTTCGGACCGGTCGTCCTCAGCGATGACAAGCAACGGGCAAACTGGCTTCAAGTCGCAAAGCGCCGGGGACGCGCCCTGAGCGCTGGTCCCTTGAGCCGATCCCAGCGCCTGGGCCAGGCCAGTGCGGCCTGGCTTCGCTCCATACGCTTGCAGTTCTACCCCATGACCTGGGTCGCCTATACACTGGGCGCCTTGCTGGCACCAGAATTCTCCTGGCTGCACTACGCGCTGGGTTACGCCATTCTGTTTTTTCTGGAGATGGCAACGGTCTGGAGCAACGAGGTTCATGACTTTGAAAGCGATCGGAACAACAGGCACTTCAGCCCGTTCAACGGCGGTTCGCGAGTACTGGTAGATGGCGCGCTGAGCAGCCGCCAGCTCAATCGTGGAGCGCTGTTGACGACACTTCTGGCGCTGCTCGGGGCGTTCACCCTGCTCACTACGGTAGTCAATCCGTTGACAACCACGATACTGCTGGCCCTGCTCTTCGTCATGGCCCTGGGTTATACATTGCCGCCGCTTCGGCTCTCCTACCGCGGGCTTGGTGAGCTGGACGTCGCCGCAACTCACAGTATCATGGTACTGTTGTGCGGCGCTGTTTTTCAGGGTGCAGCCTGGCATGAGCCCGTACTCTGGCTGTTGGCCCTGCCCCTGTTCCTGTCAGTGTTTGCGGCCATCACGCTGGCCGGCATACCTGATCTTGAAGCGGACCAGGGCGCTGGCAAACGCACATTGGCGGTTCGTCTTGGTCCGGCAGGCGCGAAGTACGTGGCTGCGGCAACCAGCATGGCGGCTGCGTTGAGTGCGGTAGCCATTGAAGTGGCGGGCTTTCAGTTCTACGGCCTCGCGCTTGCCGGTATCGTGCTGCACGCCCTGTTTCTGCTCGTGATACTGCTGCGCCATGCAGCACACTCACCCGCACCGGCCCGCATGAATGCGGTGCTGATCATCTCTCTGAGCTTCATTCTGTGGTTCTGTGTGACGCCATTGTTGAGAGTTTTCTGAAGCTGGTAGCATGGCAGGGTAAGACTGACGTACCAATCCGCTAACATCTGACGACCATGCGTAACTATGCCCGTTGACCTGCAAGCGCTCTACCCCAAATTGATCCATCTGATGCTGGACACGGTCTTCGTGGTGGATGCGAACAACCAGATTGTCTTTGTGAGTGATGCCTGTGAAGCACTGCTGGGCTATCGCCCCGAGGAGCTGACTGGCACCTTGATTACGGGTTATATGCACCCTGACGACCTGACCGCCACACAGGACTCTATCGTCAGGGTCATGAGTGGAAAACCCCACACGGATTTTCGTAACCGCTATATCCACAAAAATGGCAGTGTTGTGCATATCCTGTGGTCTGCCCGATGGTCGGAGCAGGACGGCGTACGCATCGGTGTTGCACGGGATGTGACGGCCCTGAGACAGGCCGAGGACGAACTGCGTTTCCTGGCCCATCATGATGCTCTGACCGGAGTGACCAATCGGGCGCTGTTCAAGGATCGACTGAGCTCGGCCATGCGTTCGGCCCAGCGCCACGAAAGCGGTCTGGCATTGCTGTTTCTCGACCTGAACGGCTTCAAAGCCATTAATGATGTGTATGGACACGCCGCGGGTGATCGTGTGCTGTATACACTGGCACGACGGCTGGAAGGCTGTATCCGGGAGACGGACACGGTGGCCCGCATGGGCGGTGACGAGTTTGTTGTGTTATTGACCGGGATTCAATCCCCAGACACTGTTCCCGCCAAGGTGGAACAGATTCTTGCCACCCTGGCAGCACCTCTGGACGATGTCGATGGCATCAAAATGCCGTCCTGCAGTATCGGTGTTGCCTATTACCCGGAAGACGGTGAGGATATGGATACCCTGCTGGGTCATGCAGACACCGAAATGTATCGACAGAAACGGCGCTAGTGCCTTGCCAGAAGCATTGTATGACGCGCTGAAAGTATGCGAACTAACCAGACAGGGCGCCAGGGAACCTCTGAAGGATTAACGCGAATGGAAGAATCGAAACAGAAAATCGCCTTGTTCATTGATGCAGACAACGCGCCGGCGAACAAGTTTGAAGACATTCTCAGTGAAGTGGCCAAGTACGGTGTGGTCACCATCAGACGGGCTTATGGCAACTGGAAAGCACCCGGCCTGAAACCCTGGGAGGATCTGTTGCATGAATACGCCATACAGCCGGTTCAGCAGTATGACCTCACAAAAGGCAAGAACGCATCGGACATTGCTCTTGTCATTGATGCGATGGATGTGATGTACACGCGTAATATTGATGTGATGTGTTTTGTGTCATCCGACTGCGATTTCACACCAATGGTCACGCGGGCACTTGCCGAAGGAAAAGTTGTTCTGGGCTTCGGTGAGCGAAAAACGCCAACCCCATTTGTGAATGCCTGCTCAAAATTCCTGTTTCTGGATCAGGAGCAAAAACAGACCGGAACAGCGCCGGCAAAGACAAAAAACATCAAGTCCGATACCAAGCTCATCAACCTGCTGCGTCAGGCCATAGAGGCCACCTCCGATGACAACGGCTGGGCGGCACTTGGACCGGTTGGCGCACATATATCGAACAAGACCTCGTTTGACACCAGGAACTATGGATACAAGAATCTGAGCAGCCTGTTCAATGCCATTGACCTGTTTGAGCTCAAACGTGGACCTGACAACTCTTATCTGGTGAGGGATGCGCGGAAAAAATGAATCCGGGACCAGACGCCCTGTCAGTCGATCACCCTATGCATAGCGCCACACCTAACACTAATGGCATTTATGCTTCATGACTCATCAAGCGCGGCTCTGATCCGCTCCTGTGTACGCAGATAGTTCGACATGAAATCCCCCCCCAACGCCACTGCCCTATCAGCCAATTCCATGGCCTGGCTCAGCTCACCCCGCTCAAGCAGAATCTGAGCCAGATTGTTGTAGGCAGGTGCGTACTCAGGGTTATGGGTTATGGTGAGCCGGTACTGTGTTTCTGCTCCGTCCCTGTCTCCCTCCGCGAACAACAGATTGCCATAGGCCATCAGCAATCTGCTGTCGGTCGGCCAACGTTCAATCCCGGCAATATAAGCTGGGGCGACCACACTGGCAGGGTTGTTGTTTTCCAGGGCGACAACGGCGCTGAAGTACTGATCAGCTTCTGCCGTTGCCGGAATCTGACCAGGCTCCATCACAACCACTGCCCAATGTTCCGCGCGCGCCCAGGTACGCTCGAATGTGGACAATGTGTGCCTGTAGTCTTCGATCACCCCGGAGTTCAGTACCAGCGTACGATTGGCAATATCGTGACCTTTGACAACAGCGAAATGCCACTGGGGATACCAGTTCAATCCCAGGTTCTGCAAGACCAGTACAGGGTTGCCATGACTGACTTCGGTCAGCAGCGCGTCCAGGGTGGGCGGAATCTGATACACAAGACGTCCGAAACTCCTGGCCGCAGCCACCATCTCGACCTGAAACGAACCCTGGCGCTCCGGCACATACACCAGGGGCACCAGGTCGTCGGGGTGCGTGTGAATACGGCTTGCTCCCAACATGGTCGCCAGCGCAGCCGGACCGCACTGGTAGGCTTCCTGCGGAAAAAAGGGAACGTCGGCAATGGTTTCCGGCTGCTGAAACGCCTCGGACTGCAACAACGCGGCAGACTGTGGCGCTGCAGCACAAGCGGTCAGCAAAGCCAGGCAGATGAGGCCGAACATCAGCTTTTTCATTCAGCTATCACACCTGATCGGTTTTGTGGATGGTGGTGGATGGTGGTGGATGGTGCAGAAAATCTCCGGATGCATCTTTGGCCAGCATATCCAGTTGCTTCGGCATCTGCAACAACACACCGTGGCGGCGCACCACTGATGAGGCACTGACAGCAAAGAGGTTAACGGGTTTCTGTCCAAACCCGACTGAGTAACGGTGACTCAGACCAACAACTTCTTTTCAACCAGCACTGCTGTGTTGCGGGGCACTATTTCCTCGCCGCGCGCCTGCAGGTGAACTTTGGTGAATGCGGCGCCGAATAACAGAATGAGAGACGAGTAATATACCCACATCAGAATCAGCACCACGGCACCTGCCGCACCATAAGCCGAAGCCGGCGCAGTATAGGCCAGGTAGGCGGAGATACCAAAACGGCCCAGCGAAAACAGCAGCGCCGTTATGACTCCACCCAGCAGCACGTGACGCCACTTCAGCACCACATCCGGCAAGACTTTGAAAATGGTGGCAAAGAGCAGGGTAACCACCAGAAACGACACCACTGTCTCGGCGCCGTTGATCAGCATCTCCTGCGCGGGTAGAAAACCAGAGCCAAATTCCAGACTTGCCCGCAGTGCAACACCCAGCACCAGAGAGACCAGCATGATGAAACCAATGGCAACGACTACCATCAGTGAGAAAAAACGCTTCTGGATAAACAGGAACAGACTGTTGCGACTGGGCTTGGGATGCACTCCCCACAAAGTGTTCAGGGAATATTGCATTTGAGCGAACACGGTGGTTGCTCCCACCATGAGGGCGATGATGCCGGCCATTGCAGGGAAGATACCACTGGCTTCCACACGCGATCTGGACACCGCGTTTTCCACCAGAGTGGCCGCTTCGGTACCCATGACATCCTGAAACTGGGCAACAATCTGGCCTTGAGCGGCGTCCTCGCCAAGCACCAGCCCGATGACTGCCACCGCTATGATGACGGTAGGTGCCAGGGAGAACAGTGTGTAGAAGGCCAATGAACCGGAGTGATTGAAGGCATTACACTCCACCCAGAGTTTTCCCGAGTCGCGTACGATGTGCCACCAGTATCGCAATTTTTTCAAACCAGTTCTCCGTAGCTTGATACGCACCATTAAAGCGTATCACGACAGAGTGACTGGTGGCACGTACGGTTGCTTCAGTGCACGGCGCAGCAAACCGGGTCAAAGCAAATCCAGCGACCCGCAAGGCCAGACAGCTTGTGCCGGCCAGGGGTCGCGGTATTGCCTGATCGAACGCGCTCAGATCCTCGGGAATACGTTGGTCACACCGGTCAGATCCAGTATCAGGAAGATCAACAGCACTGCAAGCACGAAACCCAGGACACCCTCGCCGGCAGGCAGACTGTCCATGTGGTTCTGGATCTGCGACAACTCGCTTTCTGTCATGTTGTTGATACGCTCATCAACGTCGCTGTGCGTCACGCCGTAGGCCAGCAACGCACTTCGCACGTCCTCGCGCGCCATCAATGTGCGCACATCGTCACGCTGCATCTGCAGATCGTGCTGTACGGCAAGTTGTTTGTTGTCCACGACATCTGCCATTGCCGGTGCATGGATGCTTCCTGCCAGGAATACCGCCATCAGCATATACATCAAAGGTGTCTTCAGATAACTCTTCATGCGCATGTCCCTTTTGAATGAGAAGTAACAGAGTTCTATTGCTGGTGTACGCCAACGGTCAAGCCCGTTGCAACGCTTGTGCCCATACTGGCAGAGCAGCACCCCGGACGCAATCTCGCGACGCCCTGATTCAGGTCAGGGAATTTGCCTGATTTGCGCCGGGCCAGCTGCTGACCTGACCAAAACGACCACTCTGGTAGTCGCTGATGGCCTGCTGGCTGCGCAGCAGTGTTCATGACAACGGGCTCGCCAACTCGACCTGGCCCTGATCCTGGTAAATCAGCAGCGAGGGCACGGGAAAGCCGTCACCAACCCAGTACCGCGCTACATCTGAGCGGGTGTGCAGTACCGTTTTCATGGCTGGCCTCCAGTTGGTCAGTGAACTGAATGAAAGATAACTTACTTGTGAGACAATGAATCCGGTAAACTCATCGGGCAAGACAGATCGTTCTGCTGACAGGGAAACAGACTGGAATGTCAACATGATGTTGGACGCGTTGCTTGTTGCTCTCGGTATCTTGCTTCTGACCTGCGGCGGCGAGTCGCTTATCAGGGGGTCCCTGGCGGCGGCAAACCGGCTTGGCATCTCCCCGTTGCTCAGCGGCCTGTTGATTGTGGGCTTTGGCACCTCTGCGCCGGAGCTGGCGGTTTCTGTGGACGCTGCGCTGAGCGAGCGGCCCGATATTGCAGTGGGCAATGTTGTGGGTAGCAATATCAGTAACATTCTGCTGATACTGGGTGTGTGCGCACTGATCACACCCATGGCAGTCAAGCCGCTGGCGCTACGGCGTGATGCAGTCACTGGTGTCATGGCAAGTATCCTGTTTCTGATTCTGGTTGGTGGCAGTGCATTGGCAAGACCCGATGCTGCTATCCTGCTGGTCGCGCTGCTGGCGTATCTGATCTGGGCTTACCGAACCGAACGCCTGGCAACCACACCCTCTGCTGAATTGCACAGAGCTGAAGGTGAGGAAATCAGCACACTGCCCCAAACAACACTTTGGACAATAACAGCCGTGTTGCTTGGACTGGCACTTTTGATCACGGGATCCCAGGTACTGTTGAAAGGCGCTGTCGGAATAGCGGTGACTCTGGCAATCCCGGAAGCCGTGATAGGTCTCACCCTGGTAGCGGTTGGCACTTCCTTACCCGAATTTTCCATTTCGGTCATTGCTGCATTCCGCCGACATGCCGACGTTGCCATTGGCAATGTCCTGGGCAGTAATATTTTCAATGTGCTGGGAATTCTTGGCATTTCCGCGCTACTGCAACCGTTACCAATCCACGAGCGCATCCTGCAGTTTGACCAGTGGGTGATGTTGGGCGCTTCGCTGGCACTACTGCTTTTCCTGCACACAGGCCGCCGGCTCAGCCGGTTCGAGGGCGCGTTGCTGCTGTTCGGTTACGCTGCATACCTGGGCCTTGGTTTTACAGTTTACGGTACATGACCGTGGACTATTGCTCGAAACTGAAACCACTTTCCAGGGTCGGTTTGACGATGCGAAAATGTGGCGAAAGGTCAAAATCGCCGGGCACATAGTGAGTATGGTGCCGGGGTATGGCTACGGGTTTTCCCTTTCTGTCTTCGACCCGTATCATTTCCGGAAGAATCGGGTATCCCACTGACTGGAATGTTTCGGCAATCAGCGTGGAACAGATGGCGCGGGTAGGCTCACCACTGCCCAGTGCGATCATGTCACGCCGGTACCGGGTGGGCACTGCCGGGTTCTGGATCAGGTAACGGGCCAGATCGATAATATTCCGAAGGTCATAGACATGACCCAATCGGGCCCTGGCAAATTCTATAATGGCCTGCCTTGTCCCGTCACTCAAACCAACCGGGCGACAGATCCGGATATTGTACCGTTCGTACTTGCTTAACGGCACCAGAATCACACCATCGGTCAGATCAGCCTCGATCATGGAAGGCAATGTGGGATCAGGCCTTTCAGCGCCCACATAAAGACAGGCATGTGACCAGGTAGACTGGGTCAGGTACTTGATGGCCGTGCTGATTCGACTGTTGCCGTCCACCAACAATATATCGGCTGGCTCCAGGGTGTCCATGACCACCTGCAATGAGGTGCGACTCAACATCTCGTAGCCGGGACGCGGTTTGCTCAGGTAGTTCGCCAGGCTGCGTCCGATGGCACTGAAAATGGGATTCATGATGACCTTTGTGATATCCGGTTCAGACTCAATGCACAATAGCAACTGACTTTATCAATGCCCAGACCGTCTGTCCGATTTTTATATCCAGCTGCGCCATGGCGCGCCGGGTTATTTCTATCATCAGCGGCTGGCCGTCAGCCAGCGCAGTGCCCAGCAGAACGCGCCCCTGGGCAAGTTCATGCACGCTTACCACGCTGACTTCAAGGTGATTCTGAATGCTGATACGTGACGGATTGTCCAGTGCCACACTGACATCGCGCGCCAATATCCGGATACGGATCCTGTCCCGCTCGCGGACCTTCGGGGCCTGTACAAACAACTGCGATCCGGCTGAACCAAAGGTGCACAGACCATGCTCATCAGTCCCGGTCATTTCACCTTGCAGCACGGAAGCAGGCCCCTCATCGGCAAACAGGGGTGATTCCGGTTTTGCCATGGCCTGCTGCAGGGAACAGGTCTCATCAATGCGGCCGTTGCTCATGAACACCACGGTATCGGCCAGGCGCTGCACCTCGTCAGGCGCGTGAGTAACCAGCAGCATCGGCACATCGGTATCACGCGCCAATCGGGACAGGAACGGAAGTATATCCCGTTTTGCCTGGCTATCAAGCGCCGCCATGGGCTCATCCAGCAACAACAACTGCGGACTGGACAACAGTGCCCTGCCCAGCGCCACACGTTGACGCTGACCGCCTGACAACTGATCAACAGAGCGGGCCAGCAACGCTTCAATCTCCAGCATATTGATCACCGCATCAGGTTGAAGCCGCCGCTGCGCCGCCGGAGTGCGCTGCCAGCCATAAAGCAGATTGCCCTTTACTGACAGATGCGGCAACAGGCTGTGTTCCTGGAATACCAGGCCGATACGCCTTTTCTCCGGTGGCACAAAAAGTTTGTCCTGCTGCCACAGCTGATCACGGAATGTCAGCACTGCGCCTGGTACTTTTTCCAGACCGGCAATAATTCGCAGCAGTGATGTCTTGCCACAGCCTGATCGCCCGAACAGGGCCGTGACACCGTCGGTCGGCAACACGTGGTCACACTGCAACAGAAAGCTCCCGCGCTGCCAGTTTGCCTGCACCTGGAGGCTCATACTTTCACCACATGGAAACGCCGGTTGATGCTGTAGACCACAAACAACACGAGGAAGGAAAACACCAGCAGCATCAGGGACAGGCGATGCGCGGCGGCGTAGTTCATGGACTCGGCATGATCATAGATCAACACCGACAGCACCTTGGTCTCACCCGGTATGCTGCCCCCCAACATCAGGATCACACCGAATTCACCAATGGTATGGGCAAAGCTCAAGGTCGCCGCAACAATGAAACCGCCGCGGGTAAGGGGCAGGACGACCGTGAAAAAACGATCAACAATACCAGCCCCCAAGATCGCGGAAACTTCCACCGGACGACGACCCAGCTCGTTGAATGCCTGCAGCAAGGGCTGCACGGCAAAAGGCATGGAATAGATCACCGAGGCCAGCAGAATGCCTTCAAAGGAAAACGCCAGGTGATTCAGGCCCATGGATTCCAGAGCGCCGCCGACCGGACCACGAGGCCCCAATGTCATCAACAGATAAAAGCCCAGCACCGTGGGTGGCAGCACCAGCGGCAGTGCCACAATTGCCTGCACAATGGTTCTTGATATTGAGCTACCTGACGCCATCCACCAGGCCAATGGCGTTGCAATGACCAGCAATATCACCGTGGTCAGGGTGCACAGTTTCAGGGTCAACTGTATGGCCTGCCAGTCGGCAGGGCTGAGTTCAAACATTGCCTGGTGTCCTGTCCGGTAAGTTCGCATATTTTCGGCGCGTCATACGAGGCTTCTGGCAAGGCGCGGATCGCCGTGAATGGCCGTAGCCCTTCACAAGGGTCGCAACGCCATCAGAAGCCTTGTATGACACGCCCTGCGGGAGCCCACCTGAAAGCATGCGAACTTACCAGACAGGGCGCTCGTCCGTACCCGGCATGACAAAACCGTACTTTTCCATGACCGCGTGCGCCGGTGCTGAATCCATGAATTCAGCGAACGCCAATACCGCCGGTTGGTTTTCGCCACGGCGGGTTATTACAAACCCCTGTGTCAGGGGTTGATGCAGCGCATCATCAATCAGGTGATAACCTCGCGCCTGCATGGCCGGAAAAAGCGCCAGGGACAAGGCAATGATGCCAACATCTGCGGCACCGGATTCGGTCATCTGCGCTGCGTGCGAGATGTTTTCACCAAACACCAGCTTTGGCTGCACTGTTTCCCATAACCCCAGTGACTCCAGTGCTTCCTGCGCGCGCTGCCCGTAAGGCGCATGTGCCGGCTGGGCGATGGCAATCCTGCGTATGTCACTGCCGGCAAGATCATGCAGGCTCATGGACGAAGCATCCATTGTGGCACTCCACAACACAATACGCCCCAGCGCATATACTGTCGGTTCGTTGGCTGTCAGGCCTCGCTCCTGCAACAATTCCGGAAATGAAATATCGGCAGAAAAAAACATGTCATAGGGCGCACCATTGACAATTTGTGTTGTCATCCGTCCCGATGAGCCGTAGATCACGGTGACATTGTGCGAAGGGTTGTCCTTCCGGTAGATTTCTACCAGCTCATCAAGGGCGAACCTGAGGTCCGAGGCGGCCGCAATGGTAAAGCTCTCCGCCAGCACGAGTGCGGGCCAGAGAAGCACCAACACAACAAGGCTTCTGATTGTTCCTGTCATGCGACAACTCCAAGGATGATGTGTGATGCCTTGATCAATGCGCACACCTCATCGCCTGGGTTCAGTGCCATGTCCCGCAGGCTCTGCCGGGTAATGATTGCGGCAACGGTGCTGCCACCGCCCAGCGCAATAACAATTTCAGCATTGATTTCACCCTCGACAATGCGCTGTATCTTCCCGCACAGACGGTTGCGCGCTGAGGTTCGCAGCGCATCATCAACCGCAGTCAGAACAATCCATGAAGCCTTGATCAGAGCCTGAACCTCGCGACCAGGGGTCAACGCCAGTTCTTTGGCGCTCTCGCAGGTCACAATGGCATGCAGCTGATCACCGCCCGGCAGCCGTATGTTCACTTCCGCGTTCACGCCACCCTGGTTGACCGTCTCCACCGTACCGGTGAGCACATTGCGGGCACTACTTTTCATGCTCAGCTTCCTCATCAGCTCAAATGAGCCCTCCAGTCCGCCAGCCGCATTGAGCTGTGCCATGAACGCTGCCTGCAACTGCTGCATACGTGCCAGGTCATCCACCACTTTCTGACCAGCGGCAGTCAACGCGGCGCCGCCACCACCACTGCCGCCATGCTGGGCCACCACCAGCAGGTCACCGGCCAGGTTGTTCATCGCATCCACGGCGTCCCAGGCGGCTTTGTACGTGATGCCAATGGCTTTGGCTGCAGCGCTGATGGAGCCGGTGTCACCGATGGCGCCAAGCAGGGCCAGGCGACGTGGCGATATGTCGCCGTCCCGGGTCGACAGCGATACCGGGGCAACAAAGTCACCGATGTTGCCCTCTGGCCCACAAGGCAAGGTCTGACTGGTTTTGTCCGGCACGATCACGCGCATCCATCTTGATATTTACTGAACTATATATCGATGGCAGGGCTTGTAGCAAGGGACAGGCATCAAGGTATATGTTATGGCTGCGACAGGGCATCCAGCATGTCACGCAATGCCGCAGGGTCGTGCTCGCCAAGGCTTGCATCCACCTCCTGGTGTGTCCGCTCCCAGATCGGCAGGGCTTGCGCCAGCAGCGCCCGGCCGGCATCGGTGATGCGCATTACACGCCCGCGACGGTCACACGGGTCAGGAACAACCTCCACCAGACCCCGTCGCTTCAGCGGTTTCAACGCAGCTGTCAGCGACGTGCGATCCATGCCCAGGAACTCCGCCAGTGGCCCGATACGCGGTGGTTCACGCTGGTTAAGCGCCATCATCAGGGAAAACTGTCCATTGGTCAGCTCCAGTGGCAGAAATGCCTGGTCAAAGCGCCGCGCCAATGCACGGGCGGCCCGACGCGCCCGGAAGCACACACAGTGATCGCGAACATGCAGCAGGGCTTTGCGTGATAACAGGGAATCATTTGACATTGTATTATTATGTTGGTATCAACATAAATAGTCAAGGCCGGCTCAACAACCGGCCTTGCCCCATTTCCATGTCTGCAAGGAGCAATTCAGATGAGTTACGTTGATGGATTTGTTGCAGCGGTACCGACCGCAAACCGTGAAAAATTCGAGAAACACGCCCGTGACGCCGCCCGGGTGTTCAAGGAACTGGGCGCATCACAGGTCATTGAATGTTGGGGAGATGATGTGCCGGACGGCGACGTGACATCGTTCCCGATGGCCGTGAAGTGCAAAGCCGACGAGACAGTGGTTTTTTCCTGGATCATGTGGCCATCACGCGAGGTTCGCGACACAGCCATGCCCAAAGCCATGCAGGATCCTCGCATGCAGCCCGACGTCAATCCCATGCCTTTTGACGGCAAACGGGTCATTTTTGGAGGTTTCCGGATACTGGTACAGGAGTGATCCACATGAGCCAACACCTGCAGAAGATTGTACCCCACCTCTGGTTCGACAGCGCGGCCGAGCAGGCCGCCAGGCGCTACAGCCAGCTTTTGCCAAACTCCGGCATCGGACATCTCGGCCGCTACACGGAGGCAGGACGTGAACTGCACGGCCGCCCTCCGGGCTCTGTCATGTCCGCAGAAGTGACTCTCGACGGGTTCGTCATGGTACTGATCAATGGCGGGCCAGTCTTTCGACCAACACCTGCAGTGTCGTTTTACCTTGCCTTCGAACAACCCGACGCGCTGGAGCAGGCATGGCAGAGGCTGCTTGAAGGCGGCACGGTCATGATGCCACTGGACAAGTACGACTGGAGTCCGCGATACGGCTGGCTTGCCGACCGCTACGGCGTATCATGGCAGCTGTCGATGGGAAGCCGCGACACTGTTCACGGCTCGCCAGTGGTACCGTCATTGTTGTTTACCGGCCCCGTGGCCGGTCGCGCCGAACAGGCCATCGAGCACTACACCTCGATATTCCCCGACTCGAGCATCACCGGAATCCTGCGCCATGATGGCAGCGGTGTTGATACCGAAGGCTCGATCATGCACGCCCAGTTCCGGCTCGCGGGCCAGACCTTCATGGCCGGCGACAGCGCAATGGAGCACAAGTTCGGTTTCAGCGAGGCCACATCACTGCTGGTCCTGTGCGAAAGCCAGCAGGAGGTTGATCACTACTGGGAGGCGCTGACGGCGGTGCCCGAGGCAGAAGCCTGCGGCTGGCTGAAGGATCGCTTTGGTGTGTCCTGGCAAATCGTTCCCCGGGTGCTGATCGAGGGCATGAAGGACCCCGATACAGCCACCGTGCAACGGATCACCGAAGCTTTCATGCAGATGAAAAAACTCGATGTTGCCAGGCTGGAGGACGCCCGAAGGGGGTAACACGCCCGCACGCGCCTGATGTCACAATTACCGGCACCGGATGAGCCTACACCCGGTCAAAGTCGCTGGCATCATGGCGCTCGGGCAGCTGCCGGGACTCTTCGCCCCAGGTGCGGTTGACCATGCAGCCGCGTTTGACGGCGGGCCGCCTGTTGATCAGCTTCGCCCAGCGCTGAACATGGGTATAACGCTCAACGTCCAGGAACTCAGCGGCCTGGTAGAGCCGACCCAGTACCAGGGCACCATACCAGGGCCAGTTGATGATATCCGCCACCGTGTAGTCATCACCGGCCAGATACTCGTTGTCGGCCAGGCGCTGGTCCAGCACATCCAGCTGGCGCTTGACCTCCATGGTGTATCGATCAATGGGGTATTTCATCGGTTCCGGCGCGTAGGCATAGAAATGCCCGAAACCGCCACCCAGAAACGGTGCGCTGCCGATGTTCCAGAACAACCAGCTCAGGGTTTCAGCGCGCTCGGCGCCACCGGCAGGCAGAAATGCCTGAAACTTCTCGGCCAGGTACAGCACAATGGCGCCGGACTCAAAAACACGCACGGGCTCGTTTTTGCTGCGATCCAGCAGCGCAGGTATCTTTGAGTTCGGGTTCACTGCCACAAAACCGCTGGAAAACTGTTCGCCTTCCATGATCCGGATGGGCCATGCGTCATACTCGGCGCCAGCATGACCCAGTGCCAGCAATTCTTCCAGCATCACCGTCACCTTGACCCCGTTGGGTGTTGCCAGGGAATACAACTGCAGTGGATGCTTGCCGATCGGCAGGGTCTTTTCATGGGTAGCACCGGCTTGCGGCCGATTGATACCGGAAAAGCGGCCGCTGTCCACGGCATCCTCCGTCCATACCCGGGGGGGCTGGTAAGCTGATTCGTGTGTGGTCTTGCTGTCGGTGGTCTTGCCGCTCATTCGAGGCGCTCCGTCTGCAGTTTCTGAGGCAGCACGGATGTTACAGCAGTGCCCTGGCAATCGCCATGTCCGACCGGACGCAATCAGGGATCAATATCGGGTTTCAATGATGCGAACCCAGGGTCGCGACTCGCTGAGCTGGCTGACTGCCAGCTTCACACAGACCAGCAGCGGCACCGCAAGCAGCACACCAACAAAACCCCACAGCCAACCCCAGATCACCAACCAGGTCAGCAGAATCAGGGGATTAAGCCGCATGTGTTTTCCCAGTACCAGCGGGGTCACCACCTGGGCCTCCAGACCGTTGATGACCAGATACACCAGGGCCGGCATCAGGGCCATCCATTCCATGCCATACTGCACCAAGCCGGCCAGCGACAACATGCTCAGCCCGATGATGGTGCCCACATAGGGCGCAAAGTTGAGCATACCCACCAACACACCCCAGAACACGGCATCCTCTACTCCCAGAACCCAGAACACCGCAGCTGTGGTAAAGCCGAGCAGGGCGTTGATGGCGCTGACCGTCAGCACATAACGTGAGAGTTGTTGCTCTATGATATCGACCAGATGGTGAGCCCCTTTCTTGTCCTGAATCTGCGGCACATTGGTGATGATGGATTCAAACAGGCGCGACCCGAACACCAGCAGGAAGACCGTCAATGAGATACAGGTGATGACCTGTGCAAAGAATACCGGCGTGGCCGCAAGCACGTATAACATCAATTCAATACCGCCCTGGGTAAGCTGCTCCATGACACGGTTGGGTTCATCAACCTCCAGGGCTTCCTCGGCCTCTTCCTCACCGCCAAAAAGCCGTGAGAAAAAGGTATCGGCCGTCATTTCCTCTTCGTCCACAGCCTGGCCACCGCCGCCCAGGGTGCTGGTCATGGCACCGATCTGCTGGGTAAATCGCTCAGACAGCTCCGGCAGGTTTTCCGCCCACTTTTGCGCAGGCTGGCTCATTTCCATGCCCAACAGCGTAAAAGGCACCGTCAACAACAAGAGCAACCCGATGGCCGAAATGGGGCGGGGGATGTGATAACGGCGCAGGAATTTTACCGCTGGCCCCAGCAACAGGGTCAGCATGAGGGCAAAAACTATGGGCACCAGAAGCGTTTTGGCCAGGTACAATGTGTAGAGCAAAGCCAGCACAAACAGGCCCTGAACCGCTCGGTAGGTGGGTCGGGTGGGGGGGCGGCCGTGTTGATCGCCGGCTTGCCTGTCGACCGTCCCGGTTGTGTCCTTACTCGCCATGCACTGGCCTCATTGCCCTTTGAGCAATCGCAGCACCTGTGGCTGCATCCTGATGATGGCAAGTGTGCCGGAGATCAGCGCCGACAGCGCTCGGTGGCTGCCCGGTCGGGCACTGATCACACCCAGCACAAAGCCACACCCCAGCACAATACGCGCCCGATTACGCCAGATAAGCTGCATGGGATGTTGTCCGGCCATCTGACACCGGACCCGGCGGTTCCAGACCCACAATTCAGCTTCCCTTACCTGTTCGATCTGCGCTTTTCGGCCCATGCTCGAAATCCCTCAATATGGCCTGCAGTTGCTCCCGGGTATGCGGCAGCGTGAGGCTCTTGCGATAACTCCGCGCCAATTGCCTGAGCACAAACAGCGCCAGACACTGCAGGAGAAAGAATCCGCTCAGCGCCAGGCCGACCCAGCCGCTGACGGCGTAAAGAGACCACGCAAACAGAGCACCCAGCCCCAACCAGGCAAAACAGGCCAGTGGTACCATCAACAGCACCACCACAAGCAGGCGCCGCAGGTCCCCCACTGCCAGATTGACCTCGGCATTGACCAGGCGGGACAAGGAACCCAGCAGCTCGGAAAGGCTTCGTGCCCAATCCAGCCATATCTGCAGCGCGTCAAGCTCACGTTGCCGGGGCATGGCGCGGTCTTCCCGATGTCCGGGTTCGCCGGTGCTCATTTCCTCGTCAGAAGCTGCGAGATCACAAAACCGCCCACAAAGGCAATGGCCAGACTGGCCAGTGGTTTCTCGTAGACGTACTCGGACGCCTGCAGACCCAATTCCTCGGCCTTGGCACGTCCTTCAGTGAGCTGGTCGATGGCTTCATCCTTCAGATCCAGTCCCGCCGCCTCAGCCGCAGAACGGAAGTGGCTCTTTGCCTCCAGTAATTTGTCCAACGCCTCCATAGCCGCGGCCCGACTCGCTTCCAGTTCCTTTTCCGTTGTTTTGCCAGCCATAACACCCTCCTCGGGGGTTGCACGAACCTGATCACCGCATCATAGCGTGATGCAGCATCGGGCACCTTTACCCAGATTAAATTGCCCTTGAAGTATCACCTTCATCTGCAGTCCAGATTACCGCATTTACGTTCCAGCAAAAAGCACTGTTGCTCAACGGTGTTTTTCGATATAACAGTGCCTATAAAAACAACAGTGAAGGTTTACCCTATGTCCCCTCTCAGACGCCTGCCACTTGTCGCACTATGCACCTCACTCCTGGTCACATGGACGCCGGCCGCGCTGTCCCAGACCAACGGCACAGCACTGCTTGAGGCGTTGCCGCCGGTCACCGATGCAATGCTGCGGGAGCCACCGGCAAGCGATTGGCTGAGCTGGCGCCGCACCTACGACACTTACGGTTTCAGCCCACTGGATCAGATCAACCGTCAGAACGTGAATCAGTTGACCGAAGCCTGGCGGGTGCCATTGCCCGCGGGCAGCAACACACCGACCCCACTGGTGCACAACGGTGTGATGTTCCTGCTGTCGGTAAATGACACACTGCTGGCCATGGATGCCAGCAGCGGCGAGGTGCTGTGGCAATACAAACACCCTGCCACCAGTGGATCGCCACCAAGCTCCAAGATCGGTATCGCGCTGCATGGCAACAAAGTGATCATGCCCACCAATGACATGCATATACTGGCACTGGATGCGCGCAGTGGGGAGGTGATCTGGGACCATGCCGTGTCCGGTGTAGCGCCAGGTCGTCGCACTCATACCCTGCGCGCTTCCCCGCTGGTTGCCAATGGCAAGATCATCCAGGGAGTGAACGCAACCATGGTGCCCGAAGGCGGTTTCATCATCGCGCTGGACCTGGAAACCGGTGAGGAATCCTGGCGCTTCCACACCATTCCGCGACCGGGTGAGCCGGGCGACAACAGCTGGAACGGCCTGGCACTGAGTGATCGAAGCGGCGGCTCTGTGTGGTTGCCGCCCAGCTATGATCCGGAACTGGATCTGGTCTATTTCGGCACCGCCCCCACCTATGACACCGGGCCATTGCTTTCCCCCAGCGGCATACCCGGGACCACCAGTGATGCCCTGTACACCAATGCCACACTGGCACTTCGGGTCAGCACCGGGGAGCTGGCCTGGTACTACCAGCACATAGCCAACGACCAGTGGGACCTGGACTGGACCTACGAGCGCCAGATCATGCACTTGCCGGTAAACGGGCAGATGCGCAAGGCGGTGGTGACCGCAGGCAAGATGGCACTGTTTGACGCGCTGGATGCTGAAACCGGTGAGTACCTGTTCTCACTGGACCTGGGCTTGCAGAACCTGGTCGCCGGGATTGATCCTGTCACTGGTCACAAGACCCTGCTGCCCAATGCCACACCCAGCGCCGAAATGGCGCAACTGGTATGCCCCTTTGCCGCTGGCGGCCGCAACTGGCAAGCCAGCTCCTACAATGCCGAGACCAATGTGCTGTTTCTGCCTATCGCCCAGATGTGCATGAATGGTGGCCCGACCGGCCAGGGTGGCATTCTGTCCAGCGGCGCGGCGCTGGACCCCACACCGTTCCCGGATCGAGAAGGTGAATTCGGCCGGCTTCAGGCCGTCAACATGGCCACGCGTGAACTGCTGTGGGATTTCCGTGAGATGGCCCCGCCCACAACGGCCCTTGTGGCCACCGCCGGTGGCGTGATTTTCAGTGGCACACTGGATCACCGTTTCAAAGCGCTGGACCAGGACCGCGGTGACATTCTTTGGGAGGCAGGCACCGGCGACATCCCCGCATCGTTTCCAATCACCTATATGGCCAACGGCAAGCAGCATGTGGCTGTGATTGTGGGACAACCGACCATTCATGCAGGAACCTTTCTGGGTGCGGTGACAGCAATGACCGGCGGCGCCGAGGGTCCGTTTGGCCAACTGCGTGGGCAGGGCGCAGCGCTCATTGTCTACGCGCTGGAGTGATCATCACTGCTGTGGTGGTCATAGAACCTGAAGCTGCTCCGGGGATCGCGCTTGGCCTTGTACATGGCGCGATCCGCGCGCGCCAGCAAGGCGTCAAGGTCCAGACCATGCTCGGGAAAAAGGCTGATGCCCACACTGACAGCGATAGTCACGTCCTGAAGTATGCCGGCCTTCTGTTCGTCCTGTCCCGGTGGCAGGCTTATGATATCGATGAGCTTTCGGGCCGCCACCGCAGCACCTTCGCGGCCTCGCACATCGGTCATCACAAGCACAAACTCGTCACCACCCATTCGACAGACCAGGTCATTACCCCGGACAACGTCACGAATGCGTTCGGCCACACTCACCAACACCTCATCACCAACTTCATGACCCCGGGCATCGTTGATCTGCTTGAACCGGTCAACGTCCAGGTACATCAATGCCAGCACCTTGTCCGAACGTTCCGCATCAGCAATCATCTGCTCACACATTGACATGAAAAGACGGCGATTGGGCAGCCCGGTCAGATAATCGTGATAGGCAATCTTGCGCACTTCCTCTTCAGCCAGCTTGCGCTGCTCCACCTCCGATTCAAGATCACGGTTGATGCGCTCCAGCATGGCAGTTCGCTCCTGAAGCTGCGTTGTGCGCTCCTGCACCACTGACTCCAGCTCGGCATTTCGTTGACGCACGGTGAAGGTCTTGTACCGGTAGAATGCCAACAGCAACAACAGGACCATGGCCAACAATGCCAACTGGAACCACCACACCTGCCACAGCGCCGGGGCCACGTAGATTGACAAGGACGCGGTGTTGTCTCCCCAGACACCATCACTGTTGCTGGCCCGGACCTGGAACAGGTAGGGTCCCGGTCGAAGATTGGTGTAACTGGCATAGCGCCGGTCACCGGCGTCTATCCATTGTGGGTCAACACCCTCCAGGCGATATTGGTACTGGATGCGCTCGGGCGCGGAGAACTCCAGTGCGGCGAACTCGAACGCCAGATAGTTCTCGTGGTGTGACAGCGCGATCGGCTCACTGTCAAGCGGCGGCACACCAATCACCCGCTCCTCATTCAGCACCGTAAACCCGGTGATGACCACGGTCGGCAAATAGTCAGTTGCCTCAATGCTTGCCGGTTCGAACATATTGAACCCATTGATGCCGCCAAAATACATTTCGCCGGTATCGGCCCGGTAGTAGGCACCGTTGTTGAACTCGTCACTCTGAAGCCCGTCACTGACGCCGAAATTCATGAAGCGCTCTGCCCGAGGGTCGAATCGCGATATGCCACGATTGGTGCTCAACCACAGATCACCGTCATCGTCGATCAGAATGCCATAGATCACGTCATTGGAAAGACCATCGGCTTCAGTGAAATGAACAAACGTTCCAGTGCCTGGTTCGAAGCGGTTCAGACCACCGCGGCTGCCGAACCAGAGTGTGCCATCGCTGTCTTCGGCAATGGAGAATACAAACGGATTGCTCAGCGACGCCGGGTTGCCCGGTTGGTGTGTGAAATTGGTAAACCGGCCGCTGTCTTGATCATAGTGATTGACACCCGTGGTCACGGTACTGAACCACATGTCCCCCCGACTGTCCTCATGAATGGCCATGATCCGGTCGCCACCGATTCCATTCGGGCTGTCCGGGTCGTAGACAAAATGTTCGAACTGCCCGGTTTCCGGATCCAGCCGATTCAGCGCGTCGCGCCCACCCGCCCAGATCATGCCTCTGCTATCCACATGAACACGCCACAGCACATCGCTGTACAGACTGTGCGGATCGTCGGCATCGTGCCGGTAGGTGGTAAACCTGCCACGGATCGGATCAAAGCGCGCCAGCCCACCATGGGTAGCCAGCCAGATGTACCCGTCATCATCACGCGCCATACTGCGAACTATATTGTGTGGCAGGGCGCCATCGTCATCACTGTCAGTCACAAAGTGTGTGAATCGACCGGTTTCAATGTCCATGACATTCAGGCCACCCTCGGTTCCCACGTACAGATGTGGTCCAACGCGCAGGAAGGAGCGGATGGTGTTGTCGTTCAGACTCGCCGGGTTCCACCAGGCGCGCTGGAAGAGCCGGAAGCGCCCACGCTGGGGATCGTTCCTGTTCAGACCACCAACATGAGTGCCGAGCCACAATCTGCCCTGGTTGTCCTCCTGTATCGCCAGCACATGATCGTCATTCAGCGAGTGTGTCACACCATCCTCTGGCACGAACTGTGTGAACCTGCCCGATAACCTGTCCATCAGATCCAGGCCACCGCCCAGATAGTGTCCTATCCACAGGCGGCCCGCGCTGTCCTCATGCAGGGACCGCAGCTGGTCGGAACTGATCGAAAACGGGTCCGAGGAGTTGTGTCGAAACCGGGTGATCTGGTCAGTTTCGGGATCCAGCCGGTTCAGACCACCACCGTCGGTCGCCACCCAAAGCACATTGTTCCGATCCACCAGCAGCGCTGTGATCACATCACTGCTCAGGCTTGCGGGATCATCCGGGTTGTGGCGGAACTGTACGTACTGACCATTGCTGTCTCGACGGGCAATACCGGCGTCCTCGGTACCTACCCACAGCGACCCGTCGGCAGTCTGCGCCAGTGCGCTGATACGGTCACTCGGCGGGCTGTCCGGGTCAGCCGTATCGTGCCGGAAATGGGTAAATTGCCCGGTTTGGCGATCCATCAGATTCAGTCCACCGCGTGCGGTGCCAACCCAGAACTCGCCACTGGTACTCTCCAGTATGGCGCGGACGGTGAGATGGCTGAGACTGGCAGGGTTGTCGGGGTCATGCTGATAGTGGACAAAACCATCCACATCGCGCTGAAAGCGATTCAGGCCGTCCGCAGTACCTACCCACAACTCGCCGGCGCTGTCTTCATACAGGGCCCAGATCATGCTGCTGGTGATGTGCCGGTGGCTGCCTGAGGGGTCGGTAGCCGCATCAATGTTCTGGCGATAGACAGTGAAACGGTAGCCATCGTAGCGGTTCAGTCCATCCTGCGTCCCCAGCCAGAGGTAGCCGTGGCGATCCTGCAAGATTGCATGAACAGAGTTCTGGGAGAGACCATCCTGCACTGTCAGGTGCTCGATAAACAGCGCTTCCGTGTGGGCCAGTGCAAGTGAGGCCGTCAGGGCCAGACCCAACACCAGGCTGACGCCAGCTGCGACCAATGTGCTAACTTTGCTCAAATGCGTGTTCCGATCGGGTACATCATGTTGTTCTTGATATGGTAGCGTTGCAACAAGGCAGCCCCCGATGATAATGGAAAGCGTATGTCAGATAAAGAATCGATATTACTGGTGAACGACTTTCACCCGGAAACCCTGTCCAGGCTGGAAGCCCAATACGACACCTGCCGGCTCTGGGAAGCCGGTGATACCACAGCCCAGCGCGCGCTGATCCGGCGTATTGCGCCGCATTGCCACGCGGCAGCAACGGCAGCATGGCGATGCAGCCCGCTGGTGTATGAATTGCCGAATCTCGAGATTCTGGCCTGTTTTGGCGTAGGTACCGATGGCATCGACTTTTCGGTGACACGCGAGCAGGCCATATCGGTCACCAATACACCCGGGGTGCTTGATGATGCGGTGGCCGATCTGGCCATGGCCCTGGTTCTGGCCACGCACCGCAACCTGATCACTGCCGACCGGTATGTGCGCGACGGCAAGTGGGAGAAGGCCCCGTTTCCGTTTTCCCGCAGCCTGGCCGGCCGAACGCTCGGAATTGTCGGACTGGGCGCCATCGGGCGCGAGATCGCCCTGCGTGCGCTGCCGTCGAAGATGACCATTGCCTATCACAACCGGCAACCGGACCCGGCACTGCCTTACCGTTACTACGACAGCCTGGAAGCCCTGGCCACCGATGCCGATGTGCTGCTGTCAATGCTGCCAGGCGGGGATGCCACTGACAGACTGATCGACGAGCCGGTACTGCGTGCACTGGGGCCAGACGGCATTTTTATCAATGTCGGTCGCGGCAGCACGGTGGATGAAACCGCGTTGATTGCGGCTCTGGCAACAGGCCGGATTGCTGGAGCCGGGTTGGACGTCTACCGCGACGAACCCCGGGTACCTGAGGCGCTTCGGCTGATGAACAACGTGGTTCTGTTTCCGCATATTGGCAGCGCCACGGTAGAGACCAGACGCGCCATGGGCCAACTGGTCATCGACAATCTGGCAGCCTATTTTGATGGGCGCCCGCTGCTCACACCGGTTTCGTAGGTGCCAGCTGGAGGCATAACAGCAAACTTTACAGCAGGTGGTGCAGCAGTACTGCTGCTTCTCATGAACCTGATGATATTCAGGTGTGCATCATCGGAGAATACGCAAAAATTGACATGACCTTTTGACTACTGCTACTAATTGCTTCACCACTGGCGATTCCCGCCAAACGATTCGAGGAGCAATTCCGTGTCCGCCACCGTAGTAAAGCCACTTGCCAGAACGTCAATCCTGTTACACATCGCTCTTGTGCTGATGTTGGCGGTACCCGCTGCACAGGCTCAACAGACAGCAGACCCTGAACTGCCTGATCCAACCCGGTTCGAAGAGGCGATCCAGCGCTTCGAAGCCATGGACCGGGAAAAATCCCCGCCGGAGAACGCCATACTGCTTACCGGCAGCTCAAGCATTGCATTCTGGAATGAGCGGGCGCCTGAAGACCTGGCACCACTGACCGTCATCGCGCGAGGCTTCGGCGGCAGTGTACTGAACGATGTACTGCACTATATGGACCGGGTGGTGCTACGCTATCAACCACGGGCAGTGCTGATCTACGAGGGTGACAATGACACCTTCCGGGGCATCCCCAACGATGTGATCATGCGCCAGCTTCACGAAGCCATCAACCGCATTCATGCCGAGTTGCCGCAGGCGCGAATCTATGTGTTGTCGGTCAAACCCAGCATCGCCCGCGAAGACATCTGGTCCGTGGCAATGGACCTGAATGAACAGTACCAACAGCTGGCCGCCGCCAACCCGCTGGTACACTATATTGATGTGGCCACACCTTTCCTCAACGCCGATGGCAGCATCCGCGACGACATCTTTGTTGACGACATGCTGCACCTGAACGATACCGGCTACGAAGTGTGGGCTGCCAGCATCCGCGAGGTGCTGATGACCCACGAAGCGCAATACGAATGACATCCCGACAGCCGTGTGGCTCTTGCCGGCAGAAAGCGGGGAGGCGCTTCTGATCTGATTGTCGCAGCTGTTCGACCCGCGGTTACCGGGTACTCAGCATCATCGGCGACAGACCCTCATCCTGAACCACCGGGCTGACCAGCAGCCCGGTCATGGCCACAGGCAACTGAGTGGTCATCAGACTGGCACCGGTGCGAATCTCCGGTGACTTCACCAGCACACGATAATTGCCTTCGTTGTCCACATAGTCACCAACACGCGTGACATCAATGGCACGCAGCCGGTTGTCCTCGATCACATAGATACGATCACCTTCATACAGTGCGTGAACAGGCATGGCAATGACATCGGGCTGCGCCGGCATCTGTATACGCAGACTGGTCAGCTCACCAATCAGAAGCTGCTGGTCGGTATCTGTATCAAAAAATGCGTCCACGCCACTTTGACCAGGCTTTACATCGCCTGACAGGCGCCCCAGCTCGAAGCGCAGATCACGGCCACCAACATCAGCATGTGCAATGGTTATTCCACCGCTTGCCATTTCCTGACGCAACTGCTGTGCTACAGAGGACGGCAGGGAAACACGCACCTGAAGCTGATCGTAGTCGGCAACCTGCATCAGGGTGGCTCCGGACGATACACGATCACCGGCTGCCACATCAGCTGACAGGATTCGACCGGAAAACGGTGCGCGCAGGTCCGTGTGAGCAAGTTCCACCTCGGCCTGACGCAACCGTGCCTCGGCTTCGTTGAGCACGGCACGCCGTATGGCAATCTGGTTCGGGTAATCCTCCACCGAGCTCATGTGCCGGGCCAGAATCATGGCGCGCTCACTGGCTTCCTGACGCATGTCATCAAGCTGGGAATCAGAAATCATGCGTTGTTCATGTAATCGAATGAAGCGCTGCAATCGCGATTGGGCAATGGCATTCAACTCCTCATGATGCTCAACCAATGCCCTGGCCAGACGGTAATCGGACTCGGCTGATTCCAGCGCGGCCTGCGCCTGCGCACGTGCAGACTCGGCTGCAGCCAACGACAACTCAGCATCAAGCGGATCAAGTCGCACCAGCACATCACCGTGTTCCACCCAATCTCCCTCGGCATACAACACCTGGTCTACCGTTGCACTGATGCGGGTGCGCACGCCGGCGGTCTGGCGAGACTCAAGCCGGCCATAGGCCAGCAGTACCGGGTGCAACTGATCGGGCTGGGCCACCATGGTGGAAACCGGCCAGGCCCGCTCGATACGTTCGCCGGGCTCGGCGCTGGGCCCGGTGGCCACCAACAGTATGGCCACTGATACAAATGCCCCGAATATCACCAGCCCGATCATTTTCCTGCCCATCATTCTCAGTCCTGTATACATCATGATCTCACCTCTGCTTCAGTACGGCCTTGCGCTTCTGGCGCCGCTCGTCCAGATAAAAAAATTCTTTGCCACTGCATTGTCATCCAGGTCCTGCCTGACTCGATCAGGATGATCATTGCCGGGATCACCAGCAGAATCAGCAGGGTGGCAAACGCCAGGCCGAATACCAGCGTGATGGCAATCGGCACCATATAGATTGCAAGACTGAACTTCTCGAACATCAGTGGCGACAGCCCGGCCACGGTGGTCAGCGATGTCAGCACCACCGCCCGGAAACGCGAAACCGCGGCAGACTCAATGGCGTCACGAATGGATTTTCCGGACTCCAGCTCCCGTCGGAAGAAACTGATCAATACAATCGAGTCATTGACCACCACGCCCGTCAGTGCAAAGAAGGCCAACAGTGACATGGCCCCGATGTCCATACCCATGATCCAGTGGCCTGCGATGGCGCCGGTCATACCCAGCGGTATTGCCGTCAGTATGGCCAGCGGCCAGATGTAGGAGGAGAACGACCAGCAAAGAATCAGGTAGATGAACACCAGTGTGAGCATGGCGCCCAGTGCCAGTGTTTCCACCAACTGCTGGTTGCGCTGGCTCACACCACCCAGACCCGAGCTGAGACCATGGCGCTGCTGGATTTCCACAAGCTCGTTGGCGCGCACATTGTTGAGTACCCGGTCGGCGTTACTGACACGGCTGTCCACCGATGCACTGACCATGACGGCCATGTAGCCGTTGTTGTGATTGATCACATCAATACCCCGACGCTTGCTCAGGTCAGCGACCTGGCCAAGCGGAACCACGTCCCCGGCCGGTGTCCGGATCGGGAAACGGTTCAGGTACAGCAGGTTGTCACGCTCGGCATCCGGCAGTGTCACCACCACTTCAACTTCGGTGCTGTCCTGATTGAAGATCTGTACACGACTGCCGGTATAGGCGCCACGAAGCTGACGACCCAACTCTGCAGTGCTCAGCCCCAGGGCATTACCTGCCGGCGTCAGGGAGAAGATGATCTGATCCCGACCGTAGGGCAGGTTGTCGAAGACGTTACTCACACCCTCGTAGGCGAGCAGAGCATCCTGCAACTCTTCCGATGCCTGCTTGAGCACCGAAACATCATCCCCGCGAAGGACCAGGGACAGATCCGGCTGACCATGATTGGCACCACCACGCACTTCAAGCTGCAACTGTTCAACAAACGGGGGCTGGTACACCTTTTCACGCCAGCGATCTACAAACTCTGCTGGTGACAGGGTATACACATCTTCCCATGCGTATTCCACGCGCAGCGACCCGAACTGCGCACCGCGCTTGTTTTCCTGCTCAAGGAATGCTGTATTGAAACGCAGCACATAACCATTGAGGTTATTGGCACCATTGTTGGCATCAGTATCAAGCAGGGCTTCTTCCACATGTTGCAGGAAAAGGCGGCGATCTTCCTCAGTGGCCTCGGCGCTGAATCCGACGTTGGCCTCAATGGTCTGCAGGCTCATGCCGGTAACAAAATTGATGCCCACCCGACCGCTGGCGGACAGGCTGAAGGCGAGCACGACACAACCAACCGCAGTGAACAGGGTGGCGCCCGGGTTAGCCAGTGCCGTTCTGAGCACCGGGCGGTAGATACGTTCACGAAAGGCGAAAAATTTGCCGTCAAACCATTCCCGGAAGCGACCGGGATGCTGTCGGTCCATTTTTGCCAGGCTGTGCTTGAGGTGCCCGGGCAATACCAGGAAACATTCGATCAGTGATGCCACAATGACACAGAACAACACCATGGGCATGGTCTGGATGACCGCACCCATATCACCCCCGACAATCAACAGCGGCACAAACGCTGCCAGCGTGGTGAGCGACGAGGTCACCACCGGCATGAACATACGTTTGGCAGCACCGGTTGCGGCATCTTCGGCGCTCAGGCCCTGCTGGTACAGGGTGACGGCATCCTCACTGACCACGATGGCATCATCCACCACAATGCCCAGCGCCATGATGAAGGTGATCAGTGCCAGGATATTGATGCTGCCCGCAAACAGCGCGTAGTACAGCAGTGTGGCAAAAAGGAAGGCCACTGGAATACCAATGGTCACCCAGCCGCCAACGCGCCCGTTCAGGAACAGCAGCAAGGTGAAAATCACCAGGATCAAGCCTGACCAGGCGTTCTTGAAAATGATGTCCAGCTGCTGCTTGAGCAACACCCAGACTTCCTCGTAGACGTGGATTTCCATCCCCTGGGGCAGGTCCGCACGTGTTCGCTCCAGCCAACTGTTCAGGGCGGCGGCCGAATCCAGTGCGTCACCGTCGCTGATCCGGTACAGCCGCATCTCAATGGCTGGATTGCCATCGCGCATCAATACCGGACGATCGGGCTTGGCTCGTTTCTCGATGTGGGCAATCTCACTCAGGCGGATCAGGCGGCCAGCAGAGCCGGAAATCTCCATCTGCTCGAAGGCTGCCACATCGCGGCGCTGGTCCAGGCCACGCAGCTGCATTTCACCCTGGCTGCGACCAACAATGCCGGCAGGGGCGTCGGTGCTGCGCTGGCGGATCTCTGACGCCATATCATCCAGTGTGGTATCCAGTTCACGCAGTGTGGCACTGCTGATCTGCACCGCCAGCTCCGCCTCGGGCAGACCAAAGAACTCGATCCGGTCCACACCACCGGCGTAAAGCTCACGTTCAAAGCGTCGCACCAAGGGCGCCAGCTCGGCTACCGAACCGCCACCGGAAACAATCAGGGTGGCAATGTTCTCGTAGCTCGTGCCGCGGCGCGCCTGGACCCGTTCCATCTCCGGTGGCAGATTGCGGATCTGGCCAATGCGGTCATTGACCATGTCCAGCGCGCGGCTCATGTCGGCATCAAAACTGAATTCCAGTTGTATGCGCGCGGAGCCATTGACGCTGGTCGAGTGCATTTCCAGCAAATGGGTCACCGTGCGCACCTGCTGCTCGATGGGCACAACAATCAGTTGCTCCACATCTTCGGCAGAGGCGCCGGGCCACTGCGCTTCGATCAGGATGATGGGCCACTCCACGGTCGGGTCAAGCTGGGTATTGATGCGGGTGGTGGCCCACAGACCGGAAAGGATCATCATGATCATCACCAGATTGCAGGCCACCTTGTGGCGGGTAAAGATGTCTATCAGTGTATTGGAACGGCTCATGTGCTGACACTCGATGTCTGTTATTGTCCTGTTTCAGGCAGGGTGTGCACAGATTGAGTATCAGGCTTCGTGCCAACTTCACAACGCTTTGATTTTAAAATTATTTTTATTTTTCCTGCCCAATGGCAGGAATCAATAGTGGTAAAATTCACCAACTTTTGGCAGGAAGAAGGGCGGACAGACGATGACGGATGTAATGCAGTACTACGGTGTGGACTGGCTGGCCATGGCCTTTACCCTGGTGGCCATCTACCAACTGGGCAACAAGCAGCGCATGGGGTTTGTGCTGATGATCATCGGCAATGCCTTCTGGATCGGTCTGGGCATTTTCACCACCAGCCTGGCATTGATTGTGGCCAACAGCATCTTTGCCGCCATGAATGTGCGAGGCATCATGAAGTGGTCCCGGGAGGCGGTGGAGGCGGGCTGACGTCCTTCCCGAGCAACCAGTCACTGGCTTTGGCAGCAGCGTCCACAAAGGGTTTCAGCACCAGGTCTGCGCCTGCCTGCTCCAGCAGCTCAGCGTCATGTCTGTTGCTGGCCGTCAGCGCAATCCGGCCAGGGTAACCTTCCCGCCTCAGCGTCTTGAGCAGGGACATGTTGATATCCCGTTCCCGGGCCGTGCTCACCACCCAGTGCACACGGCGAAGTGGCAGGGACTCGATGAACTCCGGGTCCTCGGCATCACCAAAACGGGCCGTGAATTTATCCCCGGTCTGCATGCGGATGACCTCCGGGTCAATATCAATGCCCATGACGTTCTGCCCCTCACGCTGCAGGGCTTCAGCAATACCGCAGCCGTAACGCCCCAGACCGAAGATGACCACATCCGCACTGGTTGATCTGTCGGTGTCGTATTCCGACTCCCGATACGGATGAGCACGCTCGAATACGGACAGCAGCGGTGCAATACGTTCGTAGATCTGATGTGAGTATAAAATAAGATACGTGGAGCCGCTGATCGTGATCAGCCCCACCAGGGTAATCAGACCAACGGTATCGGCGTCCAGATGACCAAGACTCATACCCAGTGCAGCCAGGATCAGGGAAAACTCACTGATCTGGGCCACCGTCAATCCGGCAAGAAAACCGGTCCGTTTACGATACCCCATGAAGCCCATGATAATCATGACAATAAGTGGGTTACCAATCAGCACAAAGGCCGAGAACACCAGCGCTGGCGAAATCTGTGCGCCGAGCGTGGCCAGCTCCAGACCAGAACCCAGTTCGATGAAAAAGAACAGCAGGAGAAAGTCGCGCAGACTGACCAGTCGTGCACCGATAACTTCGCGAAACGGCGTTGAAGCCAACGAGACACCGGCCAGGAAGGCGCCCACTTCCTTGCTGAAGCCGAGCGCATCGCCAGCCGCAGCCAGCACCACGGCCCAGGTTACGGCAAACAGTATCAACAGCTCGGCGGAACGCGCCAGATGTCGCGTCAACTTTGGTAGCACAAAACGCATCATCAATGCCACAAAGGCCAGCATACCGATGCCTGTCACCAGTACCTTGAGCATTTCCGTGGCCAGTGCATCCGGTTCGGAATCCCCACCTGCACCCAGTGCCGTGAGACCGATCATGGCCAGCACCACCACAATGTCCTGCACAATCAGGAAGCCAACGGCAATACGCCCGTGCAGCGCATCAATTTCCTTTTTGTCAGACAGCAACTTGACAATGATGATGGTGCTGGAGAACGTCAGCGCCACACCCACATACAGGGCGCCCACGGGTGACATACCCAGAGCCAGGGCAATCAGAAAACCAAAAACCGAGGTGAAAAGTACCTGGCCCAGACCCGTGGCCAGCGCCACCGGCCCCATGGTACGAATAATATGCAGGTCCAGTTTCAGGCCAACCACAAACAGCAGCAGGGCAATGCCCATCTGCGCCAGCAGCTGCACCTGATCGGTGGCCACCACCCACTCAAGCCCGGAGGGACCCAGTAAAATTCCCGCCGCAATAAAGGCAACAATCAGTGGCTGGCGCAGCAGAATGCCGATGGATGAAATGGCCATGACCACCGCCAGCATGGCGGCAATTTCCAGAAATACATTATCCGGTAGTGGCATGTATTCTCCCTGGCACTTTCCGATTGCTCACTGATAACCCCTCGCCTGGAGCCGGAACAGCTTTGCATACTGTCCGTTTTTGGCCAGCAGATAACCGTGCGTTCCTTCTTCGATGATGCGCCCATGATCCAGCACAATGATGTGATCTGCAATACGCACGGTTGAGAAGCGGTGGGAAATGATGATGGAGATGCTGTTGGCGGTGAGTTCCCGAAAGTGCCTGAACACATCGGCCTCCGCCTGGGCGTCCATGGCCGCCGTGGGTTCATCCAGAATCAGCACATCGGCGTCACTGCGCATGAAGGCGCGCGACAGGGCAATCTTCTGCCACTGACCACCCGACAGCTCCTTGCCATCCTTGAACCAGGTCCCCAGCTGCGTGTCATAGCCGCGGGGCAACTCACCAATGAACTCAGCAGCCAGCCCTTTTTGGGTCGCTGATACCAACTGCTCGCGGTCATCCATATACGGCACGTTGCCGATACCCACGTTCTCACCCACCTTGAGCTGGTAACGGGCGAAGTCCTGGAAAATGACACTGATCTTTCGGCGCAGTGCATCCACGTCCCAGTCCTGAAGATCCTGCCCCTCGAACAGGATACGGCCCTGAGTGGGTGTATAGAGCCGGGTCAGCAGTTTGATCAGCGTGGTCTTGCCCGAACCGTTTTCACCGACTATGGCCAGGCTCTCGCCATTACGAATATGCAGCGTGACATTGTCCAGCGCAGGCACATCGCTGCCCGGATAATGGAAACTGACGTTCTCGAAACGGATCCCGTCCTCGGGAAACGGACCGGTGACCTTGTCACCTGTGAGCTCCGGCACCTTGTGCTCAAGATATTCCATCAGGTTGGACAGATACAGGTTGTCCTCGTACATGCCATTGACCGACGTCAGACAACTGGTCACTGCGCTCTGCCCCTGACGGAACACGGCAATGTACATGGTCATCTGCCCGATGGTGATGGCACCGGCCACCGCCGCCAGCGCCACCCAGCCATAGGCACCGTAAAAGGCCGCGCTGGCAATCAGGCCGAGCACATACCCCCAGAAGCCGCGGCGCAGCACCAGGTTGCGATCCTCCCGGTAGATATTGCGGAAGATGTCCACATATCGCTTGAGGAACAGCTTGCCCAGCTGCAGCAGTTTGACTTCCTTGACGCCGTCCTCGCGGGTCAACACCATTTCCAGATACATCTGCAATCGTCGCTCGGCCGAGCGACGCCGGGGATTACGGAAAGCCTCACCCCCGGTCTCTTATACACAACTACCAGCCCACCAGACGGCGAGAGATCTCGTATTCGGTCTTCTGCGTGTAAAGGGG
>JBJHCW010000011.1:0-89202 GCA_050486205.1 Gammaproteobacteria bacterium | reverse complement strand
CGTACAAGCAAAGCAGGGCACTTGTAGACCGCATGAAAGCGGATTTTAGACGCCGCTGGAAGCAATTTCATACAGATCAATGATTTAAAAGTTCCGGTAATCTTTATTACCGGAAACTACAGAACAAGCGTGGAACTATGGCTACACTGCATTAGAATATTGCTTTAATCTGTTGTATAAAAAGACTTTTAACGAGTTATCGAGCCTACTTTGATGAACATAGGTAATGCAGCTTCCAAGTCCGGCTTGTCTGCAAAAATGATCCGGCATTACGAACGCACCGGACTGCTGAAACAGGTACAGCGCACAGATGCCGGCTACCGCAAGTTCAGCCAACGTGATATCGAGATACTCCGGTTCATTCGACAGGCTCGCCTGCTGGGCTTTTCGATCCAGCAGATTGATGACCTTCTTACACTTTGGCAGGACCCCAGGCGTTCCAGTCGCAACGTCAAAGCCGTAGCTGAACAGCACCTTGCCGAAGTCAACGAAAAGCTGCAGGAACTCCAGCAGATGAAAAACACACTGAAGACGATGATCGCCGCCTGCCACAACAACGACACGCCAGAGTGCGCCATTCTGGATCAGTTGTCGCCGCCCTGACCTGGCTGGCTTTTGAGCTGCTGACCTTGACCCTGTTGACCTTGACACAGTAGGAAGGTTGATAATCAACACATACCCACGATCCGGCACAGGAAGCGTTACATGAAAACTGAAAACGCGGTCACGACCCAGGAAATCGAACTGATCGTGCCTGGCATGGGCAGCGACCATTGTGCCGGCATTGTTCGCAGCACACTCGAAAAACTTGGCGGTGTCGGCAACATCACCACCAATATCGCCAGTCACCGGGTGACTGTGACCACAGAGGTTGGCGGGCCAGGGCCTGAGGCACTGAAAAAAGCCGTGGAAGGTGCCGGCTACGATGTTGCTCGTTCACGCGCCACGCAGGATCAGCAGGACGACGGCGAAGAAGCCAGCATTGATGAAGCCTACCTTCAGCAGGCAAAAAAGCGTTTATGGATTGCCGGTGTTCCGACCACACTCATTATGGTCCTGATGATGCCACACATGTTCTGGCAACCCATTCCGGGCTACCTGGCCATTGTGGTTGTGCTGGCCTTTCCCGTGGTCTTCCTTTACGGCGGTGCTGCGACGCACAAGGCGGCCTGGCGCTCACTGAAGAACCGCAACGCCAACATGGATGTCCTCATATCCATGGGCAGCCTGCCGCCCTACATCATTGGTCTTTTTGGATTTTTCTTTGCCATGACGTCGTTCGTCGAGATGGCAGCGACCATCATGACGTTCCACCTGCTCGGCCGTTATCTGGAAGCCCAGGCCAAGGGGCGCGCTTCACAGGCCATCCGCCGATTGCTGACGCTTGGGGCCAAAACCGCCCGGGTTGAACGCGAAGGCAAGGAGATTGAGGTAGCCGTCAAGGAGCTGCAACCAGGCGATGTCATGATTGTACGCCCCGGCGACAAGATCCCGACCGATGGCGAAGTCATTGAGGGAGAAAGCCATATCGATGAATCCATCGCCACCGGTGAGTCGGTGCCCGTCTACAAAAGCCCGGGCAGCACAGTGATAGGCGCCACAGTGAACAAGGAAGGACGCCTGCGCGTGAAAGCCACCAAGATCGGCGGTGACACCTTCCTGTCCCAGGTCATCCGTCTGGTGGATCAGGCACAAGGCACACGCGTTCCGATCCAGGAGTTTGCTGACCGGATGACCGGCCGTTTTGTACCGGTGGTCATTCTTGTGGCCGCCGCCAGTTTTATTGCCTGGTTTGCTGCCGGCGAGACCCTGCGCCCGGTACTGGACTGGGGCGCCACATTCCTGCCCTGGGTCAATCCGGAGGCCAGCCGCCCTGTTCTTGCCATTCTCGCAGCGGTGGCCGTTCTGGTCATTGCCTGCCCCTGCGCACTCGGCCTGGCAACACCCACGGCGCTGATGGTGGGTTCGGGCATCGGTGCCGAGCGCGGCATTCTGATCCGTTCCGGCGAAGCCATACAGACTTTCAAGGACATCAAGGTCATGGTGCTGGACAAGACCGGCACCATCACACGTGGAGAGCCGAAATTGACCGAAGTGGTGGCCGCACAGGACGTTGACGAATCATGGCTGCTTACCCTGGCCAGCGCAGTGGAAAATGCCTCTGAACACCCCATTGCCCGTGCGATTGTGGACGGCGCCCGAGAGCGCGGCATCGAGCCAGGTAATGTGCAATCCTTTACATCAACCGGTGCCCGCGGAGTCGCAGGAGCCGTTGATGGTGTGCAGGTGCTGATCGGCAACCGCGCTTTGCTTGAAGAACACGGCGTCTCGGGCCTGGAGGCGCTGGATGACAGCCTGACCGAACTTGAGTCGCGCGGACGCACCGCGGTGATTGTTGCCGCCGACAGCACGGCCATTGGCATTGTGGCGGTTGCCGATACCATCAAGGACGAATCTGTCGAGGCAATACGTGGCATGCACGAGCTGGGCCTGCATGTGGTGATGATCACCGGTGACAACGAACGCGCTGCCAGGACCGTTGCCAAAGAAGTCGGCATTGATGAAGTCCAGGCTGGCGTCCTGCCCGAAGGCAAGGTGGATGCCATCCGGGCACTTCAGAAGAAGTACGGCGATCATGTGGCCATGGTTGGTGACGGTATCAACGATGCACCCGCGCTGACCCAGGCCAATGTTGGTATTGCCATTGGTGCTGGCGCTGACATCGCCATCGAAGCGGCGGATGTGACCCTGGTCCGCGGTGAACTGTCCGGCGTGGTTGAAGCCATGCACTTGTCAAAAGCCACCTTCAGCAAGATTGTGCAGAACCTGATATGGGCAAGTGCCTACAACGCAGCCGCTATCCCTGTTGCCGCAGCGGGCCTGCTGCACCCCATGATCGGTGTGATTGCCATGACTGCCAGTTCACTGTCAGTGATTGGCAATTCATTGCTGCTCAAGCGTCGCTTCGCCCGAAAAGGTTCCCTTGAATCCCGGGCTGTGGCAAAGTGAGCCCATTATGATGAAACAACGCCAATTGATCGTCGCCCTGCTCTGCCTCTGGTTGCCCTTCCAGGCACTGGCTGGCGCGCTGGCGCATTGTGAACAGTTGGCTCACGCAACCGGTAACATAAGCGCTTCAAGGTCGGCGCCCGATCACGGCGCGCCTGTGGACGCTGACTGTCACGGTCACCCCGGCGAACGAGGCACAACCTCAACGGAGCATCAGCACAACCATCAGTGTGTGCACTGCAGCGGCAGCTGCCACGGTGTACAGAGCCTGATGGCTGGTGCAGATGTGCTTGCCATTCCCTTTGTTTGGCCCAGACTGGAAACCATTGGTAACGTTTCCGTCATCAACGGCTTCTCTGAAACGCCTCAGCGACCTCCCCGAAAATACTCCTGAACAACATGAAGTAGCCAGCTCAATTCTCTGAATTGTCTGGCATTTTGTATTTCATAAAGGAGTATAGTCATGCCACTCAAGGTGGTCATAATCTTATGCCTGGCGCTGCTGGTGAACGCATGCAGCAGCCTTGGCAACCCTGACACAGACACCCCTGATCTGTTCCGCGCTTCACTTGCGCAGCAGCAAGCTGCCCTTGATCCGGATCACCCGCATGCCGGTCATGATCCCAGTCACGCCATTCCTGACGGCGTGCTCACCCCGGTTGCCGCCCAACAACTGGCGCTACTCGCCAGTCCCGTGATCCAGGAGGCACTGGCCGGCATGGGAATAGCCGACGCAGATCGCCTGCAGACCAGCCTGCTTTCGAATCCGGGATTCAGCATCAAGGCACTGCGCCCGGAGGACGGCGGGCCATGGAAAACAGAGTTCGTGCTGACGCTTGGAATTATCGACTGGCTTACCCGCCCACTGCGCCAGCAGATTGCTGACGAAACCCTGGCACAAGCACAGCTCCACGCCTGGCACCAGGCCAGTGCTGTGCTCAACGAAACACAGCATGCCTATTACCGCGCAATCGCAGCCCAACAGCGGGCAGGCGTGCACGCAGGCATTGCCGAGGCGGCTTCCCTGAACGCCGAATTTGCCAGGGAACTTCACGAAGCGGGCAATCTCAGCGAGCTCGCCTGGCTGCGCTACGAAACCGCGGCCGCCACACAACAAAATGCCGCACGCCGGGCCTCGGCCGAAGCCAACAATGCCCGGCACGCACTCAATCGCATCATCGGCTTGCCGGTGCACACGGCACTGAACCTGCCAGACGCCCTGCCCGCTCCACTGAATGAAGCCCTGGACTTCGACCATCTGAATGCCAGCGCGATTGAGCAACGCCCTGACATGGCATTGATACGCCAGTCAGTCACAGCGCTGCAGTGGGCACAACGGCTCGAAACCAGGCAACGCGGTGTGACACAGTTTGATGCGGGACTGATCGCCGAGCGGGAGTTTGACGGCGGCTGGCACCCCGGTATCCGGGCTGGGCTGAGTCTGCCGGTATTCGACCGGGGTCAAGCCCGCACTGCCTCTCTTGATTCGCAAGCAGAACAGTTCTCCGCGCGCCTTCAGACAGCAGAATTGCAGGCGCAGCAGGAAATTGCCGATGCCCTGTCCACACTGACAGCGCTGCAGGCAGAGTGGCAACAACTGTACCGGGAAGATCTGCCGCGTTTCCGTACCATGCTCGATCTTGCACTGCGTGAATACAATTTTATGCTCAGCGGCACCTTCGACCTGCTGGAGGTCAGACAACAGGCGCTGACCATGGAGCTCACTGCAGTCGACACACTACAACACTACTGGCTTGCCCGTTCACAACTGGACCAGGCAACCGGCAATGCCTTACCACAACTGTCTGAGCAGGATCTTGAGACGCCTGGCCTGGATCAACCGGCGACCAGCGAACCGCACAGCCACGACGACCATGGCGATCACCATAATCACCATGATCACAACGACCACGGCGACCACGGCGATCACGACGCCCACGACGAACATGGCCACCACGGCCACCACAACCATGCAGCAGAGGAGCATCACCATGATTAACCGTCGTCAACTACTGATGGGAAGTGCTGCCGGGCTGGTGACGGCGGGACTTGCAAGCCGGGTGACAACTGCCACGGCACAGGAAAACCAGGACTCTGGTGCTTCCGATGCACGTAACAACAATCAGAGCACAAATGGTACATACACCCCGGTGATCACGCCCAATGGCCGTACCCTGGGCTACCACCTGCGCGACGGGGTAAAGGAGTTCCACCTGATAGCTGAACCCGTTGAGCACGAATTTGCTCCGGGCACGCGCATAAAGGCCTGGGGTTATAACGGCAGTACATCCGGACCAACCATCGAAGCTGTGGAAGGTGATACTGTGCGCATTTATGTCAGCAACCGACTGCCTGAGCCAACCACTGTGCATTGGCATGGCATGCTTTTGCCAAATGGCATGGATGGTGTCGCGGGTCTGACACAACCCAGCATCCAACCCGGTGAAACCTTTGTTTACGAATTCACCCTGCAGCAACATGGCACCTTCATGTATCACCCTCATGCTGATGAAATGGTACAGATGGCCATGGGCATGATGGGCATGTTCATCATTCATCCCAGGGAGCCGGACCCGGTTCCGGTAGACCGGGACTATGTGATTCTGCTCCACAACTGGGCTGTGCATCCTGGCACCTATCGCCCGGACCCCACCATCATGCAGGACTTCGATTTATGGACCATGAACAGCAAGGTGTTTCCGTATATCGACCCGTTGGTGGCGCAGACTGGCGAACGGGTTCGGATCCGCATTGGCAACCTCTCGATGTGGAATCACCCCATGCATATCCACGGCGTGAAGTTTGAAGTCACCGGCTCGGAAGGTGGCCGCTGGCCCCGTTCGCAGTGGCGACCTGAGGTAACCGAGATTATAGGTGTTGGCCAGACCCGTGATCTGGAGTTTGTGGCCGTGCCAGGCGACTGGGGCTTTCACTGCCATATGACACATCACACCATGAACGCCATGGGTCACGGTATTCCCAACACCCTGGGCGTTGACCAACGTGATCTTGCTGGCCGAATCCAGCAGTTGGTGCCCGGTTATATGGCCATGGGAGAACACGGTATGAGTGAGCATCAGCATCATGTGGATGCCGGACACATGCCTGGTCCGGAAAACACGCTGCCAATGATGATGGGGCAAGGCCCCTTCGGCAACATGGAAATGGGCGGCATGTTTACAGTGATCAAGGTCAGGGACTCGCTGGAGCCCGGACAGGATCCCGGATGGTATGAACATCCGGAGGGCACCGTAGCCAGTCGAGTGGCTACGGTGCCGGACGATCTGCCACGTTAGGGATCCAGGGCGCAGAAAGGCGCAAGGTTGACTCAGACAGGGTTGGGCTCACCCGGGTATGCACAGGTGTCACCAGTATTTTTGCTGACATTGGTGCAGACCCGATCCCTTCCCTTCTGCTTGGCTTGATACAGCGCCTGATCAGCCCGGCGCAACCAGGATTCAGTGGACTCTTCCTCTTCCAATTGCGCAACACCGATGGAGACCGACAGGTTTGCTACCGGCGGGAAATCGTTTGCATTGATACGCTTGCGTATCGCTTCTGCGAGAACCTGGGCATCAGCAATTCCGGTATTCTCGGCAATGATCACAAATTCCTCGCCACCGAAACGGTACAGTGAGTCGGTATTGCGCAACCGGCTTTCCAGGGCGCTGGTAAAGGTTTTTAATACCCTGTCGCCGACACTGTGACCGAATTGGTCGTTAACCCGCTTGTAATGGTCAATATCCAGTATCAGCATCGAGACCGGAGTCTGGTGGCGAGCCAGTTGGCCACTGACCCGCTGCATGGTACGAGCCAGCGCAAGTCTGTTGCCAGCGCCTGTAAGCGAATCCGTTTGCAGCGACTTTTCCAGGTCTCGTGTCTTGCGCTCCAGATGAACCGAAAACGCATACAGAAAAATGTTGACCAACAGGAATGACAAAGCAAACCGGACGATGAACTCAGGTTCATCGTACAGAACTATAAGAGCTGCCAGGCAAGCCAGGGCATTCAGTGTCACCGCTGACGGCCAGCGAACAATAAAGAAATTGGCAACAGCGCTGGCAAAAATCCAGTACAAGGCCGGCGTGCCCAGAAGAAACACATAACTTGTGGCGCCACCGAGCTGCACAATGGCAACAATATGGGCAGCGAGTGAAGTAAAGCCCTGTAGTCGCAACAACAGCAGCGCCGTTGATTGCGCTACAACAACCGGTGTTATTGCCAAGGTGACCCAGGCGTTGCCATACAGCAGGTGATAGATGCCAAACGGCACTGCCACGCTGATACTGCTGATACACAGGACTTTCAGCACCCGGGCATAGAACGCCGAATTGCCGCTACCGACAGTCAAGCCAGTGTGTTCCGACGCCCCCTCCGAAACGTTATGCATGCAAGTGGCACCCTTGGGATATGTATTGATTAGAATGCAGGCTGGCGGACATCACGTCAACTGATACCAGAGCCCCTGGCAAAGCGAATCTCGCCAGGGAACCATCAGGTTCAACGCGCCGTGCGCAATGTCACAAATTCCTCGGCCGCACTCGGATGGATGCCAATGGTCGCATCAAAGTCCGATTTTGTTGCGCCAGCCTGCATGGCAACCGCAAAACCCTGGATGATTTCTGCCGCATCATCACCCAGCATATGCAAGCCGATGACCCTGCCGCTTGCCCGCTCTGCGATCAATTTCATGAATATCTTTCCAGCGTTGCCTGTCAGGGTGTGTTTCAAATGAGTGAAGCGGGTCACATAAACATCAATGTCGGCATAACGCGCCGCGGCTTCTGATTCGGTCAGGCCAACGGTGGCCACCGCCGGCAGACTGAAAACTGCCGATGGTACCAGGTCATAATTGACAGGCTTCGGCCCTGCGTTGAACAGGCGTCGGGACAACGCTTCACCTTCAGCCAATGCCACCGGCGTCAATGCAACACGGTCGATCACATCCCCGACTGCGTAGATGCCAGGCACCGAGGTGGAAAAGTGCTCATCCACAATAACGGCACCATTGGCCTGACAGGCCACACCCGCTGCCTCCAGCCCAAGCCCTTCTGTATTTGGGCGACGCCCGGTGGCGAAAAGCACCATGTCGGTGTCAAAGGAATCGCCAGTGTTCAATGCGACCCGAATGCCAGTCGCCGATTTATCGAGACGTGATATCTCGGTATTGAGCCTCAGTTCGGCATACTGCGCGATCTCCTCAGTGAGGCACTTGCGCACATCCTCATCAAAACCCCTGAGCAGCAACTCCCCCCGGTGTACAAGCGTCACATCGACACCCAGACCCGCCATGATACCGGCCAGTTCAACCCCGATGTAACCGCCGCCGACAACAACGGCGCGGGCGGGCAATACGTCCAGTACAAAAAACTCGTTTGAGGTCACCGCCAGTTCACTGCCAGGGATATCCGGCACAAATGGCCAACCGCCGGTGGCAATCACTGTGTGCCGCGCGGTAATGCGATTGCCACCCACTTCAATGCCACCATCAGCCAACAGGACGGCACGATTTTGATGAATTTCAACACCGGCCTTGTCAAGCATATTCTTATATATGCCATTCAATCTACTGATTTCCTTGTCTTTATTTTCCCTGAGTATTTGCCAGTCAAAGGACACTCCCTGGGGAACATGCCAACCGTAGGCCTTGGCATCCTGCAGATCATGGGAGTAATGAGCTCCATAACTGAACAGTTTCTTCGGCACACAGCCAACATTGACACAGGTGCCACCAAAATAACGCTCCTCGGCTATTGCAACCCTGGCACCGGCAGCGGCGGCTGTGCGCGCTGCACGGACACCGCCGGAGCCAGCGCCGATGACAAACAGATCATAATCGTAGTCTTTCAACCGTTATTTCCTTCCCTAAACATCCTCAAAATCTACTCTCGCTTCAATGATGTGACCACTTGACGTATATTGGATCGCTTATCGATCTCTGACGCGGACAGGTGAACAATGTTACTCAAACTCAAGCGGATACGCTTACTTGTTGGCCCCTTGCTGGTCCTTTCCCTGCTGTTTGGCGCAAATGCGAATGCAGGCACAAACACGGCATTTGGCACCCAGGGCGCCGTCAGTTCCCGTTCTCAGCTGGCTTCCGACGTGGGCATCCAGATCATGCAGGACGGTGGCAATGCCATTGACGCCGCGGTCGCAGTGGGCTTTGCCCTGGCGGTGACCTACCCCTCAGCCGGCAATATTGGCGGTGGCGGCTTTATGGTAATCCGGCTCGAGGATGGCACGGTTCTGACCCAGGACGCAAGGGAGACAGCACCGGCTGCGGCTTACCGCGATATGTTCCTGGACGATGATGGCGAGGTGGATCGCAATCGGGCCCTGTTCAGCGCTCTGTCCGCCGGTGTACCCGGTTCGGTTGCCGGCCTGCTGGATGCGCTAGAGAGACACGGCACGTTGTCGCGCGAGCAGGTGCTGGCGCCAGCGATTCAACTGGCAGAGGATGGGTTCATTCTGACCGAGGATCTGGCAACGGATTTCGAGCGGGTGCTGGATACCATGCGTGAACACCCCGCCTCCTACGAGATATTCAGCAACAACGGTCAACCCTGGCAGGCCGGCGAGCGCTGGGTACAACGCGACCTGGCAGACACCCTGAAACGCATTGCCGCACAGGGGAGAGACGGATTCTACAAGGGCCAGACTGCAGATCTTCTGGTTGCTGAAATGGAACGACTCGGCGGCATGATCACACACGAGGACCTGGTCAACTACGAACCTGTGTGGCGTGACCCCATTCACGGCAGCTACCGTGGTTACGAAATCTGGTCAATGCCACCCCCCTCTTCCGGCGGCGCCCTGATTGTCCAGATGCTGAACATGCTCGAACCTCATGACATTGGCGCACTGGGTGCCGGTAGCGTCGAAACGGCGCACCTGATGATCGAGGCCGAGCGCCGGGCCTACGCCGACCGCGCTGAACATCTTGGCGACCCGGACTTCTATCCGGTACCCCTGGATATGCTGACCTCGCGCGACTATGCCCGCTACCGTTTCCAGGACTTTGACCCCCAGCGTGCCACGCCCAGTGACGAGGTCGGTGCCGGCAGTTGGCCCGACGAGTCGCTGGAAACCACACACTACTCGGTCATCGACAAGAACGGCGTTGCCGTGTCCGTGACAACCACGCTCAATCTGGGTTACGGCAATCGCATCGTAGTGCCCGGAGCAGGTTTCCTGCTCAACAACGAAATGGACGACTTTGCGGCAAAACCCGGTGCTCCCAATGCCTATGGCCTGCTCGGTGATGAAGCCAACAAGGTAGAACCGGGCAAGCGAATGCTCAGCTCCATGTCACCGACAATTGTCACCCGTGACGGCATGCCCTACCTGATCACCGGATCCCCGGGTGGTTCCACCATCATCACTACCGTATTCCAGGTCATACTCAATGTACTGGACCATGGCATGTCCGTCAGTGACGCTGTTGCTGCACCCCGCTTCCACCATCAGTGGCAGCCAGATGTGATCAGGCTGGAAGACAATGTTTTCAGCCCGGAGGTAGTGCAACAGCTACAAGCCATGGGACACCAGGGCCTGATGGCCTCCAATTTCCGCATCGGGGATGCCAATTCCATCAAGGTGCTTGAGGATGGGCAGTACGAAGCGGCAGCTGATCCGCGCAACGACGGCGGCGCATCAGCCTACTGACGCCGATGACAACAGACGTCCATCACGCCACCACCTGTATTGCAGGTGGTGGCGTTGTCGGTTTGGCCATAGCCAGGGCACTGGCCCTGTCACGAAACCGTGCCAGCTCTTCCAGTACCGATGCCAACATCGTGCTGCTGGAGTCTGCGCGCCATTTTGGTGAGCACAGCAGCAGCCGTAACAGCGAAGTGATCCATGCCGGCATCTATTATCCACCCGGCAGTCTGAAAGCAGAACTGTGTATACAGGGCAAGTCCCTGCTCTACGAGCATTGCCAACGCCACGACATCCCCCACAGGCGCATTGGCAAGCTTGTTGTTGCTGGCGCGGAAGAATTACCGGCACTGTTGATGCTGCGCAACAATGCCCTGACCTGTGGCCTGGGCGAACAGGAATTGGTATGGCTTGATGCCGATCAGGTAAAAAAAGTGGAACCGGCCGTTCGAGCTGACGCGGCACTTCTGTCCACCGGAACCGGTATCCTGGACAGTCATCTGTTCATTGACTCCCTGCTGTCCCAGGCGCAGGCAGCGGGTGTCACACTGCTTTGCAACGCCCGGGTGCATTGCGCGCATCCCAATGGCGGCGGTTTTGACCTGCAGATCGACAGCGGCGCGGGCCCCCAACAGGAGCGGTCGGTGCTGCGATGCAGGGAATTCATCAATTGTGCAGGACTCTGGGCACCGGCACTGGCACGAAGCATCGAGGGGTTTCCCGAACATGCAATCCCTGCTCAGCGCCTGGTCAAGGGCAATTACTTCAGCTACAGCGGCGCCTCGCCCTTTCAGCGCCTGATCTACCCGCTACCTGAAACACAGGGTCTGGGCATTCACGCCACACTGGATCTGGGCATGCAGCTGCGCTTCGGTCCGGATACCGAGCACGTATCAACAATTGACTACTCTGTCGACGAAGCAAGGCGTGTCAATTTCGAGCGCGCCGTCAGGCAGTACTTTCCCGATCTGGAGAGCAGACGACTTCAACCAGCCTATTCGGGCATACGAAGTCGTACTGACAATGGTGATTTTGTGATCAGCAACGGACGCGATCATGGCTTTGAGGGATTGTTGCAGTTTTTTGGTATCGACTCACCGGGACTGACTGCCAGTCTTGCACTGGCAGAAGTCGCAGTGAGGGAACTCAGGGCCTGAAACGGGGTTGGGCGACTGCCGGCGACGACCCCGACCCCGGCAGCACTGACTTCTGACTACTGACCGGGGCGCTCAGTACTGCTCGTCCAGCGACTCGATACGAGCATAGACCTCGATCGTGCCATCATCCCTTACCAGCAATACGTCATAGGGCTCGAATCGATCACCCATCTCCATGCCAGGGCTGCCAATGGGCATTCCCGGTACAGCCAGGCCTCGCGCACCAGCGGGCACATCAGCCAGGAAACTGTGGATCAGACGCGCGGGCAGGTGGCCTTCGAACACGTATCCATCACTGCTGACTGCGGTATGGCAGGATTGCAGCCGCAAACCGATGCCCAGATCCAGCTTCTCGCGTGTCAATTCATCGTGCTCCATGTACGTGACCACAGTGTGGAAACCCTGTTCTTCTGCGTGATCAACCCACAATCCACAACAGCCGCAGGTGCGTGTCATGTAGACATCCAGATGGGTCATACCGTTGTAGCTGCCATCGTGCTGGGCGCTGGCACTGCCGTGACCGTTGTCCTGTCCGCAGGCGGCCAGGAACAACGCCATGGCAGGCAGCATAAACCAGGCTCTGAATCGGCGCAGCGTCGCTCCCACGGCGCCTGAGTGAGTGTTACGGGTCAGATATTCGATCATGCTTGTCTCCATTATTGGCCGCCGAGAGCTGAAACCTGCCTCAGAGCGTATGTGTCGGTTGATCCTGATTATGCCCCGCAAGCAGGGACTCTATGCGGGCTTTGACAACACCATCGGTGTCGGTAAATTGCACGCCAATACCCGCTGCGCGGTTACCCTGGGCGCGCGGCGGTGTGATCCATATGACCCGCGCGGACACGGGAATCTTCTCCGGGTCCTCAAGCAGACGCAACAACATGAACAATTCATCACCAAGTTTGTAAACCCGTGTGGTGGGTACAAACAGCCCACCATTTTTCACAAATGGCATGTATGCCGCGTAAAGTACCGCCGTTTCCCGAATCGTCAGCGACAGGATACCCTGGCCAGGAGAGCGCTCTCCAGCAGGTGCCATGGTCTTGATGTCGGAGAGATTCAGCGACATGTATTCAGCATTTCACTCCAGCGAAACAGCAGTGTTTCAAGTGTCAATTGAACATTCGGGTTGCCGGACCCTGTGAGTTGCCGACGTATTTCAATCAACCACTGATAAAAATCGAGCCAGTCCCGGCTTTCCGCAGGCTGCTCACAGACAAGCCTGCGCACACAACTGGCTACTGATGACTCCACGAATTGTACTACATGCACAGGATTATGCTTGCCCAGATCACGGGCCAGTGCCGGCACATCCACACCAGGCTCTGCCAGACGACCGGCTGCCTGCTTGAGTTCGGCGTGCAACGCGGGTACACCGGCGTGCCACATCTCCAGCGCCAGCAAGGGGCGATCGGGGGCCAACGCAGCAGCTTCTGATGCATCGGCAGCGCCCAGCTGAGACGCCAACCAGGACAGCGATTCATTGGCATCCGGCGTAGGCATCAGCAGCGGCTGGCATCGACTGCGCAGGGTGGCCAGCACAGCACCGGGCAAATGGCTGACCAGCAAAAACAGACTGTCACCCGGGGGTTCTTCCAGGCTCTTGAGCAGCGCATTGGCCGCACCGGTGCCCAGCGCTTCAGCCGGTGCCAGCACCACAACACGTGCCGAGCCGGCATAGGCTGCAGTGCTCTGCACAAAATCCCCGACTTCACGCACCTGCTCTATACGCAGTTGGCCGCCTTCACGCTCCGGGGTCACCATCAGAAAATCCGGATGACTGCCCGATTGCCAGAGGCGGCAGGCCTTGCACCGACCACAGGGCATGTCCTGCTCCGGCTCGCGACACAGGCGCAGCGCGGCGACTGCACGTGCGAACGCCACTTTCCCGATACCGCGCGGCCCCGCCAACAGATAGGAGTGAGCAAGCCGGCTGCCGGCTCGCTGCCTGAGCACCCGCTGCCACACTGGTTGCTGCCAGGGCAGAAATTCCGAATTGTTACCCACATTCACCCCCACGGCGTCCCGGTTACGCCAGAAACCTGTCCAGCTCACGGGCAATCTGCTGCTGTACCTGATCCAGTGGCACGCTGGCATCAACAACACAGATTGTACTGTGCCTGGCTGCACGCGCCAGATACTCGGCTCGTACCCGGTGGAAAAATACCACGGTTTCACTTTCAAAGCGGTCCAGCGCAGCACGCGAGCGCGCTCTCGACAGCCCCAGTTCGGGATCAAGATCCAGCACCAGGGTCAGATCCGGTCGCAAAGTGTCCTGTACCAGGGTTTCCAGTGTGCCAATAGTGGCTTTGTCCATGGATCTGCCACCTCCCTGATAAGCATAGGTGGCATCCGTAAAGCGATCACACAGCACCCAATGACCGCGGGCAAGCGCCGGCCGTATCACCTGCGCCAGATGCTGGGCACGGGCCGCGAAAATCAGCAACAACTCAGTCATCTCACACATGGGCTCATCGCGCGGCGCGAGCAACAGTGTGCGAATCTGTTCAGCCAACGCTGTTCCACCTGGTTCGCGTGTCATCACCACAGTCACCCCGGCCGCTTCCAGATAGTCTTTCATGAAAGCCATGTTGGTAGACTTGCCTACGCCCTCAATCCCTTCCACTGTAATGAACCGACCAGTAGCGGCGGCAGCACGCTGTGAATCAGTCATTGCTGTCATCTGGCTCTCCGCGAATATAACGCCGCACAGCTGCATTGTGCTGCTGCAGGGTTTCGGAAAAATGGTGAGTTCCATCACCACGCGACACAAAATAGAAATAGGGCTCATCGGCTGGCTGCAATGCTGCCCGAATGGCATCACGCGCCACAATGGCAATGGGGGTTGGAGGCAGTCCATTTATTCTGTAGGTATTCCATGGTGTGGTGGTATCCAGGTCCACACGCCGGATCACGCCGGTGTAATCCTGTCCGACACCGTAGATGACCGTTGGATCCGACTGCAAACGCATGCCCTCATTGAGCCTGCGCACGAACACACCGGCTACCCGTGGTTTCTCTGCAAGATAGCCTGACTCCTTTTCAACGATCGAGGCCATGATCAGTGCTTCATAGGGTGAGGCGTAAGGCAGACCCACGTCTCGATGCTGCCATTCCTCGTCAAGCACCTGCTGTAGTCTGCTGCTGGCTCTTCGCAACAGGCTCTCATCTGATGTGCCACGTGTAACAAGATATGTATCCGGATATACCAGTCCTTCCAGGGCAGGAAACGACAGGCCCAGTCGCGACAGTATTTCTTCTTCATCCAGGCCTTCAAGCGTGTTGCTGACAACATCATTTTGCCACAGCGATTCAAGTACCTGGGACATGCGCCACCCTTCAATCAGGGTGACCGGGTGCTGAACAGTGCGTCCGGCCACCAGGGTGCTCAGCAGATCGGCGGTTGAAGCACCAGGTTGCACCAGGTACTCCCCCGATCTTATGGCTCGCTCCTGCCCCTGGAACCTGGCCCATGACGTGAAGAGCCTGCGATCACCAAGCATACCCTGCTGCTCCAGACTCTGCGCCACACGCGCCGCCGAAGCGCCGGACTCAACCATCAATGTCTTCTGCTCGCTCAGGGCAAGGGGTGCATGCACCGCCCGCCACCAAAGACCGGCGGCCAATGCGGTCAACATCAGACCAGCGGCCGCCACAAGAAGTGCCATCACCAGCACTCGCTTCATACTGACACTCCCGCTGTATCCGACAGGGACAGGTCAAACAGTTCCTGGCTGGCTTTCTGCAATTTTTCAGTAATGGGCCCTGGCCTCCATATAAAGATCTGATCACCATCGTGCAACTGGCGAACCGGCCAGATGCCAAAAACGCTGTTGCAGACAAACACCTCATCCGCCGCGCAGACATCCGCCCTGGATATACCGGTCACGGAAACCGGAATGCCCTTCTGGTGACAGTGTAAAAGTATCCAGGCGCGCATGATACCGGAGATGCCCGCTTGTGACAGATCAGGGGTGAGGAGTTTGCCGGAACGAACCAGGAAAACGTTGCTGCGAGTAGCCTCCACCAGATTTCCGGATGGATCAAACATCAGCCCTTCCACGGTATCCTCGGCCAGTTCCAGACTCGCCATTACCTGATCCAGCCGGTTGAGGTGTTTGATGCCGGCCAGTGCCGGATTCACAGACACGGGGTGCCGACAGCAACTGACCGGTATGCCATCGCGCGCATGGTCAGCCTGATTGCCGGGAAGATCGTGCAGGCTGATGATACGCGTGGGCGATGTGCTGGCTGATGGCCGGTAGCCCCGTCCGCCCTCACCCCGGGTGATGATGATTTTGAGCACAGCTCGCTCGGGGGTGGCTCGGGCCAGGACCTCAAGTGATTCGGTTTCCACAATCTGCCGATCAAAGGGTAAGTGCAGGGTTTCGCACGCCAGGGTCAGGCGATCCAGATGCTCTGGCCACAGGACGGGTTTGCCCCGAATGACCAGTACAGTCTCGAAAACACCATCACCGTAAGCCAGTCCGCGGTCTCTGGCTGATACTTCCAGTAGATGTTGACCGTTGATCAACATGGCATTACCACTCCGGGGTTCAATTGACTGCGTCCCGGTACACGCCGAATCAGGGCGCCCGGGTAAACACCAGTGTACCGTTAGTTCCGCCAAAGCCGAAAGAATTGCTCAATACCGCGTTCAGTCGGGCGTCCCTGCTTTCGTGAGGCACGTAATCCAGATCACAGGCCTCATCCGGATTGTCCAGATTGATGGTTGGCGTGACAATCTGATGCTTGAGTGACAACACGGTAATGATCGCTTCTGCAGACCCTGAAGCACCCAGGAGGTGGCCGATCATGGACTTGCTTGAACTGACAAGCACCGATTCCGAATGCGCGCCAAACACGGTTTTTATGGCCTGTGTCTCGGCCACATCCCCGGCAACTGTGGAGGTACCGTGGGCATTGATGTAATCAATCTGTTCAGGATCCAGGCCGGCGTTGAGCAGTGCGTTCTTCATGCACTGGGCCGCCCCGCGCCCGTTCTCTGACGGGGAAGTCATGTGGAAGGCATCGGCACTCATGCCAAAACCGGCCAGCTCTGCGTAGATGGGTGCGCCGCGCTTGCGGGCGTGTTCGTATTCTTCCAGCACCATTATTCCGGCACCATCGCTGAGCACAAACCCGTCACGATCCCTGTCCCAGGGTCGGCTGGCGCGCTGCGGATCATCATTACGGGTGGACAGCGCTCTGGCGGCGCAGAATCCGCCCAGGCCTACCGGGGACGTTGCCATTTCAGCACCGCCTGCCAACATGACGTCCACCTGATTATTGGCAATCATGTCCGCAGCCACACCGATATTGTGTGTACCGGTGGTGCACGCCGTAGTAATGGCGATGTTGGGGCCCTGAAGGTTATAACGAATGGACAGATAACCGCCCAGCATGTTGATGATGGAGCCTGGCACAAAGAAGGGTGAAATCTTGCGAGGACCACTGCTACGGATGATCTCGGCATTGTTCTCGATGGCCGTGATACCACCGATCCCCGAGCCTATGGCGGCGCCTGTGCGGGCCGGATCAAATCCGCCATCTTCCAGGCCTGCGTCACGAAATGCCTGGATACCGGCTGCCATGCCATACAGGATGAACACATCCATACGCTTGGCATCTTTGGCCGACAGGTAGTCAGTGCTGTCAAAACCACGGATGGAACCACCGAACTGTGTGCTGAATCCGCTTACGTCCATGTGCTCAATGGGACCGATGCCACTCCTGCCGGCCTTGAGGCCTTCCCAGGTCGTGTTGACATCATTTCCCAACGGGGTCACGAGCCCCAGCCCCGTCACCACAACTCGTCGTCTGCTCACCGTACTGTTCTCCGAGCCTGTCACACCCCTCAGATAACAAAAAGCTACTCCAGGGTAGCTGCCTGGAGTAGCCTCGAAGGGTAGATTATCTGTTCAGTTCGAATCAGACATCCGTCTGTTACAGATGTTCGTTGATGTAGTCAATCGCCAGTTGGACAGTGGTGATTTTCTCGGCTTCTTCGTCAGGAATTTCGGTCTCGAATTCTTCCTCAAGGGCCATAACCAACTCAACAGTGTCCAGTGAGTCCGCACCCAGGTCCTCAACAAACGACGATGATGCTTTCACGTCTTCTTCCTTGACGCCCAGCTGCTCGCAGACAATTTTCTTTACACGTTCTTCAATGCTACTCATATCGATTTTCGGCTCCTGAAAAATAAAAGGTCTTATTCACAATATTATTGATATTGATTGTTTTTTGACCAACCGGGATTATCCAAAACGCAAGTTTACATGGATTTCTTCACGGTTGTAATGTTTACCGGCAAATTATTTGCCAGAACTGAAACAACATCAATAAAATCAAACTATTGCAAGGCTCCAACACTGCTCTGAAAAGGTCTGGAACCCGACTCATGACATGTACATTCCTCCGTTGACGTGCAAGGTTTCGCCACTGATATAACCACCGGCATCCGAGGCCAGAAAGCCAACAACAGAGGCAATTTCTTCCGGTTGACCAAAGCGTGCCAACGGTATTTGCGCCAGCATGGTTTCGGTCTGTTTTTCGTTCAACGATCGGGTCATGTCAGTGTCAATGAATCCCGGTGCAACGGCATTCACGGTGATACCCCGCGATCCGATCTCACGCGCCAGGGAACGCGAGAAGCCCTCAATGGCCGCTTTTGATGCGGCATAGTTGGTCTGACCGGGATTGCCGCTGGAGGCCACCACAGAACTGATGTTGATGATCCGACCCCAGCGCGCCCTGGTCATGGCTTTTAATGATGCCCGGCACAGGCGATAGAGTGAATTGATGTTGGTATCGATGACATCCACCCACTCATCTTCTTTCATGCGCATAAGCAGGTTATCACGGGTGATACCGGCATTGTTGACCAGCACAAGCGGGCTGTCGAAGCTTTCAAGCAGCGAATCCCAGAACTGCGCAACCGATGACTGGGAAGCCACATCAAGAACAAGGCCGCCACCCTTGATGTTCTGCTCCTGCAGATATTTGCTGATGTTCCCGGCTCCGGTTTCCGATGTGGCGGTACCAACAACGATAGCGCCCTGACTACCAAGTTGAAGGGCAATCGCCTTGCCAATACCACGACTTGCACCGGTTACCAGCGCTGTTTTGCCTTCCAGGCCTGTGCTCACGCTCATGGGGGATCTCCTTGATGACTGCTTTTGCCGAATGCTGTTCAGGCGCTGATGGCCTGACGCGCTTGCTCCAGGCTGTCTGTGTCTTCGATGTTGTGACATTCCAGTTCCGGCTGTATGCGCCGGATCAACCCGGCCAGCACTTTCCCGGGCCCGCATTCCACTATCCTGCCGACACCGAACTCTCTCATGCACTGAATGGAATCAACCCATTGAACAGGCATGTAGAGCTGTTTCAACAGATTGTCCCGAATATCATCAGGCGTGCGGCTGATCCGGCCATTGATATTCTGCACTACCGGAATTTCGGGCACATTGAACTGTGTGCCAGCCAGCATGTCTGCCAGTTTCCCGGCGGCAGGTTTCATGAGTGCACAATGCGAAGGAACGCTGACCTTCAGTGGCAGGGCCCGCTTGGCGCCAGCGGCCTTGCATGCAGCCATTGCGCGCTCTACTGCCTGCTGTTCACCTGCAATCACTGTCTGGCCCGGTGCGTTGAAATTCGCTGGCGCCACAACAGCGCCTTCGGCGACTTCCTGACACAATTCGCCAATCCGGCTGTCATCCATACCGATGATTGCCGCCATGGCGCCCTCGCCCGCCGGCACCGCTTCCTGCATGTACTGTCCACGCCGGTGAACAATTTCCACTGCACTTGAAAAGTCCAGCACGCCTGCGCAGACAAGTGCCGAATACTCTCCCAGGCTATGCCCGGCAAGCAATTCGGGCACCGGCCCTTTATTGCGATTCCACAAACGCCACAATGCCACCGAGGCGGTCAACAGGGCTGGCTGGGTGATTTCAGTCCGATCCAGGGAACCATCGTCATCATTCTGAACGATGTGCCAGAGGTCAAATCCCAGCACCTGGGAGGCCTCGGCAAATGTGTCCTGAACGAGGGCCTGTGCCTCACCCATACCACTGAGCATTCCTTTTTTCTGGGAGCCTTGTCCCGGAAAAACAAATCCGAATTTTTGCATAAACTGACTCTCAAACTCCGTCCGTTGCAGCACGCAAACCGCCTGCCTGCTGCACGCGCTGCGCAATCAGGGCCGGTAATTGCTGCTGCACAGCCGCCAGTGCCTGTTCGATGGCACAATAAAAACCCTGTGCGTTTGCGTTGCCATGACTTTTCACGATCACACCGTTGAGCCCGAGCAGATTAGCACCATTGTAGCGAGCCGGATCCAGTTCTCGGGTGATCGCCTCAAACAACAGGTCCACTTTTCCGGCCAGTTCAGGGTGTTGTGCCCTGACATCGGCAATCATGTGCTCGACCATGGAGACCACACCAGCCCCGGCCTTGATGGTGATGTTACCGGCAAATCCGTCACAGACCAGCACATCGATGTCGCCACTGAATATCCGGTTGGCCTCTATATAGCCCAGATATTCGATATTGTCCCATGTGGCCACAATCGCAGCCGCCTTGTGTATCGCTTCCGTGCCCTTGTAGTCCTCAGCACCGATATTGAGCAGGCCAACCCGGGGCCGCCTTATACCATGCACGGCGCTGGCCAGTATGCTACCCATCAGGGCCTGCTGGCACAGCTGTCCGGCGTCACACTCGATGTTGGCCCCGACATCCAGTACAAGGCACCGACGCTCTGGTTGGCGTACCGGCAGAGCTGCCACAATCGCAGGCTTGTTTATGCCCGGCACCGTCTTTAACAGATGCCTGCCCGCCATCAACAGGGCGCCGGTGTTGCCGGCGCTGACACAGGCATCAGCCCGGCCCTCGCGCACACTGTTCACGGCCAGGAACATCGACGATTGACGGTTGCCCCGCAGGACTGACTCCGGTTTGTCCCGATCATCAACGGCTTCGTTGGTATGCAGAATGGACACACGCGACACCGGGTCAGTCCCCTGGTCCGCTATCTGGTCCAATTGTTGGTCTATCTGGCGCTGGTCACCAACCAGCAGGACACGCATGTCCGGATACCTGCCCAGTATCCGGCATGCTGCAGGCACAGTAACGGGTGGGCCGGATTCGCCCCCCATGACATCAATCGCGATACACCCGACTTGCGTCAAGATTACTCGTCGCCGATATCCAGGACTTTCTTGCCCTTGTAGAAACCGTCAGCCGTCACGTGGTGACGACGATGGATTTCGCCACTGGTCTTGTCAACGGACAGCGTGGGGCGGCTCAGCGCGTCATGTGAGCGACGCTGATTGCGACGTGAACGGGATACCTTGTTCTGTTGAACGGCCATGATATAACTCCTAAATCGACACTCGCCACCAGGCGAGCATCTTGTCTGAATTCAGTTTTTGGTACCGGATTTGTCGGTACCGCCCGTTTTGAGCACCTTGAGTGCGGCAAACGGATTACTGCTTTGTCTGTCTGACTCGCGGCTGCCAGTACCCGGGCCCTCCGCCTCTGTACCGCCCGGGTCATGGGTGCCAAGAAAGCGTATTGCTGCCCCTGAGGCCAGCGCAGGCTCACATTCACCTTCCGGATGGGCAGCCACAATCGGCATACCCAGAATCAGTTGCTCTTCGACCATGTCATGGAGCGAGAGCATGGGATCCTCGGTTATCCATGCGTCCAGCTCTGTGGGCAAACGCTGAGCCAGGCCTTCGGACTCAACCACTGCCAGATTCAACGGTTCGTGAATCAGCACATCAAGCGGCTCAAGACATCGCTGGCACGCCACCGTGGCCAAAACCCTGACCGACCCGGTAATGACCTTGCGATAACTGTCATCAAGGTCAAAATGCATGGCCACGCTGACCTGTCCCACCGGTTCCACCAGCAACGCACTGAAGCGCGCCAAAGCGGTTACAGGCACTGTTCCCTGTATTTCAGCCCGGCGAACAAAGGCCTTACGGCAGTCCAGCGAAGCAGGAATCGGGGTGTCAGTCATAGGGTCTCAGCCATAGGCGCGCAATGATAGGGCCAGACAGGTATTCTGTCAAAAAATTCTGCCGTAAAAACACCATCATGGACCCGAATTGCGCAGTTTTCGCACAAGATCAGCCATCTTTGGGTCCATCGGTGCAGAAAACTCAAGCGATTCAGTGCCTCCCCGGTTATCGGGCACCATAAAGCGTACTTCTGCCGCGTGCAGGCAAAGATGCCGAACACCCGGAAATCGATTACGTGATGTTTCCAGATATTTGTCGTCGCCAATGATCGGGTGACCTGCATGACGGCAGTGCACCCGGATCTGATGTGTCCGGCCACTGACCGGTCGCGCCTCCACCAGGGTCGCATCGGAAAAGCGCTCAATAACACGAAATCGGGTCAGCGCGGCCTTGCCTGCCGCATCCACCGTCACCATGCGCTCGCCGCCCTTGATATCATTGCGTTGCAGCGATGCGCGCACCTCGGTCACATTATCCGGCCACTCGCCCTGAACCATCGCCATATAGACTTTCTCAACCTCTCGCTCTCGCAGGGCATCCTGAAGAAATTTGAGCATGTCCGGCTTTCGTGCCACCAACAGGCAGCCGGATGTTTCCCTGTCCAGACGATGTACCAGCTCCAGTGCGTTGCCATCGGTGTACATCTGACGCAGGGCCTCGATCAGTCCCAGGCGCACGCCTGTGCCGGCATGCACGGCCAGACCTGAGGGTTTGTTGATCACCAGCAGTCGCTCATCCTCATACAACACACTATTACGCAGCAAAGCCTGCAGGCTCTGCCCGGGTTGCGGAGGCGGCTCCCTTTCACTCACCCGTATTGGTGCCACCCGGACACTGTCGCCCGCAATCAGTCGCAAATCGGGTTTGCTGCGCTTGCGGTTGACCCTGATCTCACCTTTTCGGATAAGTCGATAGATGCGCGATTTGGGCACACCCTTGAGGCGGGACATCAGATAGTTGTCCAGTCGCTGTCCCTCCACCGCGACATCTACGGTAAAGTACTGAACAGCCTTGTGTTCGGATGCGAGCTGCTTCATGGGTGGATTCGGCTGACCGGCAAAATACAGGGGGTCGTATTATAACAGCGGGTGACTATAAACCGCAGCGTAATGGTGTAAAATCCGCGTTTTGCGCCAATTTACCGGCTTCAGGACAGAATTTCATGCAAACCATCCGACAGGCTCTGAGCGACAGGGTCAGCACCGCCATTGCTTCCGTGACAGGACTCGAACAACCCCAGGCACATGTCATCTACGCAACGCGCCCGGAATTCGGCGACTATCAGGCAAACGGTGTCATGGCCATCGCCAAACAGCAGAAAACCAACCCGCGCGAGCTGGCTGCAAAGGTACTGGACGCGCTGGACGCCGGTGACCTGATCCGACACGCTGAAGTGGCAGGACCGGGTTTCATCAACCTGTTTATCAATGATGACCTGCTGGTAAGCCGCGCCAACCATATCATTGAATCTCCCGATGCGTTGATAATCCAGACAGCCCAGCCCGAAAACGTGGTTGTAGATTATTCCAGTCCGAATCTGGCCAAGGAAATGCACGTTGGTCACCTGCGTGGGACCATCATCGGCGATGCAATTGTCAGAGTCCTGCAGGCGCTGGGTCACAATGTCATCAGACAGAATCATGTCGGTGACTGGGGAACCCAGTTCGGCATGCTGATCGCGCATCTGGAATCCCTGAGCGAAGACGACACGGCACTGTCAACAGAACTGGCCGATCTGGAACAGTTCTATCGCGCAGCCAAAGAGCGATTTGATGCCGAACCGGACTTTGCCGACAAAGCCCGTGCCTATGTTGTCAGACTGCAACAGGGGGATGAGCACTGCAAGACCATGTGGCAGCACTTTATTGAGGAATCACTGAATCACTGTGAGGCAGCCTATGCACGCCTGGGCGTCCTGCTGACCCGCGACGACTTGCGAGCAGAAAGCTTTTATAACAATATGTTGGATGACATTGTTAATGAGCTTTCTGCAAAAAATCTGCTGACCGAATCAGACGGTGCGCAATGCGTGTTTCTGGACGAGTTCAAGGGCAAGGACGGAAACACCCTGCCCGCCATCATCAAGAAACGTGATGGCGGATTTCTCTACGCCACGACAGATCTGGCTGCGGTCCGGTACCGGTGCCAGACTCTGGCTGCCGACCGGGTGCTTTATGTGGTGGATGCCCGGCAGAGCCTTCACTTCCAACAGGTTTTTGCAATTGCGCGTAAAGCCGGTTTTGCTTCTGAAAACTGTTCACTGGAACATATTGCCTACGGCACCATGATGGGTGAGGACGGCAAGCCCTTTAAAACGCGCAGCGGTGATACAGTAAAACTCAGCGATCTGCTGAACGAAGCGACCCGACGCGCGCAGTCCCTGGTGGAAGAGAAGAATCCAGATCTGTCAGCTGATGAAAAAACCATCATCGGCGACGCGGTGGGCATCGGCGCGGTAAAGTACGCAGACCTCAGCAAGAACCGCAACAGCGACTACATATTCGACTGGGGCGCCATGTTGTCATTCGACGGCAATACGGCACCCTATATGTTGTATGCCTGTGCCCGGATACGCAGCATCCTTCGTCGCCCGGAAGTTGAGGGCAAAGTGGCCGGTGCCAGACTGGGTGAGCTGTCTGCGGCCGAAGAGCGTGCACTGGCCATGAAACTGTTGCAGTTCCCGGAAACCGTTCAAATGGTGGGTAACGACTGCTTGCCCAGCCACCTGTGCCTGTATCTGTTCGAGCTTGCGGGTGTTTTCATGCGCTTCTACGAAAACTGCCCGATACTGACCGCGGAGACAGAGGCCCAGCAGCTGAACAGACTGGCGCTGGCCAGCCTGACCGTGGAAACACTGGATCGAGGCCTTGGCCTGCTCGGCATCAAGACCCTGCAGCGAATGTGACAAACTGGATAGCCCCGACACAACAAGTGTCGGGGCTTGGCAGCCGCCTTACAGCAGGCACACTGACCGACTGTCAGTCCGTCAGTGTGTGAGCTCGAGCAGGAGCTTGTTCAGCCTCTGCGTAAAGCTGGCGGGATCATCAAGTTGCCCGCCTTCGGCCAGGTGAGCCTGATCAAACAGCACGGCAGCAAGATCAGAGAACCTTTCCTCGTCTGTTTCTGTCTTCAGCTTCACGATCAAGGGATGCTCCGGATTGATTTCAAATACCGGCTTGCTGTCCGGCACACTTTGCCCGGATGCTTCCATTATCTTGCGCATCTGCGCGCCCATGTCGTGCTCGCCCAGTGCCAGACAGGCCGGCGACTCGGTGAGACGATGCGTCACACGCACTGACTCCACACGATCGCCGAGCGCCTTTCCAATTCGCTCAGTCAGCGGCTTGAGCTGCTCTTCTGTTTTTTGTTGCGCTTCTTTTTCGGCCTCATCCTCAAGTTTGCCCAGATCCAGAGAGCCGCGACTGATATCCTGGAAAGCCTTGCCATCGAACTCATGCAGATGGCTCATCAGCCACTCATCAATCCGGTCAGACAGCAACAGGACTTCTACGCCCTTTTTGCGGAAAATCTCCAGATGCGGGCTGTTGCGCGCTGCTTTCCGTGAGTCGGCAATGACGTAGTAGATCTTTTCCTGTTCGGGTTTCATTCGGGCCACGTAGTCGTCAAGCCCCTGGTCCTGTGCATCACCGTCAGAGTGTGTGCTGTTGAACATGAGCAAACGGGCAATTGCCTCACGATTGCTGAAGTCCTCACCCGGACCTTCTTTCAGCACCTGGCCGAACTCTTTCCAGAACGCGGCATACTGCGCAGGGTCATCCTTGCGCAGCTTGTTCAACATATCCAACACCCGTTTGGTCAGCGCGCTGCGCATATTGTCGACCACCGGGTCGTTCTGCAGGATCTCTCGGGACACGTTGAGAGACAGATCGGCCGAATCAACCACGCCTTTCACAAAGCGCAGATACAAGGGCAAAAACTGCTCGGCCTTGTCCATGATGAACACACGTTGTACGTAGAGTTTAAGGCCCCGGGCACCGTCACGATTCCACAGATCAAACGGCGCGCGCCTGGGAATGTACAGCAGGCTCGTGTACTCAAGTTTGCCTTCAACCTTGTTATGGCTCCAGTGCAGCGGCGCCTCATAATCATGCGCTACATGTTTGTAGAATTCGGTATATTCCTCATCACTGATGTCCGTGCGCGAACGGGTCCATAGCGCCTTTGCTGTGTTAACCGTTTCGTATTCGGGCGCGGTTTCGGCCTCTTTTGACTGATCCTTGTCCTTATCCTCACCCTCGACGCTGGGCTTTCTCATTCTGACTGGAATTGAAATATGATCAGCATATTTCTTGACAATCTGTCGCAGACGATAGGGCTCGGCGAATTCAATGGCATCTTCGCGTAAATGCAGAATCACCGTTGTGCCCCGCTGCTTTCGCTCGGTCGGTTCGATACTGTAATCAGCTTCGCCTTGTGACACCCAGCGCACCGCCTCAGAGGCACCCAGACCTGCCCGGCGAGTGATCACCTCAACCTCGCTGGCAACAATGAATGCTGAATAGAAACCCACACCGAACTGTCCGATCAACTGGGAGTCTTTTTTCTGATCACCACTCAGGGATTGCAGAAACTGTGCAGTGCCTGAACTGGCAATTGTACCCAGGTTACGGATGACCTCATCACGACTCATGCCGATGCCATTGTCCGACACCGTTATGGTGCGAGCCTTTTCGTCCACTTCCAGCGTCACAGCCAGTTCGCTGTCGCCCTCATACAGATCCGGATTGGACAGTGCTTCAAATCGCAGTTTATCGGCGGCATCCGATGCATTGGACACCAGCTCACGCAGGAAAACCTCCTGGTTGCTGTAGAGCGAATGAATCATCAACTGCAACAGTTGACGCGCCTCGGTTTCAAAACCCCGTGTTTCCTTCTTTGTCTCCGTTGTCATTCCAGCAACCCCTGACTTGTTTGCGCTACAGATACATAAAAAAACCCGACTGTTGAGGTCAACAGTCGGGTTTTTATGTGGGGACATAATCCCCGATTTCAAGTCTCTGACACGCTACCTGTCAGGCAGAAAACCTACTCACCGCTGGCAGGTCGGTAGTAATCGATCGACTCCTGCCTGCGCTGCTCAAGTGTGTCGTGACGCTGCTTGGAGTTGGCGATATAGGTAATAAAGGAATCCGCCGCATTGACACCAAGCTCTCGTGCGCGACGCGCCGCAGCGTCGGCTTCGTCGAAACGATCCAGCTCGACCAGTGAGCGGGCCAGGAACAACTGGGCATCACCCGGGTTATCCAGTCCGCCACGATCAAGCGCAGTGCGCAGGGCGTCTACAGCGTCCTCGAACTGACGGTTCATGTAGTAGATGTATCCCAGATAATCGTATGCCTGGCCATCCTCGCCGTGCTCGGCCATACGCTGGGCCGGTACAACTGCCTGCTCATACTCGGACGCCATCATATACATCTGGGTCAAACGCCGGTAGTTGGTTTCGTTTTCTTCCACATGCCCTTGACGCAGGCCTTCCTCAAGCACCTTGATACCCCGAATGGGTGCGTCCATGCCAGCCAGTGACTGGGCCAGGTTCATATACTGCGCTTCGTTGTCCATGTAGCCCAGAGTGAAGGTCAACTCCAGCGTCTGGATGCGGCGTGCATCATCATCAAGCATGCCGTAAACTGCCGCCAGGTTGCGCCAGTCTGCTGGTTCGTCGAACAGTGCAATCATGGTTTCCAGGGTGTCACGAGCTGCCGTGTAATCTTCGCGCTCGATATACATCAGGTTCAGCAAAGCGTAGATGTTACGCCGCACTTCACGTCCTTCCTGTTGCAACATATCCATGTGCTGCAACAGGTAAGGAATTGCCTCGTCATAGTTCTCCAGGTTGTAGTGCGCATTGGCAAGCAACAGGAAGACGTTGACGTTTTCTGTCTCGGACAGCGCGCGCCACTGATTCAGATAATCAATTGAGCGCGTGTAGTTCTCTTCACCGGCATGGATCTGACCCAGCGCCAGCAGCGCACGCAGTCGCTGCTCGGTACGCAGGTTTTCAATGGTCAACATACGCTCGAACGTTGCCAGTGCATTGGGAATATCGTCCCGTGCGAGGTAATAGTTGGTATAGAAGCTGAGCAGCGTTGATTTCTCGAAATCGTTCATCGAGGCATAACGCTCATTGAGATTGTCCAGCTCACGCTTGGCACGGGCAAGATCAGGTTCTCCGCCATCCTCCGGGTTCATCCACTCCTGGATGTTGCTGATCGAGCGATAGACACGATCACTCAGCACATCAGAAGTACGTGTCGGTGGCGGCTGCCTCGGACCGTCGTCGTCATCTGCGATGACAGGCATCGGCTGGAAAGCAAGCCCAACCGCAGCCAGGGCTGCGATACCCAGTCCGGATTTACATCGGCTGTACCAGGATTTCATCATGGTTCAATCCTCCAACTGGAATCGGAATACATATTGGACGCCGGGCACGTCAACCGCTTCGCCACCTACCACACGTGGCTGGAAACGAAACCGTTCGGCTGCGCGTATTGCGGCGCTGTTAAAAATGTTCGGTGGTTCGGCATCAACCACTTCCACGTCACGCACGCCACCGGCTGCAGTTACCGTGAAACGTACCTGGGCCCAACCTTCGATGCCGCGTTGTGCGGCACGTGTCGGGTAGGTCGGCTGAACGTTAACCAGCGGCAGCATTTCACCGTCAGATGCGCCAATACCACTGAAACCAACATCCACTCCCACGTCTACAGCAACCTGGGCAGTCTGGATGCCGAGATTACCGGCATCCATCTGGAAGTCACGATCCGGCTGGCTTGGCGGCGGTTCCGGAATATCGTCCATGGCTTCGGGACGCTCTACCTCACGCACCACTTCCATGACAATTTCAGGCATGGTTGCATCAACAATGCGAACGATATCGCGTCGCTGATCCAGCTGGGAACCCGTCGCAATCAGGGCCTGCATGAAGTAGAAAAGACCCAGTGTGATACCCGCGGCGAGTAGCATCGATACGAACCATCTGACAGCTATCATCGTTAATTCTCCGTCGAGATTGATACTTGAGTAATTTCCGCATCCCTCGCGGCCCTGAGTATGGTCATCACATGCTCATTCTGTGCTGCCTGGTCGCCCTGGATCACCACAGAAGCGTTTGGCGTTTCAGCCAGACGCCTTTCGAAGCGCTGTCGGACAAAGCGAGGATCAATGGCTTCTCCATCGATCCAGATTTCGCCTTCCGGGCTGATCGCAATCAGGATCAGATCCTGGGAGCGAGGCTCGGCAGTGGACGCTTCAGGTTTTGTGACGTCAATACCCGCCTCGGTAATAAACACCGAGGTCACGATAAAGAAGATCAAGAGGATAAAAACCACATCCAGCATCGGGGTCAGATCGATTTCCCCGGTGGCTTCTTCCTCACCACGTCTCTTCATTAAACCAGTTTTCATTATTATGCCTTTGTCAAAATGTCTGTCAAATCAGGCCATATGGTCTTCGAGAAGTTCCAGATCCCGATCCATCCGGTTTTTCAGCCAGTTGGATGCAAAGATTCCGGACAAAGCGCCCACCATGCCTGCCATGGTCGGGATTGTGGCCCTTGAAACACCACCAGCCATTGACTTGGCATCACCACCACCGGTCAGGGCCATGACATAGAACACTTCAATCATGCCTGTCACAGTACCGATAAGGCCGAGCAGTGGACATACAACTACCAGGGATTCAATCATTGGCAATGTCTGTTTCAGGTCCAGCCTCACCTCGGAAATCATCATGTTGCGAATCTGGCGGGCGCGCCACGATCGTTTGTCGTCGCGCCCGTTCCACACTGCCAGCGTGTGTTTTACACGCTTGGCATGTGTGGAGTACAGATACCAGATCCGCTCGAAGATCAACGACCACTTCACTAACAGTAGACCGCCAATGATCCAGAGAACTTGCCCACCCCTGTTCATGAAGTCGATGATCGCTTCGGTCGAGTCCAGCAGAGCGAAGTACATACTACCCCCTATCAGCCCTGCTGAGCGCGGTTGGAAGAAGTTTCAGCCTTCTTGGCAATGATGCCAGTGGCCTGCTCTTCCAGAATATGGATGATGCGGTCACTCTTGCTCTTCACCCATGTGTGCATCAGTACAGTCGGGATCGCCACCGTGATACCCAGTACCGTGGTCATCAGGGCCATGGAGATACCACCGGCCATGATGGTCGGGTCACCGGCACCATAAACCGTGATCTGCTGGAAGACCTGGATCATACCGGTCACTGTACCCAACAGACCCATCAGCGGTGCAACCGTTGCGATGATCTTGATGAAGGTCAGGAAGCGCTCCAGCGCAGGGGTTTCCTGCAGGATGGCCTCACCCAGCTTGAGCTCAAGTGTTTCGGTGTCCACATTGGGGTTGGACTCGGCCACCAGCAGGATACGACCCAGCGGGTTGTTCTTGCTGGCCTTGTCAGCCTTGACCTGTGCGTTAACCTTGGCGGCTACCATTGTCAGCATGAAGGAACGGATCAATGCCACCAGAATGGCGATCAAACCGATGCCGATAATGATGAAACCGATGATACCGGCGTTTTCAGTGACCTGCTCATCCCATGTCGGGAAGTTGATCAGGTTCTGCATGAAGCTGCCGCCCATGGCGCCTGTGGGGTCGATACCAACACGGTACATGCCACCCTGACCCGCTGCGTTTTCCAGGGCGCGCGCCTGGGAAAGGATACGGTCAGAGGGCTGACGCGGCAGCACCTGCAGGTGACCTACACGACCTGTGTAGGACATGTACTCACCATCAGCGATGGCATTGAAGGAACCGATACGGGTAATGGTGCGGTTTTCCTGTTCACCGGACGGCAGGCCAACGCGGTCAGTGTATTGCACAACACGCCCTGACTCGGTCATTTCCTGCTGCATGTAGTACCAGAAACGCTCGATTTCATCGACACGTACCTGCTCGGTATCACTGGCAACCCGCTCGATGAAGGAATCCAGAAACTCGTTGCGACCCGGATACTGGGCGCTGATCAGGGAGTTGTCGAAAATGCCGCGGAAGTCGCCGGCCACACCCTGGATGGTACCCAGAAGCTCGTTCAGGTTGGCACGCACCTCACGCAGCTGTGCGCGGCGCTCGGCCAACAGCTGCCGATTTTCATCGAACTGATTCTCCAGCCGTGCGTTCTCGGCCTCTTCTTCAGAGATACGCTCACGTACCTCATCAAGAATCTGCTGTTGCTGGTTGGCCTGCTGCTGGAATCGCTGTTCGCGCTCACGATGCTCTTCGGATTCTACAACCCGGTTTTCCTCAACGGCGCGGAGCAGGTCGGCCAGGTTTGCAGCTGGCTGTTGTGCATGGACTTGTGCTGAAAATGCCAGGGCAAGGCCTGACAGTGACATACTGGCAAATTTGATTATTTTTTTCACTGTGCTAACTCCGGCGCGGTGATTGGTAATTCAATGATTTCAGGTGCGATGATGCCGCTGGAAACGCGAATGCCCTGGTTGATGGCAGATCGGTAATCACCGTCAGACAAACGGACCCACTGGCGTGCCTCAGGATCCCAGGCTCCGCTCATGGAGCGATCCTTGGTCTGATACACCAGAGCAACCCGGCCCACTCGCAGGATATCCACGTCCCGCTCCACACCGTCGATGGTCAGCGTTGTCGGATAGGTTTCGTGTGTGCGCCCGTAGTTATTCTCCGTCTGGTACAGCACCAGAATCTGACGGAAGCGTTCGGCATTGGATACGCTGGGGTCGTCAATGGCACGTCGGACAAACTCGATACGCTGGCGTCGTTGCTCCAGGTGGAACGGCATATCCAGCTCAACAAACTGCTCCATGCTGCTGATCATCTTCTGCATCAGCATTGGCAGTTCCTGGGTAACGTTGCGTACTTCGGCAATGGACTCGTTGATGGTATCCAGCTCACGCTCCTGAACGGCAATCTGGCGACGCCAGCCGGCGTTGAGCACCATCAGGGCTTCAAGGTTATCGTTTTCGAGCTGGAATTCTTCAAACAGACTGTTGGCAGAGGTGGAGAGGCGAGTAATCGTTTCCTGCGATTCGACAGCTGCCCTGGTGGTTTGATCAACGACTCGCATCGCTTCACCAATGGGCGTCGTATCGACATCCTGTGCCTGGGTTGAACCGGCCACGAGCAATGATGCCAGCGGGACCAGTACCTTCAAATATGATCGACGGTTTTTCATGTGCCATCCTGTTATTGTATTAAACACTCCCGGCGCCGAACGGCTGCCTGCCGATCCGGACTGGGATGTGACATCTACTACTGACTTACTTCCTGTTTCTTCTCTTCCTGATTTCTCTGTGCTGTCTGTTTATGTCTTTAATTATTTCTAACATCACAGGTTCACCATAAGCAAACATTTCTCCAATGCTGCTGCGAGTCCCTGGTTGGCGTCCGGCAAAAAGTTACCTTTCTACACAAATTAATCCCGGCCGTGGACTTTAGTAACCAATCCCGGCAAGATCACGCCACATCGCGTTGATTTCGGCCTTCCCTGCCAAAGAACGGATAAAGACTAACACAACCCATCTCGTTTTTTGAACCTTTCGACGCAGAAAATTTCGATCCGGAATGCCGCCGGGGGCGCTGCGGGCAGCGCAATTTTCCCGGCGACAAACATTGTCACCAACCAGTCACTTCCTGCAATGCCTTGCCAATATCGGCAAGACTTCGCACGGTTCTGACACCGGCATCCTGAAGTGCCGCAAACTTCTCGTCGGCTGTACCCTTGCCGCCTGAAATGATCGCACCGGCATGGCCCATGCGCTTGCCTGCGGGCGCCGTGACACCGGCGATATAGGACACCACCGGCTTGCTGACATTGGCCTTGATGAAGGCTGCTGCCTCCTCTTCCGCTGTGCCGCCGATTTCGCCAATCATCACGATGGCTTCAGTCTTGTCGTCCTTTTCAAACAGCGCCAGGATATCAATGAAGCTTGAACCCGGAATCGGATCACCACCGATACCAACACAGGAAGACTGACCGAAACCGAAGTCTGTCGTCTGCTTGACAGCCTCGTAGGTCAATGTGCCTGAACGGGAAACAATGCCAACTTTGCCCGGCTTGTGGATATAGCCAGGCATGATGCCAATCTTGCACTCACCCGGGGTGATGACACCCGGACAGTTTGGCCCGATCAGCCGCACGCCCAGCTCATCACATTTGACCTTGGCATCGAGCATATCCAGTGTTGGTATGCCTTCTGTAATACAGACAATGAGCTTGATACCGGCAAAGGCTGCCTCCAGTATGGAGTCCTTGCAGAAGGGCGCCGGCACATAAATCACCGAGGCTTCGGCCTGCGTTTGTGCAACCGCTTCTGCCACCGTATTAAAAACCGGCAATCCCAGATGGGTCTGACCACCTTTACCCGGTGTAACGCCGCCGACCATTTTTGTGCCATAGGCAATGGACTGCTCCGAATGGAAAGTACCCTGGGCGCCGGTAAAGCCCTGGCAGATTACTCGTGTATCCTTGTTAACCAGAATGCTCACTTGGCACCTCCTGCTGCTGCCACGACTTTCTCGGCGGCATCTGTCAAACTTTCAGCGGCGATGATGTTCAGACCGCTATCCTTCAGTACCTGACGGCCCACGTCAGCGTTGTTGCCTTCCAGTCGGACCACAACCGGTACCTTGACGCCAACCTCCTCCACAGCACCAATAACGCCCTCGGCGATCAGGTCGCAGCGAACAATGCCGCCAAAAATGTTGACCAGCACGGCCTGTACCTTGTCATCAGACAGAATGATCTTGAATGCTTCCGTTACACGCTCTTTTGTTGCGCCACCGCCCACATCAAGGAAGTTGGCGGGACTGCCGCCGTGCAACTGCACGATGTCCATGGTGCCCATGGCCAGGCCGGCACCATTGACCATGCAGCCAATATTGCCGTCCAGCGCCACGTAGTTCAGGTCCCATCGGGCCGCCTCGGCCTCGCGCGCATCGTCCTGACTCGGATCATGCATCTCGCGCAGCCTGGGTTGGCGGTACAGCGCATTGCCATCGATATTGATTTTACCGTCCAGGCAATGCAGATTGCCCTCATCGGTAATCACCAGCGGATTGATTTCCAGCAGGGCCAGATCCAGATCCTCAAACAGCCTGGCGAGGCCCAGGAAAAGCTTGGTGAACTGCTTGACCTGTTCGGCATTCAGGCCAAGCCGGAAGGCCAGATCACGGCCCTGGAAGGGCTGCGCACCGACCAGGGGGTCAATGATGGCCTTGAGAATTTTCTCAGGTGTCTCCTCAGCGACCTTTTCGATTTCGACACCACCTTCAGTGGATGCCATGAAAACCACCCGACGCGTGGAGCGATCAACGACTGCGCCGAGATACAACTCCTGGGCAATGTCGGTACAGCTTTCCACCAGAATCTTGCTGACGGGCTGACCGTTGGCGTCCGTCTGATAGGTCACCAGGTGCTTGCCCAGCCACTTGGCTGCAAACGCCCTGACCTCTTCCGGACTGTCCACCAGCTTCACACCGCCAGCCTTGCCGCGCCCCCCGGCATGGACCTGGGCCTTGACCACCCACTTGTCGCCGCCGATCTTTGTGGCTGCCGCCGCGGCCTCATCCGGGCTGTCCACTGCATAGCCTTTGGAAACCGGCAGGCCATAGTCAGCGAACAATTGTTTCGCCTGATATTCGTGTAGATTCATACTGCATTCACCGTTATGAGTGTTTAGTAATAGCTGATTGGATTATTTTCGCTTGCGCTTGTTGGCTGCGTGGATGGCATGGCCATTGGCGGCCAATGCAGCCTCGTGAACTGCTTCCGAGAGCGTCGGGTGTGAGAACATGGTCAGGCCAATATCCTCGGCGCTGGCGCTGAACTCCATGGCAATGCACATCTGCTGCACGAGGTCGGCAGCACTGGGGCCAACAATATGGCAGCCCAACACACGATCGGTTTTGGCATCGGAGAGTAATTTGACCAGGCCTTCCGTATCGTTGGCAGCCATTGCACGACCATTGACACTGAAGGGGAAGGTGCCAACATTGTACTCGACCCCTTCATCTTTCAATTGTTGTTCGTTCTTGCCAACCCATGCCAATTCCGGATGGGTATAGACCACAAAGGGTACAAGATCGTAGTTGACCTGGGTCTTCTTGCCAGCAATGCGCTCGGCCACCATGACACCTTCTTCGGAGCCCTTGTGAGCAAGCATGGGGCCACGCACCACATCACCGGTTGCGTAAACCCCGTCCACAGACGTGGCACAATGATCATTGACCTTGATGAAACCGCGATCGTCCAGCTCAATGCCGGCATCCCCGGCCAGCAACTCTTCGGTATAGGGCTTGCGACCAACTGCCACAATCAGCTTGTCGAACACCATCTCCTGATCGCCATCCTTGTCTGTAAAGGACACAGTCACAGTCTTGTTCTTGCCCTTTCCGACCTTGGACCCCGTGACCTTGGCGCCAAGCCGGATATCCAGACCCTGCTTGGCAAGAATCTTCTGGGTCTCCTTCGCGATCTGATGATCAACTGCCGGCATGAACGCGTCCATGGCTTCCAGCACCGTCACCTCGGCGCCCAGGCGTGACCAGACACTGCCCAGTTCCAGGCCGATGACGCCAGCGCCGATGACACCCAGGCGTTTTGGAACAGACTGAAATTCAAGCGCACCGGTGGAGTCAACAATGGTTTCATTGTCCACCTTCGCCGGCGGAATTTCGATCGGCACCGAGCCACTTGCCAGAATGACATTGTCTGCTTCCAGCACGGTTTCCTCTCCAGCGGCGTTGGTCACCTGCACTTTCTTGCCCTTGAGCAGCTTTCCAGTGCCCTGGAAGGACTCCACCTTGTTTGCCATGAACAGCGATTTCACGCCCTGTGTCAGCTGGCCAACAATCTTGCGCTTGCGCTCGATCATGGCCGGAACGTCGATACTGAGCTTCTGGTGTGATATGCCGTGAATCTCGAAGCCCTCACTGGCTTCCTTGTATTTGTGCGACGAATCCAGAAGGGCTTTGGAGGGTATGCATCCGACATTCAGGCAGGTACCACCCAGAACCAGCTCCTTCTTGTCATTGTGCCATTTCTCGACACATGCGGTTTTCAGGCCCAACTGCCCACAGCGTATGGCAGCAACATAACCGGCCGGTCCGGATCCGATGACCACTACGTCAAATTTCTTAGTCATAACTTTACCCACCAAATATTTTGAATTGCATTACTTGATTGTTCTTGTGTCTGCCGGTGACAATCGATTGTCCGGAAAGACCTGAGCCACAGCATGTAAAATGCTGTGGCTCAGCCAGGCGTGAATCATCACCGCGCAGTCAGATTTCCAGCAGGATTCTCGCGGGATCTTCCAGCAGATCCTTGATGGTGACAAGGAACTGTACAGCCTCCTTGCCATCAATCAGTCTATGATCATAGGACAGCGCCAGATACATCATCGGCAAGATTTCAACCTTGCCATCCACCGCCATCGGGCGCTCCTGGATTTTGTGCATGCCCAGGATCGCCGTCTGCGGCGGATTCAGAATCGGGGTGGAAAGCAGGGACCCGAAAACGCCACCGTTGGAAATGGTGAAAGTGCCACCGGTCATCTCATCAATCGCCAGCTTTCCATCACGGGCCTTGAGACCGTAGTCACGTATTTTCGACTCTACCTGAGCCAGGCTCATATGATCGGCATTGCGCAGCACCGGCACAACCAGACCGCGCGGAGAAGACACCGCCACACCGATGTCCTGGTAACCGTGATAGACAATATCAGTGCCGTCCAGCGATGCGTTCACGGCCGGGTAACGCTTTAACGCCTCGACACTGGCGCGCACAAAGAATGACATGAAACCCAGTCGTGTGCCGTCATGCGCCTTTTCAAACGCGTCCTTGTACCGGTTACGCAGCTCCATGATCGGTTGCATGTTGACTTCATTGAAGGTGGTCAGCATGGCGGTAGACTGGCTGGCTTCCAGCAGGCGCTCGGCAATTCGGGCACGAAGACGGCTCATTGGCACGCGTTCCTCGACACGACCAGAGGACATATCAGCCACAGTGGGCTCGTCACGACTGCCATCTGAGGAGCCGGATTGACCCTTCTCGGCATGGCGCATCACATCTTCCTTTGTCACTCGGCCGTCCTTGCCGCTGCCCTTGATGGACGCCGCATCAATACCCTTCTCTTCCGCCAGCTTGCGCGCAGCAGGACTGAGCATGGGTGAGTCTGATGTGTCGGCATTGCTCTTCCCGGCATCGGCATCTTCATCGGCAGCGTCATCGGCCTTTTCGGACTTCTCCTTCTTCTCTTCCTTCTTCTCTTCCTTGGTGGAGGACTTGCTTTCAGCAGCGCCTTCCTTTACCACAGCAATCAGTTCGTTACTGACAATTGTGTCCCCGGATTCCTTGAGAACTTTCTCAAGTACACCGTCAGACGGCGAGACAACTTCAATAACCACCTTGTCGGTCTCGATATCAACCAGCAGTTCATCCTGTTTGACGCTGTCCCCCGGCTTCTTGTGCCAGGTCGCAATGGTTCCATCAGGCACTGATTCAGGCAGAGTGGGCGCTTTAATCTCAATTGACATGTCTGATCCTTACACTTCGTGTGTTCAAGATATTAGTTTTCAAAACTCAATGCCTGATCCAGGAATGTGCGCAGCTGCTCTTCATGCAGCGCCGGGTAACCGGCTGCGGCGGCGGCTGATGCTTCCCTGCCCGCATAGGTAAGATTGATTTCGGGTTTCAACGCGTGGATGACCCGCCGCATATGGTGCTGACTGGAATACCATGCACCCTGGTTCATGGGTTCTTCCTGACACCACACCACTTCGGACATGTGGGTAAACGGTGTCATGGCATCCTTTAGGTCATCCTCCGGGAACGGGTACAGCTGCTCAAGCCGGATGATGGCGATGTTGGTGATGCCACGCTCGCGTCGCTCCTTGCGCAGGTCGTAATAGACCTTGCCGGAGCACAGAATGACACGGTCAACTTTCTCTGGCTTGACGTCATCATCGGTTTCACTGATGACCACCTGAAAGGTACCTTCTGCCAACTCTTCCAGCGTCGCAACAGTTTCCTTGTGACGCAGCAGGCTTTTGGGTGACATGACAATCAGCGGCTTGCGCAGCGGACACAACACCTGGCGACGCAACATGTGGAACACCTGTGCCGCAGTGGTTGGCAGACACACCTGGATGTTGTGCTCCGCACAGAGCTGGAGGAACCGCTCCAGCCTGGCTGACGAGTGCTCGGGCCCCTGCCCTTCGTAGCCATGCGGCAGCAGCATGGTCAGACCACAGAGCCGCTGCCACTTGTGTTCGCCACTGGTGATGAACTGATCAATCACGACCTGGGCTGAGTTGGCAAAATCACCGAACTGCGCCTCCCACACCACCAACGCATTGGGTGTGGTTGTGGCATAACCGTATTCAAATGCCAGCACAGCAGCTTCGGACAACAAGGAGTCATAAATGGAGAAAAATTTCTCATCTGGCGCAATGGTCTGCAGCGGTCGGTATTCCTTGCCATCGTCCTGGCTGTGCAGCACAGCATGGCGATGGGAGAAAGTACCGCGGCCGACGTCCTGACCCGTGATACGCACACGATTACCCGTGGTCAATATCGACGCGTACGCCAGCGTTTCAGCGAAACCCCAATCCACCGGCTTCTCGCCTTCTGCCATCTCCTTTCGGTCATCGACTATTTTCTTGACCTGCCGATGGAGTTTCAGTGACTCGGGAATACTGGAGACCTTGCGTGCAATGGCCTGCAAGCTTTCAAGCTTCATCGACGTGTTGTACCTCGGGCTCCATTCATGCCCAAGGTAAGGGCTCCAGTCAACGAAGAGCTCGACCGAGGGCTCCTTGACCAGGCTCTTTACCACATGCTCACCGGTATCCAGCGCCTTGCGATACTTCTTGCTCCATTCATCAGACTCTTCTTCGCTCAACAATCCGTCAGCCACCAGCAACTCGGCATAAAGCGCGCGAGTGGTTTTCTGTTGCCGGATCTGCTTGTACATCAAAGGCTGGGTCGCCGACGGCTCGTCGGTTTCGTTATGTCCCCTGCGTCGATAACAGATAAGGTCTATGACCACGTCCTTGCCGAATTCATAACGGAAATCCAGTGCCAACTGTGTAACAAAAAGCACCGCCTCTGGATCATCTGCGTTGACGTGGAATATGGGTGCCTGCACCATTTTTGCCACGTCAGTACAATATTCGGTGGAACGCGCATCAATCTGCTTGCTGGTTGTGAAACCCACCTGATTGTTGATGATGATATGCACAGTGCCACCGGTGGAGTAAGCGCGGGTCTTGGACATCTGGAACGTTTCCATGACCACACCCTGACCGGCGAAGGCTGCGTCACCATGTATGATGACAGGCACAACACTATGGCCAAGATCATCCTTGCGGCGATCCTGACGTGCACGGACAGATCCTTCAACCACTGGTGCAACAATCTCAAGATGCGAGGGGTTGAAGGCCATGGCCAGATGCACCTCGCCACCGGCAGTCATCACATTGGATGAAAAACCCTGGTGATACTTTACGTCACCTGAACTCTTGTAGGTTGCCCGCCCTTCAAACTCGTCAAACAGCTCAGCCGGGTTCTTGCCAAGAATATTCACCAGCACGTTCAACCGGCCCCGGTGGGCCATGCCAATAACCACTTCCTTGACGCCATAACTGCCTGAACGCTGGATCAGCTCATCCAGCAACGGGATCAGGCTCTCACCACCTTCCAGGCCAAAACGTTTTGTACCCGGATACTTGGAATCCAGATGTTTCTCAAGGCCTTCTGCCGCGGTGAGACGCTCAAGCAAATGTTTGCGTATATCCGGTGAAAAGTTCGGGCTACCGTGATTGGATTCGATGCGTTTCTGTATCCACTGCTTCTCGGCCAGATTCACAATATGCATGAATTCGTAGCCAATGGATTTACAGTAGATATTCTCCAGAATATCTACAATCTCCCGCAGCGTGGCAGTTTCCCTGTTGATGAACAGAGAGCCGGTCTGAAAGATGGTGGAGTAGTCGCCCGTGGACAGGTTATAGAACTCAAGATCCAGGTCAGGCACACGCTCTCGATGCATCAGATTCAGCGGGTCAAGATTGGCTTTCTGATGGCCCCGGACGCGGTAGGAACTGATCAGGTGCAACACCTGCACCTGCTTGTTCTCATGCTCGGAATGTACAACCACATCGTTGCTGAGTACCGGCATGAAACGACTGGTCTTGCCAACTTTCCGGAAATAATCCTGTATCTCCCGATGAGAGACTTCAGCTGCGTCACTTCCGGCAATGCTCGGCAATGACTCGAAATACTTGCTCCACTCTTCAGGCACCTGTTCAGGATCTTTCAGGAACTGGTCGTAGAGTTCCTCAACATAGGCGGCGTTGCCACCGTTGAGGTGGCCAGTGCTCCACATTAACTCCATGATGCTGTCATGCATGATAGTCTGCCTTGATTGTCAGGAACCGCGCTGCAACAGCATGGTTCGGATATGGCCTATTGCTCTTGTAGGGTTCAGCCCCTTGGGGCAAACCGCGACACAATTCATGATGCCGCGACAGCGAAACACGCTGAATGGATCTTCCAGATCAGCGAGCCGCTGTTCAGTTGCTGTGTCGCGACTGTCGGCCAGGAAGCGGTACGCTTGCAAAAGGCCGGCCGGACCAATGAATTTTTCGGGATTCCACCAGAACGACGGGCATTGGGTGCTGCAGCAGGCGCACAGTATGCATTCGTACAGGCCATCCAGTTTTTCCCGATCTTCCGGCGACTGCAGCCGCTCGATAGCCGGCGCTGGTGTATCGTTTTGAAGGAACGGTTGCACTTTCTCGAACTGTTTGTAGAAAATGGTCATATCCACAACCAGGTCCCTGATCACCGGCAGTCCGGGAAGTGGCCTCAATACGAGCTTACCCTTCTTGGCCACCTGCGAAATCGGCGTGATACAGGCCAGGCCATTGGTGCCATTCATGTTCATGCCATCGGAGCCACAGACGCCTTCACGGCATGAGCGCCGATAGGCAATGGTGGGATCCTGCTTCTTGATCAGCTCCAGCACGTCCAGAACCATCAGGTCCTTGCCCGCGGGAATATCCACTTCCACGTTCTGCATGGTCGGCTTGCTGTCCGTTTCCGGATTGTAGCGATACAGACTTACTAACACGTTATTTCCACCTTATCTGCTTCTGGCGGCACAACCCGCCGGGCGGTTAATAGGTTCTAATCTTGGGCTCGAACTTGTCCACTGTCCTGGGTGCAAAATTCACATCACGCTTGCCCACACGCTTGTCAGCGGGGAAGTACATGGAATGACAAAGCCAGTTTTTGTCATCCCGCTCCTGGAAGTCCTCGCGGGCATGCGCGCCGCGGCTTTCATTACGTGTCTCGGCAGCAATTGCCGTTGCCTCGGCCACTTCAAACAGGTTTTCCAGCTCCAGCGCCTCAATCCGGGCAGTGTTGAACACCATGCTCTTGTCTTCAAGCTGGATATCGGACAGGCGCTCACGCAGCACCTTGAGTTTCTCGATGCCTTCCTGCATGAATTTACCGGTGCGGAACACACCAAAATGCTTCTGCATGACATCCTGCAGGTCTGCCCGCACGGATGCGACTTTTTCACCACCTGTGCTGTCATTCAGACGCTGCAGACGTTGCATGGCCTGATCGATATCGGTTTCGGACGCCGAGCGGTGTTCAATGCCCTGACGCAGACGCTCTTCGATGTGCTTGCCTGCTGCGCGGCCAAAAACCACCAGGTCCAGAAGCGAGTTGCCGCCAAGGCGGTTGGCGCCATGTACCGATACACAGGCGACTTCACCAACGGCAAACAGGCCCTCTATCACCTGATCCTGACCATTGGCATCCTGTGTCAGCGCCTGGCCATCAATATTGGTTGGAATGCCACCCATCATGTAGTGGCAGGTAGGTACTACCGGAATCGGTTCTTTCACCGGATCCACATGAGCAAAAGTACGTGACAGCTCAAGTATGCCAGGCAGCTTGGTGTTGAGTACTTTCTCGCCAAGATGATCCAGTTTCAGCATCACGTGATCGCCGTTTTCACCACAACCGCGTCCCTCAATGATTTCCAGCACCATGGAACGGGCAACCACATCGCGACCGGCCAGATCCTTGGCATTGGGGGCATAACGCTCCATGAAGCGCTCACCATCCTTGTTGATCAGGTAACCACCCTCACCCCGACAACCCTCGGTGACCAGTGTGCCGGCACCGTAGATGCCAGTCGGGTGGAATTGCCACATTTCAATATCCTGGACCGGATAGCCAGCGCGCAGCGCCATGCCAACACCATCACCGGTGTTGATCAGGGCATTGGTAGTGGAGGCATAGATACGACCGGCACCGCCGGTGGCAAACACAGTGGCTTTGGAGCGCACATATACGGTTTCACCGGTTTCAATGCAGATGGCAATAACACCCACCACCACGCCATCCTGGTTGCGCACCAGATCCACGGCGTACCATTCATTGAAGAATACAGTGTTGTTCTTCAGGTTGCCCTGATAAAGGGTGTGCAGCAGCGCATGTCCGGTCCGGTCTGCCGCTGCGCAGGTGCGGGCGGCCTGGCCACCTTCACCATAATTCTTGGACTGGCCACCAAACGGTCGCTGATAGATCCGGCCATTCTCTGTTCTGGAAAACGGCAGGCCCATGTGCTCCAGCTCGAATACGGTCTGCGGACCTTCGCTGCACATATATTCGATGGCTTCCTGGTCACCGATATAATCCGATCCCTTGACTGTGTCATACATGTGCCAACGCCAGTCGTCGTTGGGGTCGTCACTGGCAATGGCACAGGTGATACCACCCTGTGCGGACACAGTGTGCGAGCGCGTTGGAAACACCTTGGTGATGACCGCAGTCTTGTAGCCGGATTGAGACAACTGCAGTGCTGCCCGCATTCCGGCGCCGCCACCACCAACAATCACTGCGTCAAACGACAGAGTTCGCATACCACTCATTTAGAATCCCCACAGAATCTGAACACCCCAGACGAGGTAGGTGAAAATCACAATCACACATACAGCCTGGAACGTCAGGCGGATGACAGCAGCCTTGCTGCCAAATGCGGCTTCGGTCAGGTAGTCGGTTGCTACCGTCCACATGCCAATCCAGGCGTGGGCACAGATGGCAACAACAACCAGCAGACTGGTGACGCGCATCCAGGTGGCACCGAACAGGGCTTGCCACTGCGTATACTGCAGATCAGGATTCAGGACCAGATAGCCGAGAATGCCGACTGAATAGACTGTCAGAATGATGGCGCTGAAGCGCTGGATTACCCAATCAGCCAGACCTGAGCGACTGAAACTGGTGACATTGCTTACCATATCCACACCCCCGCAAGCACAATGGCAACGGCCGAGAAAACGATGATCATAATGGCGCCTGTGCGGCCGCCTTCCAGCGTCTCACCAATACCGATATCCATCAGCAGATGGCGAACGCCGGCAATCACGTGATAAAGCAGTGCCGAAACAATGGCCCAGACGATCAGCTTGACAAGTGGCAGTGACAGCCACTCCTGCACTTGCTGGAATCCCTGCTCCGAACGCAGTGATTCGGCCAGCAGCCACATCAGGACGGCTGTGCCGGCAAAAAGCACAACCCCGGAGATTCTGTGCAGAATCGAGGTAATGGCTGGAATGGGGAAATGAATTGTGGTCAGATTGAGATTCTTGGGTCTGTTATCTTTCACTGGTAGCCGATTCAGTTACAGCCCGACAACGGGCCTGGTTAGCGAAACTGACCGGCAGCGTCAGAGATGCCGATCAACCGTCGGGGCGACGCACTGAAGAGCCTGCCTGCCCCAGTTCTCAAGCGACGTTGCAAAGTTGAGACCATGGGCGCCGAGTATAGACTTATACCCCCCGGAATACAATAAATCGCTGGCTTGACACGCAACTTTTGACAACATTCTGTCAGGCTAGGGAAATATTGTGTAACAGGGGGTTCTCCCCGGAAGGTTTATGTTAAAATACTACATTTGCCGCACGCTCCATGCCCGCAGGATCTTCGGCTGATGGCAGGGGCGCATCCGAAAAGCCTGAAATACCCGGCACGAACTGGTCAAAAGCTCAGCGTCGCTGAACCTGACGCACGCTCTGAGCGTACCAGCGTGAAGAACAATACAGTCAACAGGAGTAATGTATGAGTGACAAGAAAGCCCACCTGAGCCTGGAAGGAAGCGAAACCAGCATTGAACTTCCGGTACGTCAGGGCACCATGGGCCCGGATGTGGTCGATGTGAGCCGTCTTGTAGGCCAGGGCCTGTTCACCTTCGATCCCGGCTTCATGTCAACGGCGGCATGTGAATCCAGCATCACCTACATCGACGGCGAAAAAGGCACCCTGCTCCATCGTGGCTACCCCATCGATCAACTCGCCGAACATTCCGATTACCTTGAAACCTGTTACCTGCTCCTCAATGGCGAACTGCCAGACGATAAACAGAAAGTCGACTTCAGCGACAGCATCCGTTATCACACCATGGTACATGAACAGATGTACCACTTCTTCAACGGCTTTCCGCGCAATGCTCACCCGATGGCCATCATGGTCGGTGTGGTTGGTGCACTGTCTGCGTTTTATCACGACTCCATTGATATTGATGACCCGGAACACCGACGCACAGCAGCACATCGACTGATTGCCAAAATGCCAACCATTGCGGCCATGACCTACAAGCACAGCATTGGCCAGCCTTTCATGTATCCGCGCAACGATCTCGGTTATGCCGAAAACTTCCTGCACATGATGTTCAGCACTCCTTGTGAAGAGCCTGAGATCAGCCCCACCCTGGCCAAGGCCATGGACGTGATCTTCCTGCTGCACGCCGACCACGAGCAGAATGCGTCCACCTCCACTGTACGATTGGCTGGCTCTACCGGCGCCAACCCCTACGCCTGTATTGCATCGGGCATCTCCGCCCTGTGGGGGCCTGCACACGGTGGCGCCAATGAAGCTGTGCTGCGCATGCTGAGCGAGATCGGTGATGAATCACGCATCGAAGAGTTCATCGCGCGCGCCAAGGACAAGGATGATCCCTTCCGTCTGATGGGTTTTGGTCACCGTGTCTACAAGAATTTTGACCCGCGCTCACGCGTCATGCAAAAGATCTGTAACGAAGTATTGACCGAACTGGGTGTGGACAATGACCCCCTGTTCCGTATGGCACGCAAACTGGAAAAGATTGCACTCGAGGATGAGTATTTCATCAAGCGCAAGCTGTACCCCAATGTCGATTTCTATTCCGGCATCATCCTCAAGGCTATCGGCATTCCGACCAGCATGTTCACTGTAATCTTTGCGATCGGCCGCACACCTGGCTGGATCGCGCACTGGAACGAAATGCTGAGCAACCCCTATAAAATCGGTCGCCCGCGTCAGCTTTATACTGGTGCAACCACACGCGACTACCCTTCCGCCAGGTAAGCCCTCACAAAGAATGCCATATGGCGCTGGACAGGGAAGTCCACGCTTCTGCGCAATAATGAAAACGGAAGACAAACTGGCCTGCAGAAAACTGCAGGGGGTAAAGTCACGGCGTTGCCCGGACTTCTGGATGACGGAATGGAAATTTGGTGGAGCTAATCGGGATCGAACCGATGACCTCAACGCTGCCAGCGTTGCGCTCTCCCAGCTGAGCTATAGCCCCACAATCGGCAGGAGACGCGCATTTTAGGCGCCCCCGCCGGTGCTGTCAATCACTAGCGGGCGCTGATTCCAACAATTGCTGAAATTCCTTCTCCAGGCGTTTGGCCTCTTTCTTTGACACGCCGCCCAGCACAACAAGTGCGTTTCGGATACGGGCCCGCGTGATATCCAGACCGAGCACTGCCATTGCGTCAATTACGGAAATCGACGCTGGCTGACCGGTGATGGCCACAAAGAAGGGAAACAACAGGTCGCGTATTTTCATATCCAGCCGGGCAGCCAGCTGCTGCAGGCACTTCTCAACACCCTCCCTGTGCCACTCGCTCAGTTGCTCGAGTTGCCAGATACCCAGCTGAAGCACACGACGACACTCGGCATCGTCCAGTTTCTTGTGAAAGAAATGCTCAGGTGTCAGTGGTACAATTCCGGCCAGCATGAAACCCGCCAATGGTGTCACATCGCTGAAACGCTCCACACGGCTTCGAATCAGCGGCATGAGCGCAGCCATTCGTGCCGGGTCGAAGGCCCAACGACTGAACGCCTCCATGAATTGCTCGTCACTCAGGTCTTCCCGGATGTACTTGCCGTTGAGCCAGTCGAGCTTGTCGATATCAAACACTGGCCCGCCGAGCGACACCCGGTTGATATCAAAGTCGGCAATCATGTCCTGAAGCGTAAATTTTTCACGACCATCCGGCATGGTCCAGCCCATCATGCCCAGGTAATTCACCATGGCCTGGGGCAGATAACCCATGTCCCGGTAGTACCCGATACTGGTCGGATTCTTGCGCTTGCTCAGTTTGCTCTTGTCCGGGTTTCTCAGAAGTGGCATGTGGGCAAATTCCGGCGCCTGCCAACCAAAGTACTGATACAGCAACAGATGCTTGGGCGTGGAATTGATCCATTCCTCACCGCGGATCACATGGCTGATCTGCATCAGATGATCATCCACCACATTGGCAAAGTGGTAGGTCGGCAGATTGTCCGACTTCATCAGCACCTGCATGTCAATCTGTTGCCAACTGATACGGATTTCTCCACGCAGGCGATCCTGGAATACACAGTCCCCCTCAACCGGCACCTTCATGCGGATCACATGCGGCTCCTTTGCGGCGAGACGGGTACTGATCTCTGCCTCGGAAAGTGACATGCACAGGCCGTCATAACCAGCCGTTTCCTTGCGGGCCACCTGTTCGCTTCTCAGTGCCTGCAATCGCTCCTGGGTGCAGAAACAACGAAACGCATGCCCGGCGTCGAGCAGCTCCTGGATGTGCTGACGGTAGATGTCGCTGCGCTGGCTCTGGCGATAGGGGCCAAACTGACCACCAACATCGGGACCTTCATCCCAATCAAGCCCCAGCCAGTTCAACGCGTCCAGAATATCGCGTTCCGAGCGCGCCGTGCTTCGCACCTGATCCGTATCCTCAATGCGCAGCACAAAACTGCCACCATGCTGTCGTGCAAAACACCGGTTGAACAGCGCAATATAGGCGGTGCCTACGTGAGGATCCCCAGTGGGTGACGGTGCGATACGCGTTCTGACTGCCTGCATGATGCCTCTCGAATACCTGTGATCAACGGGCCGGCATTATACGTCATCCGCACTGTGTCTGTAACAGCGGGTGACGAACCGGTATAATCAGCGCCCCTTGGATTTACATCAAATGGTGTTGGCCAGACATGTCCGAATTTCGCTTCTGTGTTGCCCCCATGCTGGACTGGACAGATCGCCATGAGCGTTATTTCCTTCGTCTGCTGTCGCGGCGGGCACGGCTGTATACGGAAATGGTCACCACGGGTGCACTGCTCTACGGGAATACCTCGCGATTTCTGCGATTTGACCCTGCCGAGCACCCGGTTGCGATCCAGCTTGGCGGCAGTGATCCCGACGCGCTGGCGCGCTGCGCAGCAATAGCCGATGCAGCCGGGTATGACGAAATCAATCTGAATGTTGGCTGCCCCAGTGACCGGGTACAGTCCGGACGCTTTGGTGCGTGTCTGATGAACGAACCGGCGCTGGTCGGTCGCTGTGTGGCTGCAATGCAGTCAGCCAGCAACAAAACCGTCACGGTCAAATCACGTATCGGCATTGATGAGAATGATTCAGATGAATTCCTGATTCGCTTCATTGAAACGGTTGCTGAGCACGGCTGTCGACACTTCATCCTTCATGCACGCATTGCCATTCTCAAGGGACTGAGTCCGAAAGAGAATCGCGAGGTACCGCCACTGAACTATGCCAGGGTGATGCGCATGAAAGCCCGGTACCCTGAACTCACCATGGTCATCAATGGCGGTATCACCTCGCTGGAGGCTGCACGCGACCTGATCAACGGCTCAGCCCAGTGCGATGATGCAGTGCCGCTGGATGGGATCATGATGGGCCGCGAGGCCTACCAGAACCCCTACGTGCTGTCCGGGGTTGACCAGGTACTTTTCCAGGACCTGCACAAGAAACCAGAAGCAGTAACACAACTGCAACAACCACTGGCGCGGGAAAGGATTCTCGACGCCTACCTGCCCTACGTGGCCAGGGAACTGGATGAAGGTACACCGCTTCAACACATGACCCGTCACATTCTTGGCCTGTTCCGCAACGTACCCGGTGGACGCCAATTCCGACGTCATCTCAGCGAGAATGCACATCGTCCCGATGCCGGCATCAGCGTGCTGGAAGACGCAGTGGCCATGGTACGATGATCGGGACTGTCTTGACCTCCACGCAGTAACAGGGATCCCAATGCTGAAAGCCATCACACAATTTTTTGAAGATCGACTGGCCGTATCTGAAGAGCAGAGTGACACCGATCGTGTATGCCGGGTACAACTGGCCAGCGCGGCGCTGCTGATGGAACTGATGAAGACCGACAAGAAAATCAGCCGGGAGGAGGAAGCGGCTTACCGGGAAGTGCTGCGCAGCACCTTCGACCTGGATCAGGCCGCACTGCTGAAGATCAGCGAACTGGCAGAGGCTGAACTGCGCGACGCAACGTCACTGTATGAATTCACCAGCCTGGTCAATGACAGTTACAGTTATGCCGACAAGGTCCGCCTGATTGAGAATATGTGGCGTATTGCTTATGCCGATACTGTTCTGGACAAATACGAAGAACAGATGATCCGCAAGACCGCGGACCTGATCTATGTCTCACACAGTGATTTCATCCGGGCCAAGCTCACTGCGCGGGACCGACCTGAATGACAGCGACCCGCCGGCATCCGACGTGTCAATCCCACTCATCCCAGTCATCCTCCACTTCCCCGTCGCTGACCAGATAGGCTCTTTGCTGAAGATAGGCTTCACGCATGAAGATATATTCGTCGCCAAACATCATGGTGTCCAACTGCAGGGCTTCGACGCGGGCATCAAGCAGGTTCGACGCATGCAGGCTGTTGCGCGTGGAAACATCGTCGACGTAGTTGATAGGGCTGCTGTACACATCAACCGCCAGCCCGAAAGCGTCACGTACTGTGCTTGGCCCATAAAACGGCAACACCAGGTACGGGCCCGGCCGCACGCCCCAGTACCCCAGCGTCTGGCCAAAATCTTCATTGTTGCGTTCAAGCCCGGCGGCGGTGGCTGGATCCATGAATCCACCCAGCCCGACAGTGGTATTGATGAGCAATCGACCAGTATCACTGGCGGCATTACCCAATTTCAGCTGCAATACATTATTCAGCAGCACGGTGACATCGTTCAGGTTACCGAAAAAATTACGCACACCACGCTGAACCGGCCGCGGTATGTGTTCGCGATAGGTTTCCGCAACCGGACGGATGAATCTGTCATCCATGAATTTGTTGAAAGTGAAGATGCGCTGATTCATGCCCTCCCAGGGATCGCTGTCAGAGGCTGTCGCTCCCAGGGGAGCCACGCCCAGCATGAGTGCCAGGGCAAATGCAAACAATGATGTGGAGCACCGTTTCACTGAAATATCCTCATGTCCTGCTGCACAAAAGACTACCTGATTTTCCGGACAGGCAAGATCGGGATCATTATTTCAGAAATCCCACGCCTTTCACATCCCCGACTCACTTACGACAAATGCTCTCACGCCGACCCGATTACAGCAGTGTGCGACTGGCTTCATCCAGGCGGCGTTCGAGCCGCCGCCCGGATACCGGCATTCGGGTACCCAACGATTGTGCAAACAGGGAGACACGAAGCTCCTGCAGCAACACGGGAAAATCTTCCAGGCCGGACGGGGCTGACTCACCGGTACACATGGCGTCAAATCGGGACTGCAGGCGGGCCAGCACCTGGCAGTTTGCCTCATCAGCGGCTTCGCCACGCGGCAACTTTTCCAACCGCAGTTCCAGCGCCCTGAAATAGCGGGGGTATTCACGCAACCAGCCATCAGCAATTGACAGTGGGAAATCGGCTGGCATCAGGGTATGCAACTGCTGGTCAACATCGTCCGCAATGGTTCGGGACAAGGTGTCCTTCGTCCGGGACAGGCGCTGACGCGCACTGAAGTGCAATGAAATGACCTGCTCCACAAGCCTGATCAGCCGTTCTCCTTCATCCAGCAAATCCATCCTGCCCCGATCCAGCAGTTTGGCAAAACTCTCAGCGTCTCGCACAGGTTCTGCCAGCGGTTGAAAGTGCTGACAATAAATTCCTGCCAACACATTGCTGCCAAAGGCCTCGATCTGACCCGGCAACTTCAGGCCCAGGGAGCGCTTCAGATCACGGATGCGCCTGTCCAGCAACTGGCGCTGCTGCGGCGTGCGTAGCATCAGCAGGCGGGCAACACCCAGGCGATGATGGCGCATTGCCACATCAACATCATCAAACAGTTGTACTGCCACCGACGAACCTTCATCGACCAGTGCGGGATAACGCAACAAGGTAATCCCCTGCTCAAGCGCTACCTGCTCCGGCAATGCTGAAGCAGGCCAGTCCCGAAGGGACCTGCATTCCAGCGGATGGCTGACAGCCTGCAACGCAGTTTCAGTTTCCTGGAACGTTGCCGCCACACGCGCCTGCAGGCTTTTCAGGTCGCGGCCAAGCGCCAGCTCCTTACCCTGCCCGTCCAGCACCCGGATCCGGGTGCGCAGGTGTGAAGGCAACTCCACGTTATCCCAGGCCGCCGGGTCTATGGTCACCCCCTTGATTCTCGCCGCCTTCTCAAGCAACACACGCCGCAGCGAAATTTTGCCGGGCTCAACGCCCTGTAGCGCCTTTCGTACAAAGTCAGGTATTGGCATGAACTGTTTTCTCAAGGATTTTGGCAGTGCTTTCAGCAGGGCTACAGCCTTCTCCTCCAGTTGACCCGGTACGGCCCAGTCCAGATCAACTTCGCTCATACTGCCCAGGATTGCAGCGGGCACATCAATGCTGACACCATCCTCATCACTCCCCGGGGAAAAGCGGTACTCAATCTTCAACCGGTTCTGCGCAATGCTGGCATGATCGGGAAAAGACTGCTGCACATCTTCGTCGGACTCCTTGCGAAGCAGGTCATCACGCTCCATGTGCAACACGCGCGATCTATCCGCATCAACACTGCGGCACCATTTTTCAAAACTGCGCAGGTTGTTGACGTGATCAGGAACCCTGTCTGCATAAAAGGCGTAGATTTCTTCGTCAGCCACCAACATGTCGGGCCGGCGTTGTTTTTCCTCATCGCGGCGGATGCTCTCACGCAGCGCCCGGTTGTGTGCCAGAAATCCGTGACGCGTAGCCAGCGACTGCCCGACAAGCGCTTCACGCAGAAACAGTTCACGACTGATCACCGGGTCGATGGCACCATAGGATACGCGGCGCTTTTCGATCAGGACCACCCCAAACAGGCTGACCTTTTCCCACGCCATGACTTCACCGCGTTTGCTCGACCAGTGCGGTGAAAGATACTCGCGGCGCACCAGCGTACCAGCGGCATCCTCAATCCATTCCGGTTCCACCCGACCAGCCAGCATGGCAAACAATCGACTCGTTTCCACAAGTTCGGCCGTCACCACCCAGCGCAACTTGCGTCGTGACAATACCGAAGTCGGGAACAGTGAAAACCGGCGACTGCGACTGCCCAGATACTGACGATCGTCAGTCAGTTGGCCAATCTGATTGAGCGAGCCGGCAAGAATTGCCCGATGAACTGCCTCATGCTGGCCACCCACATCGTAGTCAAGATCATCCATCCTGGTCATCCCGCGAACATCAATGCCCACCTGTTGGCAGGCCAGCATCAGTTGCCGATGGGTTTCGCGCCATTCACGCATACGCATGAAGTTCAGAAAATTATCCCGACAGAATCTGCGCAGCTCCCCCTGCGTCAGGACCTGGCGCCGGGCCTCGAACTGCCGCCAGAGAGTGACCAGGGAAAGGAAATCCGAATCCGGATGGACAAATTGTTCGTGTTTCTGGCGCGCAGCCTCTCGCCGTTCAACCGGATGTTCACGAGGATCCTGAATGCTCAATGCAGAAACAATGATCAGCATTTCATACACACAATGCCATTGCTGTGCTGCCAGCAACATACGGGCGAGCCTTGGGTCAGTCGGCAGACGTGCCATTTTGCGACCAAGAGCAGTGATCCTTCGTTGGTCATCTATCGCACCCAGCTCGGACAACAGTCTGAAACCGTCATTGATCGCGCGCTGCGCCGGCGGCTCAACAAACGGAAAATTCTCTATATCACCCAGTCGTAGCAGAAGCATCTGCAGGATGACTGCGCTAAGATTGGTGCGCTGAATCTCTGGATCAGTGAATTCGGGACGGGACAGATAATCGTCGAGGCTGTAGAGCCTGATACAGACACCTGGCGCTACTCGACCACATCGCCCTGCCCGCTGATTGGCACTTGCTCTGGACACAGGTTCGATGGGCAGTCGTTGTACCTTGCTGGCCACACTGTAACGACTGATACGCGCCAGACCGCTGTCAACCACATAAACTATGCCGGGCACGGTGAGTGAAGTTTCGGCCACGTTGGTGGAAAGCACCACTCTGCGACCACGATGGGGCTGAAAGATTCTTTTCTGCTCGGTCTGCGACAGGCGCGCGTAAAGTGGCAACACTTCAGTATCGGCCAACGGGCGTTTGCGCAGCGCCTGGGCCACATCACGAATCTCCCGCTCACCACTGAGAAAGACAAGCACATCCCCGGTGGAGCCTCGCTCCCGATCCATCGTCACAATGCGCGCCAGCGCCGACAACACCGATTCGGTCAACCGGTCATCACTGTGTGTGATCGCCTCTGACTCTTCCGGATCCTGATAGACTACGTCTACCGGAAAACTGCGTCCGGAGACGGAAATGATGGGTGCATTGCTGAAATGTGCAGAAAATTTTTCAACATCAATGGTGGCTGATGTGATGATGACCTTGAGGTCACTTCGTCGTGCAAGCAACTGCCTCAGATACCCCAGCAAAAAGTCGATGTTCAGACTGCGCTCGTGGGCCTCATCAATGATCAGTACTTCATACTTGCGAAGTTCACGGTCCCGTTGAATTTCGTTCAGCAAAATGCCATCGGTCATCAGTTTTATGCAGGTATCAGGACCGGTGTGATCGTTGAAACGAACCTGATAACCAACACCTCGACCCAGCGGCTCCTTCAGCTCTTCAGCAATACGGGCAGCAACCGAACGGGCGGCCAGTCGCCGGGGCTGTGTATGACCAATCAGCCCCTTGCGCCCGTAACCGCAGTCCAGGCATATCTTGGGTATCTGGGTTGTCTTTCCGGAGCCAGTCTCGCCAGCAACCACCACAACCTGGTGATCCTTCAGCGCGCGCGCAATCTCCTCGCGACGGGCCGATACCGGCAAGGACTCAGGGTATTCAATCGGCATGCTGATAACACAGGCACTCTCCGTCACGGCTGGCTCACGATATCTATTGCTGTCCCCGCTCTTTCATCTCCTGCTCACGCAGCTCACGCCGGAGTATCTTGCCCACATTGGATTTGGGCAGGTCTTCGGCGAACACTATCTCCCTGGGCACTTTGTAGTTGGTGAGATTCTCGCGGCAATGCGCCACAACATCGTCCACAGTCAGTACGTCGTCACGCTTGACCACAAACAGCTTGATGATCTCTCCACTTTTTTCATCAGGGATACCGATTGCGGCACTTTCGGAAACACCCGGATGTGAATTGACCACCTCCTCCACTTCACTCGGGAAGACGTTAAATCCTGACACTATGATCAGGTCTTTCTTGCGATCAACAATCTTCACGTAACCTTCGCTGTCGATCTGTGCGTAGTCACCGGTCTTGAACCAGCCATCTTCTGTAATTGAATCGCGGGTGGCCTGTTCGTTCTGCCAGTACCCCTTCATCACCTGGGGGCCCTTGACCCATAATTCCCCGCGCTCATCCCCGCTGACTTCCTGGCCGTTGTCATCAACCAGCTTGACGCTGGTTTCAGGTACGGGCTGTCCAACGGTGCCAATCTTGTTGCGATCATGTGGGTTGACGGTCACTACGGGTGAGCATTCAGTCAGCCCGTATCCTTCGGTCACTTCACAATTGGTGATGCTGTGCCATTCGCGTGACACACTTACACTCATGGCCATACCACCGGCCCCGCAGAACTTGAGCCCACTGAAATCGACCTCGTTGATGGCGTCACTTCGACAAAGTGCAAGGTACAGCGTGTTGATGCCAACCATGCCGTTGATCCTGTACTCTTTCATGGTCTTGATCAGTCCGGGGATGTCCCTGGGGTTGGGGATCAGCACATTGTTGTTGCCGGCATAACTCTGGGAGAGCACATGGAGCATGAAGGCATAGGTATGATAGAGCGGCAAGGGCGCCAGAATGGTGTCCTCGCCATCATTGATCAGATCACGGCTGGCTGAGCGCAGCTGCATCATGTTCCATAACAGGTTTGAATGCGTCAACATGGCACCTTTTGCCAGGCCCGTAGTGCCTCCTGTATACAACACTATGGCAACATCGGTGCCAGCATCGACCAGTTCCCGCCCGTCAACCTTGCACTCGGCCCGCATGATCTCACGCCATTTATTCGACGTTGGCAGCGAAAAACGGGGCACCATTTTCTTGACATAACGAATGACGGCATTGACCAGAACGCGCTTGAATCCCGGCAACTCGTCACCGATTTCTGTGATGATCACGTGTTTGATATCGGTTTCCGCTATCACCTTCTGCAACCGATCACCAAAATTCGCCAGCACGATGACTGCCCGGGCACCTGAATCCTTGAACTGATGCTTCATCTCCCGGGCCGTATACAGCGGATTTGTGTTCACAATCACCAGGCCGGCGCGCAGCGCAGCCACCACACTGATTGGAAACTGCAGCACATTGGGCAACTGTATGGCAATCCGGTCACCAGGCTGAAGGTCGGTATTTTCGCGCAGCCAGGCGGCCAGTTGCGCGCTACGCTCATCCAGGTCACGATAGGTCAGCGTGTGTCCCATACAAGTGAATGCAGGCTTGTCTGCCCATTTGGCAAAGACATGCTCGAACATGTGACCAAGCGTGGCAAACTGCTCAGGATCAAGATCCTGTGTTTTCTCCAGTGGTGGTGCTGAATACATGCTGTAACCTCTTTTATTGTAGTTGCTCAACAGGGGTTTCCGGTCAAGACACAATGCGTCGATCAGCGCGTCAACAAAGTCATCGCCTCCTCCAGACCCTTGACGGTCAGGGGGAACATTCTGTCATCAATCAATTCGCGCACTATGTTGGTGGAATAGCTGTGTTCCCAGTACTGTTTGCCTACCGGATTGATCCACACCATGTGGTCAAACGTCCGGGTCAGTCGCTGCATCCAGACAGCCCCGGCCTCTTCGTTGTAATGTTCGATACTGCCACCCGGATGAGTGATTTCATAAGGAGCCATGCTGGCATCACCAACAAAGATCACCTTGTAGTCCCGGCCATACTTGTGAAGAATATCAAATAAAGGGGTTGTTTCGGACACTCTGCGACGGCTTTTTTTCCATACTGACTCGTAGATAAAGTTATGGAAATAGAAATACTCCATATGTTTGAACTCACTGCGTGCGGCAGAAAAAAGTTCCTCGCACAGGCGCACGTAGGGGTCCATTGATCCGCCCACGTCAAAAAACAGCAGCACTTTGACGGCGTTGTGACGCTCGGGCACCATTCTGATATCCAGCAGCCCGCCTTTTCTGGCCGTGGACGAAATGGTGTCGTCGATGTCCAGTTCCTCGTCTGCGCCGGATCGGGCGAACTTGCGCAGCCTGCGTAGCGCCAACTTGATGTTGCGGGTGCCGATCTCGATGGAGTCATCCAGGTCACGGTACTTGCGTTGATCCCAGACTTTGGCTGCCTTGCCCTGACGCCCTTCATCCTGGCCAATACGGATACCTTCTGGATTGTAGCCATAAGCGCCAAAAGGCGACGTGCCACCAGTACCAATCCACTTGTTGCCGCCCTGGTGCCTTTTCTTCTGCTCTTCCAGGCGCTTGCGAAACTCTTCAAGCAATTTGTCCAGCCCGCCCATGGACTGAATCTGCGCCCGTTCTTCATCAGTGAGTGAGGCCTCAAACTGCCGCCGCAGCCACTCATCCGGAATTGCCGCAGTCAGAAGCTCATCCAGTGCCTCGAGATCCTTGAAGTAACGGGAAAAGGCCCGGTCGAACTTGTCAAAATGCTTCTCATCCTTGACCATGCACAGGCGTGCCAGCAGATAGAATTTCTCCAGATCTGCGAAAGCGTAGTCCTCACGCAGGCACTCGATCAGCGAAAACAGCTCCCCGATACTGACCGGTACATTTTCCCGGCGCAATGTGAAAAAAAAGTGAATGAGCATCAGTGATCAACGTCGTGCACGGTGCATGAACGCAAGTTTCTCCAGCATCTGAACATCCTGCTCGTTCTTGAGCAGGGCGCCGTAAAGCGGCGGAATGGCGTTTTTGCTGTCCTGATCCTTGAGTACCTCGGCAGGAATGTCATCGGCCATCAACAGCTTCAACCAGTCGATGAGTTCGGATGTGGAGGGTTTTTTCTTCAGCCCCGGCACATCCCTCAAATCAAAGAACACCTGCATGGCGCGGTCAACCAGATCCCGTTTGACGCCAGGATAATGGACATCAACGATCCGCTGCATGGTTGCCTGATCGGGGAAGCTGATGAAATGGAAGAAACAGCGTCTGAGAAAAGCATCAGGCAGCTCTTTTTCGTTATTGCTTGTAATGATTACAATGGGGCGATGGACAGCTTTCACATGTTCACGAGTCTCGTAAACATGGAATTCCATCTTGTCCAACTCCAGCAACAGATCATTCGGGAATTCAATATCAGCCTTGTCAATTTCATCGATAAGAAGGACCACCTGCTTTTCCGAGGCAAAAGCCTGCCAGAGCTTGCCGCGCAGAATATAGTTGCCTATGTCATGGACCTTCTCATCCCCCAGCTGGGAGTCCCGCAGACGTGACACGGCATCATATTCGTAGAGCCCCTGCTGAGCCTTTGTTGTTGACTTGATATGCCACTGTATCAGTTCCATGCCCAGGGCCCCGGCGATCTCCTCTGCCAGCATGGTCTTTCCCGTACCCGGCTCACCCTTGATCAGCAAGGGCTTCTGAAGACTGATGGCGGCATTGACAGCCATCTGCAATTCCTCGGTGGCAACGTACTTTTCTGTTCCTCTGAATTTCATCACGTGTCGTATCCTGTTGTCATACCCAGTTGTCAATTCCTGCACGGATCACGGTTCTGTCTTTACGCTTTGCGCCCTGCAACTGGCAAGACAGTCAACGCGGCTTCTTTTTCCTGAATTGCCCGAACAGGGCTGCACCCCAGGCCACCAACAGGGCAAGTACGGTCGCCAGCACCAAAGGGACCAGTGCGCGCACAAAGGCAGCGTTCCCCAGAGTGATCATGTCCAGCATTATCACCATCACAGCAGGTGCCATAAGATCCTGATCCGAGGCCACATACCAGGGGGTGTAGATCAGCGCGATCATGATGCCTCGCAGTGAATTGGCCAGCACCTTGGGCCGGATACCGCGTGTCGCGCGATAAAAAAGCACATAACACAAAGTGCCGGCAGCCAGGTAAATTGCCCAACTGGTCAGGTATCCATAGATATTCAGCATGATGCATCAACCCATCTGATAATGTGCTCCTCAATGCCGTCCGGATGCACATGGTCCTCTGAAATGACCTTTCCGGTCACCGGTATGCCTGCCGCTTGCATGGCGCGCCTGGAGCCGGTCAACAATGGATGCCACGCCGGCAGGGCACGCCCGGTGGCACGCAGTTTGTAGGCACAGGTGTCGGGCATCCAGTCTATTGTGGCCAGATTCCCGGGCGTGAGCACCACACAGTCAGGCACCAGCTCCTGGCGCCTGTCGTAGGCGGTGCACTTGCATTGCTGCTCATCCAGATAGCGACACACAACGCGTGTGTAATAGATCTTGTTGGTCATCTCGTGCTGGAGCTTGGACAGGCAGCAGCGTGCACAACCGTCGCACAGGGCCTCCCACTCCGCTGTATTGAGGGCCTCCAGCGGCAGCTCCCAGAATCGTTCACGGCGCACCCCTGACGCCAGCGCCTCCTGCCTGTCGGATCCACTCATCTCATGCCTCCGCCGCCGATGCTTCCAGGGCATCTATCAGACCGTTTTCCAACAGGTCCCTGCGCCAGCCGTCAAGATCGTCGGGCCAGACAAAGTCCTTGTTATTGTCATGACACAACAACAGATTGATCAACTGTTTCTTGCGTGCCAGCAACTCCACCGCTATACCTGTCTCCTCGGACACGGCCCGCACTACGGCCTGACAGCGCTTGAGTCTTCTTCGCTGACCACTGGTCAGCGGCCGGTTGCCCGCTGGCAACTCTTCGGCCAGTTCATGTGGCTCAACACTGGCGATGACACGGGCAATGGCCGCTGCCTGGTGCTTTCTCACCGCCGGGGACAACTCATCCACTTGCAACAGATCATCCACGTGACGCGGACGGGTTTCAGCCAGAACAATCAGATCCGCATCCTTTGCAATCCATGAACGCGGTTTGTCCCGATCACGTGCGGTGCGCTCTCGCCAGATGCACAGTTCACGCAGCACAGCGAGCTGATTGGCGTCCAGCCGCCAGGCCGCACCCATGCCCTGATACAGCTTTGGCCACTGACTTCTGTCCTCGGCAAGGCGGGCAGTAACAATCATCTGTTCACACTCCTCGCGGCACCAGTTGGCGTAACCGCGCTGCTCCAGTCTCTGCACCAGTCGCTCATGCAAACCCAACAGCCAGGCCACATCAAGCGCTGCATAGATACATTGTTGCTCACTCAAGGGCCTGCGTAACCAGTCCGAGCGTGTTTCACCCTTGGGCACGTCGATATCGAGCAATTCGCGGACCAGGCTCTGGTAACTGAGGCTGAAACCGTAGCCGAGAAACGCGGCTGCGCGCTGGGTATCAAACAGACCGGCGGGCATGCAGTCGAAGTACACCTGGAACACTTGCAGATCTTCGGAGCAGGAATGTAACACCTTGGTGATGGTTGGGTCGGTCAGAATGGACGTGAAAGCGTCCCACTGCGTCAGGGCGAGTGGATCCAGCAAGTAACTGCCCTGACCGTCACAGACCTGGAGCAGGCCCAGTTTCGGAAAAAAGGTATCCACACGAATGAACTCGGTGTCCAATGCAATCGCATCCAGTGTTGCCCAGCGAGCACACAGGTCGTGCAGCTCTTCGTCGCGGTCCACCCATACCGGCTGAGTGATCATACGTACCTCACAAGACGACCTGCCGGCCGGTAAAAGCATGACTCAGGGTGCCGCCATCAACATACTCCAGTTCCCCGCCTACGGGCACGCCGTGGGCTATTCGGGAAACGGCAATACCGCTGCCACGAAGCTGCTCCGCAATGTAATAGGCGGTGGCTTCGCCCTCCACTGTGGTGTTGTTCGCCAGTATCACCTCGGTAATCTCCGAACCCTGGAGCAACGCCAACAGCTCATCAATGCCCAACTCCTCCGGGCCCACTCCATCAATAGGCGACAGGTGTCCCATCAGAACAAAATAGCGCCCCCGATAACTGCCTGCCTGCTCGATGGCAAACACGTCAACAGGGGACTCGACAACGCAGAGCAAGGTCTGATCGCGCCGGGGGTCACTGCATATATGGCACAGCTCGGATTCGGTCAATGTGCGGCATCGCGCGCAATTACCCACTTTCTCCATGGCGTCGACCAGGGCCTCGCTGAGCTCAAGAGCGCCGGCCCTGTTCTTTTCCAACAGATAAAGCGCCATGCGCTGCGCTGATCGGGGACCGACGCCGGGCAGGCATCGGAATGCCTTGACCAGTTGTTCAACGACAGGGCTGAAGAACATTCAATTATCCATAGGTTCAGGGTAAGGGGTTATGCCGGTTCAGAACGGGAATTTGAAGCCTTCAGGCATCTTGAATCCGGAAGCCAGCCCACTGAGCGCATCACGATTCTGATCTTCCAGTTTCTTCACTGCGTCGTTGATGGCTGCTGCCACCAGGTCTTCGATGATCTCCCTGTCTTCCCGCAACAACTCATCACTGAGTTCGACCTTGCGTGCATCAAACCGTCCGTTCATGTGAACGCGGACCAGACCTGCGCCTGATTCGCCAATCACTTCCCGCTGCTTTGCCTCTTCCTGGGCCTTCTGCATCTGCTCCTGCATCTGCTTGGCCTGTTTCATCAACTCATTCAGATCAGTCATCTACTGCCTCTCGTTCAGTTCAGTTCAGTCCAGTCAATTCATTCAATTCGCCGATTGTCTGTTCAATCCGGGTTGCCGGTGAACTGCACCGAATCCGGTAAAATTTTCGCCGAGAATCGGTCCAACAGATCACACACTGTCGGATCGTTGCTGAAATCTGCCAGGGCCTTCTCGGCCTGCTCGCGGCGTCGACGTTGTCGTCTAGCTGCAGGCGATTCCATGCCCGATGTACCGATACGGATAATGACTTTGACCGCCTGGCCGAAATAATCTGACAGGGCAACAGCAATCAGTTCCCGATGCTCCTCACGGTAAAGGGCACTTTGTTGTTCATCCAGTATCAGTGTCACCTCATCCGCCACACACTGCTCCAGCGAACAATTGGCAAGCACGTTGCCCGCAATGCCACCCAGCGTCACTGCATCTGTCACAAGATACCAGTTACGCGGTGACACTGTCTCCAAGCCTATGGTATCAGGCTTTTTTTTTACCCCGGACACAACCGGATCAGGCCGCTCCGATTCACGTGCATCAGGTCTATCAGACACTTCCGGCAAGTTCGGGAATCCAGCTGAATGCTTCGCAGGGACGCTGTCGGCATCTGCGTTTGCTGCCACCCCACTGGCTTCAGCGCTGTCCGTTTCCGGTTCGCTGTGCTCATCAATTGCCGGCTCGCCAGCTGCGGTTTCTGGCGGCGCGCTCACGCGACGACCGAACTCATCCGGGCTGAAGGCAATCATGCGTAGCAGGCTCATTTCGAACGCCATTCGCCGGTCCGGCGCCAGGGCCATGTCTCGCAAGGCATTCAGGCAGATCTGATAATAGAGCTGCACATCCTCTGCTGCCAGCCCACGCGCCAGCGCAAGAAGCTGCTTGCGATCACCCAGGCTGTTGTCTGCGGCGCGCGGTGCCACCTGGGCCACAGCAAGGCGATGGAATGTCGACGTCAGATGCTGAAGCAGCGTGTGGTAGTCGGGATTGTGTTCGGCCACGTGCGCCACTTCTGCCAGCACGCCCTGCGCATCGCGATCACGCACCAGCTCGGCAAAACGCAGCACCACCTTCTGATCCGGCGTACCGAGCAATGCGCTCACAGTTGCCTCGCGAACCTCACCCTCGCCGAAAGAAATGGCCTGATCGAGCAGTGTCAGGGCATCACGCATACTGCCGTTGGCTGCGCTACCAAGGTGCCAGAGCGCACTTTCATCATATTCGATCTGTTCGGCTGCAAGTACACCTTTCAGGTATTCCACAATCAGGGCTGGCGACAGGTTCTTCAGACTGAACTGCAGGCAGCGCGAGAGTATTGTGACGGGCAGTTTCTGGGGATCAGTGGTGGCCAGCAGGAATTTGACGTGTGGCGGCGGCTCCTCCAACGTCTTGAGCAGTGCATTGAAGCTGTGCGTGGAGAGCATGTGTACCTCGTCAATGAGGTAGACCTTGAATCGTCCTTTGCCCGGTGCATACTGCACGTTGTCGAGCAGTTCGCGAGTATCTTCCACGCGCGTGCGTGACGCGGCATCGACTTCAATCAGGTCAATGAATCGTCCGCTGTCAATTTCAGTACAGGCGTTGCAGACACCGCAGGGTCGTGAGCTGACACCTTCCTCACAGTTGAGGCATTTGGCCAGTATCCGCGCAATGGTGGTCTTGCCGACCCCTCTTGTTCCTGTAAACAGGTAGGCATGATGAAGTCGCGCGTTGTCGAGCGCATGCGACAAGGTCTGCAGCACATGCTCCTGCCCTGCCAGATCGTGAAAACTCTTTGGACGCCATTTTCTGGCAAGTACCTGATAACTCATGCGCTACCGATCAATGATTAGTCTTGTGGCCAAGCATTCTACCGTATCCGGCAGCAGGCGTCAGTGTGAAAAGCGGTAGGCGGCCCAACCGGGTGGGCTGAAGTGGTGGTGGCGCCTGGGTGGCACCCCTTGCCAGCCACACCACGGCACATGAATCAGTTACTACCGTTGCTCCCTTCCGGGCCTGGCGGGGTTCATAACCTGTCATTGCGCGGGGACCGACAAGAGGTACCGTCAAGCAGTGATCGACTGGCCCAGGCCAGGAGCCGATCACAGGGCGGCCATTATCAGGAAAATGGCGCCCCGAATCAAGGCGGGATTCGAGCATGAGCACGTGGTGCGAAAATCAGCGTGGCAAGGCCAGTGCGATCAGACGGGTGTCCGGACCAGCACCCGCCGCCAGTACGATGTACTGACGACCACCAATCATGTATGTCATGGGGGTGCCGCTGGGTGGCAGAGGCAGATCCTGTTCGGCCACAATTTCCCCGGTACGCTTGTCCAGGCTTCGGAACACAGGACGGATGCCGTCGAGCTGGGCAATATGCAGCAGCGATGCTGTCAGCAAGAGCCCGTGACGACCCGGGCTGCCCACCGGTCCGGGGTCGGGTATACCCATGTCAATCAGCCGCTGTCGGATGCCCTCACCATGCGGCACCATCCACTCATGCTCGCCGGTATTGAGGTTGATGGCGGTTATTCGGGCGTACGGCGGTTTGATCAGCGGCAGACCTTCGGGACCGTTGATGGTAAAACCCCTATCACGAATGAAGTCATAGTCCGCGTCAGCGCCGGGGTCCGAACCACTTTGATCGGGACGCACCAGACGAATGAATCGCGGCAGGGAAAAAGACGGCACGTACATGATGTTGGTGTCCGGATCCACTGCGGCACCCGTCCAGTTGGCGCCACCACTGTAGCCCGGAAACTGGATCATGCCGCGCTCGCTCGGCGGCGTATACATGGGCCCATAGTCATAGGGTTCGATCAGGGCAAGCGCCTGTTCGCGCAGTTCCGGCGTGAAATCGATCAGGGTTTCATCGGATATGCCCTGCGGCTCAAACGGCAGTGGCCAGGTCGGAAAGGGCTGAGTCTCCGCGGTTCGCTCGCCCGGCACATCCGATTGCGGTACCGGTCGATCCTCGATCGGCCAAACTGGCTCACCGGTGAGCCGGTCGAACACAAAAACAAAACCCTGCTTGGTGATCTGGGCAACCGCCTTGATATCCCGGCCATCAACCGTGATATCAACCAGATTTGGCGCCGCCGGCAGGTCATAGTCCCACAAGCCGTGACGCACCGTCTGGAAATACCACACCACCTCCCCGGTTTCGGCATTCAGACAGACCAGCGTCTCGGCAAACAGGTTGTCGCCCAGGCGATGCCCGCCGTACCAGTCATTGTCAGGTGTGCTGGTGGGCAGATAGAGATATCCGGTGTCAGGATCGGCGCTCATCAGTGTCCAGACGTTCGTCGCACCCGCCGTCCGCCAGGCCTCGTTTTCCCAGGTCTCGGCACCGTACTCCTCGCCCTGGGGTATGGTGTGGAAGATCCAGCGCTGCTCACCGGTGCGCGCATCAAAACCACGAACATGGCCCGGCGGCACCTGGCCCTGGTTCATCGGCACATCGTGGATGGACGAGCCGACGATCACCACATCGTTGACAATCATCGGCGCTGAAATCACACCATAGTCACCCGGGCGCGCCTCGCGTCCCAACCCCTGTTTGAGGTCAATGCGGCCGTTGTCCCCGAAGCGGTTGTCCGGCTCGCCGGTGTGAGCATCCAGAGACCACAAAACACCATCATTGGTCGGCATGAATATCCGGGACTGCTCCCCGTCGTCCCACCAGGCAACACCGCGATGATTGTTGCCGAAGTTGGGATTACGACCATGACGCCAGGAATCGGTGGCAAAGGTCCAGATTGTTTCCCCGCTGACAGCGTCTATGGCGGACACATGCCCGAGATTGGTACTCACATACAGGACACCGTCCACCATGATGGGTGTGGACTTCCACGCCCCGCCAGCCACCGTGTCGTATTCCCTGAAAATATCATTGTCCGGCGTTTCCCACATCCAGACAATGTCCAACTCATCAACGTTGCCCGCGTGTATCTGATCCAGAGGTGCGTATTTGGAAGCCGCCGGATCACTGCCGTACCACGGCCAGTCCTGCTGCTGAGCGCCTGCAGTCATTGCCACCAGCAGCGCTGTGACCAGCAACACCGGGCGGCCGGCGAGCACTGTGGGGTTCAGGCAACCGTTACGGCAAGGCATACGCAACCATCGTGGCATTGGTTCCTCCGCCCAGGGTCAACGCAATATACTGCCGCCCGTCAACCATGTAGGTCATTGGCGTGGCACTGGGCACGCCGGGTAGCTCCAGCTCATGGACAACATCACCCGTCTCCTTGTCAAATGCCCGCAACACAGATCGGCGTCCATCCTGCTGTGCGATAAACAGCAGCTCTGTGGTCAATACCGGACCGGTGCGCGAACCCGAACCCACCGGCCCTGGATCAGGAATTCCCATATCAATGATCTGCTGACGGATGCCTTCACCATGGGGCACATTCCACAGCTCGTTGCCGGTATCCATGTCAATGGCCACAATGCGCCCGTACGGCGGCTTGGTAATCGGCAACCCCTGGGGGCCTCGCACCGAGGACGCGCCACCTCTCACGTAACGGAAATCGCTGACCTCCGGATCAGCTTCCACAAGCTGGACCACTATGGGTGCATTTCCGGACGGGATGTAGATCACACGGGAGTCCGGATCAAAAGCGGCGCCAAACCAGTTGCCACCACCTGACCAGCCGGGCAGATTGATGGTGCCACGCAGGGACGGTGGTGTGAACAGCGGCCCGTAATCAAACCGGGAAATGATCTCCAGCGCCTCTGTGCGCAGCTCGGGCGTGAAATCGATCAGTGTCTCATCGGAGATACCCTGCATTTCAAAAGGCGCCGGCCAGGTGGGAAAAGGCTGGGTTTCGGAGGCGCGCTCGCCCGGTACAGTGCTGGGCGGTACCGGTCGATCCTCGATCGGCCAGACAGGCTCACCGGTTTCGCGATCAAAGACGTACAGAAACCCCTGCTTGGTCACCTGTGCCACGGCTTTGATATCACGGCCATCCACAGTAATGTCGATAAGATTGGGTGCCGCAGGCAAGTCGTAGTCCCACAAACCGTGCCGGACGAACTGGAAATGCCAGACCCGTTCACCGGTGCGTCCGTCAACGGCGACCAGCGACTCGGCGAAGAGGTTGTCACCCAGACGGTGCCCACCATACCAGTCGTTGGTGGGCGTGCTTACCGGCAGGTAGACCAGCCCGAGCTCCTCATCAGCGCTCATCATGGTCCAGACATTGGTTCCACCGGTGTATTCCCAGGAATCGTTTTCCCAGGTTTCATTGCCGTATTCGCCAGGCTGGGGAATAGTGTGAAATATCCACACCTGCTCGCCGGTACGGATGTCGTACGCACGCACATGGCCGGGCGGCGCAGTCCTGTTTGTGGGTCCGTCGTGAATGGATGAACCAATCACTACCAGATCTTCGAAGATCAAGGGGGCTGCGGTCATGGTATAAGCACGTCGGTCAATATCACGTCCCAGACCGATTGTCAGATCAACCTTGCCGTTATCACCAAAGTCCGGATCAACTTCACCCGTGCGAGCATCAATTGCCCACAAAAAGGCATCGTTGGCAGGCATCAGAATCCGTTCCGATTCCCCATCGCTCCAGTAGCCCACGCCACGATGGTTGTAACCGAGGTTTGCCGGGCGCCCGGCCTCGCGCGATCCGGTGTCGAACACCCACAATTGCTCACCGCTTACCGCATCCACTGCTGACACAAACCCCATGGAGGTACTGAGGTAAAGTATCCCGTCAATGGCAATGGGGGTGACCTTGTAGGCGCCGGGCGTGCCAGCCATGAAACCTGCAGCGTGATTTTCGGCCACCACAGCATTGTCCGGCGACGCCCATGTCCAGGCCAGGGCAAGCTGATCAACGTTGCCAGCCCGGATCTGATCAAAAGGCGCGTACTTGTTGCTGCTGTTGTCGCTGGCGTAACTTGGCCAGTCACCGGCATTGACAGGGAAGGTGGAACTGAAGGTAAGCACTAACAGGGATGCCGACAAGGTCAGCCTGCGAACCGTTCTCATGACCTGCACTCTCTTCGGGTAGGATTATTTTTGATTGTTCTGCGTCCAGATACTACCTCAACTACTGTTCCAAAAGAAACGGCCTACCGCAGCTTGTAATTGATTCATCGCTGTTATAAAGTGTCGCGCCTTGAACCGGTGAGGTGTCCGAGTGGCTGAAGGAGCACGCCTGGAAAGTGTGTATACGGAAACGTATCGAGGGTTCGAATCCCTCCCTCACCGCCAATGATCAGATCCTCCCGCCAAATAGCCAGCACCATCGCCGATAACATTACATCAGCCTGGATGCGGGAGGGGTGCGAACCCGACAGAGGGTTCGACAAGCACGCAACGCGTGCGAAGCACATCGCAACAGCGATGCCCGGAGGGTGAGGTGCGAAGCACCGAATAATCCCTCCCTCACCGCCAATGATCAGATCCTCCCGTCAAATAGCCAGCACCATTGCCGATAACATTACATCAGCCTGGATGCGGGAGAGGTTCGAACCCGACGAAGGGTTCGACAAGCACGCAACGCGTGCGAAGCACATCGCAACAGCGACTTCCTATTGCCGGACCGTCCGCATCCCTGAATCATCCCCGTCAGACACAGGCGCAGAGGCGGACCAGCGCCATGGATTGATCTCCAGCCCACCGCGGCGAAGAAACTGAATACCCACCACGAGCCACTCGGGCTGACACTGACGCTGCAGATCACAGAATATCCGCTCAACACAGTCCTCATGAAAGCCTTGATGCTGACGGTAGGACAACAGGTATCTGAGTACAGATTCGTGATCCATGGCCACCCCGGCATACCGGATGAACACACTGCCCCAATCCGGTTGCGCAGTGACCGGGCACAAGGAGCGAAACAGGTGACTGACCAGGGTTTCCTGCCCACTGCCACCGTTGCCGCGCTTCAGCAGCGAAGCATCAAGTTCAAACCGATCAACGACCACCGTCAGTTCATCAAGCAGGATGTGGCCCGGTTTATCCGAGCCTGTCACACCAGCGCCATCGTGCAGTGGGGCATCGGAAACCAGGCGGGCACGAACCGGCATGCCGGCAACCACTGACAGGTCCTGCTCCAGGAGGCTCAGCAGTTCGTCCCGCGTATGGAAGCGGGTCATGTTCAGGGAATTGAGATAGAGCTTGAACGACTTTGACTCGATAAGATTGGGGGACTCAGCCGATATGTCAAACTCGGCGATGGAAACCTGTGGCTTGCCGGCGCCGTCCAGCCAGGAAACCTCATACCCCCGCCAGTAGTCAGTGCCCAGAAACGGCAGACCAGCAGCGTCCTGCTCAACAACACCGGAGGCACGCCGCGCATCGATTCGGGGCACCGGGAAAAGAATCCCGGGCGAATACGCCTGCGGATACCCTGTTTGTTGCCCAAGCGGAATCTTATCCATGCACAGGCCTCAATGACGAAGTCCGGTGCCACGCCGCAGTAAATAAAGGGCAATTGACCCCAGCAGCGCGGTAAAACCAGTCAGCATGGCAAGTGAAAACCAGATGTTAACATCAGAAGTGCCAAGAATGCCGTACCGGAAGGTATTGACCATGTAGAGCACCGGGTTCAGGGATGAAACCACCTGACCGGCAGTTGGCAACAGCTCAATGGAATAGAACACACCGCCGAGATAAATCAGTGGCGTCAACACAAATGTCGGGATGATTGAGATGTCATCAAATGTATTGGCAAACAGGGCATTGAGAAAACCAGCCAGCGAAAACACCAGCGCAGTCAACAACACCACAATCAACGTCAAAGGCAAATTATTGATCGTAAAGTCAGTAAAAACAAATGACATGATCATGACAATCACGCCAACAGCAAGCCCCCTGGCCATGCCACCTGCAACAAAGCCTGCAAGAATCACGGAATTGGGAACCGGAGACACCAGGATTTCTTCGATACAGCGCTGAAACTTGTGACTGAAGAACGACGAAGCCACATTGGAGTAGGAGTTCTGGATGACCGCCATCATGATGAGTCCGGGCACAATGAAATCCATGTAGTCAAACCCACCCATTTCACCAATACGTCGACCGATCAGATTACCGAAGATCAGAAAATACAGCCCGATGGTGATGGCAGGCGGCAACAGCGTCTGCATCCATATTCGGGTAAAGCGTCGGATTTCCTTTCGGACGATGGTTACAAATGCAATATAGTGAACCGGTGCCGGCATCATCATTTACCCCGTAACCGGTCAAGAAACACTTCTTCCAGTCGATTGCTCTTGTTGCGCATGCTTTTGATACCTATATTCTGAGCGCTGAGTTCGGCAAAAATTTCGTTGATTTCGCGATCCGAACTGAATGTCACCTCGAAAGTGAATTCGTCAACCTGACGACAGACGGTATCGTCACCACTGAATGAGGGCGGAGAAACCAGCGCCTCCCTGGCATCAAAAACCAGCGTCTGGGTCTGCAGTTTGCCCAGCAACGCTTTCATGCTGGTATTCTCGAGAATCTCACCTTCATCGATTATTGCTATGTTGCGACAAAGGCTTTCGGCCTCCTCAAGATAGTGAGTGGTCAGAATGATTGTGGTTCCACGAGCGTTGATTTGCTGGAGAAATGCCCACATTGAGTGTCGGAGCTCAATATCCACACCAGCGGTGGGCTCATCCAGAATCAACAGCCGCGGCTCATGCACCAGTGCCCGAGCAATCATCAAACGCCGCTTCATACCACCGGACAGCATTCGCGAGCGATTGTCGCGCTTGTCCCACAAATCCAGCTGGCGCAGATATTTTTCAGTGCGCTCGCGTGCCAGGCTTCTCGGCAGACCGTAATAACCAGCCTGGGTCATGACAATATCGCCAACCTTTTCGAATTGACTGAAATTGACTTCCTGCGGCACTACACCCAGATCCTTTTTGGCATCATAAATCTGCGTGGCCAGATCCTTGCCAAAGATGTGGACACTACCTTCACTCTGGCGCACAAGCGTGGAAATGATACCTATGATCGTGGACTTGCCGGCGCCATTGGGCCCCAGCAGTGCAAAGAAGTCGTTTTCCTGCACGTCCAGGTCAACACCCTTGAGCGCCACATGGCCATTGGCGTAGGTCTTGTGCAGATTACGGACAGATATCGCGTGACTCATGGTGACACTCACAGAACGCTTGAAGCAGGCCATGATAAAGCAAAAAAAAAGCCTGGCAAAAGCCAGGCTTTGTTAAATTGGCGTCCCCTAGGGGTTTCGAACCCCTGTTGCCGGGATGAAAACCCGGTGTCCTAGGCCTCTAGACGAAGGGGACAGATGAAAAACCTAATCCTGCCTTGCTGCAGAAAGCGGCGCATTTTAGAAAGCTTTCTCTCATGCGTCAAGCGCTTTTCCGCAACTTTGCCAGAACAATTTTTCCGGCACCTTCAGGCTCGGAAGCCTTCAGTGGCTGCGCATAATAGCAAAATTTTTTTGCCGCGTGTAGCGTTTTTGTAGCGCACCTCACTCGGTGCTATTATGCCGCCTCGGATCAACTCAATTGGGGGTTGCCGACACTGCCTGCTGGGAACTCTTTCATGGCTGCATTTTTTTCCATACTGCTCGCGCTGGCACTGGTTGCAGGCATTGTCTATGTGCTGAGGCGCTATCAGGAGCGCGCCATAGAAGAGATCGCCGAGCGCCACACACCACTGCCACCACTGGACCCAGACGCCAGAACCCCTGCTGTGCTGGACAAGGAGGGGTTGGACAAAGAGGGGCTGGACAAAGAAGCGCTGGACGCAGAGCCCGAGGCGCCCGCCACCGCGAACCCCCTCTCCCCTGCCGCGCAGATCCCGACGCCGAATCCTGAAACTGTACCTGAACCAGTGATTGAACCTGAGCCGGAACCTGCTCCGGTTTCTGTCACAGACACCACTTTCACAGACAGCGTTCCTGCCAGTTGGCAGGAACGCTGCCAGCAGCTCAAGTCAGAAGGAAAGCTGGGTGATGCATTGGCACTGGCCAGACAGGTATACCCGCAATGGTCAGCCTTTGAACAACAGGCTGTTATCCTGCGCATGCAGATCAGGGACCTGAAACGCAAAGGAGGCCCTGAATCCGATTCAGCAACGGGTTCAATTGACGAGCTGGTCAGTCAGCTCTATCTGGCCGCAGCCAGAGCCAGCTGCCTGCACGACAAACTTGACGACATGCCCGCACCGCCGGTTGGGCGTAAACTGGCCGAAGTAATACCCCAATCGGAAATTCAGGCACTGGAAATGCCGTATGAGCACATCGGCTCTGACAAACTGCGCCTGCTGACCAAAACCGACCGCAGGATGCTGGAAGAACTGTGGGGTCAGCCCAGCAGCCATATGAGCGCTCGCACCTACCACAAACAATACTGGCAGCAACGGCAGGCCCAGGCATCAACCGCCAACCAGGCCTGAACTGCACGTCACCTGACTGGGTCAGTAATCAACGCCTTGCTGCACAGCGAGTCCGGACGCCGATGGCGGGACAGGGACCGGTAAGCACCCAAGCGCGCCTTGCGCAGCGCCAAAAGCGCCGTCAATCGCTGCTCCCGACGATGCAATCCTGCCAACCTCTCCCGCAGATTCAGAATCAACTGCTCACGGCCACGAATCTGATCATCGGCCAGCAGCGCATCCCTTGTGCGCCCGGCAGCCAGACAACACGCTGCTGTGTGCTCCAGTTCAGCCCTGTCAGCCTGGCCAGCGACCAACCGCTCCTGGACCAATCGTTGTTCGCGTCTCAGCTTACCCAACAGCGCTGTCGTCCGCTCAGCGCACAGCTGGTTGTGCTGCTCGCGTAAGGTGCGCGATTGTTGCAATATCGATGTAAATTTGCGAATTTGTGACAATTCAGGTTTTTTGTTGGTCCATTTTGCCAAGATCATTGCAATACGGCCCCTGAAGCCGAATAATATTCGGAATGTCATAGAATTACTTAAACGTTTCCCGCCTGCGGGTGACAGTGCTGGCGCAGAGACAACGATATCGTATCAGATGGACGGGAAACCGGGATAGCGAAGTTATGACGAGCAACGACCAACGAAAGCCGGAGCACGGCCCGGAAATTGACCCGCAACAGATTGACGAAGCGGTTAAACAGCTGGATGCTGAAATCAAGGTGCTCCGGGAATGGCTGAACGAAGCGGCCAACGCGGAAAATGGCAGTGTCGAGCGAAGGGAAGCCAGGCTGGCGTATCGTGACAAGTTGCGCAGCCGCACGGAAATGCGCGAAGCCCTGCTGAACCAGCGCAAAGTCCTCACAAGAAAGAAATCCGACAAGAACCCCTGACGCCATGCTGACAAGTATCCAGGCAAGCACCATGCTTCGCATGCAGGCGGCCATGAACACCCGTGTTGACCCTGAATGGGTCGAAGCCCGTTATCCCTATCTGCGAGCTGTTGTCATTGAGGCAGCTGAGGCCATGGAGCACCATGGCTGGAAGTGGTGGAAGAAACAGACCTGTGATCTTCCCCAGCTTCAGATGGAATTGATCGACATCTGGCACTTTCTGATGTCCGAATTGTTGTTGTTGCGCCAGGGCGACGAACGGCTTGCCGCGGACGATCTGCTGACCGCTGCCTCGCCATCAGAGGCTGGCGACACCATCCACCTGGACGGGCATGAGCACCATCTGGGCAGGCTGACACTGCTGGACAAATTGCAATTACTGGCGGTGACTGCCGGCGCCGGGCGCGTTGAGATACCACTTTTCGCCGCCATCATGGCAGATTGCAGGATGGACTGGACCGAGCTGTTCAGGCAGTACGTGGGCAAGAACGTGCTCAATTTCTTCCGACAGGACAACGGCTACAAGGAAGGCACGTATCACAAGGTCTGGGATGGGCGCGAAGACAACGAGCACCTTGTGGATATCATGCAGGCGCTCGACCCTGGCGCGCCGGATTATCAGCAGCGACTTTACGACGGGCTCAGTGCCCGTTATTTGAAGTAGGCATTCTCGCGATTGCTGTGATCGGTAACATCCCGCACGCCGCTCAACTGGGGAATCTGCTCCATCAGGGTCTTTTCCACCCCTTCTTTCAGAGTCAGATCCACCATGCCGCAGCCCTGGCAGCCTCCGCCGAAGCGTAACACTGCCACGCTCCCATCATGGATCTCTTCAAGTGTCACCACACCGCCATGCGCCGCCAGCGAGGGGTTGATCTCGTTGTACAGTACGTAGTTGATCCGGTCCTCCAACGGGCTGTCCTCCCGAATCCTGGGCAATCGGGAATTGGGCGCCTTGATGGTCAACTGGCCGCCCATGCTGTCTTTTGCGTAATCAACAACAGCCTCTTCGAGAAACGGCACACTCCTGTCTTCGAGCCAGACCTTGAACGCATCCAGCGACATTAGCTGATCGTCTTCCTTCTCTTCTCCGGGTCGGCAGAACGACAGGCAGGTTTCCGCCTTCGGGGTACCCGGGTCAAGAATGAACACACGCACGCCAATGCCTTCACAATCCTGTTTCTTCAGCAGTTCACTCAGATAGTCCTGCGCTGGCTCGGTAATGGTGATCATGGAAATCGTTGTCCCCTGGTTGTCGATTGCTTCTCATTTGAGTAATGCCTGTGCACAACTCTATATCCGAGTATTTTACTAGGTTATTACCCCTTTTGGCCATAGCCGGGCCATGATGGCTTACGTAGCCCGGCTGTTCTGGTAGAATTGCGCCTCCCCGAAATCGGTACCGCAATCGCCAGAACGGAAAACATCATGAAACAGCACCCTGCCCTGCCAGCGCTTGAAAGCGCGCTATCCAAACGCATCCTGATACTGGATGGCGGCATGGGCACCATGATCCAGGCGGAAAAACTGGGCGAGGCCGAATTTCGTGGCGAACGCTTTGTTGACCACCCTGGTGACCTTGCCGGCAATAACGACCTGTTATGCCTGAGCCAGCCTGCGCTCATCAAACGGCTTCACATGGGGTACCTGGAGGCTGGCGCCGACATTCTGGAGACCAACACCTTCAATTCGACCGCCGTATCACAGTCCGACTACGGCACTGAGTCGCTGGTGGCCGAATTGAACGAAACCGCTGCCAGACTGGCACGCGAATGTTGCGACGAAATGACTGCGCGCAGCCCTGATCGACCGCGATTCGTGGCTGGCGTGCTTGGTCCGACAAGTCGCACAGCCTCACTGTCGCCGGATGTTAATGATCCGGGATACCGCAACATCGACTTTGACGCCCTGGTTGAGGATTATACGGTCGCTGTCAGGGCACTGATCAGCGGCGGCGCCGACCTGCTGCTGATCGAAACCGTATTCGACACCCTGAATGCCAAGGCGGCGGTGTTTGCTGCTCAACAGGTTATGGCCGACATCGGACTGGAAGTGCCACTGATGATCTCGGGCACAATCACTGACGCCAGTGGACGGACGCTGTCCGGACAGACGGTAGAAGCATTCTGGAACTCCCTGACCCATGCCCGCCCGCTCTCCATCGGTTTCAACTGCGCGTTGGGCGCAGACCAGCTGCGACCTCACATAGAAGAGATTTCCGCCCTGGCAGATACCTTTGTCTCGGTACACCCCAATGCCGGGCTGCCCAATGAATTTGGTGAATACGACCAGAGCCCGGAAGAAATGGCCTCCATTGTTGCCGAGTTTGCAGAAAGCGGCTTCATCAACATCATCGGCGGCTGCTGCGGCACCCGGCCGGATCACATCCGGGCCATTGCCGACGCGGTTGCGCCATTCCCGCCGAGAACTGTGCCGGACGTGCCGGTCAAGTGCCGACTGAGTGGTCTGGAAGCCTTCAACATTGGCCGGGACAGCCTTTTTGTCAACGTTGGAGAGCGCACCAATATTACCGGGTCACGCAGGTTTGCCCGATTGATCCGTGATGAAAATTACACAGAAGCACTGGATGTTGCACTTCAGCAGGTCGAATCTGGTGCCCAGATAATCGACATCAATATGGATGAGGGCATGCTGGACTCCGAGGCGGCGATGAAACGCTTCCTGCGCCTGATTGCCGGAGAGCCTGACATCAGTCGGGTGCCCATCATGATTGATTCTTCCAAATGGGAAGTGATCGAGACCGGCCTGAAGAATATCCAGGGCAAAGGCATCGTCAACTCCATCAGCCTCAAGGAAGGAGAAGCCGATTTCATCGAAAAGGCCCGCCTGTGTCTCGCTTACGGTGCCGCTGTGGTGGTCATGGCCTTTGACGAAACCGGCCAGGCGGACACGCTTGAGAAGAAATGCAACATCTGCAAGCGCAGTTATGATGTGCTGGTGAACAAGGTGGGCTTTCCACCACAGGACATCATCTTTGATCCGAACATCTTTGCCATTGCCACCGGTATCGAGGATCACAACAACTACGCTGTGGACTTCATCCAGAGCTGTGAATACATTCGCAGCGCGCTGCCGCATGCATTGATTTCCGGTGGCGTCAGTAATGTGTCGTTCTCGTTCCGGGGCAACGATCCGGTGCGCGAGGCCATCCACTCTGTGTTTCTGTATCACGCCATTCGCGCCGGTCTGGACATGGGCATCGTCAATGCCGGCCAGCTGACGGTCTACGATGAAATACCGGCAGAACTGAAAACCTGTGTGGAAGACGTGGTCTTGAACCGTCGCAGTGATTCCACCGAACGACTGATGGACATCGCCGCGAAATACAGCGGCTCCGGCGCCGCAGCCGTTGTGGAAGATGAGAGCTGGCGCAAGGAATCGGTGCAGGCCAGAATCAGCCACGCACTGGTGAAGGGCATCACCCGGTTCATCGAGCAGGACACCGAGGAGGCACGCCTGCAGTATGACCGGCCTATCCATGTCATCGAAGGGCCGCTGATGGACGGCATGAATATTGTGGGCGACCTCTTTGGCAGCGGCAAGATGTTCCTGCCCCAGGTGGTGAAAAGCGCGCGTGTCATGAAGCAGGCCGTCGCTCATCTGCTTCCGTACATTGAGGCTGAAAAAGCCGCCGACGGCGATACCAGCAGCAAGGGCAAGGTATTGCTGGCCACAGTAAAAGGTGACGTGCACGACATTGGTAAAAATATCGTGGGCGTGGTTCTTGGCTGCAACAATTATGACGTGGTGGATCTCGGCGTCATGGTGCCCTGCGAAAAAATTCTTCAGGCCGCACGCGATGAGAAAGTGGACATTATCGGGCTCAGTGGCCTGATCACACCGTCACTGGATGAAATGGTACACGTGGCTCGGGAAATGCAGAGACTGGATTTCCACATACCGCTGCTCATAGGTGGCGCCACAACATCAAAGGCACATACGGCAGTCAAGATAGAGGAGAACTACCGCAACAATGCCACGGTTTACGTGCCGGATGCCTCACGCAGCGTTACCGTGGTCAGCAACCTGCTCAGTGACGATGCACGCGACGGGTTCGTTGCCAATGTGCACAAGGAATACGATGCCATACGCGCCAGGGCGGCCGGCCGCGACACCCGCCGCAACCTGATCAGTCACGAGCAGGCCACGAACAACGCATTCCAGGCGGACTGGGAAAACTATCAGCCGCCGGTGCCATCCTTTATCGGCAACCGGGTGCTGGAGGATTATCCGCTGGAAACGCTGGTACCTTACATCGACTGGACGCCCTTTTTCATCACCTGGAGTCTTGCCGGCAAATACCCGGCAATCCTTGAGGACAAAGTGGTTGGCGAAGCGGCGCGTGACCTGTTCCGGGATGCCCAGGCAATGCTCGATCACATCATCAGGAACAGGCTGCTGAAGGCGCAGGCCGTTTACGGATTCTGGCCGGCGAGTCGCACGGCAGACAATGACGTGACCATTTATCAGGATGAGCAGGGCTCAACCCCTGCGGTCACTTTCAATTTCCTGCGCCAGCAGGCCCGCAAGGCAGACCAGCAGCCCAACCTGTCGCTGGCGGACTATATCGCACCGTCGTCCGGCCCCCGGGACTATATTGGTGGCTTCGCCGTTTGCACAGGCAGTGGCGCCGATGAGTTGGCAAACCGGTATGCGGAAGAGAACAACGACTACAACTCCCTGATGGTGAAAGCCCTTGCCGACAGGCTTGCCGAAGCATTTGCCGAGCACCTTCATGAACGGGTTCGGCGAGAATTCTGGGGTTACGCACCCGACGAACAGCTGGACACCGAAGCGCTGATCCGGGAACGCTACCAGGGCATCCGGCCCGCACCGGGTTACCCCGCCTGCCCTGAGCACTCGGACAAAGCACGATTGTTCCGGCTGCTGGACGCTGAGCGCCAGATCACGCTGAAGTTGACCGAAAGCTACGCCATGTGGCCGGCTGCTGCAGTGTCCGGGTTCTATTTTTCACATCCGGCGTCACGCTACTTCTCGGTGGGTAAAATTGACGATGACCAGGTCGCCGACTTCGCCTCACGACGCGGCATTGACATCGAACAGGCAAAAACGCTGCTCAGGCCGATTCTGGCTTGATGACGAGGTGCAGCAATCATGACCGACAGGAAAGATGAACAACAGGAAGATTCAACACCAAAGCTGCCATTCTGGCGCGTGGTGCTGAGCGTCATTCAGGCCGCGTTTGGCGTACAGAGTGAAAAGAACAAACGAAGGGACTTTGCACAGGGAACAATCGCCGGCTTCATTGCAGCGGCGATCATTTTCACTGTGGTTTTCGTGCTGGTGCTGTTGCTGATCGTCAGGCTGGTACTCAGCGGCTGACGTAAAAAACAGCGAGGGCGACTACGACCAGTACCATCAAGGTTATCGCGATGGCGTCAACCCGGCTGTTTTCCTGCTCTTCCTGCTCGTTGTAGGGCTGTTTGTCGACTTGATTGCTCATGGCCACCGTAAACCTCATTTGACATCAGTCTGGAAAAAATCAGAGCGGTATTGTAATGACTCCAGCGGCAGAATCAAGCTAAACCGGCGCACCAGGGGCCTTTCATGCGGTGGTATTGATTCGGTCATTTGTTTACAATGGCGCACTTTTCGGCTCGGCCGGGGCCATCGGCACGCAAGATCAGGCCCATACCCCCGGTCCGATAAAAGCCATGATTTCATTGCAGTGGTAAGTCATCCCCATGTACCGATACGACAACTACGACCATCAGATGCTGGCCGACCGCGTGACTCAGTTCCGCGGCCAGACGGAACGCTATCTCAATGGCGAAATCAGTGACGCTGAGTTCCTGCCCCTGCGGCTTCAGAACGGACTCTACGTGCAACGGCTTGCACCCATGCTGCGAGTTGCCATTCCTTACGGCATGCTTTCAGCGCCCCAATTGCGCAAGCTGGCCTTCATAGCGGAACATTATGACAAGGGCTACGGCCACTTCACCACGCGCCAGAATATCCAGTTCAACTGGCCGGCACTGGAAGAAGTGCCTGATATACTTGCACATCTTGCCGAAGTGGAAATGCACGGTATTCAGACCAGTGGCAATTGCATACGCAACACCACAACGGATCAGTACGCCGGTGTAACCGCCGCGGAAATTGAGGATGCGCGCCCCTGGTGTGAACTGATTCGCCAATGGTCAACTTTCCATCCCGAGTTCGCCTGGTTGCCGCGCAAATTCAAGATCGCGGTCTGCGGCACAGAATACGATCGGGCCGCGACACAGGTGCACGATATTGGTGTCTACATGATCCGCAACACCGACGGCGACATCGGGTTCCGGGTGCTGGTTGGCGGCGGCATGGGCCGTACCCCGGTCATTGGCCGGGAAATCTGTGAGTTTCTGCCCAAGCGACATTTACTGTCTTACCTGGACGCCATTCTGCGTGTGTACAACCGTGAAGGTCGTCGGGACAACAAGTTCAAGGCGCGCATCAAGATTCTGGTCAAGGAGACAGGTGTTGACGCCTTTCGCGCCAAAGTCGAGAAGGAATGGGAATTGCTTCGTGACGGCCCACTGACTCTCACTGACGAAGAAGTGCAGCGGTGCAAGGCCTTCTTCACAGACCCCGATTACCGGGAATTCAGCGGCGACAGCGAAATTCTGCGCGAGCAGTTGAGCAAGGACGTGCTGTTTGCCAGCTGGCACGATCAGAACACGGCTCAACACAAGAAACCCGGGTACAGCATTGTAACCGTGTGCCTGAAAAAAACCGGTTTTGCGCCAGGCGATGTCAGTGCCGAACAGATGCGCTTCATTGCTGATCTGGCTGACAAATACAGTTTCGGTGAACTGCGCGTGACTCACAATCAGAACGTGGTGCTTGCCGATGTGGAGCAGGACCGTCTGCACGAGCTGTGGCAGGACCTGAAGTTGCAACACCTGGAAGCCGACAACCTCGGACTGATGGCTGACATGATCTGCTGCCCGGGTGGGGATTTCTGTGCACTGGCCAATGCCAAATCCATCCCTATCGCCGAAGCGATACAGCGGCGTTTCACCCATGAGGAGCTGCGCGAAATCGGCACCCTGACTCTTAATATTTCAGGATGCATGAATGCCTGTGGCCACCATCATGTGGGCAACATCGGCATCCTTGGTGTGGACAAGAAGGGTGAGGAATTCTATCAGGTTTCACTGGGCGGCCGGGCTGACAACGAAGCAGCCATTGGCAAGATCATTGGGCCCTCTTTCGCCCAGGAAGACATCCCGGATGTTGTCGACAGGATTGTCCGTGTCTACCGGCAGCATCGAAGTGATAATGAAGCATTTGTTGATACCTACTACCGTATTGGCATGGAACCGTTCAAAGAGGCCGTCTATGCGAAAAATGATTAAGGACAGGATTGTCACCGACGACGGCTGGCAGGTAGTCAAGGACGAACTGGATGAAAACACACTTCAGGCACTGGCCGGCCAGGATGTCATTGTGCCCCTGGGTGCCTGGCAGCAGCAACACGAACTGCTCAGTGGCCATACGGGCAAAGTGGCCGTCTGGCTGGACAGCAATGAACTGCCGGAAGCCATAGCAGAGGATCTGCCCCGGCTGCCATTGGTTGCATTACACTTCCCGGAATTCAAGGACGGGCGCCCGTTCACCAGCGCGCGTGAACTGCGACAGCGTTATGGCTACACCGGAGAAATCCGGGCCATAGGTGACGTGGCCCGGGATCAATTGTTCTACATGGCACGCTGCGGATTCAACAGCTTTGTCTTGCGCGACGATCAGGACCCGGAGCAGGCACTGGAATCCTTCAATGACTTCCGTGACAGCTATCAACCGGCGATCGATCAGCCCTTGCCACTGTTCCGGCGCCGCTGATACCTTGCCATTGAAGCCGGGCTTGGGCTGTGGGCCATTTCAGCTCAGTCCAGATTCAGCACAAAGCGCCCGCGGCTCTTGCCATTCAGCACCGCATCCAGGGAAGGAAGCAAATCATCAAACGTGATATCCGTGGCCAGATCCGACAACCGGGCCAGTTTCCAGTCCGATGCCAGTTTTTGCCACAGCGCCGATTTGGTGCTCAGCGGCAGATTCACAGAGTCAACGCCGAGCAGATTCACACCACGCAGGATAAATGGAAACACACTGGTTTCGAATACGGGCGAAGCAACCAGACCGCAACAGGCCACACTGCCGCCGTAACGTAAGGATTTGATGATGTTTGTCAGCACGGTGCCACCTGCAACATCCACTGCACCGGCCCAGGTTTCCTTGAGCATTGGCCGCTCGCTGGCTTCGGAAAGTGTATCCCTGGCCACCACCTCGGCTGCACCAAGCTGCCGCAGAAAGTCATGCTCCCCGGCTTTTCCGGTAACCGCGGTCACCGTAAACCCGAGTCTGGCCAGCAGCATCACAGCCACGGATCCCACCCCACCACTGGCACCGGTGACCATCACACTGCCCTGCTCCGGGCTGAGCCCATTGACCAGCAGTTTTTCCACACACAACGCAGCGGTAAACCCGGCTGTGCCGATGATCATGCTGTCGTGCAGTGACAGCCCGTCGGGTTTGCGTACCACCCAGTCAGCCGGGACCCGGATAAATTGACCGAAGCCACCCGCTGTGTTCATGCCCAGATCGTAACCAATCACAATGACTTCATCGCCTGGCGCAAAGTCGCCGGCGCTGGACGCAATCACCTCGCCGGCCGCGTCTATGCCCGGGGTATGCGGAAACTTTCGTGTCACACCCTTGTTACCGCTAGCCGACAGGGCATCCTTGTAGTTGACCGACGAGTGACGTACCCGGATCAGCACATCACCTTCTGGCAGATCACCCACCCGGCGCTCTGCCAGACTCGCCTGGTAAACCGGCTTGTCATCCTGTGTGTGTTCTTCCACCCACAATGCCCGGAATGGCGTTTCTGCGTGTTGCTCCATGTCTTGCTCCAATGTTGTACCTGTCAAACCTGTTCAGGAAAAATATCGACTTTCACGCAGCCGCTGTGCCCAACTCAAAAGGGTACGATCAAGCACGGTCTGCGCTGACTTCCCTATCCGATCGCCCAGGTTCTTGCGGATTTCATAGCGTACTTCGTAGACATCGGTGCTTTCGCAGGCCCTCATGATGTAATCATCACTGGTACCAATCTCATCTGCCAATTGATTCTCGAGCGCCTGGGCACCAAACCAGACCTCGCCTGTTGATACCTTGTCGATATCAACCACCGGACGATATTGGCTGACCCAACCCTTGAACAGCCCATGGATCTCTTCAACCTCGTCCTTGACCTTGCTGCGGGCTTTCTGTGTGTTCTCGCCGAACAACGTCAAGGTGCGTTTGAATTCGCCGGCAGTAATCATCTCGTAATCAATATCATTCTTCTGCAGGACCTTGTGGAAATTGGGCACCTGCAGCACCACACCAATTGAACCGAGCATGGCAAACGGTGCAGCAATCAGCCTGTTTGCCATACAGGCCATCATGTACCCACCGCTGGCCGCCATCTTGTCCACACAGATGGTCAGGGGAATCTCCCGCTCACGGATTCTCAACAACTGTGAGGAGGCAAGGCCGTAGGCATTGACCATGCCGCCAGGACTTTCCAGCCGCAGCAAGACCTCGTCGCATGGCTCTGCCATGGACAGTACCGTGGAAATCTCCTGGCGCAGGGATTCAACCTGTGTGGCCGCCAAATCACCCTTGAAATTGATCACATACAAGCGCTTCTTGCGACCGTCATCGTCGGCAGATGCTTGCTCTTCACCTTGCTGTGCGCCGGTGCTGGCTTTTGAACTGGCTTTGCGCTTGTGTTCCTGCGCTTCAGCCTTGCGGCGTTTTTTTTCCAGCTTCTGACTGAGCTTGAAACTGAATCTGTCCAGGACCGCTTTGCGAAGTGTACTCTGCATCTGCTCCAGCTCGCGGTTCAGGTGTGTGACCACCACCGTGCCCCGGCTCATGTGGCGCCTGGCCCGTGTTGCTGCTGCCATGATGGCTGACACGGCCAGCACAATGGCCGCCGTCAGAATGATCACCCGAATCAGAAAAACGCCCAGATCCACTAAATATTCCAAGCTTCGATCTCCTTGTTCAACAGGGTTCGCTGCGCTATGCAGTATCCCGTTCTGTCAGTTCAACGTAATGTTGTATCAATTGTCCGGCGACGCTGATCGACGCCGATGGTGTCACCGGCAGGTCATCAACATCAAACCAACCAGCTTCTGCCAGTTCGATGTCATCCACCTGTATTTCTCCGGCGGCATAGTCTGCAATGAAGCCCAGCATCAATTGGGAAGGAAACGGCCATGACTGGCTTTGGCAATAACGGATATTGCGCACCGTAATGCCCACCTCTTCCCAGACCTCCCGCTCAATGGTCTGCTCCGGTGTCTCGCCGATTTCCATAAAACCGGCCAGGCAACTGAAAAAATCAGCACCACGCCTTGCGCTGCGCGCCAGCAGCACCTTTCTGCCCCGAGTGACCAGTACAATAACACAGGGGTTGATACGCGGATAATAGTCCATCTCACAGCTACTGCACCCCAGTATCCGCTGATCGCGTCTCGGTTCGTTGCGCTGGCCGCAAACGCCACAGTACTGATGGGTGCGGTACCAGTTGTTCAGCTGACTTGCCCGCCCCAAAAGCACAAAATCACTGAAACCCCGGTCCAGCAACAGGGAACGGGTGGGCACGCTGGATACGGGTGAGTGACTGACAAGAGACTCGTAAATGGCATCGGTCACTGAGACCGCGGCGTAAAGCCCCTGCTCACTTTCCTGGACCGGCAGGCAATGGAACCCTTTGATGCCGAGGCAGCGCAAATCATCCGGGCACCAGAACCAGTTGTCGTTGTGCACCAACAGATCCCTGCCTCTGAACAGCAGAAGCCTTGCGTTGGTTTCAAGATGCCGGGAATCAAGCACGTAGGGCAGCGAGCGGTGATTCTGCGCAATCCAGCGGTCCTGCATCAGCTGTTTGCATCCTGCAGAATCCAGAGGCAGGTACCACTGCTTTTTTCTATTTTCTTCAGATAGGCCTGATGCGCGGCCACTTCATCCTCACTGGCGGCCAGCACCTTCAGCGACAGTCCGCTTCGGTCCAGACGTACGGGTGCGCTGGCGCCATCGGATGTTGATGACTCATCAGCCTCCAGGGACAACATGGTCTGGCCACCTGTCATCAACAGATAGACATCGGCGAGAATCTCCGCATCGAGCAAAGCGCCATGTAATTCACGCTGGGAGTTGTCCACTGCGTAACGCTTGCACAGTGCGTCCAGGGTATTGCGCTGACCCGGGTGTCGGGTACGGGCCATGGCCAGGGTATCAACAATGTCGCAGTGATCTGCCATGGCGCCAAAATCGGCACCAAGCCGTCGAAGTTCACTGTCGAGAAACCCGATATCAAACGGCGCATTGTGAATCAGCAACTCGGAGCCTTTGACAAAGTCCAGGAATTCACGGGCAACCTGTGCAAAAAGCGGCTTGTCGGCCAGAAACTCGTCACTGATGCCGTGCACTTCCAGGGCACCCTCTTCAACTTCCCGTTCGGGGTTGATATAGACATGATAGTGACGCCCGGTCAGACGGCGATGGACAAGCTCAACACAACCGATCTCAATGATCCTGTGCCCCTGCTCATGCTCAAGCCCTGTGGTTTCTGTATCCAGTACTACCTGCCTCATCTGTCAATCGCTCCGTTAATGGTCAACTCGTCGATGCCCCGATTGGCCAACTGATCAGCGCGTTCGTTTTCCGGGTGGCCGCTGTGACCCTTTACCCAGCGCCACTCAATGTCATGCTCGGCTGCCAGCTCATCAAGTCGCTGCCAAAGCTCTGCATTCAGAACCGGCTTTTTCGCCGACGTTTTCCAGCCGCGAGCCTTCCAGCCTGGCAGCCATTCGGTCATCCCAGAGAGCACATAACGTGAATCACTGTAGAGTACCACCCGGCACCCCGGTCGCTTGAGTGCTTCCAGGGCGCGAATGACTGCAAGCAGTTCCATGCGATTGTTGGTGGTGGCCGGATCGCCACCATAAAGCTCTTTCTCTTTGCCCCTGAAGCGCAGCAAGGCACCCCAACCACCTTTCCCCGGGTTACCCCTGCACGCGCCATCTGTATATATTTCAATAACTTCTGACAAATATCTAATCCTTTATATGATTGTTTTTCCGTTGCCACTCGGACAATGAATGGATATCCGCTGAGCTTTGCCGGCGCCCGGGTGTCGCCGGTGACATTCGACCGGCATCAGCCAGGGGCGCACCAATCACGGGCGCTCTCAATTGTGGCCAGCGAGCCATTACCGGTGTGATGGGCACAGATTTCTTGGTGGCCACAAGCAGATAGAAACAACCCAGCGGTCTGATGGTGCGCTGCCCGATACGCTCGAGTTGCGGCGCATGGCTGACCACCCCGGGTGACGCCCATGGCAGGAGAAAGCCGCCATAACTCACCTCTTCTATGTGAAAATTCAACAGCTTGAGCCAATCACTGAGGCGCAGGGTGGATATGAAGCGGGCGTTCCACGGCGACTCAAGACGCCACCGGCATAGTTTGCTCAAACCCCAGAAGCTGATGGGATTGAATCCGATGACCAAAAGCCGCCCGCCCGGAGTCAGTACCCGGTCTGCCTCGCGCAGCAGGCGATGACTGTCCGTGGTAAAGTCCAGGGCATGATGGATAAGCACCGCGTCCATGCTTTCAGTGGCCAGGGGCAAGGCTTCGTTGTTGGCCACTGCAACCGAGCGCCGATCACAATAAACCGGGTTGAAACGCACCTTGAAGGCCGCAGGACAATCATCCAGCAGCGCATCATCGAGCGAGCAGCCCATCTGTAGCATGTGATAACCAAAAACACCGGCAATAACCGGATCAAGCCTTTGTTTTTCCGCACGAATCAGGGCTGCCCCCATGGGCGAACGAAACCACTCACTCATCTGTGCATGCAGCACTTCAGGCTGCGGGATTCGCTTTCGCAGCTGTCGATGGGCTCGTAAACGGTTAATCAGGGCCATGATAAGGGAACCTCTGAAACACTATGGCCACTCTGGCTTTCAGCCAATTCGGCATCAGTGACGCACTTTTACTGGCCTGCGTCGGCTTGGCTTGTTTGCGAAGCATATCACGACCTGACGGTTGTTTTCAGCGACATAAACGCTATCATAGGCAGCGGGCTCGAATGAGTCCGTAACTGACCCATGAAACCCAGACATACTCTTCATCATGACATTGACTGTGACCGCAGTTCCCGCGTTCAGGGACAACTACATCTGGTTGCTGCAGCGTGACAGCGCCGGACCGGTATACGTGGTCGACCCCGGTGATGCAGCGCCGGTTGTACAGTGGCTTGAGCAGCATGAAGTGACAATGGGGGGAATCCTGCTGACTCACCACCACCCGGATCATACCGGCGGCGTTGACGAGCTGCTCGATCGACAAAGTGTACCTGTCTACGGCCCCCGGTCGGCGCGCATTCCCCAGGTCAGTCACATACTTGAAGATGACGCCAGCGTGGAACTGCTTGGGGAAACCTTTCATGTGATTGCAGTGCCCGGTCACACACTCGACCATATCGCATTTCACGTCGTACCCAATGACACTGCCCCCTTGCTGTTTTGTGGCGATACACTGTTCGCCGCCGGGTGTGGACGACTGTTTGAAGGCACGCCCGAAATGATGTTCGAGTCGCTGGGGAAACTGGCGCAACTTGCCCAGGACACCAGGGTCTATTGCGCACACGAATATACACTGGCAAATCTTGCCTTCGCCTCAGCTGTGGAGCCGGACAACCAGGCCATTCAACAGCGAGTGTCGCAGGATAGAGAAAAGCTGGCCCGTGAGGGCAGGACATTGCCCTCAACGCTGTCTCTGGAGTTGAGAACCAATCCGTTTTTACGTTGTCACATAGACAGCGTCAGACGACAGAGCGAGAAGCGCAGTGGGCAAGCACTGAATGAGACAAGCAGCGTTTTTGCCACCCTGCGACAATGGAAAGACACATTCTGAATGCCAGAAAAACAAGACGGCATTTTAAGTATAAAGCAGTACATGGATAGCAATCTCAAATGACTTCAGACAACAAACCTTGCTCACAAAACCTTCCAATTGATTCAGGTTCAGGGCAACCGCCCCGCTTTGTCAAACGCAGACTCGCCGCACTGATCGCCGCTGGCGCGCTGCTGCATGCCTGCAGCACCTTGCCCGAGCCACACGACAGCAGCAGCGAAAGTACTGAAGCGGGGTCCACACCACACCATGGCACCCTGTCCAGAGAACAACAGTCCCGTTGGCCGCTGGGCCGCGACCAGAACCGCAACATCGGCGTGCCACGCCAGGCGATTGTGCTGGATTCCGAGCAGACACTGGAGCTTCCCCCAGCCGATATATGGCAACGTATGAATCAGGGCTTCAGCTTCGCACTTGAACAGGACAACGAACGCGTCCTGGAAGCGTTGTCCTGGTACATTGATAACCCCGAGTATATGCAGCAGGTGGCGGAACGGGCACAACCCTTTCTGTACCTGATTGTGGACCGGATCGAAGAACGTGGATTGCCGACCGAACTGGCGCTGCTGCCCATTGTGGAAAGTGCCTACAACCCCAATGCCGTTTCCCGACAGAACGCTGTCGGACTCTGGCAGTTTATGGCCAGCACAGCGACCGGCATGGGGCTGAATGCGGACTGGTGGTACGACGGCCGCCGCGACCCGCTGGCCTCCACTGAAGCGGCACTGGATTATCTGGAATCACTTTACAATCTTTTTGATAATGACTGGCTGTTGGCTCTTGCTGCCTACAACATGGGTCAGGGTAACCTGCAGCGCGCCATCCGGCGCAACCAGGACAATGGCGAGCCCACGGATTTCTGGTCATTGCAGCTGCCCACGGAAACCCAGCGCCATGTCCCACGTATTCTGGCGCTGGCGCATCTGTTTGCCGATGCAGACAAACACGGACTCGAACTGGACCCTATCCCAAACGAACCCTACCTGGCCGTCATAGATGCCGGCTCGCAGATAGATCTTACCCTGGTCGCCAATATTTCAGGCCTGGAGCCGGAAGTCATCTACAGACTCAACCCAGGCTACCGGCAATGGGCAACCCATCCGGACGGACCACATACAATTGTCCTTCCCGTGACACATGCTGAACAGCTGAGCAACGGACTTGCCTCACTCAATGATCAACAACGGGTGACCTGGGATCGTTATGTCATCCAGCCGGGCGACACATTGAGCGGAATCGCCAGTCGATACCGCACACGGGTAGCCATTTTGCAAAGCGTCAACAATCTGAGCGGCAGCCGGATCGTCGCCGGTAACTCACTGCTGATCCCCCGCGCCTACAGCGCTACAGATCCACTGGACGTACCGGATGCACCAATTTATCCCAGCGGCACACAATCTGACATGATGACCGCTGCAACCTATCAGGTGCGCAGCGGGGACAGCCTCTGGCGAATTGCCAACCGTCATCGCATGAGTGTCGCGGAACTGGCCGAATGGAACAATCTCAGTACGGACGACGTTCTGCGACCGGGTCAGACGCTGCGACTGCAGCCAACAGCTGTAGCCATGCAGGGCGCGTCGGAAAGCGTCAATGCGACCCGGGCGGACACCGTCGAATACCAGGTGCGCCCCGGTGACTCCCTGTCACGAATAGCGCGCGACCATGATGTGGCAATTGAAGACATCGAGAGCTGGAATGGTATTGGCAGGAATGAGCTGATTCACCCGGGCCAGCAGTTGATTCTGCACGTGAGTGAAAGCAACTGATCAAAACACAGGCTGGGATGGTACCGGGCAAGACCCGGTACCATCGCCATATCCGTCACATCACATCAGGCGTGCGCCTATCAGCAGTACCGCCAGAATCACGGTCACCCACATCAGCATGCTACCCGTAGCCCAGGTTTTGGCAAGTGGGCCCTGTGGCCCGTGATAATGGAACCAGCGGCGGGGAATATTCAGTAACGGACCCTTGGCAAAATCAGTACCAGCCTCACTCAGCAACTTTATTGCGTGCTCAATGTCCACCCACAACGCGGACAGCCATTTCCGGTAAACAATATCAACGTCCACCGTGATGCTTTCGGGCTGGGAAATGAGGGGTCGCAGCAACCAGACCACCAGGGCAGAGCCGCCGCACAAAACCAGCAGCATCAATAGCTGGGACACCGAAAACAGTGACCGCAGCTCGGTACCAAGCAAACCCTGCAGCAACGGTGCGAACAATATGATCGCTGCCAGTGGTACGGCCGGCACTACAAAACCAAACCGCGATATGCCAGTGACATCCGTGCCCACCGTGGACACACTCTTGCGCAAAAAGCACATCCAGAGATACTTGTAACCGCCGTGCAGCACTGTCGCAGTAGCGGCAAACAGCAACACGTACTGCAACCAGGTCTCACCGGCTTCGCCAATGCTCACCAGTAGACCGGACGCAACCGGGGCCAGAACCAGGCCCGCCGAGCCCAATGCTGTTGCCAGGAACACCAGTGGCATCCGCGCGGAAAGATTGCCGGTCTCGCTGAGACTTTCTGTGCCGCTGACTTCAATCACAGCTGCAGCCGAGAGCATCAGCAGACACATGGCCAGCACGTGGATGAAGGCAAATACAATGACGGCACCGATCACGGCTTCGCCACCCACACCGACCCCACAAAGCATGAAACCAACCTGGCTGACCAGGGCATAACAGAGCAGTCGTCGGATGTTGTCTTCACGCATGCCGTAGAATGTACCGTATACAATCATCAACAGGCCGAACAGGATCAGCGGTGCAGCGCCACCAAACAAAATGGCGCTGGCCAGCACGGCCGACTTGGTCGTGAACGCGGCAAGAAAGGCAGTGCCCGTTGGTGTTGCCTCCGGATAGGCATCGGTCAACCAGACTGACAGGGGCACGGCGGCGGCGTTGATCAACAGGGCCGCCGCCACCACCCAGGCGCCGAACCCTTCCAGCACAAGCGCCTGCATTGCCGTGGTGCCAGCCTCGGCGGTGACAGCCTCAATACCAATCTTGAGAACAAGACCCGCCAGCAACTGAATGATGATGTAACGAATGCCAGCGCCTCTCGCGGCTTCTGTGCCGGCGGCAAAAATGATGATTGCGGAGAATATCACCATCAATTCCCAGAACAGAAACAGCATCAACAGGTCGCCCGCAAACAACACGCCCAGAGCCGCCCCGCCGTAAGCCATTGCTGCAGTCAGCTCGACCGCGCCGGCACGATTCATGGCAAAGAACATGACCGCCAGCAGCATCAGCACAAATGCCGCCGCCAGCACCTTTCGCATGCCGTCGACTTCGACCAGTGTGACTTCATAACTGAGAAATCCGGCCCACAGGACAGCACCGTCCTGAAGCATCAGCACAAACACCAGGGTGGCCAGCGGTGCCAGTAGCAAGATCGTGTTCCGGGCCGTTTTCCGGGTCAACGCAACCAGAATCGCCGCGCCCAGGAGGATGAACGCCGGCGGCATCAAAACATCTGTCATTATCGGACACCTCCGGCCAGTTGATACTCCAGGTCGATCAGGGGACCGCTGAGGAAGAAGAACAACAGCGTCATCGTTGCCGTAATCATGAGCGCAGTCACCATGTTCAGCGGCGCCTCTCCATGGGGCTTCAATACCTCACCCTGCTCCTTGCCAAAAAAGGCATTGAATATGATAGGCAGAAAATAGGCCGCATTCAGAGCCGTGGACACCATGAGCACAATCACCACGTAGTAGTTCTCAAGGTCCCACGCACCGCCAAATATGTACCACTTGGAGACAAAGCCCGCAGTGGGCGGCACACCGATCATGGACAGTGCCCCTATCGTGAACGCCGTCATGGTCC
>JBJHCW010000010.1:0-107146 GCA_050486205.1 Gammaproteobacteria bacterium | reverse complement strand
TTCCATTATTTCCCTATCATTCATAAAGCGATAAGGTGAGGCCCATACCTGCAGCAACAGGTATTCAGCGCAGTAGCCCGGTGCAGCGAAGGCGCCGGCATTGCCGAGCCCGTTAACAAGCGTGGGCGCTACGCTGATTCTACTTCTAACTCGAACAGTCGAATGGGCCTCGAGCCCGAATGTAGCAAGGGTGAGTCATGAAAACAATCTCCTCAGCACACATAGACAACTCGCAACGAAACGTCGGCATTGATGTCGGGAAACACACCCTCGATGTCATGGTCCTGGAAACCGATACTTGCCTGCAGGAACCCAATTCGCCTGAAGGCATTAAACGCCTGGTCAGCAGACTGGGTCGATTCAAACTGACCCGCATCATTGTCGAGGCCACCGGCGGTTATGGGCGCTGCCTGGTCGAAGCGTGCGCGGAAAAGGCAATGCCCATTATCGTGATTCAGCCAATGCAAGTGCGTCAGTTCGCCAGAGCGCAAGGCCTGCAGGCCAAAACCGACAAACTCGATGCCCGCCTGATCGCACTGTTTGGCGCCATCATCAAACCTGAGCCACGCCCAATAGTCAGCAAAAAAAATCCGTTATATCAGAGACCTGCTATCGCGAAAGCGTCAACTGAACGAGACCCGGACACAGGAGCTGAACCGTCTGCACAAAGCGCCCAAGGTGTTGGCCCCATCCCATACCCGCCTTCTTAAACTGCTCGATAAAGAAATCGCATGGATCAATGACTAGCTCGCCAGGGAGGTTGCCGAAGTAACCGAATGGCAGCGCACCTACCAGATCCTCAGCTCCACCCCGGGCATCGGCGACGGTGTGGCGTTTACCCTGCTGGGGGAGTTGCCAGAGCTTGGGCAACTGTCTTCGCGGCAGATCGGTGCGTTATGTGGGCTCGCTCCGTTCAACCGTGACAGCGGATCCATGAAGGGCAGGCGGCGTATCAAAGGCGGCCGCGCACCGATCCGAACCGTTCTCTATATGGCCATGCTCAGTGCCATCCAACACAACACGGTCATGAAACGTTTTTACCAAAAGTTGGTCGCCCAGGGTAAACACAAAAAAGTCGCCATCACTGCCTGTATGCGCAAGATGATGACCATTCTGAATGCCATGGTGCGCGACGATCAGGAGTGGCGATCAGTGCAAATAATTATGCTTCAGGTATTGATTTTGGATCACAGTCGCTTGTTAAGAAAAATACCCCAAACCTGCACCATAAATAGCAATCACCACCCCAAATACTTGCTGTTTGATACCACTAAGCATTGTAGTATCGAGCTTTTTTTTCACGCCTCGAATGGCGGACTCAGCTCCTCCAATCCTTGCTGAAAGTTGTCCCTTCGCTTCAGATATCGACTCTTTCAAAGCTTGAGTTTTGCGATCCATTTCTCGATACACTTCCTCTACTTGCCTTTCGAGCTCGGTTACACGATCAGGTAGCGATGATGCTACTGTTTTGACGCGGGGGTTAAATGAAGCCGATGCGCTGGCCGCTGAACTCACCGACACCTCAACGCCTTTTGGCTTGCTCCATATTGGACAGTCTTGAAGCCACTTCGTAATAACCCGGAAAATGCTTTCTTCGCGCACTAGACCAAGCGTGCTGTCAATTGAATAGAGGACAAGCAAACCACCAATTACCTGCATGGCAATAGAAAATGCCCCATTGATCTCATATGATTGCTGAGGAAACATACTAACCACAGTGAGGTGAGCCGCTATGACCATTAAACTAGCCCATAGTGGCCATGCGCGCCTGCACCAATGGTAAAAACGTCTCATGCCATCTCCATACGATTCTTAACGCCCGCAGCATGCGCGGCTTTGTAATGGAGGCGCAGCCGTAATGAAAAAGCCGTCACTATGCCTGCGATTGTTATGCATCCAACTTCAGTTCAGCGCGCGAAATTTTGCGTACTTCCTCAATGGTTCTCATCGTGTCTCTGGATATCCTATCGAAATGATCTTCCCAATTCTCCTCTGCATCAGTCCTGCTAAGCGATTGTTTTAGCTTTTCCATCTCAGCCTCAACACGGTCATCGAGGTAAATCGCTTTCAGATCTATATGATCAAATATCTCTGACAAAGCTCTGTCATATCGGGTTTTAAGTGCTTCCGATTCTGCAACAGTTTCAGGGTTACTTTTCTTCTCTTCATACTCTTGCTTGTCACGCTTCCACGCTTTCTTGTTACCTACATCTTCGTGTGGGTAAAAGCCAAAATAGGGGTGTCGATTATTTATATACTGCCATTCCTCGAAATCTGTTACCTGATGATAAACGTATTTTTCAATATCATGCAGCAACCCGAGAATGACTTCATATGACTCCTGCTTCTTGAGCCAAACCTGCTGCCTTATCCAAAAATATTCCGAAAAATTCGACTCAATTTCTTTTACTAATCTTGTGTTTTCTTCGAGTTCAGATTTTAGCCTATCAAAGTCTTCAGAGTTTGCTCTGTTCTTAGCTTTTTGCACGAGGTATGCCGCGAGGAAAGCCCCCATCCAGCTTAGCGCCACCACCGCAATATAGTCCATAATCACTGGTTGGTTTGTTGAATTAAATGCAGCGCCAATACGTTCAATTTCTTCAATGGATAACATTCGTCACTTTAACCTCTACCGCATGCATAAATTTTTATCGTGCGCCACCACGATTACGCCATTGTTCTGCACGCTATCTCAATTGAGCAATTTCTCAGTTTTCACTGACAACTGCCTGAAATTTAACCAGCCCCTGGCGTCAGGGCTGATTTTTCAACTGTTCAGCGTGCACACGCCTATCTGAATAACCGTGCAGGCACACAAACCCAGACAGTTTTAGAATATTTTGTGGGGAAAAGCAATTGGCGGGACAAACAGAGGTACGTGGCACATCAGACAGCTCGTGGCACAGCGGCGCTGCCGCCCGCTTCAATTGAGCGCAGATGAAGGTTTCAGCGTCAGGGAATCAGGTGGAGCCTGGGGGAGAATATTGGTGCCCGGGACCGGAATCGAACCGGTACGGAGTTTCCTCCGAGGGATTTTAAGTCCCTTGCGTCTACCAGTTTCGCCACCCGGGCCGGGTAAGGACTGAGGGTCTGATGTTGCAGACGTTCTGGATGGAGGCTGGGGTCGGAATCGAACCGGCGTACGCGGAGTTGCAGTCCGCTGCATGACCACTCTGCCACCCAGCCTGTAAACCAGATCTATCTGCCATTACAGGTCATTGCTGGCCACGATGACGAACTGTTGTCATGGACCCGTGGCATGAGAATTTGGAGCGGGAAACGAGACTCGAACTCGCGACCCCGACCTTGGCAAGGTCGTGCTCTACCAACTGAGCTATTCCCGCCCTGATCTTCTGAACATGCTGATGGCGCGTTGCCTGATGTCCGAAAGAGGCGCCTATTCTAATGCCATCGGGCCATATGTCAAGCTACCTTCGGCGCTTTTTACACTATTTCAACTGCAGCACAGGCAGGGCCTTGCGCAGGTAGGTGATCATGGACCAGAGGCTGAAAACAGCGGATACATAGATCAGGATCATGCCCAATGCTGTCACCCATTGGGGCCATTCCGGCGTGGCTGCAATCAGCACAACAATGGCTATCATCTGCACCGTGGTCTTGACCTTGCCGATGTACCCCACGGCAACCAGATCGCGCTGGTTCACATTGGCCATCCACTCCCGCAGTGCGGATACAAAGATCTCCCGGGCAATGATGATGGCCACTGGCAGCACAAACCAGACGCTGGGGTAAATGGCGGTGAGCAGTACCAGCGCCACCACCACCAGCAGCTTGTCGGCCACCGGATCCAGAAAGGCGCCAAAAGCGGAGGTCTGATTCAGCTTGCGGGCCAGATAGCCGTCCAGCCAGTCAGTGATGCTGGCTATGGCGAACAGAGCGGCGGCAAAGAGATTGGCCCAGGCCAGGGGTGAGTAATACACAACAACTACTAGCGGCACCATAAGCACCCTGATGATTGTCACCCAATTGGCTGTATTCATGCCGCCGCTTCCTCCACACTGCTTGTGTAAGCGGTCATTCTACTCGTTATGCAGGGCAGCATAAACATCAGCGGCCAGCTTGCGGCTGATACCGGGTACTTTGGCGATCTGCTGCTCACTGGCCCTGTCCAGCGCCTGCTGGCCGCCAAAATAGGTCAGCAGGGCCCTGCGGCGCTTCGGTCCCAACCCCGGAATCTGCTCCAATGGCGAGGTTTTACGCGCCTTGGCACGGCGCTGGCGGTGGCCGGTGATGGCAAAGCGGTGCGCTTCGTCCCGGATCTGTTGCAGCAGATGCAGCGCAGGTGACACCTCAGGCAGCACCACCTCCTTCATGGTGGATGTTGTATCAGCCCCGGCCAGATACAGGGTCTCCTGCCCTGCCCTGCGGCTCACGCCTTTGGCAATGCCCAGCAGCAACACATCCTGTAACTGGCACTGGGCCAGTACCTCGCGCGCCTTGCCGAGCTGGCCCTTGCCCCCGTCAATGAGCAGGATGTCGGGGATTTTCATGCCCACATCATCTGCCTTGCTGTCTGTCTTGGGGGTGTAACGCCGCAGCAGCGCCTGCTCCATGGCGGCGTAGTCGTCACCAGCCTGCACGCCGGTGATATTGAAGCGCCGGTAATCGGATTTCAGTGGACCGTTCAGATCAAAGACAACACAGGAAGCCACGGTCTTCTCACCCATGGTATGGCTGATGTCAAAACACTCTATACGCTGAGGCAGCGCCGGCAGTGACAGTGCCTGTTGCAGTGCCGCCACGCGCTGCTGACTCTGCTGGCGGCTGTTGACCAGGCTTTGCAGGCCCTGCGCAGCGTTGGTCACCGCCATGTCCAGCCAGCGGGCGCGGTGGGAGCGCACGGTGGCGGTCAATCGTATCTGGCGCCCGGCGCAATGGCTGAGCGCTTCGAGCAGAGTGGCCTTGTCCTCCGGCGCCGTACTGACAATGATCTCGGCGGGTATGTTGGCGGCATTGTCCTCGCGTATATAGTATTGGGCAACAAATGCCGTCAGCAGCTGGGCCGGTGTGTTGGCCAGTCGGTCGCGCGGGTAGAAGTGTTTGCTGCCTATGACCCGGCCGCCCCGGATGAAAACAATATGCACACAGGCATAGGCAGCGTACATGGCCACGCCCAGCACGTCGGCGTCACCTGTCTGGCCGGCCACATACTGCTGTTCCTGGATGCGGCGCAGATCAACAATCTGATCCCGGATGCGCGCGGCATGCTCAAAAGCCAGTTGCTCTGATTTTTCCTTCATGCGCGCTTCCAGCTCGTTGACCACCGCATCGCTGCGTCCTTCCAGAAACAGGCGGGTATACCGCACGTCGCGCGCGTACTCCTCGGGTGAAATGTATTCCACGCAGGGCGCGGTACAACGATCAATCTGGTACTGAAGGCAGGGCCGGGAACGATTGCTGAAATAACTGTCCTCACACTGACGCAGACGAAACACTTTCTGCAGTATGGCCAGTGTTTCCCGCACTGCGCTGGCACTGGGATAAGGCCCGAAGAAACTGGCCTTGCGTTTGCGACTGCCCCGGTAGAATGCCAGGCGCGGATATTCATCGCGGTCGGTCAGCATGATGTAGGGGTAGGACTTGTCGTCGCGCAGTTGAATGTTGTACGGGGGGCGCAGTTTCTTGATCAGACTCTGCTCGAGCAGCAGGGCTTCGGTTTCGCTCGCGGTGACGGTGACTTCTATGGCAGCAATGTGTGACACCAGGGTCATGGTCTTGGTGTCCAGGCCCGAGGCCCGGAAATAATTGCCTACCCGTTTGCGCAGATTACGCGCCTTGCCCACGTACAGGACTTTGCCTGCTTTATCCAGCATCCGGTAGACTCCGGGGCGTGTGCTCATGTTGGCCAGCACGGATTTGTGATCGAATCCCGGTTCGTCTGCATTGTGATGATCAGCCATCACCCTGCTCCGGTACTGGCCGCTCTGGTACTATGCGCACTTCCGGGCTGAGCGTGATGCCGAACCTGCGCCGCACACCTGCTGCAATGAGCCGTGCCAGCTGGACGATTTCCTGGCCAGTGGCAGCCCCGTGGTTGACCAGCACAAGCGCCTGCTCGGTATGCACGCCTGCGTCACCGCTACGGTGGCCTTTCCAGCCATCGGCTTCAATCAGCCAGGCTGCCGGCACCTTGACCTGATTGTCACCCTGTCCGTAAAAAGGCATTTCCGGGTAATCTTTCTGCAGCGCTTTCAGCTGCTCGTTACTGATCACCGGATTCTTGAAGAAACTGCCGGCATTGCCGAGCTCCTGCGGATCCGGCAATCGCGCCCGGCGAATCTCACATACTGCCCCGAAAACGATGTGCGGTGTGATGGGGGCTTCACTGTGTGACGCCAGATGCGCGGCCAGGGAGGGATAAGCCGTTTCAACATGCGCCTCGCGCGATAACTGCAGCCCGACCGCCAGGATGATACTGCGCCGTTTCAGTTCCTGCTTGAAGATGCTGTCTCTATACGCGAATCGACACTCGACTGCGCTCATGCGCGTCACCAGTGAAGTATCGATGTCCAGCACATCCACATAATCAAGACACCGGGAAAGCTCCACACCGTATGCACCAATGTTCTGCACCGGTGCTGCGCCAACCGAGCCGGGAATCAACGCAAGATTCTCCAGACCATACAGGTCGTGCGAGAGCGCAGTCTCCACCGTGCGGTGCCAGTTCTCGCCCGCTGCAATATGCATATGAGCACGGGGCAGGTCTATTTCAATACCCTGGCTGGCCATATGAATCACCACGCCCGGGTAGTCGTCCACAAAAAGCACATTGCTGCCGCCGCCGAGCAACATATGGGGAATACCCAGACGTTCGGCAAGGCGCAGGGCGGCCAGAAGCTCATCCAGATCGGTGACATGCACCAGGCGCCGCGCACGGGCGTCCACGGAGAAGGTGTTGAAGGCCCTCAGTGAGCCGTTGACCTCAACGTCCATTGACCGAGCCTGGCTGTGGCGACTGCTGCCTGAGATGATCGAGAATTCGTGCCAGATCCTCTTCGGTATCCACCCCGCCAGGTGCAGCCACACCGGCCTGAGACATGTGAATCCTGACCCCGTTATGCAGGGCGCGCAATTGCTCCAGTCGCTCGGCACGCTCCAGCAAGGACGAAGACCAGGCAACAAAGTCATTGAGTGTAGCAACGCGGTAGGCATAAATGCCGATATGTCGCTGTGCACTCACTGCCGCCCCGGCGTCCGGGGACATCGTCGGGTCATGCCATGGCAGCGGTGACCGGCTGAAATACAGCGCGTACCCTTTGGCATCGGTGACAACCTTGACCACATTCGGATTATTCAGACCGGACAGATCATCAATTGGCTCGTACAGGGAACTGATACCGGCATCGGCGTGTGTCATGAGGTCATCGGCCACCTGGTCGATCAATGCTGGAGGGATCAGGGGCTCGTCACCCTGTACATTCACTACAATGTCCCGTTCACTCAGCGCCAGTTTTGTGACCACTTCCTGAATCCGGTCCGTACCCGATTGATGGTGATCACCGGTCAATAGGGCATTGTTGGTAAAGCCCGAGGCGGCTTCCAGGATTTCCGGGCTGTCGGTGGCAATATAGACAGCATCGGCCCGACTCTGCCGGGCACGTTCGTAGACATGGCGGATCATTGGCCAGTCGCCAATCATTCGCAGCGGCTTGCCCGGAAGCCTCGTGGAGGCATACCTGGCGGGAATGACCACCACAAAACCCATCAGCGTTGTTCCCGCTCTTCCGGTGTAAGCTCCCGGGCTTCTTCCTCCAGCATAACCGGAATGCCATCACGCACAGGGAAAGCCAGTGCATCGGCATAACAGATCAGCTCATTGGCATTTTTCCGGTAGGTGAGCTCACCCTTGCACAAAGGGCACACCAGCAATCCGAGCAATCTGCGATCCATACTGTTCTCCAGAAGAATGTCCTGTTTGGCTGTTGTATCCGGGGTCAGTCCGCCGGCCCGGTGGTGCGGGCGCCGGCACGCGCACGAAGCATTTCCAGCACCTGGTCTACCAGCACCGGGGCCAGCACCGGCCTGACCGCCAGATACCAGCTGTCATCGCCGGCCAGATTATGGCATTTGACCGCGTCCTTTTCCGTCATCACCAGCGTCCGATCACTATTCTGTGTCAGGTCATCCAGGCTGTAACGATGATGGTCGGGAAAGGCACGACTGGTCACATCATCATAACCCAGCGCTTGAAGCTGGCCAAAAAAGCGTTGTGGGTTGCCAATACCGGCAATGGCGTGCAGCGAGCGCCCTTTCATGTCCTGCAGGCTGCGACGCTGGGCCGTGTGCACATCCACCCAGTACTGCGCCTGTAATTCCAGCCGGCTGTACCGCGGGCTGGCGTCCTCAGGCATCAGGCCATGGCGATCCTCACCGTTGATCACCACATGGTCTGCAGATGCCAGCCGTGACGGCGGCTCCCGCAAGGGGCCGGCGGGCAGACAGAACCCGTTTGCCAGTCCGCGCTCCCCATCCACCATGACAATTTCAAAATCGCGTCGCAGCCAGTAATGTTGCAGCCCGTCATCGCTGACAATGACATCACAATCGGTGTGCTCGGCCAGCCACTGCGCAGCACGGCGGCGGCGCGGATCAAGCACAACAGGCACGTCCACGTTACGCAGCAGCACCAGCGGCTCGTCGCCTGCAACCGTACTGCTGTCATCCGGTTTGACGCGATAGGGAAATACCGGTGGCCGTGCGCCGTACCCACGACTGACAATACCCGGGCGATAACCCGCCGCCATCAGGGCCCGTACCAATGCGATGGTGGCCGGGGTTTTACCGGTCCCACCCAGTGTGATGTTGCCAATGACGATGATCGGCAGTGACTGTGAACCGGCAACACGCAGCAGAATAGCGCGCCGCATGGCCGCAAGCACACGAAACAACCAGGCAAGTGGCAACAGCACGCGCAACCAGGGCGCTTTGTCATACCAGGCTCTGACCAGAAACATCAACCGGTCTGCTCCTGATCGCTGACGAACTGCTTGCGATGCAAACGGGCATAAACCCCTTTTCGCGCCAGCAGTTCGGCGTGTGTGCCGGTCTCCACAATACTGCCCTGCTCCATGACAACAATGATATCTGCCCGCTCGATAGTCGAAAGACGATGGGCAATGACAAATGTGGTGCGTCCCTGCATCAGCTCGGCCAGGGCCTGCTGGATGTGGTGCTCGGACTCTGAATCCAGTGCCGAGGTGGCTTCGTCCAGAATCAGCAGGGGCGCATCCTTGAGAAACGCCCGGGCGATGGCCAGGCGCTGGCGTTGCCCGCCGGAGAGCAGCGCGCCACCATCACCCACCTCGGTATCAAGTCCCTGGGGCGAGTTCAGGATCAGGTCTTCAATATGAGCATTTCGAGCCACTTCCATGATGCGTTCGTCGGAAATCTCCCCTTGGTGCCCATAGGCAATATTGTCCCGTATGCTGCCTTCGAACAGGATCACCTCCTGCGACACCAGGGCAACGTGGCTGCGCAGGTTCTCCAGGGTGTAGTCACGCACATCCACACCGTCAAGCAGAATCGTACCCTGCACCGCGTCATAAAAACGGGGTAACAGGCTGACCAGGGTGGACTTGCCACTGCCGGAGCGTCCGACCAGTGCCACGCTCTGCCCTGGCAACACATCCAGATTGATGTCTTTGAGTACCGGTTCGTTGTCTTCATAGGCGAAATGCACATCCCTGAACTGCACGCGCCCTTCAACACGGGCTACCGTGTGTGTGCCAAAATCGCGCTCGCGATCCTCATCCAGCAGTTCAAAAATACTGGCTGAAGCGGAAATGCCGCGCTGGATGATGGCATTGACACCGGAGAGCTGTTTCAGTGGTTTGGCAAGCAGCCCCGCCAGGGTCAGGAAGGTGACCAGTTCCCCGGCCGAGGTATTGGCAAGAATCTGCGGCGACATGGCAAACCACAGCAGTATTGCCATGGCGGCAGCCACCAGCAGTTGAATCAGTGGTGTGGCCGTATTCTGGGTCAGAACCATTTTCATGTTCTGGCGCCGGTTTTTCTCACTGGCCCGACTGAAGCGTTCAGCCACATACTTGCCGGCGTTGAAGGTGCGTATCACCCGCTGGCCCTTGATGGATTCATTGGCGATGTGAGTCACATCACCCATCGAGTCCTGCATCTGACGACTGTATTTTCTGTAGCGCGATGTAGCCAGGTACACCACATAACCCACTGCGGGCGCCACCAGCAAAAAGACCAGACTAAGGCGCCAATTCACCCAGAAAAGGGCGATCAGCAGGCCTACCACTGTCAGACCTTCTCGCAGCAGCACGGTGATGGCATTGGTGGCCGCGCCCTTGACCTGCATCACGTCATAGGTGACTTTGGACACCAGCCGGCCAATGGTGTTGCGATCGTAGTAACGCACTGGCAGGGTCAGCAGCTGATCAATGATCTGGCATCGCAGCTTGTGAATGACGTGGTTGGCCACATGTTCCAGTGAATAACCACCAAGAAAACCACCAATGCCGCGCACAAGCACAATCAATACACACAGAATCGGGCTGATGATGCGTGCGTCGGCGTTCTGCGCTTCCACCTGATCAATGGTCCAACCCAGCCAGGCTGCCGTGGCAGGACTGGTGCTTGCAAAGATGGCGTAACCAAGAAGACAGATGCTGAACATGCCCAGATGCGGGCGCACATAACCAAGCAGTCGACCATAGATCTTCCAGCCCGACGCGTTGACTTTCTCTGCACTGGCGTCAGCCGCCACAAATACCTTGATCATCAGTTTTCCGTATCCATGCCGCGCGTGGCTATGCTCAGGCGACTGAATCCTGCCCGCCCGATGGCGTCCATGGCAGTGACCACCGCCTGATGAGTGGCCTGGGCATCAGCAATCAGCAGTATCGGTCGGCTACGATCGCCCCCCGTTGCCTGCTCCAGTGCCCGCATCAGTGTATCGATCCGCACGTCCACCAACAGCTGTCCATCCACCGCATACTGCCCTTCCCGGCTGACGATGATTTCCGTCTGGGCAGCCTGCTCAACCGCCGGCTCGGCATCGGCCTCGGGCAGATCCACCGACAGCCTTGTTTCACGCGTGAATGTAGTGGTGACCATAAAAAAGATCAGCAACAGGAAAACCACATCAATCAGAGCCGTCAGATTGATCGCCGGTTCTTCCCGCAGACGCCGCTTGAATTTCACGTTGCTGCTGTCTCTTTGATATCGACCTTACGATCGCTGTGCAATGCATCCACCAGCTTGGCAGACTCCTGCTCCAGCTCCAGAACCAGTGTATCCACCCGGCGCTGGAAAAAGCGATGGAAGGCATAGGCCGGAATGGCAACGGTGAGCCCTGCCGCAGTGGTGATCAGTGCTTCGGAAATGCCACCGGCCAGCGCATTGGGGTTTCCGGTACCCTGGATCATGATTTCAGTGAATACCCGAATCATGCCAATCACCGTACCGAGCAGTCCAAGCAGAGGCGTGATGGCTGCAATGGTGCCCAGTGTGCTGAGATAACGTTCCATCTCGTGCACCACCAGATTGGCCGCCTGCTCTATTCCCTGGCTCATGGTCTCACGACCATGACGGGCATTGATCAGCCCGGCTGCCAGGATCTGGCCCAGCGGCGAACCCAATCGCAACTGCTTCAGATGGCCCGCATCCAGTTCGTTGTTACGAATCCAGTTCCATACCTGACCGACGGTGTGGCGCGGTACAATCCGCGCTGCACTGAGCGTCCAGAATCGTTCAATGACAATGGCAATGGCCACAATGGAGCACAATAGAATGGGCAGCATGAGCCAGCCGCCAGCCCTGACGATTTCAACCACGGACAACCTCCAGAAAATTCGGGCCTACTGTACCATATAAGCCGGTATCAGGGCAGACGCCAGTAGCGAGGTCGGTCACGTCTCCAGCCCATGGCCTGCAGCGTCTGTGACCGGAACGCCTCTGCTCCCAGGCGGAAGTGAAGTGCACCATGAGTCGACGTGCCATACACGGCTGTCCCGCGCGCCTGGTAACGTGCAATCACCTCAGGTACCGGATGCCCGAAGCGGTTGCGGTGCCCGGCCGAATACACAGCAACCTGCGGGGCAACCGCCAACAGCAATGCCTCACTGGACGATGTTGCGCTGCCGTGATGAGGCACCTGCATGAGTTCGGCCGACAGGCTGAGATTGCCACCGCTCACCACCGGGTAGTCAAGCAGCGACTGCTCGGCAGCGGACTCTATATCACCGGTGAGTAGCAGTCGCTGCGTACCGGCAGTCACCCTCAGTACACAGGACTGATCATTTTCACGTCGGTAGGCCCGGCCCTGCGCGGCACTCCCTGGATGCAGAACGTCGAACATCACACCATCGCGCTGCCAGGATTGTCCGCGTTCACAGGGCACGAACATCGGCCAGTTGCTGGTTTGTGACCCCGCCAGATGGTGATGCACGTGGTGACTCTCCATCAGCCGCTGCAGCCCGCCACTGTGATCACTGTGCCAGTGACTGATGACCAGATGGTCCACCTCGCGCTCACCCATCCAGAACAGGGCAGGCCCGACCACATTTGCGCCAGGTCCAGTGTCGTAAACCAGCACGCTCGAGCGGGTGCGCACAACCACAGCCAGCCCCTGCCCCACATCCAGAAACCAGACATCGGCATGCCCGGCTGGTGGTCCGGCTGAACCGGCTCCCAGCAGTAACGGCAGGTACAGCACCGGGGCCAGGTACCGGGCGGGCCATGCTGATGGCAACAACAACATGACGCTGGCCAGCACGCCCAGCACAATTGCTGCATATGACGCAGTCAATACCTCGAGCACGGCAAAACGCTGTGTCAATGCCAGGATCAGTTGCAACAGCCACTGCAGCACGTCGACCACCCTCACTGCAGCGAAGAGCAGGATCTGGCTCAGGCCTTGCGACACCGGCAGCAACAACACGGCGATCAATGCCATGGGCACTGCCAGCACACTGATCAGGGGGATTGCGATGACATTGGTCAGTGGCGCCACCAGCGGCACACTGTGCATGAAGGCGGACAAAGGCACAAAAAGCGCAACAAACACCACCCACTGGGGCCGTATCCAGGTCTGCAAGACGCGGTTTGCAAACGCCAGCGTCCTGTTTGCTGTGCCTGACAATTGCCGTGAGCTGTGCTGCCGGCTGTACCCGCTGAAGACCAGCAGCAGCGCCGCCACAGCGCCGAAAGACAACCAGAAACCGGCACTGAGCATGCTTAACGGATCCCGGACCAGAATCAGTGTGAGGGCCAGTACAATGCCCAGGCTGGCCGGGTAACGACGGTCCAGCAGCTGGGCACACATGAAGACACTGACCATGATCAGGGCTCTTTGTGTGGGCAGGGAAAACCCAGCCAGCATGGCATAACCGGCAGCGGCGGCCATGGCAAAAAGTGCAGCCGGTCGCTGCGCAGGCACATGGGTGAGCAGCGCTGCGCTGCTCCGCATCAACAGACCACCGAGCCAGAAGGCAATGCCTGCAACAAAGCCGATATGAAGACCTGAAATCACCACCAGGTGTGTGGTGCCGGTGCCATTGAACAGCTGCCACTGCGCCTCATTGATGCTGTCACGATCGCCTGTGATCAGGGCGCGCACCACGCCACTCCCATTGGCATCAGGCAGTAGACGATCCAGCGCCTGGCCCAGACGGTGGCGGACCCCGTGCAAGCCGCGCTGACGTGTATCAAGTGCCCGGTTAAAAGCGGTTTCACGCACATATCCGCGTGCGCGAATGCCCTGACTCAGGTAGGCCGCTTCGTTGTCAAAGCCGCCGGGGTTGACCCGGCCGCGAGGCTGGGACAGGCGCACGCGCAGTTGCCATGACTGACCGGGAAGCAGCGCCAGTGCAGGATCGTAAACGGTCAGTTGAACGCGCGCGGCGCGAAAAGCCTCGCTGTGAAAAGCCTCGCTGTGGGAACCACAGTCGTCGGGCAGCAGGGCAAAACAACTGTGAGTGACATAAAAATCCAGCTGTCGACTGCGGTCATATTCTCGCGGCAGGCCACGCACCTGACCACTTATCCAGATGTCTTCCCCCTCCATCCAGTGCGGCAACATCCGATCAGCGTGCAGACCGCCTCTGGCAAGGGCCCAGAGCACACCACAAACAAGGCACAGCGCCAGGAGTCCCGCGGCAGGTACCGGGTGTCTGACCCTGATGAACAGGCCGGGAATGACCACCAGTGGCAGGACCGGCAACAGCACCCGCAGCCAGGGCTGTGGTGGCACCGGCAGGAATGCCGCCAGCATGATGCCAATCGACAGTGCGAGCATCCGTGCGCGCATGAAAACCCCTCCCTGACGGGAAGGTTATAGACCCAGTGACAAAATTATTCCATCCGCAGTGCGGCGGCAGGATGCACTCGCGAGGCGCGCCAGGCAGGATAGACACTGGCCAGCAGACACAGGACAATGACCCCGGCACTGACAATCACCACATCGGACATCAGCACCTGGGACGGCAGAAAGTCTACCGGATACACTTCGGCGCTGAGCATCTGCGCCCCGGTCACACCCTCTATCCAGGCCATCAGATCTCCAATCACCAAAGACAGCAATATGCCCACAGTGAGCCCGATCGCCGTGCCGACCAGACCGATCAGGCAGCCCTGGATCAGGAATATCCGACCAATGGTGCCAGGTGACGCACCCAGTGTGCGAAGAATGGCAATGTCACCACGCTTGTCCCGCACAATCATCACCAGGCTCACCACAAGATTGAACGCGGCCACAGCCACCAGCAACCACAACAACAGTCCCACAATGGTGCGTGACAGCTGAATGTTTTCGTAAATGGCGCCAAACTGTCGAGTCCAAGTCTGCAGATAGAAACCACCTGGCAGGGTACGGCTCACTTCCCTGGCCACCGTATCGGCAGCCAGCACATCCACTGTCTGCAAACGCAGAGCGGTGTGTGAGCCACGCACACGAAACAGCGCCCGGGCATCGTCCAGTCGAATGACAGCCAGCGCACTGTCCAGCTCCAGTGTGCCGACCCGGAAAATGCCGGCAACACGGAACTGTCGCTGATTAGGCAGTACCGACAGCGGATTGACTGACACACCAAGGGAAAACAGGCGCAGGTTATCACCAACACCAACGCCCAGGTCATTGGCCAGTGTCTCACCGATGATAATGCTGAAGCGCTCCTGGACCAGTGTGTCCAGACTGCCCTGGCGCATGAAGCCGGTCAGGACATCAAGGCCTGCGCGATTTTCCACATCCAGCCCGTTGACCATCACACCCCGGCTGGTCTGCGCTGTGGCCACTACACCAATGGTCTCCACCAGCGGCGTGCGACGGGTGATCTCAGGAAATGCGTCCAGCCCCTGTTCCACCTGCTGCCACTGTTCGGGCCATCCGTGTTCGGTGGTGGCCACGGTAATATGTGGCAGCACGCCCAGGATATTCTCACGCAGCTCCCGATCAAAACCGTTCATGACCGACATCACCGTGATCAGCAAGGCGATGCTCAGGGACAGACCTGCCACAGTCAGCAGCGACATGAAGGAAACAAGCTGACTTCGTCGCCCCATACTGACGTAGCGCAGGGCAATGAAGGCGGCCAGCGAGCGCGCCATCAGCGTGACGGCTCCTGTTCCAGCTGACCATTCTGCAGCTGCAACACCCGATCCATGGTGGCGGCAAGACGCTCGTCGTGGGTGACCACAATAAAACTGATACCAAATTCCCGGTTCAGTGCCTGCATCAGCTTGTGGATGCCATCTGCTGTGCGTCTGTCCAGGTTGCCAGTGGGTTCATCCATCAGCACGCAACGCGGCGAGCCTACCAGTGCGCGGGCAATGGCCACACGTTGACGCTCACCACCGGAGAGCTCCGGTGGTTTGTGCTGCAGTCGCTCGCCAAGACCGACCCGCTCCAGCATGCTGCTTGCCTTTGCCGATGCCGATTTTGCGGACTCCCCGGCTATCAGCAGCGGCATACAGACGTTTTCCAGCGCAGAAAACTCCCCCAGCAGATGGTGGAACTGATACACAAAACCCAGATAACGGTTACGCAGGCGCCCGCGTTCAGCTTCTGTGACCGAGGACAGATCCTGACCGGCCACCAACACTGTGCCACTGGTGGGGAGATCCAGGCCACCGAGCATATTGAGTAAAGTGGTCTTGCCCGAACCCGAACTGCCAACCACGGCAATACGTTCACCGGCGTGCACCTGCAGGGACACCTTGTCCAGTACCCGCACATCCTGCGGCCCCTGGGTATAGACCTTGGTCAATGCCTGGCAGCTGACCACCTCGGCCGCGGCCCCTGGCCTGGTATCTGTGGTCCTGCGCTCAGTTGCCATGTTTTCTGTCATTCATACCTCAGCACTTCGGCAGCCTGCACCCGCGCCGCGCGCCATGCAGGGTAAACGGTGGCAAGGAAACTGACCAGCAGCGCTGCCGTGCACACCAGCAAAACATCAGCCCACTGAAGCTCAGCGCTCAGGTGGGAAATCATATAAACCTGATTCGGGTAGAACCAGTTGTTCAGCGCACCTTCAAACATGGCGGTCAGATTGCCCATCTGCCGCGTCAGCAGCACACCAAGCATGCCACCAAGCAAGGTGCCCATGACCCCTGCCGCAACACCCTGGGTCATGAAAATGGCCATGATGGTGCGACGCGTGGCGCCCATGGTTCTCAGGATCGCGATGTCCGCGCTCTTGCCGGCCACAACCATCACCAGGGTGGAGACAATATTCACTGCGCCAATGATCACAATCATCATCAGCATGATACCGGTCATACGTTTTTCCATGCGCAGGGCATTGAACAGACTGCCCTGGGTCTGCTCCCAGCTGCTGACCTCGGTAGCCTGGCCGATCAGGCCAGCGGCCTGCTCACTGAGCCGGCTGGCAGCAAATACGTCGTCCACGCGCAGCCGATAACGGACTGTTGCTGCGGTAATGTCACCGGCAAACAGATTCTGGCCCTGCTCAATATGCACCAGTGCCGTATTCTGGTTACCGTAAAAACCAAAATCCGTGATGCCAATGACCCGGAAGCTGCGTGCATCATCGGTGCGCCGGGCGGTCAGACTGCTCAGCGGTGTCACGGCTACCCGGTCACCGATGGCAAGATTCAGATCCGCTGCCAGGCGGTTGCCGGCAATCATGCCCTCCCCGGCGCGCGCAAGCTGATCAAGCAGCTGGGTGAAGCGGGGATCCTCAAGATGGCTCACGCGCTGCTCAAGGGCCGGATCAATTCCGCGCAGCTGAACAAATTCACCGCGGCCGTCAAACTGCATCCAGGCCTCACCCTGCAGATAGGGCGCTGCACCAATGACACCGGGCTGGCTCTGCAGGCGGTCGCTGGTATCCCGTCGTACCTCGCCCGTGCGGTGATCGACCCCATTCCCGCTCACCAGTGGTGTGATGCTGGCATGGGGCACCAGCTTGAGGGTCTCATCACGCATGGTGGAGGTGGACGCATTGATCACTGACAGCACAAGAATCAGCGCCAGCACGCCCAGCGCAATGCCGAGCGTGGAAATGACAGAAACAAAGGAGATCAATTGTTGCTGCTTTCGGGCGCGCGTGTAGCGCAAACCGATATATAGGGCTAACGGTCTGTACATGCCTGGAAAGCAGCCGGCTGACGCCGTGTCCGGAGATTGGTCGAATCCGCATTCTATTCAGCATCCTGGTTTTAAACAAGCCATTGAATAATCAGCACGTTACTGATATATTCGCGTAGCTGCCCTCAATGTTTTCATCAAGCGCGACCAGCGTGGGGCAAAAGAACACAGTCAGCCATGGCCGATAGACCAATCAACACGGACCGGGCAGGTTGGAAAGCGAGAAGAAACAGTACGTTGAAAGACCGAGTTAACAGTCGCCGGCAAGTCCGGCTTGATCAATAACCGGCCAGCAAGATTCAGGTTACAAAAAGGATTCAGTGAGTCGCGCGATAACATGACGCGAGACCCGCAGCACGACAGGCCATCCGCACAAGCAGACCGGGCAGGTTCCGGTACAATGGATGAAGCAGGCCCCAAGTGGCCAGCACCCTGATCTGTTGCTCTTGACCAGACACTTTGGGAGCTTCATTCAACGATGTTGAATGCCATATTGCCAAGTCGAGACTTCACCTATTCGGACAGCCAGGTGGTCTGACACCTGCCCTGCCCTGTACGGTGCACAACGACTGTGCACTGCACACTTGAGTACCTGATTCGCCGCTCTGGCCCTGACAGAAAAGTGAATCAATACAATGAAACGCATGCTTATCAATGCAACTCAGGAAGAAGAGTTGCGCGTTGCCCTGGTCGATGGACAACGCCTCTACGATCTGGACATAGAAAACCGCACACGGGTCCAGAAAAAAGCCAGCATATTCAAAGGTCGCATCACCCGGGTTGAACCCAGCCTGGAAGCGGCCTTTGTTGATTTTGGTGCAGACCGTCACGGCTTCCTGCCACTGAAAGAAATCTCACCCGAATACTACTCATCCAAGCCCGGCAGTGGCCGTGTCAGCATCAAGGACGTGGTCTCCGAAGACACCGAAGTCATTGTGCAGGTGGAAAAAGAGGAGCGCGGCAACAAGGGCGCAGCGCTGACCACCTATATCAGCCTGGCCGGCCGATACCTGGTGTTGATGCCGAACAACCCGCGCGCTGGTGGCATTTCCCGACGCATCGAAGGTGAGGAACGCAACGAGATGCGTGAAATCATCGCGGCGCTGAACATCCCCGATGGTATGGGCGTGATTGTGCGCACTGCCGGTGTTGGCAAGCAGCAGGAAGAGCTGCAATGGGATATGGACTACCTGCTCTCACTGTGGAACTCCGTTGTTGAAGCATCCAGCCGAAAAGCGCCCTTTCTGATCTATCAGGAAAGCAACGTCATCATCCGCACCATCCGCGACTACCTGCGCCAGGACATCGGTGAGGTGCTGTTTGACACCCGCAGTGCCTATGACGAGGCCATGAATTTTGTCAAACAGGTGATGCCACACTACGAGTCACGTATCAAGCTTTACGAAGACGCGCTGCCCCTGTTCAACCGTTATCAGATCGAGGCGCAGATAGAATCGGCTTTCCAGCGTGAAGTCAAACTGCCTTCTGGCGGCTCCATTGTCATCGACCCGACCGAAGCCCTGATCTCCATCGACATCAACTCTTCACGCTCCACCCGTGGCGCGGATATCGAAGAAACAGCGCTCAACACCAATCTGGAGGCCGCCGACGAAATTGCACGTCAGTTGCGACTTCGGGACATGGGCGGCCTGGTGGTCATCGACTTCATCGACATGAGCTCGGCCAGGAACCAGAAAGAAGTCGAGAACCGGATGCGCGATGCACTGGAAGCAGACCGCGCCCGCGTGCAGGTTGGCCGCATTTCCCGCTTTGGCCTGATGGAAATGTCGCGACAGCGCCTGCGACCTTCACTGGAGGAAACCAACGCCATCGTCTGCCCGCGCTGCACAGGCCAGGGCACCATCCGCGACGTCAAATCACTGTGCCTGTCCATACTGCGCATCCTGCAGGAAGAGGCGAACAAGAAGCGCAGCGCCGAGATTCGTGCCATTGTGCCACTGAATATTGCCGCCTACCTGCTGAATGAAAAACGCAAGACGCTGTCCGACATCGAGGCACAAAGCAGCACTCGTCTGTTGATCATTCCGAACCCGGCACTGGAAACACCCCATTACGAGATCCAGAGCATCAGCCAGGCGGATGCAAGTCCGGTACCCCAGACCAGTTATGAGGTAGAGGTATCCAGCGAAAGCAGCTACGACTCGCCACAACCGCAGCAGCCTGCGCCGCCACCAAAGGCAGCGGTTCAGGCTCCGCGTATGGTCCAGGCACCTGCGCCCGTGGCAAAGGAAAAAGCGCAACCAGCGCGCAAGAAGGGTTTCCTGGACTCCCTGATTTCTGTGTTTACCGGACTGGTGCCCGGTGCAGCAAACGATGACGAATCGGACGACAGCCAGAAGCAGCAAAGCCGGCAGGACGACAGCCGGCGTCAGGGTGGTCAGCGCCGACAGGGTCAGGGAGCGGCGCGCTCCAATCAGAACAAGCCGCGCAGAAGCACAAGAGGCGACAGCAATCGTGGTGAACGCAGTGGCGGCAGAGCGGAGAAATCCGATGACCAACAGTCGCGCGAGCAATCACGAGATCAGTCACGCGAGCAGAAAGGTGACAAGCCTGCACGTCGCCGACGCGGTGGACGCAACAAGGATGGCAATCGTGGCGACGCCCGTCCCGAAGCCAAAGTGGAAGACAGCAATCAGAATCGCCAGCAGGACGATGACAACCAGGGCGAAAGCAATCGGCGTCAGGGCCGCAAGCCCCGGAACGCCACCCCTCGCAAACGCGGCCCACGCCCCGACGAGCCTGAGCTGAAGAACACCGGGCCTGCCGTGCCCGATGGCGACACCGAGGCTACACAGACGCCGGTAGCAACGACCTCCCCTGCCGCCGAAGCTGAGACTGCAACAGAGCGCAAAACGCCGACAAGCTCTGCACCAGCCACCCAGGACAAGGCTGACGATGCACCGCAGAAAGGCACGGCTGACGCTGACAGCGGAACTGGCGAGGACGGCGACGACAGGACTGCCACCGACAAACCAAAACGCACACGAAGCCGTGGCAGCCGGGGCGGCAGAGGACGCAAGAAAACAGCCGGTGCGGCAGACGCAGCAACAGAGGAAGGCGCAGCGGCAACAGAAGGTGCTGCGGATGATGCGGATGGCAACAAAGCTGACGAAAAATCCGGTGATGATGACAAACCACCGGCACGCCGTTCACGTGCCCGAAAAAAGGCACCAGTGAAAACCGAAAAGACTGAGTCATCTGACACGCCGGAAACCGCCGGCAAGGCAGAACCTGCAGAGCCGGTAGAGAAAACCGACAAGCCCGCGAAGGCAGAAAAGCAATCCGGACAGGCCGAGCCCGCTGCAAAGGCGGAGAAAGCTGACGAGAAGGCTGAAAAAACCGAGAAAGCCGAGCCCAGAAAGCAGGCTGAGGCGCCAAAGGCCGAAGAGCCTTCCTCTGACAGACAGTCCGGGGATAAGCCCGGCGACAAGCCTGCCGTGATCCCTGCGCAGGTGGGTCGCGCACCGAATGATCCGCGGGAAATCCGCCGACGTCAGCGCGAGGAAGAAGCGGCCCGCAAGGCGGCTGCAGGCGAGAAGAGCGAGTAACTGACCAGGCATTCGCAGGCCAGCGCTACAACACAAAAAACCCGGCTCAATCGCCGGGTTTTTTGTGTCTGGCTGTTTCACTGTGGCATCGTCACCACATAACCGTGATCAGTCGATCAGAGTTTCTCGTCCAGTTCGGGGATGGCCTGGAACAGATCCGCCACCAGGCCATAATCCGCCACCTGGAAAATCGGCGCTTCTTCGTCCTTGTTGATGGCAACAATCACCTTGCTGTCCTTCATGCCGGCCAGGTGCTGAATCGCGCCGGAAATACCAACAGCGATATACAGCTGCGGCGCAACAATCTTGCCAGTCTGACCGACCTGCATGTCGTTGGGTACAAAACCGGCATCAACGGCGGCGCGTGATGCCCCGATTGCAGCGCCCAGTTTGTCGGCGATTTTCTCCAGCATGGCAAAGTTCTCGCCATTCTGCATGCCGCGACCACCGGAAATCACAATGGAAGCGGCAGTAAGGTCAGGACGCTCGGACCTGGTCAGTTCTTCACCAACAAATGTTGCCACCGACTGCTCCTTCACCACGTCCAGCTTCTCGACCGAGGCACTGCCGCCTTCGGCCGGTGCCGGATCATAGGCAGTGCCGCGCACGGTGATGACCTTGATGGGGTCTTCAGACTGTACGGTAGCCAGAGCGTTGCCGGCGTAAATGGGGCGCACAAAGGTGTCTGCTGATTTGACGGCAGTAATGTCGGAGATCTGCGCAACGTCGAGCAGTGCTGCCACACGCGGCATCAGATTCTTGCCGGTTGTGGTGGCCGGCGCCAGCACGTGTGAATAATCAGCGGCGACTTCGGCTATCAGGCTCGCGCAGTTTTCCGGCAATTGATGCTCATACACGGCATTGTCAGCCAGCAGTACCCTGCTCACGCCCTGGATTTTCGCCGCTTCGTCGGCCACGGCTGCACAACCGGCACCAAAAACCAGAACGGTGATTTCCTGTTCCAGCGCCGCGGCTGCCGCCACGGTATTAAGCGTGGCGGCATTCAGGACTGAATTGTCGTGTTCGGCAATGACTAATACACTCATGGAAATACCCTTCTGTTAGATGACCTTGGCTTCGTTCTTCAGCTTGTCGATCAGTTGATCCACGCTCTCGACAATGATGCCGGCGGAGCGACCCGGAGGCGGCTCAACCGAAACCAGCCGCAGCTTTGAAGTCGGATCAACGCCAAGCTCATCCGGTGTCAGCGTATCGATCGGCTTTTTCTTGGCCTTCATGATATTCGGCAACGATGCATAACGCGGCTCGTTCAGTCGCAGGTCGGTGGTCACAATGGCCGGCAGTGTCAGCGCCACTGTCTGCTCGCCGCCGTCTATTTCACGGGTCACCGTTGCCTTGCCATCCGCCACTTCCAGCTTGCAGGCAAAAGTGCCCTGCGGCATGCCAGTCAGGGCGCCCAGCATCTGGCCAACCTGATTGTTGTCCGAATCAATGGACTGTTTACCAAGAAGTACCAGATCAATGGACTCCTTCTCGACAATCTTTTTCAGGATCTTGGCAACAGCAAGAGGCTGGACGTCCGCGGCAGCTTCCACATGGATACCACGATCACCACCCAGTGCCAGTGAGGTTCGAATCTGCTCCTGGCAGGCTTTCTCGCCAATGGATACAACAATGATCTCCTCGACGACACCTTTCTCTTTCAGGCGTACGGCCTCTTCCACGGCGATCTCACAAAACGGGTTGATGGCCATCTTGGCGTTGGCCAGATCCACACCGCTGTTGTCTGCCTTGACGCGCACTTTCACGTTCGCGTCAACAACGCGCTTCACTGCTACAAGAACCTTCATGGATTCTCCATTGATTATCGAGTCTGGATGGATTGTCAGCTTGTACTGTCTGTTGCCGGGGACTTCAGCCCGTCACGCAGGGCGAATCCGTCAGCGACGGGAAGCAGGCAGATTTGCACCACCGCTTCCCTGAAAAGGGTGCCAATGATGCCGTTTTTGCTTTGTCGCGTCAATACCGAGCGATCGTTCAGTCCTGATACAATCGCCCGGCACGGCGCTGGAGAGGCGAGCAGCGAAGACACCGCTGCTGGCGGGAAACAGGCCCGTCAGACCTTGAATTCCCCGACCAGGCTGTTGAGATCGGTGGCCAGACGTGACAACTCGCTGGCACCGGAGCTGATGTCACGCGAGCCATTGGCTGTCTGCACTGCCACTTCAGCAATATTGCTGATGTTCTGATTGATTTCAAGCGCCACGGCTGATTGCTCTTCGGATGCACTGGCAATCTGGTTGCTGACATCGCGAATGACAGATACAGCCTGGGTAATGGCGGCCAGCGACTGGCCGGCATGGCTGGCGTGATCCACACTGGATGCGGCCTGGTCCTTGCCCTTGACCATGACTTCTACAGCCTGGTTGGCACCATTCTGCAGCTTGTGAATCATGTCCTGGATCTCTTCGGTTGAAGTCTGGGTACGACTGGCCAGTGTACGCACTTCATCGGCAACCACCGCAAAACCACGGCCCTGCTCACCTGCCCTTGCTGCCTCGATGGCTGCGTTCAGGGCCAGCAGGTTGGTCTGCTCGGCAATGCCCCGGATAACATCAAGCACTGAACCGATGTTATCGGTCTCTTTCTGCAACTGCAGGATAACCTCTGACGCACGTTCGATGTCGCCCGCCAGGTGGTTGATGGACTCGGTCGTCTGATCCACTACTGTGGCTCCTCGCTTGGAGGCTTCATCGGCCTTTTCTGCGTCCTGGGCCGCCATGGCCACATTGCGCGTCACCTCGTCCACTGTGCCAGCCATTTCCGACATGGCTTTGGCAATGTGGTCAATCTCCTGCTGCTGCCGCGCGGCACCGCTGGCTGTTGTTGTTACCGTGCTGGTCAATTGTTCAGCAGCCGCGCTCAGGTTGATGGCGGTTTCCTGGAAACGCTGGACAATCATGTGCACACGATCTGCAAAGACATTGAACCAGCGAGCCAGTTCGCCCACTTCATCCTTGCTGGCAACATCTATACGCCGGCGCAGATCCCCGTCACCTTCGGCCATATCACGCAGCGCGTGCACAACCATGTTGACCGGACCAACAACCGAGCGCTGTATCAGGAAGGAAATGAACAGCGCCATGGCGCCAACACCCAGTACAATCAGGACAAACGCCGTCGCATAGGTGGTCACCACCTGCTGTCGCTCGTCCAGACTGTAACGCAGATAGATGGTGCCAACCGTGTCTCCATCCATTGCTACGGGTTCGAACAGTTCCAGATAACCCCGGTCGTCATGACGCGTTACTGCCGTTGCACCCGGCGCCCGCGGCAGGCTTGCCGCTGATTGGCCCGCAGTCACATACTGACTGAACGGCTGACCAACATCGTCAAACAGCGCGGCCGCCAGGATATTGCTATCCAGCGCCAGCGTCTCCAGCGTTTCATTCGCAGAAATGCTGTCCAGGAATGCCAGGGCTCCGGTGCTGTTGGCACCTATCACCCTGGCCGTTATCAGGGCGTCAGTGTTGATGGATTGATCCAGGCGCCTCAGCTCCATGGCAACAAAAATGGATGTTGCCACTACGACGGCCAGGACACTGGTCAATGTCACACCGGACAACACTTTCCACTTCAGACTCCAGTTGAACTTATTCACGGTAGCACCTGTATTTATTAATTATTTATCGGATTGCGCGATGCAGCTGTTCTCGCACATTGAGTCCGGATTCAGCGATCAGAGCCGAGTGCATACGCATGGCAATATCGTTGCCGCGGCCGGCACTGAAACCAATCATGCCGCCGCTTTCCGGAAAGTCGGCCACTTCGCCAACCGTCAGCACCGGTGTGCCGTTAAGTGCGCTGGTGATCTCACCCACACGAGCGCCTTCGCTGGAGCTGATGTAGACGATCTGACAGGTTCTGGCCTGCGCAATGTCACCGCCGCCGAGTTCGATCACATTGAAGGTCCGGTCGCCCACACTTCTGCTGCCCAATGTCCGGTCCAGTGAGCGGCCGAGGTGATTTTCACCCATGACGCAGACACGGAACTCATTGGTGCCATTGAATGCGGATTCGGGCCAGTCGATAAAACGGCCGAAGTTCATCAGGAAACGGGCAATGGCGTCGGCGCCACCGGGTTGTGCCGACAATCGATCCTGGGCATTTGCTGCGCTGACCGGTAGTGTCAGCGCCAGACAAAGCGCCACCATCTTCAGCCGGGACAGGGAATTCAGGATGTTGGAAAAAGTCAGTTTCATGCGGGCTTCTCACTCTGTACTGGGTCGGATTGGTTTCTGATGACAACCGAATTTGTGGCTGTACTGGAGAAGATGTCGACTGCAACAGAAAAAACTTGAAAGCTATGTAATGCTTTTAACGCATTCAACAAAAAATAAGCGGGATCAGCGACAGGATTGATACAAAAGCATCAATTAATTTGAATGATATAGTGTGTGTATCAGGCGCCAGGCAGATAGCCCAGCGGGAAGAATTCGCCATCACTGTAGACGCCGGCAATGACGTCGTCACTGTCGGGGTCTGAGTCGGCGGTCATTTCAGCGGCGGCCAGTTCGACCAGTGTGTAAAATACATTACGTGTGAGCAAGGCATCCAGGCCATTTCTGACCTGCAGTACCGGTCGCGGCTCGCCCTGGGCGTTTTGCCCGAACACCAGGCGATGATCCGAACCGGCCAACACCTTTTCACCGGTGTTCAGCGTGAATTCCAGTGTGGTTTCAACGCCCTCCCCCTGGATGTCCACCAGTACGGCTGCAAAAGGGCATTCGTCTACCTGGATCCCTACTTTTTCTACCGGCGTCACCAGGAAGAAGTTGTCGTCTTCGCGCTTGAGAATGGACGAGAACAGCCTGACCATGGCATTGCGCTGAATCGGCGAACCCTGGTAGTACCAGACACCATCACTGGCAATTCGCATATCAATATCGCCGCAGAATGGCGGATCCCACAGGTGGACGGGGGCCGGGCCCTTGTCCTGGGGAATAGCACGCGCGAATCCCCTGGGATCGAAAACCTTGCCTTCTGCTGGATTGTCCGACATTACATCTGTCCTCCGGCGTCTGCCATCCGTGAATACTGGCGATTGAGACGCCGTCTGCTCCTCAGCGCAGCGACAAACCGGCAGCACCGGAGAGGCGCCTGACATAACGCCTGTATGCTGGATCCAGCGGTCTGTCAAAGTCCAGCAGGCCCGGTGATACTGTAATCAGTGAACGGTCCATCAGCTGCCAGTGCCTGACCTCGATCATTGTCACGCTGACATGATTGGGCGACTCGGTACCAAGATACAACAGATAGTCTGCATTGTGGAGCAAGGCCAGCGGCCGGGCCTCTTCCAACGATATCGGGCTGTCCAACAACTCAGTAAAGGGAAACTGAAGCCGCATCTGTTCTGCCATGTCCCCAACCGCGTCTGCTGCAGTGCCGGTTACCACAAAGCGACTGCCGCCGGGTACCACCCAGTTGCGCTCCCGGCTGAGCTCCGCGCGCTGCAGCAGCCCAAGGCGCGACGCACCATCGTTGAGCTCATGCACAGCAAGCTGGGCTGTGCTGCAGCCGGAAAGCATCATGATACCCATGGCACTGACAGCCAGCGCCATGATCACTCCGGTGACCTGTTCGGTCTGCATTGAAGACTCTCCCGTGGACGCTAGAAGTCGCGCATACGACTGCATTGTGGACATCGGAATACGTGCTGGTCATTGCATAACACCATGATCTGGGGCGGCCATGTGCATTGGCACAACAGATAGCCCATGCGACTGGCCATCTCGACTTCAAGCAGCTGATCAGCAACACTGCCCCTGGTATCCTGCCCCTGCTCCGGCTTGACACCCGAGGCAGGAGCCCCCGCGTGCTCCTTCGGCGCGGACTGGCCAAACTGCTTCTTCAGATATCCCTGCAGTTCCTCAACATTCATACCAACAACCCGTCCCTCATTGTTTCCACCACGCTTCAGGACTCGGCCAGGAAGCGTCCCCCCGGCTTTTGATAGTCGTAGCGTCGTTCAGCTGGAAGATCCGGGAACAGACTTGTCAGTCCGAAGCGTTTTGCCTGATCCGGTTCAACGGCGTTCAGCAACAACCTGACCCCTGTATGTGATGACAGCTCATCCAGAGCAGCTCTCACTGCACTGCGAGGCGTGACATTGGCCCTGACAACAAACAGGGTCTCCGTACAATAGGTTTGCAGCAGTTGCAGGTCACTGTCCAGACCGGCCGAGGGCCCGTCAATAATGATGTACTGATAACGTCGGGACAACATGTCCATGATCCGGGCAAATCGTCTGCTGCTCAGAAGCTCCTGTGGATTCGGGGGACGAATACCCGCCGGCATCACGTCAATGCCCTCTGCCCTCAAGGTATGCACGCAGCGACGTAGCGGCGCTGCACCAGCAATCAGGTGCGAGAGACCGGGCGCATCGGCCGGCAAACCACAATAGGGCTGCGACGACGCACGCAAGTCTGCGTTGATGAGCAACACCCGCTCCACCTGCCCGAGCGACAGTGCCAGCGCCAGGGCAACACTGCTTTTGCCATCTCCGTCGAGCGCCGAGGTGGTCAGAACCGATGTACCCTTGCGACCCAGCGCCAGCATGGCCAGCTCGTCTGTGCCGGTTTCCGTGTGTCGAGCGCGAAGGCACAGCGCCGAACGAAAACGCCGGATGGCCTCCAGATACCTGGAATCCGAAGGCAGGCTGCACGATTCGCTCAACACCCGAAACTGCTCCGGGTCCACCGCCGGCAGGTTGGCGACCAATGGCAGGTGTGTCAGCCGCAGCAGTTCATCGGGCAGAGCGAGCGACTGGCGGTTGTTGTGCCAGAGCAGCAACAGCATGCTGGCAAGCATCAGGGCCAGCAGGTAGACAAAAACAGGTAACTCGAACGCAAAGCCTGCATGGAGGTTCACCGGCTGCGCAGCACTGTCAATCGGTGTGACCCGGGCATGGCTGGCTACGGTGGCCCGGAACCCGGTCATCAGTGACTCCACCAGTGCGTGTTCAAGCAGCCTGGCAATCACCAGGTCCTCATCGCGCAGTTCCACGACGTCATTGCCAACCGGAAGGTACAACAGGTCGCCACCGCTGTCGGGTATCTGGGCTGAGGCAATCTCGGTACCGGCAGCGTGAAGAAACAGCTGAAGGGTGCGGCGCACCGACATGGCCTCGATTTCCACAAAACGATGGTATTGCTCTTCTGTCCAACGCACAAAAACTGCAGCCAGACTGTCCAGTGCGTCAGGGGCAAGCGAAGGATCCTGTGCACGGAACTGCAGCCTGAGCAATCGTGTCTCCGGTACGGGTTCCACCACCAGGCGCTGCAGGAACTGTCGTTCCTGCTCACTGGCATCCGCGGAAAATTCCGGATATCGATGCAGGTCCAGGTCAGACATGGCCCGCCTTATCAGAACCGGGGACCGGAACAGCTCCGACAGGGTGGCAAGCTCTCTGGAATCCTTGCTGGCATGGAGTGAGACGTCTTCATTGTCGGCATGAAAGGCTACCGACATGATCAGCGTGGATTGATACACCGGCGCACGGAATATCAGCCACAACAGGCACAACAAGGCAGGTATGGCAGCAGACAGCAGCAGCACAGGCAGATACGCGCGCAGCACGGGCAGTGCGGCGGACAGGCTCTTGCCCTGATATGATGCGGCCATGCGATTGAACCCCGAACAAGTCTGATGCTTCCCACTGCTATCGGCGTGTTTGCGTCAAACTTGAACCAGGGCAGACAGCGTCATTCGCGCAGCGCAAAAATGCCCGGCGCATTACGCCAGAACTCCCGGCAATCCATACCGTAACCGAACAGATACTGATCCCCGGTGGTCAGTCCGGTAAAGTCGGCCTGCGGCAGATCAGCGCAGCGGCGATCATGTTGTTTGTCAACCAATACCGCCGTCAGCACCTGCGTCGCGCCAGCTTCCAGGCACCAGCGACGGATACCCGCCAGGGTTTCACCTTCATCCAGTATGTCGTCGACCAAAAGCACTACCCGACCCGTCACCGAGGTATCGGGATACCGGCGCCACTGCAGTTCAGCACCATTGAGTTGGCCGCGGTATCGTGTGGCGTGCAGATAGTCGAGCTCCAGACGGAAGTTCAAACGCGGCAGCAGACAACCGGTGACCACGATGCCGCCGTTCACAATACACAGCACCAGCGGATCACGTCCGGCCAGCATGCTGTTGATGTCGTTCGCCATAGTATCCAGCGCAGCTTCGACATCCTCGCGGGTGTACAGGCACTCGGCCTCAGCGGGCAACTGCTCAACGGATTCAGCTTTCATCCGCTGCCCTGCCCTTGATCGCCGTGTCAACCGGGCTGCTGTCACCCTTGCTGACTGCATTGAACATCTCCGGTGACAGACCATCGATAGTGGTGGTCGGGAAGGCAAACTCGGCGCCTTCATCCAGCACAATCCCGGACACTTTCAACAGCACATCCTGCTTTACCCGATGGAACTCCACCCAATTGGTGGTTTTGGTGAAGGCAAAAATGAAAAATTCCAGTGATGACGACGCATAACGGTTGAAGTTCACCATCAGGGTCTGGTCTGCGGCAATGTCCGGATGTGTTTCCAGCATTTCCCTGACCCGCGTTACAATGTTCTCGATCTTGTCCGCATCCCTGTAGCGCACCCCGACGTTCTCGAATATGCGCCGATGGAACATCCGTGAAGGGTTTTCCAGGGAAATGCTGCTGAACACGGAATTGGGTACATACAGCGGGCGTTTGTCGAAAGTGCGGACAACCGTGATACGCCAGCCGATTTTCTCAACCACACCTTCAATATCGCGGTCAGGCGAACGGATCCAGTCTCCGATGGCAAAGGGCCGATCCAGGTAAATGATCAGGCCACCAAAGAAATTCGCCAGCAGATCCTTGGCAGCAAAACCCACGGCAATACCGCCAACACCCCCGAAAGCCAGTAGCGCCGTGATTTCAATTCCCATGGTGGGCAATACAACCATGATCGCCGAAATCACCACAGCCAACCGCAACAACTTGGCAATGGCGGTCAGCGTGGTCAGGTCAACATTGTCACCGAACTGCTCCCGCGCCTTGTTGAAATTGTGAATGATGCGTTTCTCGGCAATACTGATGAACCGCACCAGGCAGAACATGGTGAGGAAAATGATTGTCAGTCGGCGAAACAGAAACAGGTTCTGATCAGTGAACAGCTCCATCTCCACATAGCGGTTGCCAATGCCGGCGGCCCACGACAGGCCAACAACCAGGATCATGACATTGACCGGTGTGCGCGCAGCGGCCACCAGGGCATCGTCCCAGAAACTGTCTGTCTTGCTGAAACGGGATTCCAGGCGCCTCATCACAATAGTGGCAATGAGATTGACCAGCAGTGTAAGCGCCACCACGACAAATACCTGCCAGGTCCACTGCAGCTGATTGATATCCAGCAATTCGATCACTTCTTCCATAATGCCCTCATTCAAGCCCTGACCCGCCGTTCACCGCGTTGTCAGACAAGTGCTGCCACCTGGCTGGCGACAACCCGCATGCGTTGTTCATCGGCAGCTTCGGCTGACCATCTTTCAGCCACCAACATGGTGCCCAGTCTGGCATTCGTCAGCTGTTCGCTGTGCGCCCGGTTTATGTGGTCCAGTGCCTCCAAAGCGGCAGCCCGATCATTACACACCAGCAGCATGTCACAACCGGCGACAAGTGCCGCATCCACCCTGTCAGCCATGGAACCTGCGGCTGCTGCGCCGGCCATGACCAGATCATCACTGAAGATCACACCGCCGAAACCAAGCTCACCGCGCAAAATGGTCTGCAGCCAGAAGGATGAAAATCCGGCACAGGCTACATCAATCTGTGAATAGATGACATGGGCAGGCATGATCGCATCCAACAGTGGCAGGCACTGATGAAATGGCAACAGATCCTCACTTTCAAGCACAGACAGCGTTCTGTCATCCACCGGAATGTCGGTATGAGAGTCGGCTGCAACACCACCGTGCCCCGGGAAATGTTTGCCGGTCGTTGGCATGCCCGCCTCTTTCATGCCTCGGAGAAATGCACAGGCCAGTGCAATCAGGGTGGGTATGTGATCGGAAAAAGCCCGGTCCCCAATGACTGTGCTGATTGGACGGCCCACATCCAGCACCGGGGCGAAACTGAAATCCATACCTGCCGACAGGACCTCAGTCGCCATCAGCCAGCCGCAATCGTGACACAGCGCCACTGCTCTTGCAGGGTTGCTGGCGTACAGTTCACCAAAGCGTGCCATGGCGGGCAGCGGTGAAAACCCCCGTCGCAGGCGCTGGACCCGCCCACCTTCCTGATCAACGGCGATGAGAAGATCCGGGCGGATGGCACGCAGTTCAGCCACCAGTGCCTTTACCTGTTCCCTGTCCGCGACATTTCTGGAAAACAGGATGACGCCGCCTACCGCCGGCTGCTGCACAAGCGCCCGCTCATCAGCGGTCACGCGCTGACCTTCCAGGTCCAGCATCAGAATGCCGGGGCTTGCATCGGACGGTTTTGCCTGGGCTGTTGGCCGGCCTTGCTGCGGCTGCTGTGCTGTCACGTCTCTCACCTGGCTGAACGAATCAAGCGCGCATTATCACAGGAGACCCGACAACGCTCAAGGGCGCATCGGGGCTTGCCCCAGCAACAAAACTGTATATAATCACAGTAAGCAACATAAATGGCATTGAATGTACCAGCAAATACATCCAGCCTGATCCACGGCATGAACCACAGTATGTACAGGTACCACCCATGCAGACTCTGACACAGAAACAGTCCGAAATTCTCGATTTCATCCGCGTCCATCAGCGTGATACCGGTTATCCGCCCACCCGCTCGGAAATCGCACGGGAAATGGGTTATCGCTCGCCGAATGCGGCCGAAGACCATTTACGGGCCCTGGAAAAGAAAGGCGCCATCGAGATAGTACCCAGTGCGTCCCGCGGCATCCGTTTGCTGGATACACAACCCGCCGGCCTGCCCATCATCGGGCAGGTTGCCGCCGGCAGCCCTATTCTGGCTGAAGAGTGCATTGATGATTATTGCGAAGTACCGGCAGACCTGTTTTCTCCCCGAGCCGACTACCTGCTGACCGTCAAGGGTACCAGCATGATCAATATCGGCATTCATGAAGGTGACCTGCTTGCGGTGCACAAAACCGCAGAGGCACGAGATGGCGACATCATCGTGGCCCGCCTGGATGAGGAAGTGACCGTCAAACGTCTGCGAACCGGGCAAAACAGGGCTGTTATTGAACTGATCGCAGAAAATGACGAGTTCGCCCCGATACGGGTCGATCTGCGATCACAGGCCTTCACCATTGAAGGCATCAGCGTGGGAGTGATTCGCAGGTCGCTCTGAGCATCACCGGAATAGCCGAGTCAGAAGCCCCGTCAGTTAAAGCAGGCACTGGCACCTCAGGTGCCAGCAGTCTTTTTCCCTGTTGATTTCTTGCTGGCTGCTTTTTTCGTAGCAGCTTTTTTTGCTGTAGCCTTTTTGGTGGCTGCCTTTTTCTTCGCTGCTTTCTTGCGAGCGGGCGGTTTGTCCTCAACGCGCCAGCTTTTGCCATCGTGAAAAGCTTTCCAGCCCGTAGGCTTGCCATCCACTTCAGTCATGACGTAGTGCTCCTGGGTCTTTCGACTGAAGCGTATGATCGCGGGATTGCCACTGCCGTCTTCGACCGGCGCATCCATTAAAAAGTGATACTTGGGATCAATTGCATCCTTATGTGGCAGTATTTCCTGCAACAACGGGGCGCGGGTTTCACGGTTGCGCGGGAATTTGCTGGCCGCCAGGAACAGGCCAGCAGCACCATCACGCAGGACATAGTGATCGTCCACCTTGTCACAGGCCAGCTCCGGCATGGGTACCGGGTCCATTTTTGGCGGTGCCGGCTGTCCGTTACGCAAAAGTTTCCTGGTGTTCTTGCAGCTTTCCGACGTGCAGCCAAAATATTTGCCAAAGCGGCCGGTTTTTAATTGCATGTCCGAGCCACATTTGTCGCATTCTATCAATGGGCCATCGTAACCCTTGATACGGAACTCGCCCTGCTCCACTTCGTATCCGGCACAATCGGGATTGTTGCCACAGACATGTAACTTTCGAGACTCATCAATCAGATAACTGTCCATGGCCGCATTACATAATTTGCAGCGCCTTCGTTTGCGCAGCAACGCGTTCTCGGCCTCTTCGGCCTCTTCCTCATTGTCGGTGCGGATGGCTTCTTCACCGGGTGTCAGATTGATGGTCGCCTTGCACCGTTCCTTCGGTGGCAGTGCGTAGCCTGAGCAGCCCAGAAAAACGCCTGTGGACGCCGTACGAATCTGCATATGCCGTCCACACTGGGGGCAGACAATGTCGGTATCGGTGGGCTTGTTTGCCCGCATGCCATTATCCTGGGCGGATGCTTTTTCCAACTGTTTGGTAAAACTGGTGTAGAACTCGTCCAGTAGCTGTTTCCAGTCCTTGTCTCCGGCCGCCACACGATCCAGGGAATCTTCCATACGCGCGGTAAAATCGTAGTCCATCAGATCGCGAAAACTTTCAAGCAGGCGTTCGGCTACAATATCGCCCATCTTCAGTGCGTAAAACCGACGACCTTCCACTTTTACGTAACCGCGGTCCTGGATCGTTGAAATGATATTGGCGTAGGTTGACGGACGACCGATACCACGTTTCTCAAGTTCCTTGACCAGACTTGCCTCGGTATATCTTGGTGCTGGCTTGGTAAAGTGCTGGCGAGGATCGAGCCCCTGGAGGGTCAGCTCTTCTCCCTTTTGCACATCGGGCAACACCACGTCATCATCCTTGCCTGGCAAGGCTTTCAGGTAACCGTCAAACTGCATGATACGGCCCTTGGTGCGCAACTCGAACTTGCCACCGCTGACCGTAATCTGTGTGCTCAGATAACGGGCCGGCGGCATCTGACAGGCCAGAAAGAACTGGCGAATCAGTGTGTACAGCCTCACCGCATCGCGCTCCATGTCCTTGAGGGACTCCGGCGTGACCTTGACATCGGTCGGGCGGATGGCTTCGTGAGCCTCCTGCGCCCCTTCCCGCGAACTGTAGCGCACGGGTTGTTCAGGCAGATAACGATCTCCATACTGCTTGCCAATGAACTCGCGGCACATCGCCAGGGAATCGTCACTGAGATGGGTAGAGTCGGTTCGCATATACGTGATATGCCCTGCTTCGTAGAGCCTCTGGGCCATCATCATGGTTTTCTTGACACCAAAACCCAGCCGTGTACTGGCTGCCTGCTGAAGCGTGGAAGTGATCAATGGCGGCCGTGGCTTTGACGAGGTGGGTTTGTCTTCCCGATTGGCAACAACCAGTTTCTGTTCACGCAGCTCAGCCTGGAACGCATCGATTTCAGCCTTGTTACCAGGCCGGAAGTTTTCGCCGTCATAGCGCGCGACCTGCAAGCGCAGTTCGTCTCTTGCTGCCTTTGTATCGGCGTACAACTCCCAATACTCCTCTGGCACAAAAATCCGGATCTCGCGCTCTCGCTCCACAACAAGCCGCACGGCAACCGATTGCACGCGACCAGCGGACAACCCGCGGGCGACCTTGGCCCACAACAGCGGAGACACCATGAAGCCCACCACACGATCCAGGAATCGCCTTGCCTGCTGGGCTTCAACATATTTCATGTCGAGCTCACCGGGTCTGGAAAACGCTTCCTTGATGGCCTTGCCGGTAATTTCGTTGAACACCACCCGCTTGTAGCGCGATTCGTCACCACCAATGGCTTCTTTCAGATGCCAGGCGATGGCCTCTCCTTCCCGATCAAGGTCCGTGGCCAGATACACAGCGTCAGCGTCACGCGCCAGTCGTCTCAGCTCTGCAACCACCTTTTCCTTGCCCGGCAGTATTTCGTAGTGCGCGCGCCAACCCTTGTCGGGATCAACACCCATGCGGGTAATCAGCTGTTCGCGTGCCTGCTTTTGCTTGTAGGCAACTTTTTTTGTGTCATCAAGCTTTCTGGTTTCGGCCGCCTTGCGTGCGCGCTCCTTCGGATCAATCCTGCTACCCTGGCCGGACACCGGCAAATCCCGAATATGGCCCACACTGGATTTGACAACAAAATCGTTTCCCAGATATTTGTTGATGGTTTTTGCCTTCGCGGGTGATTCCACTATGACGAGAGATTTACTCATTTCTATCGGTGTTCCTGATGACTACGATGCGAATTTTGTCAGCTTCCAGGCTGAACGAAGCGGACATATATAAAGTCTGAGTCGGCACGGGTCAAGCGCCGAAGCAGAATCCGTCTGAATTAATTCTGAATTGAGGGAGGGGCTCGATCGACAGAAAACATGATCCGACTCCGGTGGAGGCGCCGGATCATGGCAGCTTTCAGATGACGACTTCGTGGGTCCAGCCGTAGGGATCATCACGTTCCCCGCGCTGGAGAGTGACCAGGCTGTCATACAGCTTCTGCATGACCGGACCAACCGATTCACCGTTGTCGTGGAAATGATGCCACTGCCCGTCCACCAGGATTTTTCCGACCGGTGACAGGACCGCCGCAGTGCCGCAGGCACCGACTTCCTCGAACTCAGGCAACTCCTTGCGCAACTCGATCGGGCGATGCTCAATCTGCATACCCAGCTCCTGCTCGGCCAGCACCATGATCGAACGACGGGTGACACTGGGCAATACGGCGCCAGAACTGGGTGTCACCAGACGATTGCCCGACATTGCCACCACAATATTGGCTGAACCGGCTTCGTCGATGAAACGCCGGGTAGCCGAATCCAGATACAGCGCTTCGTTTGCGCCCAGCTTCTGTGCCTCGCGGGTTGCGAGCAGGCCACCGGCGTAATTTGCACCCACTTTATAACTGCCTGTACCCGAAGGCGCAGCCCGATCGATATCCGACACGGCAAGGGAAATCACGGCCAGGCCGGAGGACTGGTAATAAGGCCCCACAGGCGATACAAACACCCGGAACTCGAATTCACGTGCCGGCTTCAGTCCGAGGTTCTCTCCCACGCCGATCAGCATGGGCCGAATGTAGAGTGCAGCGCCGGAGCCGTGCGGCGGGATCCACGAATAGTTGGAGCGCACTGCCTCTTCAACTCCGCGAAGAAACAGGGCTTCGGGCACCTCAGGTATCAATAGCCGGGATGCGGCCTGCCGCATGCGCTCGGCATTGAGCGTCGGGCGAAACAACAACACGCGGCCATCAGGCGCGGTCTGCGCCTTGAGCCCTTCAAAACATTGCTGGGCATAGTGCAGCGCCGGTGCTCCCTCGTGCACATTGATCATGCGGGACGTGATCAGCTCGCCATCTGACCACTGCCCATCGCGCCAGACAGCACTGAAACGATAGTCGGTAAATCGGTACTGGAAACCCAGATCGGCCCAGTTCAATGCCTGTTTTGTTTTTGTCTGTTCCACACGTCCACCTGTCGAGATCGAATCAGATCATGGCTCAGATCATGTCTCTGATTGTAAAAGTCACTGCCATGCGGACTGCATGGCGGATGCCATTATCGTTGATAAAGCCACCGACTTCCACATCATCCCATCAGCCGATACAATGCGGTCCGCCACTTGAACTGACAGTTTACCGGGTTTGATCATGGAGCTTCGCAACACACCGCCACTGATTGATATCGGTGTCAATCTCACGCATGAATCCTTCCGGCATGATCTGAATGAGGTCATGCAGCGGGCCCATGCAGCAGGTGTGGAACTCATGCTGGTGACCGGCAGCTCACTGCATGCCAGCGAACAGGCGCTTGCCCTGGCACAGAATCACGATGAGCTGTTCGCCACCGCCGGCATCCATCCACATGAGGCCAGCTCCGGCGAATCGGCCGAAGTCATGCAGGCAATAGCACAGCTGGCGCGCGAGTCGCAGGTACGGGCAATTGGAGAAACCGGACTGGACTTCAATCGTGACTTTTCTCCGAGGTCAGTGCAGGAAAAGGTATTTGAAGCGCACCTTGCCCTGGCCAGTGAAATCGGTAAACCGGTTTTTCTGCACCAGCGCGATGCCCATGACCGCTTTCTGCCCATACTCAGGGAGTATCGCGATCACCTGAGCGGGGGCGTTGTGCACTGTTTCACCGATTCCCGGCGTGCGCTGCACGATTACCTGGATCTGGACATGTACATCGGCATCACCGGATGGATATGCGACGAGCGTCGTGGCAAGGAGCTGCAGACACTGGTGCGGGACATACCCGGGAGCCGCCTGTTACTGGAATCCGACGCGCCCTACCTGACACCAAGAACCTTGCGCCCACGCCCGAAAACACGTCGCAATGAACCGGTATGGCTTACCGAAGTGCTCAGAGTTGTGGCACAGTGCCGACAGGCTGATGCACATGCGCTGGCCACCAGTACCAGCAACAATGCACGACGCCTGTTTCGGTTGCCTGACTGACCGATGATCGGCCATAGAGTTATTCAGAGGCTCCCTGGCGAAGAAACTGCTGCGCGGCTTCAGCATCAAAGGGCCAACCAAGCTCTTCACCGGTATCTGATCGTTTGATGACCGGGATGCGGATACCATAACGATCAACCAGCTCAACCGAATCAGCAATCTCGGTTCTGACAAAGGTCCAGCGCGGATCCGCAGCAATCAATGGCGCGACGATCCCTTCTGCCTGCTCGCACAGGTGACACCCGGCACTGGTATAGAAAATCAGCAATGTCGGTGTGGTCGGGTTCATGAATCTGTTTCCTGCCTGCCTGATCGTTCCCCGGCCTGGTTACCGGACTTGTCATCTGCATTGAGTCTTCGCGCATCCATGTACCCGTCAATGGCCTCGGCAATCAGTTCCGGACCACGGTAGATGAAACCGGTGTAGATCTGCAGCGCGTCGGCCCCGGCAAGAATCCGTTTTGTGGCATCCGAGCGACTGCCGATGCCACCCACGCCGATGATCGGCACCCCGGCCCCCAGTTCAGAACGAAGACAGGCAACCACCTCGTCCGCTCTGGCGCCGAGTGGCTGCCCGCTCAGTCCACCGGCTTGCTGCGCATGTGCATGACCGCCGACGCCCTCGCGGCTCACAGTGGTATTGGTTGCGATCACGCCCTCGAATGATGTTGCCAGTACGGTTTTTGCGATCATGCTGATTTCTGACTCATCCAGATCCGGCGCTATTTTAAGGACAAGTGGCACATGTTTGCCGTGCTCTGCAGTGAGACGCTGCTGCTCCTCCTTGAGTGTAGCAAGCAACCTGCTCAACTCATCGCCAAACTGGAGCGTGCGCAGACCCGGTGTATTGGGTGAGGAAAGATTCACAACCAGGTAGGACGCCGCCGGATACGCCTTTCTCATACAGGTCAGATAGTCGTCCGCGGCATTCTCTACCGGGGTGTCAAAGTTCTTGCCAATATTGATGCCCAACACGCCACGATACGTGCTGCGTGCTATGCGTCCCAGCGCATAATCCATGCCTTTGTTGTTGAAACCCATACGGTTGATGATGGCCTGGTGTTCTGCCAGCCGGAACAGGCGCGGACGTGGATTGCCTGGCTGGGGTCGCGGGGTAAGGGTTCCCACTTCGATAAAACCAAAACCCAGAGCGGCCAGGGCGTCGATATGTTCCGCATTCTTGTCCAGGCCCGCCGCCAGTCCAACCGGGTTCGGCAACTTCAGCCCCATGAGTTCAAGCGAGGTGTCCGCCCCACTTTGCGGGGACCTGCGTATCAGCGACTGCAATCGAAGGCGCTCAACCAGTGAAATGGCACCCATGGCTACAGTATGGGACGTTTCGGGCGACAGGGTGAACAGCAAACGCCGCATCAGCATGTAGGACATCGGGACCTTCCTGCGTTGGATCGGAATGACTCGGTCCGCATCAATATTCGATTGGTGGACCAGCGCTCTATTGTACACCATGGCAATCTGCAACATCGTCGGGCGATTAATCAGAGGTTCCCTAGACATCATTACCAGATTGGTTACAATCGGCCACTTGCGCACTGAAACGCACTGCTGAGTAGGGATAACAATATATGAGTCATCACCAAACGATCACCGTCCTGAAAGACTGGCTATCCAAACAGATCATCGGTCAGGAGAGGCTGATAGACCGATTGCTGATAGCCCTTCTGGCCGATGGTCACCTGCTGGTGGAAGGCGCTCCGGGCCTGGCAAAAACCAAGGCAATCAAGGATCTTTCCCTTGCAGTAGAAGGCGACTTCCACCGTATTCAGTTCACCCCCGATCTGCTACCCAGCGACATTACCGGCACCGAAATCTATCGCCCGGAAGACGGCTCCTTCCGGTTTCAGCCAGGCCCGATTTTCCATAATCTGGTCCTTGCCGACGAGATCAACCGGGCACCGGCCAAAGTCCAGTCAGCCTTGCTTGAGGCCATGGCCGAACATCAGGTCAGCGTCGGGCGCGAGTCATTCACACTGCCACCACTGTTTCTGGTCATGGCCACACAGAACCCCATCGAACAGGAAGGCACCTACCCGCTGCCCGAGGCACAACTGGACCGGTTCCTGATGCACGTTGCCATTGACTATCCGGCTGTTGAAGCGGAACGGGAAATCCTTCATCTGGTACGCAATGAAGCACGCATGCAGAAGGTTGAAGCGCCCGAAGTCATCCGGCAGGAAGATCTGTTTGCTGCACGCCAGGAAATTCTGGCCATGCATATGGCCCCGGCGGTCGAGGAATACATCATTCAGCTGATCATGGCCACGCGCAATCCTTCGGTTTACGGAGAGGACCTTGCTGCCTGGCTTGATTACGGTGCCAGCCCCCGCGGCACCATCGCTCTGGACCGCTGCTCTCGGGCTCATGCATGGATCAAGGGGAATGACTTTGTGAGCCCGGACGATGTCCAGGAAGTGCTGTTTGACGTGCTCAGGCATCGGATACTACTGAGCTTTGAAGCAGAGGCCAGTGGCGTAACACCCGACAAGGTATTGTCATCAATTCTCGAACGCGTACCTTCGGCCTGAACGGCCGGGCAACAGGACAAGCATGCTGAGCCAGCAACTCATCGCCGCACAGGCCAGGTATCAGGCACGGGGCGCCGTCGTAGACCTGCAGACACTGCTGATGCAGCGTTATGCCGCCAAGCTCATCGAGTATGCCATGCACAAACGCTCGGTCGCCGGTATATCCGGGCTGCATCTGTCCAAAATGCGCGGCCGCGGTATCGATTTTGAGGAGTTCCGACCCTATCAGCCCGGGGATGATATTCGCACCATAGACTGGCGCGTGACAGCGCGCACCAACAAGCCCTTCACCAAGGTGTTTCGTGAGGAACGCGAGCGGCCGGTACTGATCGCCGTGGATCAGTCCAGTGGTATGTTCTTTGGCAGTCGAAATGCATTCAAATCGGTCACTGCAGCGCAGGCGGCAGCCATATTCTGCTGGTTGGCCATCGACAACGGTGACCGGGTGGGTGGCCTTGTCTACACTGACGGCGCCAACAGCCTCGTGCGACCCAAACGCAGTCGGCGCTCTGCCCTGCACCTGCTGAACCAGATCCAGCTATACAACAGCTCACTGGCCGGCGCCGAACGTACAGCGCGTCTGGAACGACGCATGGCAACAGGCCAGACAGGGCTGGCCACGGCGTTGGGACAGATACGACGTATCACCAAGCCCGGCAGCACACTTTATATCATCAGCGACTTCAGCAGTATTGACGATGCGGGGCTTCGTTACCTGTATCAGCTCTCGCGTCACAACAATGTTGTGTGCTGCTTCATTTATGATGCACTGGAAGAGAATCTGCCCGCACCCGGTTACTACACTATTACAGACGGGCGCGACCGGGGCACACTCAATACCTATGACAAACATGCCCGTGAAAGGTACCGTGACAACTTTACCCAGCGATACGAAAACCTGAAAAGCGAACTGGATCGCCTGCAGATACCACTGCTGCCGCTGCGTACAGATCAATCCGTCATCGAGCGTATTCAGATATGGACCCAACAGACCCGTTGACACAGGTGTCGCCTGACGATGTCAGCGACCCCAGTGATCCGCTCAGCCAACTGGCCGACATCCGTCTTCCCGAGGATGTTGGCCTGTGGCCGCTTGCGCCGGGCTGGTATGTGCTGGCCGCTCTGCTAATGGGCCTGCTGGTCTATGCACTGGTGTTGCTGTTCCGGGTGGTTCGAAAACGCCGGATTCTGGGTCAGGCCAATCGCGAGCTCGAATTGTGCCTGCGGCGACGCGAGCAGGCGCTGGGAAGATCAAAGTCCAGCGACGCGGACAGTAACGCAGCCAATCTGGACTATGTCAATGATGTCAACGCAGTGCTCAAACGTGTTGCGCTGGTGCACTTCCCGCAGCATCGTGTGGCCAGCCTGACCGGTAGCCAGTGGTTGCAGTTCCTCAAGGACAGTGGTGACACCAGTCTTCTGGACGATCAAACCGCACAGGCACTGTCCCAGGGTCGCTTTGCCCCGCGCTGCGAGGTAGACCCGGATGCCCTGCACCGCATGGCAGGTCGATGGATTCGCAGCCTCTATAACGATAGAATCAGGAGCGATAGAATCAGGAAATCACAGCCAAACAGCGAGGCGCAGACCGGTCATGCTTGAATTTACCTGGCCGTGGGCATTCCTGGCAATTCCCCTGCCACTGCTGGTGTACTGGTTCGCCAACCGGGCGCCACGCCAGGAAGCTGCCCTGCAGGTACCCTTTTACCAGCAGTTGTTGCGCCTGCGCAGCGACGCATCACGCCGTTACAGTCGTCGCCCGCTGATGTTGCTCATGTGTGTGCTGATCTGGCTGTTACTGGTCACCGCCAGCAGTCGTCCCCAGTGGGTCGGAGAACCTGTGGAACTGCCCACCAGCGGCCGGGACATGATGCTGGCACTTGACCTGTCGGGCAGCATGGAAGCCCGCGACATGTTTTTCAACAATACCCAGCTATCGCGCTTCCAGGTGATGAAGGAAGTGATCGGTGACTTTATTGACAAACGGCAGGGTGACCGGATCGGCATCATCCTGTTTGCACGTCATGCCTACCTGCTCACACCGATGACCCATGACCTCAACTCAGTGGCACAGCAACTGGCCGAGCTTGAAATCGGCGTGATTGACGAGTCTGCAACCGCCATTGGGGATGCAGTCGGGCTGGGCGTCAAACGCCTGCGCGAGCGCCCTCAAAGTAACCGCGTGCTGATACTGCTGACCGATGGTATCAACAACTCCGGTGAATTAACCCCGCACCAGTCCGGTCAACTTGCCAGAACCGAAGGAATTCGCATGCATGTGGTTGGCATTGCCTCAGACCAGTTCGCCCGACGATCGGCCTTTGCGCCTGGCGGCCTGCAGTCTGAAATCGATGATGCCGCGATGACCCAGATTGCGGAAATGACAGGAGGACGCTACTTCCGTGCCAGGACACTGGACGATATGGTCGAGATCTATGATTTGCTTGATCAGATGGAACCCATTGAACAGGATGAACAGACATTCCGTCCCATTCGGTTGCTGTTCCACTGGCCATTGGGCATTGCCATGCTGTTGAGCTTTTTGTTGGCCCTGATGGCCGTGCCGCTGCAAGCTTCAGAGCTGCGCCCGGCTGGAGCACGCAATGAATGAGTCCCTGTCATTGACCCAGGCCATGGCCAATTTCCATTTCCTGCGCCCCTGGTGGTTGCTGGCCCTGATTCCTGCCATCTGGTTCATGCATCGTCTCTGGCGCCAGCACGCCCGGGGCAGTGCCTGGCAGAAAGCGATTGACAGGGATCTGCTGCCCTATCTGCTTGACGGCAGGCAGAGCACCCGGCAACGCCTGCCGCTGATCCTGTTGAGCGCCGCCTGGCTGCTGGGCATTGTTGCGCTGGCGGGCCCAACCTTGGATCGCATCAATTATCCAGCCCAGCAGCGTCAGGATGCCGTGGTGCTGGTAGTAGACCAGACCCTGTCCATGTTTGCCATTGATCAGAACCCGAATCGCCAGACCGTGCTGCGTCGCAAATTGACAGATATCCTGGATGACCGCCGCGAAGGACAGACCGGACTGGTGGTTTACGCTGGCCAGGCGCATATGGTCAGCCCACTGACCGAAGATACCGCGCCAATACGCAATATGATTCCGGCCCTGAGTCCCAATATCATGCCCGCGCCCGGCAACAATCCAACCCACGGCATGGAACTGGCAATCAATCTGCTGAAGGAATCACGCACCGGGTTCGGGCGTATCCTGCTGCTCACCGGCGATGTACCCGATTCACATGTGAATTCGATCAACGCCCTGCTGGCCGATACACCGTATCTGCTGTCCGTCATCGGGGTGGGGACCGAACGCGGCGCACCTATCCCGACCGCTGACGGTGATTACCTGAACGACAGCGCCGGCAACATGGTTGTACCCCAGCTGCGGCGAGGCAACCTGCAGGCTCTGGCCAGCGCCAACGGTGGCCGTTACCATGACATAACGCTGAATAACAATGACGTGAGCCATGTCCTGTCCGACGCCATGCTGCCGACCGACTCACAATATCTGGAGACCGACCAGGAATACGACGTCTGGAATGATCTTGGCCCCTGGCTGGTTTTGCTGATGTTGCCTTTTGGTGCACTGATTTTCCGTCGCGGCTGGCTGCTGGCCGTTGTTGTAAGCAGCATGCTCACTGTTGGCATGCTGGTACCCACAGCACCGGCGCACGCGTTTGATCTTCGCAGCCTCTGGCAGACGCGCAACCAGCAAGGCGCCCGCGCCTGGGAAGAGAACCAGCATGAACGCGCCGCCGAACTGTTCGAATCCAGCCAATGGCGTGCCGCCTCCTATTTCCGCGCCGGCAATTACGAAGCTGCCATAGAACTTTTCAGTGAGGGACAGGACCCGGACTCCATCTACAACATGGGTAATGCACTGGCCTATGCGGGCATGATCCAGGAAGCCATTGCCGCCTATGAAGCCGCCCTGGCCCTGGATCCGGAACACGCCGATGCGCTGCACAACAAGCAGATTCTTGAAGACCTGCTGGACGAACAGGAACAGGAAGCGGAGAGCGAGGACAGCGACGAGTCCGATGACGGCCAGGATCAGCAACAGGACGACGCCGACAGCGACGCTGACGACCAGAGTGATCCGCAGACCGACGAGCAGGATAGTGACCAGGAGCAACAGGACGAGACCGATCAGCAGCAGGACGCGATGGACCAGCAGCCAGACGAGGACGGGAGCCAGGACCAGCAGACAGAAATGAACATCGAGGAAATGGAGGACCAGGAGTCTCTGGAGCAGTGGCTACGCCGGATTGAAGACGATCCCGGCGAATTGCTGGAACGAAAATTCCGATTTGAATACAGACGGCGACAGATCGAAGCACGAGCCGCAGGCAGGCAGCTATGACAAAACACGCCACCTTTCGCAGCAAACGCATACTGATATGGCTGCTGGTTGTTATTCTGGCCGCCTTTCTGGGCTCCATGGCGCTTGCCCAATCTTCCATCGACGTCCGGATCGACCGGGATGAAATCAAGCGCGGCGAAACCATCACAATGCGCATTCGGGTCAATGATCGCCAGGGCGCTGTCCCGATGGACATTTCAGCGTTCGGAAACAATTTCGAGGTCATCTCCACCCGCTCATCCAGCCGCCTGCAGACCGTCAACAACCGTGTACAGGCCTGGACTGAATATACTCTGGTTCTGTTCCCGCGACGTCTGGGTGAACAGGAAATTCCGTCGATCATGGTCGACGAGCAACCCACGGACCCTTTCCCGATCAATGTGCTGGCCGCTGACGACGCGTCCGGCGCCTCCTCGCACCCTGATCTGCGCATGGAGACGTCAATCAATACCACTGAGCTTTATGTGCAGGAACAGCTGCTGTTCACCATACGTCTGTACTACACCATCAGTGGCATCCGTAACCCGAATTTTACCGAGCTGGACCTGGACAATGCCGTGGTCCAGATGCTCGGCCCACCGAGCCAGTATGAACAACTCATTGACGGTGTCCGTTATGGCGTCTATGAAATGAACTACGTGATTTTTCCCCAACGTAGCGGCGACCTGGTCATACCTGATATCGTCTTTCAGGGACAGGTCACAGATGGCTCCAGTCGCTTTGTGTTTCGCAATACCCACGTTGAACCGGTGACCGCCTTTGCGGCCGGCACCGAGGTACGCGTCCGTGAGCGCCCCTCGGACTACCCTTCATACGACACCTGGCTACCATCACGCTCGGTGACGATCAGTGAACGTTTCAGTGACAACATCGACCGCATTGCGCCAGGCGACACCGTTGAGCGGGAAGTCACTCTCCAGGCATTTGGCCTGGATGGTCCTGCCCTGCCACCGCTACCGTCGCTGGACCCGGAAAATGCCAATGTTTACCCCGAGCGACCTGACATTCGCCGCTCGGTAGTTGATGGCAACGTTGTTGGCGAACGTCGCGAAAGCTGGTCCATTGTTGCCACCGACACCGGCACCATAACCCTGCCAGAGGTTCGTATCCCCTGGTGGAATACCGACACCGAGTCCCTGGAGTACGCCGTACTGCCCGCTCGCACCCTGGCCGTTACCGGACCAGCCCTTCGCGAACCCAGCGCGCCGGACAACGGGCTGGTAATGAACGAAACGCTGGGCGACCTGCCAGGGGCGTTATTGTCTGAAGACACCCTGGTCAGCACACCACAGACACCGGCCTGGATAATGGCCGCGCTTGCCGCGCTACTTGCCGCATTTGCGACACTGTTACTGATGTCCTACCGGAGAAGTGCCCGGTCCGATTCCGTTCAGGACACCGGCCCGACGGTAACCGAAGCCTACCAGCGCAGCATTGCCGCAAACCAGGAATCACTGGCATTCAATGACCTCAAGCAGGCCTGTCAGCACGCCGACATACCCCGCTTGCGCCAGACATTGATCGCCTGGGGCCGACAGTATTACCGGGATGAAAGCCTGCACACCCTGGACGCGCTGGTACGCCATTGCAGGGACAGCCAGATTGCGGCCGCAAGCACCGCGCTGCAGGCGGCGCTGTACAGCAGTACAGGTGCTGACACACCTGCAATGGCGGAACAGCGCCAGAACATTGCCAAAACGGTGCTGCTGGCAGTCTCACAGTTGCGTGAGAAAGAGCAGCAACAACGACAGTTGCACCAGAAGCAGGCGCCCTACGCCCTGCCCCCGTTGTACCGAAGTCACTGATATGGCCTCCCGTCTTGTGTACAGCACTGAAACCGGGCGCATGTGCCCGGATTGTGGCCAGGTCCGATCCGCCTGCGTATGCAGATCAGCGGCGTCAAAACCGGCCTCGGCCACCCCGACTGATGGCATTGTGCGAATTCGGCGTGAAACCCGTGGTCGGCGAGGCAAGACCGTCACCGTCATCGACGGCCTGGGAAGTGACGCGATGACCCTGTCCCGTATAGCCACGTCACTGAAAAAACACTGCGGCACAGGCGGCAGTGTGACTGCAGATCATGCAGTGGAGGTGCAGGGGGACAAACGCGATCAGGTAAAGCGCTGGCTGGACGATCAGGGTTTCACTACCCGGCTTGCCGGCGGTTGAGGCAGCGCCTGAACTGACTCACATCACCCTTGAGTTGTTTCTCCAGCAACTGCCTGTCGCTGATCGCACTGATGCCGTAGTGAAGCCGGACGAAACTGTCCGTGACATTTTCTGCCGCCCGGCGAGCGGCCTCGTCAGGAATCTGGCCAGCTACTCGTCGCAGATAGGCATGCGGCCCCTCCCCGGACTGCCTTGGCAGACCAAACTGTCTCATTGCACCCAGAAACCGCTGGTAGTGTTTCACTGCAGAGGTGGTGGTACCAGGCGATCGCGCCCGGCTCAGCGCCCAGATCACACTGAGCAGCAGCGCCAGGGAGGTAGACAGAATGTACATGAGCACAAGACCACCACTGCCAGTGACCCTGGCCAGTCGGTCGGACAGGCGCAACTGGGCGGCAGCATCAAAACCCAACACCCAGCGATGCCAGGCATAATCAACTGAATCAAGACGCAGTCGCAATGTGTTGACCCAGTTCATGTGTCGGAAGCGGATCATCGACATTCCGCTATCACCGAGAAAATCCGGCTGCGATGCGAACCAGGGTTCAGCGCCATCAAGTATCCGTGAGGGAGCCACGGCCATGGTGGGATCCGCACGCTGCCAGCCGTCACCTGGCTGCCAGTACTCGGCCCAGGCATGGGCGTTGTATTGATACACCATCATGTAGTCGTCGAAACGATTATATTCACCGCCCTGGTAACCCACTACCACCCTGGCTGGATAGCCCGCTGCCCTGAGCAGAAAGACAAGTGCGCCGGCATAGTGCCCACAAAAGCCCTCGCGCGTTGTGAACAGGAAATCGTCAATTGAGTTGCTGCCCGTGGCAGCCGGGGAAAGCGTGTAATGAAAGGCCTCCTGGTTGAAGTGACGGAACACATGGTCAACAAAGTCGCCAGCCGTTTCACTCTGATTGCGCCAGTAGGCTGCCAACGCTCTTGACTGGGTGTTACCCGAAGAAGGCAGCTGCAGGAACTGATCTGATCCGGCGATCAGTTGTCGCGTATCCGTCATGCCATCCTCAGGGTAAACCATGGAATAGCTCAGCCTGCGGGTCACCCTGTCCGTCAAATGGAATGCACCATCATGTGTCTGCCACAGCTGGCTGCCATTGTGCGCCGACCACTCCAGCGTGTAAGCCCAATCACGCCCCGTAGGGTCCAGCACCACTTCGTAGCTGTTGCCGTTTTCACTGGCTTCAGGCGCAAGTGAGTCAACAGCATGTTGTGAGCGTGTTGGCCCATTGTTGTTACGGAACCATCGCTGGCCATCAAAGCTGTCCAGCACAAGGCCACGCCAGTAGAGTGATCGCGGTTCCGGCTGTTGTTGATCAAAACGAACACGCATGACCAGCTCGCCAGAACGACCCAGTTGCTCAATATCGCCAGGCGTCATTTCGTCGCTGACGCCGGTAAGTGCTGTATTTGACGGCGTCGGCATGCTCCACAACGGCTCAATCCTGGGAAACAGCAAAGACATCACAACAAGCAGCGGCAGCGCATGCGCAAACAGACTGGCCGTGTACCGAAAATTTGCTGAAATCGATTGCTGATCAGGCGAGCGTTGTGCACTGAGCATGGCTGCAACCAGCAGAGCGGCAGACACAGCGCTGTGTGCGGTGGACATCATACTTTGTGAATGAATCAATTGCGTGGCAATCAGCAGGAAACCAAGCGAGCTGATAAACAGCAAGTCCCGGGCAACCCTGACCTCCAGCATTTTGAGAAAGATCCCACAAAACAGCAAAGTCACCGAGACATCAACCGAGGACTCGTGCAGGCCGTACCCGGCAAGTGTTATCACAACCACAAAGATCACCAGCATCAGTTTCACAAAGAAACCTGGCAAGTAGGCGGGTTTTGTCCCTGTGCGCCATACCACACAGATGATTGCCAGGGGAACAACCCAGAAGGGAAGTCGCAGCAGGTGAGGCAGCGCCGAAAAAGCCAGCGCAGCTGTCAGCCAGATCAGACTGAGCCGATTGACCTGTTCATACGGCATCACAGGTCGCATAAAGCCAGCTTCTCCAGTACTGAATTACAATGTTCCGTCCCGATGCCAGTGACTGACTGCCAGTGAGGCAGGCGTACCGAGTAACGGATATGATTGCGTTCGTGTTCGAGTACAAGATGACAGAGGTAGGATAGCCGCGTCTCGTGTGCCACTCCAGGGAAGCTGTGCCAGTCAAGAACTGTCGAGTCAGCCGCCGCCGCGGCATAGTCCTTTACCTGGAGTTGACGGGTTCCCGGCAGGCTCTTCCACGCAATTCGATTGATGGGGTCACCCGGACGATAGTCTCGCAGGCCACGGAATTCCTCATCAGCCTGCGCCAGGGTGTAGTGCCCTTCGCCAAAGGTGGTACCACCAACTGATCGATCCGGCGGCGGACATGGTGCCGGGTATACCAGACAACGCATGGTCAGAGCAGGATGTGACCAGGCCCGGCACAGCCCCAATGGAAAAACAGTATCGATTCTCATACGCGGCATCGGCTGATAACCACGTTGTATGGAAACAACAGACAGGGTGATGGTGCGAGGGGCGTCCAGGTTCATCAACTGTGCATGGGCCTGGTCTTTGAAACCCACCCGGACCGCTTCATGGCAGCGATCATCAAGCGGAATCAGGCGAACCGAAAAACGAGCTTTTTCTCCAGCAAAAACCGCACTGCCGGCAGTTCCGTGAACCGCTATACCGGCCAGATTCCTGTAGGTGTGCAGCAAGTTGACAATGAACACACTCACCATCAGAAAACTGAGCGTAAAACCGATGCTCAATCCGTAGTTTGCAGCCGCAAGAAAAACAAGCAGGGCAACAAGCAGCAAACCCATACCCGAGCGGGTGGGCAGGATGAAAATATTGCGATAGGCAAGCTTCACCATGGCGGCGGGCGGCACCCGGCGGTTCAGCCAGGCTGCGCTGTATTCATTGAGCGAGATTCTCACCACAGGTCCCCCGCGCGCACATTCGCAATGCTGTTGATCACACGTCAGGGGTGTGCTCAAAACACTGACGTGTGCCTGAGAATATCTTCCAAAAGTGCATCATTCTGCAGCAAACTGCCAGACTGCAAGCCAACCACACGGTGTCGACACACAGGGACGAACACAGCCTGTATATCTTCCGGTATGACGTGATCTCGCCCGGACAGTACCGCCATGGTCCGTGCGCAGCCGATCAGTGCAATCGCACCGCGCGGCGACAGTCCGCTGCGCAGCTGTGCCTGTTCCCGGGTACTCTGAATCAGGCGCTGGAGATAGTCCAGCAATGCTTCGCTGCAGTGCACAGCCCTGCTTCGCGTATGCACTTGCACCAGCCTGTCTGCACTCATCATGGGTTCAATCGACGAAAGCGCCTGAACCGGGTTACCGGCCTGCAACAACTCGCGCTCGCTGGCTGCATCAGGATATCCAAGCGAGAGTGAAATCATGAATCGATCAAGTTGGGATTCAGGCAAGGCAAACGTACCGGTCATCTCGGCAGGGTTCTGAGTGGCGATGACAAAGAATGGACTTGGCAGTGCCCTGGTTTCCCCCTCGGCACTGACCTGACCCTCGGCCATCGCCTCGAGCAGTGCACTTTGGGTGCGAGGGCTGGCACGGTTGATTTCATCGGCAAGCAGTACCTGGGTGAACACTGGCCCTTCATGGAAAGTAAAACTCGATGAATGCGAATCGTAGACTGAACAGCCCAGAATGTCAGCGGGCAGCAGATCACTGGTAAACTGTATCCGATTGAACTGCAGTCCGAGCAGACTGGCGAGCAGACGTGCCAACGTGGTCTTGCCCATACCTGGCAAATCCTCCACCAGCAGGTGACCACCGGAGAGCAGGCAACAAAGTGCCACTTTCAGTTGTGGGCGCTTTCCGCGCAAAATCCCCGCAGCCCGGTCCAGAATGGCATTACCGAGCACCTGAAGGTCGGCGACATCCTGTGCGCTGTGGCCAATGCTGTCGCTGGGAGTGTGGCTGGGACTGTTAATGTGCTCTTGTGCTCTCATTGTGCCCTGCCCACTCAGGCCGATGCCGATTCGGGCAGTTTACTGCGACCATCAAGCGGCACGCGTTTCTGCTGTTTGGCGGCATCATTACGAATGCTCTCCAGTTTGCGCAGATAGGTTTCATCCACGTCCCCGGTTATGTATTCACCGGTGAAAACCGAGCACTCGAAGGACTTGATGTTCGCATTACCTTCAGCGGACGCGGCAATGAGGTCGCTCAGGTCCTGGAACACCAGCCAGTCCGCACCAATGAGTTTCTGGACTTCCTCTTCTGTACGGCCATGGGCAATCAACTCACTTGCCGCGGGCATGTCTATACCATACACATTGGGGTAACGAACCGGGGGCGCTGCAGATGCAAAGTAAACCTTGCGTGCACCGACATCACGGGCCATCTGGATAATCTGACGACACGTGGTACCCCGAACAATGGAATCGTCTACCAGCAGGACATTCTTGTCGCGGAATTCAAGCTCTATCGCATTCAGTTTCTGTCGGACCGATTTCCGGCGCTGACTCTGGCCCGGCATAATGAACGTACGTCCAATATATCGGTTCTTTACAAAGCCTTCCCGGTACTTGACGCCGAGACGGTTGGCAAGCTCCAGGGCCGAGGTTCGACTGGTGTCGGGAATCGGAATCACAACATCAATATCGTGGTCGGGTCGCAGACGATTGACCTTGTCAGCCAGTCGTTCGCCCATGCGAAGTCGGGCCTTGTATACCGAAATGCTGTCCATCAGTGAATCAGGCCGCGCAAAGTATACATGTTCGAAAATACAGGGCGCATGAACCGCGCTTTCAGCGCAGAGACGGGTATGGATGTCACCTTCGGCATCAATGTAGACCGCTTCACCCGGGGCTACGTCACGAACCAGGGTAAAACCCTGGGAGTCAAGTGCAACACTCTCTGAGGCAAGCATGTATTCGGTCATGCCGTTTCGTTCCCGCTTGCCATAGACCAGTGGCCTGATGCCATTTTTGTCCCGGAAGCCCACTATGCCGTGACCGGTAATCATCACCAGCGCAACATAGCCACCACGACAACGCTTGTGAACCCCTTCCACTGCCGCAAAGATGTCTTCAGGTGTAGGCACTATCTTGCCCAGTTGCTGGAGCTCGTGGGCAAACACGTTGAGCAGGATCTCCGAATCCGAATCGGTATTGATGTGCCGCAGATCCTCCCGGAACAGATCCCGGCCCAGTGCTTCGGAATTGGTCAGATTACCGTTGTGAGCAAGGCACAGACCATAGGGTGAATTGACGTAGAAAGGCTGGGCCAGTGCCGGGCTTGAGCTGCCAGCGGTCGGGTAGCGTACGTGTCCGATACCCATGCGTCCTGTAAGCCGGCGCATGTGGCGGGTCCGGAACACGTCCTTGACCAGGCCGTTGTCCTTTCGCAGGTTCAGTTTGCCCTGATCGCTGGTGGCGATCCCTGCAGCATCCTGCCCTCGATGCTGCAGCACTGTCAGTGTGTCGTAAAGACACACTGCGACATCGGTACTGGCAACCACTCCCACAATTCCGCACATTCAATCATCCCCGTTGTGACAATACTGAAAGATCAGGCGCTGACTGCAAAGTCATCAATGAACAGCCTGGACCAATCGATGAGTTCGATGACATGCGGCATTAATTGCGATGCCTGCCACCATGGTTCTTCGGCGTAGAATGCCGAGGCAAAAAATACCACTATCGCAACCACGATCACGCCGCGTGCGATACCAAACACTGCACCAAGTAATCGGTCAGTTACCTGAAGACCGGCCAGATTGATCAACTTTGACATAAAATGATTCACCAATCCGCCCAGCAACAGCGTTATCAGACAAAGCAGCGCAAATGCCAGCACGTGGCGTATGGTGCTGCTGTCTATGAAGCGCGAAAAAACCGGCGCCAGATGTGAGCTGTAATAACTTGCCACCAGCAAGGCTGCCACCCAGGCCAGCAGTGACAGCACTTCACGGACAAAACCGCGCCACAGGCCAAAAATACAGGACAGGCCAACAATGATCAGTATGACAATATCGACCCAGTTCATGTCACCACCGATGTTGCCTACTGCTCATCAATTTCATATCGCACAACCCGCCCGTTCAACTCAAATGTTTCGGCCAGCTCACTCTGCAGCGCCAGGGCGGTAGATCGGTCTACCTTGGGGCCGACATACACCCCGGTCAGCTGCCCCTGCGCGCTGCTGATGGGACGTGTGTAGGCAGGATGCCCGGCGGCCATGAGTCGATCCACCAGGGTCCGGACGTTGTTCTGGTTGGAGAACGCACCCAATTGCACGCTCCAGGCTTCGGGCAGGCCACTGCTGTCTAGGCGCGGCGCCTCCGACACAACTGCCACGGCGGGTGAGGATTCTTCAGCGCTGTCAGTATCTGCCACTTCTGCACTGGCGTCATCAGTTTCGTCACCGGCGCGCACAGGCTCGGAAATGGTAACCGGGGAAGGTATCGGCTGAATGCGACGTGTGCTCTGATCAACACGGATATCGTCGCTGTCGGCTGTGATGACTGGCCGCTGGGGCGTGACAGTGGGTACTTCGGGAGTTTGCGGTGATACCGGGACACGGCGCTCGATATCCTGCTGATATGTACCGCTGCCATCAAGCAGCACCGGCAGGAGTATGACGGCGACTATCAGCAGTACCGCAGTACCTACCAGCCTTTGCCGGGTCGTCTGATTCAAGCTTTTGGCCTCTTCAGCGCTGCCATGGGGTGGTTACCGTTGAGCCAGCCATCGCATGGCATCTGAAACGGTAAAGAACGAACCGCATACAACAATTGTGTCATCCTCGCTTGCGCGGCTACAAGCATCAAGACAGGCATCTGCGACGCTGCTGTAGGGACCGGAATGATGTTCAGGATCAACTCCCGCCTCAACAAGCTGATGCAGCAGGTCGTCCGCACCCATACATCGCGCCAGATTGACCTGCGCAATATACCAGAAATCCACTTCGGATTCTAAGGCGCGAATGTAACCGTCCACATCCTTGTCACGCATCATGGCCAGTATCAGATGAATGCGCCGCCCCGCCTCACGTTCGCTGTGGATCCGCCTGGCCAGCTGCGCCGCCGCATGGGGATTGTGTGACACATCAAGTAACCATCGACGCCGGGCGATCTCCCGGACGCTCTGACGACCCGGCAGGGAGAGCTGGCTGACCACGCCAGGCACGGCATCAAACCGGACCGGCAGCGGCAACAGCAGCACGGCCTGCAGGCCAGCGGCAATATTGGAACGCAGCAGGCCACTGTCAGCCAGGCCGTGGACAACTCGCGTGCCACCCTGCCCGTCCTGGCCCTGCCAGCACCAACGCCCGGGCTGGCCGGTTTCGTCCTTTGCGCTGAAGTCCCGCCCCAGCAGGTAAAACGGACAGGACATTGCCACTGCAGCGGCAAACAGGGTTTCGGGCGGATCCGGATCAGCACAGACAACAGGTATGCCGGGTCGGAAGATGCCGGCCTTCTCCAGTGCAATCAACTCGCGTGTATCACCCAGCCATTCCTGATGATCAAGATCAATACTGCTGATCACCGCAACACTGGCATCGATGATGTTGACCGCATCCAGGCGACCGCCAAGCCCCACTTCCAGGACCAGCGCATCGACACCGGCTGATTCAAACACACAAAACGCCGCCAGGGTGCCAAACTCAAAGTAGGTCAACTGCACATCACCGCGGTGGCGTTCGATATGCTCAAAAGCGGCAACAATCACGTCATCGCTGGCGGGCGAACCATCAACACAGATGCGTTCGTTGTAATCAAGCAGATGTGGAGAAGTGAAGGTACCCACACGATGGCCCGACGCGATGAGCAAGGCAGTCACGGTTGCCACGCAGGATCCCTTGCCGTTGGTACCGGCAACGGAGACGACCGGCATGTCCGAAAGCCCCAGCAGGCCCATACGCCCGGCCACCAGACGCACACGGTCCAGGGACATGTCGATCTCACGGGGATGAAGCTGCTGGATTCTGTCAAGCCACTGATCAAGGTTCATGTGAGGCAGGTCCAAGTGAGCCTGATCCCTGCTCATCGGCGTTCCTGCTCAGGCCACGGGCGGCAATTGCATGAGCTTGCCGGCCAGGCCCTGTACACGGTCGCGCAGGTCCCGGCGGTGAACAATCATGTCGATGGCACCATGCTCGAGCAGAAATTCACTGCGCTGGAAACCGTCCGGCAGTTTCACACGAACCGTCTGGCGGATCACATCGGGTCCGGTGAATCCCACCAGCGCATTGGGTTCTGCAATATTGATATCGCCCAACATGGCCAGACTGGCAGACACACCACCATAAACCGGATCAATCAACACCGAAATGAAAGGAATACCATGTTGCCTGAGTCGCGCAAGCGCAGCCGATGTCTTGGCCATCTGCATCAATGACACCAGCGCTTCCTGCATACGCGCGCCACCGCTGGTGGAGAAACAGACCAGTGGCAGACCTTCGTCGATGCATACATCCACAGCCCGGACGAACTTTTCACCCACCACAGCGCCCATGGAGCCGCCAATGAAACCGAACTCAAAGGCTGCCACTACCATTTCGGTGCCCTTGACCTGACCGCGCACAACGATCAGCGCGTCTTTTTCGCCAGTGCTCTTCTGGGCCGCTGCCAGGCGGTCCTTGTACTTTTTCAGATCCTTGAATTTCAGGATATCCACAGGTTCCACATCAACAAACAGTTCCTGCGGTTCACCCGGGTCCAGGAAAAGCTCCAGACGGCGCCTTGCCGTAATTCGCAGGTGATGATCACACTTTGGGCATACATCCAGATTACGTTCCAGATCGGGCCGGTAAAGAACCGCTTCGCAGCGTGGGCACTTCTTCCACAATCCTTCCGGCACACTGGACTTCTGTTTGCCATTGTTGCCGGGACCAGTACCACCGATAGACGGCAGGATCTTGTTTATCCAACTCATAGAGACTTTCCTGAATTCAATCCTTTAGGGAGCCAATTGCGGGTATTCTATCACTACATTTCGTCCAGTGCCTTGCGTATGCGCGCGATCAGCGACACTGCATCCCGGATACTGTCGGACGATATGTCGGCGTCCGGCTCGCTGAAGCGTGCAATCCGGGACACCAGAGCACTGCCGACAATCACGCCATCACCCAGTCCGGCCATGGCGACGGCACTGGCTTCATCCTTGATGCCAAAACCCACCACGATCGGCTGACGGGTTCTGGCCCTGAGCTCGGAAATGCGTTGCTGGATATCACCGTGATCAGTGATGGCCGCGCCGGTGACACCTTTGAGTGACACATAATAGATATATCCGGTTGAATACTTGCAGATGGTATCGAGACGCGCCGGGTGTGTCGTCGGGGCCACCAGGAACACTGTATCCAGACCTTGTGCCTCAAGGATTTTCAGCCACTCGGATGCTTCAGGTACCGGCAGGTCCACCATCAACACGCCGTCCACACCAGCGGCGGCTGCACGCTCGGCAAAGCGCTGATAACCCATGGACTCCACTGGATTGAGATACCCCATCAGCACAACGGGTGTGTCGCTGTCCACTTCACGGAATGTGCTGACCACTTTCAGCACGCCAGACAATGTCATGCCTGCCGCCAGCGCACGCTCACCGCCAAGCTGGATGACAGGACCGTCGGAAGAAGGATCACTGAAGGGCACACCCAGTTCGATGATATCGGCGCCCTGCGCCACCAGGGAGTGCATCAGACTCACGGTGGTGGCGGCGTCCGGGTCCCCGGCCACAATGTAGGGAATCAGGGCCTTGCGGCCCTGTTTTCTTGCGTTGTCCAGCACTGTCTGTATTCGGGTCCCTGTCTGGGCGCTAGCCTGGGTCATGTCCTGTAGTCCTTGATCTTGAGTCTCACCATCACAACGTGATGCCATCTATTTCAGCAACCGTATGTATGTCCTTGTCACCGCGACCGGAAAGATTGACCATGACAATCTGTTCCGGCGACAGAGTGGCGGCAAGCTTGCCTGCATAGGCCAGCGCATGCGCTGATTCCAGGGCGGGAATGATGCCTTCCATACGAGTCAGCTCGCGGAAAGCATCCAGCGCCTCCTGATCGGTCACCGAGACATAGTCCACTCGCTTGATATCCTTGAGCCAGGCATGTTCCGGTCCAACGCCCGGATAATCCAGCCCTGCCGATACCGAATGAGTGGCCAGAATCTGGCCATCATCACTGCTCATGAGGTAAGTGCGATTACCGTGCAATACACCGGGTCGCCCGGCGCTCAGCGGTGCAGCATGGCGCCCCGTATCAACGCCATCCCCCCCGGCCTCGACACCGTACATCTTCACCCCGGTATCGGACAGAAAGGGATGAAACAGGCCAATGGCATTGGAGCCACCGCCGACACAAGCCACCAGCGCGTCAGGCAGGACGCCGTATTTGGCCAGTGACTGCTCGCGGGCCTCGCGGCCAATGACACATTGAAAGTCGCGTACCAACCTGGGATACGGGTGCGGACCGGCCACCGTACCAATAATGTAGTAAGTATTGTCAACGTTGGTGGCCCAGTCTCTCAACGCCTCATTCATGGCGTCCTTGAGAGTGCGCGAACCACTTTCCACCGCCACCACGTTAGCGCCAAGCAATTTCATCCGGAACACGTTGGCTGCCTGACGCTGGACATCCTCAGCGCCCATATAGACATGGCACTCCAGTCCAAGTCGTGCAGCAACGGTTGCGGTGGCAACGCCATGCTGACCGGCGCCGGTCTCGGCTATGATGCGCTGCTTGCCCATGAACTTGGCCAGCAATGCCTGCCCGATGGTGTTGTTGATCTTGTGCGCGCCGGTATGGTTGAGATCTTCGCGCTTGAGCACAATTCGGGCACCAGCGTATTTGCTGGTCAGCCGCTCGGCGAGGTACAGCGGTGAAGGTCTGCCGACGTAATCCGCCAGATCAGCATCGAAGGTGCGCCAGAACTCGGGATCCCGGGACAACCTGGTGTAAAGCTGGTCCAGCTCTTCCACCGCTGCCATCAGCGTTTCGCCTACAAAAATGCCACCATAGGGACCGAAGTGCCCACTGGCATCGGGACCATCAAATTGCTGCTGCAGATTGGACACGATATACCTCGTTGAAGAATTCACTCATACGCTTCCGGCATTTGATGCCGGGCTCACTTTCCACGCCACTGCTTACGTCCACCGCCCACGGGCGGACCTGCTCGATAGCCTGAACCACATTGTCCGATGTCAGCCCTCCGGCCAGCACTATGGCCTGGCTGGTGCCTGCAACGCACCGACTGGCGATCGACCAGTCAAAGGTTTTGCCCGTGCCGCCTGCCAGCGCGGGATCAAAACTGTCCAGCAGGATGGCACTGGCACCGGCATAGCGCTCCAGTTCTGGTAATGGGTTCGAGTTGTCCCGTACCCTGAGGGCTTTCATGTAAGGATGTGCAAACTGAGCACAAAAATCAGGTGATTCATCCCCGTGAAACTGCAGGCAATCAATGGCCAGCGAATCGAGTAATTCACGGACCTGTGCAACGGCAGGGTTCACGAACAGGGCCACCAGGGAAACAAACGCGGGCAATGCGGCACGAATGGCCTTTGCCTGCTCGACATCAACACAGCGCTGACTCTTCCCGTAAAACACCAGGCCAATGGCATCAGCGCCAGACCGGGACGCCAGGATTGCATCCTCCGGCCGGGTGATGCCGCATACTTTGACCCGCACTCTGCTCACACGGAAGCCCTCCCAATACACGCTCTGCAGACAGACACTGCAGACAGGCACAAAACGAAAAACGGGAATTTTAACAGATACTGCACAGGAAATTCGGCCTGATTCACATGTCACCGAGAAAACACGGCCCTTGCGGTGTAACCGGCAAGCCGTATTCAGCCGGATAGCCTACCGACACCAGATAGAGGCCTGCAGGACTGGCTGTTGCAGCCGCCTTCGTCCGATCGCGACCGCTCAGCAGCTCAGCCAACCAGTGGAGCGGTTGCTCACCGCGGCCAACAGCCATCAGTGACCCGGCGATGTTCCGGACCATATGCTGCAGGAACGCGTTTGCCCGTATATCGATGACCAGAAAGTTGCCACGCCTGTATACCTGAAGCTGGCTGACGTGACGCCACGGTGTACGCGACTGGCAGCCTGCGGCCCGGAACGCACTGAAGTCATGTTCACCAATCAGCGCCTTGCCGGCTTCGTGCATGGCAACCGCATCCAGCGGCACGCGACTGTGCGTCAGTTGTCCGCGCATCAAGGCCGGAGCGACTGCATGACAATGAATGACATATCGGTAGCGACGCTCGGTTGCCGAGAAGCGTGCATGAAAGCGGGCATCAACCGTTTTTGCCCATTGCACGCGCACACTGGCTGGCAGCAGACTGTTGGTCCCCATAAGCCAGGCTTTTTCGCCACGATCAATGGGTGCATCAAAATGAATGACCTGACCGGTGGCGTGCACGCCGGTATCGGTTCGACCAGCGCAGGAAATGGAAATCGCAGTATCTGCTATGGCGGAGAGCGCCTTTTCCAGTGCTGATTGAACTGTTGGCAGCAAGGGTGAGGCCTGTCGCTGCCAACCATGAAATGCAGCGCCATCATATTCCACACACAAGGCAATTCGTTCAGACACAATCAGATTCCGTGACCCAGATTCAGTAACCAGGCAAGAGTGGACCGTCAGTCAAGGCGGGCCAGCAGATCGCGTGCCTGTTGCACCTGAGCTTCCGTACCTTCATCGATCACCTCGGCAAGAATCTCCCGGGCACCTTCGCTATCGTCCATATCGATATACGCGCGTGCAAGATCCAGCTTGGTGCCAGCCTCATCACTGTCCGACAGAAACTGGAACTCGTCGTCATCGCCTTCGGAAGCAGCCGTGTCTGTGGCACCGGTGAGTGCGCCAGATGTGAACTCCAGGTCATCCAGGGCGCTGGTCGTGTGGACAGGTTCCGGTTCCGGCTCGAGTTCGGTGTCGAACTCAGACTCTGGCTTTGGCCTTGCCTCAAGCTCCGGCTCCGGCTCCGGCTCCGGCTCAGGCTCAGGCAGGACAAAGTCCTCATCGTCCAGCGTAAGCTCCAGGTCCGGTTCAGCTGCTATGTCTGCTGCTTCAATTTCCTCAATGCCTGTATCGTCTGTGCTGTCAGAGCTCACTGCATCATCGGCAGGGGCATCAAGATCAAAGTCATCAATATCGAAACTGAATTCCTCATCATCCTCGTCACCCTTCTCGGCGTCAGCCTCAGGTTTCTCAGTCAGCGAAATTTCATCCAGGTCGGCGTCGTCGTCGCTGTCCAGCTCAGCATCGAGATCAAGATCCAGGTCAAAATCAAAATCAATATCCGAGTCATCGGCGTCTGTGTCGCCATCATCCGGTATCTCGCCTGCGGCGACGGTGCTTGTAGAAGTCGACTGTTGTTCCGGGTCATCAAAAGGATCAAAGTTGATGTCATCCGTGTCGTCATCCGTGTAAGACGCCGAATCAGGTGAGGAGCCGTGTAATACCTTGTTGTCGTCAACATCCGAGCTGGCCGCCATATCCAGTTCAAGCTCGATGTCATCAATGTCGTCCAGATCATTGTTTTCACCAGCTTTATCTTCATGGTTGGCGTCCGCTTCGCGATCAAGCAGAGTGGCCGAGAACATCATGAGGCGCAAATCTTCAAGTTTCTGTTGCGATTGCTCATCCATCGGCAGCCGCGACAGCTCGGACTCCTGCAGGCGGAAAGCTGTCTCGTCCCCCTGACTGGCATAGACTTCAAGCAACTTGACGCGAAGTGCTGTGTCATTGGGGTCAGCAACTATCGCATCCTGAAGGATTGCTTGCGCCTCTTCATGCTGCTGATGGGCCATCAGGGCATCAACTTCAGCAATCAGCTCCTCGTTCTGCTCCTTGTGCAGTAGTACATCACTGCTTTCGCCTGGCAGAAACTGCTCATCTTCTCCTTCGTCCCTGTCGTCCCAGTCAACACCGAACAGCGCATCGATCTCGGTCTCTTCGCTCGTTCTGGATTCACGCTCTTCAGTCTCAGCCGACTCATCAGCGGCGTCCATCCAGTCAACATTTTCTTCCGCGGATGAGTCTTCAGGTTCATTATCCCGGGTAGTGGTTGCTAACGCACCACCGCCCGCCGCCAGGCCTGCTGCGGCGAAAGCCACGCGATCTTCATCTCGTGCGGTGAAGTCATCAGCCCGATCTTCTGCCATCGCAGTCTGCTGGTTCTTGTTGCGGCGAATCAGCAGCAACACAAGGATTGCCACCAGCAGACCAAGTACCAGGCCCAGCAGTATGGGGTTATTGAGCACGCGGTTGACAAGCTGCTCAACCATGCCGGCCTCTGGCGCCAGGGTCACCGTCGGCGGAGGTGCTGAATCCATGGCCCCTGCTGTCTCGCTCATGGCCGTCTGTGCACCGCTTTCCGCCAGTGATGCCTGTAACTGCGCCAACTCCAGGTCACGAAGACGCAGAATCTCCTGCGCCGACGCAATCTGTTCCTGCAGCATGCCCAGTCGCTCATTCAGATCCGCATTTTCGCGATCCACCCGATCCAGCTCTTCCTGGCTTACCGCAAGACGGTCTTCCATGCGCTGGATGTCCTGATCAAGTGCGGCGCTGTCACTGGCTGCAGCCGTTGCTGCCGCTGAGGCCTCATCCGAAGGCTCATCCGAAGTCACCACCGTGAGCTCGCCAGGCTGCCCGGTGCTGGCAAGCGCACTGATCGGCCCAGCAGTCAGTGGTTGCGTCGCTGCTGGCGCAGACTGGCGGTTGGCAAACAATTGGTTCTGCCGGCCGACCTCAGCCACTGCATCGGCGGCGGTCACGCTGCGCAGATCCGCATCGCTGGGCACGCGAAGCACAGCACCGCTGCGAACCAGATTGATGTTGTCCGAGATGAAGGCGTCCGGATTCGCACGCTGCAGTGCGATCATGGCCTGCTGCACGCTCACTGAACTGTCCGGGCGAACGCGCAGTGCAATATCCCAGAGTGTGTCAACTTCGGATACGGTAATTGAGTCAGGCGCACTGGCAAATTGTTGATCGGTCCGCGGCGCCGCGGCGCCGGCAGACGGGGCAGGCTCCGGGCTTGCGGTTGCTCCGGCACTGCTCTCTGGCGCAGCGGCTGGCGTGGGCGGAACCGACTGCTGCTCGGCACGAACCGGGGGTTGTGGCGCTTGAGTGGCGGCCTGACCAGAAAATGCCGGAGGATCCAGCAACAGCGTGTACTCGGTCAGCACCCGACCACGCGGCCAGCGGGTGTCCAGCACAAAGGCCAGGTAAGGCTCCCTTACCGGCTCACGGCTGGTGACACGAACATAGTGCCCACTATCACTGGTTTCTACGTCAAAGCGGATGGAGTCAAGAAAATAAGGGCGATCCAGGGAGAACCTGTCAAAGTCACGCGCCGAGGCCAGGCTGACTGCAATGTCTTCCGCTGACACACCTGCCGTATCTGTAAGCTGGATGGTGGCAGAAAGCGGCTGGTTCAGCGAAGATTCCAGCGTGATGTCGCCCAGACCCACTGCCTTTGCGTGTGTGGCTGCCAGCACAACAATGGCCAGCAGGGCCTTCAAGGGCGTTTTTGACATGATCTGATCCTTGGCGCCTGGGGAACCTCCGGCACGGAGCGGTCGTCAAACGGCAACCATCTGATCATGCTGCAACGCCTTGACGAGCCTGGCCCGAGGTTCCTTGGGGCTCACTTATTTGCCGTAAGTATTCATGATAAGTAGTCTTTTATCAACACTTCGGCTATCTGAATTGAGTTAAGTGCAGCACCTTTTCGAACATTGTCACCCACAATCCAGAGGTTGATGCCATTTGGATGCGAAATATCCTGGCGGATACGCCCGACAAACACCTCATCCTTGCCAGCAGAGTCGCCTACCGGTGTTGGATACCCACCCGGCTCCCGCTTGTCCATGAGCTTCACGCCTGGCGCCTTTTTCAGCAGCTTGCGCACCTGATCCTCGCTGATGGGTTTACGCGTCTCGATATGGACGGCTTCCGAGTGGGAATAGAACACAGGGATACGGACACAGGTCGGATTCACACCAATGGTGTCGTCACCCAGAATCTTGTGTGTCTCCCACACCATTTTCATTTCTTCCTTTGTATATCCGTTATCCTGAAAGTCATCAATATGCGGCAAGGCATTGAATGCTATCTGTTTTGGGTACACGTTGCACTCAACCGGACGGCCATTGAGCAAGGCAGCTGTCTGACCGGCGAGCTCTTCGATCGCTGGCTTGCCAGTGCCGGAAACAGCCTGATAGGTTGCAACATTGATGCGCGCAATACCCACTGCATCATGAATGGGCTTCAGCGCCACCAGCATCTGTATGGTCGAGCAATTCGGGTTGGCAATGATGTTGCGGGACGTGTAACCGGCAATAGCCTGCGGGTTGACCTCGGGCACCACAAGGGGCACATCTTCGTCATAACGGAAATGTGAAGTGTTGTCGATCACGACGCAACCCGCCTTGCCAGCTTTTTCGGCGTACTCAGCCGAAATGCTGCCACCGGCGGAGAACAGTCCGATATCGACCTGGGAGAAATCGAAATCCGCCAGGTTCTGGATGGTCACGGGACGGCCATGAAACAGGGTTTTGGCTCCTGCAGAGCGCTCACTGGCCAGCGGAAACAACTTGTCCACCGGGAAATTACGCTCTTCCAGAATACTGATCAGGGTTTCACCGACTGCACCGGTGGCACCAACAACGGCGACATTGAATTTTTTCATGGGCTTTCCTGTAAATCTTCTGATTGTCTGTATGTGACTGACCGGGCCTTTCAGCCCTGCGGCGCCCTGAAGTACCAGGGCGATCGCTCGCGCCACGCGGCTTCAAAAGCACTGATGGCATCGGCACTCTCCAGTGTCAACCCGATATCGTCCAGGCCATTGAGCAGGCAGTGCTTGCGAAAGCCGTCCACGTCGAAATCAATCTGGCTTCCATCCGGGCGGGTGATGGTCTGACTCGCGAGATCGACCTTCAGCGAAAACCCTTCATTCCTCTCGGTCTCCTCAAAAAGGTTTTTTACTATATCTGCATCAAGAACAATGGGTAATATCCCATTCTTAAAGCAGTTGTTAAAGAATATATCAGCAAAACTTGGCGCAATGATCACGCGAAAACCGTAGTCATCCAATGCCCAGGGCGCATGCTCTCGACTGGATCCGCAACCAAAATTCTCACGCGCCAGCAACACACTGGCACCCCGATAGCGCGGCTGATTGAGCACAAAGTCGGGATTCACCGGGCGCTTGCTGTTATCCGAATCCGGTTCACCTTTATCCAGATACCGATGCTCATCAAACAGGTTGACACCGAAACCCGTCCGCTTGATCGATTTCAGAAACTGTTTCGGAATGATGAAATCGGTATCCACGTTGGCTCTGTCCAGTGGCATGACCAGGCCTTCATGTACTGTAAATGCTTTCATGATCTGTCTCGATTCTTTGTAAGTGAGTGTGGCTCAGGTTCAGTGGGGACGATCGCCGGACAGCAGTATGTCCCTCACGTCAACAAAATGGCCATTGATTGCCGCAGCCGCAGCCATTGCAGGACTGACAAGATGCGTGCGCCCACCAAAACCCTGTCGACCTTCAAAATTACGATTTGAGGTGGACGCGCAATGTTTGCCCTGCCCCAGCTGGTCGGCGTTCATGGCCAGACACATCGAGCAGCCAGGCTCCCGCCATTCCAGGCCGGCTTCGATGAATATCCTGTCCAGCCCCTCAGCCTCTGCCTGCTTTTTGACAAGCCCGGACCCGGGTACCACCAGTGCCATCTCAATGGTGCTGGCAACCTTGCGGCCCTTGACCACAGCAGCAGCTGCACGCAGGTCTTCAATACGGGAATTGGTGCAGGAACCAATAAAAATACAGTCGAGCTTGATGTCCTGGATGGCGGTACCGGGCTTGAGCCCCATGTACTTGAGTGCCTGCTGCACGTTTTCGCGTTTGCCCGGATCACTGATCAGGTCGGGATCTGGCACCATTCCGGTCACCGGGGCAACCATCTCGGGTGATGTGCCCCAGGTAACCTGGGGAATGATGTCCGCGGCGTCCATCACCACCACGCGGTCAAATTTGGCGTCCTCATCACTGACCAGGCCCAACCACGCCTGCACGGCGCGATCCCATACCTCACCGGTGGGCGCGAACGGTTTGCCTTCGATGTAATCAATGGTGGTCTGGTCAACGGCAATCAGTCCGGCACGAGCGCCGGCCTCAATCGCCATATTGCAGACCGTCATCCGCCCTTCCATGCTCAATGCACGGATGGCTTCGCCGCCAAACTCAATGGTATAACCGGTGCCACCGGCTGTGCCGATTTCGCCAATAATGGCCAGCACCACATCCTTGGCAGTCACACCGGGATTCAGGCGCCCATCAACACGAATCAGCATGTTCTTCATCTTGCTCTGGATGAGACACTGCGTCGCCAGCACATGCTCGACTTCGGAGGTGCCGATACCATGTGCAAGGGCGCCCAGGGCGCCGTGTGTGGAGGTATGGGAGTCTCCACAGACGATGGTCATGCCGGGCAGGGTTGCGCCCTGCTCGGGGCCCACAACATGAACAATACCCTGGCGCTCATCGTTCATGTCCAGCTCCAGAATACCGAAACTGCGACAGTTGTCATCCAGTGTGCGCACCTGGATCCGGCTCACCGGATCCTTGATACCTTCGAGACCCTGACTGCGTTCTTCACGCGTGGTCGGGATGTTGTGGTCCGGTGTCGCCAGATTGGCATCGGGCCGCCAGGGCTGGCGATTGGCCAGGCGCAGGCCTTCAAATGCCTGAGGCGATGTGACCTCATGGATCAGGTGTCGATCAATATAGATCAACGCGGTGCCGTCATCACGCTGGGTGACCAGATGCGAATCCCACAATTTATCGTAAAGCGTTTTACCTGCCATCTTTAAAAGTTCCTGGAACCACTTGAATAATAATGAAAATCAGCCCAACAGGCTGGGCATATCAACGTCCTGGTTCTGCGCCCGATGGCGCAGCAGATGATCCATCAGTACCAAGGCAGTCATTGCCTCGGCTATAGGTACTGCTCTGATGCCGACACAGGGATCGTGGCGCCCGGTAGTGACCACTTCCACTGGATTGCCGGTGACATCGATCGAGCGGCCCGGAATACGCAAGCTTGATGTGGGCTTGAGCGCAATGCTGGCCAGTATGTCCTGGCCACTGGAAATACCGCCCAGCACACCGCCTGCGTGGTTGCTGAGAAAGCCTTCCGGTGTGATTTCATCCCGGTGCTCGGTGCCCTTCTGTTCAACCGCAGCAAAGCCCGCACCAACTTCCACGCCTTTGACCGCGTTGATGCTCATCAGCGCATGCGCCAGATCAGCGTCCAGGCGATCAAAAACCGGCTCACCGAGCCCGACCGGCACCTTGGACGCCACCACATTGATTCGCGCACCAATGGAGTTGCCCTCCTTGCTCAGCGCCTGCATGTAACGCTCCATCTCCGGCACACAGTCAGGATCCGGACAGAAAAACGGGTTGCGCTCGATTTCATCCCAGTCCAGTTTCTGTGCCTTCACTGGCCCCAGTTGGCTGAGGTAAGCCCTTATTTGCATGCCACAGGTGGTAAGCAGGTACTTCTTTGCAATGGCACCTGCGGCCACTCGCATGGCAGTTTCCCGCGCTGAGGCGCGCCCGCCGCCACGGTAATCACGAATGCCGTACTTCTGAAGATAGGTATAGTCGGCATGTGCAGGGCGAAACTGATCCTTTATCTTGCCGTAGTCCTTGGAGCGTTGATCCGTGTTTTCAATCAAAAGACCAATAGGTGTGCCTGTTGTCTTTCCCTCAAATACACCGGAAAGGATTCTCACCTGGTCCGCTTCGCGCCGCTGGGTGGTATACCGCGAAGTACCCGGCTTGCGACGATCAAGATCGCGCTGAAGATCTTCCTCACTCAACGACATGCCGGGCGGACATCCGTCCACCACACATCCAAGTGCCGGACCATGACTTTCGCCAAAACTGGTCACAACGAAGAGTTTTCCGTATGAATTTCCCGACATTCTAGGTTTCCGGATCCTGTAACAGGCGCAGCCTGAAAAACGCGACATTGTACACCAAATCACGCTTTCAAACGACCGGCAACAGTCAGCTCCCCCCGGTACCGAACCAGCGCCTGAGCTCCGAGCGGCTGATGGCCAACACCCCCTCACCGCCTGACTCGAAGGATAACCACAAAAACGGCACCTGCGGGAACCGGCTTGCCAGGGCTTGCCAGCTGTAACCCACCTCCAGCACAAGCCAACCCTCCTTGCCAAGATGATCGGCTGCCTGCCGCAGTATGGCCACAGGAATGGCCAGCCCGTCGTCGTCGCAGACCAGCCCCAGCGCCGGCTCATGTCGATATTCAGCGGGCAGTTCAGCCATTTCCTCGCTGGAGACGTAGGGCGGATTGCTCACTATCAGGTCCCATGCGTCTGGCAAGTTCGAAAAAAGATCCGATTCGGTGATCTGCAGGCGCTTGCTGACTCCGTGCCGATCGGCATTGCGCCGGGCCAACACCAGTGCATCAGTGGAAATATCCGCCAGTGTCACCCGGGCGGCGGGAAAAGCGAGCGCACACGCTATGCCAATACAACCACTGCCGGTACATAGATCAAGTATGCGGCTTGGCGTGGTTTTCAGCATGGGTCGAAAGCGCTGCTGAACCAACTCGGCAATCGGCGAGCGCGGGATCAGCACATCAGGGTTCACATAAAAGGGACGCCCGCCAAACCAGGCCTGTCCCACCAGATACGCCACCGGGATGCGCTCCTGTATGCGACGCCGGACCAGCGAATCCAGCATTGCCAACTCGGCTTCTGTCAGTTCCCTGTCCGCAAGGCTGTCAGCCTGCTCAAAGTCCAGATCCAGGGCAGCGAAGACGAGATAGAAAGCCTCATCCGACGGATTGTCTGTACCATGGCCATAAAACAGCTCTTCCTTGTCAAACAGATCCGACAGGTCGGCGATATACTCAGCCAGCGTTGTTGTCATATACTTGCATTCCCGTCGTCACCAGGCGGCATATCAGCTCAACAAATCAGAAGCAGGAACCGTCCACCTCATGGAAAAAGCCTACGAAGCCATCATTCGTCATATCGGCGAAGACCCCGACCGCGCGGGACTGAAAGATACACCGATACGGGCCGCAAAGGCTATGGAATTCCTTACCCGTGGATACCATCAGGACATCGACGCCGTCATCAACGACGCCATGTTTCCGTCCTCCTCAGAGGAGATGGTGATTGTCAGGGACATCGAACTTTACTCCATGTGCGAACACCACATGCTGCCCTTCATCGGCAAGTGCCATGTTGCCTACCTGCCCCAGGGTCGCGTGATCGGTCTGTCAAAGATTGCACGGATTGTTGACATGTATGCGCGCAGGCTCCAGATCCAGGAGAATCTGACCAAGGAAATTGCAGAAGTCATCATCGAGAAGACCAACGCGGCAGGCGCCGCCGTCATCATAGAAGCGAAACACATGTGTATGATGATGCGTGGCGTGGAAAAACAGAATTCGGTCATGACCACATCCTGCATGCTGGGCGCATTCCGCAGCAGCCAGAGCACCCGGATGGAGTTTCTGTCACTGATCAGTCGGGCTCAGGGCGCCTGACGAAACACCACTTCGACCCGATCATCACAGGGGCCCGGGCGGCAGAATGGCGCCAGCGGCCCTACCCCGTGAGCACCCAGCCTGCTTTCATCAATGCCTGCCGCAACCAGCGCATCCTGCACTGCCTGCGCACGTTCTGCCGAACGAGCCAGCAGGGTGTCCAGATCCTGTTCGCCTTGCAGATGGGCCACCACATAAACCTGCATCAGGGTATCGCGACGCAAGGCCTGCACAATCAGTTCGATGCCGCTGTCATCACTGAGATTGTCATCGGCATCAAACGCGATGCCCTGGATGACGGCACTGCCGTCCTGGTTCAATCGCAGCATCACAGCCTCGGGCGTCATGGTCACCTCGCCTGTCTCATCAGCCGGTAGCTCGAGAAAATCCAGATGCGCGTAAACACGCCTGTTGGCACGCGTTATGGTATACAGCGCAGCGTAACCGTTGACCTCCTGCCCGTCGCGCATACTGCGAAAGGTTGTGGCCACGTAATACTGATTGGTTTCAGGTCCGTAAAGCACCCGATTGCCGAATTTGTCATTGGCCCAGAAGTTACTGCTGCCGCAGCCACGGCCCTGGCACTCAAAAAGCACAGCCTGACCACCAATCAGCAGTTGCTCACGCCAGTAGTCATAGACTTCCGAGGCAGTGAATCCACTGGGAATTTCATAGGTCACGCGAGTCAGTCGGCCCTGCAGGCGCTCAGAGCGACTCGGCGACACGCGGCCATCCACGCGCTGCATGCGACCCAGGGCCAGGTTGTACACCGTACTGCGCTCCAGACGATGCTCGGTGATGTTGGAGCCGGGAAAACGCTCAAACGCCGCATAATCGGACGCACCCATGCCATCGCGTTGTTGGGCATGGGCCGAAGCTGTAAGCAGCATCAAAAGCGCCAGCCATATGGTTCGTCTGGGGGTAATCAGGTACATCAATACTCCGGTTCAGGGGTCGGTGTTCTTGTGGTGTTGCTGGTCCACATCAGGAGTGTCAGACTGCTTTGCAGTTGACCGCTCTGTGGTGGATTTCTTCTTGAGAGGGGCCGGGTTCTCGCCGCCATCACCTTCGGGCTCTGTCCTGGGCATGTCATCAGATGCCTGATCAGATCGCGCCTCAGGCTTCAGGGCCTCGTCCGATGGCATATGGGGATAAACCGGTGCCACCGACTCTTCAGCGTCGTCCGCAGCCGCCTGACCGTAAGCAGCCTCGTGCGAGCGCCCGGCTGACTCATCAACAAGCGGAAAAGGGGCCATGGGAAACGGCCGTCGGTCAGTGTTGTAGGTAAGAAACAGCAGAATCTCATTCACATACTCAGTGAGGTTGGCGCCCAGTCTGCGAAGATTCTCGTTGTCCTGGCCGGTCAACAGCATAAACAGCGCCTGCACCACCACGAGCACAAAGAGGATTACACCGCACACGTAGATGGCCACCATAAAACCGATCATGAACAGGATACGCAGCCAATGCGATTGTTGCTTCAGGTTCTCGGAAATATTTTCAGACATTGTTCAGCCTCCGGCTTCAGATGGTCGTATCTGATTTGCTTCGTACTCCACATCCAGAGCCTGTTCGCCAAGCATCAGGGAAGCCACCACACTGTCAACGGACATGCCTTTGTAAATGATAGCGTACAGGCCGGTGGCCAACGGCATGTACACGCCCAGCTCGTCGGCTTTTTCCTTGACCAGCTTCAGGGTATTGACCCCTTCCGCAACCTGGCCAAGCTCACCCACCGAGTCTTCCAGTGACTTGCCCTGCCCCAGCGCAAAGCCTACACGAAAATTCCTGCTTAACGAAGACGAACAGGTCACGATCAGGTCTCCGACCCCTGACAGCCCAAGAAATGTCATCGGATCTGCACCAATCTTGCGGCCAAATCGCGCCATTTCTGTCAAACTTCGCGTAACAAGCATGCCATTGGTATTGTGCCCCATGCCTTTGGCAGCTGCGAGGCCGGCAATAATGGCGTAGATGTTCTTGAGTGACCCACCCAGCTCGACACCGAACATGTCGGTATTGCTGTAAACACGAAAATAGGCAGAGCTGAGCAGCTGACGCACGGTATCAAGCACCTCGCTGTCCTCGCTGGCAACCACGCTGCCGGTAAGGCTGCCCTGGGCAATTTCCTTGGCCAGATTGGGTCCGCTGAGCACGCCAATTCTTGCGTCAGGCAATTCGTCGCGCAGTATCTGGCTCATGAGCTTGAAACTGCCCGCTTCAATGCCCTTGGTGGTGCTGATCAGCATGCAGTCGGGCAGCAGATGGCCGGCCAGACGCTGGACCACAACCCTGAAATAGGCACTGGGAACGGCCACAAAAATCAGCTCCGCCTCGCTCACCGCATCCACAATATCATGGGTGGCAGTGACCGAGTCGTGAATTGGGTAACCGGGCAGGTAACGCGCGTTTTCGCGTCTGGTATTGACTTCAGCGGCCAGTTCCTCGTTACGCATCCAGAACTTGACGGCATAACCGTTGCCGGCAATGATGTTGGCTATGACCGTACCAAAACTGCCGCCACCAAGCACCGCCACGGTGTTTACCGGCATAACGGGTCAACTCCTGTTTCAGAATAGCGCGACACCACGCTCAAAAACGCTCGTTCTGTCGCGCTTTCCAGTTTTCATAGTACTCAAGGCTGACCATTTCGTTCAGCTCCTTGTACTCCTGAATGCGCTGCTGCAAGGACGCACGGATCACATCACCCATGGACAACACACCAATGAACTCCCCGTCTTGCTGAATCAGCAGATGCCGGACGCGACGACCCAGAAACTTGTCGTAAAGCTGGTAGACCTGTTCCCCGGCATCTGCTGTGGAAAGCCGGGGCGTCATATAGTCCTGCACTCTGGCGCGATCAATATCGAAGTCTTCCTGCAGAATCTGATACATCAGGTCCCGCTCGGTCCACACACCAACGTAGGGGGGCTGCCCTTCTTCAGCATTTTCATCAAACGCCACAATGGCTCCGACCCGATGCTCAGCCATGAGCTTGATGGCATCCCGCAAACTGGCGCTGACGTTTATGGAAATAATCCCGGCATCTTTCTCCCTGACGATGTCGCCTGCTGTTCTTTTCATTTGTGCAGTTCCTCCCGGTCATCATCTTTGCCTGGCTGAACCCAGGCATGGATCATAGCTTAAGTAGGGCCACTTGAATTGTCCAGCAACATCCCACCGCACTCAAGCCTGTGGGTGACGATCAGAACACGCGATTGAGACCGTCGAGAGCCGCAATCCTGTAGGCCTCAGCCATGGTCGGATAGTTGAAAGTGGTGCGCAGGAAGTACTTCATGGTATTGGCCTCACCGGACTGCATCATGACAGCCTGGCCGATATGAACAATCTCCGAGGCCTGATCACCAAAACAGTGGATACCAAGCAGCTCCAGTGTGTCGAAATGGAAAATCAGTTTCAGCATACCAGTCTGCTCACCCGTAATCTGCCCTCTGGCGGTATGATTGAAAAACGCCTTGCCCACTTCATAGGGCACCTGTTCATCAGTCAGTTCGCGCTCGGTCTTGCCCAGCGTGCTGATCTCCGGAATGGTGTAGATACCCGATGCAACCCGGTCTATTTCCATGAATTCGTCTGGATCAACAATGGCATTGCTCGCCGCCCGCCCCTGATCGTAGGCAGCACTGGCCAGCGAAGGCCAGCCAATGACATCACCGGCAGCATAGATATTTTCAACTGCTGTCTGATAACGGCGATTCACCTCAATCTGACCACGCGAGTTCGGTGTAATGCCCAGCACATCCAGGTTCAGGGACTCGGTATTGCCACTGCGACCATTTGCCCACAGGACAATGTCACTCTTGATGCGCTTGCCCGATTTCAGAGTCGTGACAATATGATCATCGTGATATTCAATACTGTCGTATTCCTCGTTATGGCGACTCCTGACCCCAACGTTGCGCAGATGGTAACTCAAGGCGTCGGATATCTCCCAATCCAGAAAAGACAGCAGGGTATCTGCCGGGTTGATCAATTCAACTTTGCACCCAAGGCCACCGAAAATCGAAGCGTACTCGCAGCCTATGACACCAGCGCCTATAACGGTGACTTTCTTGGGCGAATGATCCAGTTGCAGGATGGTGTCGCTGTCAAACATCCGCGGATGGGTAAAATCCACATCATCGGGATGGTAGGGCCTGGATCCGGTTGCAATGATGAAGTACTCGGCAGTCAGCAGTGGACCCTTGGCGCCGAGCCTGATTGTCTTGCTGTTGACAAACCCGGCAGCACCGGTAATGACATCAATACCATTTTTTTCGTAATGGGTTGTGCGCAGATACACCTGGTCATCAATCACTCGATCCGCATGGCGCATGATCTGTGGAAAACTGGGTTTGCGGAACGTGGCAAATTCGCGCAACAAGGGATTGTCCCTGAACTGCATGACCTGCTTGACCGAGTGTCGCAGAGCCTTGGAGGGTATGGTGCCAAGATGCGTGCAGTTTCCGCCGACCATACCACGATCGCTGATGATCGCAACCCGCTTGCCTTTCTTGGCTGAATTGATTGCAGCTGACTCCCCCGCCGGACCACTGCCGATAACAATGATGTCGTAGTGATTTCTTGCCATCTGTGCGTATCCTTGTATCGCTTTTTCCGTTTAACCGTCGATCACTGGTCAGTACTGCCGCACTTGGCCGGGTTGCCCCCGCAGATCTCACAGTCTTCTTCCACGCCAACGTTGTTAAGCCCACCGCATGATCCCTTGATGGGTTCACGACCAAAAATCACACCGATTGCCATACCAGCGACAATCAGGGCCATTATCACTATTGTAATAAGTAAAGTTGTCATGTCTCACCTCACCAGATATTCCGCAAACGCTGCGGTATGAATGTAGGAGAAAGACCCATCCCCTTCATCCCTGTATATGAAATAGGCTGCAATGCCTTCTGTTTCTGCAAGCTGCACTGAGCGCTCCAGGCCCATGACCATGAATGCCGTACTAAGGGCATCTGCAACCATTGCTGTGTCACTGATCACATAGGCCGCTGCCAGACCATGATCCACCGGACGGCCGGTAAACGGGCTGATCTCGTGGGAAAGCCTGGCGCCGTCATGTTCAAAGAAATTTCGGTAATCACCTGAACCTGCCAGCGCAAGCGAGCGGCCGTGTGTCGTCAATACCTCCTGGACCTGACTTGTTCCTGCCACTGGGCGCTCTATGGCCGGTACCCAGGCCGAACCATCAGCGCGATAACCTCTGATCCGTAACTCCCCGCCCACTTCGATAAAGTAGTTCTCCATGCCCAGGCTGTCGAAGTACTCAGCAACAACGTCAGCGCCGTACCCCTTGGCAATACCGCCAAGCTCCACCCTTACCGGTGCATGCTTGCGCAAGGCGGGCGGATCCAGCCGGGCTTCAAGATGATGATACCCTACATATTGGCCCAGCGCTTCCAGCTCGCCGGTATCGGGCACGCGTTGATCAACTTCAGCAAATTCGCGGCCGCCAAAACCCCACCGTTCAACCAGTGTGCCGACCGTCACATCAAAATGGCCGTCCGTCAGCTCGCTGACCGCCAGGGCCGACTGCACAACGTAAGCCAGGTCCCGGGAGACAGGAAACCATTGCCCGACAGGAGAGTCATTGAACAGGGAAAGCTCTGAACCGTCTGCATAAGTCGACATCTGCTCCCGATCCACACGATACAGGCGCTGCTGAATACCATCAGCCAGACCCTGATCATCAACAGACTCAGGGAACTCCCACAACTGGATGCGATACGTTGTCCCCATGGTGGTGCCGACCATCTGATAGGTCTGTGCAGGTGGATCCGGTCGCAACCACATCCACGCAAAAAAGACCGCGAGAAACGTCAGCGTGTAACTGAACCGCTTTAGCACCTTCATCAGATATACCTGCCGTTTAACGAACAAAGGGGAACACGGATCAACGTTGATCCTGCCCCCCTTTTTCTTGTTTCCATCGTGTCGCGAATGTCGAACTTGTCGCGTCTGAAATCAATCAAACTCATCAAGCATGATGTTTTCGTCTTCCACGCCCAGGTCCTTGAGCATCTTGATGACCGCCGCGTTCATCATCGGTGGTCCACAAAGATAGTATTCACAGTCTTCAGGTGCGGGATGATCCTTGAGATAATTTTCATAAACCACATTGTGTATGAACCCCGTCGGCCCGGTCCACTCATCTTCAGGCTGCGGATCCGACAGTGCTACATGCCATTTGAAATTCTCGTTCTCGGCCTGAAGCTCATCAAAATCTTCAACATAGAACATTTCCTTCTTGCTGCGCGCCCCGTACCAGAAGCTCATCTTGCGATCCGTATTCAGGCGGCGCAACTGATCAAAAATGTGAGAGCGCATCGGCGCCATACCTGCACCACCACCGATAAAGACCATCTCATTATCAGTCTCCTTCGCAAAAAATTCACCGTAGGGACCAAACACCTTGATGGTATCACCCGGTTTCAGATTGAACACATAGGACGACATGATACCGGGCGGATAACTGGTTCCCGGAGGCGGTGATGCAATTCGGATATTGAATTTCACGATACCGCGCTCTTCCGGATAGTTGGCCATGGAGTAAGCACGGGTGGTCACTTCATTGCACTTGGACACCAGATCGAACAGCCCGAACCGCTCCCAGTCGCCTCTGAACTCCTCTTCGATATCAAAGTCCTTGTAATGCACTTCGTGCGGTGGCACCTCCAGCTGCACATATCCACCAGCGCGGAAGTCCACACTTTCACCATCCGGGATTTCCAGCACCAGTTCCTTGATGAAAGTGGCCACGTTGTGATTGGACACAACCTTGCATTCCCATTGTTTGACGCCAAAAAATTCTGGCTCAATCTCGATTTTCATGTCCTGCTTGACGTTCACCTGGCAGGAAAGGCGCCAGTGCTCCTTGGCCTCCCCCATAGTGAAGTGACTCGCCTCGGTCGGCAGCATGGAACCACCACCTTCGTGGATCTGGCATTTGCACTGGGCACAGGTACCACCACCACCGCAGGCAGAAGACAGGTAAATACCATTTTCGGCCAGCGTGTTCAGCAATTTGCCCCCCGCTGAAACAGTGATGGCCTTTTCAGGATCCCCGTTGATTTCAATGGTCACATCTCCTGAGCTAACCAGCTTTGAACGCGCCATGATGATCACAGCAACCAGCGCCATAACAACACCGGTAAACATGACCACACCACCAACAATTGTTGTGATATCCATTATTTGAAAACCCTTGCTATCTGTTCTTTACAGTGACAACCCACTGAATGACATGAAACCCAGCGACATCAAACCGGTAGTAATGAACGTGATGCCCAGACCACGCAAGCCTGCCGGTACGTCACTGTATTTCAGTTTTTCACGAATGCCCGCCAGGGCAATGACAGCGAGCGCAAAACCCATGCCTGCACCGATACCGTAAACCAGACTTTCGGGGAACGTATAAGCGCGCTCCACCATGAACAATGAGGCGCCGAGAATGGCACAGTTGACAGTAATCAGCGGCAAAAACACACCCAGTGCGTTATAAAGCGCAGGCATGTACTTGTCCAGGAACATCTCCAGGATCTGGACCATGGCAGCGATCACACCGATATAACACAGAAAGCCCAGAAAGCTCAGATCGACATCCGGCAGGCCGGCCCAGGCCAGCGCGCCGTCACGCAAGAGATAATTGTAGATAAGATTGTTGACCGGCACGGTAATGGTCTGAACCACAACCACTGCAACGCCAAGACCAATGGCCGTTTCCACTTTCTTGGAAACAGCAAGGAATGTGCACATACCAAGAAACAGCATGAGCGCCATGTTTTCGACAAAAATCGCACTGACAAGAAGGCTCAGATAATGTTCCATTATTGAGTAACCTCCTCAGCAGTGTGGGGCAGCATCTTGAACTCGTTCTCCTCGACCTGGTCCTCGTACTGATTACGCAGCACCCAGATGAAGAAGCCGATGATGAAGAACGCACTGGGCGCCAGCAGCATCAGGCCATTGCCCTGATACCAGCCATCCATTTCGACCATGGGCAGTATCTGGTAACCCATCAGGCTGCCGGATCCGAACAGTTCCCGGAAAAATGCCACCACCACCAGCACAACGCTGTAACCCAGGCCGTTTCCGATACCGTCCACCAGGCTTGGCAAGGGTGGGTTCTGTGAGGCAAACGCTTCTGCGCGGCCCAGGACAATACAGTTGGTAATGATCAGACCAACAAACACGCTGAGCTGTTTGCTGATGTCATATGCCACCGCTTTTAGCACCTGATCCACCATGATCACCAACGAGGCGATGATGGTCATCTGAATGATGATCCGGATTGAGCTGGGCATGTGGTTTCGCAGAATCGAAATGAAAAAGTTGGAGAGCGCACACACCGTTGTCAGGGCCACACACATGACCAATGTCACGGACATGTTGGTGGTCACCGCCAGCGCCGAACACACACCCAGGATCTGCAATGCGATCGGATTGTTGGCGAAGATCGGTTTGATCAGTACTGATTTGTTAACCGTTGAAGCCGTCATAATTACCTCTTCACCCCCTGATTTCGTTTTCGATGAACGGACCGAAGCCCATATCACCCAACCAGAAACGGATGGTGTTCTCGACGCCGCGTGCAGTCAACGTAGCACCGGCCAGTCCATCAATCTCGTGCTGACCTTCACCACCGGCCTGCACTACGCGAAACACAACGTTGTCATCCTCATCATAGACTTGCTGACCCGGCCATTGTGCGAGCCATCGCGGATTGTTGATCTCGCCGCCAAGTCCAGGTGTCTCCTGATGGTCATAAAAGCCGATACCCCGTATGGTATTGCCATCCCCTTCAAGCGCCAGATAGCCGTACATGATTCCCCACAGCCCATAGCCCATCACGGGAATCACGATGGTTTCATAACCCTGACCATCTTCGGCCTCGATGACAAACACCGTGGCGTAATCTACTCGGCGACGAATGGAGGCAATGTCTTCCGAACCACTCAGCGCACGCGAGTAGGCTTGCATATTGCGTGCCCGCTGCTCGTCGTAGCTCGAAGGATCAATGCCAAGTGCAGCCATCTGCTCGTCGTCCATATAACGCCCGGCGCTGATATCCACCATTCGCGGAGTGAACTGGGCAAACATCCCTTCAACATCTGCATTGCTGTGAACCGAGGCATCAAATATTCCGGCTGCAATCAGGATGTTCTTGTTTCGATCCAGCAGCATGTTCGCCTGCTGCATCGGGCGCAACATGACAGCGGTGGTCGAGATGACAATGGAACAGACCACACACAGACCCAGCGCCACCTTGATGGTATTGCCGATTGAGTTGACTGATTTCCTAGACGACATTGCGCGCTAACCTCCGCTTGACGTTGGCCTTGACTACAAAGTAGTCGATCAGTGGCGCAAACAGGTTGGCAAACAGTATTGCCAGCATGACGCCCTCTGGATAGGCCGGATTGAGCACCCGGATCATGACAACCATGACACCGATCAGGATACCGAATATCCACTTGCCTGTATCTGTCATGGCCGCCGATACCGGGTCAGTCGCCATGAACACCATGCCAAAGGCGAATCCACCCAGCACAAAGTGCCAGTACCAGGGTGTGGCAAATCCGGGGTTTGTATCCGAGCCGATCATATTGAGCAGGGTCGAGAACAACACCATACCCAGTAACACACCTGCCATGATTCGCCAGGACGCGATGCGTGTGACCAACAGTATTGCCGCACCGATCAGTATCGCAAGCGTGGACACCTCACCGATCGAGCCCTGCATTCGCCCGAAGAAAGCATCCAGCCAGGTCAGCTGCTCGCCGGTGGCGGCAGTGATTGCGGGAATGCCGTTCTCGGCAATCTGGGCCAACGCCGTAGCACCGCTGAACCCGTCCACGGCTGTCCAGACCGAATCACCGGAAATCTGCGGTGCATAGGCAAAGAACAGGAACGCACGACCGGTCAGGGCCGGGTTCAGGAAGTTCTTGCCTGTACCTCCGAACACTTCCTTGCCGACAATGACACCGAAGCTGATACCCAGGGCTGCCTGCCACAGCGGCAGATCTGGCGGCACAATCAAGGAGAACAGTATTGATGTGACAAAGAAACCTTCATTGATCTCGTGACCACGCTTTACAGCGAAGAGCACTTCCCAGAAGCCACCGACCGCAAACACCACAAAATAGATCGGAACGTAGTAGACCGCTCCGTGCAGGAAGTTGTCCCAGATACTGCCCGGATCGTTGCCGGCAAACATGGCCAGCACCGCACCACGCATGCCCGGCACACTCTCGATACCCATGTTCATCATGGCCATATTGGCCTGATAACCCACGTTGTACATGCCGTAGAACATGGCCGGGAAGGCAGCCAGCCAGACGGTGATCATGATACGTTTCAGGTCAATGCCGTCACGAATATGAGCACCCGAACGCGTTACCGAGCTCGGGCTGTAGAAAATGGTGTCCACCGCTTCGTAAAGCGGATAGAGTTTTTCGTATTTGCCGCCCTTCTCGAAGTGCGGCTCGATTTTGTCGAGTGTTTTACGCAGGCTCATTTCAGGTTTTCCATCACGTCTCTTTTTCGATTCGCGTCAGATTGGCACGCAGAATCGGACCGTATTCGTACTTGCCCGGACAGACATAGGTGCACAGGCCCAGATCTTCTTCATCCAGCTCCAGCACACCCAGATTCATGCCACTTTCTATATCGCTGACAATCAATGCGCGCAGTAACTGAGTCGGCAGGATATCCAGCGGCATGATGGTTTCATAGGAACCAATCGGCACCATGGCGCGTTCGCTGCCATTGGTGTTGGTAGTGAAATTGAACTTCTTGCCCCTGAACAGTCGCGACAGGTAAATACCCATGTTCGAGTGTCGGTTCAGGCCCGGGGACAGGTATCCCAGCAGCTCTCGCTGGCGCCCTTCCAGCAGGGCAGTAACCTGCAGTGCATATCGACCCAGATAGTTTTCCGGCTCGGCGGCGTTTCTGCCGGCCAGCACCGAGCCGGAAATCAGCCGGGTTTCCCCATCAAGCAACTCACCGTCTGCCAACTCGTTCAGGTTGGCACCCACTCGGGTGCGCAGCAGCCGTGGATTCTTCACCTGCGGACCAGCCAGTGCAACCACACGCTCTGTCCAGATCTGACCGGTGCTGAACAGTTTGCCTATGGCGATAACATCCTGGTAGTTGATGCTCCAGACCCACTTGTTCAGGCTGACGGGATCCAGGAAGTGGATATGGGTGCCAGTAAGGCCGGCCGGGTGTGGACCATCAAAGTCCTCAATCTGTACAGTGTCGGCGAAGCCTGCCTGGGCCAGCTCATTGAAGCTTCCACTGCGGCGGCAGACAAACACCTTACCATCGGTGAGCTTCGAAAGGATGTTCACACCCCGGACAAAGTCTTCGGCATGCTCTTGCACGATCACCTGCGGATCAGCTGCCAATGGATTGCTGTCCATGATATTGACGAAGATTGACGAAGGCGTGGTAGAGGGGTCGGGCACCCGACTGAACGGCCGGGTACGCAGTGCAGTCCAGACGCCGGACCGGACCAGATTGTCGACAATGGTCTGCCGCTCTGCGCTTGCCAGTTCGGCATCACTGAAACTGTCAAATGTTTCCTGATCTGACTGATCATCATCGAGATCAATCACCAGCGACAGAAAGATACGCCGCACACCGCGGTTGATTGCACGCACTGTGCCGGTGCCGGGGGCGGTATACACCACACCATCGGTCTTCTTGTCGGTAAAGACCGTCTGACCGAGCTTCACACGATCGCCTTCCTGGACTTCCATGGTGGGTTTCATACCCACGTAGTCCCGCCCCAGGATGGCCACCGATTTCACAGCTTTCGCGGTGTCAATTCGCTGCTCGGGGGCGCCAGCAATGGGTATGTCCAAACCACGCTTAATTTTGATCATTCATCAAGCCTAAATTTTGTCAGGATGAGCAAATAACCGAGACAGCTTCCCGGCTGGAGATCTACCCTGAAAACATGACAATATGCTTACAGAGCACAATCCACACGGCAAACTGCCATCGTCTGTGTCTAGAGAGTGGCTGAGGCCGGCTGGCATACCGGCACACAGGAGAAACCACGTTGTAAAATCGCGGCCAATTATAGAGATAAGTGCCCCGATTTGCTACAGGTTTATGAACGGGTCCCCGATTTTTCGGAGCCCTGTCACTCCCCGATCGGGTAGCGGCGAAACCGGACACCGGCCATCTTGTAGACCATACGGACAACCTGGTTGCAATAACCGAACTCGTTGTCATACCACAGGTACAGGACACAGCGATTGCCTTCAACAATGGTCGCAGTGGAGTCCACTATTGCCGCCTCACGGGAACCAACAAAGTCACTGGAGACCGCATCGGGGTCCTGTGTGTAGTTGATCTGGTCCTGCAGCGGTGAATGCAGCGCCAGCAGACGCAGGAACTCGTTGATCTCTTCCCGGGTACTTGCGGTTTCCAGATTCAGCATCAGTATGGCCATGGACACGTTGGGAATCGGTACCCGAACAGCATTTCCGGTCAGCTTTCCAGCCAGCTCCGGCACCGCCTTGACCACCGCCTTTGCCGCACCGGTCTCGGTCAGCACCATATTCAGCGCCGCACTGCGGCCCCGGCGGTTGCCAGTGTGGTAGTTATCAATCAGATTCTGGTCATTGGTATAGGCATGAACGGTCTCAACGTGACCACTGGCGATACCGAATTTGTCATGCAGAACCTTCAGTACCGGTGCAATTGCATTGGTGGTGCAGGACGCGGCGGTGACAATCTTGTCTTCCGGAGTGATCTGATCATCATTGATACCATACACAATGTTCTTCAGATTGCCCTTGCCTGGCGCTGTCAGCATGACCTTGCTGGCACCCTTGGACTTCAGATGCAGACTCAGACCGGCTTCATCACGCCACATGCCGGTATTGTCGATGATCAGGGCATCGTCAATGCCGTATTTGGTATAGTCAATTTCATCCGGGGTTTTGGCGTAGATGACGTGAACCACGTTGCCGTTACAGATCAGGCAGCTGTTTTCTTCATCGATACGGATGGTGCCCTGGAACGCGCCGTGCACCGAATCATTGGTCAGCAGGCTGGCGCGCTTGAGCAGATCGCCATCCTTGCCCGGGCGGACAACGACGGCCCGCAGCCGCATTACCTCACCGGTACTGGTCCGCTCGACCAGCAGGCGTGCCATCAGCCGCCCGATACGACCGAATCCGTACAGTACAATGTCCTGGGATTTCTTGACCGGCGCAGTTCTGTCACCCACCAGCGGCGCCAACTCAGTGGCAACAAAGTCATCCACTGTGGGCGCCTTGTTGCCAAGCGCTTCGACCAGCTCCATGTACTTGACCGTCAACTTCCCCAGATCGATCTGGGCGTGCCAGATGTCCAGCCGGGACAGCGCCATCAGCACTGGATGAGACTCGAACTCGGACATCTCATTGCGACCGACCTGTCGCACATAACGATGTGACTTCATGATGTTGGTCACTGAGCGGTTATGCAGCGCCCGACTGTAGATAAAAATGCCAACATTACGCTCGCTGTAAAGGCGCCCGACCACAGGAATCATTTCCTGGGCAAGTGCTTCCCGTTGTTTCCAGTCGCTGAAGTAGTCTTCGGGGTGAGGTCTAGTCACGTAGGGTACCTATCCTTGTCGAGTGGGTTTCGAAACGGGCGATATTATCTTGCGAATGCATCCCGGGTGCAAGCGAGCTGCCCCGGGGCAGGAAACGACCCACAAAAAAACGATACAGATCGCGTCTGCCAAACCGGCGGCAGTTGTGCGAAAATGTCGCGCTTTTCACGAACCGGGCCCGTGCATCCATGCCAGAATTCAATGTTCTCGAACCCCGCCTGCCCGCAGCAACATCCCTGACAGAACGCTGGCCGGTGCTGCCCGATGCCCAGTCCGTACTGGCCATTGCCAACGCTGTCAGGCGTCATCAGGGGCCAGTGGTGCTGATAACCGGCAACACCTCGGAAGCCGAACGTGTCCGCCGCGAAGTGTCTTTCTTTCTCGCCGATGAGCCTGATCTGCCAGTATACCTGTTCCCCGACTGGGAAACCTTGCCCTACGACAACTTCTCCCCGCACCAGGACATCATTTCGGACCGGCTGAACACCCTTTACCACCTGCCGGGCCTGCGCCGCGGGCTGCTCATAGTGCCAATCAACAGTCTGATGCACAGATTGCCACCCACACAGTATGTGCACTCAGGCAGTCTTGTGCTGCAAACAGGCCAGCAATTCGACATGCACGCCATGCGCGATCAATTACTGCATGCCGGGTACCAGTCTGTGGATTCCGTCTACGAACACGGCGAGTTTGCCATTCGGGGTGCCATCATGGACATCTACCCCATGGGCAGCACGGTACCCTATCGCATCGACCTGTTCGATGATGAGATCGAGAGTCTGAGGATATTCGAGCCTGAGTCCCAGCGCTCTACGGAGCGTGTTGAATCAATCCGGCTCCTCCCTGGCAGGGAGTACCCGCTGAACCGCCAGGGCATCGAGCGCTTTCGCAGCAACTTCCGTGAACGCTTTGATGTGGACACACGCAAGTGCAGCCTTTACCAGGACATCAGCGACGGGCTCAACTCCCCGGGCATTGAATATTATCTGCCGCTGTTTTTTGACACACTGGCCAGTGTCTTTGACTACCTGCCCAGCGACTCGCTGCTGATTCGCAGTAGCGAACTCGAACCGGCCGCCCGGCGATTCTGGCACGACATCCAGGCGCGATATGAAGACCGGCGCCACGACCAGCAGCGCCCATTGCTGCCGCCGGCAACAATATTCCTGCCCCCGGAAGACATCTTCCAGGCCATGAAACCCCTGCCGATCATCAGGCTGCAGGACGCGGGTGCCAGCACAGTCAACAGCCAGTTTCCCGACCTCACCGTGCAGGCAGGCGCCCAGACCCCGCTACTGGCCCTGCAACAGTTTCTGGCTGATCACCCCGATCACCGCGTGTTGTTCTGCGCCGAATCTGCCGGTCGACGCGAAACTGTTCTGGAACTGCTCAAACCGCTGGCGCTGAATCCGGACACCGTGGATGGCTGGCAGGCATTCCTGGACAGCACGCAGCGCTGCACCATCTGCGTTGCACCGCTGGATACCGGCCTTCTGTTGCAGGAACCAGACATCGTGTTGATTACCGAAACACAGCTGTTCGGTCAACGCGTGGCGCAGCGCCGAAGAAGGCGACGCATCCAGGACAATACTGATTTCATCATCAAGAACCTGACCGAACTGCATATCGGTGCCGCCGTGGTGCATGCCGAGCACGGTGTCGGCCGGTATGCTGGCTTGCAGACCCTGGCTCTGGATGGCCAGGACACCGAGTTCCTGACCCTTGAATACGCCGGCGGTGCAAAACTCTACGTGCCGGTCTCCTCGTTGCACCTGATTTCCCGCTACGGCGGCAGTGATCCTGACAGCGCACCTCTGAACCAGCTCGGCACCGATCAATGGTCCAGAGCACGCCGCAAGGCAGCTGAAAAAATCCGCGATACCGCTGCCGAACTGCTGGATGTCTACGCACGTCGCGAGAGCCGCAAAGGCTTTGCCTTCCGCTGCGAGGACATCGATTACGCAGCCTTTGCCACTGGCTTTGCATTTGAAGAAACCGCTGACCAGCAGGACGCCATCAATGCTGTGATCGCCGATATGCGTTCAAGCCGCAGCATGGACCGACTGGTATGTGGTGATGTTGGTTTCGGCAAAACCGAGGTGGCCATGCGGGCCGCTTTTATTGCGGTCCAGAACGGCAAACAGGTGGCCATTCTGGTGCCAACCACCTTGCTGGCACAACAACATTACGAGAGCTTCCGCGACCGCTTTGCCGACTGGCCGGTTGTCATTGATCTGATCTCGCGATTCCGCACCGGCCAACAGCAGGCCGAATCACTCAAGCGCATCCAGTCCGGCAAGGCGGACATCGTGATCGGCACACACAAGCTGCTACAGGGCACGGTGCGGTACAAGGATCTTGGTTTGCTGATCATCGATGAGGAGCATCGTTTTGGCGTGCAGCAGAAAGAAAAACTGAAAGCGCTGCGTGCCGAGGTGGACATTCTCACACTGACTGCCACCCCGATCCCGCGCACATTGAATCTGGCCATGGCCAGCGTGCGCGAGCTTTCACTGATCGTGACTCCGCCCGCCCGGCGTCTGGCAGTAAAAACCTTCGTGCGCGAGAGACAGGACAGCGTCATCAAGGAAGCTGTGCTGCGGGAACTGCTACGTGGGGGCCAGGTATTCTTTCTTCACAACGAGGTTCAGACCATTAAGCGCGAGGCAGAGAAACTTGGCGCCCTGATTCCCGAGGCGCGTATCGGGGTGGCTCACGGACAGTTGCCCGAGCGTGAGCTCGAGCAGATCATGGCCGACTTCTACCACAAGCGTTACAACATTCTGCTCTGCTCCACCATCATTGAAACCGGTATCGACATACCAAGCGCCAATACCATCATCATCAACCGGGCCGACAAGCTTGGACTGGCCCAGCTGCACCAATTGCGCGGGCGTGTGGGTCGTTCACATCACCAGGCCTATGCCTACATGCTGACCCCGCCCTGGAAGAGCATGACCGAGGATGCACGCAAACGCATCGAGGCGATAAGTGCGGCCAATACGCTGGGCGCCGGATTCACGCTGGCCAGCCATGATCTGGAAATCCGGGGTGCCGGTGAAATACTCGGCGACGAACAGACCGGGCACATCCAGAAAATCGGCTTCACGCTGTATACCGAAATGCTGGAACAGGCCGTGCAGGCCATTCGTGAAGGTCGAAGTCCGGACATTGACTTTACCCAGAGCGGCAGCGAAGTGAATCTGCGCATACCGGCACTGATACCCGATGACTACTTGCCCGACATTCACAATCGCCTGATCATGTACAAACGTATCGCCGGCGCCGCCAACGATGAGGAGTTGACCGAGTTGCAGGTGGAGATGATTGACAGGTTTGGCCTGTTGCCTGATGCCAGCAAACGTCTTTTTGCAGTCACCCGCCTGAAGCTTCGCGCCCAGCACCTCGGCATACACAAGATCGACGCCGGGCCGGTCAGCGGCAAGCTGCTCTTCAAGAGCAATACCCGGGTTGATCCCCTGGCCATCGTCAAGCTGGTACAGAAGCAGTCCCGGGTGTACAAACTGGCAGGCGCCAGTGAACTTCAGTTCCGTCATGAGCAGCAGGATCCGGAGCAAAGAATTGCTTTCATCAACGCCCTGCTGGATGAACTGGCGTCAAGCTGAACCGGCGCCACAGTCAGCGCTGCAACCGCCGGGTCAGCCACTGGTCCAGTTGGTTGGCAAACGCCTGTCGCTGCACCTGGCCGTAAGCTGATGGCCCGCCTCCATGAACCCCACTGCTGCGCATGGTGTCCATGAAATCACGCATGGCAAGTTTGGCACCGATGGTGCTCTTGCTGTAACGCTCTCCGCGCGGATTGAGCACATCAACATCCTTTTGCAGCAGTTCAGCTGCCAGGGGGATGTCTGCAGTGATCACCAGGTCGCCCGGGGTTGACTGACGTACAATTTCATCATCCGCCTGGTCGAAACCGGATCTGACCTGCATGGCCCGGATGTTGGGTCGGGATGGCACCTGTAAGGCGCGATTGGCCACCAACACAAGCTGCACGCCAGTGCGCTCGGCAGCGCGGAAGAGGATGTCCCTGACCACAACGGGACAGGCATCAGCATCCACCCATATCGACACCTCGGCGGTCATGCAGTTTTCTCCTCAAACTGTTCTCTGGATCTTGCCATCAACTCAAAGCGCAAACCCGGGACCCTGGGCACACCAAAGCGCACATCATCAGGAAACGGCAGGTATTGTCCTGTCCGTCTGAAGCCCCGGCGCTCATAATAACGAATCAACTCTTCACGCACTTCAAGCACTTCCATCAACAGACGCTCACAGCCCCACGTTCTGAACACCAGGGACTCGCCATAGGCCAGCATTCGACGGCCCAGCCCCCTGTTCTGAAGAGGTGGACTGATAACAAACATACCAAGCCTGGCATCGCGTGAGGATTTCTTCAGATGCATACAGCCAACCAGCTGACCCTTCGCCCGGGCGGTCACGATCACGGATTCCCGGGCGGCCATCAGCGCACTGATTTCACGGGCATCCGTGCGCTGGCCATCAAGCAGGTCCGCCTCGGTTGTCCAGCCGACTCGACTGCTTTCACCCCGGTAGGCACCATTGACCAGTGCAACGATTGCTGCAATTTCATCCGGTTCCGGGCGAGCGATTGTAAATTCCTCTTGCACGGCCAATACCCCATCAACACAATATGTCTCGCAGTGCTGGACCTGATCGCCCATTGTCCGCACAATATCGGCATGAGCACCAGACAGATACGCCCAATATGCCAAATGCCACTCTTTGCCGCCACCCTGGCTGTGGCCGTGCTGTGCGCCCACTCAGCCAGCGCCCAGACTGAGCGCTGGTATCAGATTGAAATCAGCATTTTCACCAATGAGTTCAGCGACCTTTCCCAGGAACGCTGGCTACATGCCGAATCGGCGGATATTCAGCTGCCCAACAACACCGTTGAGCTACGCACTGTTGCTGATTTCCTGATGCTGGATGAGTGGTCAGCGCCTGACGAGCCGGCAGCGCAGCAATTCACACCCGGCGGCCTGACACCGGTCGGGCAAGCCGCGCCCGGCGAGGCACAGGAGCTGGATGAACCGATGGCCTTGCGCCCGGCTCGCCTGCAACTGCCGGATATTGACCGTGATGCCTTCCTGTTGTTACCTGGCTCGTCGTCCAGTTTCAGTGATACCAACCGGACACTGGATCAATCAGCTGCACACCGGTTACTGTACAACGCTGTCTGGCGCCAGCCTGTGCAGTCGGCCGCCAACGCCACTCCAATCCGTATACGGGCGGGTCGGGAAACGGACAACGGTCACGAGCTTGATGGCAGCATCACGATCCGTTTCAACCCCTCTGGTGATCGCGTGGTCCTGGACAGCGACCTGTGGTTCCGGCAACCGGACGACAGCACCCGTCTGTTGTCACTTAAGCAGAGTCGGGACATGCGCAGCAATGAATTCCATTACCTGGACCACCCGGCAGTGGGTATTGTGGTTATGGTTTTTTCCTACGATCGCCCGCCGGCGCCCGGCGATGGCCAGACGCCCGGCCTGCTGCCACTCTAGACACCGCCGTTGACCTACCTGGTCAATCCGGGGTCAACGTAGACGGACGCAGGCGTGGATGCTCCTCGTCCAGCACCTGATTCCAGCGCTCCACATCACTGCGCCGGCGCTCCAGCACCGCCGTTGCGTCACCCTGAATGGTGACACTTTCGATCACATCCCCGCGGCGAATGACATTGACCACATCCATGCCACGGGTCACCGCTCCAAACACCGAATGCCTGCCGTCCAGATGTGGTGTGGGCACATGCGTGATGAAGAACTGGCTGCCATCTGTGCCCGGGCCGGCATTGGCGGTGGAAAGTATACCCGGACGATTGTGTCGGAGATTGGTCTCACCGGAAAAACGATAACCGGGACCCCCAGTGCCATTACCCAGCGGATCGCCGGTCTGCACCATGAATCTTGCTTCCACGCGATGGAAGGTCAGCCCGTCATAGAAACCGCGCTGAGCCAGATTGACAAAATTTGCAACCGTGGTGGGCGCCGCACGATCGTTCAGTGACACTTCGATTTCACCCCGATTGGTAACTATCAGGGCTGACAGTTCCTGGGCATGGACCCAGGCAGGCCCCGCCATGACAATCAGTACCGGTAAAAGAAAGCGGGTGATAAAACGCATGTCAGACAACCTCCAGCCTCAGAATTTCAGGTCAAATTGTTGGGTCACCGGGGCATGATCCGAAAAATTGTCAGTGGTATGGATTTCCGCCGGACCCACCTTCGACACAAGACCTGGTGTGATCACATGATAATCCAGGCGCCAGCCCACGTTCTTCGCTCTTGCCTGTCCGCGATTGGACCACCAGCTGTATTGCTCGGCTTCCTGATTGACCAGTCGGAACGCATCTACAAAACCCAGCTCATCATAGATCCTGTCCAACCATGCACGCTCTTCAGGCAGAAAGCCTGAATTTTTCTGATTGGCCTTCCAGTTCTTCAGATCAATTTCCTTGTGGCAGATGTTCCAGTCGGCACAGATGATGTATTCACGTCCGTCGTCACGGAACTTTTGCAATACCTGCTCGAACTGGTCCAGAAACTCAAACTTGATGGCCTGCCTGTGTTCTCCGCTGGACCCCGAAGGCATATAGAGAGATATCACGCTGAGATTGCCGAAGTCGGCCTGTATATAACGTCCCTCCGAGTCAGCAACCGGCCATCCAAGCCCGCGTATGACCCGATCAGGTTTCCGGCGACTCATGATCGCGGTGCCGGCATAACCCTTCTTTTCCGCATCAAAGAATTCACAGTAATAACCATCGGGAAAGAATGCTTCATTCGCTGTGAGTTGATGCTCCTGCGCCTTGGTCTCCTGAAGACAGAGTACGTCGGGTTGTTTCTGCGCCAGCCAGTTGAAGAAGCCTTTTCGCTCTGCCGCCCTGATACCATTACAATTGAATGTTGTTATCTGCATGTGTCGCCCGATACCCCGGATTTTTGTCAATTCTGCTGTCGAGGCGCACTTTCGCAGGCGTACGCAGGCCTGTCAAGAACGCTTCCCTACGGCCCCTGAACGTGCCTGACAAGTGCCGTCACCATGGGTTTCATGAAGTAACTGCCTTCGGGCATTACCTGAACATCCACGCCGGCCAGGTGCAGTTGATCGGCCACTATGGGCCCTACTGCTACCACCAGAAGCCGGTTCAGACCAGTGATCAGCTCCACGCCGAGACCATGCTTTTCTGCCACAGCCTGCAAGCGTTTGAACTGCGGTTGGCTGGTGAAGGTCATGGCGGTGAAATCTCCTCTCTGGAGCCCCTCGAGGAAAGCCAGCACACGTGACTCATCAATATCAGGTGCGTAGATGTAGGGTGCTACCGCAGACACTCTGGCCTTGCGGGACTCAAGATATGTCATCAGCGGCAGATTGGGATCCTCCCCATACAACTGCACTGAAACCTTGCGATCTTCCAGTTCCAATGTGCCCAGCGTTTCAATAATGCCCGATGTGGTGGGTTCTGCGCCTGAAAGATCCGGCTTCAGGCCGATGTCGCGCAGTACGCGTGCGGGTTTGGGGCCTCGGCATATTCGTGTTACGACTGACAGTGCCTGCCTGTAAGCCTCCTGACAGCCTTCCCGCCCGGCAAAAGTGTCAAGCCGACGCAGGCCCTCACCGGTAAGAATCACAAAATAATCGCCAGGATCGCGAACAAACTCGTGCATCCACCTGCGCACCGGCTGCGGATCCGGCGCATCCAGGATACTGACCAGCGGCAAACGCAATACCTGCGCACCGCGCTTTAGCAGCAGGTCAGCCAGGATGTCCAGTTGCCGGCTCTCAGGAATGACAACATGCTGGCCAAACAAGTCGTTATTTGAGGTGTTCATGTGATCCTCCGTGATTTACGCATCGTAACACTTTGCGCTGAAGGTAACACATCAAAAGCCAGTGCCGATAACCGCGCTGCCGGCCAATCAGCCGGCAGGTGACCATTTATTGCACACATTTTGCCCATAAAATCGTAATTCATCGCGTGGCGGTAACATTTCAACGGATATGTAATGAAATTACATAAATAGTGTTACCTTTATTCGCAACCTGTGTTACTATACGCCCCGTCTTGAGAGAGACAACATCTGGTCATAAATGACTTAACGTACGAACCAAGGAGAGAACCATGAGCGAACTTATTACCAGCGCCCGAGCAGCTCTGATTACTGCTGCCGTTGTCACTGCAACCGTTGCGATTCCTGTTCTGACCATTCTTGCTGCTGGCTGACAGAATTTGGCGGCTATCCGTCTGATTCCCTAGCTCGCTCTCACTGGAACCCAGTGCCTGAGCAAGACAGCAACTTCCATGAACAGGAAGCCATTATGAATACAATGTATGCACTGCAGGGCCTCGGCCCCGCCTTTTTCCAGGACGCATCGGTTGACTGAATCTGCCAGTTTCTGATTTGGTACAACCGGTGCGACTGCTTTATCCCTTCGTATTACCCCACCTTCCCAGACAGATCACAGCGGTCCGCGCTTTCCGGTCAATTTTTCTGCAAAGTTACAAGGCCTGTGCCGATTGTCCAGTTGCTCGGCAATGATGCCGTTCCAGGCCGTGCGGCAGGCACCGGTGGAACCCGGTACACAGAAGATGATGGTGTTGTTGCTCAGTCCGGCAAAAGCCCGTGACTGGATGGTCGAGGAGCCGATTTCCTGCCATGACAATTGACGAAACAGCTCACCAAAGCCCTCAATCTCTGTATCCAGCAAAGGTCTGACCGCCCGGACGGTGTTATCACGCAGCGTGAAACCCGTGCCACCGGTCATCAATATCACCTGAATGCTCTCATCGGCAATGTAGCGGGCCACAACCGCGCGCAGGTGATAGGTGTCATCTTTGACAATACAGGTCTCGACAAGCTCGTGACCGGCTTGCCTGAGACTTTCGGACAGCAGTTTGCCGGACGTGTCAGTTTCCTCGGTCCGTGTATCGGACACGGTAATAACAACGGCTCTGAGCGGCACCTCGACCGGTGACACCGCAGTGTCGGTAGACTGGTTCATGCGTGGGTTCTCCGGGTACTCTGAAAGCATGCGAGCTTATGAGACAGGACACTAGCCGCCCGTCATGTTCATCAGACGGACAGGCTGGGCGTGATCCTTGTCGTAGAAGTGGTGTCTCAGCGGCTTGAGATCCATGGCTGCCACAATGGCCTGGGACAGCGCGTTGCGTGCTTCGGTCTCACTGGCATGCTGACCGCGCAGTACTTGCCTCAGATCCGACGAGTGTTCGTTTCCAAGGCACAGCAACAACCGCCCCTCCACCGTCACCCGGACCCGATTGCAGTCCTCACAGAAATTATGACTGACTGGCGAAATGAATCCAATGCGGCTTTCCGCACCCGGCACCTGGAAGTAACGCGACGGTCCTGCCGTGGTGGCGGCACTGGGGACCAGTGTGTGATGCGCTTCAATCTGAGCACGCACCCAATCATTGGTACAGACCGTTTCCTCACGCTTGTGATCGGATACCTCGCCCAGGGGCATCTCCTCAATAAAAGCGATGTCGACACCCTTGGCCAGCGCAAAATCGGTCAGCGCCATGACTTCATCTTCGTTATAACCTCGCATGATCACGGCATTGAGCCGAATGCGCTCAAATCCTTCGTTGCGGGCCGCATCAATGCCTGCCAGCACACGCGATAACTGCCCGACGCGGGAAATGCGACGAAAACGCTCAGCATCAAGGCTGTCAATACTGATATTGATACGGTTGACGCCTGCCTCGCGCAGCGGGCCAGCATACTTTTCCAGCTGGGCCCCATTGGTGGTAAGGAGCAATTCGCGCAGCCCCTGGTCCCGGAGCTGCCCAAGCTTGCGGAACAGAGACATGACATTATTGCGGACCATGGGTTCACCACCGGTGATCCGTAGTTTGTTGACACCCAGAGAGACAAACGTTTCGGCAACCGCGAAGATCTCCTCAAGACTCAGGATCTGTTTGCGCGGCAGAAAGGTCATATCCTCCGTCATGCAGTAGACACAACGAAAGTCACAGCGATCGGTAACCGACAGGCGCACGTAGTCCACCTGCCGCCCGTACCGGTCTATCAGTGCCTGTGGTGCAACCTCATGGTTCATGGCATTCCGTATTACTGAATTTCATTTCCGATTTCCAGACTGATCTCGACAGTCCCGTCTTCCAAGTCGACATTCTCGATACGTCCCTGGAAGTCTCCCGATTGTACATTGGCTGTGCCGCTCAAAGAAGCCGTGGCTACAATTGTCACAGCATCGGCCGAAGCCAGAGTCTCCGGACCTACAGCTTCAGCGACACTGAGCCGGACAGTTGCGGGCAGATCACCCACTGACAGCACGGTAGCGGCCAACGGTGGCCCGGGCCGTCCACTGGCCTGGGCTGATACAAAAATGCGGGTTTCCGGCGTCAGCTCCAGACCCGGTGCCAGACTGAGGCTGATGCGCACGACCGGCCCGTCTGCCGCAGGTTCCGTACTAACCCCCTGTTCCGCCAGCATCTCTCTCGCCTGCTCGATGGCGGAGCGCAGGAACATTTCGTCTTCCCGTGTAGGGCTCAGTGTCAACATCTGTTGCCAGTAGGTGATGGCGCTTTGGTAATCTTCCCGCAGCCACGCGTCCGTACTCAACAGTTGCAGCACTGACTGCTCATAAGGGTTGATACGCTGGGCGCGCGCAATGGTGGCTTCCACATCCGGAGTTATCTGACGATCCGCAAGCAGGTATTGCAACTGGGCATACTGCCCCAGCACCACGGCGCGGTCCTGCTCGTTTTCGATATAACGACCGGCACGCTCAAACGCCATTGCAGCCTCCTCCGTCTGACCCAGCTCGGTAAGATTGCGACCCATGAAGTACCAGGCCCAGCCGTTTTCGCGATCATCTTCCAGAATGCCACCAAAAGCATAAACCAGCGCCATCATTTCCTGCGGATCACCTTGCGCGGTGCGGCTGCGTTCCACAAGATCGCGGAAGTGCAGGTCGTCCCGAAAACCCCACATGTCATAGAACAGGAAACTGGCCGGCACCATGACCACCAGCACCAGCACCGGCACCAATCGGGCCGGACTGAGCCAGGAATCATTATTTTGCACAACGGACGCCCTTTTGCTCTCGTCCACATCGCTGAGCAGACTGCGTTCGAGCTCGTGCTTCAGTGCATCGAACTGTGCCTGGTCAAAAGCACCCTCGGCCAGTTCCAGCTCAAGCTCGGCAAGCCGTTCCTCGAAAATGACAAGATTGGCCGCATTTCGCTCCTGCTGACCATAAACGCTGACCGTACGCTGTTGACGCCAGACCGGAAAGACCACAAAGGCAGCAGCAAGCAGTAGCAGCAATACACCTGTTATCCAGAACAAATCATCACCTTGATTTCAGTTTGATGGGGAAAGGCCGTCTATCCGCGGCCCGAGGACTCAGGGCCTGATCTGGCCAGCAATTTCTTCAGACGCAGTTGCTCTTCCTCCGACAACTCGGCTTCTGTATTACGCACACTGCGAGTGCGTCTGACGACACCCAGAATGACCAGGGCGCCGATAACAAAAAACAGCGCCGGGCCGAACCACAACAGCACCGTTCGCGGCGTGAGCTTGGGCCGGTAGAAAATGAAGTCTCCGTAACGTTGATGCATGAACTGCTCGATTTCCTCGTCCGTGCGACCTTCAATGATCAGATAATAGAGCTCCCTGCGAAGATCGGCCGCTACACCACCGGGCGAATCGGCCAGATTGGTGTTCTGGCACATGGGGCAACGGAACTCCAGCGACAGCTGCCGGAAACGCCTTTCCTGCTCAGCTGTCTCGAACTCGAACACGTCAACCTGGGCGTTGGATATCTGCGGCGCACTGCTCAAACCCAATGCAGCGATCAGCACCAGCAGCGGCAGTACACAGGCATGGAATTGCCGACCCATCAGTTCACCACGCCGTCGGGCATGGAGCCAGACACAGCGCCCTCGAAGTTGCCAGCCCTGACAGCCGCGATGGCTGGCATGATCTCGTCATCCCACACCTGATAGTCGATCACGCCGATATGCTTGTAACGGATGATGCCGTGCTCATCCACAATAAAGGTTTCAGGTGCACCATATACACCCAGATCAATACCGTAACGACCACTTTCATCCACGATGTTCATACTGAAGGGGTTGCCATTGTCATCCAGCCAATCGATGGCGGCCTGATGCCGATCCTTGTAGTTCACCCCGACGATGGGAATGATGTTCTGTTCCCTGGCGGCCATCAGGATCGGGTTCTCCTGCAGGCAGGGCAGACAGTAACTGCCCCAGACATTGAGCAGAAAGGGCTCATCCGGCAGATCCTGTTTTGTGACCAGCCTGTCACCCGGTTCCAGTGTTCGCAACTCGAAATCCGGCATCGGCTGATTGATCAGCGCTGATGGCAATGTGCGGGTATCCAGGTAAAGCCCCCGCCACATCATGCCAGCCAGCGCCACAAACAGTAAAACCGGAATATACAGCTTCAGTTTTCCCATGATTCAGTACTCCTGACCTGTCAGGCCGCGCCGGGCTGTGCACCGGCGGCTGTGCCGTCATTGCTTAACCCAAGCTTCCTGGCCTGTTTCTCGCGGAATCGACGATATCGTTTGTCAGTCACTGCCAGCACACCGCCAACGGCGATAAAAATTGTGCCCAGCCAGATCCAGCGCACAAACGGCTTGACGTGAATGGTCATGGACCAGGCACCACCGGAACGCGGGTCACCAAGGGTGACAAACAGGTCCCGCAGAAACCGTCCGTCAATACCCATCTGAGTTGCCGGACTGTTGCTGGCAACGTAAAGCCGTTTCTGAGGATAAAGATCGCGCAGATGACGGCCATCTTTCACGATATTGATTGTGGCTTCGTCCGCAATGAAGTTTGGCCCTTCCACCGGGCGTGTGCCCTGGAAGACAAAAGTGTACTCACCCAGGTCAGCACTTTGCCCGGGCTGCAGCAAAACACTGCGTTCGATACTGTAAATGCTGGTCAGGGCCGCCCCGGTCAGGGTCATGGCAAAACCGAAATGTGCCACCTGCATACCCCAGTAGCTGATCGACAGGCTGCGCAGTCCCTCCCGGACACTTGCCTTGTTGGCCACCTTCTGTTGCAGATCGCGCAGCATTGCCAGCACAACCCAGGTTGCCAGTACAACCACAATAATGGTCGTCACCGGCACTCCCATGGTCAGTACCACCGGAATTGCCACACCAAGCACAACAGCCGCACCCGCCACCTTGCCCAGCTGTTGCCAGAGGTAGGCGCCGGAGGTGCGTTTCCAGCGCGAGATCGGTCCAATACCAAGAAACACCACCAGGATGGCCATCAATGGCATGAAGATAGTGTTGAAATACGGAGGCCCCACCGATATCACATCACCATCGGTAATTGCCTGATACACCATCGGATACAGTGTTCCCAGCAAAATGGCCGCACTGGCCACGACCAGAATGATGTTGTTGGCCAGCAGGAACACTTCCCGGGAAAGTGACCCAAAACCAAATTCACTTTTCATCAGCGGCGCGCGGATGGCGAACAGCAGCAGTGACCCCCCGACGATGAACATCAGAAAGCCCAGGATATAGACACCCCGGGTGGGATCGGTCGCAAAGGCATGAACCGATGTCAGCAGGCCGGAGCGAGTGATGAACGTACCCAGCAGGCTGGCCGCAAAGGCCAGGATGGCCAACAGTATGGTCCAGCTCTTGAACACGCCCCGCTTTTCAGTTGCGGCAAGCGAGTGGATGAGCGCGGCGCCCAACAGCCAGGTGATCAACGGCGGGTTTTCCACCGGATCCCAGGCCCACCAGCCGCCCCAGCCAAGCTCGTAATAGGCCCACCAGGAGCCCAGTGAAATGCCCAGTGTGAGAATCGCCCAGGAGACGTTTGCCCAGGGTCGGCACCAACGCGCCCAGGCGGCGTCAAGGCGACCGCCCAGCAAGGCTGCAATGGCAAAGGCAAAGACAACCGTAAAGCCCACATAACCCATGTACAGGGCCGGGGGGTGGAAAATGAACGCGATGTCCTGCAGCGCCGAATTCAGGTCAGCACCATCAGCCGGCGGCAGGGGCAGAATACGGTCGAAAGGGTTGGAAGTGGCCAGCATGAACAGTGTGTAGCCGGTCACGATCAGACCCATGATTGCCAACACCCTGGCCAGAAATTCCTGTGGCAGGGATTTACTGTAAATCGCCACCACAACCATCCAGGCGCCCAGCATCCAGGTCCAGAACAGAAAGGACCCCTCGTGCCCGCCCCAGACAGCCGTTATCTTGTACTGCAGCGGCAGCAGCGTATTGGAATTCTGGGCCACGTACTGGACAGAAAAATCATCCGCAACAAAGCTGTAACCCAGAATCAACAAACTCAGGGTGAGAAACACGAACACGCCGGATGTCAGGGGGCGTGCCAGATTCATCCATACCGTGTTACCGGTGGAGGCGCCGATCAGCGGCAAGGTGCCAAGCAGGATGCTCAGACAAAACGCCAGGATCAATGCGAAATTGCCGAGCTCCGGTATCATCAATAACCCCCCTGCCGGGACATCAGATCACGGTCGCGCTCCGCCGCTTCCAGTGCCGCTTTCACTTCCTGGGACATGTAGTTCTCGTCATGGCGGGCCAGCACACGTGAGGCCACAAAACGGCCATCGGCAAGCATTGTGCCCTCAGCCACGATGCCCTGCCCCTCACGGAAGAGGTCCGGCAATATTCCCTCAAACTCAATCCAGACGTCATGGTTGTAGTCGGTGGCGGCAAAACGCACCTGCAGGGCCTGTTCGTTGTGCTCGACCGAACCTTCCTTGACCATGCCACCCACCCGGATGTGCTGACCGTGAGGCACCTCTCCGGCAGCCACCTGGGTAGGCGTGTAGAACAGGTCAATATTATTGCTCAAGGCAAAGAGCGTGAGACCTATGGCGACACTGAGGCCGGCCGTAATGAACAGGATCATTCCAAGTTTTTTCTGTCTGTGCGGTTTCATCATCCGTCTCCGAACTACTGATTGCCGGTTGAATGGTTGTTGCCCTGGTTTACAGAAGCACCGGGGCCCGCCGCTGCGGGAGCGGACACTCGCGTTGCGTCACGCCGGGCATTACGCTGCTGGCGCCGGAACTGTTCGCGCAGGAACTGTTTTCGACGCAGAAGTGGCATCAACAGATTATACGTCAAAAACACCGTAAACAGGCCATATACGGACCAGACATGGAACGTATAGATACCCATCTCAAGGAACTCACCCAGGCTGGAGAACTGCAGCTGCAGATTGATCATGCCCTGCCCCCTTCCTGTGCAACGAGCTCACTGACCCATTGAGAACGTCTTTCACGCAGCAAAATTTCATTCCGGACACGCAGGATCAGCGCAATAGCGAAGAAAAAATAGCCCGCCACAATCATGATCACCAGCGGCACCCAGACCTCCGGCGGGTTCGGGGCAATCGGATCCATGGAAAAGCGGCTGGCAGGCTGATGCAGGGTATTCCACCAGTCCACCGAGTACTTGATGATCGGCACATTGATGGCACCCACAATAGCCAGGATCGCGCAGGCCTTGGCAGCCCCGTCCGGGCTTTCAATCGCCGACCGCAGGGCAATGACCCCGATAAACAGGAAGAACTGGATCAGCAGCGAGGTCAGGCGCGCGTCCCAGGCCCACCAGGTACCCCAGATCAGGTCACCCCAGATGGCGCCGGTTGCCAGCGCCATGGCAGTAAACCAGGCCCCGACAGGTGCCACGCTCTTGGCCACCATGTCAGCCAGCTTCATGCGCCAGACCAACGTAATGGCGCCGGCCACGGCCATCAGAGGGAAACAGGCCAGTGAGATACTGGCAACCGGCACATGCACATACATGATCCGGATTGTATGCCCCTGCTGATAGTCCTCCGGGACAAACAACAATGCCCATGGCACACCGATCATCAACAGCACCACCATACAGGCTGTCAGCCACGGCAACCACTTGCCTGACCACTGATAGAACCACCGGGGTGATCCGAGCTTACTGAACCAAAGCCACATACCGCTCTCTTGAATTCCGTACAGCGTCCTTTGCAGGTCACTGATCAACAATGAAATATACCATATGGCGACGATCCGCCATGTTACGTATTGTAACCACCAATGCAATCAGTTTCGGAAAAACTGAATCAGTTCACACTGACCTTGAGCGCCGCTGCCGAAGCCAGTGGTGCAAGGCTCAGGGCCAGCGCCAGCATAGCCCCGAGCATGGCAAAGTGCGGCGCGACCGACATACCGAACATGACGTCATTGACCGCTTTGGCGCCAATGATCAACACCGGCATGGACAGCGGCAATACAATGACCGCCAGAATCAGGCCCCGGCTACCCAGGCCAACCGTCAACGCCACACCAATGGAACCGAACAGACTCAGGATTGGCGTGCCAACAAGCAGGGTCAGTACCAGAGTCCAATAGGCTTCGCTGGGCAGGTACATCATATATGCCAGCACGGGCGAGAGGATCACCACCGGCAGGCCGCTGATCAACCAGTGACTCACATTCTTGGCCAGCACCATGAAATACAGCGGCTGTGGCGACAGCAACAGCTGCTCGAGCGAACCATCCTCATAGTCAGCGCGGTACAGATTGTCCAGGGACAACATGGAAGCCAGCAAGGCCGACACCCAGACCACGCCAGCGGAAATCACGGCCAACAGATTCGGATCGGCAGAAATACCCAGCGGGAAAAGGGTCACCACAATAAAGAAGAACATGATCGGGTTAAGCAGATCATTGCGGCGTTTCAGGGCAACCAGCAGATCACGCTTGAGGGTGGCACGAAAGGCTGACCAGGCATCGGGCGCAGAATGTGATGTCATGCTGCCACCGCCCCCATACCGTCCAGGCTCAGACGGGTAATATCACAGGGCACCTCCAGCTTGTGGTGCGTGGTCACCAGTGCAGCGCCTCCCCGGGTGACATGAGCTGCCAACAGATTCTCCAGGTATCTGACACCGTACACATCCAGTGTGGTGAACGGTTCATCCAGTATCCAGAGATTGGCCGGGCTGAGCAGAAGTCGGGCGAGGGATACGCGCTGCTGCTGACCCGCCGACAGACTGTGGCAGGCGCTGTCCTCAAAACCGGCCAGCCCGACCTCCACCAACGCGGCGTCAATCTGCTCGCCCGCAGGCGCTCCCTGCAAGGCCGAGCTCCATGCCAGGTTCTCTCGCGGAGACAGCACCCGATTGACACCAACGCGATGCCCCATGTAAAGCAGGGATGTCAGAAACAGCTCCCGGTTTTCCTGCACCGGTTTGCCATGCAGCAGGATGTCACCTTCGTAGTCGCTGTTCAGGCCACAGATCATGCGCAGCAACGTCGTCTTGCCGCTGCCGTTGCTGCCTTGTACCTGCATCAGCTCACCGGCATGCAGTTCAAAGTCGAGATCGCGAAACAGTACACGCTCATCACGTTCGCAGAACAGCTTGCGGGCTTGCAGAATACACGGAGAAGCGACGCTCATGTCCCACCAGGCAGGTAAAAAGAGCGGCGATTATACCCGGATTGTGGTGGCGTTTACAGGGATGGGCGCTTGGCGCCGCGCTGCTGGTACATCATTGCCAGCAATCGCGCCTCGGCCTCGGACAGACCACAGGACTGCACCAGATCATCCGACACAGCGCCAAGCTCAACCATGCGCCCTGCCTGTACGTAAGCGCCACGGCTGACATCACGGGCCTCCAGCTCCTGCTGACGGGCGCCTATCTCACTGGTGCGTTTGTCCAGCATCTGACAGGATTGTGAGATGGCCTGCAGTGCCTTGCGCAGCTGCGCCAGCTGTTTTGCCTCTCCCGCGCGTGAAGATTCCAATGCCGCTTCAAGCCGCCGCAGGTGTCGCCAGCCGATGAACAGACCCAGCGACAGTGCCATTGCCGCCACCAGTAATATGCCCATCATGACATCTATATTTCCCATTATTGCCTCTCCCGGGTATCAACGCTGATCGATTTCTGCCAACTCTTCCTGGGAAATCATTTTCTCCAGGTCCAGCAGGATCAGCAGCTGGCTCTCACGATTGCATACACCCTGGATAAAACGGGCCGAGTCGTCCTGCCCGACGTTGGGTGCCACATCAATTTCCGAGGATTTCAGATAGACAACTTCTGCCACGCTATCCACTACAATGCCGACCACATAATCGCCGATCTCGACAATCATGATCCGGGCGTTCTCATCAGGCTCAACATCCGGCAGTCCGAACCGGCGGCGCGTGCTGATCACCGTAATGACCTTGCCACGGATATTGATGATGCCCATGACATGTGAAGGTGCGCCAGGCACGGGGGCAATGTCCTGGTATCGCAGCACCTCTTTTACCGCCATAACATTGACACCGTAGGTCTCTGACGCCAGCTGAAAGGTCACCCACTGCAAGACCTCGCCGTCATTGATGATTCTGCCTGCTTCCGCCATGTTGGTTCCGCCTTTCTGTGTCAAATTTCCAGCACCGGACCGTCTTTACGACTGCGTGCCACAATCCAGCTGATCCGAAGCAATTTCCACGCCAATAGCACCGTGACTCTCCAGTCGCCGGGCAATCTCGTCAAGTTCCAGCAATGAACAGAGATTGCCGCTGACCATGCCTGCCAGCCAGGGGCGATCTCCCCGGTGTGTGCGCCAGCGAATCTCATCAGACTTGAGTCGCATGGACTCGGCATCACTGTCTACAGCAAGCCCCCAGTCACTGTTGTTGATCAATACCACACAGTCGTATCCGCGATTCAGGTCGCCCTCGTTCGCCCTGGCAGTGACAGCCCCCGGGGTCAACAGGGCCTGTGTATCAACTACCCGGATATTGCGCCCGTTCCAGCGCACCATGCCCATGAACCAGGACGCCTGCGCAGCCACCGGCTTGAGGCGTTGTTCAAGACGGACTATGCCGCCGAGACGGGTCAGTGGGGCCGCCATGGCCAGTCCACGAACACGGAACAACAGACAGGTAAAAGACTCCGTTGCCCATTGAGGTGTATCAAAGCCTGATTCTACCGCCTGCTCTTCAGCTTGCCCGACAGGTGCTACGCTCAGTGCTGTTTCCTGTAATGGTTCCTGTAATGGTTCCTGTAATGGTTCCTGTAATGGCGCCGGCTCGGCGGCCGGTTCATCCAGATGACGCTGTGCATCCTGCAGCAGAAAATCCAGGTAGTCCTGCACCACGGCATTACCTTCACGCAGCGACTCACCAACCGGCAACACATTGTCCGCACTAACCATGGCTGGCCTCCGCGGCTTGAGCGGAAGTGGACGAACTGCTCATCGCATCGGCGGCCAATAAAGTTCTCAGCAAGGATCCATAGGCTCTGACGCCCCGGCTGCTGCGATCCAGTGCCAATGGTGTCACACCACGAGCGCTTGCATCTCTCAAACGGGTGTCCACCGGAATGGCTGCCCGCCACAACCTGTCGGGGTAGCGATTTCTGAGTTGCAACAGACTGCTGACGCTGGCCTGGGTTCGTCTGTCAAACAATGTAGGCACCAGAAGACACGCCAGTGGCTTGCGCCGCGAACGGGTAATCATTTCCAGCGTATGCATCATACGCTCAAGGCCCTTGATGGCGAGGAATTCTGTCTGCACCGGTACGATGATCTGCTCACAGGCAGCAATGGCGTTGATCAGCAACACACCCAGTGTGGGCGGGCTGTCCACAATCACATAGTCATAGTCGTCCCAGACCAGGGTCAGCGCGCGTGAGACGGCAAGTCCCATACCTTCCTGGCTCGTCGCCTTGCGCTCCAGAGTTGCCAGTGCCGTACTTGCAGGCATCAGGTGCAGGTTCTCATACGGCGTGGGGCAGATTATCGCCTTGACCCTTTCCCCATTCAACTGACCAAAGGGTACAAAAAGATCAAAACTGGATGAAGTCAGCATTTCAGGGTCCAGCCTGAAGTAGGAACTGAGCGAGCCTTGTGGATCCAGGTCCAGCATCAACACACGGTGCCCCTGATCGGCCAGCAGACTGGCCAGAGCAACGGTCGTGGTGGTCTTGCCTACTCCACCCTTCTGATTGGCCACCGCCCAGATACGCATCAGAACAACTCTGTGATCAATTGAGACGCCATATCATCCAGATGCAGCTCCCGATCTGCCAGACCAGCCCTGGCTACCGCCATAGGCATCCCGTATATGACACAACTGGCTTCGTTCTGTACCCAGACATTGCCGCCTCTCTGCTTGAGCAAGCGTGCGCCTTCCCGCCCGTCAGCCCCCATGCCGGTCAACACCAGCCCCATCACTCTGTCCCCCAGTTCATTGGCCGCCGAACCCAGTGTCACATCCACTGACGGTCTGTAGTGCAGGCGCTCATCACCGGTCATGACTTTCAGCCTGAGCGGGGGTCGCCGCTCAATAACGGCCTGCCTACCGCCTGGAACAAGATAAGCGTTACCAGGCAGCAAAACCTCGCTATCGTCCGCTTCCTTCACGCCAATTGCACAAAGCTTGTCCAGTCGTTCGGCAAAAGCGGTGGTGAATGTGGCCGGCATATGCTGTACCAGTACGATAGGCACCGGAAAAGCCGCCGGCAATGCTGTCAACAATTGTTGCAGCGCCATGGGACCACCGGTCGATGAACCGATGACCAACAGACTGCACCGGGTCTTGCGCCGGGCGTGTACTGCCGGCGGTGCAGGAACCGGAGACGCCCTGGTGATGACGGCACGCCTGGCTGCCCTGCGGCTCCGCGCCACTGTGGCTATACGATCACACAAGGTCTGTTGAACCACCGCGGGAGAGCGCGAGATGTCTTCGAAACTCTTTGGCAGATAGTCAAGCGCGCCAGCTTCCAGCGCATCAAGTGTGACACTTGCTCCTTCGTACGTCAGTGAGGAGAACATCAGTACCGGTGTGGGAGCAGACTTCATGATTTCCCGGACCGCCGAGATACCGTCCATTATCGGCATCTCGTAATCCATGGTGACCACATCGGGTTTTAACGCGACAACTTTCTCAACCGCCTCACGGCCGTTGTTCGCTGTATCGAGCACCTCCAGACGAGGATCCGAATTGATCATGTCCACCAGACGACGGCGGAAGAATCCGGAGTCGTCTACTACCAGCACCTTGATCTTCACCGCTTCCATACCCGATCAGTTCGCATATCGTTTCAGAAGACCGGGAACATCCAGAATGATGGCGATTCGCCCATCCCCGGTTATGGTCGCACCGGCCATGCCAGGGGTGCCATGAAGCATACGGCCCAGTGGTTTGATCACCACCTCTTCCTGCCCCACCAGGCTGTCTACAACAAAGGCAATGCGTTGGGAACCAACACTGACAATCACCACATTGGCCTGAGCTGAACGGCTGTCCACAGCAGCTGTCCCAGACAACCAGCGCGCCAGATGGAACAGTGGTACGGATTTCTCACGGACAGTGACAACCTGCTGCCCATCAACAACATTGGTTCTGCCAAGATCCAGATTAAAAATCTCATTCACACTGCCCAACGGCAAAGCAAAGGTCTGACCACCAACAATCACCATGAGTGTCGGCATGATGGCCAGCGTCAACGGCACCTTGATCTCGATTCGCGAGCCTTTGTCGGGCGCTGAATCAATGGTAACTGAGCCATTGAGCTGCGTGATCTTGGTCTTTACCACATCCATGCCTACGCCGCGGCCGGAAACATCGGATATTTCCTGCTTGGTCGAAAAGCCCGGAGCAAATATCAACTCGAAACAGTCACGGTCAGACAGCCGATCCGCAGCGTCCTGGTCAAGCAGACCTTTTTCCACGGCCTTGCGTCGAAGCTTCTCAGGGTCCATACCGGCGCCATCATCCTGAATTGACAGGAGAATATGGTCACCTTCCTGCTCTGCCGTCAGCATGACGGTGCCCTGCTCTGGCTTTCCCTTTGCCTTGCGTATATCGGGCAACTCAATACCATGGTCTACGGCATTGCGGACAAGGTGCACCAGAGGGTCGGCAAGTGCCTCAACCAGGTTCTTGTCCAGATCGGTTTCCTCGCCCTGCATCTCAAGAACCACCTGCTTGTTCAGGCTGCGTGCCAGATCCCGTACAACACGCGGAAAACGACCGAACACCTTCTTCACCGGTTGCATGCGTGTTTTCATCACGGACGCCTGCAAGTCCGCGGTCACCAGGTCCAGATTGGCCAGCGTGCGGGACAGCGCTTCGTCATTGCTGCTCATACCGATACGGACCAGACGGTTGCGTACCAGCACCAGCTCACCGACCATGTTCATGATTTCGTCGAGCCGACGTGTATCGACACGCACAGTCACATCACCGGTGGCATGCGCCGGTTCCCTGACCGCCTTGCCGGCTTCCTCGATTCGCGAAGGAGCGGGTTGCGAAGGAGACTGTGTGGAGTTTTGCGTAGTGCTGTGCGTAGAACTGTGTCTCGTAGCCTGCGATGGCGATTGCGCTGGCTCTGTCGCCGGGTCTGCAGCGGCAGCTGTTGCCGGCGTACCCTGATGGGAGCCGGAACCGTGTAGTTGATCCAGCAGGGCTTCAAATTCCTCGTCGCTGATTTCATCATCATCGGTCCCGGACACCGCTTCGACGTCAGTGGTTTCCTGGGATGACGGGGATGCTGGCTCGCCTGGGGCACCTTGCAACTGATCCAGCAAGGCCTCGAACTCATCATCAGTAATGGTATCGGACGCCAGCCCGGAATCGGACTCGCTATCATGCCCGGTATCAGGCACAGGCGCAGGCGATTTTCCGGACACCAGATCTTCAAGGGCTGACAACAACGCAGCTGATGCCGGCTCAGGCTCCTGTCGCAGTTTGACAGCCTGGAACATTTCATTTACCGAGTCCAGCGCCTGCAAAACTACATCCATCAATTCTGATGAGACCTGGCGCTGCCCGGTTCTGAGTATGTCAAACAGATTTTCTGTCACATGACAAAGATTGACCAGTGCAGTGAGCTGGAGAAATCCCGAACCACCCTTCACCGTGTGGAAGCCTCTGAAGATCGCGTTCAGCAGATCCTTGTCGTCGGGACGCTGTTCCAGCTGCACAAGCTGATCAGATAACTGCTCCAGAATCTCTCCAGCCTCAACCAGAAAGTCTTCAAGGATTTCTTCATCTTCAGCGAAGCTCATTGCTGCACACCTCTTCGGGTTACCCGGTCCTGAATTCAAAATCCAAGACTGGACAACAATTCATCAACATCATCCTGACCACTGACGACCGCTTTGTTACCGCTGCGCGTCTGCGGTCCTTCCGCGCGGATTTTACGGGCGTCTTCGGTCTGGCTATCGGATTTCTCCGTTGCTGTGACTCTGGGTTCTGACGCAATGCCGGCAATATCCTCGACATTACCGGCTATTCGGATAAGACGTACCAGGCTTTTTTCGACATCACTGACCAGTGAAATGACACGCTTGATAACCTGTCCGCTGAGATCCTGGTAACTTTGGGCAATCATGATTTCAGCCAGAATACTCTGCAGTTTATCGCCGTTACCGGCAGAGCGGTCCAACAAGGCGGTGACTCTTTCAGCCAGCGCCGGATCAATCACAGCGTCAGCCTGCCCCACATTCAGGCGTTTCCACTCGGGCAGCACGCTATGCGCCTCAGTACTCAATGCCTGCACCAACGGCGTGGCCTCGTCAACCTTGTCCATGGTCGTATTGGCTGCGTCCTCAGTCAGCCTGATCACATAATCAAGTCGCGTTCGCGCGTCGGCAATTTCGGAAAGTTCCTGCTCCACTGCTGAAAATCCCTTCAGGCCAATATCCAGGTGGAAATCACGCAGCGCGTTGTGCAAAGCCCTGGTCAGGCGCCCGACCTCGCGATACAACAATTCGTTTTTCTGTTCTGTTTCTGAACTCATTTGTAGAATCCCTTCCTCAGCTGGTAGCTTCGATTCGCTCGAAGATCTTGTTGATCTTTTCTTCCAGCGCTGCCGCGGTGAAGGGCTTCACAACATAGCCATTCACGCCAGCCTGGGCTGCCGCAACAATCTGGTCCCGTTTTGCTTCTGCCGTGACCATCAGTATCGGCAGATTTTTCAGGTGCTCATCCGCCCGACAGGCCTTGAGAAGATCTATGCCGGTCATACCCGGCATGTTCCAGTCAGTTACCAGAAAGTCGAAGTTGCCGTTTTTCAGCATCGGCAATGCCGAGGTGCCGTCATCAGCCTCTGCAGTGTTGGTGAAGCCCAGATCACGCAACAGGTTCTTGATGATGCGTCGCATTGTTGAAAAATCATCAACAATGAGAATCTTCATGTTCTTGTCCAAGGCTGCCTCCAGTAAAATCGCTTTGGAATACGTCTGTTCCCGTTGCCGGTCCTGCACGCAACGCGCATGCCCAGAAAGCAGACGGGCTGACCGGTCTGATCGATGTCATAAGGGTTATCGCTTGATGAGGGAAAATATTTAGAATTATTTCCGCTAGCGAGGCAACGGATTCAGCGCCAGTCCTGCAGGCGTGAACGCAGGCGCAGAGCTGCCTGACTGTGGATCTGGCTGACACGCGATTCACTGACACCCAGAATCTGTCCGATTTCCTTGAGGTTCAGCTCCTCATCGTAGTACAGCGCCAGTACCAGCTTCTCCCGTTCCGGCAAGCCATCAATCGCCTCGGACAGATGTCCGCGAAAGTCGCTTTCCTCAAGCCCCTGCTCTGGCCCTGCCGTCTGACCCGCGATGCGGTCAATGGCCGAGTCCTCACCGTCGCCCAGATCCTCGAAGCTGAACAGACGACTGCCCGAGGCGTCCTGGAGGATGGCGTAATAGGCTTCCAGCTCCATGCCCAGCTCTTCCGCCACTTCATGATCGCGGGCGTCAGTACCGGTTCTCAACTCCACTGCGCGCACAGCTTCAGCCACCTGGCGCGATTTTCGATGAACTGACCGCGGCGCCCAGTCACCCTTGCGGATTTCATCCAGCATGGCACCGCGAATGCGGATACCCGCATAGGTTTCGAAACTCGCCCCCTTTGACACATCATACTTGCGCGCCGCCTCCAGCAATCCGATCATGCCTGACTGCATCAGATCATCCAGTTGCACACTCGACGGCATGCGCAACAGCAGGTGGTGCGCGATACGCTTCACCAGCGGAGCGTGCCGGGTAACAATATCCTCCAGACTTTCCGTCTGAACGTCGTTGTACACTGATGCGCCTGTTGCCATGCTCATACTCACTGTCATGCCGGTTGCACGAGGCGTTCAACAAAGAACTCCAGGTGTCCGCTGGCCTGTTTCCCTACCGGCCACTCGATCACTGTTCTTGCCAGACTCTGAAAGGCGCGCGATGC
>JBJHCW010000009.1:0-131179 GCA_050486205.1 Gammaproteobacteria bacterium | reverse complement strand
ACTAGCAGGCCGTTGAAAAATTGACGAATGTGACCGGTTTCAACCCCCTAGTCGCTTTGTGCATCATCACGTTTTCCATGGCCATATCATTTTATACTTTTCATTTATGATGTGTTCTTTCTCATTCAACTCGGCTGAATGGCCAATTTTCCGCCCATTTGGGTTTCTATCAGGCCCTTCAGGCCATCAATCGCTTCATGCGGGTGATGTTGTACGCTGCTGCCGTAAAGCGGAAGATCCAGGACACCTTGTCCCGACCACTATGGCGAAGCTTTCTCATCAGCCCTATATCTTTCATCCAGCCAAAACATTCTTCAATCTGTTTGCGCTTTACCTGACTGATCTGGTATCCCGTAGTACCAGTGGTACGTCGGTCAATCTGGCTGCGGCGGGTTTTGGCCGCCACGTGCGGGCTGATTTTAAGTGCCCGACAGCCTTGTACAAATTCACCTGTGTCATAGCCTTTATCGGCGCCAACTGTCATACCCGGTCGAGTACCCAGCTGTGCCAGGATTGTAATGCCAGCATCCCATTCATGACTGGTTCCAGCCTCTGTCACCTCAGTGCCAACAATCAACCCGTTTCGATTCTCGGTCACAATGTGACCCATGTGGCACAGCTTGCTCTCTTTACCGGCAGACTTGCGAAACAGCTTGGCATCCGGGTCTGTTTTCGATTCATGCGTTTTGTTGCTGCGCTTCTGGCCATGAAAGTCATCACCGGCATCGTCATCATCGCCATCTTTCGGGCGAAACGATTTCATCGATGCACACGCTTCCAGCAAAGTGCCATCAACACTGAAGTGTTCACGCGACATCAGCTTTCTGGCGTACGCCTGCTTCTTGATCGCATCGAAGAACAGCGCGTCAATCTCGTGCACCATCAACCTGTCCCGATTCTTGGAGAAGGTCGAATGGTTCCAGACCATGTCATCCATACCCAGCCCCACGAACCAGCGAAACATCAGATCATAGTCGAGCCTCTCAACCAGTTGCCGCTCCGATCGGATGGTGAACAGTACCTGCAGCAACATGGCGCGGATCAACTGCTCAGGCGGGATCGAGGGACGACCCACGCTGGAGTACATCTCGTCGAACGTGGGCGCCATTTCCTTGAGTGCCTGATCAACAACTGTGCGCACCTTTCTGATCGGATGATCCACTGGAATTCTCGATTCCAGTGTGCGATAACTGAACATGACTTCCTGGGGAGAAACTTCGCCGCGCATCGGATTGACCCTGTTAACTCAATGGCGCTATTTTCTCATAAATCGGGTTTTTCAACAGCCTGCTAGCTGGACCGACAAGCAAGCGAGGCGTCCAGGCTCTGCGTGACTTTCTAAGTTACTGTGAAACCGGAATTCTTCACAAGGTTGAGCCTGATACCGGCAGAGGTCCGGATAGTGATTTCGAGATTTCAGTAATGGCTGCCTTACGCGATGAAGGATTCGAATGCATTCCTCAAGTGGGTGTAGCTGGTTTCTTCATAGATGTTACCGTAGTTGATCCCGGCAACCCAGGTCGTTACCTCATGGGTATCGAATGTGATGGGGCGACTTACCATTCCGCCAAATCCTCTCGGGACAGAGACCGTCTGCGCCAGACAATCCTTGAACGACTCGGATGGCGAGTTAAGCGTATCTGGTCGACCGATTGGTTCAAGAATCCGCGAGGAGAGTTAGGCCCAATCATACGCGAGCTGCACAAGCTGAAATCACCAGTTGTTCCTGTTGATCCCGTGCCCGAGGTCAATGAGATTAAGGAGATAGTCGAAGAGATCCAGTTCGAAGAAGCGCAAGTCAGTCTGTTTGCTTTTGACGAAGGAAGCCTGAAAGAAAAACTGATTAGATTTGATCGCGAAGTGATTTGTCGGGAGATGCCAGATACACCGGACAATAAGCGTTTGCTGCGTCCCGCAATGCTCGACGCATTGTTGGAATTCACACCAACCAGCAAAGCGGACTTCCTTGAGCTGATTCCCTCTTATATTCGACAAGCGACGGAAGCAACCGAAGGGCGGTATCTGGATAAGGTTTTTGACATTATCAATGCGTCATTGGAAAATTCTTGAGCAGAATAATGCCCACTAAGTTAATGAACTTTACGACCCTTCTCTCAGTCGGGCTATTAAGAAACTATGGGCTTCCCAGAGTTTACTTGATGTGATTTCTCAATAGTTTCCACTCGGCCAATAATTTATCCAAAGATTGATAACTCATTTCCATGCCGTCTGTCATGCCGGTGGATGTAGCGGCGTTGCGAGCTTCCTTGGAACCATAATCCATGGTGGTGGCGACAATCGTGCGGCCGTCTTTTTCCGCGAACTCCACAGTGATAATGGCCTCGTCGCCCATCTCGCCGCCAACAGTACCGGGATCGTAGATCTGTGTGTGCACAAGTTTTACCATCGGCGACACCTCACGGAAAATGCCGGTACAACCAAATTCCTGTCCGTCGTCATTGCGCCAGCGATACTTGCCGCCGACCATCAGTTCCATTTCGCAAACTGGCATGCGCCAACCCGGCGGTCCCATACACCAGCGTTGCATTAATTCTGGCGAGGTATGGGCTTGGTAAACAAGTTTGACGGGCGTGCATATTCCGGCCCAAAGTGAACACCGATTCCGGCGCAACGTGAACACCCAAACCGGTCGAACGTGAACAGTGATTCCGGCCGGAAGGTGAACGCTTTTGGCCATTTCCCGGAATCGGTGTTCACGTTCAACCGGAATCCTCTCCAACGCATTGTTTCTTTGACCATTCTGCTACGATCGCTTCCATTTTGGGAGTGAGTCGTGCCAGCCAAGAGACTGACAATGCGAAAAATCCGAGAAACGCTGCGCCTGCGCCTGGAAGCGGGGCTGTCCTATCGTCAGATCAGCGCCAGCACCAAAACCAGTATCGGGTATCGAGCGTCAACTACTTTGTCCGGTCCGTACGTATTGCCTCATGGAAAAGTCAAACTAGTCCGGAATAGCCAGCCTTAGATCGACACCCCCAGGTTCGGCTTCCATGAGCACCCGAAGTCTTGCCTGATAGCCCTCCTGCTGCAGTCTCCACTCATTCATACGGCGTTGGAGGGTGCGAATCTGGGCTTTAGAGAACCGGCCTGGATATTTCACCGCAAGCCAGTTGATTACCTCTCTGGCACACAGTTCGGGCATTAACTCAATTCGTAATCGTATCTCATCCCATACTCCTTCAAAAGGATCTTTTCGTGTTCTGTACGTACGTGGCCCACTACGCTTATCTTTGGGCTTTTCGAAGCGGTAGTGGCGGACAGTTGCTAGCTCATTCCCTCCGCATAACAGCTGGGGAACGGTCACATCAGCGGTGGCTTCGGATAGACTCGGCACATGCTGTCCCGTGCTACTCCAAGCGAATGTCCATAATTTGTCCTGCAGAGTCTGTATCTCCTGCAGCAGCAGGACAGGGTCCAGGACGGAAAACTCTGCACTCAATGCTTGTTTCGCTGCCTCTGACACATGATCTGAGCTCAATATTCGTTGGAAAGGCGTCTTAGCTTTTTTGCACCTTTTCGCGCCTTCTCAGTGAGCTTGAGAGACGGTTGAAAGAAATTGATGTATTTTCTTAATACCGCGTACAAGCGGGCCAAGGCTTCCCACGCTCGACGTCCTTCGAACCTATCGTATCCCACGAGTCGTCGAACAACGGATCCGTTCTTTTCTTCGACGAAAGCCTGGTCGTTCTTTCGATGCGTCCGGGCACGTGTAAAAGTAATTTTATTATCCTCGCAAAAGTCTAGCACGTCATAATTTATAAATTCGCTACCACAATCTGTATCTAGCCTTTGTAATGGAAAAGGCATCAATTCCTGCGCTATTTTTACCCCATCAATCACATCGGACGCACTCTTACGCAATAATGGCATGCATTCCAACCAACCTGTCGATATGTCTACTAGAACAAGCGTGTTCAGAAAAGCACCGCTGGGGTCGCCTCCGCAGTGTGCGACTAGATCAGCCTCAAAGAACCCCGGAATTACATTGTCCCAATCGGCAAAAGTGCGCACTTTAATCTGATGCTTTAGAAGAGTCCCTGGCTTCGTATGACTAAACCCTTGCCCAGCTATTGTCCGTTCTGATTGCAGCAGTCCTTCGACAGTAGCAGGACTGGTATCTAAAAGCTTCTGTCGCACATCGTCAGGCACCCGTAGATGGCCGTGGCGTTCCATCGCTGCGACTAAGTCTGGTATGAACGGCACGAGGCGTTTTGAGCAAATTCGATTTGCTGCGTACCAGACTAATAGGAGAGCCTGCCTCACTTGCTCATCGTACTTCTGAGCTCCGTGCCTGATTGCCTCGGAACGTGGTAGTTCCCTTCGGTTCAAAAGCTGGATAGCATACTTGCGCTCATATCCCGTCGAGGCGATGAAGCCATCTAGGATTCTGCCTTTGAGTGCCCATTCAGCCTGCCGATACTTGTTTCGTATGCTTGCAAGCATCTCCCGTCGCGCCGATAAACTCATTGTATGTGCCATCTAATCACCAGGTCATTGCCAAAGTAGTGTGATATTAGATGAGTCAACACACCGTCAGTAGTGTGAGTTTTTATAAGTCAATGCGGGTACTCGCAAGCCGAGTTGGGCGCGATTGCTGCCAAGCTCAACAACCGCCCTCGAAAAACTCTCAGTGAATCGCCACCAATTTCCATACGCCAGCTGATAAACTGAAGACAGTGTTGCAGTGACCGATTGAATCCAAGGCAGCTATCAGTAGAATCTCATGCTGCCATCAGCAATCAGATCCGCTCCCATAAATACATCGATTTCATGAAGCGATACGGTGGCAGTCCGAGCATGAGTAGGTGAAATCAGCGGTATTCGAGCACATTGAAGTGTTCTACAATCGATTGACACTGCGCTCGGCAAGCCCTGCGGAGTTCGAAAGGAATGCAGCTCCGGCTGCTTGGCAGCCTGTTAGTTAGAGTGTCTACTTTTGTGGGTAGGACCAGCATCGTCGACTCATCGACAAAGGGCCTTGATGATCAATTCAATAAGTTCGGACGCAAGAGTCTATCGGCATAAGTGGGCCGTGTCCGTCGCGCTTTTAATGGTTGTGCTCTTTGCCACGATCCCGCTGAGTTCAGCAAGCGCTACTGTCATCCCGGATGTGGAAGGCATTGATGTAGATTTTCGCGTCTCTGGCAATACGCTCTCGGGAACCTTGTTTTTGCCACAAGGTGAAGGCCCGTTCCCTGCAGTGGTGTTTCTGGCCGGCTCTGGCGATGAGAGTTACCGCACCGGCTGGGAGGGCGAGTCTCGGTCGTGGTTCTGGCCGGAACTGCAAGCGTGGTTCTCGGCGCGGGGACACGCCGTGTATATATTTGACAAGCCCGGTGTCGGCGACTCTGAGGGCGACTGGCGCAGCGAGAATTTCTGGGATCGCGCCAATAATACGCTGACAGCGGTGCAGGTGCTGGCTTCGCGAGCTGACATCGACGGGAGCCGAATTGGTCTGCTGGGGCATAGCCAGGGTGGCTGGATCGCTGTGAAGGCCGCCGCCAACAGTGTGCAATCGGTGGCTTACGTCATCAGCCTCGCTGGGCCGGCGATAAGTGTGCGGCAGCAAATCATGGAAGACACGACCAACCGCTGGCATTGTGAGGGACTCCGGTTTCAACGTCTGCGTCAGACCGGCTTGAGTATGATGCTGTCGAGCTTGAGCGGGATTGGTCGGATTTTACCGACTGGATACCTGTCGGGCATTGTGCGCTACGACCCTTCCGATGACTTGGCCAAGATGGAACAGCCGTTACTTGCTCTGTTTTCCAGTAACGATATTATGGTGATGCCCGAGACCAATGTCGCACAGCTTGAACGTCATTTTGGTCGGTATAGCGGCAACCGGCAGCTTGTCATGGAAACCATTCGCGGCCTTGATCACTTCTTTCGGGAAGGCGAATTTTGCTTGGGCGGTCCTCGCCCGCAGACCTTCCACTCAGATTTTTGGGAAGCCCTGGCTGCGCCATCTTTCTGGGTGATGGTTAATGACTCACTCTGATGGTCGTTTAGTATCAGACTATGGGCCTGCTTCATATTTGAACCTTGCAAGCCGCGTGAGAACCAAGGCGTGGGCACTTGACTTTCTGTCATGGCTCCCCCATTTAAGCTTAAAGGGTCCCGGACAGCCATCCCCCGGGGTGTCCCGTAATTGGAGCAAGCTTGGAATTTGTATGACCAAAACTACACCTCGGCAAAGCGAGGGATTGGCGAGCTCCGAACAGGCTTCCCAATCATCCCCGACGGAAACCATCCTGTCGCCGGATGCACTCCGGCTCAAAGAGGTTATGGACCGCTTGAGCCCATCGGTCTTCGTTGGACTGCTCACAGTCGAGGGGAACTTGGTCCATGCGAATCGCGCGGCCCTCGATGCGATCGGCGTGACCCTGGGTGACGTGATCGACACGCCTTTCGAGAAGACGCCGTGGTGGACTTTCTCAGACAGCGCCACGCTTCGTTTGCGATCGGCGATCAAGGATGCAGCCAATGGAATCGCTTCCCGATTTGACGTTCATGTTCAGGACCGGCATGGTCGCGTACTGACAATGGACTTCTCCCTGGAACCCCTTTATGGGGCCGATGGCAAGGTCGAATATCTGATACCTTCGGCCAGGGACGTGAGCGAGGGGAAAGCGGCGGAGCAGCGTGTGCTGTATCTGGCCAGCCATGACGATCTTACGGGACTTCCGAATCGCAACTTGTTTGGTGAGCGCCTGCGCCAGGCGGTCGACCATGCCGATTGCTCCGGTGAGCGGCTCGCGGTCCTGGTGCTTGACCTGGATCGCTTCGGTATCATCAACAATGCCCTTGGCCAGCACGGTGGCGATGAAGTACTTAGAGCCGCCACCAACCGCCTGGCAGCGTGCGTTCGCAGCTCCGACACGCTAGCCCGTCTCGGTAGTGATGAATTCGGCTTTATCCTCTGTGGCGACCATGCGGACTTTTCCCGTATCGCAGGCGAAGCACAACGCATCGCGGACACCTTCGCGCAGCCTCTGGTGGTAGCCGGACGCGAGGTGTATTTGACATGCAGCATTGGCGGCGTGGCTCGTGCCGATTCGATCGTAAGCGAGGACCAATTGTTCAAGAGCGCCTGCAGCGCCCTAAACACCGCGAGAAACCGAGGTGGAAATCTTGCCCATTTCTATTCACTGGAGACCGCTCCGCAGGATGCGGAGTGGCTCGATCTGGAGTCCGCACTGCGTGGTGCAATCAAGCGCGATGAACTTTCCCTTCATTACCAGCCGCAAGTGGATCTCCGCACAGGGGCCATCGTCGGTGCGGAAGCCTTGATGCGCTGGCAGCGGCCTGACCGGAGTATGATTTCCCCCGTTCGATTTATACCCATTGCGGAAAAAACTGGCTTGATTCTCCCGCTTGGCATGTGGGCATTGCAGAGCGCGCTTGGAGAAATAAAGCATTTGCGCGACCAGGGCCTTCCGATAAAGCATGTGAGCGTGAACCTTTCGGCCCGGCAACTGCATCAGCAGGATCTCATTCCAAAGGTTGAGGAACTGCTGCGTCAGGCAGACATTGAACCGGGCTCACTGACTCTGGAGTTGACCGAGAGCCTTTTGCTGGAAGATGCTGAACACGCCGCGCGCACGCTCAAATCCCTGAAAGCGCTTGGCTTGAAGCTGTCGCTGGATGACTTTGGGACCGGCTATTCGAGCCTGGCTTACCTACACCGTTTTCCATTCGACACCCTGAAGATTGACCGGTCGTTCGTTCAGGAAATGCACACTCAGAGCAATGGTGCCGCGATCGTGGATGCGACAATACAGTTGGCCCATAGCCTCGGCATGACGGTGGTCGCCGAAGGGGTCGAATGCGAGCAGCAACTCATTGCTCTCAGATCCAGCGGGTGCGATTATGTGCAGGGTTATGTCTTCTCGCAACCACTTCAAATCGTCGAGCTGACGTCCATGCTCCGTGATCGTCCAGTATTTACTATGCCGCCCAACAATACAGCCCAGGGGACGCCGTAAACGGTGTCCCCGGGTTTGGCCGTTAGCGCTCATCAGTCAGGGCCGGCAGTTCTCTTCAATATCTTCAGAGAACCACACCTTGATCAGCGACTGGTAAGGCACATCGCGTTTGTTGGCCTCTCAAAAACCTACAGTTCGTTCCGGCCCTGGCGGGCCTCCACCGGACGCTCACTGAGTAAGATCCCCCCACGAAAGATACGCTGGACAGTCCCCGAATCCAGGAGTAATGTCTACTCACGCACCAGACGCATCGGCGGCATTTGGTTCAGAAGTGAGACGGTTGGCCATCAGTCGAGCATCATGTTTTCATTCTTTGGAGGGGAATCATGAGTACGACGACATCAGGCCTCAATCAGTCAGTGGCTGGTCTTGCTCCAGCCAGTTCGTTTACCCGCTTCATCGATCAGTGGATCTTCGTGCTGATGGCGGTGTGGTTCATCGCCATCGCGCTCATCGGCTTCATCCCATCGTCACTGGAGAAAATTGCCGCCGTCGAAGCCGGACTGCGGCCTCCCTTTCCCTTGATGTTGCATGCGCACGCTGTGCTCATGGGCTCATTCCTTGCGCTGCTGCTCACCCAGACCCTGCTTGTGGCAACGGGCAGGCAGCAACAGCACCAGAAACTGGGCATGGCCGGAATGGTGCTAGCCCCCGCGCTCGTGGTGGTGGGTTTTCTGCTGGTGCCGATTATCCACCGCGGGGTCTGGGGCATGATGCAGACGGCTCCGGCTGAAGCGCAGGCCGAGCTGCAACAGTTCATGATCATCATTCGTAATGTTATGCTGCTGCAGATCCAGGTCGGTATACTGTTCACGATCTACATCGGCATCGCCCTGTACATGCGAAAGATCGATTCCGGTATGCACAAGCGGTTGATGTTTCTCGCCGTGGCGCTTCCGTTGCCAGCAGCCTTCGGTCGCATCACCTGGCTGCCGAACACCATGCCGGAGACGCCACTGGGTCCGATGCTGTACATCCTGCTCGCCGTTGCACCGATGTTCATCTGGGACCTGCTGCGCACAAAGAAGGTACACAAGGCCTATACCCTGTGGCTGGCCGGCTTCCTGCCGTCCTCGGTGCTGATCTACATGCTGTGGAACACCGACTGGTGGCAGGCTACCGCGCCGCGACTGGTCGGTCTGTAAAAAAGCCAGCAGGCATCAATGAGATTCGCCGCGACTGTGCTCGGGAGAACGATCGTGAGCGAACCGAGTATTGCCAGGCGTGACGTGTGCGGATCAGTATGCGGATCATGGTCATCGGACAGTTACCCCAATCGTAGTATCAACCAACCGGCGATCAAGGCCAGGATTGAAAGCCCCAGCAGCGTAGCACCGATCTTTACCGGATTCTCCTCTGCTTCATCGGCGGGATCTGCCTCATCTGCCTGATCATCGCTGGCAGGCTGGCTTCCGGTTTGTTTTCCAGCGCCCTCGGAATCTGGGCGCTCTTTTGTCATCAGCGCTTCCAGCTCATCGCGGGGCAGGGCGTCAAGGTCCCAGTGAGAGGTGTATTGCTCCTTGAGTTTGCAGGCGCTCTTGCGCTTGTCTGCCTGTTTGTCAGCCGTGGGATCGGTCGCCATCGGGCTCCCTCCGGTCGCGTCCGCGCCAGTGTTTGAATTGCAGCACAAAGGCCGCGGGCAGATGCACCAGTGCGACAGCACTGACGAATACCAACACACGAGCCAGCCCCGTGGTCTCATCCGTGTAAGCGGTGACCATGACCCAGCCGAACGCCAGGCCAATACCCACAAGCACGGCACGGGTGAACCAGCGGGTTGTGCGCTGATACGCCTCCAGGCGCAAATGCGCCAGCGCTGCTGCAGCGAGCAGGGCGAGGGTCAGCAAAGTCATTCCAATCAGCATAATCAACTCCTCTCAGCCACTACGCTACGCGAACCGATACCGATTCACAATATGGGGTGGCCGCGCGCGGGCAGCGGCCTGGCACGATAAATGGCAGGAAACTGGCAACCGGCAGCGCTGGTGGTTAAACTGATAAGGTCAGACTTTGGAGTAGTGCTTATGAAGCTCGAAGACATCATGCTGGATCCCGCCCAAGCCTATGATAAGCCTGCCGATGTGTGCAGTGATTCAGCATTGGACAGGGAACAGAAGATCAAGGTATTGCACCGATGGGAATACGATGCCCGCCAGTTGTTGGTGGCAGAGGCCGAGGGCATGAACCAGGGCAACGTCGACCGGATGTTGCAGGATGTGCTGGAAGCGCTCAAGAGTCTGGGTGCCGAGTCCGGTGTTGAATGAAGACAGTCAGCTTGTTGAAAGGCCGGGATGCATCCGTCAAACGTCTGCACCCGTGGTTGTTTTCAGGCGCGCTGCAGACACCGGAGGTTGATCCCTCGTCCGGGGAGACTGTGCTGATACAGGACGCCAGTGGCAGCGCCCTTGCGGTAGCCGCCTGGTCACCGGCGTCGCGCATTCGCGCCCGGATCTGGAGTTTTGATCCTGCCACACCTATTGATGCGGATTTTTTCCGCGCCCGCCTGAAACAGTCCATCAACCGCCGCCAGCACCTGTTGGCCAGCAAGTCCCGCAGCGCCTGCCGCCTGGTGTATGGGGAGGCCGATGGCATCCCGGGCCTGGTGGTTGATTGTTATGGTGACTACCTGGTGTGCCAGTTTCTGTTTGCCGGTACAGAGCGCTGGAAACAGGAAATTGTCGAGGCGCTGACCGGGCTTTTTGCCTGCAAGGGTATCTACGAACGATCAGATGTGTCGGTACGCTCGCGCGAGGACCTGCCGTCCACTTCCGGGCTGTTGTGGGGTGATATGCCGCCTGAACCCCTGGATATCGTTGAATATGGCACAGTGTACGAAGTTGATGTGCTGGCCGGCCATAAAACCGGTTTTTACCTGGATCAGGCAGAAAACCGCCGTCTGCTGGGCCAGATGGCGGCCAATTGTGATCAGGTGCTGAATTGTTTCTCCTATACCGGTGGTTTTGCGGTGGCAGCCTTGCGCGGCGGAGCGGGGCATGTGGTGAACGTGGACTCCTCGGCACCGGCGCTGGCGTTTACCGATCGCAATATGGCCCGCAACGGCTTCGACGCGCAGCGCTACACCAATATCTGCGCAAACGCCTTTGAGCAACTGCGCACTTTCAAGGCCGAAAACCGGCGATTCGACATGGTGATTCTGGATCCGCCAAAATTCGCAGAAAACAAGTCGCAACTGAAAAAAGCATCGCGCGCCTACAAGGACATTGCGCTTCAGGCAGCTGCACTGGTCAATCCCGGTGGCCTGCTTGCCACTTTCTCCTGCTCCGGGGCCATTGAGTTGCCGCTGTTCCAGAAGATTACCGCCGATGCCCTGCTGGATGCGGGACGAAGCGGACAGGTCATTCGTTACCTGCATCAAAGTGGTGATCACCCGGTAGGGCTGCCGTTTCCCGAGAGTCAGTATCTGAAAGGTCTCATCTGTCGCATTGATTGACATGTAGCCTATGGCCGTGTCCGTATTTGAAGGTATAATTGCGCGCCATGGACACAGCCAGCAATCCCGTTGATACACTTGAATTCGAGCTGGCGGCCCTCACCATAGTAGAGGCGGGCCGCCGTATTCACGCATGTGGCTGGTCACCGGCGACCAGCAGCAATTATTCCCTGCGTCTGGGTGCTGATCGTTGTGCGATCACCGTGTCCGGTCGGGACAAAGGCGCACTGGACGTGGATGGCATCATGTGTGTGGATCTTGCCGGCAAGCCCATGGACGGCCGGCGTCCTTCGGCGGAAACCCTGCTGCATACCGCGCTTTACCAGCGCGAACCGGATATCGGTGCAGTGCTGCATACACACTCCATGTTTGCCACGCTGGTGTCCATGCATGCGTCCGATGCGGTGCATATCAAAGGCCTTGAGCTGCTCAAGGCCTTCAGTGGTGTCAGCAGCCATGAGGGTGTGCTGAGTCTGCCCGTATTCGACAATACGCAGGACATTGCAGCGCTCTCAGCCCAGGTACTCAACTGGATGGCGCGTAACGGCACCGGTCATGGTTACCTGATCCGGGGCCATGGGCTGTACACCTGGGGACAGAACATGCCGGAAGCCATGCGGCAACTGGAAGCATTGGAGTTCCTGCTGGAATACACCTGGCGCAATCGGGGAGTTCACTGATGAGTGCATTGAAGATTTTTGAAGACAACAATCCGCAAGAGGCCGTTCTTTCAACCACTGACCAGCAGGAGATTGCCCGGCAACTCAACGCTGCCGGTGTGCGGTTCGAGCAGTGGCAGGCTGCTGCTGACATCAAGGCAGGTGACAGCAGCGAAGCCGTGATGGCGGCCTATCGCGCCGACATCAACAAGCTGGTGGACGAGGAAGGCTACCAGACCGTTGACGTCATCAGCCTGGATGCCAGCAATGATGAGGTCAAACCAAAGGTGCCTGAGCTTCGTAACAAGTTTCTGAGTGAGCATCGACACTCCGAGGACGAGGTGCGCTTCTTTGTGGATGGCAAGGGGCTTTTCAGCCTGCATATCAATGATCGTGTGTATGAGGTGCTGTGTGAAAAAGGCGACCTGATTTCGGTGCCTGCCAATACACCACACTGGTTTGACATGGGACCGAAGCCGCGCTTTGTTGCCATTCGCTTTTTTAATAACCCTGAAGGCTGGGTGGCCAATTACACCGGCAGCCCGATTGCTGAGAAGTTTTCTCGTCTGGAGTCGTAATGAGGCCACAAGCAATAGTGATGGACGTTGAGGGAACCACAAGTTCCATTCGATTCGTCAAGGACATTCTCTTTGTTTATGCAGAGCAGTTTCTCCCCGAATTCATTCGGGAGAACAAGGATGAAAGGGATGTGGCGCGCCAGCTGCGCAGCATGAGTGACAAGACCGGCATCGCGCAGCGTGATACCGAGGGTTTGATCGCACAACTGCTGGAGTGGATGCGAGAAGACAAGAAAGTGACTGAACTGAAGATGCTTCAGGGCATGGTCTGGGAGCGTGGCTACAAACAGGGTGAGTACCAGGCGCACATCTATCCGGATGTGCCGGCGCGCCTTGCTGAATGGCTGGACAAGGGCATCAACCTTTATGTGTATTCGTCGGGCTCGGAAAAAGCCCAGCGGCTGTTCTTTCGCTACACCACCGTGGGGGATCTGCGCCTGCACTTTGCCGGGCACTTTGACACCACATTGGGCCCAAAGCAGGACAGTGAGTCCTATGTGAAACTGGCCGAATCTGTTGCGCTGCCACCGGAGGAGATGGTGTTCATTTCCGATGTGGAAGCAGAGCTTGATGCGGCGGCCGAAGCGGGTATGAAAACCTATTACATTGTGCGCAAGGAAGAGTCGGACCTTGACCCGGCAAAAGTCAGGTCGCCCCATACAGTGGTGGGCAGCTTTGCGGATATTCACATAGATTGAGCGTCACGCAGTGCGCTGTATTCGTCCAGGGCTTCAGGGTTGGCCAGCGCATCCCGGTTGTTGACCGGCTTGCCGTTGATGGTGTCCCTGACTGCGATCTCCGCAATCTTCCCGCTCAAAGTACGTGGAATATCACGCACCTGCCGTATCACCGCCGGCACGTGTCTGGGTGACGCGCCGCTGCGAATGCAGTGGCGTATCCGCTGAATCAGGGCCTCGTCCAGCGTCACGCCGTCTGCCAGTCGAACAAACAGCACCACCCGCACATCATCCTTGTGGTCCTGCCCGATCACCACAGACTCCACTATCTCCGGCAACTGCTCCACCTGACGGTAGATCTCGGCGGTGCCAATACGCACGCCGCCTGGATTGAGCACGGTGTCGGATCGACCATGGATGACAAAGGCGCCAGACGGTGTCTGTTCGGCATAATCGCCGTGAGTCCACACATTTTCAAATCGTTCGAAGTATGCCCTGTGGTACCGTGTACCGCTCTCATCATTCCAGAAGCCGATGGGCATGCTGGGAAAGGACTGGCGACAGACCAGCTCGCCTTTTGTTCCGATTACCGGCTTGCCCTGGTCGTCGAAGACTGCCACATCCATGCCCAGGCCGGCGCACTGTATTTCGCCACGTCTTACAGGGAGCAGGGGGCTGCCCAGCACAAAACAGGAAATGATGTCGGTGCCGCCGGATATGGAATTCAGTGCCACATCACTTTTTATGTCGCGATACACGTAGTCAAAGCCTTCGGCATTCAAGGGCGAGCCGGTGGAGAGTATGGTGCGCAGGCTGGAGAGATTGTGACTGCTGCCAGGGCGCAGGCCTGCCTTGTCGCAGGCAGAAACATATTTGGCTGATACCCCCATCACTGAAATGCCAAATTCATCCACAAGCCTGAACAGTACGTCAGGGTCGGGGTGAAAAGGCGAACCATCATAAAGCACCAGTGTGGCACCTGATGCCAGTCCGCTGACAAGCCAGTTCCACATCATCCAGCCACAGGTGGTGAAATAGAAAAACACATCCTCGCGAGACAGATCCACATGCAGCAGGTGTTCCTTGCGGTGCTGGATGAGTGTGCCACCGGCGCCATGCACGATACACTTTGGCATACCGGTTGTACCCGAAGAATACATGATGTAAAGCGGATGATTGAATGGTGTGTGATGGAAAGGCACTGATTCGTCCGCACTGTCGGGGGCCACCTTCAGGGACTGCCAATGATGCACGCGAGCAGCATTGCCGGTCTGCTCAAGTGCCTGTTGCTTGTCGGCGTCTGCGCTGGCCACCGGATAAAGCGCTGGCATCAGCACCAGATGTTCGACCGAGGACAGGGACGTGAGCAGATTCTGCAGGGTGTGGGTATGGTCGAGTATCTTGCCGGCATAACAATGGCTGCTGACAGCAAAAAGGACCCGGGGCTGTATCTGCGAAAAACGGTCCAGTATGCCTCCGGTACCAAAGTCCGGTGAGCATGATGACCATATTGCGCCGATGCTGGCGGTGGCAAGCATTGCAACCACCGTTTCTGTTCGATTGGCAGCGAAGCCAGCCACACGATCACCTGGAACAATCCCAGCGGCTTTGAGCCAGTGCGCCACGCGCGCGACTTCCAGATACAGCTCACGGTAACTGAGCGACTGACGGGTGCCGCGTTCGTCGGCAAACAGCAGCGCGGCTTTTTCGTCACGGAACCGTAGCAGGTTTTCGGCAAAATTCAGTGTTGTATCCACAAACCACTGGTCTTGCCGCATGTGCTCACCAGCGGACAGGACAGCAGATTCACCGATATCAGCGATTACACCGTCAAAGCGCATCAATTCCTGCCAGAAATATTCCCTGTGGTTGATGCTCCAGCGATGCAGGGCATGATAGTCATCCAGTTCACAGTGATAGTGCTCATTGATCTGCTGCATGAAGCGAAACATGGCCGAGCGTTGCATGCGCTGTGTGTCGGGCGCCCACAATACGGGTGAGGAGGCCTGGGTCATGACAATACACCTGTTGCTGTCCGGGTGTCTGAAGCCAATGCTCTGGCCACGCGCGACTGGGGTTCGCGCCCCAGTTGCTGGCTGATCCAGTGACTGGTTCTGATAAGCTTGTGTAAATCGATGCCGGTTTCAATCGACATGCCATGTAACATATACAACACATCCTCGGTTGCCACATTGCCGCTGGCGCCTTTTGCATAAGGGCAACCACCGAGTCCCGCCACGGAACTGTCAATGACACTTATCCCCATTTGCAGAGCAACCAGTATGTTGGCCAGGGCCTGCCCGTAGGTGTCGTGGAAATGCACGGCAAGCCGCGAAGCATCAGTCTGCGAAAACAAAGCCATCAACAGAGCCTCTACCTGTTTCGCGGTGCCCACGCCAATGGTGTCACCAATTGACACTTCATGGCAGCCCAGGGCAAGCAGCTGATCCAGTGCCCGCTGCACGTTGGCTACCGGAATATCACCTTCGTAGGGGCAGCCCAGGGCACAGGATATGTATCCACGCACGGGAATGTTCTGCTGGCCGGCCTGGTGGCAGAGCTCGGTGAAGCGCTGGATGCTTTCGTTGATGCTGCAGTTGATGTTCTTCTGGCTGAAACTCTCCGAGGCGGCAGCAAAAACGGCCACCTCACTGGCCTTTGCTGCAATTGCCCGTTCCAGCCCTTTCATATTCGGTGTCAGACAGGTGTATCGCACGCCGGGTACTCGCCGGATACCTTCGAACACGGCTTCCGAATCGGCCATCTGCGGAATCCATCGGGGTGATACAAAGCTGCCGGACTCTATGGTTGTGATGCCGGCATCAGCAAGTTGCTGGATCAGCTCGATCCGGGTTTCAACCGGCACCTTTTTGGCTTCATTCTGCAGTCCGTCCCGTGGTCCCACTTCCACAATGCGCACGGTATCCGGTGTCACAAAGCTCATGCGGGTGCCTCCTCGTGAAAACTGATCAGTGCCTGATCCGGTTGCACCAGTTGAGCCGCGCGGCATAGTACTTCGTTGACCCGGCCGGCTGAACTGGCCGTGATGGTGTGCTCCATTTTCATCGCTTCCAGGGTTAACAGGGCTTGCCCGGCAGTGACCGTGTCGCCGTCTTCCACGTGAACCGCAAGCACCCGACCGGGCAGCGGAGAGAGAAGGGCATTGCCAAGACCCGATGCCTCGGCCCCGGTAAACGCCTGAGCTACCGGTGAGGTTTCACCGTGCAGATGATAACGCCGGCTGTAGCTGTTTTGCGCCAGGGATCGCCAGGCATGCAGGCTCTGCCATTGTGAAGGAGGGGTTGCCTGCTGTGCAGTGCCTGATCGCTGGCGGCGTGCCTGATGCAGTTGCAGCAGACTCGCAAGGTCCTCTTTATGGGTTTCCAGAAATCGGGTACTCAGCCGCGCCGACTGGAAATCGGGATGCGACAACACGGCGGCGAGGAAGTTGATGTTGGTCTCCACACCGGTCAATTCAGTGCCGTCCAGTGCGTCCAGCAGCAACTGGACAACCGCTGCGCGATTGGCCCCGTGCACAATCAGTTTGGCCAGCAAGGAGTCATAATGCATGCTGACCCTGTCACCGGCTCGAAAACCGCTGTCAATTCTCACGTGTTCGCCCACGGGCCAGTGCAGGCTTTTAATCAGCCCGGTAGCGGGCATGAAGTCACGTGAGGCATTCTCGGCGTTGATCCGCACTTCCATGGCACAGCCCTGCCGAGTGATTTCCGATTGCCCCAGGGGCAGTGCTGCCCCGGATGCCACCAGTAGCTGCCACTCGACCAGGTCCAGCCCCGTCAGCAGTTCGGTGACAGGATGTTCCACCTGCAATCTTGTGTTCATTTCCATGAAATGGAACTGTTCACCCTGCAACAGGAACTCCACCGTACCGGCGCCGGTGTAGTTGATGGCCGCCGCGGCTTTGACCGCGGCGGCGCCCATGGCTGCGCGCAACGCTTCCGTGATGCCCGGGGCAGGCGCTTCTTCAATGATTTTCTGATGCCGTCGTTGTATGGAGCAGTCACGCTCAAAGAGGTGTACGGTGTTGCCCTGCGAATCAGCAAACACCTGTACTTCCACATGTCGCGCCTGCGGCAGCCACGCTTCCAGCAGCACACGTTCGTCACCAAAGGCCGCACCGGCCTCGCGGACAACGGCGTCCAGTGCCTGGTCAAAGGATCCGGCATTGTGGACCACCCGCAGACCACGTCCACCACCACCGGCCACAGCCTTGATCAACAGGGGATACCCGATACCATCGGCCTCCTGACGCAGTGTGCCACGGTCCTGGTCGTCTCCGTGATAACCGGGGAGCAGGGGCACGCCGGCTTTGGCCATCAGGGCCTTGGCACGGGACTTGTTACCCATGTCCTCAATGGCCTGAGCAGACGGGCCGACAAAAATCATGCCGGCGTCAGTCACTGCCCGGGCAAAGGTACTGTTTTCCGAAAGAAAACCGTAGCCGGGATGAATCGCATCCGCGCCCCAGGCGCTGGCGACTTCTATCAGGCGTTGCTGGTTCAGATAACTGTCACGACTGCTGGCCGGACCGATAGGAAAGGCTACATCGGCCAACTGCGCATGCAGGGCATTCAGATCCGCATCGGAGCACACAGCTGCACACTCGATGCCCATGGCACGGGCCGTGCGCATGATACGACAGGCGATCTCCCCGCGATTGGCAACCAGCAGGCGCTTGATCATGATGAGCCATCCGGTATCCACGGGGCCGGCAATCGGGTAAAGAATGCGTTCAGCCCCTGTTGCCCTTCATCACTGGCACGCAGTTGGGCAATCAGCTCACAGGTATGATCAGTCACTGCCGGATCCACGTGCACTGGTGCAATACGCCGGATCAGCGCCTTGGTGGCCGACATTGCACGCGGGCCATTGTTCAGAAAATTGCGGGCATGTACCACAGCTTCGGCCATCAGTTGTTCTGGTTCAACAATATGGTGTACCAGGCCCGCATGCCTGGCGGTCTGGGCATCAAAAACCTCTGCTGTCAGGAAAAAACGCCGTGCATTGTGCACACCGATGCGTGCAATCACGTAGGGGCTGATCACGGCAGGTGCAATGCCAAAGCGCACTTCGCTGATGCTGAAACGCGCGTCGCTGGCAGCGATGACCAGATCAGACGCAGCAATGATGCCAGTTGCGCCTGCAATGGCATTGCCATTGACCGCGGCGATGACCGGGCAGGGGAACTCGTTGATACATTTGAGCATGTTGGCGAGACGGCCGGCATCCTGCACATTTTCACGATGGCTGAAATCGATCATCGATTTCATATAGTTCAGATCAGCACCGGAGGAGAAACTTTTCCCGGCACCGGTGATGATCAGGACACGGGTCTGGTTTTTTGCTGCCAGGGTTGTCAATGCCTCGGTGATCTGTTTCATCAACTCCGGACCAAAGGCGTTATGTTTTTCCGGTCGATTCAGATACAGGCGTGAAATGCCCAATGTGTCTGTGCTCAGGTCAATCATGATGGATGCCTCCCTGTGGTCACATGCGAAACACACCGAACTGCGGTGGCGGTTCTGCCGGGGCATGTGCTGTTGCAAACAAGGACATGGCCAGTACTTCGCGGGTCTGGGCTGGGTCAATGATGCCATCATCCCACAGACGTGCGCTGGCATAGTACGGGTGTCCTTCCTTTTCGTATTTTTCCTCGATTGGCGCCTTGAATGCGTTGATCTCAATGTCGGTCCAGGATTTTCCCTGCTTCTCAAGCGCCTCGCCACGTATCTGTGCCATGACACCGGCTGCCTGGGGGCCACCCATGACCGATACGCGTGAATTGGGCCAGCTCCACAGAAACCGTGGATCATAGGCGCGTCCGCTCATGCCGTAATTGCCGGCGCCAAAACTGCCGCCAACAAGTGCAGTGATACGTGGCACGTTAGCAGTGGCCACGGCATTGACCAATTTGGCGCCGTGTTTGGCGATACCCTCCTGTTCGTACTTTTTGCCAACCATGAATCCGGTGATATTCTGCAGGAAGATCAGGGGAATGCCGCGCTGACAACATAACTGGATGAAGTGGGCGCCTTTCATTGCACTTTCCGAGAACAGGATACCGTTGTTGGCAATAATACCCACCGTGCGGCCATACAGGCGGGCAAAGCCACACACCAGTGTGCTGCCGTACAGGGGTTTGAATTCATCAAATTCAGAACCGTCTACCACCCGCGCAATGATCTCGCGTATGTCAAAAGGTTGTCTGACATCACGCGGCACAATGCCGTAGATTTCATCGCTGTCGTAAAGTGGCGCGGCGCCATTACCAAAGGCCACTGCGTCACGCCCCAGGTTCGCGATGCTGCGCCGGATCAATGCCAGCGCATGAGCATCGTTTTCCGCCAGCTGATCAGCCACACCCGACAGGCGTGCATGCACATCGCCGCCGCCCAGGTCCTCGGCACTGACCACTTCACCGGTGGCGGCTTTTACCAGCGGCGGGCCGCCAAGAAAAATTGTGCCCTGGTTACGCACAATGATCGACTCATCGGCCATGGCTGGCACATAGGCGCCGCCCGCGGTACAGGAGCCCATGACTGCAGCAATCTGCGGGATATTGCGAGCGGACATATTGGCCTGGTTGTAGAAGATGCGGCCGAAATGCTCGCGGTCGGGGAACACCTCCGCCTGGTGGGGCAGGTTGGCACCACCGGAGTCAACCAGATAAATGCAGGGCAGGTGATTTTCGGCAGCAATCTGTTGCGCCCGAAGGTGTTTCTTGACCGTCAGTGGGTAGTAGGTTCCACCTTTGACAGTTGCATCGTTGGCAACGATGACACACAGCTGCCCGGACACCAGGCCCATGCCGGTAATGATGCCGGCACCGGGAATCTGATCATCGTAAACCGAGTGTGCGGCCAATTGGGAGAATTCAAGAAACGGCGCACCGGTGTCCAGCAGTGCCTCAACCCGCTCGCGCGGAAGCAGCTTGCCACGACTGGTGTGTTTTTCCCGCGCCGACTCACCGCCGCCCAGAGCCAGCTCGCCTGTCAGCGCCAGCAGCTCATCACGCAGCTTGCGGTGATGCGCGTGATTCTGGCGAAAGTCCTCACTGCCCGTATCTATGGCTGTGCCCAGTATGCTCATGATCAGGCACCGCTCTCATTGAACAGTTCACGCCCGATCAACATCCGGCGTATTTCCTGGGTGCCTGCACCAATTTCGTAGAGTTTGGCATCACGCAACAGGCGTCCGACCGGATACTCATTGATATAACCGTTACCACCAAGGATCTGGATGGCGTCCAGGGCCAGTTGTGTGGCAGTTTCGGAGGCCAGAAGGATTGCGCCGGCGGCGTCCTTGCGCGTGGTGCGACCTTTGTCGCAGGCACGGGCAACCGTATACACATAGGCACGACAGGCACTGAGGCGGGTATACATATCTGCCAGTTTGCCCTGTATCAACTGGAACTGGCCAATCGGGGTATCAAACTGCTTGCGGGCATGAACGTAAGGCAGTACTTCATCAAGACAGGCCTGCATGATGCCCAGCGGGCCACCGGCCAACACCACACGCTCGTAATCCAGCCCACTCATGAGCACGCGCACGCCGGCATGCTCCTGACCGAGAATATTCCCGGCAGGCACATGGACATCGTCGAACACCAGCTCGCAGGTGTTGGAGCCGCGCATGCCCAGTTTGTCCAGTTTCGGGGATCGGGAAAACCCCGGGCTGTCACCGTCAACAATGAACGCGGTGATGCCTGCGGAGCCGGCCTTTGGATCGGTTTTGGCGTAGATGACAAACACATTGGCATCGGGGCCATTGGTGATCCACATCTTGCTGCCGTTCAGCCGATAACCGTCGTCGGTCTTGCTGGCCTGCAGCTTCATGCTGACCACATCGGAACCGGCACTGTGCTCACTCATTGCCAGCGCCCCGACATGTTCACCACTGATCAGGCGGGGCAGGTACTTCTGCTGCTGCATCGGGGTGCCGTTACGGAAAATCTGATTGACACACAGATTGGAGTGCGCGCCGTAGCTGAGTCCGACGCTGGCCGAGGCGCGGCTGATTTCCTCTACCGCTATGACGTGGGCCAGGTAACCGAGCCCGCTGCCGCCCAGGGATTCGTCCACGGTGAGACCCAGCAATCCCAGGTCACCCATTTTTGTCCAGATGTCGGCGGGAAACTCATTGCTGCGGTCGATGTCCGCTGCGCGGGGAGCAATGATCCTGGAAGCAAACTGATGGACCTGGTCACGCAGCATGACCAGTGTTTCGTCCAGATCGAAATCCAGCGGAGCGTAAAGCATGTGCCTGCGCCTTTTGGGTATTGTTGGTTTGTGAATCGATTCTAAACCATTACTGAACCGATTCACATCAACTCACCACAAGGGCTTACTCGCTGAACTGGCGGATCATCTGACGGGTCTGCTGAATGTTTTTGCTCAGCTGCTCACTGGTTACGGCAGTGAGCTCTGAGGCGCGCGCTGTATCTTCGGACTGGGTCTGGATGTTGACAATGTTTCTGTTGACCTCCTCAGCCACAGCGCTTTGCTCCTCTACGGCTGTTGCCACCTGGATGGTCATGTTGCGTATTTCCGACACGGCCTGGCTGATCAGGGTATAGGAGCCACCGGCTTTCTGGTTATAGCTGACACATTGCTGCGCCTTTTCCTGTGCGGTCTCCATGGAATCCACACAAACGCGGGTGCTGTCCTGGATTCTCGACACGATGTCCTTGATCTTGATGGTAGAGTCCTGTGTCCGTTTCGCCAGGGTACGCACTTCGTCGGCCACCACGGCAAAACCGCGACCCTGCTCACCTGCACGTGCGGCCTCGATTGCCGCGTTCAGGGCCAGCAGGTTGGTCTGTTCAGCAATGCCGTTGATCACATCAATGACCGAGCCGATTGCCGTGCTGTCTTCTCCCAGTCGGTCGATAAGACCGGTGACTTCATCAATATAGCTGGCCAGCTGACTGGTTGCCGTGAGGCTCTCCTGGATTGACTGGTGTCCATCGTCCACGCTGCGGTCGGCGTCTTCGGCGGCAGAGGAGGTTTTCACGGTATTGGATGATACCTCGGTAATGGCACTGGACATCTCGGTGACCGCTGAGGATACCGACCCGATTTCGGTCTGTTGCAGATTGATGGCAGCGTTGGTTCTGGTCACAGCATCACTTGCCTGCTGCGACAGGCTGTCAAGCGCCGCGGTGGACTCCTGCACACGTGTCAATACTGTGGTGTTGCGCGACTTCATCGCCTTGATCGCCAGAGAAACTGTGCCGATTTCGTCGCGACGCCCGGTGTAGATCTCGCGAGCAAGTTCGTCATCGAAATAAGCCTGGCATTGCCGAATCACCGGCGTCCATTGCCCGGACAGCCACCAGGTGGCAGCAAAGCCGCCCGCGGCGACAAGCAGGGCCAGGGGGAGGCTGATCGAAGGGGACACAATGCTCGTGCCCAGAATCAGGAAAACCAGCAGCACGGTGCTGGCCACCAGGGCAAGCAGTTGATGCTGCCAGGACAGGGCAGGTAACAAACCCGAAGCACCGGTGTTCAGACGCTGGTAAACGCGTTCGGCGCGTGTGACGGCTGCCTCATCCGGCGCTATACGTACCGACTGAAAGCCGATCATTTCACCATTGTCCATCACTGGGGTGATGTAGGCGTCTACCCAGTAGTAGTCACCGTTCTTGACACGATTCTTGACCAGCCCCATCCATGGCTTTCCCTGCTTGATGGTGTCCCAGAGGCTCTTGAATGCCGCTTTGGGCATATCCGGATGCCGCACAATACTGTGCGGTGAGCCAACCAGTTCATCGCGTTGAAAACCTGACACGTCAACGAACGAGTCATTTGCATACAGAATCCGTCCGCCTTTATTGGTGGTGGAAACCAGTCGCTCCGTGGTTGCGAACTGACGCCGATTGCCCTGACTGTTGGCATGGCCGGCGCTATGGCTCTTGCTGTGACTTCTGGTCTGACTACTGCTCATTGTGTCTCCTGCACAGAAAGATGAATACTGACAAGGATAACGGCAATGGGGACAGAATCTTGAGTGCCAGTCGTGTCAACGTGAGCGATAGAACTGTTCAAAGTCATTGGCCGCTTGCGGCCGGTGAAACAGGAAACCCTGAACGAACTCACACTTGTGTTGACGCAGGAATGCCTGCTGTTCGGCAGTCTCCACGCCTTCAGCCACAATCTGCATGCCCAGGGTTTGCCCCAGCGAGATGATTGCACGGCATATGGCCTGATCGCTGGCGCTGCCTTCCAGTCCGGAGACAAAAGTGCGATCCACTTTCAGCGTTTCAAGCGGATAGGATTTAAGCTGGTTCATTGATGAGTAGCCAGTGCCAAAGTCGTCCAGTGCAAACCGCACGCCCAGCTCGCGCATACTGGACATCAGGGCAGTGGTTCGCCTGGGGTTATGCATCATGGTGCTTTCAGTTATTTCGAGCTCCAGTTGCGAGGGGTGCAATCCGGTTTCCTGCAACACTTCCTGCACACGCTCGGCAAGCGCTTTGTCATTGAACTGGCGGGCAGACAGGTTGACTGCAAGCTTCAGTGGCCCGATACCGGCCTGTTGCCATTGGACAACCTGGCGTGCCGCGTTGCGGATAACCCAGTCGCCAATGCCCAGAATCATCCCGGTTTCTTCGGCCACCGGTATGAAGCGTTCAGGTGAAACCTCGCCCAGAGCGGGGCTGTTCCATCGCAACAGTGCTTCCACGCCAATGATGGAATCATCCACGGTATCGAGCACCGCCTGGTAATGAATTTCCAGCTCATCGCGATCCAGTGCACCACGCAGATGCCGTTCGAGTGACACCTTCTCACTGATGCGCTGATGGATGTCTTCGGCATAGAACTGCGCATTGTTCCTGCCCTCATCCTTGGCCACATACATGGCCGCATCGGCATGTTTCATCAATGCCGATTCGGTGTCTGCGTCAACACCGAACAGGCTTATGCCTATACTGGCGCTGATGTCGCATCCCTGCTCATCGATGTACAAGGTTTCAGAAAACAGGGCCAGAATATTATTGGCCACGACCCGGGCGTCTTCCTGCTCCGTAATCCGGTTCAGCAGGACAACAAACTCGTCACCACCCAGGCGAGCCACCAGATCACTCTCCCGCAGGGCCCCCCGCAGGCGATCCGCAACCAGCTTCAGAAGTGTGTCCCCGGTATGATGGCCGTAAGTGTCATTAACCGATTTGAATCGGTCCAGATCGATGAACATGACGGCAAACCCGTCCTCAGGGTAGCGCTGGGCGCGTTTGATCACGTCGCCAAGAACCTGCTGGAACATGGAGCGGTTGGGTAGACCGGTGAGACTGTCGTGATTCACCATGTATTTGAGGCGATCTGCGATGCGTTTTCTGTCGGAAATATCCCGGGAAATGCCGCGGTAGCCGCGAAACGTTCCTTTACTGTCAAAAATTGGCTCACCACTCAGTGCGAAGTGATAAAGTTGCCCGTCCTCGTTGGTAAATATGAATTCAAAATCCCTGAAAGTTTCCGCGCGCTTCAGAATCGCCCGTAATCGCTCCCAGCTTACCGTATCCGGCTCGACTCCAAGTGCCGGCCTTTCATTGACGCGATGGCACGTCTGTTTGTGTCCCCGACAACACGCCCCTCGTACTCGGTGAACCGGAACTCTGTGTCCTGCTGCCAGTAGAAATCCGAACCCAGGCTGGTCAGGCTGCGGAATCGTGCTTCGCTTTCCCTGAGCTGCGCCTCTCCACGCCTTCGTTCGGTGATGTCACGACTCATGCCCACAATTGTCCAGCGTCCGTCTATGATCGTGGCACGGCTGTATACCTCGATGACCGACAGGGTACCCGGGACAAATTCCACTTCACGTTCCATGCGGCTGCTGCTGCCTTGCTGGATGAGGTGATCGTAGCGCTCGACAAGCTCGGCTTCCGGAATGTCGAGCAGCTCTGCCGGCCCGACTTGCAACATTTCTTCCCGGGGTCGACCCACTGCCTCGCAGGCGGTCTGATTGACGTCTATGAAACGCAGGGTTTCACGATCCACGAGATAGATCATGTCCATGGACATGTCCATGGCAATACGAAACCGCTTGAGGCCGGACTCGGTATCACGACGTTCACTGATATCAATGGCGGCGCAATGATAACCACCGAAGCGGCCTTCTGAGTCCAGAAGCGGCGTTCCACTGATGGAGTAATAGTAGTTGCCGCCAGAGGTTGTCAGACAGAAAGTGATGTTGTGAAACGCTTCACGGGCCGATCGGGCTTGTCGGTATCGCGTCAGATTGTCGTCTTCATCGACCGGCTGGAGTCCGGCGTCGGCAAGTGTCCTGTCGTGATGGCGTACACCCAGCACATCCCGGCAGAATGATGGGTGAGAACGTAGCTGATGGCAGACGCCCCTGGCGTCTTCCTTCCAGTAGTAGTCAGCACACTGAGCGATCAGATCGAGCAATTGTCGGGCGGTATCCTCAGCCGATTCGCTCTGTGGTGTTGTAATTATGTTCATTTTCCCTGATGGTCGCCTGTCAATCCTTTGTGAATGAGTTGCTCACGACCGCGACCTGTGGACAACGCCTGTCAGTATGGTACCAATGTTCAACCCTTCAATGCCTGACAACTCCGGTCAATAATATCAAGCGCCTGGTTGACTTCCTGCTCTGTCACATTCAGTGGCGGCAGCAGTCGAATCGAGTTCGCACCAGCCTTGACTGCCAGCATGTGGCGTTCGGTTAACGCCTGGAGCAGATCAGTGTTGCTGACCTTGCAGCGAAGCCCGATCATCAGGCCCATGCCGCTGATGTCACTGATGATTGAGGGATATCGCTCAAGCACCTGATGCAGTCCTGCCTGGAGTTGATCGGACCGCTGTCTCACCTGTAGAAGGAATGCCGGGTCTGATACCTGCTCGATCACGGCTGTTGCGACTGCAGTGGCAAGCGGATTGCCGCCAAATGTCGAGCCGTGTGTGCCGGCAACCATCGGCGCCGCCACCGCTTCAGTGCTGAGACAGGCGCCGATCGGGAAACCGCCGCCCAGCCCCTTGGCCGCCACAAGCAGATCCGGTGTCACACCCAGGGCCTGATAGGCGAACAGGTAACCGCTGCGTCCCGACCCGCATTGTACTTCATCAAACATCAACAGAATACCGTGTGCGTCACACAGTTCACGCACAGCCTGCAAGTAGTCACGAGGCGCTACCCGAATGCCGCCTTCACCCTGAACGGGTTCAAGAATGATGCCGGCACTCTCGTGTGTAATACTGGCTGCCAGCGCGTCGATGTCGCCAAAGGGCACCTGGTCAAATGCACTGTCACCGCTGAGAAAACCCTCTGTATGTACCGGGTTGGCGCTGGCGGCCACGGGCGCGAGGGTGCGGCCATGAAATGACTGCGACATGGCAATTATGCGTTTGCGCGCAGCTTGCCCGTTATCGTGATGGTAACGTCGCATGATCTTGAATCCGGCCTCTACCGCCTCGGTGCCCGAATTGCTGAAAAACACTCTGTCCGCAAAAGTCAGCGCGGTGAGCATTCCGGCCAGCTTCTCGGTCGGGCCAATACGGTACAGGTTCGAACAGTGCCACAGTCGTTCCGATTGCTGCTGCAGCGCCCGCACCAGCGCCGGATGGCAGTGCCCCAGACAGTTGACCGCTATGCCCTGGGCAAAGTCCAGATAAGCCTGACCATCAACGGTGTACAGGAAACTGCCTTTGCCGTGTTCAAACTCAAGTTGGGGACGGCCGTAGTTGGCCATCAGGGAGCTGCTCATGTTCCTTTCCTTTTACTGGCAGAGGGCGTGACGGCGGCTGCCGGCTGACTGATGTGGTATTCTATGGCAATTGACAGCGAGGTTAAATCATGTGGTTCAAGCGCAGCGAAACACTGCCCGATGCCGATTCTGCGTTACCGGGCAGGCAGACACCAATAGACAGTGGTGATGTCCATGTCGTCAACGCAACCCCGATCAAACCGCCGATGCCAGAGGGCATCGAAGAGGTGATATTTGGCATGGGCTGTTTCTGGGGCGCGGAGCGTCTGTTCTGGCAAACACCGGGTGTGTACTCGACTGCCGTGGGTTATGCCGGCGGCCTGACACCGAACCCGACCTATGATGAGGTCTGTTCCGGTGACACCGGCCATACCGAGGTGGTCCGGGTGTTTTTTGATCCCGCCAAAGTGAAGCTTGAGGCACTGCTGAAACTGTTCTGGGAATCCCATGACCCGACCCAGGGTATGCGCCAGGGAAATGACCGGGGCACCCAGTACCGCTCAGCCATCTACACCCGCAACGGGCGCCAGCGTGAAGCTGCGGAGGCCAGCCGCGCGCTGTACCAGAAGAGCCTTGATGACAGGAATCTGGGAGCAATCACCACGGAAATCCGGCCACTGGGAGAGTTCTATTACGCCGAGGCATACCACCAGCAGTATCTGGCGCGAAATCCAGACGGTTATTGTGCCCTGAAAGGCACCGGTGCCGAATTCACGTCGTGACCGGCACCCGAAAGAACGCCCGGATCTGCTCGCGCTGGGCCAGCGCATCCCGTATGCCCAGTTTGATCAAGGCCTCGCAATAGGTTTTCTCAAAAAGCAACAGGCTGAGCAGCGAGCTTGAATTGGTGTCCCTGATGAACAGCCGCAAGGCGCGTGGCAATTGCTCACTGTATTCGGCAGCAATGCTGTTCAGATCGAGACTGGGTGTGATTTCCAGCAGCTCTACATGGCGAATGCCCAGCTGAGGTCCGACGCTGCAGTGAGGCAACATGGCGTTATAGCGGCGCAACACCTCCATGTCACTTTCCAGTGTGTCCACAAAGGCGCTGTTGAGCACATGGCCTATGATCTGGGACAGGGAAGGGTGGCTGACCTGTTCATCCTGTTCGGGACGGCGGGTGCGGTTACCACTGACACCAATGGCCAGAATGCGGTCGGCACCCAGATGGATGGCCGGGCTCAGGGGTGCCAGTTGACGGATGGCACCGTCACCAAAATAGTCTGTGCCAATTTTTACCGCAGGGAACAGGGTCGGGATGGCGGTGGATGCCATCAGGTGCTTGATGGCGATATTGGTCCGCATGCCCGTACGGTGTGGTCGCTGCCAGTTGTCCAGAGCCTCCCGCCGGGTCTGGAAAAAAGACACCGAATCCCCGCTGGTATAGTCCGAGGCAGTGATGCTCAGCGATTCCAGATAACCGGCATCCAGATTGGCCTGGATGCGCTCCAGTTTGAGCACCTTGTACAGCAGATCCTCCAGAGGCTCATTGTTGAGCAGGGATACCGCGCCGCCTTTGCTGCGGCTGGACATGAATGAGAACACCCAGTTCGATGCGCTGCTGATCAGCCCCGCGGAGTCCAGACGATAGACCTGGCTCGAATCCAGATTGCCCCAGACATATTCCAGCGCCCGGATGCCAGTGCGAAAGCGTTGGGCATGCGTGGCCAGTGATGCCGCGTTGAGCCCACCGGCGGAAGTGCCAGAGATGATCTGAAAGGGGTTGGGCGCGTTCTTGGGCAACACCATGGCAACGCCGCGAAGAGCGCCAACCTGATAGGCAGCGCGTGCGCCGCCGCCCGAGAGTACCAGTGCGAAGCGAGGTGATGTTGCCATGGCCACAATACGTTAGAATGTCCGAGGCGTAGCATTTTAACCGCAGCGCCGTGAAATGCCAGTGGAGAGACGATGACAGCACAATCCGGTAAATCGAGCCAGACAGGCAGTGCTACTATTGAGCGGGCCCGGGACAGGCTGGTCATTGCCATTTCCTCGCGAGCGCTGTTTGATCTTGATGCCAGCCACTCGGTCTATGAAAACCAGGGGCTCGAGGCCTACCAGCAGTACCAGATAGATCACGAAGACGAACCCCTGGCGCCTGGTGTTGCATTTGGGCTGGTAAAAAAATTCCTGAATCTCAACGCACAGATGGCTACCCAGAGGGTGGAGGTTATCCTGTTGTCGCGCAACAGCGCGGACACAGGCCTGCGTGTATTCAACTCCATTGAACATTATGGCCTGGATATCACACGCGCGGCTTTCTGTGGCGGGGACAGCCCCTATCGCTATATCTCGCCATTCAACAGTCATCTGTTTCTCTCCACCGACGGCATGGACGTGCGCCAGGCGCTTGAATCAGGCATAGCCGCCGCGACCATTTTGCCGTCGAGCAACACAACCCGTAACGACGATGAATTGCTGAAATTTGCCTTTGACGGCGACGCGGTGCTGTTTTCCGACGAAGCAGAACGTATTTACAAAAGCAGCGGGCTGGAAGCCTTCGCGCGCAGCGAAAAACTGTCCGCCAATCAACCACTGTCCGGTGGTCCGTTCAAGCCCTTTCTTGCCGCTCTGCAGCAGCTGCAGATGGAATTCGGCCCCGGTGAGGCGCCAATTCGCACCTGTCTGGTCACCGCCCGGTCAGCGCCGGCACACGAGCGCGTTGTTCGAACGCTGCGGGCCTGGAATATCCGTATTGACGAGTCACTGTTTTTGGGCGGCATGGAAAAAGGCCCCTTCCTCAAGGCCTTCGGGGCCGATGTGTTTTTTGATGATCAGCAAGGGCACTGTGAATCGGCACGTAATCTCGTGGCCACCGGTCACGTACCGCATGGTGTGGCCAACCTGCCGGAAGCGGACAAGGCGTGAAACTGCAGCAACTGCGTTATATCCATGAGGTCAGCCGTAATGGCTTCAGTATCTCCGAAGCTGCCCGACAACTGCACACAGCACAACCCGGTATAAGCAAGCAGATACTGGCACTGGAAGAGGAGCTGGGGCTGGCGATTTTTGTGCGCCGTGGCAAACAGCTCACAGGGCTGACAGATGCCGGTAAACGCATCGTGGCCATGGCCGCGGGGATCCTGCAGCAATCGGAAAACATTCACGCCCTGGCGCGCGAGCAGGCCAGTCAGCATCGTGGCAGCCTGCGTATTGCCACAACCCATACCCAGAGTCGTTACGTATTGCCACCGGTGATTCGCCGTTTCATTGAGCGCTATCCCGAGGTTGCCCTGCATATGCAGCAGGGTACCCCGGCACAGATCGCAGAAATGGCAGCCCGTGGCTCAGTGGATCTGGCCATCGCCACGGAGGCGGTGGAGCAACACACGGAACTGACCCTGCTGCCGTGTTACCGCTGGAACCGTGCCATTCTTGTACCCGCCGGTCATCCGTTGCTGGACATCAACACACTGAGTCTGGAGGATATTGCAGAATGGCCGCTGGTCACCTATGTGTTCGGGTTTACCGGCCGCTCTCAACTGGACGAGGCCTTTGGCGCCAGGGGGCTGAATCCACGTGTTGTATTCACCGCCGCTGACGCCGATGTGATCAAGACCTATGTGCGTCTGGGCCTGGGTGTGGGCATAGTGGCGGCAATGGCCTATGACCCGGAAAAGGATCAGGGGCTTCATGCCATGGATGCCAGCCACCTGTTTGACTACAGCATCACCCGCATTGCGTTTCGCCGTGGTTCGCTGTTGCGTGGTTATATGCTCGACTTCATTGCCATGTTTGCGGGGCATCTGACGCGGCCGGTTCTGGAGCAGGTGCTGGACTGTCCGACTCAGAGCGATGTTGATGTGCTGTTCCAGAATATGGTATTGCCGGATTATCCGCGCGTCTGACTCCGAACCAGCTACTGCTCCTTGTTATCCTGAGGGTGCAGTCCGCACTCTTTTAATGTTGCTTCCTCCCACCACCAGCGACCTTCGCGCTCGTGCTGGTTCGGACCCACCGGACGCGTGCAGGGCTCACAACCAATGCTGACGAATCCCTGATCGTGTAATGGGTTGTACGGCACATCAAACAGACGGATGTATTGCCAGACCTCGGCCGAGGACCAGTTGGCAAACGGATTGAACTTGAGCAAGATGTTTTCCGGCGTTGAAAAATTCCTGTCCACCTGCGCCAGCGAGACCTCGGCGCGTGTCGGGCTCTGATCCCTGCGTTGACCGGTAATCCATGCCCTGGTGTCAGCAAGCTTGCGGCGAAGTGGTTCGATCTTGCGAATACCGCAGCATTCCCCGTGACCGTCCTGGTAGAAACTGAACAGGCCTTTTTTCTGCACCATCTGTTGCAGTGGCTCTGCATCGGGATAGAGAATTTCCAGGTTCAGATTGTACTGCTCCCGAACCTGCTCGATGAAACGGTAGGTTTCCGGGTGCAGCCGGCCAGTGTCCAGCGTGAACACCTGGATGTCCCTGTTCAGTTTCCAGGCCATGACCACCAATGCCACGTCTTCGGCACCACTGAATGAAATGGCTGCGTCCGGAAATGCCTGGAGAATTTCCTTCAGCATGGCTTTGGGCTCCATGGTCTGGAACCGGATGTTGGTCTCGTTGATATCGTCAAACATTGTCTGGCCTGTGGTGCGTGTCATGGGGAGGCTCATTCTAGGCATCGTTGTCGTGCTTGCCAAGGGGCAGGGTGCTGCAATGTCCTGGCGGTTGCAAGGCTGCGGACATGCGGGTAAATTGTCGGCTTCTTTTTTCTGCTCGCTTGAGGTGTGTCTTGGAAGTTGCCTGTCTTGATCTTGAAGGGGTGCTGGTTCCCGAAATCTGGATTGATTTTGCCGAGCTGACCGGCATCGATGAATTACGGGCAACCACGCGTGATATTCCCGATTACGATGTTCTGATGCAGCAACGTCTTCGATTGCTGCGTGAACATGGGCTGGGTCTTCCCGATATCCAGCAGGTCATCGCCGGGATGAGCCCGATGGACGGCGCGCGGGACTTTATCGACTGGCTGCGTGAACGCTTCCAGGTGGTGATTCTCTCGGACACTTTCTACGAATTCTCCCAGCCCCTGATGCGACAGCTCGGTTTTCCGACTCTGTTCTGTCACCGCCTGGTGGCAGACGAGAAGGGCATGATCGTGGACTACAAAATTCGACAGAAAGATCCGAAGCGGCAGTGTGTCATCGCTTTCCACGGCCTGAACTATCGCGTCATTGCCGCCGGTGACTCCTACAATGACACCAGCATGTTGACCGAGGCCGATGCCGGCATCCTGTTCAAGGCCCCTGACAACGTCATTGCGGAGTTCCCGCAGTTCCCGGCAGTGCACAGTTACCAGGCACTTCGCGCCGAGTTCATCAAAGCCAGCCAGCGCGAGCTCACACTGTAGTAGCCAAATGTAAAGTCATTTGTTAAAAGTGCTCTGCATAGTATTGATCAGTAGTGATATTTTATCAAGGCTTTCCTGGTACTCCTGATCACAATCCGAGTCGGCCACTATGCCGCCTCCGCCCCAGCAGACTATCTGATCCCTGTCACACAGCAAGGTACGGATACTGATATTGCTGTCCATATCCCCATTGAATCCCAGCCAGGCGACGCTGCCACAATAGACCGATCGCGCCACCGGCTCCAGCGACTCGATAATCTGCATGGCCCTGATTTTTGGTGCACCTGTTATCGAGCCGCCCGGGAAACAGGACCTGAGCACTGCGCTGGCCGGATTACCCGGTGCCAGCCTGCCTTTCACGGTGCTGATCAGGTGATGCACACTGGTGAAACTGTGCAGAGTGAACAGAGCTTCGGTTGTGACCGATCCGGTACTGCAGACCCGCCCCAGATCGTTGCGTAGCAGATCTACAATCATCAGGTTTTCGGCACGATCCTTTTCACTGTGCAGCAGTGCCAGTCGGTTCTGCTCGTCCTGGACCGGGTCATCACTTCGCGGTCGTGTACCCTTGATGGGCTGAGTAACAACCTCGCCGTTGTGCACGCGCAGAAAACGCTCGGGTGACAGGCTCAGCACCGCACCGTCTGGCAGTTGCATATAGGCGGAGAAGGGACTGTGACTGACTGCACGCAGGGCCAGGTAGCCCGCAATGGGCTGGCCACGAAATGTTGCCCTGAAAGACTGAGCAAGATTGGCCTGATAACAGTCACCTGCCATGATCAGGGCCTTCAGACGATCAAATGCCTGCCGGTAGTCTGTCTTGCTCATGTTGGCAGCGAACATCGAGGTCAGCGCAAAATCGGCAGGCACTGCAGCTGTTGACAGGCACTCGCTTACCTGAAGACGCAGCGTTTCCGGGCACTGCGGCATGAAGAACAGGGTGCTGCGCTGCTGTAGATGATCAATCACAATGGCCCAGTGGTAAATGCCAACCAGCGCATCCGGTGCGAAGTAAGTGCTTTCACGTTGACGGAATGTGACCAGATCACGACGTGCGCCGTAAGCAAAGCAGCCTATGGCACCACCGGTGAAGGGAAGATCGGGCAAGGCCTGTCGCGCCTCGGGGTCGTCGAGCATTTCCAGCGCCTGTTGCACAGCCTGGAATATGTCCGTGTCCACTGACAGGCCTGCTGTGACATCAGACCTTTGGGTTGCCGGGATATGGGGGGCGAATTCACAGGTTACACGGTCCCCGGACTGACTCAGGGTCAGCGTGGGCAATGCGCTGAGAATATCAAAGCGGGCCGTGTCCTGGGCGCCGAGACCACTGTCGAGAAACACCGCGCCGGGCAACGACGCCAGCTGACGCATCAGCATGGCGCTGTCTCGTTGGTAGGGGAGTTGCTGAACGGAAGTTACTGGCACCAGGGTCACGCAGCGGGTGCTATCCGGATGGCCAGGCGCTGGGTTGTGGATTCGGTGTCCTCGGGCGGCAACAGAAAGTCCACCGGGTTCAGGGGTTGTGGTTGCCCGGTGGACTCGGACAGGCTTTCCAGTTCATGCCATTGACCCGAGTGCAACAGGATCTGTCGCTCCGGGCGCTGATCGACAGATTCGGCCAGGGTATATACGAGCAGTATCTGGTTACCCTGCAGCGTGGCCCGCAGCCCCAGGCGCAGTGCCCCGGTATCAAACCAGGTCAGTTCGTCCTCGTTGACCACTCGGGTTTCGACAGCCGTTGGTTCTTCGTTCCCGTAACCAAAATCAACACTGATATGCAGCGGCACAAGCGGCAGGTCCAGTGCCTCGATTTGTGGCCGCAAGCGGGCAAGATTGTCCCGGGACGTGGCCACAATCAGATGCTCACCAATCTGTCCGATGCGGGCGCCGGGCAACAGCTGCGGGCGAATGGCTTCACGGATGCGGTCTGGCGACCGGTGTTCGAGGGTGATGGTCTCGATGACAAGGCGCTGCCCGTCAGCCGGGTCTTCGGTCTGGGCCTGGTTCTGGGCAAGCGCCGGGCTGGCGGTGAACCAGGCCAGCAGTGCGCTGATCAGTAGCGGAGCAGATCTCATAAGTTGTCCAGTTCATGTGCGTCAATGAGGCTACCCTGATTATACAGCGCCTGCAGCAGATCCTGTGCATCACTGTTGTTGCTGAATGCTGACGGCAGCAAAAACGGCTGCGGGCTGCGCGCGCACAGCGCCTGCAACAAGGGCAACCAGTCGCCAGGGCAGGTGACCGACTGACCATCCACAAACAGGGCCAGGCCCTGCTCAAGCCTGCAGTAGGCGAATCGCGAGGCTGGGTTACGATGAATGCCCTCTGCCCGCAGCAGCTGCCTGAACTGCGCAGCGTCACTGTCATGGTGCTCGAACTGTTCAATGATGTCCGGATAGCGGGGCTGGGTCATGTGCTGCCCGAACCAGCGCTGGATCGCCTGCGGGTCTTCCAGCGCCTGCAGACACTGATCCAGAAACAGCTTGCGTACCGTTTCCGCGGCAGCATCGGGAATCTCACCGCGGTTGCGTCGGGTCATGCCGATCCCGGCGGAGGAGCTCTCCGCCGGGTCACAATAACGAATGTGTTCGGGTACCCGGCCGGCCAGGTGCTGGCCAAGTTCAGTCAGTACATCCCTGGCCGATGGCGCCCGGAATCCGATGGAGTAGGTCATTCCCGCTTCCAGCGCAATACCGTGATGCGCCAGGCCCGGAGGCAGGTACAGAATGTCTCCCGGTGCCAGTTCAAGTGTTTCGCGAGGCTGGAAATGTGTCAGAAGGCGCAGCCCGCTACTGCTGTCGACCGCTGTGTTGTCATCGCAGGCATCACCGATCAGCCATTGTTTGCGGCCCAGTCCCTGAATCAGGAACACATCGTAGTGATCATAGTGAGGCCCGACGTTGCCACCCGGGGTGGAATAACTGACCATCACATCATCCAGGCGCCAGTGCGGAATGAAAGCAAAGCTGTCCAGCAGGGCACGCACACCGGGATGCCAATGATCAACGGCCTGCACCAGCAAGGTGTAATTGTCCTTGGGCAAGTCAGCAAATTCGGCTTCCTCAAAGGGGCCGTGCAGCATCTGCCAGGCAGGCCCGTCGGGCCGATAGTGCACCAGGCGCGATTCGACAAAGTCCTCGCAGGCCAGCCCGGCCAGCTCCTCAGGACTCAACGGATCACGCAGGCCGCCACCGCGGATCAGCAGCGGCTTCTTCTGCCAGTAATCACGCAGAAATGTTTCCGGGTGAAAATCAGCTGGCAGAATGCCGCCCGGCAGCGATGGGGCTGCGCGCTCAGATGTCACGGGCCTGCTCTACGGCGTTGCCAATATAGTTGTGTGGCGTCAGGGTTTTCAGGCGCTCACGCTCGGCAGCCGGGATGTCCAGAGTGTCGATGAACTCACGCAGACGTTCGGCGTTGATCTTCTGGCCACGGGTCAGCGCCTTGAGTTTTTCGTAGGGTTTTTCGACACCGTAGCGTCGCATGACAGTCTGGATCGGCTCGGCCAGCACTTCCCAGGCCTGCTCAAGATCGGCATCCAGACGCTCGGCATTGATTTCCAGCTTGCCAAGCCCTTTGAGTGTAGCCTCATAGGCAATCAGACTGTGAGCAAAACCGACGCCGATATTGCGCAATACCGTGGAGTCGGTCAGGTCACGCTGCCAGCGGGAAATCGGCAGTTTTTCACCCAGATGCTGCATGATGGCATTGGCAATGCCCAGATTGCCCTCGGAGTTCTCGAAATCGATGGGATTGACCTTGTGTGGCATGGTTGAAGAACCCACTTCGCCTGCCACAGTCTTCTGTTTGAAGTAACCCAGGGAGATGTAACCCCAGATATCCCTGTCCAGATCAATCAGCACGGTGTTGAAGCGGCACAGGGCCGCAAATACTTCCGCAATATAGTCATGAGGTTCGATCTGGGTTGTGTAGGGGTTCCATTCCAGGCCCAGCTTTTCGACAAAACGGCGGGCATTGCTCTGCCAGTCGATTGTCGGATAAGCGCTCAAATGGGCGTTGTAGTTACCAACGGCGCCGTTGATTTTCCCCAGCACCGGGTTATCGGAGAACTGCCGCAACTGTCGGCGCAATCGATGCACAACATTGGCCAGCTCCTTGCCAACCGTGGTTGGCGAGGCGCTTTGACCGTGTGTGCGTGACAGCATGGCCTGATCGGCATGTTCGGTGGCCAGTTCGGTCAGGCGCTCAATGATCCGCTCCATGGTTGGCACCATCACCAGGTCACGCCCGTCGCGCAGCATCAGCGCGTAGGCCAGGTTGTTGATGTCTTCGGATGTACAGGCGAAGTGCACAAACTCGACCTGCTTTTCCAGGTCCGGGTGATCGGCTATCTTTTCCTTGATGTAGTATTCAACCGCTTTCACATCATGGTTGGTCTCCGACTCAATAGCCTTGACCCGGCGCGCATCTGCTTCGGAAAAATTCTCGATCAGGCTGTCCAGCAGGGCATTGCCGGCCTTGCTGATGGCAGGCGCCTCATCAATCTGTTCATGGGCAGCCAGTTGTTGCAACCACCGGATTTCAACAATCACCCGATAACGGATAAGCGCGTATTCGCTGAAATAGTTGCCGAGAACGTCAACCTTGTTTCGGTAACGACCATCAACAGGTGAAATGGCGGTGAGGGCGCTGATACTCATGAGGGGGCAGGTTTCCTTGTAAATTTTAGTGGCGGTCCGGGTTCAATGGTCCCGTGGTGCGCTGGCATCCACAGTGTTCATTGCCATCAGTTTTCGGCGTATATCGGTGATCGTGGCCTTGATCCGGTTCTTGTAGAACAGCAGGTGCCATCGACGGCCACCGAGCTGATGCCACAGAACGGCGGAGCGGATGCCGGCAAGCAGCAGGCCCCTGATCTGATGCGCCACGTGCTGCTGGCGCAAGTATTCCGGATTACCGGAGACGTGAATGCGAAAGGTCAGGCTGCTCAGGGTCTCCTGATACAACTGGCCCAGTTCAATGAATTCCTGTTCCGACCAGGGTTGCAGCTCGCCGGCGCGGCGACGGTCCTGGATATCCATGAGCGTGGCGCCGATCCTGCCCTGCATACGAGGCAGCTTCATCAGTCGCTGTTGCAGGACCAGCATGCCAAGCATATAACGTGCTGCCTCAGGATGTTCACGCAAACCCTTGCTGTCGAAGCTTTTTTGCAAGACATCCAGGCCCTGGGAAAAGGCGCTGACCCGCGGGTAGACATCGGCCGTGGTCTCCGGGTTCATCACCATCAGGGTGTTCATGCAGGTTTCAAGCTGACGCGCATCCACCCGACCGGTACTGGCCAGTTCATGCACATGCAGAGCGCACTGGGTGACTGCGCCCAGGGCAATATTGCGATATTCCCAATCGCTGAACTGTTGAGTCGGCTTGCCGGACGATTCACCGGATGTAGTGTTCAATGACAGCTCCTCCCAGACAGACCTCATCCTGATAGAAGACAATGACCTGGCCCGGCGTCACCGCCCGCTGAGGCTCATCGAAATATACCTCAACGCTGCTGGCGTTGCTGGCCGGGTCCATGCCGGGCTTCTGGCTCGATCGGATCTCACATGCCTGATCGGCCTGGCGGTAGCGGATCTTTGCCGTGCAACGCAGTGGCAGCGTTGGCGCATCACGGTTTATCCAGCTGAGCTGGTTTGCGCGCAGCCCACTTGAGTACAGGGCAGGGTGGTGGTTGCCCTGGGCCACTACCAGAACGTTGCGCTTCAGATCCTTGTCCACCACGTACCACGGCGCTTCACTGTGCTTTGACAATCCACCAATGCCCAATCCCTGCCGCTGACCATAGGTATGATACATGAGCCCACTGTGCTGACCGATACGCTCGCCGTCAACTGTTTCGATGTCACCGGGCTGCGCCGGCAGGTAGCGTTGAAGAAAATCGCTGAAACGACGCTCCCCGATGAAACAGATGCCGGTACTGTCTTTCTTGTCATGGGTACGAAAACCGTGACGGGCAGCCAGCTCACGCACTTCGGACTTCTGCAGGTGTCCGACAGGAAAAAGGCTTTTTTCCAGACTGGCCTCATTGACTGCACAAAGGAAGTAGGTCTGGTCCTTGTTGGTGTCCAGGCCCTTGATCAGTTCCGTGCGATCCCCGGCAATACGCGTGCGCACATAATGACCGGTGGCGATGCAGTCGGCGCCCAGCGCCTCGGTGTACTCCAGAAAGGCCTTGAACTTGATTTCACGGTTGCAGAGTATGTCCGGATTCGGCGTGCGGCCAGCTGCATATTCGCTGAGAAAGTACTCAAAAACATTGTCCCAGTACTCAGCCGCAAAATTGGCGGTATGAAGGTGAATGCCCAGTTGCTCACACACCGAGCGGGCATCAGCCAGATCGGCTTTGGCCGTGCAGTATTCGGTGTCATCGTCCTCTTCCCAGTTCTTCATGAACAGGCCTTCCACCTGATACCCCTGTTCAAGCAGCAGCAAGGCGGCAACCGAGGAGTCAACACCCCCGGACATACCAACAATCACCCGGGTTTCAGCGGGTTTGCGTTCCAGCGCACGCATCATGGCAGGCTCTTGACGATGGCAAGTGGATGAATATGTCCGGCAAGATAATCCTCGACCGCAGTCAGCACTAACGGACTGCGCAGCGCCTTGTGATACTTCAGCAATTCTTCCCTGCTGAGCCACAGTGGCCGGATGATGTCCGTATCCAGATCGCGCCACGCCTCGTGGCGGCCTGCCCTGGCACTGAAACAGGCGCGCATAAAGCAGCGATCAGCGCCCGGGGGGGTGTACTGATGAAGTCCGATGAATCCGGTCAGTTCGACGTGCCAGGCCGTTTCTTCCAGGGTTTCCCGAATGGCCGCTTCCATCAGGGTCTCCCCGGGTTCAACATGACCGGCTGGCTGATTCAGTACCACGCGTCCGTCAACGTCTTCCTCCACCATGAGGAAGAATCCGTCACGCTCAACAACGGTGGCTACCGTCTGGTGAAAGTAAAGTGACATTGTCCTGTCAAAGAGTTTGAGCCGAGGCGGGCAATACTACCCGATTTTGCTGCCGAATGCCTCCAATTCTGCGGCTGAACAGGTCATAATACAAGGTTTCCGGTATGCAACCCCGCACAGACGGAGACAGGAGCAGGACAATGACGGAACTGACACACCTGGATGCCGCCGGCAAGGCGCAGATGGTGGACGTGGGTGACAAGACGATAACCCATCGTGTGGCACGCGCCGGCGCCACTGTGCGTATGCTGCCCGCTACCCTGGAGTTGATCAGCAGTGGTGGCACAAGAAGGGCGATGTGCTGGCAGTGGCTCGCATAGCCGGGCTGCAAGCTGCCAAAAAGTGTGCCGATCTCATTCCGCTGTGCCATCCGTTGATGTTGAGCTCGGTTACCGTGGACATCACCCTTGATGAGTCAGCCAGCTGCGCCCGCATTGAAGCGGTTTGCAAGCTTGCCGGCAGGACCGGCGTTGAAATGGAAGCCCTGACCGCTGTATCCGTGGCCGCGCTGACGTTGTACGACATGTGCAAGGCCGTCGACAAGGGTATGGTCATTGACGGTATACAGTTACTGGAGAAAAGTGGTGGTCGATCCGGCCACTATCTGAGAGAGAACCTTCGGGAAACAGGCCAGGACGATCAGACATGAGACCCACCATCACCATTCTGTATTTTGCCAGCCTGCGGGAAACACTCGGCGAGGATCAGCAGGTCACCGATCTGCCGGAACACGTGAACACCGTTGCCGAGCTGGCCGAACACCTGGCCAACACGGGTACTGACGCCTGGCACATTCTGTGTGACAGCAAACAGGTACTGGTGGCGGTCAATCAGGAAATTGTGTCACGTGAGCATGTACTCACTGGCGGTGAGGAGATTGCATTTTTTCCTCCAGTTACAGGTGGTTAATCCTTATGATAAAAGTGCAACATGAGGATTTTGACATCGGACGGCTACAGCAGGATCTGACCGAGCGCGCTGACAATCCCGGCGCGGTTGTCTGTTTTACCGGCCTGGTGCGAGAGTTTTATGACAGCCCGGATCCGGGCAGCAAAACACAGCAGCAGGATCCGGTGGTTGCACTGGAGCTGGAGCATTACCCGGGCATGACGGAAAAAGCCCTGCAGTCCATTGTGGAACAGGCTTCGGCACGTTGGTCAGTGCAGGCATGCACCGTGATCCACCGGACAGGGCGGCTGCACGCGGGCGATCAGATTGTTTATGTGGGTGTGGCCAGCGCACATCGCGGGGATGCGTTCTCGGCTGCAACATTCATCATGGACTATCTGAAAACGTCAGCACCGTTCTGGAAAAAACAGCACAGGCAATCAGGCGCGGAATGGGTCAGCCACCGTGAGTCCGACGAGCTTGCGCGCGCCCGCTGGGAGCGTTGACCTGGAGCAGGCGAGACTCACCAGGGGCCAGGCCTTCCACACTCCACTCACCCACAGACCAGCGCACCAGGCGCAGCGTCGGAAAACCAACCGCTGCCGTCATGCGTCGTACCTGGCGGTTTCGGCCCTCATACAGCGTCAGTGATATCCAGGAGGTCGGGATATTGGCCCGGTAGCGCACCGGCGGGTCACGCGGCCACAGCGCCGGTTCGCTGATGCGCGCGGCCTCGGCCGGTCGGGTCCAGCCATCCTTGAGCTTCACGCCACTGGCCAGTTGCGCTATGGCTGCATCAGTGATGTTACCGTCCACCTGGACCAGATAGGTCTTGCCCTGCCCAAAACCCGGATTGCTGATCCGGGCCTGGAGGGCACCATTGTCAGTCAGTACCAGCAATCCCTCCGAATCCCGGTCGAGGCGGCCTGCCGCATAGACGCCGGGCAACGTGATGAAATCCGCCAACGTCTGCCGGGATTCCTTGCCCGGGTGCCGCTCGTCGGTGAACTGACACAGCACCTGGTACGGTTTGTTGAACAGCAGTAGTTGCGCCATGGGACGCTATTGTTATCCAGAGCCACAGTTAAATGCTATACTTCGCCGCGCAAAACATTCCGCGGTCTGGCCCGACAAGTACACTCCGGTCACACCAAGCCAAGAATACAGACAACACACAAAGTGGAGTAAGCAATGGGATATCAACATGTATCGGTTCCGACCGATGGCGACAAAATCACCATCAACGCCGACACATCGCTTAATGTTCCCGATAATCCGATCATTCCTTTCATCGAAGGTGACGGAATCGGGGTGGACATTACGCCTGTCATGAAAAAAGTCGTGGATGCAGCAGTCGAGAAAACCTTTGGCGGCAAGAAATCCATCAAATGGATGGAAATCTATGCTGGCGAGAAAGCTGCAGAAACCTATGACGGTGACTGGTTTCCCGCCGAAACACTGACCGCGCTCAAGGACTACGTAGTCGGCATCAAAGGCCCGTTGACCACGCCGGTAGGCCAGGGTTTCCGTTCACTGAACGTGGCACTGCGCCAGGAGCTGGATCTGTATACCTGTGTGCGCCCGGTCAAATGGTTCGAAGGTGTACCTTCACCAGTGCGCGAGCCGCACAAGACAGACATGGTGATCTTTCGTGAAAACTCCGAAGACATCTACGCCGGCATTGAATGGAAAGCCGATTCACCGGAAGCCAAAAAAGTCATCGATTTCCTGCAGAACGAAATGGGTGTGACCAAGATCCGGTTCCCCGAGCATTGTGGTATTGGTGTCAAGCCGGTGTCGGCAGATGGCACAAAGCGTCTGGTTCGTGCTGCCATCCGTTATGCAGTCGATCAGAATCTGCCTTCTGTGACCATTGTGCACAAAGGCAACATCATGAAGTTCACCGAAGGCGCTTTCTGTGACTGGGCCTACGAGCTGGCGCGTGATGAATTTGGTGCCACACCGCTGGACGGTGGCCCGTGGCACAGCTTCAAGAACCCGGAAACCGGCAAGGAAATCATCATCAAGGATGTGATTGCCGACGCCATGCTGCAACAGGTGTTGCTGCGACCGGACGAGTACTCGGTCATCGCCACACTGAACCTCAATGGTGACTATCTGTCTGACGCCCTGGCCGCCCAGGTGGGTGGTATCGGTATTGCACCGGGTGCCAATATCGGATCCGATGTGGCGCTGTTTGAAGCCACACACGGTACTGCACCGAAATACGCCGGCCAGGACAAGGTCAATCCGGGATCGCTGATACTGTCTGCTGAAATGATGCTTCGCCATCTGGGCTGGAACGAAGCAGCCGACCTGATTGTCAAGGGTATGGAAGGGGCGATTTCAAAAGGCACAGTGACCTACGATTTTGAACGTCTGATGACTGGCGCAACACTGCGCAAGTGCTCGGAGTTCGGTGACGACGTCATTGCCAATATGTAGAATGCAGGACACAAACGAAGAACTGCCCGCCGCAAGGCAGGCTGCCAAACTCAGCCCCTTCCGTGTACTGCGGAAGGGGCTGAGCTGTTTCTGGCCGCAATCAGGGCAGCAGGGATTGCTGCTCCTTACTGCATTGGACCCGATGCGGCCAGCTTGTGGCCTTCCCCGTCAATACCGGCACCGTTGGCAGAAGAGCCGTTGACCGACGAGCGATCAGTGCTGTCGGAGTCGTCTTCTTCGCTGGCTGATGCGCTGACAGGTCGGATATTGGTTGCGTGGAGGCCTTTGGGACCCTGGACGGTATCGAAAGTTACGGCCTGGCCGGCTTTCAGTGTCTTGTATCCATCCATGTAGATGGCGGAGTAGTGCGCAAACAGGTCGGCACCCCCTTCATCCGGCAGAATGAATCCAAAACCTTTGGCATTGTTGAACCACTTAACTTGCCCCGTGCTCATGGTAATACTCCCTGGGAACGTATTGTTTTAATTGTCGTTCTTATATAGTGTACCGGCACTTTTCTTGCTTGCAGAAACAGCGAGAATCACTGCTGCTACATGTGTGTCGGGTTATTGTTATTTTTCCGGGTTTTTGGTCGATGTCTGTTGATCGCCCTAGACCCAAACAGCTCAGTTGTCAATGTCATCCATCGACTCCTGATGACTGTCTGAAACATTTTGCAACAATTCAAGCAGCAAAATCAACAAAGAATTCAAACCATCTAATTTGGCATGCCAGCGAAAGTTTTGTTGGTCCATCAAGGTATTTATTGTGGCACGAGCCGCTTGTCATCAGATGGGTCAGCAACGGTACAATGTTAAAGGGCACGTTGTTAAAAGGTACATTGTTAAAAGGGTACAATGGTATCAGTGTCATTACAGCCAACAGCCGACGTATGAGTGAAACATTGAACATGACCGATATCCACCTGACCAGCCAGGACCAGCCGCCAGGGCAGGGCGCTGGCAGTACGCCTGAAGGCGATCTGGCCACTGCTGCGGCCCGCCCCACATTGGCCCGCCCACCCAGATACAAGGTAGTGCTGTTCAATGATGATTACACACCAATGGATTTTGTGGTTGATGTTTTATGCACGTTTTTTAATATGGATATGGAAAAGGCGACACGGGTCATGCTGAAAGTGCATACTGAAGGCAAGGCTGTTTGCGGAGTGTTCAGCAGGGATGTGGCAGAAACCAAGGCAGAGCAGGTAAATGCCTTTTCGCGAAAGCATCAGCAACCGCTGTTGTGCAACGTAGAGGTCGAGAGCTGATCGTGCCGGGCCGGCGATACAGCACACTGGAACGATTTGAGGGGTACCATCATGCTGAGCAAAGATCTGGAAGTTACCCTAAACGGCGCATTTGCGGCTGCGCGACGCAAACGCCATGAGTTCATGACTGTGGAGCATCTGCTGATGGCACTGCTCGACAATGACGCCGCTGCCGATGTGCTGATTCATTGCGGCACCGACCTGGCACGCCTGCGTGGTGAGCTGGGTGATTTTATCGAACAGACAACACCACTGATCCCGGAACAGCAGCTTGAGCGCGAAACCCAACCCACACTGGGCTTTCAGCGCGTGCTGCAGCGGGCCGTTTTCCATGTCCAGAGCTCGGGAAAGCGCGAAGTCAGCGGCGCCAATGTGCTGGTGGCAATATTCAGTGAACAGGAAAGCCATGCCGTATACCTGCTCGGCCAACAGGGGGTTGCCCGCATTGATGTGGTCAACTACCTCAGTCACGGCATTTCGCGTGTCCCCGGCGACGAAGGGCAGGCCGACGGCCCGCCGCCGGAAACCGAGACCGACAACAGCGAAAAGCCCGCCAGTGCGCTGGAAACCTATGCGACAAATCTCAACGAACAGGCCCGCAAAGGCCTGATCGACCCACTGATTGGCCGAGAGAAAGAAGTCATGCGGCTAATCCAGATTCTCTCGCGACGACGCAAGAACAACCCCTTGCTGGTCGGGGAGTCCGGTGTCGGAAAAACCGCGGTGGTTGAAGGGCTGGCCCGCCAGATTGTCGAAGACCAGGTGCCGGAGATTCTTCGCGACAACGTGATCTATTCCCTGGATATGGGCGGCCTGCTGGCAGGCACCAAATACCGTGGTGACTTCGAGAAGCGTTTCAAGAACCTGCTGGCGGATCTGAAGAAAAGTCCGGGTTCCATCCTGTTCATTGATGAAATCCATACCATCATCGGTGCCGGCGCGGCATCCGGTGGTGTCATGGATGCATCCAATCTTCTCAAACCCATACTGACCTCCGGTGAGCTGCGTTGTGTGGGCTCAACGACCTATCAGGAATACCGCGGCATCTTCGAGAAAGACAGAGCGCTTTCGCGACGCTTCCAGAAAATTGACGTGGACGAACCCGATGTTGAAACAACCTACAAGATTCTCAAGGGTCTCAAACCGCGGTTCGAAGAACATCACGAGCTGCGTTACAGCGACAATGCACTGCGCGCTGCGTCCGAGCTGGCAGGCAAGTACATCAACGACCGTTATATGCCGGACAAGGCCATCGATGTGATTGACGAGGCCGGTGCCTATCAGCGTCTGCAGCCGGAAAGCCGTCGCAAGAAACTCATACAGGCCCAGGACATGGAAAAGGTGGTGGCCTCCATTGCCAGGATTCCTCCCAAACATGTCACTACCTCGGACGTGGAAGTGCTGAAAACACTGGAAAGCAATCTGCGGATGGTGGTATTTGGCCAGGACGAGGCCATCAGTACACTGGCGGCCTCCATCAAGCTGTCACGGGCTGGCCTTGGCAACCCCGACAAACCCATTGGTTCCTATCTGCTTGCCGGTCCAACCGGTGTCGGCAAGACAGAAGTGAGCCGGCAGCTGGCCCGTATCATGGGTATCGAACTGCTACGCTTTGACATGTCCGAATACATGGAGCGCCACACCGTGTCACGCCTGATCGGTGCGCCGCCGGGATACGTGGGTTACGATCAGGGCGGGCTGATGACCGAGGCGGTGACCAAGAATCCGCACTGTGTGTTGTTGCTGGACGAAATTGAAAAGGCACACCCGGATGTATTCAACATCCTGCTGCAGGTAATGGATCACGGTACGTTGACCGACAATAACGGTCGCAAGGCTGACTTCCGCAACGTCATCCTGGTGATGACCACCAATGCCGGCGCACAGGACATGTCCCGTGCATCAATTGGCTTCACCCATCAGGATCACAGCAGCGATGGTATGGAAGCGATCAAGAAAATGTTCACACCGGAATTCCGCAATCGACTGGATTCAGTAGTGCAATTCGGACCACTGGCACCGGAAACCGTGCGCACCGTTGTGGACAAGTTCCTTGTAGAGTTGCAGGTTCAGCTGGACAGCAAGAAAGTCACCATTGATGTGGATGAGGCCGCACGCGACTGGTTCGTGGAACACGGCTACAATCGCGCCATGGGCGCCCGCCCCATGGCCAGATTGATCCAGGAAAAGCTGAAGAAGGCGCTGGCCGAGGAAATCCTGTTCGGTGAGCTCGTCGACGGCGGGGATGTCAGTGTCTCCACGCAGAACGGTGAAATCAGTCTGACAGTGACGTCGAAGAAGAAAAAGTCAGAGGGGCGTCAGCTCAGCGAGGCGGACAGCTGAGCTGGCTGTCAACGTGATCGGTAGGTGATGCGGCCCTTGCTCAGGTCATAAGGTGTCAGTTCTACCTTGACCTTGTCGCCGGTGAGGATACGAATATAGTTCTTGCGCATCTTGCCGGAGATGTGCGCCGTGACCACATGGCCGTTTTCCAGCTTTACCCGGAACATGGTGTTGGGAAGGGTGTCTATGACCTCACCTTCCATTTCAATCTGGTCTTCTTTCGCCATTAATATTCCCTGATGCATGCAAATACAAGCGCGCATTTTGCCCTATTTGTCAGCATTAGGCAAAGGTTGCAGATCATCGCCCAGTTCGAAAGTCCACAGCCCCTGGCGACCGGGCTCATCGCGCCAGCGCCATAACTGTGTCTTGAACTCGGCACGCGAGACCGGGCGGGCGCCCAGGGAAGCCAGGTGTGCGGTTGGCATCTGACAGTCAATCATGCGGAATTGCCATTGTGCCAGCTGTCTGGCCAGGGCCACAAACGCCACTTTTGAAGCATTGTCGTGGCGACTGAACATGGACTCACCAAAGAACAGCGGACCAATGCTGACACCGTACAACCCGCCAACCAGTTCATCCGCCAGCCAGACCTCGACCGAATGGGCCCGTCCACGCGTGTGCAGCTCGGTGTAGGCGGCCTGCATGGCAGGTGTTATCCATGTACCACCGCCATCCTCACGCTGCACAGCACAGGCGCGGATGATGGCGGGGAAGGCCTGGTCCATGCTGATACGAAACGGCGCCTTGCGCAGCAGTCGGCGAAGGCTGCGCGATACATGTACCTGGGAAGGTGTCATGATCATGCGGGTGCCAGGAGACCACCACAGCAGGGGGTCGCCTTCCTCGAACCACGGGAAAATGCCATCGTAGTAGGCGCGCTCCAGGCGCTGCGGCCGCAGATCACCACCCACAGCGAGCAGACCATCGGGTGAAGGCATGGCCTGCTCAATCGGTGGAAATTCAACGCACTCGCTGTCCAGCAAGACAAGACGCGACATGAGTCTGACCCTGGTTTTTATTGATCCAGGAAGCGTTCAGCATCCAGCGCAGCCATACAACCAAAACCGGCTGAGGTCACTGCCTGACGATAGACGTGATCGGCGATATCACCGGCGGCGAACACACCCGGCACACTGGTTTGTGTGGCGTTGCCGTCGGTGCCGCTGAGAATCCTGACGTAACCGTCCTTCATGTCAAGCTGACCCTTGAAGATGTCGGAATTTGGCGTATGACCGATGGCAATGAATACACCGTCCAGCTCAATGCGCTGCTTCTCACCGGTCTTCGCGTGCGCGATTTCCATACCAGTCACGCCCATGTCATCACCCAGTACTTCCTTCAATTCATGATCCCAGACCAGTGTGATCTTGCCTGCCCTGGCACGGTCGAACAGTTTGTCCTGCAGGATTTTCTCCGCACGCAGCGTGTCACGGCGGTGCACCAGTGTGACATGCGAGGCAATATTGGACAGGTACAGGGCCTCTTCCACGGCAGTGTTGCCACCACCAATCACAGCAACCGGTTTGTTGCGATAGAAGAAGCCGTCACAGGTGGCACAGGCGCTGACACCCTTGCCCATGAAAGCCTCTTCGGAGGCAAGACCCAGATACCGGGCAGACGCGCCCGTGGCAATGATCAGCGCATCACAGGTGTAAGTGGCGCTGTCGCCAACCAGTTTGAACGGGCGGCTGGACAGGTCGGTGCTGTTGATGTGATCGAAGACAATCTCGGTATTAAAACGCTCGGCGTGTTTCTGCATTCGCACCATCAGGTCAGGGCCTTGCAGGCCTTCCACATCACCGGGCCAGTTGTCGACGTCGGTGGTGGTGGTGAGTTGACCACCCTGTACCATGCCAGTGATGACCACTGGATTGAGATTGGCGCGCGCAGCATAGACTGCTGCGGTGTAACCCGCCGGGCCGGAGCCCAGGATGATCAGGCGGTGATGAAGGGTCTTACTGCTCATAGGACTGTGTTTCCTCAATTTCAGGCTGTTCAGCTTCTGTTCGGGAAGAAGCGTGTATAACGTGAACACTGGCGCATCAAGCGCGGCTGCGGCATATTACCATGGATTGTCGGGCTGATATTTCACCCGAGGGCCAAATTGATTATCATAGCGACTTCATACCTAGAATATATGGCAATTATTTGTTGTATCTGGTTGTATAAATTAAAGATATCTTGATTTTTCAGGGTGATCACAGGGATACCGGCGTGAGCAAGAATCGAAGTACGGCAGCAGCAACAGCAACAGCGCAGCAGGGCGGCGGAAGCCGGCTGCTTCGACGAATACGCCGGGAAGGAACCCTTATCGGCTGTTTTCTGCTGGGGACATTTTTGCTGATCGCATTGCTGAGTTATTCGCCCGGTGACCCCGGATTCACCACGACCGGTGACGGCAGCCGCATTGATAACGCTGTTGGTCGTATTGGTGCCTGGATTGCCGATGTCCTGCTGCACCTGTTTGGATATTTTGCCTACCTGTTTCCGCTGGCCCTGGGCCTGAGAGTGTTGTCCCTGTTCCGGGACAATACCAAGGACGATCGTGAATTTTCCGGCACCCTGCTGGTGCTCAAGAGTGTTGGCATCCTGCTTTTTGCCGCTGGCGCCTGCGCACTGGCCACCATGCACTTTGCACTGCCGGCGGGCATCACCTGGCCCGCTGGCGGCCTGATCGGATCGGCACTGGCAGACGTCACCGTGCCCGTACTGGCGCTGTTGGGCAGCACCCTGCTGTTTCTGGCCGTGTTTCTGTTCGGCATGACCATCACCTTCAATATTTCCTGGCTGAAACTGGTCGACAGAACCGGGTACTGGACGCTGACCGCTCTGGGCCGGCTTGCCGAATGGAGCCGGCAGTGGTCCGAGCAGCGCCGCGAGATGCAGGAAAGCCGTAAAGTGGTGCAGAAGCGCAAACAGAACCTGACGCGGCATATCGAGAAACAGAAAAAACGCACGCCACCGCGTATCGAGCCGACCATTGCACCGGTGCAGCGCAGTCAACGGGTTGAAAAAGAGCGCCAGGGCAAACTGTTTGTTTCACCGGCTTCCGATGAATTGCCGGCCATCAGCCTGCTGGACGAAAACAGGGGCGCTGGCAAGAAAGGTTATTCCACCGAGTCACTGGAAGCGATGTCCAAGCTGCTGGAGCTGAAACTCGGTGACTTCGGTATAGAAATCGAGGTGACGGCGGTCAATCCCGGCCCGGTGATCACACGCTTTGAAGTGCAGCCGGCACCGGGTGTGAAAGCGGCACGGATTACTGCATTGGGGCGGGATCTGGCGCGCTCCCTGGCGGTGGTCAGTGTCCGTGTGGTTGAAGTCATACCCGGCAAGACGGTGATCGGCATCGAGATTCCCAACGAACAGCGGGAAATGATCTACCTGAGCCAGGTGCTGGCCTCACCGGAGTTTGACAAGGCACAGTCCTCACTGAGTATGGCCCTGGGTCACGACATAGTTGGCAAACCGGTGATTGTGGATCTTGGCAAAATGCCACACCTGCTGGTGGCCGGCACAACCGGCTCCGGCAAGTCAGTGGGTATCAACGCCATGATTCTGAGCCTGCTGTACAAGTCCACACCGGAGCAGGTGCGGATGATCATGATTGATCCCAAGATGCTCGAGTTGTCGGTGTACGACGATATACCACACCTTCTGACGCCGGTGATCACCGATATGAAGGATGCTGCCAACGGGCTGCGCTGGTCTGTGGCAGAGATGGAGCGTCGATACAAACTGATGTCAGCCCTGGGTGTGCGCAACCTTGCCGGCTACAACAAGAAGGTCAAGGATGCAGAGAAGGCCGGCAAACCCCTGATCGATCCACTGTGGCGACCTGATCCAACCGTGGGTCTTTCCGAGCAGGAAGCGCCCGAGCTCAGCGCCTTGCCCCAGATTGTGGTTGTGGTGGACGAACTGGCGGACATGATGATGGTGGTTGGCAAGAAGGTGGAGGAGCTGATTGCACGTATTGCACAGAAAGCCCGTGCCGCGGGTATTCACCTGATCCTGGCAACCCAGCGCCCGTCAGTGGATGTGCTGACCGGGCTGATCAAGGCCAACATACCCACGCGACTGTCGTTCATGGTGCAGTCCAAGGTGGATTCGCGAACGATCCTGGGGGAGGGCGGCGCCGAACAGTTACTCGGGCACGGCGACATGCTGTTCCTGCCGCCGGGCGGCGGCATGGCAAAACGGGTACATGGCGCCTTTGTGTCTGACGAGGAAGTCCATCGTGTGGTGGCCGACATCAAGTCCCGCGGTGCGCCCGATTATATCGAAGCCATCACCCAGGGCGCTGATGAGCGCGAAATGAATATGGGTGGGGGCGACGGTGGCGGTGGTGGTGACGAAGGCGACGAGTTATACGATGAGGCAGTGGCATTTGTCTGTGAGTCACGCAAGGCTTCCATTTCAGCCGTGCAGCGCAAACTTCGTATCGGTTACAACCGCGCCGCGCGCATGATCGAGTCCATGGAGGCCGCCGGTGTAGTGTCCCCCATGGGCAGCAATGGACAACGTGAAGTACTGGCGCCGCCGGCGCCGAGGAATTGATCCGAATCATGTATGGAAAAATGCTTTGTTACCTGTTTTTGTCAAGCCTGCTGCTCGCGCCAGGTGCCCGCGCTGCGGATCAGGATCTGATTGAACTGGACACCCTGCTTGGCGGTATCGATACCTTCCAGGCGGACGTGCAACAGATCATTGTTGAAGCCAGTGGTGGTGTGCTGGAAGAAAGCGAGATCATCTTTCGCCTGAAACGACCACATGGCTTTTATTGGGAGACACTGGAACCCTTTCCGGAATTGATCGTCACCGATGGTGAGTCACTGTGGCACTACGAACCTGATTTGTGGCAGGTCACCATCGAGGACTGGAATATCGATCAGTCCGAGTTGGCCGCTCAGCTGCTCAGCGGCCGCACCCTGGCACTGGCCGAAGAATACACCGTCAGGCGTCACGAGGCGTCCACGGATGAGCGCGCCGAATTCCTGCTGTACCCGCTGGACCCCGCGAGCCTGTACGAGCAGGTCAGCATCTATTTCGATCGCGCAGTGATGCAGGCCATCCACATCACCAGCACCAACGGCCAGCGCACCTTGTGGCAGTTCCGCAATCAAAGGCTCAACGAGCCGCTTTCCGACGATATGTTCACTTTCGACATCCCCGATGACGAGGACATCGAAGTGATGGACAATCGCACGGCAAACCCATGAAGCAGGGCAGTCTGGACGGTCTGGAGAACGGCCAGGAGAGCAGCCAGAAGAGCCCGCCAGGCACTGGGCACAACACTGGAAAGCCAGCCGGCGAATCCAACAGCAAACACGAACCCCTGGCAGCCCGTATGCGTCCGCGTCAGGTAGACCACTTTGTTGGTCAGACACACATCCTTGGTCCCGGAAAACCCTTGCGTGAGGCCATTGTGCGTGGCGCACCGCACAGCATGATTCTTTGGGGGCCACCGGGCACCGGCAAGACCACGCTGGCCAATCTGGTGGCGGACAGCGCCAACGCCCATGTTGAACGACTGTCGGCAGTACTGTCGGGCGTCAAGGACATACGCGCGGCGGTGGAGCGGGCCAGAACCCTGCGCCAGCAACAGGACAGGCTGAGCATTCTGTTTGTCGACGAAGTGCATCGCTTCAACAAGTCACAGCAGGATGCCTTTCTTCCGCATATTGAAAACGGCACCATCGTTTTTATTGGTGCCACCACTGAAAATCCGTCATTCGAACTGAACAACGCGCTGCTTTCCCGGGCCCGGGTGTATGTGCTGCAGTCCCTGGACGATGCTGCACTGCTGGGTATGCTTGAACGGGCCCTGAGCGATACAGTCCACGGACTGGGGCAGCAGAGAATTGTGATGGAAGATGATGCACTGGCCCGAATAGCCCGAGCTGCCGATGGTGATGCGCGCCGTGCGCTCAACCTGCTGGAACTGGCTGTGGACCTGGCTCACGCCCAGACCCAGACCCAGACCCATGCGATAGACCCTGAATCAGTTGCCCGTATCAACAACGCCATACTCGAACAGACCCTGACCGGACACGCACGCCGCTTTGACAAGGGTGGTGACGTGTTTCATGAACAGATCTCGGCCATGCACAAGGCGGTACGGGGTTCCTCCCCGGATGCTGCGCTGTACTGGCTGCTGCGCATGCTCGATGGTGGCTGTGATCCTGCCTACGTGGCCAGACGCCTGGTACGTATGGCCAGTGAGGACATCGGCAATGCCGACCCCAGGGCGCTGCAGATTGCGCTGGATGGCTGGGACGCCATGACACGCCTGGGCAGCCCTGAGGGCGAGTTGGCGCTGGCCCAGGCCGTGACCTACCTTGCAGTGGCGCCCAAGAGTAATGCCGTGTACCAGGCTTTCAACGCGGCCAGGGCGGACATCGCCAGCAGCGGTTCACACGAAGTGCCTGCCCACCTGCGCAATGCCGCTACCGCCTTGATGAAGGCGATGGGACACGGCGCGGAATACCGATACGCCCATGACGAGGAGGGTGCCTACGCGGCCGGGGAGAACTACTTTCCCGAAGCCCTCAAGGACCGCCGTTATTACCATCCGGTGGCGGCCGGCCTGGAACTGAAGATCGGGGAAAAGCTGGCCAATCTTCGCCAGAGGGACGAACAAAGCCGCAGAAAGCGTTATACTTCGCCCCCGGAAACCTCTGCCGATTGATACAGGATTAGCCAATCTCATGCTGGATGCCCGATTACTGAGAACCGACCCGGAAAAACTCTCTCAAGCCCTGGCCAAGCGCGGTTACACGCTGGACCTGGACGCCATTCGTCAGATGGATGAAGCGCGTCGGCTGCTGCAGCAACAGACAGAAGAACTGCAGAATCAACGCAACACACGCTCCAGGGATATCGGCAAGGCAAAAGCGGCAGGGCAGGATATCGAGCCGCTGTTGGCAGAGGTGGGTGACCTGGGCGAGCGCCTTGAAGCCAGCAAACAGGCATTGGCTGATTCCCAGGAAGCCTTCAATGCCTACTGGATGGGTGTGCCGAATGCACCACAGGACAGAGTCCCGCCTGGCAGGGACGAAAGCGACAATGTTGAATTGCATCGCTGGGGTACGCCGCGCGAGTTCGATTTTCCGGTGCAGGATCATGTTGCACTGGGCGAGCATACTACCGATTCGGGTCAGGCCATGGACTTTGAGGCGGCCAGCAAACTCACCGGTGCCCGCTTTGTGGTCATGCGTGGTCAGATGGCTCGCCTGCACCGGGCACTGATCCAGTTCATGATGGATCAGCACACCATCCAGCACGGTTACGAGGAAGTCTACGTGCCGTACATTGTTAATGCCGCCTCATTGACCGGTACCGGACAACTGCCAAAATTTGCAGAAGACCTGTTCCGCCTGGAAGGTGAACACGAATACTACCTGATACCCACCGCTGAGGTGCCGGTCACCAACCTGGTCCGTGACGGGATTGTCAGGCCAGAACAGCTGCCGATGAAATTCGTTGCGCACACACCGTGCTTTCGCAGTGAAGCGGGCAGTTACGGGCGTGACACACGTGGCATGATCCGACAACACCAGTTCGAGAAAGTCGAGTTGGTGCAGCTGGTCAGACCCGAGGCATCCAATGAAGCCTTGCAGGAACTCACAGGCCATGCGGAACGTATACTGCAGATGCTGGAACTGCCGTACCGGGCCATGCAGCTGTGTGCGGGTGACATGGGCGCAGCGGCAGCGTGCACCATCGATCTGGAGGTCTGGCTGCCGTCACAGGATACCTACCGCGAGATTTCCTCCTGCAGCAATTTCGAGGACTACCAGGCGCGGCGCATGCAGGCGCGCTGGCGCAACCCCGAATCAGGCAAACCCGAACTGCTGCATACGGTGAACGGGTCCGGGTTGGCCATTGGTCGCACATTGGTTGCCATACTGGAGAACTATCAGAATGCCGATGGCAGTGTCACCGTGCCAGCGGCTCTGGTGCCGTATATGGGCGGCATCACCAGTCTCTGACGCGCAGCCGGGAGCACAATCATGGATTTTCTTCCCGTATTTCTGGACATCAAAGGCAAGACCTGCCTGCTGGTTGGTGGCGGAGAAGTGGCGTTGCGGAAAGGCACATTGCTGCATCGCGCCGGCGCCCGGCTGCGGGTGGTGGCGCCGGAAATACGCCAGGAGCTTTACGCCCTGGTCGAGTCATCCGGTGGTGAGATGCGTCAACGTGTGTTCGAACCGGCCGATCTTGAGCAGGTGAATATTGTCATCGCTGCAACCAGTGATGAGGCAGTCAACGAACAGATTTCTGTACTTGCCCGCGCACAGGCGTTGCCAGTGAATGTGGTAGACCGGCCGCCGCTTTGCACCTTCATTGTACCGGCCATTGTGGACAGATCTCCCGTGGTCATTGCCATCTCTACCGGCGGCAGCTCACCGGTGCTGACACGGCAGCTCAAGGAAAGACTGGAAATCATGATACCTGCTGCCTATGGTCGCCTCGCCTCGATGCTGGGCGGCTACCGCAGCAAGGTCAAAGCAGTCATTGATGACTTTGGCACACGCACCCGATTCTGGGAAAAACTGCTCTCGGGTCCGATGCCCGAAATGGTGTTCTCGGGCAAGGACGATCAGGCCCGTGAGTACCTGGAAGCGCTGCTGCACAACCCGGATGCCATCAGCACAGGGGGCGAAGTGTATCTGGTTGGCGCCGGCCCTGGCGACCCGGACCTTCTGACACTGAAGGCCTTGCGTTTGATGTACGCGGCCGATGTTGTGTTATACGACCGTCTTGTGTCCCCGGAGATTCTGGCCAGGGTGCGGCCCGATGCGGAAAAGATCCATGTCGGAAAAAAGCGCTCCTTCCATCCGGTTCCCCAGGAAGAGATCAATCAGCAGCTGGTAGAGTATGCCCTGCAGGGCAAGAAAGTGATGCGCCTGAAGGGCGGAGACCCTTTCATTTTTGGTCGCGGCGGAGAGGAGATCGATCGCCTCGCCGAGATGCACATTCCGTTTCAGGTGGTACCGGGCATCACCGCGGCCTCCGGCTGTGCCAGTTATGCAGGCATCCCGCTGACACACAGGGACTATTCCCAGTCTGTGCGCTTTGTCACTGGTCATCTGAAGAATGATGTTGTCGATCTGGACTGGCCACAGCTTGCCCGCGAAGATCAGACGCTGGTGATCTACATGGGGCTGATAGGTCTGCAGAACATCTGTCATCAGCTGATTGCGCATGGCATGCCTGAACAGATGCCGATAGCCATTGTCCAGCAGGGGACCACGCCGAACCAGAAAGTGCTGACCGGCACCCTGGCCAATATCCATCAGCGTGTGCTGGACGAAGACATCCAGCCACCAACCTTGATCATCATCGGTCATGTGGTGAAACTGCATCGACAGCTTGCCTGGTTCCGCACCGAGTCACTCAAGTCCGCCCCGGAGCTTTGATCAATGTCGGTATTCACGCCGCTGGATCGTGACGATATCAACAGGTTTCTGGAACGATACACACTGGGCAGACTGATCGCCTTCCAGGGCATCAGCGCTGGCAGCGAGAACACCAACTACTTTGTTGACACCGATTCAGGCCGCTATGTATTGACACTGGTTGAACGCGGTGATGTCAGTGAACTGCCGTTTCTGGTGCAACTACTGGATTGTCTCCACCAGAGCCAGCTTCCTGTGCCTTTTGTTTATGCAGACAGGGCAGGGCGGCAGGTACAACAGCTCAAGGCGCGCAGCGCGCTGCTGCAACCCCGATTGTCAGGGGCACATGTCGACAGGCCGGACCATGAGCACTGCGCCGCTGTTGGTGCGGTACTTGCCCGGTTGCACGAAAGTGGGCAGCGCTGCGGGCTTCAGCGTGAGGGCGATCGTGATCCGGGCTGGGTGCTTATGAACGCACGGAAGCTGCTCAACACGGCCTGGCAAAGCCATGCTGAGTGGCTGGATCCGGTCCTGAGCACACTGGAGCACTGGATACACGGCGCGCCGGTACTGCCTGAGACTATCATTCATGGCGATCTGTTCCGGGACAATGTACTTTTTGAGGGCAGCACCGTCAGTGGTCTGATCGATTTTCACAACGCCGCATCGGGCTGGCGTCTGATGGATCTTGCCGTGTGTGTGAACGACTGGTGCATCGATGACTTTGCCGGTGAGCTGCAACTGAATGAGAAGCGTCTGCAGGCGCTTTTGTCTGCCTGGCAGCAGAACAGCCCGATGACCGATACCGAGCGCCGTGCATGGCCAATGTTGTTACAACTGGCCGCACTGCGGTTCTGGACATCGCGCCAGCAGTACCTTGACCAGCATCCGGCCAAACCCGGCGTGCTGATCAAGGACCCTGAACATTTTTGCAGGATACTCAGACTTCACTGCTGAATCATGGCGCGCCGGGGCCCAGTATCACGGCATTGAGGAACAGCCGATCAGCACCGCGCCAGTAACCCCGGAAATTGACATCTTCTGTCAGGCTGATCACACGACCGCTGCCAACGCGCTGCTCGTAGGCAATAGCGGCCCCAGGCAGGTTTTCCAGTGACTCAGGCCAGGCATGGCCGGCTATCAGCGCATCGTCTGCCGCAATGCTGATGCTCAGTCGCCGGGCAGCCGAAGGCGCATCCCTCTCGGGTGCCCGGTACAGATTGGAGGAATTGACCAGTACCGGAAAGTCACCGTCATAACCGGCGCTGAGCCAGTAATGGGAATCGATGTTGGTACGAAAAAATGCACCAGGCACCGTGAAGCGCCGCGGGGCTTCCTCACCTTCCTCTACATCATGGTCGGATTCCAGGTCACTGATCTCCAGCGCCTCACGGGCAATGTCCGCTGATGTGCCTATGGTCACCAATGTGCCACCGGCACGAACCCAGCGTTGCAGCCGGGCAACACCGCTTTCGCCCAGATTGTCAACAAAGGCACTGACGTTGTTCACCTGAGGTAATACGATGGTGGTAAAACGCTCCAGGCCGGTACTGCTGATGGATCCGTTGTTGATGATTGTGGTGGGTATGTCATACACATAGTCCAGCGTGTGCCAGGCCCAGCCAAAGGAGTAACCATTGACCGGATGATCGGCAATGATGGCAACGTCCGGCTCCCTGACCAGGCGGGTTTCACCCGACCCCAATGACAGAAAACCCTGGTCGGCATAACCGGTATCCGTGGTGACCACATCAAGGCGGTAACGCTCGGCCATGTTTCTCAGTGTGTCGTGCAGTGAGTCCGGATTCTGGCCGACACGGAAGATCATTGTGCCACGCGGAATCGACTGATCGCGGATCTGTGTTGCCACATAGATCACAGACACACGATAACCCTGCTTTCGCATATGGGCTGCTGCGCTCAACGCCGATGTCTGCGACCCGTCAATCAGATAGGCGTAGCGCGCCGGTTCGGACGGGAACTCAACCGTCTGCCGTACCTCGCTCTCCACGCGCTCCACGGACAGGCTGGCGCCGTCGCTGCTGCTGAACGCCTGGATATTGTAGAAAAGTGGTACCGACCAGGCGGTGATATCGTAGAAGCGCGGATTCTCGGCGCGATCGATGCGCTCACGCGCCTGCGCCAGAAACGCCTCGGGCATCTCCAGTGACGGTTCCATCAGGGTGCGCACAAAGCGATTGCGAGGCTGAGCCGCCTCGATCACATACGTGCCTGCGGCAAAATCCTGTGTGCCAACATCGTTGCCGTACCGATCGCGGCTGTTCTGCAAGCGGCTACCGGCTGTTGTGCGATGCACCTCGATCCCGTTGCGCATCAGCATGTTCACAACTTCGGCAACCATGTTTGGATCACCCTCATTGCTGATCACATAACGCCGGATGCCGCGGTTGCCGTCCTCTATGGCTTCGCGGTGTGCCTGGTAGTAATCACCCAGCATTTCCGCACGACGCCCGGCCGTGAGCTGAATCGCTGCCCAGCCGGCTGTGAACTGCTGCATCAGGGCATCTTCAAGGCTTCTGACCGTGCCATCGGGGCGGGTAATGGCCAGGCCGCGCGTGGAGCCCTGTTCATACAGCATACCCACCGCGCCCTGGTAGGTCAGGAACGAGGTGGTGTAGGCAGGGTAGTAGAAATTGAACCGCTCACCGGCCATGTACTCAAACCCGGCTTCATCAAAGGCATCGGCATGTGCCTGACCAAACTCATTGAACCATCGCCGTGTGTAGTCGGGAAAATAGCTGGCCCATGGTGCGTCCGGCGGGTCGAAATAGAACTCAACGTCGGCGCCCATTTCATGTGCGTCAACACCGGCCTGGGGTCGCCAGTCCCTGATGATGGGCAGTCGGCCACGTGTTTCAGGGTGCGTGTGGACGAACCAGTCACGGTTCAGATCAAAATAGTAATGACTGGTACGAAACTGAAGGCTCAGCCAGGCATTAAAATCATTGTTCCAGTCTTCATCGGAAGCGTTGACGTGCTGACCTGTGCGTTGATGGTTGAACATGGCAAACGCATCGCGTCCGTCCGGATTCAACATCGGATCGATGATGACCACCGTATTGTCCAGCACCTGCATGACCGCATCACCGGATTCGGTTGCCAGCTTCTCCAGCAGTTTCAACGCCGCTTCAGTGCCTGACAGTTCAAACCCGTGGATGGAGCCACCAAAATAGAAAATTGCCGGCTGATCAACAATGATTGCGTCCGCTGCTGCCTGATCCAGCGTACGTGGATCGTTCAGGCGCTGGGCATTGTCGCGGATCTCATCAAGTCGTGCATGATTCTGCGCTGAGGTCACCACCACGTACTGCTGCCGACGACGCTCCACCGACTGCCCCGCATCAAACAGGGTAACGCGATCGGAGTTTGCCGCCAGATGCTGAAGGTAGTGCATGGCCTGATGATGCATGGTGATGCGTTCACCAAAGGCATGTCCCACAACCTCTTCAAAGGAAAGTGCCTGATTGTCAGTCTGCGCGAGAGCGCCCAAAGGCAGAAAAAATGCGAGGAATGCAAAATAAAAACGGGTTTTTGATTTCATGATCATCCATTGTTTTTGTCATGTGAATGAAAGGGCAGAGGCTCGACAGTTCAGACTATACCGTATTCAGCTGGCTGTTAAAGGGTTTCCCTGTTCCAGATACATCTGCTACGCTGCCCGAATAGTGAAAAAACAGAATAACAAAATAACGAGTTATGAAATGACAAGGGTGCCCCGCATGATTGCCATCGCCCGAAATAGCCTGATCCAGACAAGCGCCTGTATTCTCCTGGCCGGCACCTTGTTTTCCAGCACCCTGTATGCCCAGGCTCAGGGCAGCTACGCGCTGCCCGGCACAATTGGCCCGATGCCCTATGAGATCCCCGAACACTGGATCGAACCCTTTGCCGCGCCCGGATTTTCCTGGGGTGGCAATTCTGGCATACACGTTCAGTCACCGGATCGGATCATTGTGCTGCAACGCGGTGAAACACGCCTGCCGGATCCCGTGCCCGGAGAGTACACGGACTTCCCCGGCTCACTTGGCTGGAACGTGATCCGTGGCGAGCACATCGAATGGCAGAATATTCTGTATGTGATCAACAGTGATGGGGACGTGCTGGAAGTGTGGGACCACTGGGATCATCTGTTCAAGGGAACTGACGGACCCGGCCCGCATCGACTGCGCGTCAACCCCTACGATCCGGAGCAGCGCCTGTGGATCATTGATGAAACCGGTCACATCATCTACGTGCTGTCCAATGACGGGCAGGAACTGTTGATGACCCTGGGCGAGAAAAACGTTGCCGGTGATGGACCGACTCACTTCAACCTGCCGCAGGATGTGGCGTTCATGCCCGACGGAACCGTGCTCATTGCTGACGGTCTTGGCAACACCCGTGTGGTCATGCGATCGGCATCAGGCCAGTATCTGTCCGAGTTCGGTGTGCGCGGCGATGGCCCCGGCGAATTTGCCACGGTTCATGCGCTGGCCTTTGGTCCCGGCGGTGACCTGTTTGTGGTGGACCGCAACAACATGAATGTGCAGGTTTTTGGCCATGTCAATCGTGGCGCAGGAGAGGGCACACCGGTTTTTGAACACAAAGCCACCTGGCATGGACATCTGAACTTCCCGCTGGACATCATCGTCAGCGAGCAATATGCGTGGGTAACTGACATTCGACCGCCGAAAATTGTCCAGTTCGATCTGGCAGGCAACCAGATCTATACCTGGTTACTGCCGCATGACGGACCGACGCGCTGGCTTGAGATGCACTCCTTTGCTGTTGATACACACGGCAACGTTTACGGTACGGACAATCAGCTGGGGCGCACCCAGAAACTGGTCCCGGACCCGGGCGCTGATCCGGTACATCTCATAAAGCAGCAGTACGTACCGCGCTGATCAGCCCGGCTCCCTGTATTCGTTAATGGCCTGTTTTTTGGCGATAGCAGCCTGAACCAGTGCCGAGAACAGTCGTCGTTGCCGTTTCTGGTACAGCAGGAATTCCGGGTGCCACTGGACTCCGAGCAGGAAACGCCGGTCTGGATGTTCAACCGCCTGCACAATGCCATCCAGATCCCGTGCGCTGATATTCAGACCAGTTCCCAGGCGATCCATCCCCTGATTATGCAGACTGTTGATCTTGCAGCCACTACAGTTCATCAGTTTTGCCAACTGTGTTTCAGGCACGGGCAACAGGGTTTTCAGCGGTAGTATGGTCCAGCGGTTGGATGTATTCTTGCGCAGGGTACGCAGCTCCTGGAACAGGCTGCCGCCCATCCGGACGTTGAGTAACTGGGCGCCCCGACAAATGCCGAGAAGCGGCAGATCGCGAGCCAGCGCCATGTCAATCATGTCACTTTCAAAGCGGTCGCGTTCCCGATCGTATCGCGGCACTACCTCGGGTTGCGATGCGTACAGTACCGGATCCACGTCATGCCCACCGGTGACAACCACACCATCAAAAGCGCTCTCATCCACACTGTCACCCGGACGCAGCTGAACCGGTTGTGCACCACACCAGCGTAGCACCCAGGCAACAAGCAGGCGCGGCATCAATGCACGTTTTTCAGGGCCGGTTATGGCAATACAGGGTTTGTCGTTCATAGGGTTTCAGCCCTGCAGCCAATGCTTGCGGAGTTGTCGCAACCAACTGCCGGGGAGATGGAAGGGGTTCCCCAGATACTTCAGGTAAGCATGACAACAGTCATTCAGGCGGGTTTTGTCTTCGGCCAGTCGCTCCACTTCAACCCAGTCATTCCACGCATGATGCATGCCCCATCCCGGCTCATCAATTTCGCTGTTGGGAAGCCGGTAATGGAACGTTGGTCTTGCCTTGATCAACTGATCCCTGCAGCGTGAGCGCACACGCGTTTCATCCAGGTGCGAAAACACAGGCAACATATCCAGTGCACGATTGCGTGTCGGATTGTCGTGCAGGTAGTCATCAATCAGGCTGGCCAATGACACAGAGTCCCTGGCTGGCATCAGCTTCATGATGTACTGTTTCGGAAACGGATCAATGTAATTGGTCAGCCGGCGCGTGAAATTGATCTCGGCGCGCTCATCAAGCCAGTCGTACAGGCACAGGAATGCACGCAGGTAATCACGCAAGGTAGCCGGCTCTTCATCGGGCACTTCGGGATTGAACTGCATGCCAAAAGCGTAAACGAATTTTCCGGATGTACCGAGCGCGCCGCCGTCACGCAGGGCTTCAATAAGCGTCTGCACTTCCTGGAGTCGACCCAGGGGCAGGGGAGGGCTGATCACTTCCAGTGGCACCATGGGTGTACTGCTTTGTGCCAGCAGGTTTTCCGCCGTGGTTTCAATACCACCAAGCAGGGAGTCAGCGCGGCGGGTTTCCCGACCGAGTTCCTTCAATAACCTGAAGTCTATTTCAACAGTCCAGTCACCAGCCGCGTCACCGGTGATGCGGCGCTCATAACGCCCGGTTTCCTCCACCGCCATGGCCGAACCCTGAATGCCCCCAAGTGTGCTGGCAACAAGCCGGGTCAGGCGCCCCAGATCCATACCATTCAACTCAAGCTCCACGCCCACACGTCGCTCATGGCCTGAGGCGGTTCGACACCGTGGCGGCATATGGAGCCTGGCGGCGGTGTTGGTTGACATCAGCTTGCTGGCCGGGTAACAAGAAACCGGGAAGTGGAGGTATTGATGCGAAGAAAGAGCAGGCTCATTGCCGGCGCCAGCGTCGCCGTTGTTGTTTTCTCAGCTGGCCTGTGGTGGTCGATCATGCTGAACCCCTGGAATTTCGACTTTCCCGAGCACTGGGAACCTGCAGATCCGGATGTCGCTCACCTGGTCTTTGTGTACGGTACATTGACCCTGCCACCCGTGCGCTGGATCGTCAAAGGCCGCGCAGGCAGGCCGGAACCTGCAATATTGTCAGGATACACGCGCGAAGGCCTGGATATCAACGCTGATCCTGATGCGGAGATCCAGGGGCTGCTTCTCAGAGTGAATGCAGACGAACTCAGGCGACTGGATCGCTATGAACGCCTGGGCATCCGGTACGAGCGTCAGCTCATGCGTCTGGATGATGGCACCGAGGCCTGGGTTTATCGACGGCTCTGACCAATGCTGTGGCGCAAACCGGGGTAGTACAGGCCCAGTGCCAGCGCGCGCCCGATCACATATAACACAAATGCCCACCACAGACCGGTATTGCCCGCCCATGGCACCAGCCAAAGGCACAACAACAGAAACACACCGGTGGACAGGGCGGAGGCGTTACGCATCTGCCGTGTGCGGGTGGTGCCGATAAAAATTCCGTCCAGCTGGAACGCCAGGAATGATACCGCGATGTACAATGCCGCCAGGTGCATCGAGGCGTCAGCGGCCTGGCGCACAACCTCGTGTGTGGTCAAGGCTGCCACAATCACATTGCCGAACAGCAGCACAAAGCCCGACAACAGCAGGGCACTGGCACCGGCAAGCTCACTGGACAGACGAACCGCCAGGTCAAAGCGGGGCTGGTCATCCGCCCCGGCAGCCTCACCGCTGATCGCCTCCGCCACAAAGGCAAAGCCATCAAGAAAAAAGGCGGAGAACGAAATCAGCTGTAAAAGAATATGGTTTGCCGCCAGTATGTCGTCGCCGAACTGGCCACTGAGGCGCACAAACCAGGCAAAACTGAATACCAGCAGCAGCGTGCGGATCATGATGTCGGTGTTGGCGCTCAGCGTTTTCTTCAGCCGTGCCATGTCCAACAGTTGTTGCCAGGGCACAAAACCGCCTGCTTCGTCGGCCGAACGGCGTTGCTTGAGCAGATGCCATACAATGACAAGACCCAGCAGCAGACTGGACCACTCTGCGATGGCCGTGCCCAGTGCTATACCATTGGCTCCCATGCCCAGAAAGCCGGCAAACCAGATGTCCAGCAGAATGTTCAGGCCGTTCATGAACAGCTGCAGAAGCAGCAGCGTCTTGCTCTTGCCCAGGCCGATGAGCAGCCCCATGATGGCAAACAGGCCCAGCGTTGCCGGTGCTCCCCATATACGTACAGAGAAATACCCGGCGGTGATCTGTGTCACCGTCTCGCTGCCGCCCATCAGGGACAGTGCCAGCGTTCGGATTGGCGACTGAAAGATGATCAGCAGCAGCCCGATGAGCAGGGCAATCAACAGTGCCCGACACAGTGCAGCGCGCACTTCCAGCTCATCCCCGGCACCCGCCGCCTGCGCCGTGAAACCGGTGGTGCCCATGCGCAGAAAGCCGAACCCCCAATAGACAAAACTGAAGATCACCGCGCCAAAGGCTACAGCGCCCAGATCTTCCAGGGACGCAAATCGCCCAATGACAGCGGTGTCAGCCAGGCCCAGCAGGGGTACAGCAGCGTTGGCCAGTATGATTGGCCAGGCGAGAACAAAAACGCGACGACGTGTCAGTGGCCGCGCGGATTGCATCAGTGAAGGTCTGGCGTGGCCAGCTGCCGCGAAGCGACCAGCAAACCATTGTTGTCGGCGTATACAAAATGCCCTGGCCGGAACGTGATACCGGCAAAGCTCACCGGTACATTGAGCTCACCGACGCCACGGCGCTGCGTTTTCACAGGAATGGCGCCCAGCGCCATGACGCCCAGATCCAGTCCACTGATGGCATTCACATCACGAATGGCGCCGTAGACAATCACGCCTTCCCAATCGTTGTGGACAGCGGCCCCGGCCAACTGATCGCCCATCATGGCACGACGCAGTGATCCTGCGCCGTCTACAACCAGCACCTTGCCGGCACCGGGTCGAGCCAGCTGTTCCTTGACCAGTGAGTTGTCCTCGCAGGCACGGACGGTGACGATTTCGCCGCCAAACGCTTCACGCCCACCAAAATTGATGAACATCGGTTCGGCAACCTCGACCAGATCAGGGTACTGGTCACAAAGGTCGGGCAACAGGTCACTCATGGTCGCTCCTCAATCAGTGCGTAGTCGTCTTTCAGTATAGTGATGATTTCTTCACGCGCGTTTTCCGGCACTTCAACAGCCTTGCCAGTCACCCGTTCGGCAACATCGCAGTAGGTGCGGGATACCTCCATCAGTATCTCGCGGGGCAGGGCATTGTCGCGCGCCAGCGCCGCGCGCTCGGTCATCCGGTTCTTGTTCAGCAGAATATCCGGGTCCGGAAAGTGATTGAGCAGTGTTTGCCGGAACGCTTCCTTGGAGCGCTCATACACCTGTCCGCGGCGATACGCGGGGCCATCCCATATCCTGGACGAGTCAGGTGTACCCACTTCGTCCATATAGATCAGTTTTTCCTGGCCACTGGCATCGTGCACATAACCAAACTCGAATTTGGTATCGACAAAAATCTGATCCAGCGCTGCCAGCTCATCACTGATGACCGTAAACCCTTCCTGCAACAGCTTCTCATAGCGGGCAACATCACCTACAGCGGTGAAGTTGAAGCGCTCGAAATTGCTGATCAGATCATTGCGGCTGATGTTCACATCATCCGCCTCGGGCACACCCGGGATGCCGCGCAACACACCCTTGGTTGACGGGGTGATCAGCAGCTGGTCCAGTTTCTGGTTCTGCTGCAGACCCTCGGGCAGACGGATGCCGCAGAATTCACGCTCCCCTGCAGCATAGGCGCGCCACATGGAACCCGTGATGTACTGGCGACCTATGGCCTCGATCAGAACAGGGCGCGCTTTCTGGACAATCCACACCAGCGGGTGAGGAATGTCCAGGATATGACTGTCAGCCAGACCTTTCTCGCGAAAGCGCTGGAACCAGTGATTGGAGATGGCGTTAAGCGCTGCACCTTTACCCGGCACACCGGCAAGGCCGCCTTCACCGTGCCAGATGCAGTCAAAAGCCGAAATCCGGTCACTGATCACCATGATGGCCAGCGGCGCATCAGCAGGCACGTCATAACCTCTTTCCCGTATCAGCCTGCCGCTGTCTTCCGCGGTCAACCAGTAGACGGACCGCACCTTGCCGCTGTGGACCCCGAGATGTGTGCGTACGGGCAGATCGTCAGCGATGGCAAGTACACTGTCGGCATGACTCATAATGGCTTCCTGCATTGGCTTGTGAGGTGCTGATCAAGCGCGAAATCATACAGCGAATGCTGCGTTTCTGCCATATTCCCCAACATCAGAAACAGTTCCGGGGCCGCGGCAGACCGGCAATCTTGCTGGCCTTGAGCGCCGGGTTGCCCGGAAACAGCTTCATCAGATAGATGCTGTTGCCCTTGTCCGGACCGAACTCCTGTTTCACAAAACGCACCAGTGCCCGGGAGGCGGGCGAGAGCTGATGTCGGGTGTAAAACGTACGCAGACCACGAATGATCTCCCAGTGAGCATCACCCAGCACAAGCCCTTCCTGTTCAGCCAGCAGCGTTGCCACCTCCTCATTCCAGTCGTCAAGGTGTTTCAGGTAACCGTCCCGATCCAGTGCCACTGATCTACCATCAACCACTTTCAGTGCCTGCACGCGCTTTTCCATGTCAGAACCAGCTCACCGTTCGCTCACAGTCACACACCAGTTGCACAAAGCCGGCATCGTCCACACAGGTCATTCTGTTGTCTGTCATGGCCAGTCCTCGTGCAGCGAGATCCGGCTCAAGCACGTAAACCGTCACACCTGCGGGCAGGTCTGCCCAGACTGAGTCACGATCTGGATAGTCACGCGCTTCATAGACACCGTCCTCCAGCAGCAGCAGGCAATCGCCTGCCTGCAGCAGGCGCAGGCAGGATTTCAGCACCGGGCTGCGGGTCAGTGGTTTGTTCACCGTATGCAAGGTACTCATGCCAGAAACACCTGATCAGAGGCCGCTATCAGCGCTTTCAGGTGCGCAGCATCCGCCACCGTCACCGGCAACACCAGTGTCTCTGCCTGCATGCCCCGCAAGGCAAGCGAGTCAGCATCTGCGTACACAGTCTCCACGCCATAAAGCGGCAGGGCACTCAGATTGGCGGCCAGGTTCTTGCCCTGTATGGCCTCCGGCGCCTGCTCTGGCAACAGCTGATAGACACCGTCGTCCATGAAAACCAGTTGCACTTTCTGGTCAAACACCGCAGCAGCCAGCACCATGTCCAGCATGGCACGTGCGAAGTCTTCCCCATAGGGCGAGCGTCGACTGATGAAGGTCAATGTCCTGGTGTTCGAAGAAGTCATTTTTCAGGCTCCGAAACTGATCACACGATCAGCCATTGCCGTGGATTCAATCAACTGGCCCAGGCCTGACAGATCCGCCACGTTTGAGAGGTTGACCGCCGTGCGCTCGTAACGCGCCGCTTCCTCAGCATTGAGAATGCCGCGCTTCAGCGCCGAGGACACACAGGAGACCGTATCAATGCTGTGCTCGGCAATGAGCGCCTGCCAGGCAGAAGGCAGGTCCAGCTCATCCTGTGCCGGCACCGCCAGCGTGCTGGTGTTGTGCACACCGTCGTAATAGAAGAACAGGCGCTGGATGGTATGACCCGCGGCCAATGCCGCCTTGCAGAAGCGCAGGGCAGTAGCCGAGGTCTGATGTGACCATGGCGCGCTGTATACCACCACCGCCAGGCTGATGCCGGAGCGGGCAGGGTTGTGGTCAGTGGTCGATGTGGTTTTTGTCACGCGTGTACCCTGTAACAAAAAAGCCCCGATGAGTCATCGGGGCTTCTGGATCACGTCATCATTGGATGCTGTCAGTCGTTGCCAGTCAGGGCAGTCAACAGGTTCAGCAGGCTGATGAAGATATTGTAGATGGAGACAAACAGCGTCACTGTTGCCAGCACGTAGTTGCGCTCACCACCGTTCACAATAGCGCCGGTCTGGTACAGGATGGCCGCACTGGAGAACAGCATGAAGCCCACAGACAGCGCCAGGTGCAGCGCCGGCAGTTGCAGGAACAGGTTGGCGATAAAGGCCACAATGATGACAATGAAACCCGCCATCAGGAAGCCACTCAGGAAGGAAAAATCCTTCCTGGTCGCCAGCGCGTACCCGGACAGCCCCAGGAATATGGCCGCTGTGCCGCCCATGGCCATCATCACAATCTCGCTACCACCGGGCATGGACAGGTAGAAGCTCAGGATCGGCCCGATTGTATAACCCATGAAACCGGTCAATGCGAACACACAGACCAGCCCCATACCGCTGTTGGCCGTCTTGTGCGTGGCAAAGAGCAGGCCATAAAAGCCGATCAGTACCAGGAAGATATTCAGCGGTGGCGCATTGGTAGCCATTGCCACACCCGCACACAGTGCACTGAACGCCAGTGTCATGCTCAACAGCAAATAGGTATTTTTTAATACCTTGTTGACTTCAAGAACCGACTCGCGCGAACGAGTGACATTCATTTCATACTGACTCATACCGTCTCTTCCTCCAGAGCTGACAACATCTGACTATACAACTGCCTACAGGATAACTCCCCATAGGACCTGATATATGGCCAAAACCCTTCAATTTCAACGCCCATAATACCGCGCCAGTCCCCAAAATCAACGCTTTTCCCACCTTTCCCGACCGAATACCCCCATCCCCCCAATACCCGGTTGACTGCCGGGCAAATTATAGTAATATGCCCGCTTCTCCGCTGCGGAGGGGTGGCAGAGCGGTTGAATGCACCGGTCTTGAAAACCGGCATAGGTTAATAGCCTATCCAGGGTTCGAATCCCTGCCCCTCCGCCACTTCAAGAGAACCACCGCAGCCACAACGGCCTGCTTCCCCCCAGATATGTCTCCCAAGCCAGCCCGGCAGGGGTTCTAACCCGTTACAGGGTTCGACAAATTGCGCCAGCAATTTGAAACGAGCGCGCCCTGGCGCGCGAAGCCCGCAGGGTGAGGAATCGGGCCCAGCCCGATTTCTCATTAATCCCTGCCTTGCCGCCTGCGCCCGAGCTTCATCCGATTGCCCAAATCTTCGATGCATACTCTTTGAGTCAGTGCCAACAGTCCCTAGCATCACAGTTTCGGTTCGCAGGGAACGACATCTTAAGTTCATTCAGCTCCGAGTCAGCGCGAAATAACCGGCACGAACATACAGGATTGATTTCCGTCCATCTTAATTTACCGTTGCCTGATGTGATCTCACTCCTATTTCTAACCAAAATGATGGCTTTAAATTGGAAATCTGATTATCACACCGGCCCCAGAAACCTACTCATTATCGTTGAATACCGGTACTATCCATCAGCATAAGAATTAACAAATGCAGACAGCTTCCTGTGACCAACACAACCGAATACTACAATAAGCACAGCCACGCGTTCATCGAACGAACCGCTGATGTGGATATGTTTCCACTCTATGTGCCATTCCTACGAGAATTACCCCCAACGGCCCACATCCTAGACGCTGGCTGCGGCACTGGCCGCGATGCAGCTCAGTTTCAAAAACTGGGTTACCAAATAGCCGCGTTCGACGCGAGTGCCAAATTAGCAAAACACGCCGAACAGCGCCTAGGGCAATCAGTAGCAGAAAAACGTTTCGATGAACTCTCTGATGTTGAAAAGTATGATGGGATATGGGCTTGCGCAAGCCTATTACATGTGCCCAGCCAAGAGATGCCTGAGGCCTTCAACCGCTTGTGGGCTGCATTAAAGCCTGGCGGCGTACTATACTGCAGTTTCAAACTGGGGGCGGGGGAAGGACCACGGGATGGCCGCCACTTTACTGACGCCAATGAGCAACGCTTACATACTTGGGTAGAAGCACTCGATACCCTGAATGATGTGCGCACTTGGATCTCCACAGACCAAAGGGCCGACTCCGACACACAGTGGTTAAACGCCTTGTTATTCAAGCGCTCGAATAAACTGGTCACTGGCGGGCTTAAGAATCCGTTTTTGCCACATTTGTGTGCCGCAATTCACAAATCAAATGAGATTGCGATCGGTGTCGCCTTTGTCAAAACCACGGGTTTACGATTATTAGTCCCAGATTTGTTACTCGCTTTGCAAGGGGGCGAAAACAGAACACCAGTTTCGCGTCTAAGAATACTGACCAGCGATTACCTTGATGTTACTGACCCAGAAGCGCTCCGTCTGCTGATGCTGTTGAAAGAGCGGGGAGCAGACATTCGGGTGCATGAAAGCGCCAGCACAGGATTTCATCTAAAAGCGTACTTATTCGTCGGAACAAGTGACGGTGGCGCATCATGGGGTAAAGCTTTTATCGGTTCCAGCAACATTAGCCGCCAGGCATTACAAACAGGCTTGGAATGGAATTACCGCGTAGATTACCCGGGAGACCACGGGTTCTGGGAGGCAAGCCAGCGTTTTGATGAGCTTTTCTCGGCGCCCGCATGTGTCGAGTTAAGCGATGCCTGGATTGATCGATACGAACAACGTCGTGTGGTCCCACAACAGAGCGTAGAGCCAGGCAGCACGGAGAAGGATCCACCACCCACACCCACAAGCATCCAAAGAGAGGCCTTGGCAGCACTGTACGCTTCTCGTGAAGAAGGGTATCAACGAGGCTTGGTTGTTTTGGCAACCGGTTTAGGCAAAACCTGGCTTGCTGCCTTTGATATACAACAGATTGGCGCGCGAAGAGTGCTATTCGTGGCCCACCGAGAAGAAATCCTGAATCAAGCAGCTGACACTCTAGCGCGGATTAATCCTTCGGCTCGAATAGGTTTTTATCGAGGACAGCAACGTGAAACACAAGTGGATATGCTGTGCGCTTCCATTCAAACGCTTGGCAAAGAGCAGCACTTGGAGCGGTTCTCCAAACAGTATTTCGATTACATAGTTGTTGACGAATTCCACCACGCAGCGGCACCGACGTATCATCGACTCCTACATTACTTCGAACCAGCCTTCCTCCTTGGACTTACCGCCACTCCAGATAGGACGGACAATGCCAATATTTTAAGCCTTTGTGATGACAACCTCGTCTATGAGAGCAACCTCTTCGCCGGTGTTAAAGAACAGCAACTGGTGCCGTTTCACTACTACGGAATACTCGACGTAAGCGTCGACTACAAAAGTATCCCCTGGCGAAACGGTAAGTTTGATCCGGAACTGCTAAGCAATAAGTTAGCAACCCTGGGAAGGGCTCGTCACGCACTACGCACATGGAACGATAAAGCGCAAAGCAGAACGTTGGCGTTTTGTGTTTCTAGACGACATGCTGATTTTATGGCGCGTTACTTCTTGCAAAACGATGTAAGTGCCGCCGCAGTCTATTCCGATTCGGAATTATCACGCGGCGAGGCGATTGAGAAATTGGCGAGTGGGGAGCTCAATGTGCTTTTTTCCGTTGATCTCTTTAATGAGGGTGTAGACCTGCCCAAGATTGATACTGTGATGATGCTTCGACCTACGGAATCCAAGATCCTTTTCCTGCAACAACTGGGTCGTGGGCTACGAAAAGCGCAGAACAAGGACAGATTAGTTGTGTTGGACTTTGTTGCAAACCATCAGAGCTTTCTACACAAACCGATGGCACTGATGAATGAAGCCATGAATCACAGCGAGCTGGCTGCCTTTGCAGAACGCTTTGACGGGGAGCGACTGGACCTGCCCGACGGTTGCTACATCAACTATGAGTTAGGATTCATCAACTTCCTTAAGTCGTTGACTCGCGAAGGTGTTGTTGATGACTACCAATCACTGTGTGACGTGCTCGGCCGACGCCCCACATTGACTGAATTCTATCGCTCTGGTGCCAGCATTCAGCGCATGCGACAGCAGCATGGCCACTGGTTTGGCCTCGTCGCATCACAAGAAGAGGGAATGGACGAATCTCGAAAAGCCATGGTTGAACAATTCTCGGAATTCCTTCGAGAAGTCGAAACCACTGCTATGACCAGAAGCTACAAAATGGTCTTGCTTGAGGCGTTTCAAGAGCTAGGCGGGTGGAGCAACGCTCCTGATCTGGAACTTTTGGCAAAGCGATCGTGGCAAGTCTTGCAGCGCCGTAGGCCACTTCTAGCTGACCTTCCGGCTGACTACGCGCCAATGAAAGTCTGCCCTTCGGATTGGATAACGTATTGGAAAAGGAATCCGATCGCCGCCTGTTGCAATGGTCGATTTTTCAGCGTAAGCGGCGGTCAACTGGTTCCTAGTTTTAGTGTAGACCAGGATAAAATTTCAGACTTTACTGAGTTGGTACAAGAGTTGATTGATTATCGGCTGGCCACTTACATCGCTCGACCTGGCAACAACGTGGTTAGCATAGATCAATCGCCAACCCGTGAATCGCTAGAGCTTTCGTATTTTCCAAGCCTAAAAATCGCTTGTGGCCATTTTCGCACCAGTACAATAGATTCGCTCGAAGTGCGACGCTTACCTGCCAGCATGTTGCCTGCTGAAGCTAGTCGACATTTCATAGCAAAGGCCTCAGGCGACTCAATGGATGGGGGAAGCAATCCCATCCATGACGGTGACTATCTTTTATTGGAGTTATTACGTCTCGATCAAAATGATCTGATTGAGGGAGAGGTGTTGGCGATTGAACGCCAAGACCCAGCAGGAGATAACCAGTACCTATTGCGCAAGGCTGAAAAACTTGACGGAACCGATCGACTAGTGGCATTCAATCCGGCCTATGAAGACATCGTCGTAACTCCCGACCTACATAAGCAATTTAGGACCTTTGCGAGATTAGTAAATGTAATCAACCCGCTGCTGATGGTCATTGGCTCAACATTTATGCGAGAGGAAATACCTGGCCTGTTTGGTGTCGAGTTTAACCCCGGAAACTGGCATAGCGGACACGTGGTCCTTCCTTCCGCAAATGCTCACATATTGCTTGTAACACTCAATAAACGCGGTCGCCAGGCGGACTTGCGGTATCACGACCATTGGATAGACGAACATCATTTCCACTGGCAAAGTCAGAATCAAACAAACCCTGAAAGCAGGCGAGGAAATGAGATCATTCATCATACAAAACTTGGGATCATGATTCACCTGTTTATCAGGGAAGAGCGTCTACTCAATGGTAAGGCGGCTCCATTTGTCTATCATGGGCCTGTACGGTACCAGAAGCATGAGGGCAGCAAGCCCATGAGTGTGACCTTTGAGTTGCTGCGTTGATGCGTATCACAAAAACGAAGCACGGCGCTCTTTTTAATCACGGATAAGCTAAAGTGGAATGTCATCATTTGCCAATAAAGACCTATGCAATAGGATACTCATCTGGTCCCAGCAATAATACTCATCCTGATTGCCGTGCTATCAAACCTTGCCAAAGTGAAGGCTGCAGATGTGTAATTCCCCGATTTTAAGCAGCGCATAGGCGACGACTTGGGCGAGCAGATGCAATCGGCGGGGTTTATCGCCGATCCTGAAAGTTCGCTCGAGGTTGCCCGCTGGGCCTACACAGAGGCACACAGGATGCAGGGATTTGCCTGGATCGAGACAAGGCGCAAAACAGAGATGGTTGACTGGGGATATGTGACCTTGCTGGGGGGGCGGGGCGTTTGATTTAGCGTACTTTGTGAGGGGTATTCCATCCGATTGCATTCCAAGATGATAAAGTCAGAGTTCCTGTGGAGTGATGCAGAACGAGTCGGAGTCTGTTCATAATGTGATCGTGCTCGCACTCAATCCCACCGATGCCTGCGATACAATGCCTGACAATTCATCGGCACGAACAGGGCGTTCATATGGCGAGACGTTATCGCAGACGCAGGCGAAAACCCGAAGCCCTGGACGGCGTGATCGCCATAGGTGCGGTGGTAGGTATCAGCTATTGGCTGAACCCTCTGTTCACTTACGCATTTCTTGCCCTGATGTTGCCTGTTGTGTGTCTGGCAGTGTTTCTAGCAATGAAAACAAAGGCTGGCCAGAACAGGGGTACTGCGCCGCGCAACCAAAAAGGCGCCGCGTCGCGCAATAATAACGTTTCGAGCATAAATCGTGCGCTGAACGCCAGCCAACGCAAGGGTCTGGAAGAACTTTTCAGCAGATCTTTCAATCAAACACCACTTGAAAACCAACCCACACCGGCTCCACCGCAAAATTGGTCGCTTGACCTGATCAAGTCCCTGGACTGGCTGGTCTTTGAACACCTGTGCGCCGGATACTTCCGAGCGAAAGGGTACAGGGCCGAGGTCACAGACCACGGCGCGGATGGTGGTGTGGACGTTTGCCTCTACAACCGCCGCAATCCGGCTGAACTGTTCGCCGTCATCCAGTGTAAAGCCTGGGCATCACAATCCGTCGGTGTTCAGGATATTCGCGCCTTGCTCGGCATAATGACCCATTTCGAATGCAAGATGGGCATCTTCATTACCACGTCAGACTACACCGTGGATGCCAGCGAATTCGCCAAGGGTAAACATATTAAGCTGATTAATGGCGAAGGCTTTCTTCGCATGCTGACAAAGTTGCAGGCCGACGAGCAATTCAGCTTGTTGCAGAAAGCAACAAAAGGCGATTACACCACGCCGTCTTGCCCGAGTTGTGCCGTGAAGCTGGTGCGTCGCCAACCCAGGGCCGGTACCGGCAGTCCTTTCTGGGGTTGTGTGAATTTTCCGCGATGCCGGTACACCATGCACATTGGGCACACTCAGGCAAATGTCCAGGCAGAAGGTGACCTTGCCCCCCAAATAGTACCACTTGCTCGATGAGATCGAGCATGATGCCGCCCTTTTAGCGAAACGGCAGAGGTAAGGTCACTGAATAAACACTTCCGATATTTCCCCGTTCCGCTTCCACCAACCGCCATTCAAAAAGCTTGTCACTCATGTCAAGATACTCCGTGTTGAATGGGTTTTCCGCCAGTTGCGCCTGGCACCTGCACTGATTGGCGCGACGATTCTTGTTACAACCGCAACAAGAGAACTGAGCGATGACAAAAGTGGAGCAATCGCCAATCCGGGCCGCTCTTGATGCTGGCGACTTCTGCAGGGCACAGAAGCTGCTCGCGGAAACTTCCTTGCCACCCTCGGCTGAGCTGTTGGAACTGCGGGCCCAGGCGGCCTATGGCGCCGGTGATCTGGAAGACACGCTGGCGGCCTATGGGGAGCTCTACCGCCTGCACCTGGATGACGACCACCCCCACGAAGCAGCCTTCGCAGCGGTCATGGTTGGCATGTACCTCATGATGGATACAGGCCTCATGGCCACCGTGCGCGCCTGGCTGTCGCGAGCAGAATGCCTGGTGGCGGACGCGCCAGACAGCCCGGTCTGGGCCTGGCTGGCCGCAGTGCGGACCTACGAGCGCCTGATGTGCGGAGACATGCCGGGGACAGGGCAGTGGGCACAAAGGGCTATGGAGGGAGGAAAAAGGCATGGGCTGAGCCCCCCGTCAATTATCGGTCAGGTGGCCTTTGCCAGAGTCCGCATCCACGACGGGTATCTTGATGAGGGACTGAGCTCCCTGGATGAGGTTGCCGTGGAGTTGAGCGCCGGTAACCTCGACCCCCTGACCTCGGGGCAGATGTGGTGCGAGCTTATTTGTGCCATGCAATGGATCGGGCAGCACGATCGCGCTGAGCAATGGACCGAGGCCATGGAGCGATGGCGCCAGGGGGCCGCATTCGGCGGCCTACACGGCCGCTGCCGGGTACACCGGGCGGAAATCATGCGCCTGCGAGGGCCGTGTGACGCCGCCGAGCAGGAGGCCCTGCTGGCCTGCGAAGAGCTGCGCCCCTGGATGCGCCGGGAGTACGGCTGGCCCTTGACTGAGTTGGGCAACGCACGCCTGCGCAAGGGTGATTTTGTGGGGGCAGAAGAGGCTTTTTTGGCCGCGCACCAGAATGCCTGGCTGCCGCAGCCCGGACTTGCGTTGCTGCGCCTGGTCCAGGGACGTATAGATGAAGCCAATGCCATGATCGGGGACGCGATTGAGCACCCCTTTGATATCCCGTCCAAGGAGCGCCCACCTTCCGGCGGCCTGCAGCGCGCGCCCCTGCGCGATGCCCAGGTAGTCATCGCCTTGGCCGCGGGAGACGAGCGCACGGCACGTATTGCCGCAACCGACCTTGAGCAGATCGCCCGTACCTACCAGAGCCGCACATTGCAGAACGCGGCCCTCGCCGCCAAAGGACGCCTGGCCTTGCACGATGGACTGCACAGTGAAGCGATCCGGCTTCTTGGCGAAGCCGTTGTTGAGTGGGTGGCGCTGCGAATGCCATTTGAGGCCGCGAATCTGCGCGTAGCGCTTGCGGCAGCACACCGTGCGGCCGGCAACAACAAAACGGCCGAACTGGAGCTCAATGCCGCTTGCCGCACGCTCGAGGAACTCAATGCTGAGCCCTGGGCCAAGCTGGCCCGCAATGGCTGCCCTGAAGCACCCTCGCAGCAGTATCGGGAGCCCGATCGCTGCGTTTTCTGTCGCGAAGGGGATACGCGTACGGTAACCTTCGGCGGCAAGACCGTCCGCTTGAAGGACCTGATTGGCATGCGTTACCTGGAGCGACTGATGGCGGAGCCGGAACGGGAGTTTCACGTTCTTGACCTGGTCGCGGTAGAGCGCGGAGCACTACCCGTGGACGCTTCATCGGGCGCTCCCCGGATGGATGCACAATGCGGACTGGAGGTGTTCGACTCCAGGGCTCGCGAGGCCTATCGACAGCGTCTTGCCGAAACGGACGAGGACATCGCGGAGGCCGAGGCGAACAATGATTTGCACCGCGCGGAGCTCGCACGTGCCGATCGCCAGTTTCTTGTTGACGAGTTATGCCGCGGCGTTGGTCTGAACGGCCGGGAGCGAACCGTCAGTGACGGCCTGGAACGCGCACGTACCAGTGCCACGCGCTCCTTGCGCTACGCCCTGAGCCGGATAGCCGAGCATCATCCGGATCTGGGTGAACACCTGAAGCGCACGATACGCACCGGCACCTATTTTTCCTACCAACCCGACCCGCGCGCGCCGGTGACATGGAAGACCTGACGGCACCCCGTCGCGCTGGCACCGGGATGCCGCTGCATTACGTCACTCGGTTCCGATCGCATCTACAGGTTTTTCAAACGCAATAAACAGCACACAGTCCTCATCGGAACGGCAATGCGTTACATGTGGCAGCCTGGCCGGGCCATAGGCGTAAGTGCCAGGCCTCAGTGTCACCGGCTCCTGTCCATCGTAAACAACCTCCATCGTTCCCGAGACCAGCACCATACGCTCGGCAGAGGTGTGCCAGTGATGAGGTGCTGTGGTTCCTCCGGGAAGACGGAAAAAGACGTCCGCATTGTGATCAGCCGGGTCGCCCTGAAGCACCGCGAGACCACAGCCTTCAGGCATAAACTCAGGGCATGGACCCCATTGAAGGTCCGTGTCATCAGCATTCCAGATAAAGGCCTGCTCGCCGGCATAAGCTGATAATGTGCCCAGCAGTGCGCCGGTACACAAGAGGGTAAGTGTGGCTTTCAGAAGGGTAGTTCTGGTTTGAAGGCACATGAGTTTCTCTCCGTTCAGTTCATACTGGGGTGTGTTGCAAACAGTGGCCGGCACCGAATTCAACGCATTCGCCAGAACCGACCGGGTGCATTGGGCACCTACCCTGAAGGCGTGACAATCGTTGTTACAACTGAAACAGGAAAGGGATGAATCGATCAAACTGGCAGCGCGTACTTAACGCGATATCATCGAAGCCTGACCCAAACCCATACGAGCCAACAAAGCACCACCGAGCTCATGCGCACTCAAAAAAGCGCCTTCAACACGGCCGTCCTGTGCCCAGTCGCCACAGGCGGCAAGCTTGAGTTCTTCATCAAGCAGCAGTTGAGGAGAGGGCAGGGCAGCCGCCTTTGCATAGCGCCATCGCTTTACACAGCGCCGTCATACCTGGCACGGCCACATAGTGCGGCTCCAACCAGCCACCTTCGTCATGCCGCTCTGCGCTTGCCAGCGTCAGCAGGCGAGGGCGCCACGGCTGCACCAGACCCTGCGCCTGAAACGGCACAAGAAAGTCAAAACACAGGGAAGTCAAAAAAGGTATCCGGAAACGGCTCATCCCGCAGCGTATAGTGCCACCACTCATTCACATAATTCTCAAACCCCGCATCGTCCATCAACTCGCGCAACATCAGGCGATTTGCCATCGCAGCCTCACCAACCGCTGAATTCTCAGTATGCGACAAGGCATCAAAACAGTCATAACTGGTACCCATATCGATACTGTTGTCCGGGAAACGCGACGCTTCATCCCCACGACAATCCCAGCCCGCAAAGGGATCCACCTCCGGCTGCTGCGTGCCCAGTGGCACCAGGGTCAGATCAACAGTACTGCCGCGACTGTGGCCCGAACGTTCAGCAATATAACCACGCGAAAACAGCTCGTCCTTGGGCACATCCGGATACATGGATGCTTTCATCACTTCATCATCAAGGTCAGCGGCCCAGCGCACAAAATCATCCACCGCACGCTGTGGACGGAAGCAGTCGTATATCTTCAGTGACAGGCCCCGTTCGTTCGCCGCCTGCTGCACATCCAGCAAAGCCATGGCCGCCGGCGTACTGAGAATGCAGGCTGCCCCTTCATAGCCAGTGACCGGTCGCCCCAGGAAGTTGTTGGCGCCAACATAACGGATGTCCAGCTCGATGCTCGGATCAAGATCGGCGATCGAACTGAAGCCTTCCGGCGGGTAATCCGGATCGCTCGTGCAGGACAGCAGTGACACTGCCAATACCACCGTTGTTGATAGTCGTACGGTCATGATGAATTTCTCCTGTCGGATCAGTTCGTTGAAAGTTCCGTTTCGCTTCATAATAACGCTTGACGACATAACGCGCAGAATTAAGTTGGACCCAGGCGGGAGCGGAAGATGTCGAAATCATTGATTACCATTGGCGGCATATACAGTGAAGTTACCCCTGACAACCGAATCGCACCTGCGCCACTGGCACCTCATGGCGCAATACAATCAATGAATGAGTGAGTAATCAGATACAACTATCACGGTCACTGTGCTCACCGTGGGCAAACGAAACCTTAGTCAGATCCATGATCTCACCCTTTCCCGAAGAGCTTCTGAATACGTTCACTTTTCTGGTCTAACGCAAATTCCACACCTAAAATCCGCGGTACAAGGGTTTTATATAGACCCAAATCATGTCCCCAAACCAAACGGACAGCCACGCTGTCACTGGAGACATACAGATGAAAACCCGGATTCTACGCAGCAGGTTTGCCGTGCGCGCCCAGCAGAAAGCCGGGCAGACCGACATTTCGATACTGATCGATGATGTGTCTGCCATCTCCGAAAGCCATGGCATCGAACGTCTGGATGAGGCTGTGGTCTTTGATCCACGCGGCTTCCGGGTACTTTACCGCGGCCCCGCCAACGACTCACTGGCACTGGCCCTGGACGAGGTACTCGCCGGCCAGCCCGTCAGCAATGCCGTGGTTGCCAGCACCGGAAAAACCGTGGCCTATCCCGAGCACAATATCACCGATGTGTCCTACAGCCGTGATGTGGCCCCCCGGTGATCGCCCGCAACTGCGCTGACTGCCACCGCGACGGTGGTATTGCCCCGTTTGCCCTGAACAGCCACGCCATGCTGCAGGGCTGGTCCCCGATGATCCTTGCGTGCTGCATCACACGCTGAACTTCCTGATACCGCCCGACGCCGATCCGCGCAACAGCTTCACCGCCACACCGGACCCGAACGCCGCCTACATCCAGGTCTATGTGCCGGGCGCCTCACCGCAGGTCGAGTCGCCCAACACCGGTAGCCTGTTGCAGAAGGGCTCCATGCTTGATCTCCCACATGCACTTCCGTGGCAAGTACATGCGCTTTGAAGCACACCTGCCCGATGGCACAGTGAAGGACCTGCTCAATATTGCCGATTACACCTGGCAGATCACCTACCGTCCGGAAAAGCCCATCTTTGTACCGGCCGGTACAGTGATCCACGTGATCGGCGCCTTTGACAACTCAGCGCAGAACCCGGCCAACCCCGATCCCTCCCTGTCTGTGCCCTGGGGCCAGCAGCGCTGGGACGAAATGTTCTTCGGTCAGGTGTACTACAAGTACGTGGACCAGAGTCGCTACCAGCAGGATGGACCGTTCGTGAGCATGCGGGACTGAACCACCGCCAAGAGTGGAGAGGAGCGAGAAGATGAGCCGGGCCATGTGCCCGGCTTTTTGGGTTTATTTTTTGAGTGTTTGGTCCCGGTGCAACGGAGCCTTCCGCCAGATCAGCATGTTCAGCAGAATCATTGCCAGCGCACTTGCGACAACAATCGACCACAGCACAGTGCTCTCAGAATACAGATAAGTGGCAATAAACATTCCTACAACCAGAAGATAGGTCAGACCATATGGTAGCCGCCGAACATCAGAAATATTCATCAGAGGCAGCGCATAATACAACAGCGACCAGAAGCACATAATCGCCACCAGCGGTATCGCAACAAACTCACCCCAGGCCGGTGTAAGCTCCACCAATCGCTGAAAGAACATGGAAAACAAAATAAAGCTGAATGCTGCATGTCGCTTCTTTGCGACTGCATCAGTAATTTTTCCGCGTAACGCGCTCAACATAGGCAACTCCCTAGTCGCCAACAATGACGGCAGCGTTCACCGTTGTACCAATGAACGCTGCACGATCTTTGAAATTGATTAGGAGGACACCTGATGGCATCCATATTGATCAACCATCGTAAAGTCGTTTACTGACTGATTTGAACAAGAAAGGTGCGCCGCGGTGGCACTCAGAGCCCAGCCCACACCAGCTGCAGCCCATGTCAATGGGCCGCCGGTAAAGATGGCTATGCCGATCCCCGCATGAGTCACACCCAAGCTTGCTTGAGCAAGTGCACAATCCCCAGCCCCACTAACCCTCAAAACTTCTTCCTGCGTCAATTCCCTCATGACCACTTCCTCCCTGAGTTATTCCTGAAGTCACGTCTGCAACAGACAAATTCAATACCCTGCATCCCGATTATAGCCCCCATCCCCGGACGCGCCACTTTGCCCCGAAGAGCCGTGTTCCGTGTTATTGTCCGCAGCAATGACCAGCCGGAGGGCCGTGGATGAGACAGCAATGGAAACTACCTCTGGATCGCGCCGCCTACACCTGGCAAGCAGAGCGCCCGCGCGCCAATCTTCTGTTGCAACACGGCTACAGTGAGTACGCCAACCGGTTTGTCGACAAGTACAATCAACTGATTCCCCGCCTGCTTGAGCTGGGTATCAATGTTTATGCCTTTGACATGTACGGTCACGGCGAATCCCCGGGAGACCGGGGTGTCACCGATGTCGAGCACGCGGTGCAGGATCACCTGAAAGCCCGGCAGGCGCTCAGGGATGAACCACTGCCGCTGTTTCTGTTCGGTCACTCACTGGGCGGACTGGTGACGGCCAGCAGTGTGGCACTGGACCCCAGCGGTGTGGCCGGTGTCGTGCTCACCAGTCCGGCCATACCACAACACGGGGTGTTGCTGCGCCTGTTGGCACGAGCGCTGGCCGCTGTTGCACCCGCGGCCGCCGCGCCCCTGCATCCGGACGACCCCGCATTGCTCTCACGCCTGCCCGATATCGTGGAAGATGCTGTCAAAGACACCCTGAAACATCAGGGTCGTCTGCCCAACCTGGTTGCTGCCAGCGCGCTGGTGCGCAATCGCGCCAACCGCAAACTTTACCCGCAATGGACAGTGCCGACCCTGATTGTGCACGGCACTGAAGACGGCATTACAGACCCTGCCGGCAGTCAGGCACTGTTCGACGCCATAACATCAAGCGACAAGACCCTGTATCTTGTAGAAGGGGGTTATCATGAAGTACTGAACGACACCGGGCGTGATGATACATTGCGTGTGATTCTGGAATGGTTTACGGCCCGCCTGGGCTGATTCCACAAGAGGCTTGAATCATGACAACAGACAGGCAGCAGGAAGATCCAACGGAGCCAACAGAGCCAGCTGAGCCGACGTACGACGGCAAGCGCTTGCAGATCAACGAAATCAATACCGGTGCACCGGCTGCGGGCAAGAGTGGCTTGAGCAGGGCGCTCAGAAACCTGTCCCTGTTCTTTGCCGGCATGTATACCGGCGAAAGCTGCGCGGGCACACCACACAGCGACCGTAAAAAGTCACGCCGGGAATCCAGAGACTGACGCGCTGAATTGCTGTAGCACTTGGTGCCCTGGTATGGGTGCGTCGCCGAAAGGGTGATCGGATATCATCCCCGCTTGCCTGAATAGCGCTCGGTGACAGTTAACAGCTATCTGTTCAAAAAGTATAAATTGAGCGAAAATGCAGGACAGAGACGTGACGTGAGCACGTAAGAGGAGGTCACCATGCCGAACGGTTTAGAGCTTATTGAACGGTTGTGGGTCACTGAAGACTGGGAGCTGGCAAGGCAGGTCTTGCTGGAGGCAGAGGAGCTGCGCAACTCCCGCAACGAGATTGAAGATGAGTTTGGTATAGATCTGGAAGATCTTGAATCTGTCATTGACCTTCCCGATGCGTCGCTTCGAAAGCTGAAAGAGCGTATTCTCACCAGGGTTGATGAACAGGTCCGCGGGTACAATGACGCGTTGTATCAAAAGGTCTGCGTAGAGTGGGACTACTGTAATCGCAAGAACACCGGGAAGGCTGAGCTGGCTGAGTACCTGGCAGCCTTGCTGGACATTGTAGTAACAGGCGGTGCACTTGCGTTGGCGGCATTGCTATTGAAGCGAGGCTACTTTGACAGGCTCTGCCAGTGCTCGAAATGATTACCCGAACTGACTTCAATTTCAACTTCAGCAATGAGTTCATTCTCCAGCAGCGGAATCCTTGAATCTGTCAACCTCGGTTTCAATCCGCGCACGCCATTGCAAAGGGTCCAGTATTCCACTGAACTGGACCTCGGCTGCATCAGACCCTGCGGAATAAAAAGCCAGGTTGCCCACATTGAATATCCGCTGGAAAAGATTCTGCTTCAGTCCGATACTCCGGATGTCGCGTATGCGAACGCTATGCTGGTTCCTGGCGATGATGCCTCGACTGCTGGCTATGCGACCATTCGAGACTGAAAACTTGAGATAGTACCGACGAAACACTACTGACACGAACGCAAGCATCGCCACAGCTACGGCTACCAACTGAGCCTGCTGACCCTCCGCGCCCCTCGGTCCTGCAATCACAATCGCCACCCATGCCATCCCGGATACAATTGTTACCAACAGCGCAAGCCAGTAATTCCGCCATGCAGGACGGAGCGTCACGCTCAGATTGCTCATTTCACCCTCACTCCCCCGGCCAGTAACTGCGCACTGCGCGGCGCTCAACATCATGGCGGTAGTACGCGGCTTCCTTGAATTCACGGTCAACATACATCTGGGCCTGATCGTAGAAGTGCGGGGAGGCCGGATCCGCGCTCTGGCCACCTGCCAGCAGGGTTTTTGCCCTGACCTGTTCACCGAACTCGACCACGGCCACAAAGCTGTTCCCCGACGCACCGTAGATCCTGTTGGTACCAGGGAATGCACGCGCGCCGAATGAGGCCAGTGCGCCCCAGCGTGAGGACGCCATGCCCACGGGCAGACTGGGTGCCGCGTCATCAAAAGGATGATCAATATCACCGGTCAGGCGCTGGAAGCGGTTGACCTCACCCCAGGGCAGCGCCCAGTCACCAAAGGCTTCTTCCAGTGCCGTCAGCGTGTCACTGAAAACGGCCAGGCGCTCCTGCTCGGGACTGTCTGTGCCGAGCCAGTCGATCTGCTCCATGGCGCTGAGCCCCTGGGGTGTATCGATGGCCTGTGCGGCATCCATGCCATAGAAATGCGCCAGGGTCATGGGTACCGAATCCACGCTGACACGGCGATCCCAGCCTCGCAGGTGCTCGATGGCGGCTTCCAGCGCCGGCCAGTCCTGTGCGTTGGCATCCCAGGCACTGACCAGACCCGGTATCAGTGACCTGAAACCACGCAAGTAGGGATCGTAGGCCAGGTCAATCAGTGACGCCAGCGTAATGTCGGAGGCCTGCTCCAGCAGCTCAACCGCGTGCAGGCCACGGAAGTTCTCTGCATCAGGTGCCATGTACACCGGATAATCGGCAGGGTCAGGGCTGTGCTGGCCGGCCGCAGTAAACGGCGTCGAGTTTGCGTTCTGCAGCCAGCCTGTGGGCGGGTTCACCAGCATCACCGTTTCATCCACTTCATGCACGCCCTGCCAGTCGGTGGCCGGATTGCTGCCATCCACCGGTTGTGAATAGTCAAACTGTGTATCGCGCCGCGGAATGAAATTGCCGTGAAAGTAGGCGATATTGCCTTCAGCGTCAGCAAAAACTGTATTGTTTGAGGAGTTGGTACGGATATCCATCATCTCGCGGAATTCGTCGTAATTCTGCGTTTTCATGCGCAGATAGGATTGGCGCAGGGCATCCACCGGATTCCAGTTGATGCGGGTGGCCACCCATTGTCCGTCCAGCGCGTGGGTTATTGGCCCGTGGTGGGTGTGATACATCGGGAATGTGCGCTCGGCCATCACATTACCGTCCCTGTAGCGAAGCGTGACGTCGGACTCGGCCACAGGACGCAGCTCATCACCATACCGGTAATACAGCCCGTCATCCTGCTGGACGATGTCCTGAACAAACTCATCCATGAAATCGGCGCGTGTGGAGGTATGCATCCAGCCAGTGGTTTCATTGAAACCCTGATAGATAAAGAACTGGCCCCAGGTCACTGCACCATAAGCGTTCAGGCCTTCCTCACTGACAATATGAGCCTCACCCCGAAAATAGAAACTGGTATGGGGATTGATCAGCAGCAGGGCGTTGCCGGTGGCACTGAGCGCGGGGGCGATAGCAAAACCATTGGAACCGACCGGTTCCTCGGGAATGGCTTCAGACAGTGGATCCGATCGGTAGGACATGCCCTGGGGCGCAGCCGCTGTGACCCCTGAGACCGCTGGGGCCACTGAGGCAACAGACGCGCCGGACAGCGCCTCAAGCCGGGCCGGTACGTCCGAGTAGAAGGCTTCAATACCCCGCAGTGGTATCTGTTCAATGTCGCCACCAATGGAGCCTTCAAAAAAATAGAACGGCATCCAGGGCTCGAACCGGGTGAGCAACTGCGGCTGCGCCTGCGGATTGCGTGCCAGATACCAGTTAAGCCCGTCGGCAAAGGCGTCACACAGCGCCTGCAACCACTCCGGCGCCTGGTCATAAGCCGATCGTGCGTCGGCTTCAGTCATATAGAGCCGGGCTCGCAGATCGCTGTACAGTGCAGATTCGCCTTCCACCTCGGCCAGACGCCCCAGGGCCCAGATGTAGTTCCGTTCGATCCGGGCAAAATCGTCCTCGGCCTGGCTGTACAGAAAACCGAATACCGCCTGCGCATCCGTCTCAGCGTAGATATGTGGTACACCAAAGTCGTCCCGATAGATGGTGATGGTCTCTGCAATGTCCTGCAGCCGCTGGTACTCCGGATCAGCGGCGCCGACCGGGGGCGGGGAGGCTGGCGGAACAGCGGGGGAGGACGGCGGCGCGGTATCGGGCGAGCAGGCCGCCAGCAGTAACATCAGCGCCAGCGGCAGCACTCGTGCCATGCCTTGCATACAGTACAGAAATCGCATCATGTCGGGGGTCCTTTTCAGTAGCCGTGTTGTTCACGCACCGTGCGTTCCATCCCGGGCGTCAGACCGATTGTTCGGGCTTCCTGGAACGCAACTGCCACTGGTACACCCATATCAATGCGATAGCGTGCCCACAGCGCGCCGACACGCGAAGCACTGCCACAATGCACCATGACCGGGTAGTTGTCGGGGTCGGCCATGATCTGCTTGAACTGGCTCAGCACATCATCACCGGGCCCCTGACCGGTGACCTGGAGGTTGTAATAGGCAATGCCGGCATCAGCGGCCCAGGCCGCATGGGTCTCAACACCCTCGGGCGTGGTCAGGAGGCTGACCACGGTCCGGAAGCCATGGTCCCGGAACTCTTCCATGGCACCGTCGGAAATCATGCCACCGGCGCCTACCGTCGGGGCTGCGCGCGAGTAATTGATGACCACATCACCCACGGCCTGGCCAAACGGCGCCTGGGCCTGGCCATTGTCAATGGCAAATGGCAGCAGGGCAGGATCCTGATACTGTGCCGCATCATCAGGCACTGCGATACAGCCAGCCAGCAAAGATATGATGCCCAGGGAAAAACACAGCCTCGCAATGTTCATTTTTAAATCCTCTTTGTAGGTGGCGACGACAGGAGACGTGCCGGTCGTTTCTTGTCTCAGATCTGTTGCTACGGGTCTGTTGCAATTGATGGCACAGACCGATCAGTATAGGGTGACAGAAAAGCATGAATAAGGACCCGATGATAGCCCAAAATCCAACACCATTCTCCTTTATCGACCTGGCACTTGCCCCGCAGGCACCAGCGGCTGATCGTGAGCGCGGAGGTGCACGCTGGCACTGGCCGGTTCCCGGGGTGTTGAGCATTGAACCGCTGACAGATCAGGGCCTGGACGCCATCATAATCAGTACCGGCGTTCACGGGGACGAAGTCATTCCGTTTCGCCTGATCGACATCTGGTTGCAGCAGGCAACACAACAAAATCTGCAGATCAACAGGCCGCTGTTGCTGATCCTGGCCAACCCGGCCGCCGTGCAGGCCGGATCACGCTTTGTCAGGCACAATATGAACCGGCTGTTTTCAAGACAGAAGGTGGCCGCACAACTGACCACATCCGGTGATGCCGAGCACCAGCGTGCCCGGCAGTTGATGGACGAGGTCGAGAATTTTATTACCAGGCACCCGCAGGGACTGCATTTTGATCTGCACTCCACCATCAAACCATCGGACGAAGACAGGTTTGCCATTGTGCCAGTGGACTGTGCAAACCGGGATCTGTCGAGCCTGGTTGCCTGGCTGGAATGCTTTGGCACGGATGCCTGGGTGCAGAACATTTCGCCGGCGGCAGCCTTCTCCAGCTTCACGGCGCGCAGCGGCTACCTGAGCGTCACGCTGGAACTGGGTCAGGTAGCCTCACTGGACGAACCTGTTGATCGCTTTCTGCCACTGGTGCACGAGCTGGACAGACTGGCCACGGGCAGGCAGGCAAGCCCGGCACAGGGCAGGACCATGAAAAATTTCCGGGTCATCGAGGAGATCATTCGCCCGGCAGGTGAGTTTACGGTTGATCTCGACCCCTTTGTCAATTTCAGACCACTGACGGAGGGCACGGTGATTGCGCACACGCCCGATCACGAGTGGCGTATCGGGCGCAACGGGGATGCTGTGCTGTTTCTCAATCCGTCCGTGCCGCAGGGCCATCGGGTGGGACTGGTCATCCGTCAGCGCTGAAAATCGTATACCGGACCCATGCCCAACAATGTTGTCAACTCGTCCAGCGCCGAGCGGGACTCCTCCAGTAGCGCCGGGTCTGACAGCTCTTCTGCGCTTAACCTGTCCCGGTAGTGGCGATGCACCCAGTCGGTCAGGATTTCCAGCATGCCGGGCCGGATCAGGCAGTGTCTGACCGAAGCCAGCTCATCGGCTGTCAACACCACCCGTAGCCGAAGACACGCCGGTCCACCGCCGTTTTGCATGCTCTGGCGCAGATCCAGGAATTCCACGTGAGTGATGGGGTTGCCCGGGTCGTCGACAATATCCCCCAGCAGGGTAGCGGTGGCCGGCGACTGCTGACATTCAATGGGGACAATCAGGGCCATTCTGTCATCGGCCAGCGAGATCAGCTGGCTGTTGAACAGGTAACTTGACACCGCTTCCTCGACGCTCAACTGCCGGCGGGTAATACACAGAGGAATCAGCTGAGTGTCTCCCAGCTTTTCGCGCAGCGACGAAAGCATGACATCGGCATCAAGAAAGGCATCCTCGTGATACATCAGCAGGTTACGGTTACCGACCGCAATCACGTCATTATGGAACACACCTTTGTCAATGACTGCCGGATTCTGTTGCACGAACACACACCGCTCCTCGGGCAGGCCATGACGTCTGGCCACAGCACGCGACGCCTCCAGGCTCTGTCTGGCAGGGAACAGGCGAGGTTTTTGTGCAGCATCATCAAACGCAATGTGGCCGTATGTATAGAGTTCAACGCCGGCAGCGCCGTACTCACTGCACAGCCGGGTGTGGTTCGCCGCGCCTTCATCACCAAAATGCGGGCAATCCGGCAGGGCATCGTGTACACAGAACAGATCCGGGTCTGCAAAAATACTTTTCAGTATCCGGGTGGTCACCGGGTGTTCAATTGAGCGATGCAGTTTTGCGTTCAGGTTTGCCGTGGACAGGTGAACCCGTCCATCACCGGTATCGGCACTGGCAGACACCGTGGCTGCATTTGCCGTCCACATGGCCGAAGCGGAACTGGTGGCTGCGAGCAGGCGTGGTTCGCGCCGGGCAACTTTGGTGAGTATGTCCGCATCCTTGCCCGTGAACCCAAGCCGGCGCAAGGTGGGTATGTGTGGACGTTCATGCGGCGGCAGAAGACCCTGGTGCAAGCCAAGACGCATCAGATATCCCATTTTGTCCAGGCCTTGCAGGGCTGCGGCGCGTGGATCGGCAGTCTGCTGCCTGTGCTTTGCGGAAGCGATATTGCCCCATGACAGGCCGGCATAACTGTGGGTGGGCCCGACCAGTCCGTCAAAATTGACTTCAAGCGCGGCGTTTGCTGTGCTCTTGGCGCTCACAATTGCATTCCCGGCGGCAGGCTGTCCGGCAGTTTCAGTTGTTGCTGTTCCAGTGAAGCAACAGGATAGGCGCAATAGTCCGCCGCATACCAGGCGCTTGGCCGGTAGTTACCGCTGAGTCCTGGCCCGCCAAACGGCATGGCTGAACTGGCTCCGGTTATGGGCTGATTCCAGTTCACAATGCCGGCGCGGATTTCCCCCAGAAACTGTTCGTACTCGTTTCTGTCATGACTGAGCAGGCCTGCCGACAGTCCGTAGCGAGTGTTGTTGGCCAGGGCGAGTGCCTGGTCAAAATCATCATAACGGTATACACCCAGCAGCGGGCCAAAGTGCTCTTCGTCCTGCACCACCGCATTGGAAAGATCCACAATGCCCGGTGTCAGCAAAGCGGAATTGCCGCCACTGGCCCTCATCGCCAGCAATGACTGGCCACCGGCTTCGACCCAGCGCTGCTGCACTGCCAGTAGTGTTTCCCCGGCGCTGGCGCTTATCACTGAACCCATGAACGGTTCGGGGTCTGTCTGGTCGAACCGGCCCACCACCAGTCTGCCAGCCGCCTCGATGAGTTGTGCGATCAGTTCATCGCCGGTGTCTCCCCGGGGCACAATCAGGCGCCGCGCACAGGTACAACGCTGTCCGGCGCTGATGAATGCTGATTGCAGGACGGCCCAGACCGCACTGCGTATATCCACGCCACTGCCAATAATCAGTGGATTATTGCCACCCATCTCCAGCGCCAGGATTTTCTGGGGCTGGGTCAGCACCGCTTTCTGGATGGCCTGTCCAGTGTTTGCCGAGCCGGTGAACAGAATGCCATTGACATCCGGATGTCCGGCAAGTGCCTCACCCGTGCCACGTGCCCCCTGAACCAGATTGATCACCCCCGGTGGCAGGCCGGCATCCTGCCACATTTTCACTGTCAACTGCGCAGTGGCCGGGGTCTGCTCCGAGGGTTTGAACACTACTGTGTTGCCAGCGATCAGGGCCGGAACAATATGACCGTTGGGCAGGTGGCCGGGGAAATTGTAAGGGCCAAAAACGGCCATCACGCCGTGTGGACGATGCCGCAGGACACGTTGACCACCGGGCATCTCCACCACGTGTTCCCCGGTACGTTCGTGGTAGGCCTTGATGGACAGCTCAATCTTGCCTGTCATGGCGCCAATTTCTGTGCGTGATTCCCACAGCGGTTTGCCGGTTTCGCTTGCAATGGTGTGGGCAAGTGTCTCGCCATGCTTTTCCAGCAACTCGGCAAATCGACGGATCAGTGCCAGACGCTCGTCCAGAGCACTCCTGCGCCAATCCGGCCAGGCCTGCCTGGCCGCTGCAACCGCTGCATCCACTGTGTCCGGATCGGCCTCGGTGCCTTGCCATATGACCTCTTCACTGGCGGGATTTCTTGATTCAAAGACAGCACCCTGACTGCCTTTCCACTGACCTTTGATCAGGTGAACATCAGTCATTCCAGTCATCCTCCGGTTTTATACTCATGACGCGCACACAGTCATCTGTGCACACCTGCAGCAGTTCAGCCTGCGCGTTTGTCAGAAAGATCTGCTGGTCTTCAATGGTCAATGCGGCAACAGCTGTTGCACGGAACGTGTGTAACCGGTCATTGCTGATCAGCCAGCGCGGTGATGCGGTCGAGGGGTCTGCCTGCGCGATTTTTACGTGAAACACGCGGCTGCGCCTGACGCCACCAATCCTGTCCAGCTCACACTCGATGGACGGGCCCGCGTCAAAGATATCCACATAACCGTTTCTGCGAAAACCTTCAGCCTGCAGCATGGCCAGCGCTGGCTCTGTTCTGGGGTGTACCGCACCGATCACCGCCTGGGACTCGGGCGGCAGCATTGGCACATATATCGGAAATTTTGGCATCAGCTCTGCAATGAACACCTTGTCACCTGATCCGGTCAACGAATCGGCATCGCTGAATTCGATGTTAAAAAAGCGCCGCCCCAGACCATCCCAGAACGGGCTCTTGCCGTGCTCATCGGAATAACCTCGCATCTCGGCGATCACGCGCTGACTGAACAGTGACGGAAAGCCGGCCAGGAACATCATGCGCACCTTGGACAAAACCGAACCATTGCGGTTTCGCCGGGCCGGTTCACGCAGAAACAGCGAGCCCAGCTCAGTGGCGCCTGTCAGGTCATTGCTCAGAAACAGTGTGGGTGTGCGCCGGTACACACCCAGCGCGCGCGAGGCCTGAATCACCGCACCCAGGCGGTAGTTGTAGAACACCTCATCCTGGCCGATGCGCGCCTGAATGCCACAGAGCCCCACCACCGGCCCGTCCGGCTGTTCCTGCAGGACAAAGATGTAGTGACTTTGCTCTGGCGCCAGTTCGCCGGCAAACGACATCATGGCGCGCTTGAGCTTTTCAGCCATCAGCTGGGGATTGTCGGGCAGGCTGGTGAAGCCGACCCCGGATTCACGTGCCATGGCAATCAGGGCACCAAGATCATCCGCCTCAATGGGTCTGACAAGGGTCATGGAGCCACCTCCAATGGCAAGGCCAGACCGGGGACATTGCGTGCCAGCGGGGCAGGTTGCTCACAATGCATGATACCTTCGTACAGGTAGCCCTTGACCAGTACACAACAGAAATCACGTCCTTCGCCACTGGCCAGCAACCAGGCGCCGACTGAAACGCCTTCCGGGGCGGTGGCGGCCAAGGTGTCGTTGATCGCTTCGAACACGCGTATGGCCTTCATGGAGGCAAGCAGTTCGAGTTTGCCACGGTAGGTGGGACCGGCATCAAAGGGATCCACAAAGCGCGTTTTGTACATGCCTTCACTACGCAGCCATTCGGTGGTTCTGACAGTGGCCGGATGTGGCCGGGCAATCACATCCTGCACGGCATCGGGCAGCAGGGTGTTGTAGACCGGGTAGGCTGGCAACAACTCGGCAATCACCGTCTTGCCATGCAGGGCGCACTGCTGGTCCGCGGTGATGAAGTCCATGCCAAAGAACAACTCACCAACACTTCTCCAGAACAGGCTCTGCCCCTGATCGTCCCAGATGCCCTGGATTTCACAGATCAGCTCATCGGCAAAGGCATGTCGGTGCCTGGCGATATACAGCAGGCGCGCGCGTGACAACAGATGGAACAGGGGTGTTGCCCGCAGCTCATCGCCCAGGGCAAAGGAGCACAGGCTGGTCAGGCCGGTCAGCTCATGGGACAGATAAAGTACCGCCTGACGCTGATGAATCCCGAGTCGGCGCGAGGCATGCACCAGCTCATCGATACGATAGCTGTAAAATGGCTCATCACCACCGGCATGCGGCTGAATGCCGGCTATGCCATGCAGCAGCTGCTGATCATCAAACAGACCAAACAGCAGGGTGGCCAGTGGATCATCACCTGCCAGCCCGGCACAGGAGGCGGCAATACTCTCCGCCAATTTGCCCGAATCCGCCGGCAAAGTGCTCAGCCGAAGGGTGATACCCTTGAGCAAGGATTCCACTGCCGTCAGATGGGCACTGTCCAGCGGGCGTACCTGCCACATGATAAAGCCTCAAGCCCTAGTGGGCCACGCGGGTCAGTCTGACGATAGCGCGTTCCAGTGCATTGAGTGCCTCGTCAATATCAGACTCGGGAATGATCAGTGAAGGCGCCATACGCAACACGTCCGGACCGGCTACCAGTATCATGGCACCTTCTTCCAGTGTTGCGGTGACAAACTCCTTGGCACGGCCATGCCAGGATTCAATCAGCTCAACACCGACCAGCAGCCCCTGACCACGGATTTCCCGGAACAGGGCGTGCCGGGTATTGATGGCCTCAAGACCGGCCCGAAGCTGTTGATGCCGCGCCTGAACACCCGCCAGCACCTCGGGCGTGTTGATGATCTCCAGCGCTTTTAATGCCACCGCGCAGGCCAGGGGATTGCCACCAAATGTTGACCCGTGTGTACCAACCCCCAGGCATTCAGCCGCCGACGCGGTGGTCAGCATGGCGCCGATCGGAAAGCCGCAGCCCAGTGCTTTGGCCGTGGTCAACACATCCGGAACAACCCCGTAGGCCATATAGGTGTACAGGTGACCGCTTCGCCCGACGCCGGTCTGAATTTCATCAAAGATGAGCAGGGCGTCATGCTGGTCACACAGGCGTCGTGCCGCCTGCAGGTATTCCCGTTCGGCCGGGCGAATACCACCTTCACCCTGTATTGGCTCCAGAATGACTGCGCAAGTGGTATCGCTCACCGCTGCTTCCAGCGCGGCAATGTCATTGAATGGCACATGCGTGATGCCGCCGGGCGCTGGCCGGAACCCATCCAGGTATTTTTCCTGGCCGCCCACCGACACTGTGAACAGCGTGCGACCATGAAAGGACCCCAACGCCGAGACGATACCGTGCTTGCCTTCGCCGGCCTTGCTCCAGGCATGACGCCGGGCAAGCTTGAGCGCCGCCTCGTTGGCTTCGGCGCCGGAGTTGGCAAAAAATACACGGTCGGCAAAGGTCAGCTCGCACAGGGCATGGGCCAATCGCAGTGCCGGCTCATTGGTGAAGCCATTGGACAGGTGCCAAAGCCTGCCGGCCTGGTCGGTCAAGGCACTCACCAGCGCCGGATGGCAATGGCCCAGGGCGTTGACCGCAATGCCACCGGCCATATCGATGTATTCCCGACCCTGCTGGTCCCTGACACGCGAGCCTTTGCCGCTGACCGGTATGATGCTTGCCGGTGCATAGCTGGGTACCATGACCCGTTCGTACAGATCCCTTTCCGGGGTGCTTACTGACATGTGCTCATCCTTCTGGATACTGATTTTGCACCATGATAACACCTGTAAAACGGACTGTTACAAAAGTGTTACTGGAAGCGCAAACCGGCACATTTTTTTACTTTACCGGGCTGCGGGTGCTGGCTATCATGCGCGGCTGAATTTACCCTGGAGTCCGTACAGTCATGCAAGGTCCAAGTGTTCGTTTTATTCTGACAGTGGCCGCCGTTGTCCTGCTGACAGCCGGCTCAGCCTCTGCCCAACTTGACATGCTCGCTGCCGGGGACACAAAGCAGGTGCGGGCGGTCCGGGTGGATACACCCCCGGTACTGGACGGACGCCTTGATGACGCTGTGTGGTTGCAGGCAGAGCCAATCACCGACTTTCACCAGATCCGCCCTGGCAACGGTACGCCACCTTCAGAGCGCACTGAAGTCTATCTGATATATGACGACGACGCGCTGTATATCGGCGCGCGTATGTACGACAGCAACCCCGAGCTTATTGCCGCGCCCACTATCCGGCATGGGCAGGGCATGCCAAACGATGACCGACTGGTCATCATTCTGGATCCGTTCAACACCGGGCGGGTCGGGTACCGGTTTGAAACCAACATCAATGCCATGCGGCACGATTCGCTGTACACGGACACCAACTCCTTCCAGATCGACTGGAGCACCATCTGGGAAGTGGCCACCAGTGTGGATGAACACGGCTGGATTGCCGAGATCGCCATTCCGTTCAAATCGTTGCCCTTTGATCCGGCAATCGAGAACTGGGGTTTCAACTTTGGCCGCGGCATACGTCGACGCGGTGAGGAGATGGCCTGGGTATCACGAAACCGCACGTATAACCCGAGCATCTCCGGGGTGGCGACCGGACTGTCCGGGCTTGACGCCGGTCTTGGTCTGGACATTGTGCCTTCCATGACAGTCAACCAGCGTCGGCGTTATGACCCGGACAGCAGCGAAAACACCACCGACCCGTCACTGGATGTGTTTTACCGGCTGACCCCGTCATTGAATGCCGCCCTGACCATCAATACCGATTTTTCCGCCACGGAGGTGGACAACCGACAGGTCAACCTGACCCGTTTCAATCTGTTCTTCCCGGAAAAACGCGACTTTTTTCTGAATGATTCGGATCTGTTCCAGTTTGGCAATATCGGCTTCAGTACACGAACCAACCAGGCTGTGTCGCGTCCAGCAAGGGAGAATGCAAGACCATACTTTTCCCGCAACATCGGTCTCAGCGCCACCGGCGAGCCGATTGATATCGAGTTCGGTACCCGGGTCAGTGGCCGTGTCGGCCGCTGGAACATCGGTACCTTGCTCATTCGGCAGGATTCACGTGGCGAGCTGGATGCATCAAACCTGCTGGTGACCCGGCTGTCAGCCAATGTGCTGGAGGACTCGTCCATCGGCATGATCTATACCGACGGCGATCCTGGCTCCAATCTGGACAACCGTGTGTATGGCGCCGATTTCCAGTATCTCAATACCCGACTGCCGGGTGGACGCGTGCTGGAAGGTGAGCTCTGGTATCAGGCATCGGACACACCCGGCTTGTCCGGAGACAACGCCGCCTACGGCGCCGGCATTCGCCTGCCCAGCAGCGCGGGCTGGCGTGGCGGCCTTGGCTACAAGGAAGTGCAGCGCAATTTCAATCCGGCCATGGGCTATGTCAATCGTGCCGATATCCGGGATCTGGCGCTGGATACTGGCTACACACACTTTTTTGACTCATCAACGCTGCAGACCGCTTTTTTCGGACTTGATGCACAACGGGTCGAGCGCCTGGAAGGCGGCCTGCAGAGCCAGGCGTTGAAGTTCCGCCTGCTGGAACTGGAGGCAGGCAGCCGTGATCGTATCGATTTCGGATATACCCGATTCACAGAAAACGTCCGCACTCCCTTTACAATCTACTCGTCGGGAACCCGCCAGGTCATTGTCCAGCCGGGACGCTACGAATTCGGTGAAAACGAAGTGACTGTGCGTACTGCCGGACAGCGCCGGTATTCAGGCAACTTTACTGTGCGTCAGGGCGACTTCTACAGTGGCGACCGACTCAACCTCAGTGGCGGCCTGAACTGGAACCAGTCAAGATTTTTCAAGATGTCCCTGAGTTACGACTGGAACAACATCAAGCTGGACGAAGGGGACTTCATCACCCGCCTGACAAGCCTGTCTACCGAATCGGCTTTCAGCTCAACCCTGTTCTGGATCAACCTGCTGCAGTACGACAATATTTCGGACTCGGTTGGCATCAATACACGACTGCACTGGATTCCGCGGGCAGGGCAGGAGGGTTTCCTGGTGCTGAACTACAATATGCGTGAGGCCGAAGACAGCCGCTCATTCGAGCGCACTGCATCGGATGTCAGCATGAAATTCCGGTACACCTTCCGTTTTTGAGCAGCTCCCGGAACCATGTTCGTGTTATCGTAATCAGTGACTCGACCATGTTTCCGGGAGACCCAGCATATGCAGAAGAAGTGGTTGATCGCCTTTGTGGCCGGTTTTATCGCCGTTCTCATTTTCCATCAGGGCATGCTCAGCCTGCTTGCTGCGGTTGGCATCACCGGTCGCAGTCCGTTTCCTGACAGCCCGACATGGCCGCTGGGCCTTGCCCAGATATGGTCATCCGCGTTCTTCGGTGGCCTGTGGGGACTGGTGCTTGTGGCGCTTCACAAACGGTTTCCGGCCAAAGTGACAAACTACTGGTTATCTGTTGGTGTTTTTGGTGCGCTGGCACCCACACTGGTGAACTGGTTTATAGTCGCGCCGCTGCAGGGCGGGCCCATTGCAGGCGGATGGGTACCGGCAGCCATCCTGACCGGTTTATTGGTCAATGCCTCCTGGGGACTGGGTACCGCATTGCTGTACAGTGCCATGATGAACCCTCTGGCCAGCATCAGACCCTATCGGAGTTAGAAACATGTTGAACGATATTCCCAGACAACAGGACATGGATGCTGTACCGCATCGAATGGAAAAGGATCTGCTGGGTGAGCTGGCTGTTCCTGCCAGCGCCTACTATGGCGTGCAGACCCAACGCGCATTGGAGAATTTCATTCTGACTGGCGTGCCCCTGGCGCACTTCCCGAAATTCATCATCGGGTTGGCCATGGTCAAAAAGGCCGCCGCTGCTGCCAACCGCGATCTCGGATTGCTGGAACCAGACAAATACAAAGCCATTGCCCATGCCTGTGACCAGTTGATCGATGGTAACTACCACGAACATTTTGTGGTGGACATGATCCAGGGCGGCGCCGGCACATCCACCAATATGAACGTGAACGAGGTCATTGCCAATATCGGACTGGAGTTCATGGGGCATGAAAGGGGTCAGTACCGTTACCTGCACCCCAACAATGATGTCAACATGTCGCAGTCCACCAACGATGCCTACCCGACTGCCATTCGTGTGGGCCTGCAGCTTTCGCACTCCGAACTGGTGGACAGTCTGTCCCTGCTGCAACAGGCTTTTGCAGCCAAACGCAATGAATTTACCGGCATCATCAAGATGGGCCGCACACAGTTGCAGGACGCGGTACCGATGACGTTGGGTCAGGAATTCGGCGCGTTTGCCACAACACTGGGCGAGGACATCGACCGCATTGCCGGATTGTACGACCTGCTGCGGGAAGTGAACCTTGGCGGCACCGCGATTGGTACCGGCATCAATGCCGATCCTCGCTATCCGGCACTGGCGGTCGCTCACCTGTCCGACGTCTGTGGCCACCGCATGCGCCTGGCGGAGGATCTGATTGAGGCCACCTCGGACATGGGCGCATTTGTGCTTTTTTCAGGCATGACCAAACGCCTGGCCATCAAGCTGTCCAAGATCTGCAACGACCTGCGGCTGCTCTCCAGTGGCCCGCGCGCCGGCATCAATGAAATCAACCTGCCGCCTCAACAACCCGGTTCATCGATCATGCCGGGCAAGGTCAATCCGGTCATCCCTGAAGCCATGAACCAGGTGGCCTACCAGGTCATTGGCAACGACCTGGCCATCACCATGGCGGCAGAGAACGGACAACTGCAATTGAACGTCATGGAACCGCTGATCGCCTACAAGATTTTTGAATCCATGCGACTGCTGCGTCGCGGCATGGATATGCTGCGTGAACGTTGTGTGGTTGGCATCACCGCCAATGTTGAGCACTGCCGGGAACTGGTGGTCAACTCCATTGGACTGATCACTGCGCTGAACCCCTACATCGGTTATGAGGACTCAACCCGGATTGCCAGACAGGCGCTCGAAACCGGCCGCAGTGTGCTGGAACTGGTGCGGGAAGAGGGGCTGGTAGACGAAGACGACCTGGCTGAAATCCTGAAGCCCGAAAACATGGTCAACCCAAGCAGCAAGCGTCAGCTGAAGCAGTGAAGTGAGCGGCTTCAGGCATCGCCACTGTTGTCACCACGGGCAGCCTTGCGGTATTGATCAAAGCGCGCCAGGGCCTGGGCCATTTCCTCGTTGCTCAACAGTTTCGGCTCACCAACAGCCAGTGCCTGGGCATAACAGCGCGACAGGTGCTCCACCTCCGTGGCCAGCTCAAAAGCCGATTGCAGGTCCTTGCCCAGGGCCACCATGCCGTGATTGGCCATCAGGCACGCATCACGCTCCCTGACACCTTCGGCCACACAGTCAGCCAGCTCCCTGGTGCCAAAAGCAGCATAGGGTACACATGGCACATTATCACCACCGGCCATGGCAACCATATAGTGAAATGCCGGGATTTCCCGGTGCAGACAGGCCAGACTGGTAGCCCAGGGCGAATGCACATGGACTACCGCTGCGGCATCGGGCCGCGTTTGATAGATGGCCAGATGGAAGGACAGCTCACTGGAAGGCTTCACTGGCCCGGACCAATTGCCGTCCATATCCACTTCAACCAGGTTCCGGATCTCGATCCGGTCCAGGTCACACGCCGACGCCGTGATATACACCCGGTTGCCGGCGCGTGCACTGACGTTACCTGAACGCCCGTGGTTCAGCCCGGAGCTGTTCATCATCCGGGCTGTACTGATGATATTGCTGGCCAGTGCCTTTTCCATGTTTGCATGCTACCCCGACAAGCTCCCGCTTGTCAGCCCACCTGCAGCGCTCTGACCTCGCGGATCAGCGGCAGCATGATGATCAGGAAACTGAACACCGACGCTGCGGCCAACAGGTACAGTGCCGAGTTGATCCCATAACCGTCCGCCACGAATCCGATCATCGGACCCGTCACGATGAACCCGAATCGGAACAACAGGCTGTTCAGGGAATTCACCGTTGCCCGGAAACAACCCGGCACCCGCCGGTTCAGTGCGTTGAGCAATATCACCTGATACAGGCCCCGGCAGAAGAACAGCACAAAACACAGTGCCACGCCCAGCCAGCCACTGAAGGTCGCCATACCCACAATGCCGACGACAGGCAATGCGCCGATCACGAACAGCGCAAACACGGCACCACGGGCGCGCTCAAGCAGGTAGCCGCATTTGCTGGCTACCGCTACCGTCAGGTTCTGGGCAAACCACAGCACACCAAACAGCGCCAGGGACAGGCCCATGTTTTCCCAATAGGGTTGGATCAGCCAGGCAACATTGATGCTTGCCAGGTTATAGACTGGCAATGCAATAAACACCAGACGCAGGATCCGGTCACCCTTGACCAGGTGACGATAGATGTCCCGCAGTGAGAACTGCCGGCCGGGATTGCCGTTCAAATCCGTTGTTGGTGGTTCATAAACCATCAGGGCCAGCCCCAGACAGACCCAGGCCACCATGGACTGCAGCAGTACCATCAGGTCAAACGACCACAACGCAATGATTCCACCAAGCAACGCACCGGAACCCTCTGCCAGCGACTTGGTGAAACCCAACTGCGCCAGGCTCTGGGTATGCTCGGTTTCTTCTTGCGCCAGTGCTTTCTCGCTGTCGTAGAGCAATGCCAGATCTGCGCCGGACAGCATGCTCATTGCGATGCCAAGAATCAGTTCAAACAGCACCAGGCCCCAGAACCCCTCGGCAAAGTTCAGCCAGAAATAGCCAACACCGTGGGCAACGGCACCCACCAGAATGGCAAAGCGGCGGCCCATGACATCGGCAAAGTACCCGGATGGCGCCTCCAACAGCATGATGGCACCGGCGTAGATGGCCTGCAGATAGAAGATCTCCGCAAGACTGAGCCCTTTGCTCTGGAAAAAGGGCACAATCACCGGCACGATCAACATGAACATGTGAAAAAATGCCAGTCCGTAGACTATTTTTATATTCCTTTCGAGTTTTTCGACCACAACAGTCTCCCTGTGCCGACCTCCCTGGTGTCGACATGTTTCTTTTTACATTTCACCGGCTGCTGCTCTGTTTCCGCGGCGCAAAAAAAAGGCCCCTGGTTCGTCTGAACGCAGAGGCCTTTTCCTTGATGCTGTAATCAATCAATTACACGAGTCGCGGACAGACCTCCTGTTCCCCTTTCAGGGTACGCACGGACGCGGACAGGACATTGGCTGCGCTGATGGCGCATGCGAATGTACCCGGGCGGGTCATTGTGCGGTGCATTGATAGATTCATGATGTTCTCGGTCAGTAGTTCGTTGGTCGTCTGTCCGGCATCAGCCCAGTGATGCCAGGTTGATGCGCAGGCCCTCCAAACACTGTCCATACGCTGTCCATATGCTGGAAGGGGCGACAATTTTATTCCTCGCAGGAAAATAGTCAAGCGCTGTTTTGTGTTATCCTTTTTTTGGTCAAGAAATGAGGTGTTATATGAATCGTTCAACCTGCGTGAAACTTTCAGCCACCGCGTTGAGTGCCGGCGTACTGCTGTCTGCTTGTGGCGATGTTGAGACCCCGGAGGCGCCCGATGATCTGGCTGCTTCCGCACCGGAACCAGGCCTGGTTGTGGAAACTCCGGAAGCACCCTATACCGGCAATCCGCTATTGGAACCATTCACTCTGCCCTATGGCATGCCACCGTTTGACCAGATTAGCGACGAGCATTATCAACCCGCCTATGAGCAGGCCATGGTCAGACACCGCGAAGAGATCGATGCGATTGCCGCCGACCCGGACGCGCCAACCTTCGAGAACACCATCATCGCGCTTGAACGCGCGGGACAGGATCTGCAGCGCGTCAGTCGGGTGTTCAGCAACGTCAACGGTGCGCACACCAATGACACCCTGCAGGAAATCCAGCGTGTGATGGCACCACGCCTGGCCGCGCACAACGATGCCATCAACCTGAATGAAGCCCTGTTCCAGCGCATCGACACCCTGTTTGAGCAGCGCGAGGAACTGGCGCTGGATGCGGAATCTGACCGTTTGCTGGAGCGTTACCACACAGGCTTTGTGCGAGCGGGCGCGCGCCTGTCAGAGGCAGAGAAAGACAGGCTGCGCGAAATCAACAGTCAACTGGCAGAACTCAGCGCAGCGTTCAGTCAGAACGTTCTGGCTGAAGTGAACGACTCAGCTGTGGTGGTGGAAGACCGCGAGTCATTGGCCGGGTTATCCGAATCACGCATCCAGACTGCCGCCGATGAGGCAGGGTTGCGGGATCTGCAGGGTCAATACGTTATCACACTGCTCAATACCAGCGGGCAACCACCGCTGGCCAATCTGCACGATCGCGATCTGCGCGAACGCATTCACCGTGCATCACTGGCGCGCGGCAGTCGCGGAAACGAGTACGATACAACGGGCATTGTCTCTGAAACTCTCAGACTGCGAAGCGAGCGTGCCCAGTTGCTCGGTTACGAAACCCATGCCGACTACATTCTTTCCGAGCAGACCGCCGGCAGTGTGGATGCCGTCAACCAGTTGCTGGAAGAGCTGGCGCCGGTAGCGGTGGCCAACGCACGCGCCGAGGGTGAGGCCCTGCAGGCGCTGATCAACGACTCCGCGGAAGAACCTTTCTCTCTGGCATCCTGGGACTGGGACTACTACGCTGAGCTACTGCGTCGTGAAAGATATGCCTACGACGAGTCTGAAGTTCGTCCGTATTTTGAATTGAACAGCGTGCTGGTCAACGGTGTGTTTTATGCCGCCGAGCAGCTGTTCGGCATCACCTTTGAACAGCGACACGATCTGCCGACCTACCATCCCGACGTGCAGGTCTGGGAAGTCTTTGATGCCGATGGCAGTGGTCTTGGCATCATGCTGGGTGATTTTTATGCCCGATCGAGCAAGCGCGGCGGCGCCTGGATGAACAGCTACAGTCTGCACAGCGGGTTGCTGGGTGGTCACCCGGTGGTGGGCAATCACCTGAATATCAGCCGACCGGCTGCCGGCGAACCGACATTGATGAGCTTCAGCGAAGTGAACACGCTGTTTCACGAGTTCGGGCATGTCATTCACGGCCTGTTCTCCGATGTGGAGTATCCCCGATTTGCCGGCACCAGTGTGCCGCGGGATTTCGTTGAGTATCCTTCACAGGTATTCGAGATGTGGGCCACCTGGCCCGAGGTACTGGAGAACTATGCACTGCATCACGAAACCGGAGAGCGAATTCCCGATGAATTGCTGGACAGGGTTCTCGAGGCGCGTCAATTCAATGAAGGCTTTCGCACAACCGAGTACCTGGCCGCATCGATAATCGATCAGGCCTTGCATCAGCTGCCACAGGAAGACATTCCCGAGGCCAGCGCCATCATGGAATTTGAAGCCCGGGTACTGCGCGAATCCGGCATGGACTACGAGCCCGTGCCGCCCAGATACCGCACGCCTTACTTCTCGCACATCATGGGTGGTTATTCTGCGGGTTACTACTCCTATATATGGAGTGAGGTGCTTGATGCCGACAGTGTGGAGTGGTTCCGCGAGAACGGTGGCCTGTTGCGCGAAAACGGGGAACATTTCCGGGCATCATTGCTGTCACGCGGCGGCAGCAGGGACGCCATGACACTTTACGTGGACTTTGCCGGCCGTGAACCGGATATGGATCATATGCTGCGTCGCCGCGGATTGCTGGCAGATTGATGGGGTCCGGGTCCAACACCGGTTCCGGGGCCACCACCAGAAAGGGCATTCGTGTCCCGCACACACTTGTGCTGCTGTTTGCCATGCAGGTACTGGCGCTGGTGGCCACCTGGTTGCTTCCCTCCGGGCAATACGAATCGGCACCTGATGACAGTGGTCGCGAACTGATTGTACCCGGCACATTCCACTGGGTGGACGAAAGCCCGACCCTGGCTGTCACTGACCTGCTCATGGCCATTCCGCGTGGTATGGCCGATGCGCAGGGGGTGATATTTTTTGTGCTGATCGTGGGCGGTGTCCTGGCGCTGATCCGTCGTACCCTGGCCATCGAGGCACTGCTGGGGCGTATTCTGCAACGCTTCGGAAAACGCACCGGTGTACTGATCTTCCTGCCCATGTTTGTTTTTGCCGTGGGCGCCAGCACCTTTGGTATGGCAGTTGAATTCATCACTATCGTCGGTCTGCTGATCACGTTCTGCCTGGCCATGCGCCTGGACGCCATGACGGCAGTTGGCATATTGATTGTGGGTTACGGTATCGGGTACGGCGCTGCGGCCATGAACCCGTTTACCGTGCTGGTTGCACAGGATATTGCCGGCCTGACACCGGGTTCAGGCATGGGCCTGCGGCTGATCATTTTCCTGCCGCTTCTGCTACTCGGTTTCCATCATGTCTACCGGTACTCCAAACGTGTGATCGCCGACCCGGGCCAGAGTCTGGTTCTGGATGTGCCTGAAGCCCAGCACCTCCATCCGCCCGATGACTACCCACCGCTGACGACCCAGCGTCTGCTCGTACTGCTGGCCATGTTGACCACCATCATGGTGCTGGTGGGTGGTGTTATTGCGCTGGGCTGGTATCTGGTTGAACTTTCAGCCCTGTTTCTGGCCCTGGGGCTGGTAGTGACCGTGATCGGGCGTATCCGCCCGGATGATGCGGCGCAGACCTTTGGCAATGGCACGGCAGAACTGGTGATGACGGCGCTGCTGATCGGTTTCGCCCGCGGCATAGCAGTGATACTGGAAGATGGCGAAGTGCTGTACACCATTGTGCACGGGCTTTCGGTGCCATTGACCCTGGTCGGGGCAGAGCTTTCGGTCATCGGCATGCTGCTCATGCAGTCGGTACTCAACTTCTTTGTACCCTCTGGCAGCGGCCAGGCCTTTGTCACCATGCCACTGATGGCGCCCATGTCCGATCTGCTTGGCATTTCCCGCCAGACGGCTGTGCTGGCCTTTCAATTTGGTGACGGTTTCGCCAATATGGTGGTACCCACAAACGCGGTGCTGATGGGTATACTGGGTGTTGCCGGTGTACCCTACGATCGCTGGCTGCGTTTTGTCGGGCCACTGATCCTGAAATTGATGCTTGCCGCTGCCTGCATACTGGTGGTGGCGGTGTGGATTGACTACTGAGCACGCTTGAGCATGAACACAGCTGAACGTCCCCCCCTGGACTGGTCAGGAGAGGCGCTGAACCAGGTTCCGGATTCCGACAACCGGATACATTCCGATGAGCTGGCACGTGCCTACGGCTTCACCGGTGCGCTGGTGCCCGGTGTCACGGTTTCCTGTTACCTGGTGCACCCGGCAGTGCTGTCATGGGGTATGCCGTGGCTGGAGCGGGGTGCAGCACATGTGAAAGTACTTTCACCGCTTTATGATCGCGACCCGTTCAAGGTTGTCATCAGTCGCGCCGAATACGCTGCCGACCACGGTATGTACCTGGCCAGTCTGTACGCGGGCGAGCGTGAGTGTGCCACTGGTGAAATCCGGCTGCCTCACGATCTGCCACCGGCGCCGCAACGTCGCGGCGATCCGCTGATCACCAGCGGCCATGAAGCGCCAGAGGCCACGCCGGACAGTATGGAAGCTTTGCAAAGGCACGGTTGCCCGGCGCATCACTTTGAATGGTCGCCCCGGCACGAGATGGCCAGGTATCTGCGCGAACAGGGCGACATGGCACCACCGCTCAGAACCGACGGTCAACAGGGCAGTGGTGGATACGCCAACATGGCATTCCTGCTCGGCTGCGCAAACCGGCACTTTGCTGCGGTTGCACAAATGAGCCCCTGGATACATCTGGAAACACGTTCGCAGAACTTCATGGCAGTTCCCTCTGACACACAATTGATCAGCGAAATGACCGTGCTTGAACTGTTCAATCGCAAGGGACATGACTTTGCTGATTGTCAGTTCCATCTGTTCCGTGCCGATGACGGGCGCTGTGTGTGCAGCATTGAGCAACGCGCCATCTATCGCATGAGACCGCCTGAATGATGCCACAGGAAAGTTATACACTTCGTGATGCCTGTGATCAGGATATGGATGCCATCACCGGTCTCTACAATCACTATATCAGGCACACTGTGATCACTTTCGAGGAAGTGCTCATCAATGCCGATGAGATGCTGGCACGACTGCGTGCTGTGCAATCGGCAGGTCTGCCCTGGCTGGTTGCCGAAGACGATTCACGTATCCTCGGCTACGCCTACGCCGTGCCATTTCGTCAACGCTCGGCATACCGGCACACGGTGGAGAGTTCGGTGTACCTGCCGCCGGACGTGGTTGGCAGGGGAGTGGGCACGCGGCTGTACCGCAGCCTGCTTCAGCGCCTGGCGGTTGCCGGTGTACACGCCGTGATTGGTGGCATCGCTTTACCCAATGCTGGCAGCGTGGCACTGCATGAGCGGGTGGGCTTTCACAAGGTTGCCCACCTGGAACAGGTCGGCCGGAAGTTCGAGCAATGGGTCGATGTTGGCTACTGGCAGATTGTTCTGGGTGAGAGCAGTTGAGCGGGGCGTGAATTTGATTATTGGACCGGAGTCCAGTAGTCTTCCACGTACATATAATAATGAAATACAACGCTGAAACCGGCAGAACAATATGAACATGTGTCCGGGCTGCAGGAAGCGCATGCCTGTGCACCTCCATCCCTCTAGACCCTCGGGAGTGATACGGTGAACCCCAAACTGACTCGCAGACGTTTCATCAAGGCCGCCATCTTTACCGGTGCCGCCGCCAGCAGTGGCGCCGGCTGGTATCTGGCAAGCGCCTCATCCAGACCACAGGGCGGTGTCGAACGCCTGGTATCCCTCAACGTCAATGGCCGAACCCGGCACGTGGATGTGTTGCCCCAGGAAACACTGGCGCACACACTGCGCTACCGCCTCAACCTGACCGGCACCAAGCTTGGTTGCAACCGCGGCGAATGTGGATCCTGCACGGTCATGGTGGACGGCACAACACACTACGCCTGCTCCATGCTGACTCACTCGGTCCGCCAGCGGGAAGTGACAACGGTGGAAGGGCTTCGCGCCGATGACGGGACGCTGCACCCGGTCCAGCAGGCCTTCATTGATGAACTCAGCCCACAATGTGGATTCTGCACGCCAGGCCAGGTCATGTCCGCGGTGGCGTTGCTGAACACCAACCCGAGACCCACGCGCGAACAGGCCCGCCATGCACTGGCTGGCAACCTTTGCCGCTGTGGAGCCTATGATCACTATCTGAATGGCGTGATGCGCGCCTCGGGGCAACTATCATGACTGACGTGAACGGTAGCAACAATTTCATGCACATCGGCCGCGACTTCACGCCGCCTGATGTGGAAGGCAAGGTCACCGGCGCTGCCCGCTACGCAGAGGACTTCCGTAAGGAAGGCATGGTCTTCGCTCGCCTGTTGACCAGCCCGCTGCCATCCGGCCGCGTGCTGCGAATTGACGCCTCCGAGGCATTGGCCATGGAGGGCGTGCTGGGTATTCTGACTGCAGATGACCTGCCACCGAGCCAGCCACCTGCCAACCCCATGCTTGCCAAGGACTATGTCACCTATGTCGGCCAGCCAATTCTGGCAGTAGCGGCAACCAGCGAGCGAATTGCCGAAGCCGCACTGGAAAAAATTGTGGTCGAGTTCGAGCGTCGCCCGTTCGTGGTGGATCCACTGGACAGCCTGGCCGAAGGTGGCCCGGATGCCTATCCAATGGGCAATACCCTGGTACAGACCGAGACCGCCGCTGAGGGCACAACACAGGCTGGTCAGGCCATCGACTCGGTGAAGTGGTCCAATGACACACTGGCCCTGTTCCGCGCCGGCCGAGAGCCCGCAGGCGCGCGCTTTACCTCTGAGTGGGAGCAGGGCGATATCGACGCCCAGTTCGCCCAATGCTCAACCATTGTGGAAGAGCCTTTTGTGACCATCGGTTATCCTCACCACTCACTCGAGTCGCGCACCGGCATGGCCTATTGGGAGAACGGTAAATGTTACTTCCACGGCTCACTGCAAAGTCACACCATCGCGCATGGCCCATTGGCAGCGATGCTGGGCGTCTCGCCCGAGAACATCTGCCTGATCAACGAAAACACCGGTGGTGGTTTTGGTTCCAAGATCACGCCTTATCCCATGATGGGAGTTTGTGGCCATTTTGCACGCAAGCTCAACCGGCCTCTGCAGTTACGCATTACCCGGGAAGAAGAGTTCTATGTTGGCTCTGCACGCTCTGGCATGCAGGGATGGGTCAAGGTCGGTGTCAAGGATGACGGCAAGATCGGTGCCATTGATCTTGTCATCGTCAACGACGCCGGCGCCGGCGGTGGCGGCAGCGGTGCCGCATCAGCGCGACACATGAACATGGTGTTCCAGCCTGAAGCGATGCGCTTCCGTGGCATTGCCGTGTACACCAACACCACCCCGCGCGGCGCGCAGCGGGGGCCGGGTGAAAACGAAATGGCTGCGGCCATTGCACCGATCATCGACAAGGCGGCCAAACAGGCAGGTTTTGATCGTATGACGCTGCGCCGCATCAATGCCCCGGACAACGACGCGCGGTTGGCACCAGCGATGAATGGCGTCACCAGCGCCTACCTCAAGGATGCCATTGACAAAGGCGCGGAAATGTTTGATTGGGAAGCAAAAAATGCCCAGCCAAGACGCCAGCCAGGCAGCAACAAGGTCAGGGGCGTGGGAGTTGGACTGGGTTATCACTCCGCAGGCTCCAGTGGTTACGACGGTCTGATCCGCATCACACCCGATGGCAGGATTCACCTGCATACCGGCATTGGTAATCTCGGCACCTATTCCTACGCTGCCTCCGTGCGCGCAGCGGCTGAAGTACTGAAGTGCAAATGGGAGAGCTGCGAAATTGTCCACGGCAACTCGGACCTGCATCTGCCCCACAGTATTTTCCAGGGCGGCAGTGTCACAATCTTTACCGAGAATCGCTCCAACTGGGTGGCTGCCCAGGACATGGTCAGCAAACTGAAGGAGATCGCCGCTGCCGAGCTGGGCGGTGAACCCGACGATTACGACATTGGCGACGAGCGTGTGTTCCGCAGCGACGACACTGAAACCGGCATCACTTATGCGCGTGCCGCCCAGCTGGCCATCGAAATGGGTGGTCGCTACAGTGGCATGGAGTATCCTGATGACCTGCACGATACAACCAGACGCTCTGTCCAGGCCCTGCAGGGCAGTGGCCTGATTGGGGTCAAAAAGGACGATCTGCCGCTGGACGGCGTTGTCCCCGGGCTTGCTGTCGGATTCATCGAGATCGAACTTGATCTGGACACCGGCAAGTACGAGATCCTGGACTATACCGGTGTGGCCGACTGCGGCACCATCATCCATCCCAAGGGGTATGCGCAGGCCATGAACGGTGGCGGCGTCTGGGGTATCGGACTGTCAGGCTACGAGCGACACGTCTACGACCATCAGAACGGACTGCCAGCCAATGTTGGCCTGTATCAGAGCAAGCCACCAACCTATCTGGATGTGCCTTCGCACATGCACAGTGCTGCGGCTGATATGGCAGACCCCTACAATCCGATTGGCGCGCGCGGCGTCGGTGAACCAGCCCAGGGCTGCGCTGCCGCGGCGCTGACAAGTGCCATAGCCGATGCGCTGGATGGACATTTATTCAACCGGGTGCCTGTCACAGCGGATATGATTGTGAATCATGTTGCCCGGAACGACTACAGCACCATTGGCATGAAAACCAACACATTCTGAGGACATTCCTATGCCAGCACACGACATAATGCCAGATATGGAGCTCTATCAGCCCGTGCAGGTAGAGGATGCTCTCAGCCTTGCCGGTCGCTATGCCGATCGCGGATGGCTGCTGGGCGGTGGACAGGACACCTACGGGTGGCTCAAGGATCGCGTCAAGCGACCACAGGCCATGATCGACCTGAACGGTATCGAAGAGCTGCGCGGTATCCGGGAAACCGACAACGGCATCGAGATTGGTGCCCTGAGCACTCTGACCGAAATCGAGCAGTCCGAATTGATCCGCGAGCGGTATTCATTGCTTTCAGACGCTGCTCGCGTTGTTGCCAGCCCACAGATTCGTAATGCCGGTACCCTCGGCGGCAACCTGAATCAGGATGTGCGCTGCTGGTATTACCGGCGCGGACTCGACTGTTACCGTGCCGGGGGTAACCTGTGTTACGCCGACACACCCGATGCCATGAACCGGGAGCATGCAATCTTCGGCGCCAGTCGTTGCGTCGCCGTCACACCGAGTGATGTCGGGCCTGCGCTGGTAGCACTGGAAGCGGAGATGGTGATTGCACGGGAAGGCGGACGCACACGCACAGTGCCGGCCGAACAGTATTTTGTTGGTCCGAACGTGAATATCACTGAAACCACAGTGCTGCGCCCGGGCGAAATCATGACGGCTGTGCGTATTCCCGAAAAATGGGCTGGTGCCAGGTTCTACTATGAGAAAGTGGCTGACCGCAACGTCTGGGATTTTGCGCTGGTCAACCTGGCGGTGGCCATTCGCGAAGACGGTGGCTCCATTGCCGAGTCGCGCTTTGTCTGCGGGGCGGTGGAATGCAAACCGCGCCGGTTGACCAACGTCGAGCGCGCGGTCCGTGGACGCAGTCTGGGTCAGGATGCCGCCGATGCAGCCAGCGGGCTGGCAAGCCAGGGCGCCCGACCGCTGAACCACAACCACTACAAGATGCCAATGATGGACAATCTGGTGAAGCGGGCATTGTTGGCCTGATTGATGAATTGAGGGATACTGGACGTTCGCTTACAGACTGTTCATGCAAAGAAGGACTTTTCATGGAGGTTCACCATGCGCAACGTCCGGTATTCTGTCTTCACGGTTTCCTTCACAACAGTGTTCGCTCTGCTGACACAACCACTGTTCGCTGCAACTGACTTTGATGATGACCTGGTGCCCCTGGACCTGCTCCGGGGTTTGATCCAGAACATTGTCACTGGCCCACCACAGGCCAGTTCAGGTATTCATGAACGATTTCCCGATCTGGTACTGCCGGATTCTTACTCTGTAGTGGGCAGCGTTGAACAACGTGACTCTGCACGCACTGTGCTTCGCAGTCCTCTCGGTACCGAAGAGGCTGTTGCCAACCTTGTCAGCCTGTTCGAAAACCACGGTTATACACAGGCGCCGGTACCCGGCATGGGGCCACGGACCGGTTTTATCCAGCGCACCGCGCCGCAGCGTCCGGTACAGTTATGCGGAGACGATGACACAACGGTGTCCGTCATGGCCGGCGCCCAGGCGGACTACTCCCTGGTCACCATGAGCATCTCCTCACCTCAGGGATTCCCCCAGTCATACTGTTCGCAGATCCGCAGCGGCGGCCAGGCCAGTGCCATGCTGATGGCCAGCGCCATGGGCGGGCCACTGGATCTCAGGCAACATATGCCACAGCTTGTAATACCGGAAGAGGGCACACAGCCTTTTCGGCCATTTGTGGATGGTGGCTCTCGGGGTAGCTCCGGCAATCGCTACGAAAGCAGTCACACCCTTCAGATCAACTGGCAAATGGATACTGTTTACCGCCACTTTGCCGATCAGGTTGAGGAGCAGGGGTGGTCAGCTGTGGGTGAGGTGGTGGAGGATCCGGTCAGCAGCGGACACTGGACGCGGCAGCTTGATCCGGACACACGTATTGTGGGTACACTGATGGTGGTTGAATCAGCACCGGAGACATTCGAGCTGCGTTTTCAGCTACAAAGACTGGAATAATCATCCGGAGGGTACTTTTGCACTACGTCTATTTTTGCCTGATCCTGCTCCTGGCTGCTGTTGTGGCCATTTTCACCTTCCAGAATCTCGAAATGGTGACTGTGCGTTTTCTCGCGGCGAGCTTTACAATGCCTCGCGCGCTTCTTGTCATCATCATTTATTTTCTTGGCATGCTGACCGGCGGGTTCACGATTTCAATGGTCCGGAACTGGATGCGTAAATCCCACCGTTCCTGATCAGGAGACACCTGACATGTTCAGCAACAAGGTAGTAGTGATAACCGGCGCCGGTTCCGGTCTTGGTCGCGCATTGGCCCTCGCCCTGGCAAAAGAGGGCGCACATCTGGCCCTGTCTGATATCAATCGCAAGACGCTGGATGAGACCATGACCCTGTTGCCCAAGCAGAGCGGCGCCGACAGCCAGGCCCGGGCCTACACGCTGGATGTGGCCTCGCGGCAGGCGGTATTCGATCATGCGGATCGGGTCCTGGAAGACTTCGGTGTGGCGCACTTCCTGTTCAACAATGCCGGCGCCACCATCATCGGTACGGTGGAGCATACCAGCATCGAGGAGTTTGAATGGCAACTCGGCGTCAATATGTGGGGTGTGTTGTACGGAACCAAGGCCTTTCTGCCCGGCATGCTCAAACGCGGCGAAGGCTGTATTGTCAACATCTCCAGTGTCTTTGGACTTGTATCCTTTCCCACACAGGGCGCCTACAACATGTCCAAGTTTGCCGTCCGCGGTTTGACCGAGTGCCTGTGGAGTGAACTGGAAGGCACCGGTGTGCGCGCGGTGAGTGTGCACCCGGGCGGCATACGCACGGACATCGCCAACACAGCACGACGTGCCGCGGCTTACGGCGACTATGAAGCGTCGATGGAAGGCGGTGCAGAGCGCATGCTGACCATGGCACCGGAAATCTGTGCTGCCGAAATTCTGAACGGCCTGCTCAGGGGCAAGCGTCGCATAGTCACCGGGAACAAGGGCCGGACCCTTTCCTGGATCAGCCGACTGTTCCCGTCCAGTTATCCTGCATTGCTAAGAAAGTTCTGAAGCTGAAAACTGCAACGCACAAAGTCTTGCATAAAGCGGCGATGAAGCCTGCAACTCGGCATGGGTTCCCATCGCAATACCTTTGCCGGCATCCATCAGCATTATGCGGTCAACGTTACGTACGGTCGCAAGCCGGTGTGCAATCACCAGGGTTGTACGCTCTTTCATCAATCGTTCAAGTGCCAGCTGCACCTTGTTCTCACTTTCTGCATCCAGTGCACTGGTCGCCTCATCAAGCAGAAGTATCCCCGGATTCTTCAGTATTGCCCGGGCGATGGCCAGGCGCTGCTTCTGCCCGCCGGACAACCGGATGCCGGCTTCGCCCATATGGCTGTTGATGCCATCAGGCAGACGGTGTATGAACTCCATGGCGAATGCGTCCTCGGCGGCGCGAATCACCTCTTCATCACTGGCGTCGGGTTTTCCGTACCGGATATTGTCTGCCACGGTGCCGGTGAATATCGCCGGCTGCTGACTGACCAGCGCAAACTGTTGACGTAACTCTGCCGGATCCAGTTGCCGGATATCCACACCATCTATCCGGATTGAACCTTCGTCGGGATCGTAGAAGCGGAGTAACAGATCAAACAGCGTGGATTTTCCGGCGCCGGACGGCCCGACAATGGCAAGGCTTGTACCGGCCTCCACAGCAAAACCCAGTCCATCCAGCGCCGGCGCATCGGGGCGCGATTCGTAGTGAAAGCGCACATTTTCCAGCTGCAGTGCGCCCTGTACGGGCCGGGGCAGGGCGGTGAAGTGGGGCGGCGCACTGATCAGGGGTTTGGCATTGAGCAACTCCATGAGGCGTTCGGTGGCGCCGCTGGCGCGTTGCAGATCACCGATGACCTGGCTGATGGCGCCAACGGCGCCGGCCACTATCACCGCGTAAATGACAAAAGCGGTCAATTCACCTGCACTCATGCGACCACTGATGACATCCTGGCCACCTACCCAGATCATGACGGCCAGTGCCCCATAGATCAACGTCAACACAATGGCGATCATCAGGGACCGCGCACGAATCTGGGACAGGGCGGCGGAAAAGCCGGATTCCACATGACCGGCAAACAGCCGCCTGTCCTCGAGCTCGTGATTGTAGGCCTGCACAGTCTTGATCTGCTGTATGCTTTCACCAACATAGGCGCCCACATTGGCAATACGGTCCTGGGTGCGGCGTGAGAACGCGCGTACCCGGCGACCCAGTATCAGTACCGGCGCAACAACAAGGGGAATACAGAGCAGCACGACGCTGGTCAGCCTTGGGTTGGTGATGAACAGGAATACAGTACCCCCGAGCAGCAGCAGCGCGTTTCTCAGGGCAATGGAAACAGACGACCCGATGACCGTCTGCAGCAATGTGGTATCCGTGGTGATGCGAGACTGGATCTCACCACTGAAGTTGTTTTCAAAGTACCCCGGATGCATCACAAGCAGATGATCAAACACCGCCTTGCGGATATCCGCGGTCACCCGTTCACCCAACCAGCTCACCCAGTAGAAGCGGGCAAAGGTGCCCAGTGCCTGCAGCACAGCCAGGAGCAAAAACCCGCCTACAGCCCCGGTCAACGCAGCACTTGAACCGGCAACAAAACCGGCGTCAATGATGATACGCACGTATTGGACCAGCGCCAGCGTCACACCGGCTGTGAACAGCAAAGCCAGCGTGGCCAGCAGTAGCTGGCGGCGATAGGGCAGCACAAATGCCGCTGCCTGCAAAAGGTTGTGCCTGCCTTGTTGTGTTGTGTTGGAGATACTGGCCATCCGGCGAGTCTGGCACGCTCACGATTGCCAGGCAAACAAAATCAGGCGACTTGCCAAGTCTGGCCGCGTGCCGCAGTATGGTCGACCCTGATCTGAACTGCGACACAGACAATGCCAAGCGCCGAGAAAAAACATCCCTACGAACAACTGACACCGGACCGTGTACTGGACGCCGTGGAGCAGCTTGGCATTGAGGCAGATGCCCGAATATTTGCACTGAACAGTTACGAGAATCGTGTCTATCAGATCGGCACCATGGGCGGCCCCTCGGTGATCGTCAAGTTCTATCGTCCGGACCGCTGGAGCTCCCGACAGATACAGGAGGAGCACGACTTTTCACTCGAACTGGCCGACCTGGAAGTCCCGGTGGTGCCACCCATGGACATTCAGGGCAAAGGCACACTTCATGAACATGGCGATTTTCTGATAGCAGTATTCCCGCAACTGGCCGGCCGGGCACCGGATCTGGAAGACCCGGACAATCTGCTGGTCATGGGCCGCTTTCTGGCGCGCGTGCACCTGTGCGGCAAGCAAAAACTTTTCAGACACCGTGCGGAACTGAGTGTGCAGCGCCTGGCTATCGACAGCCGGGAGTTTCTGCTCGAACAAGGCTTCATCCCCGATTCACTGCGTCCGGCTTATGACAGCCTGAGCCGCGATCTCATCGACCGCCTGCAAGTGGTGTTCAGTCATCACAAGGATCTGAAACAGCTGCGTCTGCACGGCGACTGCCATATGGGCAATGTGTTGTGGCGCGGTGACATACCGCATTTTGTCGATTTTGACGATGCACTCAACGGGCCGGCAATCCAGGACCTGTGGATGATGCTCAGCGGTGACCGCGATCAGCGACAGGGACAATTGCTGGAGCTGGTTGAGGGGTACCGCGAGTTCAATGATTTCAACGCCCGGGAGTTGGCTTTGATTGAGCCCTTGCGTACACTGAGAATAATGCATTACAGCGCCTGGCTGGCGCGGCGATGGGAAGATCCTGCCTTTCCAATGAGCTTCCCCTGGTTCAATACCGAACGCTACTGGGCCGAGCACGTGCTGGAACTTCGCGAACAGATGGCAGCACTGGATGAACCTCCCCTGCAACTGCTGGGTTGATTCATGCAACGGCAACGTCTGGAAAACCACCGTCACAGGGAGAGCTTCAGCATGAACAACAATGAAAAGAGTCGCATGCAGGCACAGGCCACCGAGATCGGCACGGCCATCCTGACAGCTTTTTTCACCGCCCTCATGTTCCGGCTTGGCGTGAGCATGTTTTTTGCCATTGTCTGGGGCCTGGTGATCGCCTATGTCATACGTTTTGTGGCTTTGCGAAAGTTTGTTGACGCCATCAGCAAGCGTTATTTTGCCAAAAAAGACACAAGCGTCTGACGCCTGCCACGAGGCCTGAATGTTCAGCGCTGAAACCACCATCCCGACATGGGTCTACAGCCTGCTGGTTGTGGCAAGCACCTATGCGATCATTGTCAGCGTTCTGCTGCCGGGTGTGCGCTGGTTCGTTCGACGGCGCCTGAGCCGTGCCGTTGACCGACTGAACAAAAGCCTGAGCATTACCATCAAACCGTTCCAGCAAACCAAACGCCAGGTGCTGATCGAACGACTGATGTTTGACCCCGAAGTGCTGGCACTGATCGAGCAGCAGGCACACGAGACCGGCACGCCCCGCGAAGCCCTGCAGCACGAGGTCAAACGTTATGCCCGCGAGATAGTCCCGTCCTTCAACGCCTATGTCTATTATCAGGTAGGGTACTGGATAGCCAAACGCATCTCGCGTTTTTTCTACCGGATAAGAGTGGCTGCAGCCGATGAGCAGGAACTGCAGGCACTGGATCGTGATTCCACTGTGGTGTTTGTGATGAACCACCGCAGCAATATGGATTATGTGCTGATCTGTTACCTGGCGGCCGAACAGGTGACATTGTCCTACGCGGTTGGGGAATGGGCCCGGGTGTTTCCGCTGGAATCACTGATAAGGGCCATGGGTGCGTTCTTCGTGCGACGCGGCTCCCAGAACGTGCTGTATCGCAAGGTCCTCGGACGTTATGTGGACATGGCCACCCAGTCGGGTGTGTGTCAGGCTGTCTACCTGGAAGGTGGGCTGAGCCGCGATGGCAATCTGGCCGAACCACGCATCGGGTTCCTGGACTATATGCTGCGCAACTATGATTACCGCACCGATCGCAACATCACCTATATTCCGGTAGGCATCAACTATGATCGGGTGATTGAGGATCGCAATCTGATCGACTGGGATGACAGGAGCCGGCGCGCGGGTCTGGGCCATGCCACACGGCAGGGACTGAAGTTCCTGTCCCGTAACCTGTTTTCCAGTTCGCGGGACCGCTGGCAACGCTACGGTTACGCCGGCGTCAATTTTGGCATCCCGATCAACATGCGCGACTACTGCGCTGGCAAGGAACTGATCTTCCGTCAGATGGACCAGCGTCAGCGCATAGCCGCTGTAAAAACACTGGCCGCCGACCTGATGACTGCCATCGGACACGTGATTCCCATTCTGCCGGTACCCCTGGTGGCAACAGTGTTTGTACAGTCTGACGGCGAACCGTTGCGCTCAATAGACATTGTTGCACGTTGTGACCAGCTTATAGACAGCATGATCAGCCAGGGCGCTCCCATGACCGAAGAACAGAAACCGCGCCAGACCACCATCGCCGCAGCGCTGGCCAACCTCAGGCACAGGCAGATACTTCTGGAAGAGGACGACGTCTGGCGGATTGCCCCTGACGGGGACAGACTGCTGGCCTATTATGCCAACTCCATCGTCCAGTGGCACTCTGTCACACTTTCGTAAACCTCTGCTGCATCCAAACGTTTAAACTACCGCGTGCCAAGCACCGCACCGACTCGGCCCCACCCGCAGTCAAATCCACATACCAAGAACAATCAAGTAACAATACGAATCCGGGAGTCATTTTGAAATTCAAGTACCGACTATCAGCCGGGGCCTTGCTGAGTCTTTCCATCAGCGCCGCCACATTCCAGACACACGCTCAGCCGGATGCCGATCTGGCACTGCTGGCAGCGCCTGAGCTGGCCCTTTATGCCGGCCGCGACACCGTGATACCCATCATGCGGCTGAACGAGAGCATGGTGGACATCACACTGGATGGTCGTATTGATGAGGCGATCTGGCAGCAGATTCCGCCCATCAGCGGTATGGGCATTGTTGAGCCGGAAACTTTGGCCGAAGCGCCGTACAACACCGAGATCCGGCTGTTCTACACAGATCGTGGTCTGTATATCGCAGTGGATATGGAGCAACCGGCAGAAACGCTGGTACGACGCATAACCGGGCGCGACAACCGCAATGTCAACCGCGATCGCATATCCATCACACTGGACAGTTCCGGAGAAGGCCAGTACGGCTATTGGATGAGTCTGGCCCTGGGTGACAACCAACTTGACGGTACCATTCTGCCTGAACGCCAGTACAGCAGCGAATGGGACGGCGCCTGGTATGGGGCCACCGCCCAGACCGATACAGGCTGGTCAGCCGAGTTCCTCATTCCCTGGGGTCAGCTGTCCATGCCAAGCCGAGAAGGCAGACGTCATATCGGTTTCTACGCCGAGCGTATTGTCGCCCACATGAATCAGAACTGGGCCTGGCCGGCCATAGCCAAGTCCGACCCCATCTTCCTGAGCAATTTTCCGCTACTGCAGATGGAAGGTGTTGACCCAAGACAGCAGTGGAGCCTGTTCCCTTATGTTTCCACCACCTATGACGAAGTTGCCAGTGATGTGGAAACACGCACAGGTGTGGATGTATTCTGGCGCCCATCGAGTAACTTCCAGCTCACCGCAACCCTGAACCCCGACTTCGGCTCAGCCCAGTCAGACAACGTGGTCGTGAACCTGACAGCCAGTGAAACTTTTTTCCCCGAAAACCGTCTGTTTTTCCAGGAAGGCCAGGAAGTGTTCAATGCCACGCCGCGCGCTACCGGCGCCAGCGGTAAACGCTTCTCCCTGATCAACACGCGACGAATCGGCGGGCGTCCCCCGCGACCGGACCTGCCGCCGGGGCAGGGACTTGATGCCAGGCAACGTATCGAGAACGCTGATCTGATGGGTGCCTTGAAAGCCACAGGCCAGAGCGGCAACATCCGCTACGGTGTGCTTGGCGCCATGGAAGATGATACCGACTACCGCGTTGGTGGCCAGCGTGTGACTGCCGATGGCAGAGACTTTGCTGCCGTGCGCGTGCTGTATGAAGACAGTCATAATGCCACCTATCGCGGCCTGGGATATCTTGGCACACGTGTCAATCATCCGGATGTTGACGCACGGGCGCATGCCGTGGATTTCCACTATCTGACCACCAGCGGCCGCTGGAACATAGACGGTCAACTGGTCACCTCGGACAATCAGGATGTTGGCACCGGTTATGGCGCCTATGCTGATGTTGTCTACCGGCCACGCCAGGGTTTCCGCCACACTGTGAATCTGACCTATCTGGACGACAGTATTGACGTGAACGCGTTCGGATTCCAGGAGCGCAACAATGTGTGGGAGATCTGGTACCGTTTTGAGTGGATCAAGACTGACCTGGATCTGGTGCGTGACATACGGGTGAACCCGTTTATCCGCTATGAAGAGAACCTGGATGGAGATCGCACCAACAATGCCTTGCCGGTTGTCAGTACAACAGTCACGCTGAACAACCTGGATCGCATCAACGCCGGCATTCAGTACTTTCCCAAGCGTTATGACGATCTCAACAGTTTCGGTAATGGCACTTTTGCGGTGGCCGAGCGCACCAACTACAATATTTCCTACACAACCAATACAGCGCGCCGCGTCAGTGTGGAAGTGGGTTACAACGCGTCTGGTGAATTCGCCGGTGGACGAAGCCATCGCTACAATACCGGTGTGACCTGGCGCCCTGTAGACAATTTCAACGTCGCTGCCGAAGTATCCTACGAGGATCGCGACGGCTGGCTGCTGCATCAACGTGGCCAGGAGTTCACCGCCTTTGACTCCACACAGTGGCGTACGGATCTGCGAACCGAGTACTATCTCACCGCCAACCAGCAATTCACGGCAGCGCTTCAGTGGGTGGGTATACGCGCAATAGAGGACAGGTTCTATCACCTGCCGGCCGATGCACCAACACGCAACCGGGATCTGATCCAGGTTGAAAAACCCAATGTTACGCCGGACGATTTTGCCCTGTCGCAACTGAACTTCCAGCTGCGCTACCGCTGGCAGATTGCGCCGCTGTCCGACCTGTTCATTGTCTACACCAAAAACGACAACCGTCGACGCGAACTACTGGATTTTAATGATCAGTTCAGTGATTCCTGGAGAGATCCTCTGGTCAGCCAATTGGTAGTGCAACTGCGGTACCGCTTCGGTACCTGATTGCTGGGCACTGATCCCGTCGCGCAGTACAGTGCGTGCAACGTGCAAGCACCAGACACAAAAAAGCCGGGAATCAGTCCCGGCTTTTTTGTGTGCCCCTCCCGGATGAGCGGGGCGGCAGGATGAAAATGCCTTACAGGCTTTCGGTGCGCAAGGGCTGGAAATTGTGACTGGCTGTCATCGGCCGCCCCAGGAGCCGTGCCATATCCACCAGAATATGGCCGCTTTCCAGCAGCAGAGGGTCAATTTCCTGTTCATCCTCAAGTTCTTCTTCACGCTCAAGCATGGCAATGGTGCTGTCCTCCAGTGCATCATCCTCGTCGTCATCGTCTTTCCAGACTTCCAGCGGTTGCCCCTTCATCATGCGACGCAGGTTGTTGGCGTCAAACGCGGCACGTCGATCAGCCTCACGCTGTTCCCGCAGGGTATCCTCATTCAGCGGAATACTGGTTCGCTGACGGGCTTCCTTCATTCGGTCCACCGCACTGTTGAGGTAGATGAAATCAGGGTCTTCGGAGACACGCGCCTCATGACGCGCCTGCAGCTCGGGCATGATCTGCCGCATCGGGAAGTAGGTCCGATACTCAACCGGGCGCACTGTGTCCCAGGGCAGGGCACCATCAAGATTGCTTTCGCCCATGGTTTCGATGGCCTGGTAACGATCCGGGAAATGGATATCCGGCAACACACCACGGTGTTGTGTGCTGGCACCGGAGATACGATAGAACTTGGAACGGGTGAGTTTCACCTGACCATAGTCCATCGGAATGATTTCCTGAACGGTACCTTTACCGAACGTCTGACCACCCAGCACCACGCCACGCTGATAGTCCTGGATGGCACCGGCAAAGATCTCTGATGCCGACGCACTGGCACGGTTGACCAGCACGGCCAGCGGGCCGTCGTAGGTCACTTCCGGGTTGCTGTCCCCGTAGGAGCGGACAAAACCGTTGCGTTGACCCGAATAACGGATCTGCACCGTTGGCCCGCCTTCAATAAACAGGCCAACCAGTTCGTTTGCCTCGTTGAGCGAACCACCACCGTTGTAGCGCAGGTCGATGACCACAGCCTCAACGTCTTCGTGTTTCAGCTCCTCAAGCAGGCCTTTCACATCGCGCACCGAGCTGCGATAGTTTGGCAGACCCGCAGATGCCGCTTCAAAATCGAAATAGAACGAGGGCAGGGTGATGACACCCACGCGATAACTGGAATCATCCATTTCAATATCAATGATATCGGATCGGGCGAACTGCTCGGACAGTTCCACCGTATCACGCACGATCACAATTTCGCGGGCATCGGACTCACCGGTTGCATCAGCAGGAATCACATTCAGGCGCACAATGCTGCCTTTCTCGCCACGAATCTGATCAACCACATCATCCAGGCGCAGGCCAATCACATCCTGCATTTCGCCTTCCTCACCCTGGGCAATACCGATGATCCGGTCGCCGGCACGCAGCTCACCGCCACGCTCGGCCGGGCCACCCGTGATCAACTCTGCCACCTTGGTGAATTCATCCTCGGAGGTCAACTGGGCACCAATACCCTGGAGGGAACCACGCAGGCCCATGTTGAAATTTTCCGAATCGCGGGGCGAGAAGTAGTTCGTATGCGGATCCACTGTCTTGGCCACAGTCGACAGATACGCCTGGAATACATCCCTGCTGTTGGTTCTGGCCACCTGGTTCAGCTGGTTTCGATACCGGCGATCCAGTCGCTCCTGAACCAGGTCCATTTCCATACCTGTCAATCGAAGACTCAGGGCACTGTTCTTGACCCTGAGGCGCCAGAGCTCATCAAGCTCACTCTGGCTGCGCGCCCAGGGTGCGTCCTCGCGATCAAGTTCCAGATATTCGTCCACAGTGAAATCGATATCCTGCAGATCATTCTCGACATACTCAATGGCCCAGATCAGCCGGTTCATCACCCGCTGTACGTAGACATTGTAGATATCGTAGCCAACATCAAGATTACCGCCGCGCAGGCTCGTGTGCAGGGTGTCACGGTACGGCCTGAACTGCTCCACGTCTTCCTCAAGCAGGTACAGCCGTGAGCCATCCAGTGCCTTGATGAAGTTGTCGAATGCGCGAGCCGAGAAACGCTCGTCGAACACAACATTGGAGTAGTGCTTGGTTTCCAGCTCGCGCAGCAGGGCAATGGCAGTGTCGCCATAAACCGGCTCGGAGGCCAGTGGTGTGTAAAGCTCGTTGATATCCAGCACATCCGGCAGGCCCTCCTCGGCGTCCATTGCCTGCACCGGAGTCAATGCCAGCATCAGCGCCATACCGATGCCCAGACAGGTTCCGGAGAGAGTCTTGTGCCGGAGAAATTCTCGTACAGATCTGCTCATATCGCCCCACTAAGTCATAACATAAATCGTTGTCGGAATTACTACTTTCCTATCCTCCTTGATATTACTTTGGCTCAATGATGTCAAGGCAGCACATCGTGAATCAGCCTCGTATGCGCTTGTTTCTGGCACTTGCGTGGCGCTCGGTGCGCTCAACATCAATATATCGGTCGGTAATTGCACTGGAGCCGTGTCCGGCATCATCCCTGACATGTTCCCTGGGCCGGTGTCTGACATCCTCGGAAATGCCCGTATGCCGCAGCCAATGCACGGTTGCCGCTGACAGGCGCTCAGCTTCCTCTACAAAACCGTCCGCACGCATGGTTTCTTGCGCCCGATCGAAACATTGTTGCACAATGCCACGAATTTGCCGCGTACTGGTGATGCCGCCGCGTCCCCTGGTCTTGTGAATCAGTGGCGAGGTGTCACCCGGCGCCGGCAGCGCCGTCAGACCGCGCGAGCGCCTGTAGCGCTTGAGCGCCTCCAGCATGGCATCGGATACCGATATCTCCCGCTGCTTGTTTCCCTTGCCCACGGTGGTGAACCACCAGTTGCCTTCGATGTCCTGCTCAAAGTGACCCATCATGGGTGCCCACCTGTCACTTTCCACCAGTTCGGATATACGCAGGTACATGGCAAACAGGGCATTCATGACAAACAATGTGCGCTCATGTCGTTGGGGATCCTCCTGCGCCATGCGCTCGGCGGTCTCGATGACAAAATCCCATTGCAGCGGCGAAAGTCGCCGGATTGGCGCCGATCCCTGATGTTTGCGGATGAACTTGCCTTTTTGCCGGATCTGGGAAACCGGGTTGGCAGCCGCATGGTTCTCCTGGATCAGAAAGTTGTAGAAACTGCTGAGCACACTGAAGCAGGACTGCAACGCTGACTGCGACAGTACATACTCCTCACCTGCGCTGACGTAGGGGCGCCACTCGGCATTGGCCTTGCGCTCACCACCCAGGTCCACAAACCGCGCCACGTTCTTGGTCCCGATCCAGGTCTTCGGTGGCTGCCGGGCAAACGCCACGTATGCCTCGATGTCCTCGCGCTGGATCTGCGGCAGTGTCTTGTCAGCGACCAGCCAGCTCCATTGAATGAAATGCTCCAGCTCACGACGATAGGTGCTGAACGTATCGGGGCTGCCCCGGTAGCTGTAGAGAAATTCGCAGGCTCGCCGGTAATCCTCAAGCGCACCGGGAAGCGGGGACTCTGTGATGGGCTCCAGCGACTGTGCCGGCTCCCTGAACGGGTTGGGCATCGTCTCCAGAGTGTCAAACAGCGGCCTGGGACATTTCATGCCGGCTGGGCGTCCTGTGCGGTCGGGCAGTGGTTGTGTCAATACAGGGAATTATGCCTAAATAGTCTTTTGGCGTACAGGATGGCCGGGAGATCACCGTACAATGATGGATACTCTGGTGGCGCTCGCTGAACAGTGGATGTCCGAGCTCGCAGCACCTGTTTTCTGGTGGCAGCTTCTGCTGCTGGCGGCGGCTTTTGTCATCAGCGCGCTGGTCAACCGACGACTGCAGGCTCTGCTGGAGGCCGGTAATATCAGCAGTGCCGGCTTCCGGCACATTGCCATCCGCAGCGCCCAGCGCCTGTTGTGGCCACTTTCCATGCTGGCCCTGGTGCTGCCGGCACGTGCCATTTTTGACTACTACGCCTTGCCGTCACAGTTGCTGCATGTGGCGGTTCCGGTGCTGCTGGCGTTGGCTCTGGTGCGTTTCAGCATCTACGTCCTGCGCAAGGCCTTCACCGCCAACCCGCTGTTGAAATCCTCGGAGAATGTCCTTGCACTGATGATATGGGTCGTTGTCATACTGCACCTGATGGGTTGGTTGCCAGCGGTGTTGGCTGTGCTGGATGGCATGGCCTTCCAGATGGGAGAGACGCGCGTCTCGCTGCTGGACAGCATCAATCTGATGATTCTGGTGGGTGTTGCGTTCACCCTGGCCCTCTGGCTGTCAGAGATGATCAACCGCCAGATCTCCAAATCCGCCTATATCTCGCCAGCCATGCGGGTCGGCATCAACAAGTTCAGCAAATTCCTGCTTATTTCCCTGGCCTTTCTGCTGGCATTGAATGCGGTGGGCATCAATCTCAATTCACTGGCCATATTTGGTGGTGCGCTGGGTGTTGGCCTGGGCTTTGGCCTGCAGCGTATTGCCTCGAATTTTATCAGTGGCTTCATTCTGGTACTGGATCGTTCCATCAAGCCCGGTGACGTGATCACTGTCGGTGACAAGTTCGGCTGGGTGGAAAAACTCAATGCACGTTATGTGGTGGTCAGAAACAGGGAAGGGGTGGACACATTGATACCCAACGAAAACCTGATCACGTCCGAGGTGATCAACTGGAGTTACTCCGATCGCAATGTGCGCGTGGCAGTACCCGTCCAGATCAGCTACGACGATGACCCCGAAGAGGCAATGAAGCTGATGCTCGAGTGCGCACACGCATCACCTCGGGTCCTGAATGATCCCGAGCCCACCTGCCGGCTGATGGAATTCGGCGACGATGGCATTGAACTGCAGCTCAGGGTCTGGGTTGCTGATCCGGAGGCCGGTTTTGGAAATGTTCGCTCCGAGATCAATCTGGCCATCTGGCGTGCTTTCAAGCAGGCTGCCATCACAATTCCGTACCCACAGCGCGACGTCCATATCAAGGAACACCGCAGAGACCCTGAGGCAGACTGACCGTGCAGGCCTCCGGATTCCCACCCCTTCTGGGCAACAGGGCAGTTGTTCTGATTCTGGGCAGCATGCCGGGCCAGGCGTCGTTACAGGCCCGGCAATATTATGCTCATCCACGCAATGCGTTCTGGCCTTTGATGGGGCGGCTGTTTGATATCGACCCACAGGCATCGTATGAGACGCGTACCCGATTACTGGTGGAGCAGGGCGTGGCCGTCTGGGATGTTCTGGCCAGCTGTATTCGGCCCGGCAGCCTGGATTCAGCCATTGACCAGCAATCCATAAAAGTTAATGACTTTTCTGGATTATTCTCTCATGCGACTGATCTAACTCATATATTCTTCAATGGCACTACTGCCGAGACACTCTACAGGCGACACGTGCTGAAAGCAGGGGTGGGCGGGTCTATGACGCTGTGTCGCCTGCCCTCTACCAGCCCTGCGCACGCCAGCATGACATTTGACACCAAACTGACGTGCTGGCAGGCCGTGCTGGCGCCGCTGGACCGATTGCCGGAGTGATTAGCGCAAGGCTGACCTGTCGGCAATGTCGGCCAGCCACTCGTCCAGGATGTCGCGCTCAAACCATTGGCCTGCGCGCATCACAGCCTCTACGGTTTCTGTGTTGGCAATATCGTCCAGCGGGTTGCCTTCGAGCAGGATCAGATCAGCGACACAGCCTTCTGCAATACAACCATAGGCCGGTTGCCCAAGATAACGGCCCACATTGATTGTGCCCGTTGCCAGCGCCTGGGCTGGCGTCAGGCCGGCCATGACATACAAGGCCAGTTCCTCGTGAACCGCATGTCCCGGCACATTCATGATCTGCGGGGCATCGGCGCCCAGCAACAGACCGGCGCCAGCGTCATGAAGCGCCTTGATGAGCTGGAGCCGTATGTCAATGAATGCCTGTCGCTGCTCACTGCTGTACTGGGCCCTTGATGCTTCCACACGTTGCTGCCATTGCTCACGTGTTTCCGCGGACATGTAGGTCATTTGCGGGCGGTTCATCAGCTCGTCCAGGCTGCGCTCGCTGGCAATATTGTACGCAAGGGTTTCGGTTGGCACGTTCCACACACCTGCCTCGGCGGTGCGTCGTGCCAGCTCATCAATGCGTGAAGCATCTGCAGCCAATGCCAGGTTGATTCCGAAGAACTCAGGATCTGTGCCATGGAGCTCATGATCCTCGGGAATCAGCGCCTGCATATAGGCATCCAGATGATCGACACTACGCTGACGCGCAGCGATGGCCCGATCTATGCCAACCTCATGGGATACATGACCGGCAAAATCGATACCCAGCGAATCGGCCGTCCGTGCTATTGCATCAAAGGCTTCCGGCCACAAGCCCGGATGAAGCTTAAGAAAATCATAACCGGCTTCGGCTTGCGCACGTACCATGGCGGCAGCCGACTCCGGGGAATCTACAGAATTACCATTGAAGGAAGGCCCCGAAGTGACCAGGCGCGGACCTACAACATGTCCGCTAGCCAGATCACGTCGCAGGTCAAGGTGGACCGGCTGACCAAGCATGCCCCGAATGGTGGTCACACCATGCGCCAGATAGAGCAACAGAACGTCCTGCTGATAGCTCGGGTCCCCGTCGCCCGGCACATGGGCGTGCATTTCGGCCAAGCCCGGCATCAGATACCGGCCCCTGCCATCAATACGCACGGCATCGTCAATGTTGTCGAACGCACCCGCGGGGCCGCTCTCCACTATGAAACCATCACGAATCAGCAACGCCGACGGCGCCGTGGCTTCGCTTTCAAGCACGTCAATGAGACGCACATTGTCAATTATGGTTGTCCCGGCCAGGGCTTTTGCACCGAACAAACCACAGGTCAACATGATCACGGTCAAAATGTTTTTCATCGATGTCACCTCCCGAACGGTTGATGTGCAAGGCCCCGGGAATCTATAAGAGACTCCCCGGTATACGATCAGGCCAGCACAAAACCAGTGTATCAGTCTCAGTCGGGCACGGTGTACCAGAGGCAATCGCTGTGGGCGATTACAGGGTTGCCGGTGATCATGAACAGTTTCTGACGGCAGCGTGGATACAGGCAGCCTTGCTCAATCCTGTAGAGACTGTCGGCATGATCGCGCCCGTCCGCATCCAGCACCGACAGCACAGGTGCGCCACCTGGCGCCACCCATCCAAGCAGGGTGCTGCTGTCCACCACCCCGAAATTGTGATGCTCGACATCCACCTTCAGGGTCAGGTCTGCAGTGGAGGAGGGAGCCTCACCGTAAGCAATACGGGCAGTGCGCTGCAGCTCCACACGCATGGGATGACGATACAGATCCAGCTGCCAGTCGGCAGCGGGGGGACGCAGGATATCCCTGGCACCGAAGTAACGCCTGAGTCCATCCAGCGCCAACCGATCAGCAGTGGCCTCCGAAGCGCCACCACATTCGATGGTGACGAATGGCACATGATCGGAGTCCGCTTCCATGAGGGCACCAAGACGCAGGTCCGTCACTACCAGCCGTGCAGTGAACATCGAAATGACTGCCTCGTGCTCCCGGGCCAGTCGCGTGGTCACGGCAAAGGCAGGGCCAGCACCGGAGGTGTTGTGCATATCCACCACAAACTCCGGCTCCATCACAGCAATCTCCTGCAGCAGCTGCTGACAGATCCGTCCCTGCTTATCAATCCCGAAAGGTGGCCTGAAACAACGATTGTAGTCCCTTTTGCCCGGCACCTGGCGATGGGTGAACTCCGGCGGTGTCAACGCCGCTTCAATACCAATCAGGTAACAGTAGAGGGTAACGTGAGGCTCGAAGTCTTCCTTCAGCAGCGCATGAAATGCACTGACACCGCTTGTTTCATTGCCGTGCAGCAGGGTGACCAATACCCGGCAACGGGATCGGTCACGCCCCGGAATTTCGATACGGCAGGGCCCACCGAGCAGCCGGACAAACTCGAGGATATTGTCCCCGACCTCTGCCGGCTTGGGGTGGTACCAGTGGCGGATGAGTGAATCCTTTTTCATGTCGGAGTTCATGTCGGCAACTGCCATTGAGCGACCGGAATATTTTCCCGACTCTGGTCCTGATACAGCGCCAGCATCCTGTGCAAGGCCACAGTACGCTTTTGCGCTTGCTCCAGCTGTGCCAGCGCCGCCAGCTGCCAGCTCGCGCCTGTCTGTCGTTGTTGCAGGCGCTCGGCAATGATATCCAGATAATATTTTCGCTCTTCCACACCAATACCGATAAGTGACAGGCCATCATCGGCGCGAGGCAAAAGCCGCTCAAGCAGGGTGACAACCGGCACTTCCTTCAGCCCGGACTGGGTCAGCGTCGGCCAGATGAGCCTGGCATCGATGCCCTGTTGTGCCGCGCGGTAGAAATTGTGTATCGCGTGCCGAAAGGGCAGTGCCGTCATCAGTTCATCAATATCATCGCGCAAGCCTTCAGCCAGGCCGATCATCAGGGCTGTGCTGGCCAACATATCCACTGGAGTCGGGCCCGAGGGCAGGGAGCGCATTTCGATTCGCAGATGACCGCCATCCGCATCATCGTATACCGGACGGTTCCAGAGCCAGACAGTGCCAAGTTGCATCCGTAACCCGGACAGCAACGGTGCCCGGTCCGTGCGAACCGGATCAGCTGCACTTCGGACAATAGGCAGCAGTGGGGGATACAGTCTCACAGATTCGGCAAACAATTCGTAGGCACCGTGGCGCATCCAGCCATGACCGAAGTTGACGCGGGCGGGTTGCTGCCAGCGCAGTGACTCGGGAACCTCGTCACTACGACTGTCTATGGACTTCTTGAACAGGGGAATACGCGACTCGTGCCACAAGCGATGTCCGAACACCAGGGGAGAGTTGGCCGATACCGCCAGCACCAGCGGTGTGACGAGCTGAATGGCATTGAACAGCCGGGCATAGTCTGCCGGGGCTACGCGGTAGTGCACCTGGAAGGAAGTGTTTGCCCCTTCCAGTGTAATGTCATCGGTTGCCAGAGACAGCGTGTCCTCGCCACTGATATCAATGCGGAACAGACCATCACGCTCCTCGCGCAGTTTGTTCCGAAGCGCGTGAAAACGGGGCAGGTTGGTCATGGTGCGATGATCAAAGTCCTCCAGCTGCAGGGTGGGCAATATACCGATGGGCACAACACTGCCGCCATAACGGGCGGCGTGTTGCTCCATATCACCCAGCGCACCAAGAAGTTGCCGTTCGGTGTGAAGGAAAGGTGTCTGGTCCAGCATCACAGGTTTCAGATTGTATTCCAGATTGAATCGATTGAGCTCCAACGTCACCTGATCATCCTGCATGTCGTTCTGGATTTCGGTGTTCAATGCCATCGGACGGCCGTTGTGATCTACGATGTAGACCTCCAGCTCGGCACCCAGTGAGGCCGGACCCACACCAAAGCGAGGGGTTTCCAGCAGTTCACGCAAACGCGCCAGGTCCTGCTCGGCTCGATCCCGGAAGCGCTCATAGTCTTCGGGCTGGAAATCCACTTTATCGATGTTTTGTCCCACCGCTTGCACGACTCCTTGATATGGACAGATTGATACACACGGATTGATCCGCCCAGGCTGCGAACCGGATGGCATGCAAATCACAGGCAGCTGACAGTCTACTGTCGAGTAAGGCATAATGACAGACCAAGCTTCAGACCGCCGTTTTGGAGATCGTATGAACCTGTTGCCCGATCTGAACAGACTGCTGAAAAGGATTGCAGCCATGACAATGATTGTTGTGACCGGCCACGCCTCGGCCACAGAACCCGCAGACCCACGCCTGGCGGACATTCTCAATTTCCGCCAGTACAGCCAGACTTTCGCCAGCGCCGGGCAACCCACGGCTGAACAGTTTGAGCTCATTGCCGATGCTGGTTACGAAAGGGTGATCTACATAGCGTTCACCAACAACCAGAACGCGGTGCCCAATGCCGACCAGATTGTCAAAGGCCTGGGCATGGATTACGTGCATATTCCGGTTGACTGGAACCAGCCCACATCCCGTGACTTCTACACCTTCGCTGATGCCATGCAGCGTTATCCGGACCAGAAAACACTGCTGCATTGCCAGGTCAATGCCCGGGCAACCGCTTTCAGCTTCCTGTATCGGGTGATTTACGAAGACATACCACTGGCGGAAGCCAAAGCAGATATGAACACTGTCTGGCAGCCCAATGAAACCTGGCGTGAGCTGATCTTCGAGGTCCTGGCGGAACACAATATCTCCCCGGACTGCGAAGGTTGCGACTGGAGCATCGAGCAGGCCTGATACACCTGCTGAGCTCAGCAACCGCGTTGCGGGCCGTCGGATCCCGGGCCCGCAACAATCCGGTAAGCCAGCAGCGCCGCAAACAGGCATAACACTACGGTGCCCGACATATTGAACAGAGCCAACGCCGGACTGTGCTGAATCAGCAGCAGAGTATCCAGGCTGAGCACCGAAAAGGTGGTGTAACCCCCGCAGAAACCCGCCATGAGGAAGTGCCGCTTCCATTCCTGCTGTTTCGGCGCGGCACTGGCAAGCATGGATGCAGCGAGCCAACCGATCAGCGCCGAACCACTGACATTGATCAACAGAATGCCCAGCGGAAAACCCCCGGACCACAGGCTGGCCACGGCCAGCTCCAGCAGATAACGGGTGCTGCCACCCAGCGCGCTGCCCAGTGCCACCGTGGCAATGATCCTGCCATTGGCCGCCGTGCTCCCGACAGATTTCTCCTCGACGTTTTCCGGAGCAGCCCTTTTCAAACCGACACCTCCAGCGCAAAGACCTGCACCGTCATCTGGTATCCAAGCCAGACCGCCGTTATGCACAGCAACATCGATCCCAGCAGGTTGCAGGCAAGCAGCAACCAGCGACGATCGCGCAGCAACATCATGCTGTCCAGCGCGAACGAGGACACCGTGGTGTAACTGCCGCACACGCCGATCAGCAACAGCGGCGCCAGATGATGCTCAGCCAGACCGCCAACATGTGCCAGCACGGCCGCCAGCACACCAATCAGTAGCGCGCCGGTGACGTTGACGAAGAGGGTGCCCAGGGGGAAATCACGGCCAAACCAAAACTGAACACCGCGCGCGGCCCAGAATCGGGCGGCGCCGCCGGCCGCGCTACCCACAAAAACGGCTAAAAGATGGCTCAGAAACACAGTCACAGTGATGGTCATACATCGGGTCAGATGGACAACGTGCCATGGTAGGGCAGACGCTGGCTCCTGTCATGCTCTCCGGCGACGATTGGACAGCGGTGCGTATTTTGTACAACACTGTTGCTTCTGGCAGTACAAAAACGGAGATCGAATATGGCTCATCACAAACTGACCCGACGCAAGGCACTGGGCCTTGGCGCTGGCGCTCTGGCTATAGCAGGCCTGGCGCCTTCGCTGACAATTCGTGCTGCATTTGCCGACGATGGCATGATCATGGGCACCATCCCGCGCAGCGGCGAGCAAATTCCTGCGGTAGGGCTGGGCACCTGGCAGACATTCATGCCGGACTCCGATGACGAAATCCCGGGCTTACGCGACGTGTTACGCCTGTTCCATGAACTCGGTGGCACGATTGTGGATTCCTCGCCCATGTACACCGGCGCCGAAGAGCTCTCCGGCAACCTGACTCATGAACTGGGCATTCTGCAAGACCTGTGGCTTGCCACCAAGGTCTGGACCGACGGTGAGCAAGCCGGCATCGATCAGATGCAGCAGTCAATGCGAGAACTGCGCAGTGATCACATTGAGCTGATGCAGGTGCATAATCTGCGTGATGTGGCCATACACCTGGAGACGCTGGAAGCCATGAAGGCAGAAGGGCAGATACGTTATATCGGCATCACCACGTCTAACGCCCGGCAGTACGACGAGGTAGAACAACTGCTGGACGACGATCGTATCGACTTTCTGCAAATCAACTACGCCCTGTCACAACAGGAATCAGGCGAGCGTGTTCTGCCAAAGGCCCGGGATCGTGGTGTTGCCACCATGATCAATCGTCCCTTTGGCGGTGGTGATCTGTTCCCACGTTTCGCCAATCAGCCGCTACCGGACTGGGCATCAGAAATTGACTGCACGGCCTGGAGTCAGATATTCCTCAAGTTTGTGCTCTCGCACCCGGCAGTGACCTGCGCCATTCCAGCAACATCCAACCCGGACCACTTGCGTGAAAACATGGCGGCTGGCAGGGGAGTGTTGCCAGACGAGGCCATGAGACGCCGGATTTCTGCACTGATGGAATAGTTGTTCGACTGTCACAAAATGAAGGAGCTTGGTGAAGCTCCATATTCGTATGTAGGCTACAAGGAGAGAGCTGCTTTTGAGTTACCCCAAAACAATGGTGATGTGCATTCTGGCATTTTTGCTGGCGGGCACATTGACGCCAGTCGCATACGCCCAGACATTTGACCTGGAGATGCACGAGCTGGACGAATCAGAGTCCCTGTACAGAGCAAGACTGACCTTGTCTCCGCTCCCTGAGAATGTCACACAGCCCGGCGACTCAAGCAGTGCTAGAGCCAGCGGGTAGCATAGTCTGAATCGCCACCAGTTCTCTAGACACTTTCCAGCTTCATAAAATAACTCTTTTCATACTCGGCTGGCGACACGTTTCCGTTGGATCCGTGACGACGAACCGGATTGTAAAACATTTCGATGTAAGCAAATATATCCTGCCGTGCGACTTCGCGGCTCGGGTACACTTTTCGGCGAATCCGTTCGCGTTTCAGGAGCTGAAAGAAGCTCTCAGCTACTGCGTTGTCGTAGCAGTTACCTTTGCGGCTCATGCTGGCAATCAGGCCGTTTTGGTCCAGCATCCCTCGCCAGTCATAACTGGTGTACTGGGTGGATTCAACCGGTCGTCGCAACACACTAATCTTGGAGGTGTTTATGGGGCGACCCACTGGATGGATGCAGAAATTGACTGGGCGTGAGACGATGCGCTCTCCAGGTG
>JBJHCW010000008.1:0-185613 GCA_050486205.1 Gammaproteobacteria bacterium | reverse complement strand
CAGTACCATCAAATAGTGAATATTGGTACTTGGAGTCCTGCTATGGCTAAAAACACCAGCATATCCCTCGGTGAGCATTTTGACGAGTTTATCTCTGAGCAGCTCAAGAGTGGCCGCTACGGCTCTACCAGCGAGGTCGTCCGAGCGGGCCTGCGAATGCTCGAGGAAACGGAGGCAAGGCGTGAGCACCTGCGCAAACTGCTGGCTGATGGGGAGCGTAGCGGTTTCGCCGATTACAGCTATAATTCCCTTATGGATGAATTGGATAACCAAGCGCACTGATGCCCGCCTTCAAAATTACCAACAAAGCCAGGGAAGACTTGATTGGTATTGCCCGCTACACCGAAACAACCTGGGGGCGGGACCAGAGAATGCTGTATCTCAAGAGGTTGGACTCAAGTTTCTACGCCCTGGCCGAAAATCCAGCGCTTGGCCGAAAATGCGACGAGATCAAGCAGGACTATTACAAGTACCTTGAAGGCCACCATATCATTTTCTTCCGACTTGGCATTGACTGCGATATCGAAATCATCCGAATACTACACAAGCGTAGGGATGTGGCATCACATCTTTAGTGCCTCATAACGAGCCTGTAGAAAAACGCACTTGGGCAGCTCTTCTGGGCTCGACCTTTTTGTTTTGATGCTTCTCAGCTGACTCTTCACCAGCACTTCGCCAGCGGCAATAAATCGATGCACACTTCTGTAGTAGGCCCGATCCGCGCTTGTTATGCCGCCAATCTACCGTAATTCATCAGCTTTTCAATATTATGGATCATACAGTGCATCTGCCACTGACCTTGAACCTTCTTTCTGCTTCGCAGACTGAAGCGGCCAAGTCCCTTGTTCACGCCGATATTGCCGAACACCGGCTCGATCACCGACATCCTGTGGCTGTAGATCCGCTTACCTTTCTGACTATCAACCCGGACCTTCATCCAGTCGGTGTAATTCGGCTTTCTCGTATTGGCGGTTACCCTTTCTCCAGGATGAACGAGACCTGCCGGGCATACACAGCTTTTGCTGTGTGGATTCAGCTCGAACCGCTCCGGCGCAAAACCCTGCGTCTTCTTCTTGCCATCCTGGTGACGTTTGCCGTACTTGCGCTTTTGATCCGCGAACTTCGGATCACTGCTGCGGAACTGATTGTCGGGCACGTAGGCATTGATACCCTGTTCATGCAGGTACTGCATATTGGCTTCATTGGCAAAGCCGGTATCGGCGGTCAGTACAGTGCCGGAGGCATAGATATTCTCGTGGATGCCGAGCCGTTCATACCGCTTGCGGATCCGCTCTGCCATCGGCTGCAGGGTATGGTGCTCCTGCCCTTCACCGAAGGCTTGTGCCTCAATAATGACCTGATGCTTCTTGTCGGCTGCCGCGATGCCATTGTAGCCCTGGATCGTACCCTTGCTGGTGGTCATCTTGGCGCTTTCATTATCGGTAATGTTACTTTTCACTTCCTTGCGAATGCGACCTTGAGCCATCCTTGGCGCCGCTGTCTTTAGGAACTTGTCGATCCGATCACTGGCCCGGTTGAGCGTCTCCAGGGTTTGTCGGTTTCGTCGACTACGCTCATCATCGTGGGGCTCGTTTTTGTCGGCTCGCCTGTGCTCCTTGAGGTGGTGTCGAATCTGGCGCTGGATCTTGTCGCGTTTCTCGCCCAGCTCTTTCAGGCTACCCGACCATTCCTTTGATGCATTGGAGGGCATCTTGCACCCGTCGATCGCAAACAGCTCGTTGCCGAGCAGTCCTTGTTCGTGACAAACAAGCAGGATCTGTTCAAATATCTGCTCAATCTCATCGCTGTGACTACTGACGAAACTGGCGATGGTTGTGAAGTGTGGCACGGTGTCGCAGGACAGGGCTTTTAAGATGATGTTGGTCTCACAGCACCACTGGATCTGCCGACTTGAGGTAATGCCTTTGGAGTAAGCGAAGAGAATGATCTTCAGCAGTATCGCCGGATCGTAGGCGGGCCTGCCATTATCATCGTTTCGGTAATTGGGATAGTAGACGGAAAGATCGAGCTTGTGGTCTATGAGGTAATGAATCGCATGCTCAAAAGTGCCTGGCTGGAGCTGCTCTTCGTAGTTGATCACCACCATGGAGGACTGGTTGTAATCATGGTGTTTGAACTTGGGCATGTCTTTGTCCGTAGACTGTTAGATTTGACGCTATTATATCAGACCGGGCGTTCTTTTGGGTTTTTCTACAGCCTCAACGCTTATTCATAAGCGGCGCAGCCTGAGGCTGCGTCCGGTGCCCGAAGGGCACGAACTTCATGTATTGGTTAGCTGCGGCCCCACAACATGGCTTCATTCTCAAGGAGGCGTATTGTTGGTGACTTAGCTTCTGCATATTCGTCGGGTGATTCCCTAAATTTGTTGGCCGCTTCAAGTTTGATCCGTTCGTAGTGAGCCGCCTTGTCTTTGTGTGCTCTCAAATAGTCCCGAAATATTGTGTGGCGATATATATCTGGGTGCCCTGACTCATAGGCGTGAATATGATGGGTACGCTGGTCGTCTCCCTTTCGGTAGAACCTCCGGCCTGGCAACCCATTCTCTCCAAGACACTCATACCCTAAATCTACTAGCGCGTGATCAGTTTGTCGTAGCTGCTCGAGTGAAGAGACTTCCAATATCATGTCGATCACTGGCTTTGCGGCTATATCAGGGATTGAGGTGCTTCCAACATGATGTACATGCAGTACGATACTAGCTAGAGCTGCTTGAATACGACTCGCCTCTGTTAAAAAGCCTGTCTCCCAGTCACTGTTCTTTTGTAGCTCAATTACTCGCATAAGCAGCTAACGCCCGTATTCACGCGCAATTTTGGAGCTGCAAAGCAGCGGAAAAATTGTCGCCGTGCAGCGATTGTTATGCCATGTGGTTCATGTGTGACCCTGAATTCCACGGGCGAATATTCTTTAATTGTTCTGCTAGAGCATCTTTAGTAACTTCAGTGTCATAGGCTGCCTGGGCTCGCAACCAGTATCCATTTGACAGGCCAAAAAAACGACAAAGTCTCAGATCCGTATCTGCAGTAATTGCGCGTTTTCCTGCAACAATCTGCCCGATCCGCTGAGCGGGTACTCCAATCTCTTTGGCCAGACGATACTGGGTGATTCCCATGGGATCAAGAAACTCTTCCTTCAGTAACTCGCCAGGCGTTACCGCATCAATATTGCGCATGAGTTACCTCCTAATGATAATCAACGATTTCGACATCTTCCGCTCCCGCTTTGGTCCAGCGAAAGCAAACCCGGTATTGGTTATTGATCCGAATGCTGTATTGGCCCTTACGGTCACCAGACAGTGGCTCCAATCTATTTCCGGGCGGTACTTTAAGATCATCCAGAGCGCTGGCAGCTTGCAGCTGCCGCAATTTCCTCAGCGCCACCCGTTCGAAGCTGACAAAACGCCTCACACAAGGGCGGCCAAATAAGCGCAGCGTTTTGGCTGTCCCAGCGACCAAAGGGAGCGATTGCTGCGGATTGTTATGTTTTTTAACCCATGCTAGAGTGTGTACATATATTCCATTCATACACACAGCTAGGTGATTTATGAGAACCAACATAGTAATAGACGACAACCTGATGGAGGCGGCCCTCAAAGCATCCGGGTACAGCACTAAAAAAGAAGCTGTAGAACAAGGACTTAAACTGCTTGTCTTACGAAGCCAGCAACAGGAAATTCGCAAGCTGCGTGGCCGAGTGAAATGGGAAGGTGACCTGGAAGAGATGCGAGGCGGTAAGTGATTCTGGTCGATACCAGTGTTTGGATCGACTACCTTAACGGAGTCCAGAGCCAGCATACGGATGCCCTGGATGCGGGAATTGTCGCGGGTACCGTCGCCATGGGTGATTTGATTTTCCTGGAAATCCTTCAAGGCATCCGGAACGACAGCGAATATCGCCTGACCAAGCAGACACTGATGACCTTGGGCAGGCTTGAGTTGTTTGGCGAAGGCATGCCTGAAAAATGTGCTGAAAATTATCGTGCGCTCCGTAAAAAAGGAATCACCATCCGCAAAACCACTGACGTCATTATTGCGACTTTCTGCATCGAACGACGAATGCCATTGCTATTTACTGATCGAGACTTCATTCCGTTCGTTGACCATCTTGGTTTGATCTCGGCGCTGCCGGAAACATAACGCCCACAGCACGGGCAAATTTGCAGCGCAGCGGAAAATTTGTCGCTGTGCCTGTGATGGTTAGGGCACTTCTGGGGCATCAAGGCACTCCTCAATCGAGCTTTTCATATAGGAAACAAGCGCTTCAAAATCCTCGTGCTTCCCCCATCGATCCTCAATGACTCCCAGGTAGCCTTCCCGCGCATACTTCAATAGCATACCGTGGTCAGGAGTTACCTGATTTTCCGCCCATTCCGCAGCCGTATCTTTTGGAGCGATATCGCCGGTAGCTGCGGTCAGCCACATACGCGACAAGGTCAGAACAACATTACGTTCATCTCCCGCTGCCTCAGCCAGAAGACTGGGCAAAGAATCACGGATTGCCCGTCGGATATCAGTCATAGGCACCGGCTCGAAAACCTCAGCAGCATTGCTTCCATACAGCGGCAGGCTGCTATCGATCACTTTCTTCAAAACAACTGCAAGGTCAGGATCGCGGGCTGGTTCCGGAACACTTCCGGCCTCAAACTCCTCTCGCAACCACTCACCGTATACAAACTCAGCCCGAGGCGGGAATTGCCAAGGCACGACATCAGAAACCGTCATCACAGTTAACTCTAACGGTCTGATGGCCTGTAGATTCCCGATTGCGCCGGATACGCTCATCAACTGAGATACCAAGGCCTTTCTTTGCTTAAAGGTAGGCGAGTCAGAGACCGCGACCAAGATATCTACGTCGCTGTCACGCCTTAAACCACCAACAACTGCAGAGCCGAAGAGATAAATGCCGATGATCGACTCACCAAGCACAGCCTCAACGACTGACTGTGCCTGTTTCGCTTCATCCGGTATCTCTATATTTGCCATATGCTCCGGGAGCTCCTGTCGCCCTAACGCCCGTATTCACGCGCCAGCGCAGCTGGTCGCGTGCAATTGATGGTTATGCAGCGGTGAGTTCAACTTTATGGACTTTATCCAATTTGATGGTCTTACCCGCATGCCACAGGTCATAAGCGTCCTGCATCGCGAGCCAACTTCGAGGTGTACGGCCTAGCGCCTTGGAGAGCCGTAATGCCATTTCCGGGCTAACACCGCTCTGCTGCTTCAGAATCCGGTTCAAAGTAGATGGCGAGACATCCAGTTGCTCGGCCAAATAGCGGCAACTCAATCCATAAGGCTCCATGTAGGTCGCCAGAATGAACTCACCGGGATGTGGGGGGTTGTGCATAGACATCAGTGGTAATCCTCATAATCAAGCAGATACGCGTTGCCGTCTGAGAATTCGAAGGTCAGCCGCCAGTTTCCAATTACTGTGATGGCCCATATGCCCTTTCGATTCCCTTTAAGCGGGTGTAATCCATATCCAGGAATATCCAGATCAGCGATTTCAACTGCGGTATCGAGGGCTGCCAGCTGCATTCTTAGCCGGTTGGCGTGCTTCGCCTGGATGCCGCGCGTGCTCCCTGTCTCGTAATAACGGCGCAATCCCTTGTGCTGGAAAGACTTGATCATAAGTCATAGTGTAGCGTGTTGCGCAACGGTGTCAAGCTGCATAACGCCCCGCACAAGGGCTGCCAAATAAGCGCAGCGTTTTGGCTGTCCCAGCGACCAACGGGAGCGATTGCTGCGGATTGTTATGAGTGGACACTTGCTACTTGCTCCACTGCTTAGAAGTAGTGTGATTTTTCAAAACACATTGTCTCCCGGCAATTTGGCTGCCTGCTTAATCCAGCTCGCTATGCGCTCTTCATCAAATCCGTCACCCTCGTATATGTCTAGATACCGCACACTTTTTTCCTTCGACTCTTTGGGCGGCAAGGGATCAAGCTGCGATCCATTCAAGAAACTGATCTGGAAATATTTTTTGTAGCAGTACATCGCCAGAAACCAGCCCTGTCCTTCGACACCATAAAACGGAGTGTTCCAACGCACGGCTTTTTGGACGCCCGACACTTCGCGAGTGATCAATGTATCAAGCTGACGACCGAGCGCTTGCTTCCAACCAGGCATGGCCGCGATATAGGCTTGAATAGGGGCATCACCATCGCCCTTCTCGATATACGGATTCCCCCCAGCATTTCGCTTCGGATCTATGTTCGTCTTTTTAGTTGACAACGCGTTACCTTCCTTAAAAGGTCTGAGGATACCCTATTACACACATGATCAGCACTGATGCATGTGAAAGAGTACGTCTCATCAGCTCATTTACTCATAACGCCGCGCACAACGGCGCGAGCGAAGCGAGTGTCCGGCGCCGCCAGGCGCGAATTGCTGCGCCTGGTTATAGCCGCGACGCGTTGACCTGGAAGGAAAGCACGCCATGCGGAGCTCCGCTGGAGCATCACCTCCAAGGGTGCTGGAAAAAAGCGGGGTGGTGACCATTTCCATTGATCCTTCTTATTAGCACGCCACCGAGCGAAAGCTCAGACTCTTGGGTTGGCAGTGATGTTTTGGGCAACCGCCCACCGCTGGGTGGTAACGGATGTCAGCTTTCTGATTCCTCTGAGCAGCGCCACTGATTACCGGCAAACGTTACCACGGATTCTATTCTGTGCCCATTCAGTCAACGAGTGCCTATGGTACTTGATCGCGGCATGAGCTTCGCCCTTGCTACTGGCTCAGGCCGAGCGCTATAACGCCCTTTATTCAGCGGCGTGGACGCCAGGCCACGTCCGGTGGAGGCCCAGAAGGGCCGGAACGAACTGCAATTAATTGTTAGTGCGGCTTGCAGATTATGTATATGGTGGTAATATACAGACATGATTGACTGGACGCAAACTAGCGGGTTCGATTGGGATGACGGCAACGCCCGGAAGAGCACGGATAAGCATTCGGTGCGCCAGTCGGAGGCGGAGCAGGTCTTTTTCAACCAGCCTCTCCTGGTGGTGGCAGACCACAAGCATAGCCAGGAAGAGCCTCGATACCATGCCTTGGGTGTAACGGATGACCGGCGGCAGCTACACATTACATTTACCTTGCGAGGCGCTGGAAGTCTGATCAGAGTGATTTCCGCCCGTAATATGCACCGTAAGGAGCGGAAAATTTATGAGCAAAGCCAAGAAGGTGCCTGAGTTTAAAAGTGAGGCTGAAGAGCGTGCTTTCTGGGAAAGCAAGGACTCGACGGAATACGTAGACTGGAAGCAGGCCAAACGTGCACAGTTTCCCAATCTGAAACCTTCCACAAAGACTATCTCCCTGAGACTGCCTGAGTCTCTTTTGGATCGAATCAAGATTGAGGCAAACAAGCGAGATATGCCTTACCAGTCGCTGATCAAAGTCTGGCTCTCTGACGATGTGGAAGAAAGCCGACGGCCCTGATGAGCACTAACGCCCTTTCATAAGCGGCGCAGCGCAGCTGCGTCCGGCGCCGAAGGCGCGTACTTTATGTAATGGTTATACGCCGGAACATTGCAGATAAGGGCGGCGGTAACTTTCACCCCTCAGCCACGGGCCGAAGTTCGAACACTTTCCCGTAGCGGGAGGCAGCCTGGACATTGCCTTGGCGAAGCGCCTCTCGGACATCATCGAGTTTGTAGGCATCTTCCAGGCTGAGATGCGGAGACCAGGAGTCGTCAGTGTCAATCAGCTGTACGCTGACTTCAGCGACATACTGGCCTTCGTGCACATACTTGGTTCTTTCTCGGGCAGTCATGGTCAAACTCTCCTACGGTAGGATGAATCCCACCGATCAGGGTTCGGTCGATAAGCTGTTACAAGTACCGCAGGTTTACTGTGGCCTTTGGGTATGCCCCATACTGCATGGACCGGGTTCCCGACACGATCCTTTTGCAAGAATAGCACACAGGGACCTTTTGGATAATCCGCGTACTCCTCAAGCAGTTCAGCGTCGCTCGCGCCCGAAACCAGCTCCCTTGCGCTCAGCCCGTCATCAGCGAGCTCGTCGTAGCCATGCTCGCTGATTCGAATCTCGCCAGCTGTTATCAGTTCCTTGATCTGATGCTCGATTTCACTCAATGGTTTCTACCTCTAGTCACAGCCAGCGGAAGAGGCGCATAACGCTGCCAACACGCGCAGCTTTGTAGTGGAGGCGAAGCCGTAACGGAAAAGCTGTCGCTGTGCTTGGCCTTGTTAACCCTGGGCTGAGAATGCGTCATGGTACGAAACTTCTCCTTTTGGGAACTCGCCGAAAAAGGATAGCGCCTGAAAATACTCAGCAGGCACACCGGGGAAGACCAGCCCATCTACGACCTTGAATCCTAAGCGCCCATAATAAGCAGGGTCACCGAGCACCACGCAACCAGAGGCATTCATTTCCTCAAGCGCGGCAAGGGAACTCTGCATCAGCTTAGATCCAATACCGAGTCCTTGAAATTCAGGAAGAACAGATATTGGCCCAAGCCCAAACCAGCCGGTTGCACCACCTGAAAGAGTGACAGGAGAAATCGCTACATGACCAATAATTTCTCCTTCAGCTTTAGCCACCTGAGAAATCGTCAGCGCTCCCGCACGGCGAAGGGCATCTACAATGAACTGCTCAGTATGATCAGTGTGAGGCGCGCTAAAAAACGCCTGCTCTGTAACCTGATGTATTCTCGCGTCATCACCGGATTTTTCGTTACTTACTTCAATATTCAAGCTGGACCTCTTAAAAGGGTTAACGCCGCGCGCGAAGCGAGTGTCCGGCGCCGCCAGGCGCGAATTGCTGCGCCTGGTTATAGCCGCGACGCGTTGACCTGGAAGGAAAGCACGCTTTGCGGAGCTCCGCCGGAGCATCACCTTCAAGGGTGCTGAAAAAAAGCGGGATGGTGACCATTTCCATTGATCCTTCTTATTAGCACGCCACCGAGCGAAAGCTCAGGCTCTTGGGTTGGCAGTGATGTTTTAGGCAACCGCCCACCGCTGGGTGGTAACGGATATCAGCTTACTGATTCCTCCGAGCAGCGCCACTGATTACCGGCAAACGTTACCACGGATTCTCTTCTGTGCCCATTCAGTCAACGAGTGCCTATGGTACTTGGTCGCGGCATGAGCTTCGCCCTTGCTACTGGCTCAGGCCGAGCGCTATAACGCCGCACACAACGGCGCGAGCTTGCGAGCGTCCGGCCACCGCTTGCGGTGGCGTATTGGTGTGCCTGGTTATGTGCCATAGTGCTCCTCTACTTGCTCAATGGCTCGGGTCATAATCACCCACAACGCTATGACCAATGTTGTAAATTGATCCCTAGGGTGGACCTCGTTAAAGGAGCTGACTTTACTCCCTTGGCTCTGACTATTTATAAATTCAGGGAGGCGTTCACGATATAGCGGGTGTGCCACGCTATGCAGGTTTTTCATAGTTTCTTCATCAATTGCCTGATCTAGATTATGGGCGAACTTATTTCTTATAGAACCTAGAGCCAATAGCATCCCTTTAAAATCAGAGTCAAACCCAAGAGCGCAAGCTAACTTTACTTTAGCTGAATAATTCAGTTGCATTTGATGGAAGTGCTCGGGCTTTGGGATCATAGATAAAAGCAGTTCATCAAGCTTATTCTCAATGTATAGTTGGGCACGCAAGACTACTCCGAGCTCATCTCTCTCTTCAATCAGAGCTTTTGAAAGCTCGTCCGGCATTTCAACGGTCATAGCTAATAATCACATAACATTTGTATCGTGCCCCAGCACGATTAATCAGTTTCTCTGCACATTAACTCAATTACGCCGTTTATTGAACAAGTTTTCTATGATGGCTTAATTTCTGGAAAAATATCAAGCTACTCCCGAACAGGGGTCAATAGGCGTGCGCCCGCATATTTGGATAATTGTGCTATAACACTATACAGGCGCCCAACGCACCAAGAATGAACAAGGAGGTTCTATGCGCAGCCGGTTCCTGGAAGAAATCCGTCGGGACATGCGCCTTCGTGGGTATGCCATCAAGACGGAGAAAACCTACCTTCACTGGATACTTCGCTATATCTATTTCATTGACCGCCGCCACCCTTCTGAGGCGGGGGCGTTAGAGGTCCGTGCTTTTCTGACCTATCTGGCTGCTGACCGGAAAGTGGCCGTCAACACCCAGAAAATTGCGTTGAACTCGGTAGTTTACCTGTACCACAAGTTCCTTGATATGGATCTTGGCGAACTGGACTTTACTTTGGCATCGAAGCAAAGACAACTACCAACCGTGCTTTCGCCCGATGAAGTCAGACGTGTCCTGTCCAGACTCAAGGGGCGTAACAGATTGATCATTCAGCTTTTGTACGGTAGTGGATTGCGTGTTAACGAATGCTTGAGTGCTGGCGTGACAGCGCCGTTGAAACTGCAGATCGAAAAAGCTGTCAACCTCCAGATCAAAGACAATGCCAAAGGCCTGGGGCCGTCCCTGCCAACGTCGCTGGCCAGGAAGCACCCGAAAGCCTTTCTCATGCCCACTGGATTTCACGACTCAGTTTCAGCCGGGTCTTCGCGGTCCGCCGTGTCAATGAGTTCACCGTCTTTCATGATCAGGCGCTCCGAGCGGTAGGTGATGTTGATCATCCAGTCAGCATACTCGGGGAAGGCCTCTCGCAGGCGTGCGAGTGCCATCTGCCTGAAGTTGGTTTCAATCAGGGCGCCCTGACCCGGCCAGAGCTTGAACTTGTACCGGATATATTGCCAGCCGCCCTTTGTGGTGCTCTGGACACCGAACGACTCGGGCTCTTCCATCAGGATGGCGCGATGCTGACTGTAGAGCGCAGCTGACAACGGTTCTACGATGTCGGCAATCTGTTTGGGGGTGGCGCCCTCGGGTATCTGGAAGTCGATATACGCCCGGATACAGCCGCCGCGGAACTGACTGATGACGGCGATGTTACGATTGGGCAGATGCACCTTTTGCCCATGCAGGTTGATCAGCACGGTAAATCTCAGACCCACACGTTCAACCCGGCCGATCTGGCCACTGACTTCAACCACGTCTCCCACTTTCAGCAGGTTGGAAAAAATCAGCGTCAGGCCAATCACAATATCCTGCACAAAGCCCTGCGACCCAAAACCGATGGCGAGACCTATGACCGTGGTGCTGGCGAGGTACGCCCGCAGCGAAAGATTGAACTCCTGCAGAATGAGGCCGAGCGAGATGAAATAGATGACAAAGGTCAGCGAACTTTCGACAATTGTTGTGATGGTGGCAGCCCGGGGGAATTTGACCGCAAACTCGGAAACTCCGCCCTGCCTTGTGTCCGCGGGGCCAAGCAGAATGTATTGTGACATCCGCCGCAGCCCCGTCACGATCAGGTGCGCGCCACCGGCCACGACTATGATGAACAGTATCCGGGAGATCATCGGCGCATCTGTCAGGAAGTCTGGGGTGCTCATAGGCTGATCGTCCTGAGTGGTTAGATTGTTCGAAGACGGTTGCACGGATACGGTTCGGGGAGGGGGTGGCCGGTCAGGAGTCGCCCGTAAATCCATCCCTGGAGGGCTCGGCGTGCGCCATCCCTGGCGCCCGACGCTCCTGACCGGCCACCCCCTCCCCGAACCTCAACCTTGTGCAATCCTTCTGGCCAAGATCCTCTCCGGAACCTCTCCCGGCAGACAAGCGGCGTACACAGCACCGGATCACAATCGTTCCGGCTGACCCGACGACTACCTCGGAACCAGGTCTGGAGCCTGAGTTACAGGCCGGGACCTTCGCTGGCCAAGGATGGCCAGCGCAGAGCGATACAGGGATGTATTCGAGCGTGTCCCGGCCTGTAACTCAGGCCCCAGACCGGAACGAAGTAGCGCCCGGGTCAGCCGGTAAAGGCCTGGATCCCCGTCTGCGCCCGCCCAAGAATCAGCGCATGAATATCCTGCGTGCCTTCATAGGTGTTCACCACCTCAAGGTTCTGCGAATGACGCATCACCGGGTATTCGTCGGAGATGCCATTGCCGCCCAGCATGTCCCGCGCCTCGCGTGCCACATCCAGCGCCTTGAGGCAGGAGTTGCGTTTGAGCAGGGAGATCAGCGGCGGCGCCAGTTTGCCTTCGTCTTTAAGGCGCGTGCCCTGCAGGCAACCCAGCAGGCCCAGGGAAATTTCTGTCTGCATGACAGCCAGTTTTTTCTGGATCAGCTGATTGGCAGCCAGCGGGCGATTGAACTGTTTGCGGTCCAGCACATACTGACGCGCCGTGTGCCAGCAGGTCTCAGCGGCGCCCAGTGCGCCCCAGGCAATGCCCAGGCGGGCCGAGTTCAGGCAGCTGAACGGGCCTTTCAGGCCCTGCACATGCGGCAACAGGTTTTCTTCAGGCACAAACACCTCATCCATGACAATCTCGCCGGTGACCGAGGCGCGCAAGGCCAGTTTGCCTTCAATTTTTGGTGCCGACAGCCCCTTCATGCCCTTGTCCAGGATGAAGCCACGGATGATGCCTTCATCGTCCTTGGCCCAGACAATGAACACGTCAGCAAAAGGTGAGTTGCTGATCCAGTTCTTGGCGCCGCTCAGGCTGTAACCACCATCAACCGTGCGCGCGCGGGTCACCATGCCGCCCGGGTCGCTGCCATGGTCGGGTTCGGTCAGGCCAAAGCAGCCGATGAACTCACCGCTGGCGAGTTTCGGCAGGTACTTCTGTTTCTGCGCCTCGGTACCAAAGGCGTGGATGGGGTGCATGACCAGGCTGGACTGCACACTCATCATGGAGCGATAACCCGAATCCACGGCTTCGATCTCCCGGGCAATCAGGCCGTAGCTGACGTAGTTGGTGCCCGAGCAGCCGTAACCTTCCAGCGCCGGACCCAGCAGGCCCAGGGCGCCCATTTCACGGAAGATCTCCGGATCGGTGTGCTCATTCTGATAGGCTTCACGAACCCGGGGCAGGAGTTTTGCCTGCGCATACTGCCGCGCTGTGTCGCGGATCATGCGCTCGTCTTCGGTCAACATGCTGTCCATCAAAAAAGGATCTTGCCATTCAAAACTGGCCTGGTCTGACATAAGAACTCCTGACGTGAATCCAATCCGGGGAAAAGGCGCTCATTTTAGCAGTATGGCGGTCATCACAAAAGCACTGTATCGATCAATCGTTCGGTAAATTCAGGCGCAATCCTGATACTGCATATACAATCAGTACAGGCTAGAATACCCGCCCATGGACGTATCCAATATTCTCGACCCGCTCAACGATGCCCAGCGACAGGCTGTCGCGGCCCCCGAAAGCAACCTGCTGGTTCTTGCCGGTGCCGGCAGCGGCAAGACCCGTGTACTGGTGCACCGTATCGCCTGGCTGATGCAGGCGGAAGGTGTATCCCCATTTGGCATCCTGGCGGTGACCTTCACCAACAAGGCCGCGCGCGAGATGCGCAGCCGGATTGAGGAGCTGCTGGCACAACCCGCCGCCAATATGTGGGTGGGCACTTTCCACGGCCTGGCCCACCGATTGCTGCGCATGCACTGGCGCGAAGCCAATCTGCCGGAAAATTTCCACATCATGGACAGTGATGATCAGTTGCGGCTGATCAAACGCCTGTGCCGCGCGCTCAGCATAGATGAGGATCGCTGGCCGCCGCGGCAGATCCAGTGGTACATCAACGGCCAGAAAGACGAAGGTCTGCGCGCCGCCCACATTGAACACCATGGTGACGAATACACGCGCACCATGCTCACGGTGTATGCCGCCTACGAGGACGCCTGCAACCGCGGTGGCATGGTGGATTTTGGTGAAATCCTGCTGCGCGCACATGAGCTGTGGCGCAACAACCCGCAGATTCTGGAGCACTACCAGCGACGCTTCCGGCATGTGCTGGTTGACGAGTTCCAGGACACCAACGCCATCCAGTATGCCTGGCTGCGCATGCTGGCCGGTGGCAACAATCACATGATGGTGGTTGGTGATGACGACCAGTCCATCTATGGCTGGCGCGGCGCGCGCATCGAGAACATCCAGCAGTTCAGCCGCGATTTTCCGGACGCACAGACGGTGCGCCTGGAGCAGAACTACCGCTCCACCAATACCATCCTGAAAGCGGCCAATGTGTTGATCGCCAATAATCAGGGCCGTCTGGGCAAGGAACTGTGGACCGATGGCGGTGACGGTGATGCAATTTCGCTGTATGAGGCCTTCAACGAGCAGGATGAGGCACGTTTTATTGTGGATCGGCTGCAGGACTGGCTCAATACCGGCAACCGCCTCTCCGACGCTGCCATTCTTTACCGCTCAAACGCGCAGTCGCGGGAACTGGAGGATGCCTTGCTGCGTGTGGCGATGCCATACCGGATTTACGGCGGGCACCGGTTCTACGAACGGCTTGAGATCCGCAACGCCCTGGCCTACCTGCGCCTGTTGCTCAATCGTAATGACGACACTGCCATGGAGCGGGTGATCAATGTGCCGGTTCGTGGTATTGGCACCCGCACCATCGAATCCCTGCGGCAGATCGCACGCGAGCAGAATCTGTCGCTGTGGCAGGCCTGCTGTTTTGCGCTGGAGAACAGGGTGTTCCCGGGCCGCGCGGCCAATGCCATCGAGGCCTTTCTGCAGCTGATCACCGGGCTGGACGAGGCCACCAGTGAGATGGATCTTGGCGAGCGTACCGGGGAAGTCATCCGGCGCAGCGGGCTGGTTCCACATCACCAGAAGGAAGGCGGCGAAAAGGCCCAGGCACGCCTGGAGAATCTGGACGAACTGATCAACGCCACCCGCGCCTTCAGTGACGAGTACCTGAGTGAACGCGCCAGTGACAGCGATGAAGAGGCGCCCCCGGAGGCCTCGCAGGTACTGGCTGATTTCCTGGACCAGGCGGCGCTGGACGCCGGTGATGCGCAGGCGTCCGAGCATGAGGACGCCGTGCAGATGATGACTTTGCACTCGGCCAAAGGCCTGGAGTTTGCGCTGGTGTTCATTGCCGGCATGGAAGAAGGCCTGTTCCCGCACAAGATGTCCATGGAGAACCTGAGCGGCCTGGAGGAAGAGCGGCGGCTGTGTTATGTCGGCATTACCCGGGCCATGACCAAGCTGTACCTGACCTGCGCCGAATCCCGCCGCCTGCACGGTGATGTGACCATGAAGCGCCCGTCACGATTCATCCGGGAAATCCCCGGCGAGCTGATTGACCATGTGCGGCTGCGATCTTCGGTAACGCAGCCGGCCTCGTCCCGATTCAGCGCCACCAGCAAGAACACTGCCATGGGCATGGGTGATCAGGTGCCGGAGACCGACATCTCGCTGGGCCAGCGGGTCATGCATGGCAGGTTCGGCGAAGGCGTGGTGCTCAATTATGAGGGCACCGGCGCCAACGCGCGCGTGCAGGTGCAATTCAGCGATCACGGTGCCAAGTGGCTGGTGCTGTCCTACGCCAGATTGCAGGCCTTATGACGGCTCCAGTTTCTTGACCTTGTCCCCGGTATGCACGGTACCTGCACGGACAATGCGAGTGTTGATGCCGCGAAGATTCAGTGATCGCCCCCGCTTGTTGTTGGTGAAACCCAGCGCATCGGCACCGTAACGCGCGGCAAACTGCTTGCAGCCGGTATGCGGCTTTTCACTGACTTCCACCACCGCACTGCCCAACTGCAGCTGCGTGCCCGGCGGCAGATTTTCCGGGCTCAGATCCATGTCCACGTAAATCTGGTCTCCGGCAAGGGCCCAGTACTTCTGTTCCCCCGCAAGCAAATCTGCCACCCGAGCGTTCATCAGCGTGAGCTGCTGGTCCTTGTCCTTGTCATTAAGCGCCCACAGATCTCCCACCAGCCCTTCATCGGCGTGCAACTCGGCCTGCTCAATGATTTCACGCTCATTCACCGCCGGACGCCGGACAATCATACGAATCTCACCATTGTCCTGTGGTGAGGCCAGAATATGGTCCAGTCCGGCTTCCAGTTCCGAAGCGCTCTTGTGCTTTACTGCCATGTCAGCTTTCTCCTGCCTGTTCCTTTGTCATGGTAATACCTTTCCGCAGTCTGTCAGCCGCCCGTCAGGCACCCGGGGGGTTGATCTTGCGGGTGCGGCCGTTGTCATCTATGGCAACAAATACAAACTCGCCCTCAGCCACCTTGCGCCGCGCAGTCCGGGTAATCGAGCTGGCACTCCAGACCTCGATATTGATGTGCATGGAGCTGCGCCCGATTTCGGTGACGTCTGCATAACAACTGACAACCGAGCCCACACTGACCGGTGCCAGAAACTGCACATTCTTGATGGCCACTGTTGCCGAGCGGCCATGGGTCACCTGTTTGGTGGCTATGCCAGCCGCCAGGTCCATCTGGGACACCAGCCAGCCCCCAAAAATGTCGCCATTGGCATTAGTGTCCCGTGGCATGGCCAGGGTCTGCAAGGCCAGCTCGCCCGTTGGCGTGGGCTCGCTGTCATCGTCTTCATCTCTCAGTGCCATTTATCCTGCTCCCTGAAGCACGTACATATAGATCCAGACCATGGTCAGTTGCCAGGTGGTTACCAGCAGCGCAATGCTGATGCCAATCATGATCAGTGCAAACAGATAATAGAACCCGCGCTTGAAAGCCACAAGCAGGCGACGAACAATGCCGACCTTGCCCTGCACAGGCTCCGGCACATGCGCAAACAGGTTGATGCAGGAAAAAGCCATGGTCACCCAGATGAAAAACAGGATGGCCGGAATCATCAGCATATCCTGTTCATGCGAACCGGATAACAACAAAACCAATCCAAGCAGGGTGGCAGCAGCGAATACCAGTATGAGTAGCAGTTTGCGGGCCCCGGCAAATCGCAGGGCATATTTCTGTAGCGTTTCCAGCATTGGCGGGGCTCGGTTAAAATGATCAGCTGTATGAATGACACTCAGCGAGGCAAAATGAACCGATCGGAGCAGGAACCCGAGACCGAACTTGTGCCACTGGTCGCCGGTTACGATGACAACGGCCAACCGGTACTGGAGCAGGTGGAGGTCCGCAGCACCGCCACGCGTGGCGAGTACCTACTGGAAAAATCCCCGGCCTTTGTCCGCAACCTGGCCGCTGGCGACCGGATCTGTTATCCGGCTGAAACCGACGAAGGTTACGAGCTGGTGCACCGCAGCGGTAACCTGAGTATCCGTGTTCTTCGCAAGCATAACATAGACGAGGTGGCGGCGAAGCTGACACCGGACATGGAGCTGCGTGACGGCACACTGGACCGGCAGAGTCCGGGCCTGTTGGTCTACACCATTCACGTTTCCATTGGCTTCCAGGCCATCGAGCAGCTGCTTGACGGCATTGTGGGCCAATGCCCGGGCACCATCTGGTACTATGGCAACGTTTACGATCCAGGCGATGGCGTCACGCCGCTGAACTGGTGGAACGAGCTGGCCCGAGAGGTCTGAGGTTGTCACGCATGCTGATTGTGCTTTCCCCTGCAAAGTCACTGGACTATGAATCCCCGGTAAAAACACGCAAATTCACGCAACCACAGTTTCTGGACGATGCCCGGGAGCTGATTGCCACACTGCGCGACTACACCCCGGATCAGCTGTCCGAGCTGATGAACATCAGCCCGAAGCTGGGCGAACTGAACGTGGAGCGTTACGCCAACTGGCACCCGCCCTTTGACACCGGCAATGCCAGGCAAGCGGCATTTGCCTTCACCGGTGACGTCTACGTGGGCCTGGACATCAACAGCCTGTCGGCCGCGGATCTGGATTTCGCCCAGAAGCACCTGCGCATCCTGTCGGGTCTGTATGGCGTACTGCGCCCCCTGGACCTGATGCAGCCCTACCGCCTGGAGATGGGCACGTCCCTGAAAACCGCGGCCGGCAGTAATCTGTACCAGTTCTGGGGCACACGCATCACCGATGCATTGAACGCATCCCTGAAAAAGCAGAAACAGCCAGTACTGGTGAACCTGGCCTCCAACGAGTACTTCAAGTCAGTTAAAGTAAAGCAGCTGTGCGCCGATGTGATAACCCCGGTCTTCAAGGATTACAAGAACGGCCAATACAAGGTCATCAGCTTCCATGCCAAGAAAGCCCGCGGCATGATGGCAGCCTGGATCATAAATAACCGGGCCAGCAATGCCGGTGACCTGATTGGCTTTGATGTTGCCGGCTACCGATACAGCGCCCGGGCGTCCAGTGCGGATAAACCGGTTTTTCTTCGCAAACAGGCCTGAATCATGAAAATACGCATTCTGCTCTGTGATGATGCCACCTTCATCCGGGACCTTATCAAGCGCACACTTCGCAAGTATCTGCCGCAGAGTGAAATTGTGGAAGCCTCCGATGGCCGTAAGGCGCAGACCATTCTCAATAAACAGAACGTGGACCTCATACTCAGTGACTGGGAGATGCCCGAGGTCAGCGGGGAAGAGCTGCTGCTGTGGATCCGTGAGCACGAAAGACTGGCGAACACCCCCTTTATCATGATCACCAGCCTCGGGGACAAGAATCACATCATGAAAGCCGTACAGGGCGGGGTCAGCGACTATCTCGGCAAACCCTTTACCGGTGAAGAGCTGATGCAGAAGGTGCGAAAGGCGCTGGCGCGTGTTGGCAAACTGCCCGCCTCGACCGCCGCCGCTCGCAGTGGCAGTGCAGGCCCGTTCAGCTCAGCCGAGCTGCTGAATTCCGGCAAACCGGATGCGGCCCTTGCCGCGGCAGCTACCGAAGCGCTGACGGGTGGCAACAAGGCATCTGCCAACAACCGACTCAGAGGCACCGGCTTGATCCGCTGGGGTGAACAGACACTGAAGTGCATGATCAAATCCATCAGTATTGAAGAGGTGGTACTGGTCATCAAACGGCCCGAGGCACATCCCCAGCTGCTGGAATCACTGATGCTGGACATACTGCCCGGCAATGATGCGGATCGGCGTATTGCCGATGTGTCCTGCCACCTGCACAGCATTGCTGCGGTGGAGCGCAAGGCAGACGCCGAGTTCTTCAATCTTGTGCTGCGCTTCTCCGGGCCGGATGAATCCCAGCGCACACAGATCGCCGACTTTGTGCTCAGCGCCGAGGCGGGCTGATCTGTGGTTGACCACCATGCCCTGCCCTGGAGTCAGGCCTGTGAAAACAACAAGGCCTGGATACTGAACGTGCTTGAACGCCATTTCATCAGGCGTGGCGCCAGCAGCCGGGTTCTTGAAATCGGCGGCGGCACGGGCCAGCATGCCGAATTCATGGCGGCCAACATGCCATGGCTGATCTGGCAGAGCAGTGACATCGCCAACAATGTGGATGTACTGCAACGTCGCCTGACAGCGGCCGCGCTGCCCAATCTGCCAGAGGCCATTACGCTGGATGCCTTCGACAGGCAATGGTCCGTACCCGCTGTAGACTACATTTTCAGCGCCAACACCCTGCACATCATGTCCAGGAGTGCCGTCAGGCAATTGTTCGGATTGTTGCCAACCGTACTCAAGCCCGGTGGCAAGCTGGCCATCTATGGTCCCTTTCGTTATCACGGTGCGTTCACCACCGACAGCAATGCCCAATTTGATCAATGGCTGAAGCAGCGCGATCCGGAAAGTGGCATCCGGGACGCCGAGTGGGTGGATGAGTTGGCCGAGGCCGCAGGCCTGAGCCTGATTGAGGACAATGACATGCCGGCCAACAATCAGTTGCGCGTGTGGCAACGGCGTTGAACATCATCGCTCAGGTCTTGCGGTAGGGAAGCAGGTCCGCTGCGGCGGCCATATAACGATCCACGTGGGCTGACTCTTCCCTGCAGAAACGATTGACGGCAGCCTGGAACCGGTGATCGGCCACCCAGTGCGCTGACCAGGTTCGCAGCGGCTCAAACCCACGCTTGATCTTGTGTTCGCCCTGGGCGCCGGCATCAAACCGCTTCAGGCCCCGCTGGATACACTGCTCAATACCCTGGTAATAACAGGTTTCAAAATGCAGGAACGGCAGATCGGCTGCCGCGCCCCAGTAGCGTCCATACAGGGTATCGTCGCCCAGCAGGTTCAGCGCGCCGGCCAGCGGCTCCCCACCCTGCTCTGCCATGATCAGGCAGATGGCTTCCGGCATGTGTTGTGACAGCTCGCGGAAGAACCTCCTGGTCAGATAACCCTGTTGGCCCCGCATGGCGTAGGTGCTCTGGTAGAAGCGGTAGAATCGATCCCAATCCCGCTCCTCGGCAGTGTGGCCGGACAGGACACGAAAGTGGATGCCGGCATCGTGAACCGTTTGCCGCTCCTTGCGTATTCCCTTGCGCTTGCGTGAACTCATGGTGGCAAGAAAGTCGTCAAACGAAACGTAGTTGCGGTTATGCCAATGAAACTGGGTGCCGGCGCGCCGCACCATGCCCTGCGCCTGCCACCGCTCACTTTCCTGTTCCGGTGGAAACAACACGTGCCAGGAACTGGCACCAATATCAGCCGCATGGTCGGTCACCGCCTTGTGAATGGCCCGGGTCAGCGCCTCATCGGCCATGTCATCAGACGCGAGCAATCGGGGGGACACGCTGGGGGTAAATGGGATAGCTGACACCAGCTTGGGGTAGTAGGCAACACCATTGGCATGCCAGGCTTCGGCCCAGGCCCAGTCAAATACGTATTCACCGTAGGAATGGTGCTTGATGTACATGGGCATGACGGCACATGGCCGCGGCGCCGGTACTGAATCATCTGCTCGCTGCACACTGATATGTTGTGGCAGCCAGCCCGTGCCCTCACCAACACTGCCGCTGGTTTCAAGCGCGTGCAGGAACGCATGGCTGAGAAAGGGTCCCGCACCCCGGGCCAGCTCGTCCCACGCTGCCGGGGCGAGCTCCGCAATACTGCTGTGAAATCGAATTGTGTACAAGCGACAACCACGGTGGTCTCAGGCGAGTGCTTGCGGTATATTGGCCCACAATACAAGGAACTGTCCAGTCAGAGGCCTGTTAACGGCGGTTATGGAATCACAGCACATCATCAGCAAGATCCGTCAACGACGGGAGAGCCTGCGTAAATCCGAGCGCAAGGTTGCCGATTTCATTCTGGAAAACACCGCTGAAGTGCTCAACATGCGTATTGTTGATGTGGCCTCGCGGGCTGAGGTCAGTGAGCCCACCGTACTCAGGTTCTGCCGGGCGCTGGACTTCGAAGGCTTCCAGGCTTTCAAGCTGCACCTGGCACAACACCTGGGTGCCAGCGGCAGTTATACCCAGTTTTCCGTGGACGACCGCGATACCGTTGGCGACCTGTGCAACAAGGTTTTTGATTCCACGGTTGGCTCGCTGCTGGCCGTGCGTGATGAACTGGACCCGGTGGCGCTGGAGCGGGCAATTGATGTCATCAATGGTGCCCGTCGTGTGGAGTTCTATGGCTTTGGTGCATCCGGTTCGGTGGCATCAGACGCGCAGCACAAGTTCTTTCGGTTGCAGATGTCATCGGCTGCCTATACCGATCCCCATATCCAGCACATGTCTGCCCTGTCGCTGTGTGACCAGGACGTGGTGGTGGCCATCTCCCAGTCCGGTCGAACGCGGGCGCTGATACACAGTGTGGAGCTGGCATTGGACGCTGGCGCTACGGTGATTGGCGTGGCGCCGGAAGACACTCCCATTACCGGCCTGAGCACCATCCCGATTTTTGTCAATATGGAAGAGGATCTGCACGTGTTCACGCCGGTGTCCTCGCGTATCGCACATCTGCTGGTCATCGATGTGTTGGCGATGGGTGTTGCGCGTTATCGCAAACCCATGCTCAAGGACTACCTCAAGCGCATCAACAAGATGCTGCGCACCCTGCGCAGCGCTCGCTGACCCTGATCATTCCACTGTCACTGACTTGGCCAGATTACGTGGATGGTCCACATCCGTGCCCTTGAGCACCGCAACGTGATACGACAACAGTTGCAAAGGCACTGAATAGACAATTGGCGACAAGGTATCTGATACACCTGGCACGTTGGTGACTTTCATGGTGTCGTCGTTTTTAAATCCACAGTTAAGATCCGCGAACACAAACAGTTTGCCGCCACGGGCGCTGACTTCCTGCAGGTTCGACTTGAGTTTACCCAACAGCTCGTCATTGGGGGCTACCGCGATCACCGGCATCTTGTCGTCAACCAGCGCCAATGGACCGTGTTTCAACTCACCGGCCGGATACGCCTCGGCGTGAATGTAGGATATTTCCTTGAGCTTGAGCGCGCCTTCCTTGGCAACCGGATACTGTATGCCGCGGCCGAGGAACAGCGCATGGTGTTTGTCCGCCAGGTTGACCGACAGGACCTGAATCTCCCGATCCAGAAGCAGGGCATCGGCAACCACTTGGGGCAGACCATGCAGAGCGCGAACAAGGTGTTGCTCGCGCTCATCCTTCAGGCCATGACGCCGGCCCAGCACAATGGCCAGCAACAACAGCGCACAAAGCTGGGTGGTGAAGGCCTTGGTGGACGCCACACCGATTTCGCGCCCTGCCATGGTCAGCAGACTGAAGTCCGATTCGCGCACCAGTGAGCTGGTGGCCACGTTACAGATGGCCAGACGCGCAACATAGTCTTTTTCCTGCGAATACCGCAGCGCAGCCAGGGTATCGGCGGTTTCGCCGGACTGGGAAATGGTGACGAAAAGAGTGCCAGGCGGCACAATGATATTGCGATAGCGATAGTCGCTCGCGATGTCCACCTGGCACGGCAGGCGTGCGATATTCTCCAGCCAGTACTTGGCAACCAACCCGGCATGGGAGCTGGTGCCACAGGCGACAATCTGTACGTTCTTTACCTGGTCAAACACCCCGCGCGCCTTTACGCCAAAGGCCTCTTCGAGCACGTGGGTGTCACTGATTCGACCATTGAGTGTATCGCGGATGACCTCGGGCTGCTCGTGTATCTCCTTGAGCATGTAGTGGCTGTATTCACCCTTGTCCGCCGCCTTGAGCTCGTTGCTGATCTGTGTGACCTCACGATGCACTTCCTGCCCGCCATGTCGAATGACATAACCCGACTGCGTGACCTCCGCAATATCACCTTCTTCCAGGTACACAAAACGGTCGGTGACCTGACCCAGTGCCAAGGGGTCAGATGCAACAAAATTTTCATCGATGCCCACACCAATGACCAGTGGACTGCCGCTTCTGGCAACAATGATGCGGTCGGGGGACTTGCGGTCTATGACACATATGCCGTAGGCGCCGTGCAGATGCTCAATGGCCTTTTCCACTGCGGCCAGCAGGCTGCTTTCGTTTTTACCGAGCTTGTGGATCAGGTGCACAATGACTTCGGTATCGGTCTCGGAGTCGAAGGTGTAACCGTCCTCGCGCAGGGACGTTCTCAGGCTTTCATAGTTTTCGATGATGCCATTGTGTACCAGGGCAATATCGTTGCCCGACACATGCGGGTGTGCATTGATCTCGGTCGGCTCACCGTGCGTTGCCCAGCGGGTATGGGCAATACCCACATGGCCATGTACCGGGGAGGCTTCCATTACCTGCACCAGCTTCTCCACCTTGCCTGGCATCTTTACACAGGCGATGCTGTTGTCATCCGCCGAGATGATGGCTACCCCGGCGGAATCGTATCCGCGATACTCAAGGCGCTTGAGCCCCTCCAGCAGAATACCGCTGACGTTCCGTTGCGCCACGGCGCCCACAATGCCACACATATCAACTCCTGTTCTTTTGCGGTCGCTTCCAACCGGGTATGTTGCGTTGTTTTCCCCTGCCCACCGCCAGCTCTTCAGCAGGTACATCATTGGTGATTACCGAGCCGGCTGCCACCGTGGCCTGCCTGCCGACTGTCACCGGCGCCACCAGGGCGGTATTGGAGCCTATGAACACGCCATCCTCCAACACCGTGCGGTGTTTGTTCACACCATCATAGTTGCAGGTGATGGTGCCGGCACCCACATTCACCGACTCCCCTATCTGGCTGTCACCGATATAGCTCAGGTGGTTGGCCTTACTGCCCTTGCCCATCACCGTTTTCTTGGTTTCAACAAAGTTGCCTATCTTCACCTTCTCGACAAGCTCGGTGCCTTCGCGCAGCCGGGCAAAGGGCCCGATCACACTGCCACTGCCAATTCGCGCGCCCACAATGTGGGAATTGGCTTCAATGGTCACATCATCACCGATTTCTGTATCACGGATATAACAATTAGGGCCAATTCGCACATTATCACCCAGCTTTACCCGGCCGTGAAGAATCACGTTGACGTCGAAGCTGTTGTCACGGCCACAGTCCAGCTCACCACGCACATCCAGTCGGTGCAGGTCGGCCACTGTTGCGCCCGCCAGAGCCAGTGCGGCAGCACGTCTGTACTGATAGATACGTTCCAGTTCGGCAAGCTGCAGGCGGTTGTTCACACCCATCACTTCATGCGCATTGCGGGCAGGCACTGCATGTACGCCCAATCCTTTGTCATTGGCTATGGCAATGATGTCAGTCAGATAGTATTCACCCTGGGCGTTGTTGTTGTTCAGCCGCGACAGCGCGTCACGCAGAAACGGCATCCGGATGGCCATGATGCCGGTGTTGATCTCAGTGATGGCCTTCTGCTCGGCACTGGCATCCTTTTCTTCAACAATGGCGGTCACACTGCCACCAGGATCGCGGATGATGCGCCCCAGGCCAGTCGGGGTCGGGGTCTGCAGCGTCAGTACCGACGCTGCTGCCGCGCCAACCGACGCCAACAGGGTCAGGAGTGTGTCAGTGGATACCAGAGGGACATCCCCGTAGAGCACAAGCACAATGCCTTCGTCAGCAAGACCCGGCAATGCCTGCTGAACAGCGTGACCGGTGCCAAGCTGTTCTGTCTGCAGCACCCAATTGATATCGGTCTGCCCGGCAAAAGCATCCTGGATCTGCTGGGCCTGAAAGCCGATGACGCCGTGAATACCGGCAGGGGAAAGTGTACGGGCCGCGTTGATCACATGGTGCAGCATGGAACTGCCACCTATTTCGTGAAGCACCTTGGGTCGGTCCGAGTACATGCGGGTACCTTTACCCGCGGCGAGAATGATGACTTCCGGTTTCATTGCGGTTCCAAACGTAAAAGAGTGGCCTAAGCCACCCTTTTTACCGCTTTTTACCTGTAATGTAAAAGCCGGATCACTTGCGAAGCTGACGCAACGCCCTGAGCTGTGCTGCCGCTTCGGCCAGTTGCGCTGCTGCGCGACCGTACTCGAACTCGGACTCCTTGTTGGCCATGGCTTTCTGCACGTCTTCGATGGCCTGCTGCGCAGCCGCCTCGTCCACATCGCTGGCACGCAAGGCTGTATCTGCCAGCACCGTCACGATGCCGCCCTGCACTTCCAGGTAACCACCCGAGACGTAATAGATCTCTTCCTTGCCGTCGCGCAGCACACAACGCACCGGGCCGGGAATGAGCTCGGTCAACAACGGCGCGTGGCCCGGTGCAATACCCATGTCGCCGAGCGTACCGGTTGCCACCAGCATCTCCACCAGACCGGAAAAGATCTGTTTCTCTGCGCTTACGATGTCGCAATGCATTGTCATTGCCATAGTATACTACCCGTTGTTACTTTTTCAGTTTCTCGGCTTTCTCCAGCACCTGATCAATGCTGCCTACCATGTAGAAGGCCTGCTCGGGAATATGATCGTACTCCCCGTTGAGAATGCCCTTGAAGCCGGCAATGGTGTCTTTCAGCGATACATACTGACCCGGTGCGTTGGTGAACACCTCGGCAACAAAGAACGGCTGGGACAGGAAGCGCTGGATCTTCCGGGCACGGGCCACGATCTGCTTGTCTTCCTCGGACAGCTCGTCCATACCCAGAATCGCGATGATGTCCTTCAGTTCCTTGTAACGCTGCAGTACTGACTGCACGCCACGGGCCACATCATAGTGATCGTTGCCAATAACCAGCGGATCCAGCTGACGTGAGGTGGAGTCCAGCGGGTCAATCGCGGGGTAGATACCCAGCTCGGCAATGGAACGGGACAGTACAACGGTCGCGTCAAGGTGAGCAAAGGTGGTTGCCGGTGACGGGTCAGTCAGGTCGTCCGCCGGTACGTATACTGCCTGGATGGACGTGATCGAGCCGGTCTTGGTGGACGTGATGCGCTCCTGCAGTACACCCATCTCCTCGGCCAGTGTCGGCTGGTAACCTACCGCAGACGGCATACGACCCAACAGTGCTGACACTTCGGTACCGGCCAGTGTGTAACGGTAGATGTTGTCCACAAAGAACAGTACGTCACGGCCTTCATCACGGAATTTTTCCGCCATGGTCAGACCGGTCAGGGCCACACGCAGACGGTTACCCGGCGGCTCGTTCATCTGGCCGTAAACCATCGCCACTTTTGATTCCTGGATGTTTTCCAGATCAATAACGCCGGACTCCTGCATCTCGTGGTAGAAGTCGTTACCTTCACGGGTCCGCTCACCCACGCCGGCAAATACTGACAGACCACTGTGTGCCTTGGCGATGTTGTTGATCAGTTCCATCATGTTCACGGTCTTGCCCACACCGGCACCACCGAACAGACCCACTTTACCGCCCTTGGCAAACGGACAGATCAGGTCGATAACCTTGATGCCGGTTTCCAGCAGTTCGTTGGAAGCGGCCAGCTCGTCGTAGGCAGGCGCGTCACGGTGAATGGGCATGCGCTCCTCTTCACCAATATCACCGCGCTCGTCGATGGGGTTGCCCAACACATCCATGATGCGCCCCAGGGTTGCCAGGCCTACCGGAACAGATACCGGAGCACCGGTGTTGGTCGCCTGCAGACCACGGGACAGACCTTCTGTACTGCCCAGTGCAATAGTGCGCACAATGCCGTCGCCCAGTTGTTGCTGAACTTCCAGCGTCATCTCCTTGCCTTCAACGCTCAGTGCGTCGTAAACACGAGGCACAGATTCCCGCGGGAATTGTACGTCGATAACAGCACCAATGATTTGCACAATACGACCGCTGCTCATGTTCGGTTCCTCTTGAATCCTGTCTTCAAACTACAATGACTTTAAATACGTTTTGGTTATACGGCTGCTGCACCGCTGACAATCTCCGACAGCTCCTGCGTGATCGCAGCCTGACGGGCCTTGTTGTAGGCCAGGCCGAGCTGCTCGATCAATTCACCGGCATTGTCGGTGGCGTTCTTCATCGCCAGCATGCGCGCTGCCTGCTCGCAGGCGGCGTTTTCAATGACCGCCTGATAGACCTGGGTTTCCACATAACGGGTCAGAAGACCATCAATCAGCGCTTCGGGCGCCGGTTCGTAAATGTAATCCCAGTGATGTTTCAGTTCTTCATCTTCGGAAGCCTCAAGCGGCAACAGCTGCTGGATACGTGGCTCCTGTGTCATGGTATTGACGAACACATTGCCGACCAGATACAGACGATCGATCTCACCGGCAGTGAACTTGTCCAGCATGACCTTGACTGCACCGATCACATCCTTCACCGCGGGCGAATCACCCAGGCCTCTCACGGAAGCAACCACATTGCCACCGTAATTGTTGAAGAAAGAGGTAGACTTGGCACCCATGGCACAGAACTCCAGTGCCACACCCCGATCACGCCAGGTCATCATGTCCTTGACCACCGCCTTGAAGGCGTTGATGTTCAGACCACCACACAGTCCACGGTCAGTGGACACCACGATATAACCGACTCGCTTGATTTCCCGATTGGAAAAATACACGTGACGGTACTCAGGATTCGCGTTGGCAATATGCCCCACCACCTTCCGGATGTGCGTCGCATAAGGCTTGCCCACTTCCATGCGGTCCTGGGACTTGCGCATCTTGGACGCAGCCACCATTTCCATGGCGCTGGTGATCTTCTGCGTGTTGCCGATGCTGGAGATCTTGCCGCGAATCTCTTTGCCGCTAGCCATAATTTCGCCTGCCCGTATTGTCTGCTTGCTGTTACCAGGTCTGGGTGGACTTGAAGTCTTCGATGATGGTCTTGAACCGGGCCTGGATGTCGTCATCGTAGGCACCGGTTTCATTGACTTTCTTCAATGTTTCCGCGTGTGAGCTGTTGGCGTAGGACAACAGTGAGGATTCAAAATCCACCACCTTGTTCAGCTCTACATCTTTCAGGTAACCCTCGTTTGCCGCAAACAGAACCAGCGCCATTTCAGCCACTGACTGTGGAGCGTACTGGCCCTGCTTCATCAGCTCGGTGACACGCTGACCGTGTTCGAGCTGGGCGCGAGTGGCGTCATCCAGATCCGATGCAAACTGGGCGAACGCCGCCAGTTCACGATATTGCGCCAGAGCGATACGGATACCGCCACCAAGCTTCTTGATGATCTTGGTCTGGGCTGAACCACCCACACGTGATACCGACAGACCGGCGTTGATCGCAGGGCGGATACCGGCGTTGAACAGGTCGGTTTCCAGGAAGATCTGACCGTCGGTAATGGAGATCACGTTGGTCGGTACAAACGCAGACACGTCCCCGGCCTGTGTTTCGATGATCGGCAGCGCGGTCAGTGAACCGGTCTTGCCTTTGACTTCGCCATTGGTCATCTGCTCGACATATTCGGCGTTGACCCGTGCAGCGCGCTCCAGCAGACGGGAGTGCAGATAGAACACGTCACCGGGATAGGCTTCACGACCCGGCGGACGACGCAGCAGCAGGGAGATCTGTCGGTAGGCCCAGGCCTGCTTGGTCAGGTCATCATAAATGATCAGGGCGTCTTCACCACGGTCGCGGTAGTACTCACCCATGGAGCAGCCGGCGTAAGGGGCAATGAACTGCATGGAGGCCGGGGCCGAGGCGGAAGCGGCAATGACAGTGGTGTATTCCAGCGCACCGTGCTGTTCCAGCTTGCTCACCACGTTGGCAATAGAGGACTGCTTCTGGCCAACAGCGACGTAGATACACTTAACGCCCTTGCCCTTCTGGTTGATGATGGTGTCCACGGCAACAGCCGTCTTGCCCACCTGACGGTCACCAATGATCAACTCGCGCTGGCCGCGACCAATCGGCACCATGGCATCAATTGCTTTCAGACCGGTCTGCAGCGGCTGGTCAACTGACTTTCGCGCAATTACCCCGGGAGCAACCTTTTCGATGGGAGCGGTGAGTTTGGCATTGATGGCACCCTTGCCGTCAATCGGCACACCCAGGGCGTCCACAACACGGCCTTCGAGTTCCGGACCGACCGGCACTTCAAGAATGCGCTGTGTACAGCGGGCTGTCTGGCCTTCGGCCAGGCTCTTGTAGTCACCCAGCACAACCGCACCAACAGAATCACGCTCCAGGTTCAGTGCCATACCGTAGACACCACCTTCGAGCTCGATCATCTCGCCGTACATCACGTCGGCCAGGCCATGAATGCGGATAATACCGTCAGATACGCTGACGATGGTGCCTTCATTCTTTGCCTGCGCGGAGACATCGAGATTGTCGATTCTCTGTTTGATTATTTCACTGATTTCAGACGGATTCAGTTGTTGCATGTTTATTTCCTCATTCCCAGACGGTCTAGGAATTCAATGATTCGGCCAGTTTCTTCAATTTACCGCGGACAGAGTTATCAATGATGGTGTCCCCTGCCCGGATCACGGCGCCGCCAATCAGGCTGCTGTCGATCCGCGTCTGCAAGGAGACCTGGCGATCCAGACGTTTTGCCAGTGCCTTGGTCAGCAACTCCACTGTCTCTGCGCTGATCTCGAATGCGGTGGATACTTCGACTTCGACTGCCTTCTGATACTCAGCCTTCAGGTTTTCGAACAACACTGCCACCTGCGGCAGCAGCGGCAGACGCCGGTTCTCCGCCATCAGTCGCACCATGTTGCCACCCTTTTCCGGCAGGGAGTCGCCACAGACTTCGATCAGCGCCGCGGCCTGTTGCTCGGCGGTCAGTGCCGGTGTCTGCATCAGGGCAATCACTTTCTCGTCCGCCGTCACAGCGGACAGGGTGGCCAGCGCCTGCGACCACTCGTCCAGCGTCTTGTCGGCCACGGCTACTTCAAAAAGTGCCACAGCATACGGTCGGGCCAGGGTAATTGACTCTGCCATAATTCAGCCTATAGCTCCGAAGCGAGTTTCTTGACCAACTCTTCATTGGCCGCCTTGTCCACCGATGCTTCCAGTATCCGCTCAGCACCGATGATGGCCAGAGCCGATACCTGGGCACGCAGCTCTTCGCGGGCGCGCTGGGTCTCTCGTTCGATCTCGGCCCGGGCACTGACCAGAATACGCTGTCCTTCCTCGCGTGCCTTTTCCTTGGCTTCGTCAACGATCTGGTTGGAGCGCTTGTTGGCCAGTTCGATGATTTCAGCACTTTTACGCTTGGCGTCACGCAGTTCGTCGGCTGCCTTGTTCTGGGCCAGATCAAGGTCGCGACGGGCGCGTTCGGCAGCAGCCAGACCATCCGCGATTTTCTTGCGTCTTTCCTCAAGCACCTGGGTGACGGGAGGCCAGACGTATTTCATGCAGAACAGCACAAAAACGAAAAAGGCAAACGACTGACCAATAATGGTTGCGTTCAGATTCATGGTTTTACCTCTGCGTTAACAATTCCGCTTTGGCTGAGTGCTTTATACGAACGGGTTGGCAAAGATGAACAGGAACGACATGCCCACACCGATAATGGAGATTACGTCCACGAAGGCAGCAACCAGGAAGAATTGTATCTGAAGTTTCGGCGCCAGCTCCGGCTGACGGGCTGAGCTTTCGATCAGCTTGCCACCCAGGTTACCGAAAGCGACCGCAGTACCGGCACCACAGATACCGAAAATGATTGCGGCAGAAATCAATGAAAGGGCCTGAATAAGTTCCATGTTTATCTCCAAGTTTTACAGGGTATTGAACAATCGGGTTCAAGGTTGTGGTTAATGAGCCTCATGCGGCTTGGTGTGCGCCTGATTGAGGTAGACGATGGTCAACATCATGAACAGATACGCCTGCAGCGTAATGATCAGGATGTGGAATACCGCCCACGCAAAATGCAGCGGTAGCTGGAAGTAACCCACCAGTGCGATCACCAGGAAGATGGTCTCACCGGCAAACAGGTTACCGTACAGTCGCAGTGCCAGAGACACCGGTTTGGCCAGGAAGCCCGGCAGCTCCAGCGCAAGGTTCAGGGGCACAGCCCACTTGCCGAAGGGGTGGAAAGCAAACTCACCCACGAAACCGCCCAGACCCTTGATCTTGATGCTGTAGAAGATCATCAGGAAGAACACACTCAGCGAGAAGCCCAGCGTGATGTTCAGGTCGGTTGTTGGCACAGCCTTGAAGTAGAGGTCCGGATCCTGCGCCACCCAGGCGGCAAACATCGGTATCCAGTCAACAGGGACCAGATCCATGAGGTTCATCAGGAAAATCCAGCAGAATATGGTCAGGGCAAGCGGGCCCATCAGGTCGTTTCTGGCAAAGAAGGCGGTCTTGAGCGTGCCCTGGACCATCTCGATGAGGTATTCGGCAGCGTTCTGCCATGGGCCGGGCACATCGGAGGTGGCTTTGCGCGCCACCAGCATGAAAAATCCGATAAATATACATCCCAACAACAGGGACATGATCATGGAATCGACGTGTATCGAAGTCAGGGCGGCCATTTCACCGGCCTGGGTCTGGGATTCGGCAAAACCCCAGGTGCCGTCAGGTTTCTTGCCCCAGACCAGGAATCCCAGGTGGTGTCTTACGTACTCGGCGCCTGATTCGTAGATAGGTTCGTTTGCGTCAGCCATAATTCAGTTCTGAGTTCGAGAGTTAACGTCAGTTGCTCCTGCCTGTCCCGCTACCCTGGCAAACAACACCAGTCCGGCAAAATGCGCCAGGACAAAGCCCGAAAACAACGCTGGAACATTCAGGGATTCTATAGTCACAAAGGCCAGGATAAAGCCTGCGCCTGTAAGGATCAGCGTTATCGCCTTGCCGATATAAAATGCGCGCATTGCCTGCTGTGTGGCCCTGGCTCCCCTGTGTCGGAAGAAGCGCCGGGTGAACCAGGCGTTAGGCAGGGCAGAAATCAGACCACCCAGTACCAGTGAATATGCACTTGTCCATCCCAGTGTGAGCCAAATCACTGCACCAATAAAAGCCAGTAAAATCAGCTGACTGGCAATAACCTGGTGAACGGGAGGTGCTTTTATAGTTGACATATTTAGGCGTTTTTACTGCCAGCTCTCTGGAATGGCTCCCCTCGCCACGATCCTCGCCACAGAAAGCAGCGCGCATTATAGGGATTTTGCCTTGCCTTATCAACCGATGAGCTTACTTTATGTGCGAAAGAATACCGTCGAGTTCGTCCAGGCTGTTGTAGTTGACGACCAGCGTGCCCTTGCCTCGCGGCGTGTGGCGAATCTGCACTTTGCTGCCAAGTTTTTCCGACAGATTTTCCTCAAGATGACGGATATCGGGGTCCTGTCTATCGGGTTTTGCCGGAGCGGGCTCATCGGATTGCAACTTGCGCACCAACGCTTCGGTCTGACGCACGGAAAGCCCCTTCCCGACAACCGTCTTGGCCGCTTCGCTCTGCTCGCTGTCAGACAGCGACAACAGCGCCCGCGCGTGACCCATTTCCAGGTCACCGTGTTCCAGCATACGCCGCACATCAGGTGCCAGACTCATCAGTCGCAGCAGATTGGTGACCGTAGCACGCGACTTGCCAACGGCATCAGCCACTTCCTGCTGGGTCAGTTCAAACTCATCCTGCAGACGCTTGAGTGCCATCGCCTCTTCGATCGGATTGAGGTTTTCACGCTGGATATTCTCGATCAGTGACATGGCAATGGCCGCTTCATCACTGACCGGCTTGATGATCGCCGGAATGGTGTCCAGGCCGGCGATCTGGGTAGCACGCCAGCGGCGCTCTCCGGCAATGATTTCGTAGCGACCGCCGCCAATCGGGCGTACCACAATAGGTTGCATCACACCCTGGGCACGAATGGAGTCGGCCAGCTCCTGCAGTGCCTCTTCATGCATGTCCGTGCGCGGCTGGTATTTTCCACGTTGAACCAGATCCACCGGCATCTGCTTAAGATCACCATCACGTTCCGCGGCAACATCAACACCCGCGGCAGCGTTGCCACTCTGGTTTTCCCTGCTGCCCAGCAGCTTGTCCAGCCCACGCCCCAGTTTCTTTTTACCCGACATGCCTGCTCCGGTCTCCATCCTCTTGATTGTCTGTATCCATCGTTTCTGGTCTAGACGGCCCGCGCCGCATTGGCCTGTTGTTCGCTGCGTCTGAGCATCTCGCCGGCCAATGCCAGGTAGGCAATGGCGCCGCGGGACTGACGGTCATACTGCAGCACCGGCAGGCCATAACTCGGCGCTTCGGCCAGGCGGATATTGCGCGGCACCACTGTGCGGTAAACCCGCTCGCCAAAATAATCAAACAGCTGACCCGACACTTCAGTTGTCAGTTTGTTGCGCGGATCATACATTGTCCGGAGGATGCCTTCGACCTGCAATTCAGGATTGTGGCTTTCGGCAATGGCGTTGATGGTATCCATCAGTGCGGACAGCCCTTCCAGCGCGTAGTATTCACACTGCATCGGGATGACCACACCCTGAGCCGCCACCAGGGCATTGAGCGTGAGCATGTTCAGTGATGGCGGGCAATCTATGATGATGTAGTCGTAGCGCGCTCGAAGCGGGGCCAGCACCGTACGCAGCCGACTCTCGCGGTTACTCATGTCGAGCAGTTCGATTTCGGCGGCCACCAGGTCACCATTGGCGGGCAGCAGATCGAAACCGGCTTCCCTGGTTTTGATCACCGTCTCTTCGAAACTGGCCTGATCAGTGAGCAGGTCGTAAACAGAGCGCTCCAGCTCCGCCTTGTCAGCGCCACTGCCCATGGTGGCATTGCCCTGGGGGTCAAGATCGACCAGCAACACCTTTCGTTTGGTGGCAAAAAGTGATGCCGCCAGATTGACCGAGGTCGTGGTCTTGCCCACGCCACCTTTCTGATTGGCTACTGCCAGCACTCTACTCACGGGTTCTGTGTCTCCGTTGTTGTTATTGCCCGGGGCGTCCGCGCGCCAGTTCCACTACATGGCGTCTGGCATCATTGCCGGGCACTGCGACAGGTTCGGTGCGAAGTACCTGCCATCCGGGGCTTGCCGGGCCGGAAAGAGCAGACATATCGACCAGCTCCTGTGTCGGAAATTCCCCTTTCATGGCCAGCATGTGCCGGGCCCCCACATGATCGCTGGACGCCAGCAGCTGGGCCAGGGTGGAAAACGCGCGGCTTGTTATTGTGTCAATTTCCCGATCCGGCGAATAGTGTTCAATGCGTTTGTTGACAATATGGATGTTATCCAGCTTCAGTGCCAGTTGTACCTGAAAAAGAAAACGCGTTTTCTTGCCGTTACTGTCCAGCAGCACCACATCACGCTGCGGATAACACAGTGCCAGGGGTATGCCCGGCAGGCCGGGGCCGGTGCCGATGTCCATGATGGCCCCGGTGCTCAACCCGCTTTCCGTCGCCGCGTCCATGAACGGCAGCAATGTCAGGCTGTCCAGCAGATGGCGCGATACCATTGCGCCCATATCCCGCACACCCGACAGATTGTAGGCATTGTTCCACTTGTGCAGCAATCCGAGATAGTTCAGCAACTGCTGGCGGATATCTGCCGGTACCTGTAACCCCATCTGATCGATACCGCGAGCCAGCTGATCCCCAAGGTTCGCTGCATTCATGCGGACTGACGGTGCGCAGTGACACGCTGGTGTTTCTTCAGCTGAACCAGCAGCAGGGAAATGGCCGCCGGTGTCATGCCGGGTATACGAGCGGCGCGTGCGATGTTCCCGGGTCGCACGGCCAGCAGTTTCTGTTTCAGCTCGTTGGACAATCCTTCCATGCGCTGATAATCAAGATCGGCCGGCAGCGGCGTGTTTTCCTGCAGTTTCAGTTTGCGGATGTCGTCTTCCTGACGCGCAATATAGCCCTGATACTTGATCTGGATCTCTACCTGTGAGGCCACCTGGGCATCAACACTCGCTCGCAGTGTGTCATCACCGGATGATCCGGCCACGGCGGCGTTCAGCCGCACATAGTCCAGTTCCGGGCGTGCCAGCAGGTCGGCCAGGGAGTATTCACGAGACAGCGGTTTTTCCAGCAGCGCGTTGACGCGGGAGGCCTGTTCACTGCCGGGCTGGACCCAGGTGGTGCGCAAACGGTGCAGCTCCGCCTCAACGTTCTCCTGCTTCTGGCTGAAGCTTTGCCAGCGGGCATCATCAACCACGCCAAGCGTGCGCCCGGTGGCAGTCAGTCTGAGATCGGCATTGTCTTCGCGCAGCAGCAGCCGATACTCGGCGCGGCTGGTGAACATACGATAGGGTTCATTGGTGCCCAGTGTGATCAGGTCATCAACCAGCACACCGATGTAGGCCTCATCGCGTCGCGGGCACCAGGCGTCCTGTTCCCTGACAGCCAGCGCCGCATTGATGCCAGCCAGCAAGCCCTGGGCGGCGGCTTCCTCGTATCCGGTTGTGCCATTGATCTGGCCGGCAAAATACAGACCTTCGATGAAACGGGTTTCCAGTGAATATTTCAGGTCGCGTGGATCGAAAAAATCGTATTCGATGGCATAACCTGGCCGGGTGATATGGGCCTTCTCGAAACCGCGTATCTGCTGCACCAGCTGAAGTTGCACATCAAACGGCAGACTGGTGGAGATGCCGTTGGGATACAGCTCGTTGGTGTCCAGACCTTCGGGTTCAACAAACACCTGGTGTGAGGTCTTGTCAGCAAAGCGCATGACCTTGTCCTCGATGGACGGGCAGTACCGCGGCCCCAGCCCTTCGATGACGCCGGTGTACATCGGCGAGCGGTCCAGTCCGGCGCGGATGATGTCATGACACGCTTCGTTGGTGGCCGTGATGTGGCAGTGGACCTGCCGTGGGTGTTCGTCCACTGACCCCATGTAGGACATCACCGGCAAGGGGGTGTCGCCGGGTTGTTCCTGCATCACGCTGAAATCCACACTGCGCGCATCAATGCGCGGCGGCGTGCCGGTTTTCAGGCGCTCGACATTGAACGGCAACTCACGCAGACGATTGGCCAGCGGAATGGACGGCGGATCCCCGGCACGACCGCCGGCACTGTTCTGCAGGCCAATATGGATCTTCCCGCCGAGGAAGGTGCCGGTGGTCAACACAACACGCGGGGCGCGGAAACGCAGCCCCATCTGGGTCACAACACCGGCAACCCGCTCACCCTCGATGATCAGGTCATCAACGGCCTGCTGGAAGATCTCCAGGTTTTCCTGCCGCTCCAGCATCAAACGAATGGCAGCGCGGTACAAAACCCGGTCAGTCTGCGCGCGGGTTGCCCGCACCGCGGGGCCTTTGCTGCTGTTGAGCGTCCGGAAGTGGATGCCGGCCTGATCGGTAGCCCGCGCCATGGCGCCACCCAGCGCATCAATTTCCTTGACCAGGTGGCTCTTGCCGATACCACCGATGGCCGGGTTGCAGGACATCTGACCGAGCGTTTCGATGTTGTGTGTCACCAGCAGGGTTTTCACGCCCATACGCGCAGCAGCCAGTGCCGCTTCAGTACCGGCATGGCCACCACCAACAACAATCACATCGTATTGTCTGGAGAAGTCCATCACACACTCGGATCAAATGGGAAGAAAGGGCCGCTCAGTATAAGGGTTTGCCCGAAAATTTAAAGCCTGCGCCAGGAAATAATCCACAAAACCGGGTTGGACTTCAAATACATTCATTAATGATTATTTTTTATAGAGTATAAGGATAAAGACTTGTAGTTATTAATGAATATGGTGAAGCGATTTTCTGTGCACAAACCATTTAAAATTAGTTATAACAACGCGTTATAACAGGTATAACCCGGGGGACAGGCTCTGTTCAAGGTGGGTGGAAACTGGGTTGGACCTGTGCAGAAATGCCGTGTTTGTCCACAGCCTGAAATCCGGGCGTTTTTATCCTCTGGGGTTATGCACAGATTTTGTGCACTTATGCACAGGCTTGAGGCCAGTTATACAGGGGTTATTGACATACTGCCAAGCGAGGAATGTGCTCACTTTCCAACGCAAAAACTGGAAAAAATCCGTCCCAGAAGATCATCGGTGGTGAAGTCACCGGTGATTTCACCCAGATGGCGATGAGCCAGTCGAAGATCTTCCGCCACCAGTTCACCGGCCTGGTGATGCTGCATCTGCCAACTGGCCTGCTCCAGTGCCTGGCGTGCACGGTTGAGTGCATCCAGATGCCGGGTGCGCGCCATGAAGCCGTCTTCTGCACCGCCGGCATACCCGACACAGTCCTTGAGGTGTTGTGTCAGCAGCTCCAGACCCCTGTTGTCCCGGGCACACAGACTGAGCAATGGCGGCGAGCCTTGGGTAAATGTGGGGGATTCACCGAGCAGGTCAATCTTGTTGCGGATCACGGTCAGGCGGGCGGTTGATGTAGCGTCAAGCCCGAGCTGCTCAACAAAGGCTGGCAGCTGTTCAGGTGACCAATGATCTTCCGCGGCGTCCAGTACCAGCAACACGCGATCTGCTTCGGCAATGGCCCGGTGTGCTCGCCGTATACCTTCCTGCTCCACTGCGTCCTGGCTGTCCCGCAGTCCTGCGGTATCAATGATGTGCAGCGGCATGCCATCAATAGTGATCTGTTCACGCAGAATGTCCCGGGTTGTTCCCGCGATATCGGTCACAATGGCAGTGTCGCGCCCGGACAGCGCGTTGAGCAGGCTGGATTTGCCGGCGTTGGGTTTGCCGGCGATCGCCACCGTCATGCCCTCTTTCAGCATGGCGCCCTGACGTGCCTGTTCCAGCACCGCATCCAGCGCGGCAAGAATGGTTTGCAGACGCGCGGCCACCCCGCCTTCACTGAGAAAGTCGATTTCCTCATCGGAGAAGTCGATGGAAGCCTCTACGTATACACGCAGTTCTACTATCTGCTCGCTAAGCGACTCAATCAATCGGGAGAACTCACCCTGCAGGGTACGCATGGCGCTGCGGGCTGCCTGCTCGGAACTGCTGTCGATAAGATCGGCAATGGCCTCGGCCTGGGCCAGATCAAGTTTGTCGTTGAGAAAGGCGCGCTCTGAGAATTCGCCGGGTCGGGCCAACCGCACACCGGCGCTGGTCAGCTCGCGTACCAGTGCATTGAGGACATAGATGCCGCCGTGGCCCTGAAGCTCCAGCACGTCTTCGCCGGTAAAGGAATGCGGACCAGGGAAAAACAGGGCTATACCCTGGTCGATCACGGTGTTGTCCAGATCATGAAAGGCGCAGTAGTGAGCGTGACGCGGGGCGGGCACAAAGTGCAGAAGCCGTTCAGCCATGTCCCGGCTGCGCGGCCCCGAGACCCGCACGATGCCTACACCGCCGCGACCCGGCGATGTGGCAATGGCACATATCGTGTCTGTGTCGGCAGTGCTCATGAGCGGGCCTGGTGCACAGGGGGTCAGGACTGTCTGGCTTCCTTTTCGGCGTACTCTTTTTCCATCTTGCGGGTGATGTAGTACTGCTGCGCAATACCCAGCACACTGTTGGCCAGCCAGTACAGAACCAGTCCGGCCGGGAACCACAGGAAGAACAGGGTCATCACCACCGGCATGAACTTCATGATCTTGGCCTGCATCGGATCCTGCGGCGCCGGGTTCAGGGCGAACTGCAGATACATCGAAGCGCCCATCAGCAGCGGCAGGACAAAGAACGGATCCATGACCGAGAGATCATCAATCCACAGTATGAACGGCGCATGGCGCAGCTCCACACTTTCCAGCAGCACCCAGTACAGGGCAATGAACACCGGCATCTGCACCAGTATGGGCAGACAGCCACCAAACGGGTTGATCTTCTCCTTTTTATACAACTCCATGGTGGCTTTCTGCAGCTTCATCTTGTCATCGCCGTACCGCTCCTTGAGCTGGGTCATCTTTGGCATGACACGGCGCATATTGGCCATGGAGCGGTAACTGGTCGCGGACAATTTGTAGAATATGGCCTTGACCACCACGGTCAGCAGAATGATGGAGAAACCATAGTTGCCAACAACCGAGTTGATCATGGTCAGCAACCAGTAGATGGGTGAGGCAATGAACCACAGCCAGCCATAATCGATGGTGCGATCCAGCCAGGGCGCAATTTCACGCAGACGGTACTGATCCTTGGGTCCGGCGTAGAATCCACTTTCCTGGGTGACCCGGGACTGTGGCGGCACCACAAATTCGGTGCTGGTGAAGCCACCTATGTATTCACCGCGCTGGTTTCTGCGCAGTGAGAAGCTGTTGCGTGTTTCAGGTGGTATCCAGGCGGACAGGAAATAGTGCTGGCTGAAGGCAATCCAGCCACCGGTGGTTTCATGGGCCGGTCGCCCGCTGTCGATATCACTGAACGACACCTTGATGTAGTTGTCATCGGCCGAGGTGGTGGCAAAACCCAGGAAGCTGGTCATGCCAAAGGCCACGCCACGTGTGGGGTCATCAAAGGCGCCGCGGCGGATCTGGCCGAACATATTGGCCTGCCAGGGTTGATCGCTGGTGTTGTTGACCTCGTAGGCCACGTTCACCAGGTAGTCTCCGCGTGTGAAGGAAAAGCGTTTTAACACCTCAACACCGTTTTCGTCGGTGTACAGCAGGTCCACATGCAACCGGTCGGTACCCGGGGCCAGTTCGTATTCGGTGCGTGCAGACCGGTAAACCGGTCGCTCCGGGCTGTCGATGCCGTTGCGGCCGATCAGACCGCTCTGGGCCACATAACTGCGCAGCGAGGAGTCTTCCAGCAACACAAACGGATCGTCCGGTGTGTCCAGGCTGGTGGCATATTGCGGCAGAGAGACATAAACGATATCGCCACCACGTGGATCAATCCTCATGTTCAGTACATCGGTACGGATGGTGATCAGATCTTCGCTGCGGGTCGCGGTTGCACTGTCCTGATCCTGCCCGGACACCACCGGAATATCGGCATCCGATGCAGGCGCCTGGGCTGTGTCGGGAATGTCGTCGTCGGCGTCATCAATGCTGGACGGAGGTGCTTCGGGTATGTCTGAAACCATTTCCGTGCGGGCGGGTTCACCATTGGAAGGCGAAGGCGCCGAGCCGTATTGCTCATTCCACGCCAACAGCAACATGTATGTGACCACTGCAAGGCCTGCCAGTAATGCATATCGGATAATGTTCATGAAGGATGACTACTGTGTTGACGACGAATGAGAGGGTTCGGGTACGGATGCATCGAGGTCGCAGCAATGGCTTTCCGGAGACCCGGGCACTGGATCAATGCCACCGGGGTGCCAGGGATGACAGCGCAGTATCCGCCGGATACCCAGGTAGCTGCCTTTTGGCACACCATGGATGTTGATAGCCTGGAGTGTGTACTGGGAACAGGTCGGATAGAAGCGGCAACGCGGACCCAGCAGCACGCTGAGTGTGCACTGATAGAGTCGAATCAGAGTGATGGCGGCTTTTTTCAGCATGTCACCGGAGACCCTTCTGTTGGTGTCGACGTTGTCGGCGCTGGACCAGATCGGACCATAGTGTATCAATACTTTGGCGGATCATGGCATTGTCCTGGTCGCCCAGTCCGGCCCGCGCCAGCACAATGATATCCAGACCGGCCAATGCCTGTTGCCGGGATCGAAAGGATTCTCTGATCAACCGTTTGACCCGGTTGCGCTGGACAGCGAGTTTGACATTCTTCTTGCCAACAACCAGACCCAGTCTGGCAACAGGAAGCTGATTGTCGATGGCGAGCACCAGAAGAGTGCGGCAGGAAACCTTGTAGCGAGCGCTTTTGAAAACAGCCTGGAAATCGGCAGCGTCAAGTAGCCGCAGTTTCTTGCCAAAGCCAAGCTCGCTCACGAGAGAACCTCGCGAGATTATGCTGACAGCTTGGCTCGACCTTTGGAGCGACGACGCTTCAGTACAAGACGACCACCTTTTGTGGCCATACGCGCACGGAATCCATGAACGCGGGCGCGCTTCAAAACACTGGGTTGAAATGTTCTTTTCATATTCGTATCCGGATAGTGCTGCTGGGTTGAAAGTTAGCAGGGTTTTAAAACCGAGCGCGAATTCTAGATGTTTTGCCGGGATAATGCAATCAATCCCGGTGATGCCGCGTGTTGATTGGTTGTCCGTGAATGTATACGGTTTAACCACAAGTTATCCACAGGTTTTCCTGTGCATAACTTTGTGGTCTGAGCCGGGAAACCGGCTCGAAATAACCCGGTGTTTTTCAGGGTAATGGCCTATAGGTTATTGATATAAAGGGCTAAAAAACAGCATCAAATAGTGACTGTTTTTTGCTTGTCTGTGTGGATAACTCCATGCTTGGGGAGTAGAATTCTCCCTCACGATGTATGAGTCAGACCCCGGGAACAATAAGCGTGTCCACAGAAGACACCGGTCTGCGGGGTTTCGGGATAATAAGAGACAACAGGGCAGTGCAGGTGCAACCAGTGAACTGGCAACGGTGTGTTGATCATTTAAAAAACGAACTTCCTTCTCAGCAATTCAATACCTGGATACGACCTTTACAAGCCGAGGGATCGGCGGATGAGCTCAGGGTATATGCACCCAACAGGTTTGTGCTGGATTGGGTGAAGGAAAAATTTCTGCCGCGAATTCGCGAACTCATTTCTCACGAAAGTGACAATGACAACGTGGCGGTCGTGCTGCAAGTCGGGTCGATGCCGAACACGGCGCGTGACGCTCAAGGCCGTGGCGTGCAAAGTCGGGACACTCGGGGCAGCAGGCAGGTGAAAGCCGCGCGTGACCCCAGCGAATTGCGCAACGTTGACGGGTGGCCGTCACTTGCCGCGCACGGCAGTGACAATGTGTTCGCCCTGCCGGCAGCGACCGAACGGATTGTTACCCCCGCCACCACCAGCCCGGCCCGACTCGATGGTGATGCGCTGAATCAGTCAGACCCTGGCATGGGCTCGGTTGTCCCTGTGTCCGGATCGTCCCCGCAGGGCGGCCGCGTTGAACGTGGTGGCATGAATCGCGCTGGCGCACGACGCAGCAGCTCGAGCATGGAAAACATGATCGAGGGCAAGTTGCGTCACAAGGGGGCACTGAATCCTGAAAACACCTTCGAGAATTTCATCGAGGGCAAGTCCAACCAGCTGGCCAGGGCGGCTGCCCTGCAGGTCGCCGAAAACCCCGGCGGTGCCTACAATCCTCTTTTTATCTATGGTGGTGTTGGCCTGGGCAAGACCCATTTGATGCATGCCATTGGAAATTTCCTGCAGGCAAGAAAACCCAACGCCAAAGTTGTCTACCTGCATTCGGAAACATTCGTGGCCACCATGGTGACCGCGCTGCAGTTGAATGCCATCAATGAATTCAAGCGTTATTATCGTTCAGTTGACGCACTGCTGATCGACGACATCCAGTTTTTTGCCGGCAAGGAGCGTTCCCAGGAAGAGTTTTTCCATACGTTTAACGCACTGCTCGAGGGTGGTCAGCAAATTATTCTCACTAGCGACAAATACCATAAAGAAATCAATGGCTTAGAGGAGCGCCTGAAGTCGCGTTTCGGTTGGGGTCTGACAGTGGCGGTGGAGCCGCCGGAACTTGAGACGCGTGCTGCCATATTGATGAACAAGGCGGCCCAGTCCAATGTTGAGCTGCCCAATGATGCCGCCATGTTTATTGCCCAGCGCTTGCGCTCTCATGTGCGGGAACTTGAAGGTGCATTAAAGAAGGTGATAATTCACGCCAATTTTGTTGGCCGCCGGATCGACCTGGATCTGGTAAGAGAAGCATTGAAGGATCTTTTTGCCTTGCATGACAAACTGGTGTCGATTGACAATATCCAGCGGTCAGTTGCCGAGTACTACAAGATCAAGATGTCTGATATGTTGTCAAAACGGCGCAACCGTTCGGTGGCTCGTCCACGACAGGTCGCCATGAGCCTGGCCAAGGAACTGACCAATCACAGTTTGCCGGAAATCGGTGAAGCCTTTGGTGGGCGCGATCACACAACCGTGTTGCATGCGTGCAAGCAGGTGAAGAATTTGAGAGCGTCTTCCACTGAATGGGCTGAAGACTATAATAACCTGTTGCGAGCGCTCGCCAGCTGAACGTGCGCCGGGGCAAACTGGCACCCAGGCAAGGCAAGACCCTAACAATCAAAAAGCTTTTCAGGTAACAGAGTAATCACTATGCACTTTACTATCTCCAGGGAATCTATAATCAAACCGCTGCAGTTGGCAGCAGGTGTGGTGGAGCGACGACATACTCTTCCGGTTCTGGCCAATGTGTTGCTGTCCCTGGACAACGACGAATTGTCGATTACAGGTACAGATCTGGAAGTCGAGTTGATCGGCAAGGTTGCCGTAGAAGCAGGTTCAACAGGTGGTGAAATCACCGTGCCTGCACGGAAGTTGATGGATATCTGTAAATCCCTGTCCGAGGATGCACAACTGGAGTTCCGTCTGGAAGAAACCCGGCTGGTTCTGAAGTCCGGCCGCAGCCGTTATACCCTGACCACGCTGCCCGCTTCGGATTTCCCCAACGCCGAAGATGATCCTGACATGTTTTCCCTGGAAATTCCTGCCACAGACCTGAAAGCTTTGCTGGACAGCACCAGCTTTGCGATGGCGCAGCAAGACGTACGTTATTACCTCAATGGCATGCTGATTGAAGTGGAGCCCGAGCATCTCAGGGTTGTGGCAACGGACGGCCATCGCCTGGCCATGCGGACCCACACAACCGACACCGGGGCCGTTGACCCCTTGCAGATCATCCTGCCACGCAAGGCAGTGCTTGAGTTGTCGCGTCTGCTTGCAGACGACACTGACACGCTGAGTCTGCTTTTTGGCAGTAATCACCTGCGGGCAAAACTGAAGGATTTTACCTTTACCTCCAAGTTGGTGGATGGCAAGTTTCCGGATTACAGCCGTGTGTTACCTCGTGGTGGAAACAAGACGGTGATTGGCGACAAGGCAACCCTGCGGCACGCCTTCAGCCGCGCCTCAATCCTGTCCAACGAGAAATACCGGGGTGTACATCTGCACCTGGTCAACGGCGAGCTGAAGATTCTGGCCAATAACCCCGAACAGGAAGAAGCCGAGGAAGTGGTGGCGGTAGACTACAATGGGGATAGCCTGGAGATCGGTTTTAATGTTGCCTATCTGGTGGATGTGTTGAATGCACTTGATAGTGAGCAGGTCAAGATGACGTTGTCCGATGCCAATAGCAGCGCGCTGCTGGAGGAGGTCAGCGATGCGGACGCCGTATATGTTGTTATGCCGATGCGCATCTGAGTGGCCCGCAGCCACTGAGCGTCTGTCCTCCCCATGAGTAGACTGATCCGGCTCGATGTTGATCGCTTGCGTAATCTGCAGCTGGTCAGCATTGAACCGGCGCGGCACATCAATCTCATCCTTGGCGCCAATGGCAGCGGCAAAACCAGCCTGCTCGAGGCTATTCACCTGCTGGCACTGGGCCGATCTTTTCGTAGTTCCCGTGTAGATCCGCTGATTCACTTTGACGCCGCAGAGCTTGTAATACATGCGCGGCTGCACCGCGATAGCCGAATCGGCCTGGTAAAACGCCGTCACGGGCCACAATCACTCAAGCTTGATGCCACCAAACAGCGTAACTGGCAGGAAGTGGCACGTGCCCTGCCCGTCCAGCTTCTGAATTCGGATACGTTTTCCCTGCTGGAAGGTGGTGCCCGGATGCGACGGCGCTATCTGGACTGGGGAGTGTTCCACGTGGAACATGGTTTTTTGACCCACTGGCGGAAAGCAGCAAAAGCCCTGGCCCAGCGTAATGCGCTGCTTAAGCAGAACCCCTCTAGCGTTGAGCTGGCTGTGTGGGATGAGGAGTTTTGTCGCTCGTCGGTGTTGGTGGATGCCTGCAGGCGACGATATTTTGAGCGTCTGGCGCCCTACTTTGAACGCGCCTTGTCTGAACTGATGGGGCATATCGAACTTCCAACACTGGAATTTCGCTATTTTCCAGGCTGGCCCGAGGATACCGGACTGGATGCTGTCCTGGCCCAGAATCGTCAGCGGGATATTCGTGCGGGCATGACTCAGTCGGGACCACATCGCAGTGACCTGGTAATAAAGCTTGGGCGTAACCCGGCCGCTGCGGTATTGTCTCGGGGGCAACAGAAATTGATGGTGTTTTCACTCAAGTTGGCTCAGACACGACTGTTTCTTGCGGGCGACGGGCATTCGCCCCAGCCCACGCCACCAACGCGGCCCAGCCTTGTCTACCTGATTGATGATCTGGCTGCTGAGCTGGATCAAGGCAATCGGTCCAGGCTACTGGAGGCATTGTTGGCATTGGATTGCCAACTGTTCTTCACGGCCGTGATGCCCGAAGACTTGTATGATCTGGAACAAGCGGCAACATCGGCGCGCAAGTTCCACGTGGAACATGGTAAAATAAGCTGTTTAGAGTAGTTGCGCAGTGGCGCCAAAATCAAAGACGCGGAGTAGTCTATGGCTGAAGAATCTTCTTATGATTCGTCGAGCATCAAGGTACTGAAAGGGTTGGATGCAGTTCGCAAACGTCCAGGCATGTATATCGGTGATACCGATGATGGCACCGGCTTGCACCACATGGTGTTTGAGCTGGTGGACAACTCCATAGATGAAGCGCTTGCAGGCCATTGTGACACGGTTAAGGTAACCATCCACCCGGGTGAAAGTATTACGGTGTCGGATAACGGTCGGGGCATTCCTACAGAAATGCATGCCGAGGGCGTGTCGGCGGCTGAGGTCATCATGACTGTGCTGCATGCAGGCGGCAAGTTTGACGACAACAGTTACAAGGTTTCAGGTGGTTTGCACGGCGTAGGTGTATCTGTGGTCAACGCGCTGTCAGAGGTATGCCGATTGACCATCCGTCGCGGCGGCCAGGTGCACGAGCAGGAGTATCACCACGGGGTCCCGCAAGCACCCCTGAAAGTGGTTGGGGAAACCGACATCACGGGCACATCCTGTTATTTCAAACCCTCCTCCGACACATTCACCAATATTCTGTTTCACTACGATATTCTGGCCAAAAAGCTGCGCGAGCTGGCTTTCCTTAATGCCGGGGTCAATATCGAGCTGCTGGACGAGCGTACCGGCAAGCGGGATGTATTCAAGTACGATGGTGGCCTGAATGCCTTTGTCACCTATCTGAACAAGAACAAAAGCACGGTTAACAAAATATTCCACTTCATGGCTGAGCGTGAGGAAGACGGCATTGGCGTGGAAATTGCGCTGCAATGGAATGATACCTACCAGGAAAACCTGTTTGCCTACACCAACAATATTCCCCAGAAAGACGGCGGCACGCACCTGGCGGGATTCCGCAGCGCGCTGACACGCGTACTTAAAACCTACATCGACAAAGAGCTCGCAGCCAAGAAAAGCAAGGAAGTCACTACCAGCGGTGACGATGCACGCGAAGGCCTGACTGCGATCATCTCGGTAAAGGTGCCGGATCCGAAGTTTTCCTCACAGACCAAGGATAAACTGGTGTCTTCCGAGGTGAAAACCGTGGTTGAGCAGGAGATGGCGGCGCACTTTGCCGACTACCTGATGGAAAACCCCCAGGACGCCAAACAGATCGTCAACAAGATGATTGACGCCGCCCGAGCCCGGGAAGCAGCGCGTAAGGCGCGCGAAATGACCCGCCGAAAAGGTGCATTGGATGTGGCGGGCCTGCCCGGAAAGCTGGCCGACTGTCAGGAAAAAGACCCTTCTCTGTCCGAGATCTACATTGTGGAGGGTGACTCTGCGGGCGGATCTGCCAAACAGGGCCGCAATCGCAAGAACCAGGCAATTCTGCCGCTCAAGGGCAAGATTCTCAACGTGGAGAAAGCCCGCTTTGACAAAATGCTGAGCTCTGCCGAGATCGGCACATTGATCAAGGCGCTGGGCTGCGGTATCGGCAAGGATGAGTTTTCACCCGAGACCCTGCGATATCACAATATCATCATCATGACCGACGCGGACGTGGACGGTTCACATATCCGCACCCTGCTGTTGACCTTCTTTTTCCGTCAAATGCGTGAGCTGATTGAGCGAGGCCATGTCTATATTGCGCAGCCTCCGCTGTACAAGGTCCGCAAGGGTAAACAGGAACAATATCTGAAGGATGACGAGGAGCTGGCTCGCTATCAGACACAGATCGCTCTGGATGGTGCTCAACTGTTCGTCAACCCGGATGCACCGCCCATCGCCGGCGATGCATTGGAAGCCATCGTCAAGCAGTATAATGATGCCTGGGCTATCATCAATCGACTGAATCGTTTGTACCCGCCGGAAATACTGGAGGCCATGATCTATTCGGCCAGTTTTGGTGGCGAGTTCACAGAGGCGGGTATCAACGATTGGTTGGCGTCACTGCAGACGTCGCTGCAGCAGATTCACCCAAAGACCAGCCAACACTATGAAATGGGCGCTGTTGAAGACCGCGAGCGCCATGTATTCCTGCCCAATGTGCGTTACTCCCTGCACGGACTGGTGAGGGACTACCTGTTCAATCAGGATTTCTTCAACTCAGGTGAATACCGCGCTCTGATGAAACTGGGGGAAACCCTGGATGGCCTCATCGAACCGGGTGCGTTTGTGAAGCGGGGAGAAAAAACCCAGGAAATTCAAGGGTTTCCAGAAGCATTGAAGTGGCTTACTGACGATGCCATGCGTGGTCACTACCTGCAGCGCTACAAGGGGCTGGGTGAGATGAATCCGGACCAGTTGTGGGAAACCACCATGAATCCGGACACTCGTCGTATGCTGCAGGTCACCATTGAAGACGCCATAGGTGCTGATCAGCTTTTCACCACCCTGATGGGTGACCAGGTGGATCCGCGCCGTGAGTTCATCGAGAGCAATGCGCTGGCTGTGCAGAATCTGGATATCTGATTCCGCACAGCGGTTTCGGCTAGATACGGCGGCGGCGAGTGACGGCAATTCCGAGCAATCCAATGCCCATGAGCAACAGTGTCATCGGGGTCGGTATGTTGTTGGATGGCCCCCCTGCTGACGCAAGGGTCAGGTTGTCCATGCTGGGCCAATCCCCTATGGTGACTCTCGAAACAGAAATGGAGGTCAACGCGTATTCACCGATGAAGCCGAAGTAAGTGTCGCGCGTGGTTGCCTCCAGCAAATAATCGAAACTGTTGTTCATCACATCAGAGACCAGAATGCGAATGTTCCGACCTTCAGTTGGAAGCGAAAAGAAATCACTTCCGAAAACGTTCATCCCAAATGAGGTGACGTCGAGAGAGAACCCGGAGGCGGTTATCAGGGATCCTCCCTGGTCGGTAGTGAGAAAACCGTTCTCAGGTGTGCCGCCTGTCCAGAGCGGACCTGCACTGCTTGACGCCGTGTAGGAAATGGCGCCTGCGTTGCGGCTGATTGAGGTCGTGCCGAGGTTTTGCCCATCGTTGAGGTCGTCGAAGGTATCCGTTCCCACGGTCGCGCCGGGGACGGTCACAGCATTCATGAACGTTGAGGCATCATTGTAAATAATCGGCGCGGCCTGAATGGTTCCGGAGAGCGCGAGGCATCCAATGGAAAAAGAGAGTGCGCCAAGTATCGCTTTGGTGTTCATGGAATATTCCCTGTTCTGATTCTGGTCAGGTGCGGCATGCTGCTGCAGATGCTACACATCCCCGGATCCCAAGCAAGAACCAGGCCGAAAATGTAAACCATTGTTATTAATCACGTTATATTGTAAACCTCCCTGTTTCATCAATAAAACTGTAAGAAATGTCGACAGGTGCGTAGAAGCTCCTGCGAGTGTTGATTGGGGGACAGAAAACCCATGGGTATCGGGACTCCAGGCAGACATACCCAGCCACACCTGCATTGCATATCCTGTTGAATAACGCCTTGTAAACCGAAAAGTCCAAATACTGCTGTACCTCCACAACGTTTAGTGGTAACAGTAAAATTCAGTCGATCCTGACAGATCTTCTGAATTTCACTTTCAAAAGAAGCGGAGGGAAACATCTGATGGCACTTGTAAAAGTATCTGGAGTAGTTTCAAACTTCCGACAATCCGTCGAAATCAAGAGTGCGACGTCAACAACCGGGTTTGCTGGAATGGGACGTACCACCATGAGGACGGAAAAGATCTTCAATTTTCGCGTAGGCAACAAACCTGTCACCATGAAATTCCCCTCAGGGGACATCGATCTGGCGGATGGTGACGAGGCCACAGTGGTTGGTACGGAAAGTGGAGGTGGACTCAAGGGCGTACTTGTCCGTAATGAAGGCACAGGTGTGAGTTACAGCATCAGTATGATTTACTGGCTGGGCTGGGGTGTACTGGTGACTGTGTTGGGTGTTGCATTGCTGGCAGTGTTTATCGGTCTGGTGCTGTTACCAGTGGGCCTGTATATGCTTTACAAGGCTTATCAACTGAAGCAGGCACAGGAAATGCTGTTGAGCCCAGTCGGTCAAGCCCCTTGATGATGCAGACAAACGTCAGAAAAAGAAGGCCTCGATCAGAGGCCTTCGCTATTTATGGGAAGAAGTGAAGTCCTTTTGACCCATGGTCAGCGTCCTCTTCTGATTGCGGTTTCTCGCCGAAAGGCGACCCACCAGTTCCTTATTGCTCGGCCGCTATACATTACTTTTTTGGCACCAATGATCGTTGATTTCATGGCTTTTATTTGGGTAAATGCTGTCGGATCCGGCGTGGTAAACGCGCCTGTGACGTCAACAACCACAATGCAAACACCCATGGCGCCATCAGTTATGGTTCGGATTTGCTCGCCCTGAATTGCCGCTTGAATCGCATCGGCGCGTCTGGATATTTCGCACACAGTAGATTTGAAGCTTCCAATCGCCTCAGTGACGCTTTCAGGAGTCAGCGCCGTACTTTCAGACAATATACTCTGGTCTTGCAGCAATGAAATCGCCGCCTCGATCATCTTGCTATCCATACCAATTCGCGCCAGAAGCAGTTTGTGGTCTCGAAGGAACAACTCAATCCCTTCTGGCCCCAGCAGGCTCTCCGTTGGTCCCAGCCTGTCATGAAGCGTTATCAGTGGAGAATCTTGCGATTTCAGCGCCCGGTCTATTGCGTCCAGGTTTTCGCAAAGTGATGCCAACAATCCCCCGAAGTGTTCGACGGCCTCCGGTGTTGCCACACTATGTTCCTGTATTCGTTGCTCAGCTTCACCGAGCCATGTGGCCAGCGCCCTTGCTCGCTCTTCCAGTTCAAAAATAATTTCCAACATGTCGCACCTCATTTGGTGACTCTTGCAGTCAATTGGGGTACAGATCGGATTATAGGCACATTCCAGAATTGCATATAGCAAATAAAGATAGTGTTGATGTGTCAGCCAATGTAACGTCCGTACTGCAAAAACAAAAGATCGCCTTTAAACCTGTCTGGCCCGTCCACCGTCTATAGGATCAAACAACGGATTCTTGATATGGCAGCAGAGCTTGAAACGGCCATCCGATTGGCACAGGACGGAGACCGCCAGGCGTTTTACCTGCTGTATCGGGAAAATATTGGTCGAGTGTACGCCGTATGCTGGCGATTGTTGGGCGATCGGCAGAAAGCCGAAGATGCCTGTCAGGAGGTTTTCATAAAGGTCTGGCAAAAACTGCCCGGGTTTCAGGGCGACAGCAGTTTTGCCACCTGGCTTCATCGAATCGCGACCAGGACGGTCATTGATCTGTGGCGAAAGGACCGGCGTTTGACGTTTGTGGATGTGACCGAGTTGACCGACACAGCCGACAGGCAGGCACAGGATGCCGCGCTGGGTAAGGAGATCACGGAAACACGAGACCTGGAACAAACCATACAACGTCTGCCGCCACAGGCAAAGGCGGTGTTCATACTGTTTGCGCTGGAAGGATACCAGCATTCGGAAATTGCCGACATGCTTGGCATAGCGGAAGGCTCAAGCAAGGCACAGTATCATCGGGCAAGGCAGTTGTTGCGGGGTTTCTTGAGTGAAGACTGAATGGGAACAGGAACAGAAAGCCGACAAACATCTTGATCGGGCGATTGCCGAATTGCCGCGTGAGCTGATGCCTGAACGGGATCTCTGGTTGCAACTCGAGCCAAAATTGCAGGCACGCCCTGCCCCGGCGCGGCACTGGATCAGGATCAGGATTTCGCAGGCCCTGGCCGCCGCGGCAGTATTTGCCGTCGCAGGCATCCTGGCCTGGCGAGTATTTCTGGTGCCGGATGAATTCGGCCCGTTGCTTACCGAATTCGGCAGTGACAGGGAGTATGTGGCGGCACATCAGTCGCTGATGGAAGAATTTGAATCGATCAAGGCGGAGAAACTCAGCAACGTAGGCAGAGTCAGTGAATCTTTTGGCGACTGGCACTATCAACTTGCCGTATGGGATCAGGCGATTGACCAGGTACGCGAAGCGCTTGTGTATTATCCCAACGAGCCTCAGCTGTTGTCACAAATGAGCGGGTTGTATCAACAACAGCTGAGTTACCTGCAGATGGTCAGTGTGGTAGACACCAACGAATATTCCTGGATGGGGAACGAACCATGAAAGTACTATTGAATTACGGAATGGCCATCACAATAGGCCTTCTCTTATTGGCCAATCCGATTGCCCGGGCTGCAGACAGCCGCGTGGCTGTTGATGAGGTACGTCAGGTCAGTGCCAACGAAAGGGTCACCATTGAGGTGATGAGTGGTGATGTCACCATTCGTGCAGGCACGGACAACACCTTCACAGTGACCGGATTACTGGACGAACAGGCCGAAGGATTCAGTCTGACCTCCGCCAATGGATTCACCCGCTTTGAGGTTGAGATGCCACGCGCCACACGATTCTCGGGATTCAGAAATGGCAGAAACGGTTCCGATCTGGAGTTCGTGATACCGGTCAACAGCACAGTGGAGTTCTCCGGCGTAAATGCCAGTGTTGATATCTCCGGGATACAGGGAGGCGCGATTGTCAATACAGTCAATGGTCCTGTGAGGGCACGCCAACTGGCCACCCATGTTGAGTTGAAAACCGTCAATGGCGCCATAGACAGTTCCGGTCTTTCCGGCCGTATCGAAATCACCACGGTCAACGGCAGTATTGACGACACCGGTTCCACGGGTCGCGCAAGGTATCAAGCGGTCAACGGCCACATCAATGTGGACAGCGCTGCGGATGAAGTGTCCCTGAGTGTTGTTAACGGTCGCGTCACGGCAAGGTTGCAGCAAGCTGGCATTGTGGAACTCAACAGCGTCAATGGTCCGATGGATCTGACACTGCTCGGCTCGTTGACGCCGCGCATTACCGGCAACAGCGTCAGTGGCAATATGACGTTGAATCTTGATTCCAGTATCAATGCTCGCTTCAGTGTGCGTAACAACGTCGGAGGCAGTATCACAAACCGCCTGACATCTGACGAGGTCGTGCGCGCAACACATGGGCCAGCGCGGCGACTGGAGTTTACTACAGCAGATGGGGAAGGCACGGTTGATCTGACCACACTGAATGGCCGGGTGGAACTGAACAGAAACTGACAATGAAAAATCCACTGTTTTTCTTCATTATGGGTTACATGGCACTGTGTGTGCCGGTGGTGGCACAGGAGCCAGACACCGCCACTTCACAGCCCGGATCCAGAGAGGCAGTTCTGATCTATGAGCCGGCGTTCTTTGCTGCATCCAATCCGGCGACGGCGCAGGATATGGTGAACCGATTGCCAGGCTTCAGTATCAACAATGGTGATGATGTACGAGGGTTTGCCGGCGCGGCCGGAAATGTGCTGATCAATGGCGTACGGCCCGCCTCCAAAACTGACAGTGTCACTTCGGTACTTGGGCGTATCCAGCAAAGCCGTGTGCTGCATATCGAGTTGATACGCGGCGGCGCGCCGGGCATTGACATGCAGGGCCATAGTGTTGTGGCCAACGTGGTGCTGACAGAAGAAACCTCTCGCGAGCACGCGATCACCGCCATGGGTTTTCTGTTTGAACGTGGCCCCTATCTGCCCGGTGGCCGATATGATTTCAGCAGCACCGACGGCGAGCGCACCTGGGGCTTCAATCTCGCTCGTACTGTTTCCATGAGTGATTCTACCGGCCGCGGCACCCAGGTCAGACGCGGGTCGGATGGAAACCTGATCTTGCGGGAAGACGTTGAAAACAGGTTTGATGGTGGGGGTTGGTCTGCCAGAACAAACTGGACGGCGCCCTTTCTCGCAGGCCGTGTTGAGTTGACGGGCGGCGTGAACCGCAATGAATATTCGGACTGGTTGATCTACGCTTTGCCTGATTCCAGGCGTCGCTTTGACTTTGAGGACAACAGCCGAAATGCAGACTTCGGTGCGCGCGTCGAACAAAGCCTGTCACAAGATCTGGACCTTGAGCTGCGTCTTATCCAGAATCTGCGGAAAAATGACATGAGCAACAAGGCGATCAGTCCATCGGGCGTACAGATTTTTGATGCACAAAGCGAAAGCGGTGAATCAATACTACGCAGCGTGCTGCGTTGGCAGACATCTGCCACCCTGCGCGTGGAAAGCGGCGGTGAACTGGCCTACAACTTTCTGGACACTGAACAGCGGTTTACAGTCAATGGTGATATCGTGCCATTGCCGCAATCCACCACGCGGGTCAGTGAACTGCGGGGCGAGATTTTCTCCATGGCGATCTGGCAGGCCGGAAACAGCCTGTCGGTAGAAGCCGGCGGACGACTTGAGCGATCCACAATCAGACAAAGTGGTGATGGCGCCGCTGAACGCAGTTTCTTCTATCCCAAGCCGCGTCTGGCGGCCACCTGGGATCTCGCAGACAGCCACCAGCTTCGCGCCCGTCTGGAGCGGGAGCTTGGTCAGCTGAGATTTTCCGATTTCGCCGCCTCCTCCAACCTGTCCGACGATCAGGTACTGGGCGGAAACCTGAACCTCAAACCGCAGCAGCGCTGGATTTCAGAGCTCGTGTACGAACACCGATTCGCCGATCAGGGCGTGATTGCCTTTACGCTCCGGCATGACGAGATAAGCGACGTTGTTGATGTCATACCCATTCAAGGCGGTTTGACCGCTGTGGGTAACATCGGAGATGGTACACTGAATCGTGCAGTGGTCAACTTACGAATGCCACTGGACACCTTCGGACTGCGCGACACAAGATTGCGGATGACTGCCCAGTACGACCACACGCGTGTGACAGATCCCGCCACCGGTAACCGTCGTCAGATCTCCGGGGTACGCCCGCTTACCGGTAATGTTCATCTGGAGCAGGATGTGCAGCGTTGGAATCTTACCTGGGGGCTGGAGTATACCCCCCACTTCAGGGAAACCAACTTCAATCCTGGTCAGCGCCGCACAATGGAACTGAACAACTACTGGATGGTTTTTGCCGAACATGCAATCAACGAAGGGCTGAGCGCAAGACTGCAGGTGACAGTGTGGAATGATTTCCGCATCAAACGGGAAAACTGGCAGGACAGAAGCACACAGGCGCTGGAAAATTCCGAGGACCTTCGCATCAATCCGCGTGATTTTGTCAGGTTGACGGTTCGAAAGGTGATTTGATGTGCGTGCGCTCGAGATCCAGATGGCTCAGGTGCTCATCCACCCAGGCATCATATTCAGCGGCCAATTGCTTTGATGTCTTTCCCTTGGACTCAATGGTTTTTCCGATGACTATTCGTATGGTACCAGGTCTCTTTATCCAACTGCCTTTGGGCCAGCATGAACCTGCATTGTGCAAAAGTGGCAGAACAGGGGTGCCAGTGGCCGTTGCCAACTGTGCCCCACCGCGGGAGAACTGACCAACCTTGCCGGGTTTGCTGCGCGTACCCTCCGGGAAAACGAATATCGACAATCCCGATGACAGTCGCTCACTGCCCTGCTTCACCATGGATCGGCTTGCCTCTCGTGGTTTGCTGCGATCAATGGCAATGGGTTTCTGCAGGCTCAAGGCCCAGCCCCACAGAGGGATCTTCAACAGCTCCTTCTTCAGCACGGGAACTGCCGGGGCAAACAGGTGGTAAAGGAATATGGTTTCCCAGGTGCTCTGGTGATTGCTCAGTATCACTACCGGATGGTCAGGAATATTCTCGCGGCCCACGACCTCATAGCGAACACCGCAGGTGATGCGGGCCCACTCCACCGCCATTTTGCACCAGCCCGCATAAATGAAGTAGCGCGCACGATTCGGCAAAGCCCAGAACACCGCCAACAGGAACAGGGAAGTGACAACGGAAAAAAAGGAATAGCCGATGGAAAACAACAGGGAGCGTAACAGGATCATGGCTCGTTCCTGCCAAGCAGATCATCCACAAAACTGCCCAGGTCCTCGAATACCTGGGTGCGGGCAAGCAGTTCAGTGTTGGCATTGGCCAGCGTCTTCAGACCCTTGCCGGTTTTGACCAGCACCGGTCTGCATCCGGCTGCTTCGGCTGCCACCAGATCCCTTTCGCTGTCGCCAACCATGGGAACGCCCTCAAGCCTCACATCCAGGTTCCTGGCAATCTGATGCAGAAGTCCCGGCAACGGTTTCCTGCACGTGCAGGACTCTTCAGGGCCGTGAGGGCAATAAAATACACCATCGATCCTGCCGCCCTGTCCTTCAACCAGATCATACAGCTTCCGGTGCATGGCATTGAGCATATCGGGCGTCAGCAGACCGCGAGCCAGTCCGGATTGGTTGGTGGCGACGGTGACCATGAAGCCTGCGCGGCTGAGCCGCGCAATGGCTTCTATGCTGCCATCAATCGGAATCCACTCATCCGGGGTTTTGACAAAGGCATCGGAATCCTGATTGATGACACCATCGCGGTCCAGAATTACCAGTTTGGTGCTAGCGATCGTCATACCTGTAATCAGCTCTGGCTGCGATGCAGACAGGAAATGTCAGCGACTTCCAGAAACAGTTGTCGCAGTTCATTGACCAGCGCCAGCCGATTGTTGCGCAGCGCCTCATCCTCGGCCATGACCAACACCTCATCAAAGAAGCGGTCCACGGCGACCTTGGTACCCGCGAGTTTTTCAAGTCCACCGGTATAGTCCGCGCGCGCGAACATCGGACGCACTTCGTCACCAATACTGCTGATGACCCGGGCGAGATCCTGCTCGGCCGCTTCGCTCAACAGCGTTGTGTTGACAGGTGGCAAGGCAGTCTGATCCTGCCTGGCCAGAATATTGGCCACCCGTTTGTTGGCTGCGGCCAGGGCGTCACTTTCCGCCAGTCCGGCAAAGTGGTGAACGGCGCGTACGCGGCGTGCGAAGTCCAGCGGCTTGGCGGGTTTGAGCTCGAATACGGACTGGAACACTTCGGCACTGACGCCTTCGGCCTGATACCAGGCCCGGAATCGTTCGAGCATGAAATCAAACACCTGCCCAGCAGTGTCTTCCGGCATCTTGTCCAGGATGTCACGATAGGCATCCACTGACCGGGCAATGCTGGCGCGCAGATCCAGCGACAGTTCTTTCTCCACAACAATCCGCAGTACCCCAAGCGCTGCCCGGCGCAGCGCAAAGGGATCCTTTGACCCGGTTGGCGGCTGACCGATGGCGAAAAGCCCGGTGATGGTATCCAGTTTTTCAGCAATGGCGAGCACGGCGCCGGTCTGCGTGTCTGGCAGTCCGTCGCCGGCAAATCGGGGCATGTATTGTTCGTTCAGCGCCAGGGCAACCTCATCGGCCTCCCCATCGTGGCGTGCGTAGTGATAACCCATGATGCCCTGCAACTCGGCAAACTCCAGTACCATGTCGCTGACCAGGTCCGCCTTGGCCAGCATGGCGGCGCGTTCACACCACTGCCGGTTGCCGCCGGTCTCATCTGCAATGAATCCGGCCAAAGCAGCAACGCGTTGGCTTTTCTGGAACACCGTGCCCAGCTGCTGCTGGAACACAATGTTTTTGAGAGCCTCCACACGCTCGGCGAGCGGCGTCTTGCAATCAGTTTCGTAAAAGAAGGCGGCATCAGCAAGGCGCGGCCGGATCACACGCTCATTGCCGGCAACCACCTGAGAGGGGTCACGGCTCTCAATATTGCTGACAGCAACAAAGAGCGGCAGCATATCGCCGTTGCTGTCCAGCATATAAAAACATTTCTGGTGGTTTTTCAATGAAGACACCAGGGCTTCGGTCGGCACGCTGAGGAATTTCTCATCAAAGTGTCCGGTCAGGGCAACCGGCCATTCCACAAGGCTGGTCACTTCTTCCAGCAGATCCTCGTCAACCACCACCGTAGCCTGATGCTTGCTGCCCTCGGCTTCAACCTGTTGGCGAATCGCCTCTTTTCTGGCGTCGTAGTCGGCAATCACCCTGGCAATCTGCAGGGCAGCTTCGTATTCACTGGCGCTGCCAACAGTAATCGGATCAGGGGAGTGGAAGCGGTGTCCAAAGGTGACATTTCCCGCATCAATACCCAGAATGCGTGTGTTGACCACCTCGCTGCCCAGCAGCATGAGCACCCAGTACACCGGTCGCACAAATTCGTCTCGCGTGCTGCCCCAGCGCATTTTGCGGGGGATGGGAAGTTTCGACATGGACTGTTCCACAATACCGGGAAGCAGATCCATGGCCGCACGCCCCTTTTGTGATGTGCGATAAACAAGTTTCTCAACACCGTCTTTTTCGGCAGTCTGCAAGGCGTCGAGTTCCACACCGCAGGCGCGAGCAAAACCCAATGCGGCCGGTGTCGGTTTGCCGTCAGCATCACGCGTGGCCTGAACAGCAGGGCCAAAACGTTCGATCGCGCTGTCAGGCTGATGTGTCTGCAGGCCATCCACACGTACCGCCAGTCGGCGTGGTGTGGCAAAGGCGTGAATTGCGGTGTAACTCAACCCGGCTTTGTCGAGCCCGAGCTTGATACCCTGCTCGAAAGACTTTGACAGCGGGCGCAGTGCTTTGGGGGGCAGCTCGGCGCAGCCCAGTTCAACAATGAAATCTTTTGCAGCCATGTTATCAGCCAATTATCCGGTAGTTATTTCTGGTTCAGGACCTGTTGTCGCAAGGCTTCTGGTGCCAGTGGAAAGCCAAGGGCCTTGCGGCTCTCGAAGTAGGCTTCAGCGACCATGCGCGACAGGGTGCGAACGCGAAGAATGAATCGCTGTCGCTCGGTCACCGAAATTGCGTGACGTGCATCAAGCAGGTTGAAATAATGCGAAGCTTTCAGCACCTGTTCGTAGGCAGGCAGTGCAAGGCCTTTCTCGATCAGCGAGCGGCACTGCTGCTCACAATCGTCAAAGTTCCGGAACAGTATGTCCACATCGGCATGCTCAAAATTGTAGGCCGACATCTCCACTTCGTTCTGAAGAAACACGTCGCCGTAGGTCACCACCCCATCGGGGCCGCGTGTCCACACCAGATCATAGATGCTGTCCACACCCTGCAGATACATGGCAATGCGCTCGATACCATAGGTCAATTCACCACTGACCGGGAAACACTCAAGACCACCCACCTGCTGGAAGAAAGTGAACTGTGTCACTTCCATGCCGTTGAGCCAGACTTCCCAGCCCAGCCCCCAGGCGCCCAGGGTCGGCGACTCCCAGTTGTCTTCCACAAAACGGATATCGTGAACCAGAGGATCGAAACCCAGAAACCGCAGCGAGTCCAGATACTGTTCCTGGATGTCCGGAGGCGACGGCTTCAGGATGACCTGGAATTGGTAGTAGTGTTGCAGCCGGTTCGGGTTCTCGCCGTACCGACCGTCAGTGGGCCGGCGGCTGGGTTGCACATACGCGGTATTCCAGGTCTCAGGACCGATGGCACGCAGAAAGGTGGCCGGGTGGAACGTGCCGGCGCCCACTTCCAGATCAAGAGGCTGCAGCACCACGCAACCGCGATCGGCCCAGAATTGTTGCAGGGCCAGGATCAGGCCCTGGAAGGTTTTGATATCGGGTTTGATATCGACAGTGCCGGCGTCAGTCACGGGTTGGGTCTCTTTGCTTGCTAACGAAAAGCCGCAATTATGCGGGATTGGCAGGCTAATATCCACCGTGCGCGCTGTCAGCCAGACCTTGTGCTGGTGTAGAATCCAGCAGTGCAACCAGCCCTGGAATCACTGTTGGGGCACAGGTGCGGCACAGGGGAGAAACGTTATCCAGTCATTTCAGTCCACACTCATCGCGCTGCTGTTTCGCGCCCTGTCGCTGCTGCCACTGCGGGCGCAGCAGGCGCTGGGCTTTGTGGCAGGCACTCTGCTGTATTGGCTGCCGACCGAGGCGCGGCGCACAACACTGACCAATTTGAGGCTCTGCTTCCCGGAAAAACCCGAGCCGGAAATCAGGACGCTGGCCAGAACCAGCCTGCAGGAGACCGGCAAGACCGCCTTTGAGCTGGGTCTGATCTGGGCCGCCCCCATCGAGCGGGTGATGAAACATGTTGTGCGGGTGGAGGGTGAAGAGTTGATCGATCAGGCCCTGGCCCGAGGCAAGGGGCTGATCATCATTGCGCCGCACCTGGGCAGTTGGGAGCTGAGCGGGCTCTACGTCAGTACCCGCGTGCCGATCACCTACCTTTACCGGCCACCAAAAATCCGGGCACTGGAAAAGGTCATGACCCGGTTTCGGGGGCGCGGTACAGCCAATCCGGTGCCTACCACGCCGCGAGGCATCCTGCAGATGGTAAAGGCCCTGAAGGCCGGCGAGGTAGCCGGTGTGCTACCCGATCAGCAGCCAGGTTATGACAATGGAGTTTTTGTGCCGTTTTTTCATGAACAGGCGCTGACCATGACCCTGGTCGGCAAGTTGTCCTCGCGCACGGGCGCGCCGGTGATCAGCGCCGTGGCGCGTCGCCTGCCCAAGGGGCAGGGTTTTGTCATTGAGTTCAGGCCCACGGTTGACGGTACCGGCAGTGACGATCCGATCACCTCTGCCACGGCATTGAACCAGAGTGTGGAACATCTGGTGCGTGATCTGGTGGAGCAGTACCAATGGGAGTACAGACGGTTCAAGCGTCGGCCCCCGGGCGAGGACCGGGTGATCTACCCGAAACGTTGACAAAGCGGACAAATCAGCGGCGCCAGAACATGGGCATCAGCAGCACCAGAAAGGTGAAGATCTCCAGTCGGCCCAGCAGCATGGCCAGGGCCAGCACCCATTTGGCAAAGTTACTGATTCCGGCATAGTTCGCGGCAACATCACCAAGCCCCGGCCCCAGATTGTTCAGACAGGCACCCACAGCGCTGAAGGCGGTGACCACCTCCATACCCGAGGCCAGCAACAGTATCAACAGCACCAGGTACACCATCACATAGACGGCAAAGAAACCCCACACCGCCTCAATGACCCTGTCCGGCACCAGGCGTTTACCCAGCTTGACGGAAAATACCGAGTTGGGATGAATCAGCCGACGAATCTCGCGCAGCCCCTGCTTGAAAATCAGCAGTATACGAATGACCTTCATGCCGCCGCCGGTGGAGCCGGCGCAGGCACCGATGATGGCGGCGTAGATCAGAAGGTAGGGCAGCGCGTAGGGCCAGTTGGCAAAGTCGGCTGTTGCGAAACCGGTGGTGGTGGCAATGGACACAGTCTGGAACAGGCCGTGCACAAAGGCATCCTGGAATCCGTAGGTCTCCGTGACATAGAGCACCGCAATGGTGAAAAGCGCAACAAAGCCCAGTATACCCGCGTAGAATGCCGTTTCCGGGTCTTTAAGGTAATGCATCAGTCCCTTGCGTTGCCAGGCCGTGAAGTGCAACGCAAAATTGATGCCGGCAATGAACATGAAGACGACAGCAATCATGTTGATGATGGCGCTGTCAAAGTGGCCGATGCTGGCGTCGTGTGTAGAGAATCCGCCGATGGCCACAGTGGTAAAACTGTGCGCGATGGCGTCGAACAGTGACATGCCGGCAGCCCAGTACGCCAGTGCGCACGCAATGGTCAAGCCGAGGTAGATATACCACAGTGCCTTGGCAGTTTCTGCCAGGCGCGGCACCAGATTGTCGTTCTTCACCGGGCCGGGGCTTTCAGCGCGATACAGTTGCATACCACCAATGCCCAGCATGGGCAGGACTGCCACTGCCAGGGCAACAATACCCATGCCACCCAACCACTGCAGTTGCTGCCGGTAGAACAGCAGGGAACGTGGCAGGTCGTCCAGGCCGACAATGACCGTGGCGCCGGTGGTGGTCAGTCCGGACATGGACTCAAAAACCGCGTCTGTAATGCTCAGGGGCAGCTGGTTGGAAAGAATGAATGGCAGTGAACCGATAGTGCCAAGCACGGCCCAGAAAAGGGTCACGATCAGAAACCCATCACGAGTTCGCAGCTGTTGCCTGGTCCGTAAAGTGAGCAGCCACAGCGTAGCGCCCAGCAAAAAAGTGACCAGCATCGACGAAACAAAGGACAGCGTTTCGCCATCCTGAAAGACCATCGACAGCACAACCGAAGGCACATTGGCCACCAGGCTGAATAACATCAGCAGGACACCAAGAACCTTTGCGACTATGGAGAAGTGCATGCGCCGACCGTATCAGAAGAAATGGAAGCCAACTGAAAACAGTCGTTCCACTTCTGGAATGCGTTTCTTGTTGACCAGAAAAAGAATCACGTGGTCACCCGATTCAATCACGATATCGTCGTGTGCAATCAGCACTTCATCGTTGCGTACGATGGCGCCGATCGTGGTGCCGGCGGGCAGGTCGATGTCCTCCACTGCCTTGCCCACCACCCTGGAAGAGCTGCGATCGCCATGCGCGATGGCTTCCAGCGCCTCGGCAGCGCCCCGGCGCAGGGAGTGCACGTTGACAATGTCACCCTTGCGCACATGGGTGAGCAGGCTGCCGATTGTGGCCTGTTGCGGGGAAATGGCAATATCAATTTCACCGCCTTGCACAAGGTCCACATAGGCGGGGTTGTTGATCAGCGCCATCACCTTGCGTGCGCCCAGGCGTTTGGCCAGCAGTGAGGCCATGATGTTGGCCTCGTCATCATTGGTCAGGGCAAGAAAGACGTCGGTGTCCTCAATGTTCTCCTCCTGCAACAGTTTGCGATCGGAGGCTTCGCCATTGAGGACGATGGCGCGGTTCAGGTATTCGGACAGAAATGCGCAGCGCCTGGCGCTATGCTCGATCAGCTTGACCTGGTATTTTTCCTCCAGCGCTTCGGCCAGGCGCGCGCCGATATTGCCACCGCCGGCAATGATCACTCGCTTGTAGGGCTTGTCCATACGCCTCAGCTCACCGATCACGGCGCGGATGTGGTTGGAGGCGGCAATAAAAAACACCTCATCATCCGCTTCGATAACGGTTGAGCCTTCAGGCATGATGGCACGGTTGCGTCGGAAAATGGCGGCGACCCGGGTATCCACATTGGGCATGTGTTCACGTAGAAAGCGAATTTCCTGGCCCACCAGCGGGCCACCGTAATAGGCACGCACGGCAACCAGCTGCGCTTTGCCACCGGCAAAGTCCAGGACCTGAAGTGATCCAGGCAGGGCCACCAGGCGGGCAATATAGTTGGAGACAATATGCTCGGGGCTGATCACCACGTCCAGCGCAATGGCATCGGGCTGGAACAGGCCCTCCTGCTCCATGTAGGCAGCCGAGCGCAGGCGGCAGATTTTTTTCGGCGTCTTGAAAACAGTGAAGGCAATCTGGCAGGCCACCATGTTGACTTCGTCGTTCTCGGTCACGGCAATGATCATATCCGCGTCGTCGGCGCCGGCGCGCCGCAGCACGTCCGGATGTGACGGCCAGCCGGTGGCTATGCCCACATCAAGCTGATCCTTGATCTCGCGAAGCGCGTCCTGGTCCGGATCAACCAGCGTGATGTCGTTGGCTTCGCTGGAGAGGTTTTCTGCCAGTGAGTAGCCCACCTGGTTGGCGCCCAGAATGATGATCTTCATGCAACAACCGCTCCCCTGCCGCTGGTTATTTCTTCCGTCGTTGTGGCGCGTTCAGTGTTGCGACCAAATTATCCTCTTCACTTTGCCAATACACAAGGGTCGAGCTTGTGCAGCTGTGCGAAGTAAAATCCGTCAGTGCCGCCCTCTTCTGGCAGCAACTGTCGTCCCGGTGTCACATCAAGGCCCCAGTCGACATCAATTGTGCCGGCGCGTGCGTCCGGGTGTCGTTCTACAAAAGATGCGATCTGCTCCCGGTTTTCGGCCGGCAGAATCGAGCAGGTGGTGTACAGCAGCATTCCTCCCGGCGCCAGACAGGTCCACAGCGCATCGAGCAGGGATTGCTGCACGGCGATCAGGCGCTGCACATCGTCGGGTTGGCGCAGCAGCTTGATGTCCGGTTGGCGGCGGATGATGCCGGTGGCGCTGCAGGGCGCGTCAAGCAGAATGCGATCAAATGCCACGCCGTCCCACCACTGGGCCGGATCGGCGGCATCGGCGCAGCGCACATCGGCAGTCAGTTGCAGTCGTTGAAGGTTCTCCGTGATGCGTGCGATGCGTCGGGATTCCAGGTCCAGCGCCAGCACCTTCAGATCCGGGAATCGCTCCAGCATGTGTGTGGTCTTGCCGCCGGGTGCGGCGCAGGCATCCAGTACACGCAATCGTGGCGCCAGGTGAAGCAGACCTGGCACCATCTGGGAGGCTTCATCCTGGACACTGACACTGCCTTGGGCAAAACCCGGCAGGCTTCGGGCATCCACGGCCTGATCCAGATAGATGGCATCTTCCGAAAGCCTGCCCGGGCTTGCGGGCATGCCTGCCGCCTGCAGCTGCTGCAGACAGGTGCCTCTGTCCTGGCGTGCGCTGTTGTTGCGTAGCGTCATGGGGGGGTGTTGGTTGTTGGCAGTGACAATGGCCTGCCAGTGATCAGGCCACGCGGCGCGAATGGCCTGCAGCAGCCAGGCCGGATGTGAATGGGTGGCCTCGGGTTGTTTGTGGGTCTGCTCCAGCAGTTGTGTCTGCTGACGCTGGAAATTCCGCAGTACCCCATTGACCAGTTGCCGGGCCCAGGGTTTTTTCAGGGCTTTTGTGGCATCCACGGTTTCATTGACCGCAGCGTGGGCGGGAATGCGCATGAACAGCAGCTGATAAAGTCCGATCAACAGCAGAGCCCGCACATCGTCGTCTTTGCTTTTCAGGGGTTTGCTCATCAGCGCCTGCAGGCAGGGCTGCAGCAGGTGGAACCAGCGACAGGTCCCGAAACACAGCTCCCGGGTCAGGGCGTCGTCATCGGCGCGAAGCTGTGTGGCCAGCGATCCCTTCTGTTGCATCAGAGCCTGCAGAACCCGGGCGGCGCGTGCGCGGGTATTGTTCATGGTGTTGCAGCGTTGGTCGCGGGTGCCGATTCAGCGCTGGAGAATCTGGCGCCTGGACTGAACAGTTCACGGCGAGCGTTCAGCGCATCACGCACCAATACCGGGTTCTTGCCCGGCATCTGCAGGCGGTGCAGACGAATGGCACCCTCGCCGCAGGCGATCAGCAGGCCGTCACTGTCCGCGTTGATGATGGTGCCCGGTGCCGGGGGGGCGTCCGGCGTGGCAACATCTGGTGTCCCGCCGTTGGCATCCAGCGAGGCTGACAGCAGTCGTATGCGATGTTCACCCAGTGTGCTCCAGGCCGGCAATCGTCCGACCCCGGCCCGGATCTGGCGCTGGATACTGGCGGCATCCTGCTGCCAGTCAATCTGCGCTTCGTGTTTTTCCAGTTTTGCGGCGTAGGTGCTCAGGGCGTCATCCTGGGGTTCAGCGCTGGCCTGCAGGGGTTCCAGCCGGGCCAGGGTGTGCAACAGGGCCTGGCAGCCAAGTTCGGCCAGCCGTTGTTCCAGGTCCTCGCGGGTGTCGCTGACGCTGATGGGAGTGGTCAGTCTGTACAACATGTCGCCAGTGTCCAGACCCACATCCATTTGCATGATGGTGATACCGGTTTCCTTGTCCCCGGCCAGCAGTGCTCGCTCAATCGGCGCGGCGCCGCGCCAGCGGGGAAGCAGCGAGGCGTGTACATTGATGCAGCCGCGCCTGGGAATATCGAGCACGGCCCTGGGCAGAATAAGCCCATAGGCCACCACCACCATCAGGTCCGCGTCCAGTTCGGCCAGCGTGGCTTGCGCCGCCGGGTCCCTGAGGGTGGGTGGCTGGTGGACCGGCAGGCCGTGAGCCTCGGCCAGCAGTTTGACGGGTCCGGGGCGTGGCTTTTTGCCACGACCGGCTGCCCGATCGGGTTGTGTGTAAACGGCCACAATCTCATGGGACTGGTCACCGGCGCTGTCAATCAGCGCCTTGAGATGTTGTGCCGAGAAGGCCGGGGTACCGGCAAAGACCAGTTTCAGCGGTGGCATGTCACGTCAGGCCGGTTGTGCCTGGCGCTGGGACTTCTCCAGCTTGCTGCGAATGCGCTGACGCTTGAGAGTGCTGAGGTAATCCACAAACAGCTTGCCGTCCAGGTGATCAATTTCGTGTTGTATGCAGGTGGCAAGCAGGCCTTCGGCAATCATCCCGAAGGCTTCGCCGTTGCGGTCAATGGCGCTGATACGGACCTGCCGTGGGCGGCTGACGGTCTCGTAGAAGCCGGGCACAGACAGACAGCCCTCGTCGTATTCAGACAGGTCCGGGTCCAATACTTCGATTTCCGGGTTGATGAACACCATAGGCTGGCTGCGATCCTCGGACACATCAATCACGATCAGGCGTTTGTGCACATTGACCTGGGTGGCGGCCAGACCGATACCCGGTGCGTCGTACATGGTTTCAAGCATGTCGTCGATGAGTGTACGCAAGCTGTCGTCCACCGTGTCCACGGGTGTGGCCTTGGTGCGCAGGCGCGGATCAGGGAATTCCAGTATCTCAAGCTTGGCCATGATTAAACGGTTTCCTGCTGTCGGATCGGGTGAATTTGCAGTAATGTGAACTCACTTGCACACGATTATACCGCAAATAGTCTAAGATGACTGTTATCACGCACAGACGGGAGCCCTGCACATGCAGCCCAGTTACGTCATTACACGGAACCTGGCAGAATTGACCGGTCCGTTTCAGAAAGTCTTTCTCGCCATGGCAGGCTGGCGCGCCGCGCGAACGTTGCCGCCAATGGCATTGTTGCTTGTGCCGGCTCTGTTGCTGGCCATGCTGTTGCCGCCGCAGGCCGGGGCCCAGGAAGGTGCGTCTGCGAGCGCGGCCCAGGCCGGTGACCGGTCAGTGGTCAGGCTCAGCCCGCAGGTGCGCGAATTACCGCGCAATGGTGATTATGCACGTATAGCGCGGGCCGAGCTCAACAATTTTCTGCTCGACAATCGGCTCGAGTCACTCGAAGCCTATGAACGAGCGCCCTATATTGTTGCCAACACGGATGACAGCCTGGTGATCGGCGCTGGCGACGAAGTGTTTGTTCGCGGGCAGTGGACCAGCCCGGCCCGAAGCTGGGGTATCTACCGGCGAGGCAATGCCTATGAGGATCCGCTCAGCGGCGAGTCACTGGGTCAGGAGCTGCGCCGGATCGGCACCGCGGAAATTGTTGCCGTTGAAGGTGAAGACATGCGCCGGGTGCGCATCCGCAATTCACGGACAGAAGTGCAGCCCGGAGATCGATTGATGTTACAGGACAGCGCTCCGCTGGATCTGTACTTCCATCCATCCGATCCCCAGCAACCGGTGCGCGGACTGGTTGTCAGCCTGATGGCTGAAAGCCAGTTTGCCGCGCAGTACGACACGGTGCTGCTCAATCTGGGCACGCGGGACAGTATTCGGGAAGGTGACCGACTGACGGTTTTCAGCGCACCGGATCTGCGCACCGATCCCACTACGGACCAGACGCTGGCCATGCCCGAGCGCGAGGCCGCCTCGGTGATGATTTACCGGGTATTTGAAAAGGCCAGTTATGCCGTCATCCTGGCTTCCACCCGACCGGTTGGCGCGGGAGACAGTGTCGCCGGACCCTGAGGGCAGAAAATACGGACAGACGGGGTGATATGATCAGGGAGGATCATCATGACCGACAACGCCGCGCTGGCACTGCTGGCGCTCTACCACGTGCCGGGCATTGGCCCGGCTTCACTGAATCGATTACTCGGGGGGCTACCCTCACCTCTGGCAGTGCCGGACTGCACGGAAGACGAACTGGCCCGTCGTCTGGGCGCTGCGGATCCGCAGTTGATTCGTGCTGTGCAAGGATGCCTGGACAATGACAGCGCTGTTCGCCAGCGCGCGCAGCAGGCGCTGGACTGGGCCGCCGGGCATCCGTCACAGAACCATATCCTCACCTGCTACGATGAGGATTACCCCGCCCTGCTGAGCCATATCAGCTGCCCGCCACCGGTGCTGTTCATGAAAGGCAGCCGTGCAGCACTGACGGTGCCACAGGTGGCGGTTGTTGGCAGCCGGGCGGCCAGTCATTACGGCCGCGAAACCACAGCGGCCATTGTGACTGAGCTGTGCCGGGCCGGGTTTGGCATCTGTAGTGGTCTGGCCACGGGTATCGACACAGCTGCACACAGGGCCGCAGTGAGTGCTCGCGCTGTCACCCTGGCCGTGCTTGGCAGCGGCATTGAACGAATCTACCCGGCCGCCAATGAGTCGCTGGCAGTTGCCATCCAGGAACAGGGTTTGCTGATCTCCGAGTTCCCCCTGTATGCTGCCCCCGATGCCGGTCACTTTCCCCGACGCAACCGCATCATCAGTGGTCTGAGTCTGGGCGTGCTGGTGGTTGAGGCGGCCGTGCGCAGCGGCTCTCTCATCACTGCCCGTCAGGCGCTGGAGCAGAACCGCGAGGTGTTTGCCGTGCCCGGGCCAGTGGCCCGGGCGTCCAGCCGTGGATGCCATCGCCTGCTGCGCGATGGCGCGGTGCTTACCGAAACAGCGGCCGACATTGTTGCTGTGCTGTCGCCGCACGGTGCAGCGACAGTTGCGCAAACCGCAACGAGCCCGTCGGGAAAGTCGCGGGATCTGCCGCCGGTATTGCCACCGGATCAGCAGCAGGTACTGGCCTGTGTGGAAATCGAACCGGTGAGCATGGACAGGCTGGTCGAGCGCACGGGTCTGGCCGTCAGCAAACTCGGCCCCATTCTTGTGCAGCTTGAGCTGCGCGGACGCATTGCCCAGGAGCTCAGCGGATTCCGACGGCTTGCATAATGGCAGGTGCTGCTGTAATTTCTGCGCTCATTCAGGCCCCCAGACTGTCCCGATGCCAATCCAGTTCAAACAGGCAATCCTTGTAAATCAGGCGGCGCGCTGCATGGCAGCCGGTGGCATTGTTGCCTATCCCACCGAGGCGGTGTGGGGTCTGGGGTGTGATCCGATGAACCTGGAGGCCACACTCAGGTTGTTGCAGATCAAGGCACGCCCCGTCGAAAAGGGTATGATTCTGGTCGCAGCGTCCACACAACAGTTGGGCGCGCTGTACCACGACCTGGACTCACAACAACGCGAACAATTGGCGCAGAGCTGGCCAGGGCCGTTCACCTGGCTGATACCCGACCCGCAGGCTCGAATACCCTGGTGGATCCGCGGTGATCATGACACTGTTGCAGTAAGAGTGAGCGCTCACCCCGTTGTGATTGCCCTGTGCAAGGCCTTTGGCGGACCACTGGTGTCCACATCGGCCAATCGGGCCGGCCAGCCGCCGGCGCGATCGCGGCTTCAGGTCATGACCCGGCTGCGCCAGGCGCCCGATCTGATTGTGCCTGGCCTGCTGGGCGGTGAGGCCAGACCCAGTACAATACGCGACCTGCGCAGCGGCACCATTCTGCGCTGAGTGAGCACTTGACATACAACGGAGTGAACAATGGCAACATCACGTGATCACGTGGATGCCTCCTCGGCTGATGAGGTCAGACATTTTCTGCTGGATCTTCAGAATCGCATTTGTGCCGCGCTCGAGGCCGAAGACGGCCAGGGCCGTTTTCATGAAGATGCCTGGGAGCGTGAAACCGGGGGCAGTGGCATCACCCGTGTTCTCAGCAACGGTGCCGTCATCGAAAAAGGTGGCGTGAATTTCTCGCATGTCTACGGTGATGCGTTGCCGCCGTCAGCATCGGCCTCGCGCCCCGAGCTGGCCGGACGATCCTTCCAGGCCATGGGTGTGTCGCTGGTGATACACCCGGACAACCCCTTTGTGCCCACATCACATGCAAATTTCCGCTTCTTTATTGCCGAGAAACCGGGTGAAGCACCCGTGTGGTGGTTTGGTGGTGGTTATGACCTGACCCCGTACTACGGCAACGAAAGTGACTGCATCCATTGGCACCGTACCGCGCAGCAGGCATGCCAGCCGTATGGCGAGCAGATCTATCCGGCGTTCAAGAAGGCCTGTGATGACTACTTCTATCTGAAACACCGCAAGGAACCGCGCGGTGTTGGCGGGCTGTTCTTTGACGATTTTAATGAAACCGGTTTTGCCCGCAGCTTTTCCATGGTCCGGGCCATAGCCGACAGTTATGTGCCGGCCTATTGCCCGATTGTTGCCCGGCGCAAGAACACGCCGTTTGAGGCCGCGCACAAGCAGTTCCAGCGCTACCGTCGTGGTCGTTATGTTGAGTTCAATCTGGTCTATGATCGCGGTACACTGTTCGGACTGCAGTCGGGGCTTGGGCGCATTGAATCCATACTGATGTCGCTGCCGCCGGAAGTGAACTGGGTCTATGACTGGCAGCCAGATCCCGGCACCGAAGAGGCGCGCCTCTACACTGACTTTCTGACATCCCGGGACTGGGTCTGATATGGATCGTTACGCCGTGGTGGGCCATCCGGTGGCCCACAGCAAATCACCCTTCATTCACAAGCGTTTTGCCTCACAGAGCAACGCTGAGCTGACTTACGACATCATTGATGTCGAGTCGGACGGCTTTGAAGCGGTGGTCAATGATTTCTTTGATGCCGGCGGCAAAGGTCTGAACATCACCGTGCCGCACAAGGAACGCGCCTGGGAAATGAGTCAGTGGCGCAGTGATGGCGCCGAGCGCTCCGGCGCCGTGAACACACTGTATCGGGACGAGGACGGTCGTCTGTGCGGCCACAATACCGATGGCATTGGTCTGGTGCGCGACATCATCCAGAACCATGATGGCGAGATCAAGGGCAAGCGGGTGTTGCTGCTTGGCGCCGGTGGCGCCGCACGTGGCGTGATGCCTGCGTTGTTGTCACGCTCCCCGGCGCAGATCAGTATTGCCAATCGCACTGTGACCCGCGCCCAGGCACTGGTCGAACATTTCACCGGTGCCATCCCGCTGACAGCCAGCAGTTTTTCGGGTCTGGCCGGGGACCAGTTCGATCTGGTGATCAACGGCACATCCGCTGGCCTGAAGGGGGAGCTGCCCGTTTTGCCGGACGGGCTGCTGGCGCCCGATGCCTGGTGTTATGACATGGTTTATGGTCGCGGAGAGACCGCCTTCCAGCATTGGGCGCGAGCCCACGGTGCCGGTCACGCCCTGGATGGCTGTGGCATGCTGGTGGAGCAGGCTGCACAGGCTTTCTATATATGGCGCGGAGTCATGCCTGCCACGGCGCGGGTCATCACTGAGCTGCGACAGAGTCTGAGTTGAGCCCGGACAGATAGCGGTTCTTCAGCTCTACATACTTGCTTGCCGTGTAGCGAAAGAATTCGCGCTCTTCTTCACTCAGCGCGCGTGCCTGTTTGGCCGGTGAGCCGACATACAGGTGACCACTCACCAGGGTCTTGCCCGGTGGCACCAGCGCGCCGGCCGCGATGATCACCTCCGACTCCACCACCGCGCCGTCCATGACAGTCGCGCCCATGCCAACCAGTACCCGATCCTGAATGGTACAGCCGTGCAGCATGACCTTGTGCCCCACGGTCACATCGTCACCGATCAGCGTTGGAAAACCACCGGGATTGAAAGGGCCGTCGTGCGTGACGTGAACCACGGTGGCGTCCTGGATGCTGCTGCGGGCGCCGATACGGATGCGGTGGATGTCACCCCGGATCACCGTCATGGGCCACACCGAGCTGTCGTCACCAATGACCACATCGCCGATGACCCGGGCGCTCGGATCTATGAAAACCCGCTTGCCCAGTTTTGGTTGCCATTGTTCGAAACGCTCAGTTGTCATGATGAAAACCACTCCCTCTTTGCAGTACACTGATGCGACTTTCCGCTCCAGAGGTTCGCACGCAGATGAGTATACAGGATAATCCCCTGCTCCAGTTTGACAGTCTTCCGGCCTTCGACGCCATCCAGGCCGACCATATTCAGCCGGCCGTTGAACACGTTCTGGCCCAGAACCGTCGCCGCCTGGACACACTGCTGGAAGAGGAAGCCGGTCAGAACCAGGCGGACTGGGATCGTCTGATGAAACCACTGGAGGAAATGGATGATCGCCTGGACAAGGTGTGGTCCACAGCCAGCCACCTGAATGGTGTCAACAACACACCGGACATCCGCGCGGCCTATCAGGCCTGTCAGCCGATGATCACCGACTATTACTCCGAGCTTGGTCAGAACACCGCGCTGTACCGGGCGCTCAAGCGACTGCAGGACGCAGCCGACGGGCTGGATCTGAGTGGGGCGCAGAAAAAAGTGCTCAAGGATACGGTGCTGGACTTTGAACTGGCCGGTGTCAGTCTGGCTGATGCGCAGAAAAAACAGTTTGCAGAGCTGCAGAACCGACTGAGCACACTGTCCAATGAATTTGGCAATAATGTACTGGATGCAACCATGGCCTGGTCGGCTCACATCACCGACAGGGCCGAGCTGGCCGGTGTACCGGAGATGACCATAGAGGCTGCCGCCGAAGCTGCGCGCCGCAAACAGCAGGACGGTTATCTGCTGACCCTGGATTTCCCCTGCTACTTTGCTGTCATGAACAACGCCGACAACGCCGCCCTGCGTGAGCGCATGCACACGGCCTTTGTCACGCGCGCGTCGGATCAGGACGAAAGCGGTGGTAAATGGGACAACAGCGCCCTCATGATCGAGATTCTTGCCTGCCGTCAGGAAATGGCGCAACTGCTGGGATACAGCAATTACGCCGAGGTATCGGTGGCGCGGAAAATGGCGCGCTCGGTGCAGGAGGTCAATGACTTCCTGGATGACCTGATCAAGTACAGTCGGCCAGCGGCAGAAAAGGATTTTGCCGAACTCCAGATGTTTGCCCGCGAGCACTACGCGGTCGAAACGCTGAACCCATGGGACGTCGCCTACTACAGCGAGAAACTGCGCAAGCAACGTTTTGATATCTCGCAGGAAGAGCTGCGCGCCTACTTTCCGCTGGAGCGTGTGCGACAGGGGCTGTTCACTGTTGCCGAGCGCCTGTTTGGCATCAGTATCGAACCGGCAGTGACCAGCACCTGGCATCCCCTGGTGGAGTTCTACGACATTCGCCGTGATGGCGAGATCATTGCCCGATTCTACTTTGACCTGTTTACCCGTGAAGGCAAGCGCGGTGGCGCCTGGATGGCAGACAGTCGCGGGCGGCGCATGCTGGCAACGGCGCAGTGGCAGATCCCGGTGGCTTACCTGGTGTGCAACTTTGCCCCGCCCGGCGACAACACACCGTCGCTGCTCACCCATAATGATGTGACCACACTGTTTCATGAGTTCGGCCACGGACTTCACCACATGTTGACCCGGGAGCAGTACCTGCGCTGTTCAGGTATAAACGGTGTCGCCTGGGATGCGGTGGAGCTGCCCAGTCAGTTGCTGGAAAACTGGTGTTGGGAACCTGATGCCTTGCCCCTGATCTCGGGACACTACAAAACCGGTGAGGCCCTGCCTGCGGCAATGCTGGAAAAGATGCTGGCCGCCAGAAACTTCCAGTCAGGCATGCAGAGTGTGCGTCAACTGGAGTTTGCCCTGTTCGATTTCAGCCTGCATCAGCAAGCGGTGAAAAAGGATCCTGGTTTCATCCCGGGTGTGCTGCAGGCAGCGCGCGAGCGTACCGCCGTGGTGCCGGTATCCCCGCGCAACCGCTTTGAAAACAGCTTCTCCCATATCTTCGCCGGAGGATACGCGGCCGGATACTACAGCTACAAGTGGGCCGAGGTGCTGTCGGCCGATGTGTTCTCCCGTTTCCGCGAAACCGGTGTGTTCAATGCAGATACCGGGGAAGCCTTTTTGGACAAGTTGTTGTCACGTGGCGGCGGTGCAGAAGCGCTGGAATTGTTCACAGACTTCATGGGACGTGAGCCGGAGCTGAAAGCGCTGCTTTTACAGGAGGGGCTGGTCAACGAAACAGTGTTGTCGAAACATTGATCCAGTCGATATCGACAAGCTGTTGGCGTTCGATATCTCTGGATTTCAATCAGGGTTTTGCTATAATGCCCGGCGCTAGATTTCTAGCAGTACGCAGGATACCGGGCGGGTTCTGCGTTACAGCGCCGGGCCGATCCGGAGCAACGACCCCCCGAACAGCGGTAAAGATAAACAGTTCCTGGCACATCGCCTCCCCTGCTTCGCCGCAAAATCAAAAATAAAAACCGAATAAAAACAGTTTCAGAAACAGCCTACTTTCACACTAATGGAGACACGGCGAATGTTGCCTAAAGCCAAGTTGTGGTTAAGTCTGCTGGCTGGTGCTCTGCTTTTCTGGAGTGCTGGACTGCAGGCCGCCTGGGAATTGAACATGCCCCGGGGCGTAACCGAAATCAGTCGCGCAACCTATGATTTGCATATGCTCATATTCTGGTGGTGTGTTGCCATCGGGGTTGTGGTGTATGGCGTGATCATGTGGACCATCATCTTCCACCGCAAATCACGCGGCGTCACTCCGGCGAAATTCCACGAGAGCGTCAAGCTCGAAATCGTCTGGACGCTGATCCCCTTCATCATCCTTATCTTCATGGCCGTTCCGGCAACCCGCCTGCTGACGCAGACCTACGATACGTCTGATTCCGACCTGGACATCCAGATCATCGGTTATCAGTGGCGCTGGGAATACCGCTACATGCCCGAAAACAATGATGAGGAAGAAGTCTCCTTCTTCAGTGTCATGAGTACGTCGCGCGAAGAGATCAACAACGCCATCGAGAAGGACGAGCACTACCTGCTGGACGTTGACCGTCCGCTGGTGATCCCGACCGATACCAAGGTGCGCTTCCTGATGACAGCGGCTGATGTCATCCACGCGTGGTGGGTGCCTGAACTGGCCATCAAGAAAGACACTATCCCCGGCTTCATCAATGAGACCTGGGTAGTCGTGGAAGAGCCGGGTGTCTACCGCGGCCAGTGCGCCGAGCTTTGTGGTGTTGACCATGGCTTCATGCCGATTGTTGTGCACGCCCTGCCGCGTGATGAGTACGATGCCTGGTACGCAGAGCAGCAGGAACTGGCTGTTCAGATGCGTGAACTGGCGGGCCTGGAACTGACCATGGAAGAAGCCATGGCCCAGGGCGAGACGGTCTACAACCGCAACTGTGCCAGTTGCCACCAGGCCAGCGGTGCCGGCATGCCGCCCACATTCCCGGCTGTGGCAGGCAGTGAAAAGGCTATTGGTGATATCCGCGACACACTGGACGTGATCTACAACGGTGTGCCCGGCACGGCAATGGCGGCGTACGGACGACAACTGAACATGGTTGAACTGGCGTCCGTCATGACCTATGTCCGAAACGCTTTCGGCAATAACACCGGCGACCTGATCCAGCCCGTCGACGTTAACGAATTCTCACAAGAAGGACAGTAAACACCATGAGCGCAGTTCTTGATCATCATCACGGCGACGCCCATCATCATGGTCCCGCCAAGGGCATATCGCGATGGTTGTTTACCACCAACCACAAAGATATTGGCTCAATGTACCTGTGGTTCAGCTTTGCGATGTTCCTGCTTGGCGGCGCGTTCGCCATGGTCATCCGTGCGGAGCTGTTCCAGCCCGGTCTGCAGTTTGTAGACCCGAACTTCTTCAACCAGATGACCACCATGCACGGGCTTGTCATGGTGTTCGGCGCTGTCATGCCGGCATTTGTCGGCCTCGCCAACTGGATGATTCCCATGCAGATCGGTGCACCGGACATGGCACTGCCCCGCATGAACAACTGGAGTTTCTGGATCCTGCCCTTTGCCTTTGCGATGCTGGTATCCACGCTGTTCATGGAAGGCGGCGGCCCCAACTTCGGCTGGACATTCTACGCACCGTTGTCCACAACGTACGCGCCGGAATCGGTCACCTTCTTCATTTTTGCCATACACATCATGGGCGCCTCTTCCATTATGGGTGCGATCAACATCATCGCCACCATTCTGAACATGCGTGCACCGGGCATGACGCTGATGAAAATGCCGCTGTTCGTATGGACCTGGCTGATCACCGCGTATCTGCTGATTGCGGTAATGCCGGTACTGGCCGGCGTGGTGACCATGATGCTGTTCGATATCCACTTCGGTACCAGCTTCTTTGACGCCGCCGGTGGTGGTGATCCGGTACTGTTCCAGCATCTGTTCTGGTTCTTCGGACACCCGGAAGTGTACATCATGATCCTGCCGGCCTTCGGCATCGTCTCGGCCATCATTCCGACGTTTGCCCGCAAGCGTCTGTTCGGCTATGACTCCATGGTCTACGCAACCGCATCCATCGCGTTTCTGTCCTTCATCGTATGGGCACACCACATGTTCACGGTTGGCATGCCGCTGGCAGGTCAGTTGTTCTTCATGTACGCAACCATGCTGATTGCGGTGCCCACTGGTGTGAAGGTGTTCAACTGGATGTCCACCATGTTCCGTGGTGCGATGACCTTTGAAACGCCCATGCTGTTCTCCATTGCCTTTGTGGTGCTGTTCACCCTGGGCGGACTCACCGGCATCATGCTCTCGATTGCGCCGGTGGACTTCCAGTATCACGACAGTTACTTCGTGGTGGCGCATTTCCACTACGTACTGGTGCCAGGTGCCGTTTTCTCGATCATGGCCGCTGTGTACTACTGGCTGCCGAAGTGGACCGGCCACATGTACGATGAGACGTTGGGCAAGCTGCACTTCTGGCTGTCTTTCATCGGTGTCAATGTCCTGTTCTTCCCGCAGCACTTCCTGGGTCTGGCCGGCATGCCGCGTCGTATCCCGGACTACGCCCTGCAGTTCTCCAACTTCAACTGGATTTCCAGTATTGGAGGATTCCTGTTCGGCGCGTCACAACTGATCCTGTTGTTTGTCATCATCAAGTGTATTCGTGGTGGCAAGCCGGCAACGGATCAGGTCTGGGAAGGTGCGCAGGGGCTGGAGTGGACAACGCCCTCGCCGGCGCCATATCACACGTTTGAAACACCGCCCGATCCGAAGCTGATACGCGATCAGTGATCGTTTTTCTGTCAGGGTCACGGGTAACGAGGAGAGAGTCATGAGTGATGACAACAGCCACAAGAGTTCGAACAGGAAACTGGTCAGCCGACTGTTTCTGGGCGTAGCGGGTATGTTTGCTTTCGGTTTTCTCCTCGTACCACTTTACGATGTGATCTGTGAGGTGACCGGGTTGAATGGCAAGACTGGCGACCAGGTTGTGCTGCTGGACGAGAGTACGCTTGTGGTGGAAGAGGACCGCGAGATCACCGTGCAGTTTGTTGCCTATCACAATGCAGCGATGGGCTGGACATTCACGCCGACAACCCGGCAGATGACTGTGCGACCCGGCGAGATGCACGTGGTGAGTTATACGGTCACCAATCCCAATGATCGCAAAATGATCGGCCAGGCCATTCCCAGTGTGGCGCCCAATGCAGCGGCGGCGCACCTGAAAAAGATCGAGTGTTTCTGTTTCGACGAACAGCCGCTCGAGCCGGGTGAGTCTGCAGAGATGCCGATCCGGTTCTATGTTGATCCGGACCTGCCGTCACGGGTGACCAGACTGACACTGGCCTATACCCTGTACGACATTACCGAATCGCCACGTGACGCCCGCCGCAATCGGGTCGCCAGTAACTGACATAACAAGCTGACATAACAAGCCGATATAACAAGATTGGTACTTATTTTTGGAGATTGACTAATGGCCAGCGAAAGCGCCCACGAAAGGTATTACGTCCCGGAGCAGTCGAAGTTTCCTTTCTTCGCATCCATTGCCCTGTTCCTGTTTGTCTTCGGTATGGGCACCATGCTCAACGCCATCAGCGCCGGAAACAGCGCGGCCACCGGCATCTGGATCACCCTGATCGGATTTTTTGTCCTGTCGTTCATTATTTTCCAGTGGTTTGCCACGGCAATACGGGAACACATGGAAGGCCTGAACAGTGCCCAGCTCCAGAAATCCTACTGGTGGGGCATGATCTGGTTCATCTTCTCGGAAGTGATGTTCTTTGCTGCCTTCTTCGGCGCACTGTTCTACATCCGGTTCTACGCTGTTCCCTGGTTGGGTGGTGAAGGTGCCAAGGGCAGTACGGGTGATATCCTGTGGCCGGAGTTCCAGGCCACCTGGCCGGTGCTGGAAAATCCCGATCCATCACGCTTCCCCGGACCTGAGGCCAGCCTCAGCCTTCAGAGCTGGTCACCGGCATTTTTCCTGAGCTACCTGCCGTTCTGGAACACCGTGATCCTGATCACTTCCAGTTTCACACTGCACTTTGCTCACGTGGCACTGAAAAAGGAAAATCGTCAGCGACTGGTTCAGTGGATGTTTGTCACCGTTGCGCTGGGCATCATCTTCCTGTTCCTGCAGGGTCTGGAATACGTTGAAGCCTACGACTATTACGGCATCACGCTGGACTCGGGCATCTATGGTTCCCTGTTCTTCATGCTGACAGGTTTCCACGGTTTTCACGTGACACTGGGTACCTTCATCCTGCTGGTGATGCTGATCCGTTGTATGAAGGGCCATTTCAAACCCAACGATCACTTCGGGTTTGAAGCCGCTGCCTGGTACTGGCACTTCGTTGACGTGGTCTGGATACTGCTGTTCATCTTCGTCTACGTCGTCTGACGAAGAGCCGGTAGTCTGAACAGAAACGGAGCGGTCTGATAACAGGCCGCTCCGTTTGTCATGTTGGATGTTGTGATTTGCCGCCGCTGCGCATGAAGGTCCTTGTCTGGACGCTTATCGGGACCAGGGCACATCAAAGGTGATTTCGCCGGTAGACAGACCGTAGAACACCACGGCCATCAGTATGAGCGCAAGTGACACCCGCACGGCGAGTGCATACATGACCCGCTTCGAACGGCCCTTGTCCTGGTAGAAGAAATAGAACCCTGTTACCAGAGCGATGACGATACCTACCAGAAGAATCACAATGATGGTATGAAGCATGTTTTGTCCTGAAGGGATGCGATGGGTAAATGAAAAGCAACCTTAATGATACCAGATTTGGCGCGCTTGCCGGACGCTGGACCACACAGGGCATCAACACGTGAAGCTACAACTGGACATCAACTGGAAACTGGCACTGGCAAGCGCATTGCTGCTGCCCCTGTTGCTTGCCCTGGGGTTCTGGCAGTTATCACGCGAGCAGGAAAAGATTGCGGTACAAACCCTGTATGACGAGCGACGTGATCAGCCAGAGATTGCGCTCGAGTCGCTGCTTCCGGCGCCTCCCGACGATGAGGCACTGGCGTATCTGCCGGTGCAGGCAAGCGGTCGTTTCGACAATACGCGCCAGTTCCTGCTCGACAACCGGATGCATGAGTCGCGACCGGGATACGAACTGATCTCGCCGCTGGAAACCGAAGCGGGCGTGGTGATGATCAATCGAGGCTGGTTGCCGCAGGGCCCCAGCCGACAGCAATTGCCTGCCTTGCCCCCGGTCGAGAACCCGGTCACCGTGGCCGGTACCGTCTATGTACCACCGGGGCGTACATTTGTACTCAGTGACGCGCAGGAGCAATCGGCTGAGCAGTGGCCGAAGGTCATCCAGCGGGTAGAGATTGACGAGATGGCCGAACTGTTGGGAATGGAACTGTTTCCGCACACGGTCCGATTGCGGGACGGTGAACCCGGCGCCCTGGTCATCGACTGGCCAGTGGTGACAAGCGGGCCGGAAACCCACAGGGCTTATGCCGTACAGTGGTTCACCATGGCAGTGGTATTGTTGCTGCTGTTTCTTTATTCCAGTATCAAACGCAGGGAGACCTGACCTGAACATGCAAGATACGACACGTAGCAAACTGAAACTGGCGGCCCTGCTGCTGATTGCCGTGGTGCCCATCACCATGGCAACTTTCGCCTTTCGTGCCGCGGTGGAGTCCGGTGGATTGTTCTCCACGGTCAACAAGGGCAATCTGATCCTGCCACCGCTGGATGTGACGGCACTGGATATCCGGGATACCGATACCGGCGCCCTGCGATTCATGCCTTTTGAAGAACGTATTGCGGGTCTGGATCCTGACGACTACTCACCGGAGCCCTGGACACTGGTCTTTGTGAACACCTCTGCCTGTGACGCCGATTGCCGGGAGCGTGTGCACTATATTCGCCAGATGCACGTACGGCTGAACAGGGAAGCGACCCGGGTGCAGCGCTATTATCTGCATGCCGACACATCACCGATATCCGACGATGACCGAGAATTTTTTCTTGCAGAGTTTCCAGGCATGGGTATCGCGGCAGGTCAGCGCGACCTGATCCAGAGAAATCTGCGGGATGGTGGTGTTGATATTGATTTGCGGCAGGACAACTATATTTTTGTGGTGGATCCGGTCGGCAATGTGATGATGTATTACGACAGCAGCCACAGTACCCAGGACATCCTGAGCGACGTGCAGCGATTGCTGCAGAATTCAAGCCTGGGCTGACAGTCTGCCGGGCCCTTGGCTGGTCGCTGTCCGGTATCTGCCGGACAGCGACCAGTGATCATTGATAACTGTCCGCCGCTTCCATGCCACGGGCTGTCTGCTCGGCGTCCTGCCCCAGATGCTGGACCCGCGCCCCTTCGGTATACAGGCCTTCGAACGCCATAAAGAAGATCAACAGCAACAGGATCAGGGGTGGCCCCAGTATCGTCCATACCAGTGCCAGGCGCTCCCAGACCACGTGCATGAAAATCGCAGTGATGAATCCGGCTTTCAGTACCATGAACAGCAGCACCAGAAACCAGCGCCAGAAACCCTGCACCTCGTTGTAGTCCACTGCATAACTGAGCGCGCTGAATATGAACAGCAGCACCCAGACCTTGTAATACACCCCCAACGGGTGTTGTTGACCGGCTTCAGAGGCCATCAGCGGTTCTCCCTATAACAAGTAGAAAAATGCGAAGATGAATACCCAGACAAGGTCAACAAAGTGCCAGTAAAGTCCGGTGATCTCGACGATCTCGTAACCCCTCTTCTCGTAATGCCCTTTCCAGACCTTGCGTGCGACGATCAGCAGATAGATCACCCCTGCCGTCACGTGTAATCCGTGGAATCCGGTCACCATGAAAAACACCGCGCCGAACTGCGGTGCCCCGAATGGATTGCTCCATGGCCTCACGCCGTATTCAATGAGTTTTGACCACTCATAGGCCTGCATGCCAACAAAGGAGGCACCCAGCAGTGCGGTGGCCAGCAGGAAATACGTGGTCATCTTGCGATTGTTCCGGTACCCGTAGTTCACCGCCATGGCCATGGTGCCGCTACTGGTGATCAGTATGAAGGTCATGATGGCAATGAGGATCAGCGGAATCGGATCACTGCCGAAGAAGGAAAGTGCAAAGATCTCACTGGCATAAGGCCACGGGTCGGTGGTCGATACACGCACCGTCATGTAACCCACCAGGAAGCAGGTGAAAATGAAGGTGTCGCTAACCAGGAACAGCCACATCATGGCCTTGCCCCACGGCACATGATAGGTCTGCTTGTCGGCCGACCAGTCGTCAATGAAACCGGGCATTCCCTTGCGAGGCGCCGGCAGGTTACCTGATGCTGTGCTCATGTTGAGATCCTTAATCAGTCGGAAATTTAATCTGACCCCTTTCCTTACCTCAGGTGGTCGCCAGCAAGTAAAGCAGCCCTGCCCAGACCACAAGCAGGAAGTGCCAGTACGTGGTGCACAACTCCACAGACAGCTTCATTTCGCCGCCTGTTTCGGCGCGACGCATCAGGAAGGCTGCCTTGCTCCATACCCAAAGCCCGCCCAGCAGATGAATCACATGCAGTCCGGTCATCAGGTAGAAGAAGCCATTGGCAGGGTTGAGCGCAGCGTGATAACCGTTTGCAATCAACTGGTTCCACACCATGGCCTGCCCGGCAATGAACAGCGCCGCCAGCAGACCGCCGGCCAGGAACAGCCAGCGAACGCTGGCCAGCGATGGCGCCGGTTTTCGCACCTCTCGCGTGCAGAGCTGGAACACAATACTGCTCACAATCAGCGTGCCGGTATTGACCCAGACCAGTGCAGGTGTGGCAAGTGGCACCCAGTCACCCAGACCCATACGGATGAAGTAGGACACCACCAGCAGGGAGAACAGCACCGAGGCAGACGCCATGAAGATGTAAAGCCCCAGCTTCTTGTCCGGGATCTGGAACACCGGTTTTTCCAGGTCGCCGGGCATGCCGGCCGTTGCGCCCTGGGTCAGCCAGGGCTTGTCTGTCACATTCAGGCTCATAGTACGTCCTTCTTCTCATCAGGCGCGCCGTGCAGGTGTTCATGCACGCGCGGGTTGACAACATGCTCTTCATCACCCCAGTCGGTCGTGGTGTCACCGGGTTCGTTCTGCGGGATGAAATCGCGGCTGGAGCCCGGCACACTGTAGTCATAGGCCCAGCGATACACGGTTGGCAGTTCGGCACCAAAATTGCCGTGTTTTGGCGGCGTATCGGGGGTCTGCCACTCCAGCGTTGTGGCGCCCCAGGGGTTGCCGTTGGCTTGCTTGCCGTTACGCAGGCTCCAGAACACATTGATGAAGAACAGGATCTGAGTGATGGCAACAAAAATGGCAGCCAGGGTGATGTTGGCGTTCAGCGCCTGTGCCGAGGCGGGTACAAAATCGGTGTTGCCCATCTCGTAGTAACGGCGCGGTACGCCCAGGAAGCCCAGATAGTGCATGGGCAGATAGATGGCGTAGGTGCCCAGGAAGGTGCACCAGAAGTGGACCTTGCCCATGGTTTCATTGAACATGCGTCCAGTGATCTTCGGGAACCAGTGGTAGATGGCCGCAAACAGCACCAGTACCGGCGACACACCCATCACCATGTGGAAGTGCGCCACCACAAAATAGGTGTCGGCCAGCGGAATGTCGATGACAACGTTGCCCAGGAACAGGCCGGTCAGTCCACCGTGGATGAAGGTGAAGATGAAACCGATGGCAAACAGCATGGGTGTATTGAGGCGGATGTTGCCCTCCCACAGTGTCAGCACCCAGTTGTAGACCTTCAGTGCGGTGGGTATGGCAATGACCAGTGTGGTGGTGGCAAAGAAGAAACCGAAATACGGGTTCATGCCGCTGACATACATGTGATGTGCCCAGACCATGAAGCTCAGGCCGCCGATGGCGATGATGGCCCAGACCATCATACGATAGCCAAAAATGTTCTTGCGTGCGTGGCAGCTCAGTACATCCGATACCAGGCCGAAGGCCGGCAGTGCCACGATGTACACTTCCGGATGCCCGAAGAACCAGAACAGATGCTGGAACAGGATCGGACTGCCGCCGTCGTAATCCAGCTGCTCGCCCAGCTCCATCATTGCCGGCATGAAGAAGCTGGTACCCAGCAACAGGTCAAAGCCAAGCATGATGGCGCTGACCAGCAGCGCCGGAAAAGCGAACAGGCCCAGCACGGTTGCTGTGAAAATGCCCCAGATGGTCAGCGGCAGTCGCATCAGTGTCAGGCCACGTGTCCGTGCCTGCAGAATGGTGGTGACGTAGTTCAGGCCGCCCATGGTAAAGGCGATGATGAACACACCCAGTGAAATCAGCATCAGCAGAATGCCCGCACCACTGCCGGGAGTGCCGGCAGATATCGACTGCGGCGCGTACAGCGTCCAGCCGGCCCCGGTGGGCCCGCCGGGCACAAAGAAGCTGGCCAGCAGAATCAGCACGGACAGGAAGTAGAACCAGAAACTGAGCATGTTGAGGTACGGGAACACCATGTCCCGGGTGCCGCACATCAGCGGGATCAGGTAGTTGCCGAAGCCGCCGAGAAACAGTGCCGTCAACAGATAGATCACCATGATCATGCCGTGCATGGTCACGGCCTGGTAGTAGGCTGCAGGTTCAAGAAAGCCAACATCCGGGAAACCCAGTTGCAATCGCATCATCACGGACAGAACAAGCGCGATCAGACCAACAAAAATGGCGACCCCCCCGTACTGAATGGCAATGACCTTGTGATCCTGACTCCAGATGTACTTGGTCACAAAGCTGTGCGGATGATGCATTGCATTGACATCATCCTGGTCTGCTAGTGGTACGTATGCCATTAAACCGTCCTCCCGGTCCCGTCAGTTGCTGTACGGGTCAAAAAGTGCCTGTTATTTTGTTGTTCTTTCATGTCCGATGGTGCCATCAACGCAGTGAGTTGATATAGGTCATCACGTCTTCCAGTTGCTGCTCGTTGCGCATGGCCTTGACCATGGACACCATCTGGTAACCAAACTTGTCGCCGCGCTGGGTGCCGCGGATGCCGTTGCGGTAATGTTCCAGTTGCAGCGCCATGTACCAGTCGTCCATGCCGACCAGGTTTGGCGCATCGGTTGCCCAGCTGCCACGCCCGTCAGCACCGTGGCAGGCCGCACAGTTGGCTTTGTAGATACGCTCGCCGCGGCTGATGTTGCCGTCAGTGAAGGTGCGCTCGGAGACATTGTCGGTGGGCAGGGTGTCGATGTAGGCGGCCACGTTGCGCATGGCCTCGTCGGTCGGAACCACATTGGCCATCGGCGCCATCATCGGGCCGTAGGTGTCACCCTCAACCGTGCCACGGATACCCTGTTGGTAATAGCGCAGCTGTCGTTCAATGTACCAGGGCTGCAGCCCGGCAAGCCGGGGTGCATTCATGGCGCGGTTGCCTTCGCCCTGGCTGCCGTGGCAGGCCGCGCAGGAGGCGTACAGGGGCTGACCTGCTTCGGGGTCACCGGCAGGCATGGCCTGGGTTTCGGCAAAAGTGGGTTGCTCGGCCAGCCAGTCATCAAACTCGTCGCGCTCCACAACGTGCACACGCGAGCGCATGATGTGATGACCCAGGCCGCAGTATTGCTCACAGAGAATTTCGTATTCGCCCACTGCCGTGGGTGTCAGCCACATGTAGGTGACCATGCCCGGCACCATGTCCATTTTTACCCGGAACTGCGGCACGGTGTAGTTATGCAGCACATCGCGCGAGCGCAGCAGCACCTTCACCGGCTCGTTGACCGGCAGGTACATCTCCTGGGTTTTTACCACAATGTCGTCCTGTCCGGCCGGATCGTCCGGATCAATGCCCCAGGGATTTGTTTCGGTGATATGACGGATGTCGGCAGCGCCAAGCTCGCCGTCCTCACCCGGATAACGGAATGCCCACTGCCACTGCGATGCAAAGGCTTCGAACTCATGGGCGTCCTCCGGCACAGAGACAAACTGGGCCCAGACAAACAGACCCGGTGCCAGCATGGCTGCCACACCCAGCGTGGTCGCTGCAGTCAGGCCGACCTCAAGCGGGTAGTTTTCCGGTTCGTAAATGGCCTCGCTCTTCTGCCCCTTCTTCTGCCGGTAGCGGTACACACACCAGGCCATGAACAGGTTCACCACAATGAACACAAAGCCGGTTACCCAGAACGTGATGGTGATGGTCAGGTCGATGTTGCTCCAATGGGATGCTATATCGGTGAACCACCAGGGGCTGGCAAAATGGAAGATGATGGATCCAACGACAAGGATGGCGAGAACGACTGCGATAGCCATATGCTGTTATTCCTTATTATGAGTGGTGGCAGACTGGCCAGCGGCGCACGCAGCAGCCGCCCCGAAGAAAAGGGAGACGCCCGGGGCGCAGTGAATCGGTGTCTGGATGAGTGATGCAGGTCCTGAGTATCTGTGCTGCTTGCCGTATCGATTACCGCAATGGTTGCTACAGTCACGCAGTTGACTACGAACGGTACTGAAAATCGCGTTCACAACGTCGCTCCCTCCTCTTTATTCTTGTAAATAACTGGACGGGGCAATCAACGTATGTCTCGGATCGTTGAGTGCGAGCCCGTTGGTGCGGGCCCTGCTTTTTTTCGATCGTATAGTATAGTTTTGTGTGCCGCAAGTGCAGCGGCTGAATTTTTCAATAATTCAGTTGCTTGAAGCGTTGTAGAATGTGATTACTGGAACGTTTGGCCGGGAGAGCGTGCGTTCGACGTGCTCTCCCGGCCGGTGGAATCTATAGAACGGGTGTTCTATGCAGGCTTGCCTGGTTGTACGCCGGACTCCAGTTTCAGGTCGGCGAACGGGTTCAGGAAGTGTTCGTCCACGGCCGCCAGAACCGCTTCGGGATGCTTGCGTTCCATCATGGCCTGTATGACCCGGCCCTGACCTTTCTTGGCGTAGATCAGGATCAGGTATTTGCCGCGCTGGATTTCATCGTGGAAGTTGGCCAGCTTCTTGTTCTCGCTGGCGATGCCGGTCAGGCCGCCTGACCAGGCGCCAAAACAGGTGATCAGGAAAATGATCGCCAGATATCCTATCCAGTTCAGATCCGGACCGAACGGTTGTACCACCGCGGCCAGCGCGGCAAGTACCAGGCCGGCTGCAAGACCCAGCCCGGCGCCGATCAGGCCGTCGCGGATCACGTCCAGGGTTTCAATGTAATTGCTCGAGTGCAGGTGTTCTTTTTGGGCTATCCCGCTTTCGTCCTTGCTGTGGATGTGCACGAACCATTCATTGACGCCGATTTCCTGGATGTCATCGGCAATCTGCTGTGTGCTTTTGAGTGTCGGTGACAGGTAATAGATACATTTCATTCGGGTTCTCCTTGACTGTTCTTGGTTTGGATCGCCGTTCTACATCTACTTCTTACTGCGACTGACCTGTTTGATTGGTGGATTTTTCTGCTGGTATTTACAGCAATCCCTTGGAATCAGACCGTCAAAATCGTGAAAAGACTCCCCGCTTTCTACCGGTCCTGCGTCTGACTGTACTCCTGGTGACTGAAAAAGTCGCGGATTTTTTATTCCATCGGGCTTTTGCGGTACAATGCCCGATCCCCGGAAATAACGGACCCGCCCCAGGGCAAAAGAGAGACTATCCCGTGACAGAACTGACAGGCAAGCAGACAGCCTCCTGGCGTGACTTCTACGAGATGTGCAAGCCGCGTGTGGTCATGCTGATGATTCTCACCGCGCTGGTGGGCATGTTCCTTGCCGTGCCTGGCATGGTGCCGCTGGATGTATTGATACTTGGCAATCTCGGTATTGCCCTGGTATCCGGTTCCGGTGCCGTGGTCAATCATCTCATCGACCGCAAGGTCGATGCGGTCATGCGCCGTACCTCCAACCGGCCCATGCCGCAGGGTCGCGTGGATGCCCGCCAGGCCGGTATCTTTGCCGCGGTCATTGGTGTGCTGGGCATGGCCATACTGATGGTATGGGTCAATGCCCTGACCGCATGGCTGACGCTGGCCTCGTTTATCGGTTATGCCTTCATCTATACCGGATACCTGAAGCGGGCCACACCGCAGAACATTGTCATCGGTGGCCTGTCCGGCGCCATGCCGCCGCTGCTGGGCTGGGCCGCTGTCACCGGCACCATCGAACCGGGTGCGCTGTTGCTGGTGCTGATCATCTTTGCCTGGACACCGCCACACTTCTGGGCGCTGGCCATCCACCGCAAGGACGAGTACGCCAAAACCGACATTCCCATGCTGCCGGTCACCCATGGTGAGTTTGTCACCAAGCTGCATATTGTGTTGTACACCGTCATACTTATCCTGGTCAGTATCCTGCCCTGGTTGATTGGCATGAGCGGTCCACTGTATCTGGTGTCGGCGCTCGGCCTGGGGCTGGGGTTTCTGGCCTGGGCACTGCTGCTGCTGTATCGTCCCCGGCCAACCACAGCGATGGCAACATTCCGTTATTCCATTGTGTATCTGATGGTGCTGTTCCCGGTGCTTGTTGTTGACCACTATCTGTTCTAGCCGTTTTCCGGAGAGAGTTCCTTACTGCCATGTCCAACGTCAAACGCAATATCTACATCACTCTTGGTCTGTGCCTTGTCTGGGTAGCCCTGGTGTTTCTCCTGACCTACAACCGCTACGCCGGCAACAACGTGACGGAGCGCCCGGGCATGTATTCGGGCAGCCCGTCCGGACAGGCGGCTGCCCCGGTCAGCGCCGAGGAGCTGCGCGCCATCGGCGCCCTGGTTTATGATGCCCCCATTGCGCTGCGGGACTTCGAGCTGCTGGATCACAACGCGGCCGCGTTTACCCCGGACAACCTCCAGGGCCAGTGGAGCCTGATCTTTTTTGGTTTCACCAACTGCCCCGACATCTGCCCGCTGACCATGCACGAGCTGGGTGGTTTCTACCGGGACCTGGCCGATGGCCCCTATGCACACGACACACAGGTGATCATGGTCAGTGTGGACCCGTTCAGGGACACCACAGAATCGGTGCGTGAGTACGTGAAGGCCTACCACGAAGACTTTGTGGGGGTAACCGGGGAGTTCGGGGACATTTCCGATTTTGCCCGCCAGCTTTTTATTGCGCATTCCCAGCCGCCGCGTGAGCCGGAAGCTGCCGGCAACTACATGATCGATCATAGCGGGTACGTGCTGATGATCAACGATGACGGCGACTACATCGGATTCCTGGAGTCAGGCATCCAGCGACCTGACATCCTGCGCGCCTACACCATCATCCGGAGCGGCGGCCCCGATTGATCAGGGGATTCAGATAGACCAGCACAAACAGCAGGCAGGCAGAGGCCACAATGGACGGTCCTGCCGGTGTGTCCCAGTGCCATGACATGGCCAGCCCCGCCAGCACCGACAGCCCACCGATCAGGGCCGCGCCGGCGGCCATCTGCTCGGGATTGTTTGCCAGGCGCCTTGCCGCAGCCGGTGGAATGATCAGCAGTGAGGTGATCAACAACACCCCGACAATTTTCATGGCAACGGCAATCAGAATCGCCACCAGAATCACCAGCAGCGCGTAGTAACGCTGCACAGGCAAGCCTTCCACCTGCGCCAGGTCGGCGTGCACGGTCAGTGCCAGAAAGCGGTTCCAGCACACAGCCAGCGTGATCGCCACCAGTGTGGAGCAGGCAACTATCCAGTACAGCTCGTTCCGGCTCACCGTGAGCAGGTCACCGAACAGGTACGCCATCAGGTTGACCTGCACCGTGGTGGACAGGGCCAGAATCAGCAGGCCGAAGGCCAGGGTGCTGTGCGCAAGAATGCCCAGCAGTGTGTCGGTAGCCAGCAGCTTCTTCTTCTCCAGCGCGATCAACAGGGTGGCAAACACCAGGCAGCTGGTGATGATGGCCAGCTGCAGGTTGATGTCCAGCAATATGGCCAGGGCAATGCCCAGCAGTGCTGAATGCGCCAGTGTGTCGCCAAAGTAAGACATCCGGCGCCATACTACAAAGCAGCCCAGTGGCCCTGCTACCGCAGCGATGAAAACCCCGGCTATTATCCCGTGAATGACAAAATCAGCCATGATCATGATCCACGACGTCGCCATCAATGTTGTGTTTGTGATTGTGGCGATGGGTGTAGATGGCCAGCGCTTCGGCGTCGTGTTTTCCGAACAGTGCCAGGTATGAGGGGTCAGTGCTCACATGTTCAGGCTTGCCGTGGCAACAGATGTGCTGGTTCAGGCAGACCACCTCATCTGTGGTGGCCATTACCATGTGCAGGTCGTGGGAAATCATCAGCACTGCGCAGCCCCGGCTGCGCTGGATGTGGCTGATGAGCTGATACAGCTCTGCCTGCCCGGATACATCCACACCCTGTGCGGGTTCGTCAAGCACCAGCAGCTCCGGTGATCGCATCAACGCCCGGGCCAGCAGTACGCGCTGGGTTTCGCCGCCCGACAGGGATCCCATCTGTTGTTTGCGCAGGTGTGCAATACGTGCCTCGGCAAGCGCGGCGTTCACGGCATCCGGGGACTGTCTGCCGCCGAGCACCAGGAAGCGCTCCACGGTCAAAGGCAGGGTGGGTTCAATATGCAGTTTCTGCGGCATGTAACCCGTGCGCAGGCCCGGCCGGCGCCGGATACGGCCGCTGTCTGCATGCAGCAGACCCAATACCAGGCGCACCAGGGTGGTCTTGCCGGCGCCATTGGGGCCGATCAGCGAAATGGTCCGGCCCGGATCTATGCGCAGGTCCACCCTGTGCAGAATCTGCCGCCCGCCGAGGCGCAGGCTCACCTGCTCGGCGGTAATCAGGCTGTCGCCTGAGGGCTGGTTTGTGTCGGCGGATCTGGCCGCGGCTGTAGGGTTTTGCTGCATATTGACCATCAGACAATAATGATATACTATAACATAATTGGCCAGCATAACTGGCTGGTGCGCTATAATCACCGCATACCATAAAGATTCTCTCACACATGTCAAAGCACAATTACAGGCGGCGCAGTGGCTGGTCTGGTCAGTTCGCCGCAGCAGCCCTGGCGCTGCTGTTCAGTTTCGCTGCCGCAGGCAACGCGACGGCGCAAGTCAATGTTGTGGCCACCGTCAAGCCCTTGCAGCTTATCGCCAGCGCCATTACTGACGGGGTCACCCGGCCGGAATTGCTGATTCCTGAGAACCAGTCCTACCACCACTTCAATCTGCGCCCGTCCTCCATGCGTGCGCTGACTGCCGCCGACCTGGTCCTGTGGGTGGGCCCGGAACTGGAGGTCTATCTGGGTGATGTCATCTACCAGTTGCCCTCGCGCACCGGCGTGATTGCGGCGGCCGGTCTGCCGGATCTGGTGCGACTGGGCTTTGACAGCACGGTGCTGATCGAAGATCACCATCATGAAAATGAACATCGTGGCCACCACGATGTGGATCCGCACATCTGGCTGGACACCAACAATGCCCGTGTGATTGCCCGTGAACTGGCCGCCCGCCTGGCTGACATTGATGCCAGCAATGCCGAAGTCTTCCAGCAGAATCTGGCACAGTTCCTGGATGCGCTTGACAGGTTCGATGAACAGAATCGCGCAGTGTTGGCGAGCCTCGCCGATCGCCCCTATGCTGTGTACCACAACGCCTTCCAGTATTTCGAGCAGCAGTTCGGGCTGCAGCATGAGCTGGTGATTGTCGCCGATGGGGAAATGCAGCCGGGCATGCGACACATGCTGGGCGTGCGTAATGCCCTGCAAGCCATGGATCTGGCCTGCCTGATGGAGGACGTCACCGCCAACCCGGCCACCATCAATGCGGTGCTGGGCCGTCTGCCACTGCGGCGGGTCAGTGCCGATACCCTGGGTCATGGTCTGCCCGAAGGCCCCGACGGCTATCTGCAACTGATGAGTGGTCTGTCCGAGGCCTTCCAGCGGTGCCTGACGCGTGACTGATCGTGCTGTGATCGACGTGCTGCGGTAGAATGCGGACAGGCACCTACCCTGACGCTCGCAGCAAGGACCCACATGGCTTCGGACAAACCCCTGATCCTGATTGACGGCTCTTCCTATCTGTTTCGTGCATTTCATGCACTGCCGCCGCTGACCACCAGCAAGCAGCAGCCCACCGGCGCCATCAAGGGTGTGATCAGCATGATCCGCAGTCTGGCCAAGGCCTACCCGGACAGCCCGATTGCCGTGGTGTTTGATGCCAAGGGTGAGACTTTCCGCAACGAGATCTATGCCGAGTACAAGGCCCATCGCCCGCCGATGCCGGATGATCTGCGCAGTCAGATCGAACCCATACACAGTATCATCCGGGCCATGGGCCTGCCGCTGCTGATCATTGACGGAGTGGAGGCCGATGATGTCATTGGCACACTGGCTGAACAGGCCACACGCGAAAAGCGCGATGTGCTGATTTCCACAGGCGACAAGGACCTTGCCCAGTTGGTGAGTGATCACGTCACCCTGCTCAACACCATGACCGATGAGCGCCTGGACATCGAGGGGGTGAAGACCAAATTCTCCCTGCCACCCGAGCTGATCATCGACTTTCTGGCCCTGACCGGTGACAAGTCCGACAACATCCCCGGTGTTCCCGGTGTAGGTCCCAAGACGGCGGTCAAGTGGCTGCAGACCTGGGGCACTGTGGATGACATCATCACCAACGCGGCTGAAATCGGCGGCAAGATCGGTGAACGACTACGCGAAAACATCGAGCAGCTGAAGCTCTCGCGTGAGCTGGCCACCATTCGCCTGGACGTGGAACTGCCCGTTGGCATCAAGGATCTGATCCCCGAGCCGGAGGACCGCACCCGCCTGCTGGCCCTGTTCCGTGAGCTGGAGTTTCGTGGCTGGACAAAAGAGCTGGAAAAGGAAGGTGTATCGGTCAGCAGCCAGGACATGGCTGAAGTGCGCGAGGACCTTGGCAGTCCGGCCGGCGCTGACAATGAGGGCGGCGGCGAGCTCATCAGCGCGGAAGACGTCACACCGGTCAGCACCCGCTACCGCTGCGTGGTTGATAAAGAGGGCCTGGCTGAACTTGTTGACACACTGCAGGCAGCCAGGCGCTTTGCCATCACAGCCGAGTGGGCGGGTGATCACTTTCTCGAAGCAGAGCTGGTTGGACTGGCGTTCTGCACAGAGCCGGGTCAGGCGGTCTACCTGCCGCTCGGGCACGACAGCCTGGCATCCTCCGGGCAACTGGACCGCAAGCAGTCGCTGACCGCACTGACGCCGGTGCTGGAAGATGCCACGGTGCACAAGTTCGCGCATGACAACAAACTGCTGACACATGTGCTGGAGAATCACGGCATCACATTCAGCGGTGCGCATTTTGACACCCAGTTGGGCTCTTATGTGCTGAACTCGGTTGCCGTCAACCACACACTGGACGCTATTGCGCGGCACTACCTTGACGAGGGCCTGCCGGATATCGACGCCCTGCTTGGCACCGGCCGCAAGAAACTGGCTTTCAGTGCGCTGGATCCGGACAAGGCCGCCGATTATGCTGCCGCGCGCGCGGACATGGTCTGGCGACTGAGCCTGTTGCTTCAGTCTCGCCTGGATGAAGATGAGAGGTTGGCCGGACTGTTCCTGTATTTCGAGATGCGACTGAGCCCTGTCCTGCAGCGCATGGAGCGCCGCGGTGTGTTGCTGGATGCCACGCTGCTGGGCAAACAGAGCCAGGCCATCGCCGGCAAACTGGATGTGCTGGAAAAACAGGCCCACGAGCTGGCCGGTGAAGTGTTCAACCTGGGTTCACCCAAGCAGCTGCAGGTCATACTCTATGAAAAGATGGCCCTGCCGGTGATCAAAAAAACACCCAAGGGCCAGCCCTCAACGGCCGAACCGATACTGCAGGAGCTGGCACTGGACTACGAACTGCCCCGCACCATCATGGAGCATCGTGGCCTGAGCAAGCTCAAGTCCACCTATACCGACAAGTTGCCGCTGCAGATCAATCGCCGCACCGGTCGTGTTCACACCACCTATCAGCAGGCGGTGGCGGCCACCGGGCGGCTGTCCTCCACCGATCCGAATCTGCAGAACATTCCCATCCGCACGCCCGAAGGCCGCAAGGTGCGCCAGGCCTTCATTGCCGCGCCCGGGTACCGGCTGGTGGCGGCGGACTATTCGCAGGTGGAGCTGCGCATCATGGCCCACCTGTCACAGGACAAGGGCCTGCTGACCGCCTTTGCTGAAGGGCAGGACATTCACCGCGCCACGGCGGCGGAAGTGTTTTCGGTTGCACTGGACGAGGTCAGCGCTGAGCAGCGTCGCCGCGCCAAGGCCATCAACTTTGGCCTGATCTATGGCATGTCGGCCTTCGGTCTGGCCAAACAGCTTGGCATCGAGCGCAGTGACGCCCAGCATTATGTGGACACTTACTTCGAGCGTTACCCCGGCGTTCGCGACTACATGGAGCAGACCCGCGCGCAGGCCGAGCAGGACGGATATGTGGAAACGCTGTTCGGGCGCAGGTTGTACCTGCCGGACATCCGCGCGGCCAACGGCATGCTGAGAAAGGCAGCCCAGCGCACGGCCATCAATGCGCCGATGCAGGGCACTGCCGCCGACATCATCAAGCAGGCCATGGTGGACATCGATCATTGGCTCACTGCTGGCAGGCTGGATGCCACACTGCTGCTGCAGGTGCATGATGAACTGATCTTCGAGGTGGCAGAAGCTGATGTTGAGTTGCTGTCAGACGGGGTGCGGTTTCGTATGCTCACGGCGGCATCGCTGGATGTGCCATTGATCGTGGACATCGGTGTGGGGGACAACTGGGACCAGGCTCACTGATCGGCAGCAGGTCCTTCGCCCATCCGGCTCTCGGGTTCGCGCTGCAAGCCGGCGTCGAGCTGATCTTCCGGCCCGGTATTCAGCCCGTCGTCCAGCCACGAATCCAGGTGACTTCGCAGCTCGTCAACGCCGGTATGCTTCAGTGAGGAAAACAGCTGCAGGGTGACATTGGGCAGTTCGCGCAGCTCCTTGCGCGCGCTCAACAGCACATTCTGGGCCGCGCCGCGCTTGAGTTTGTCGGACTTGGTCAGCAGAATGTGCAGCGGCATCAGGCGCCGGGTGGCCCATTCGATCATCATCAGGTCAAAGTCCTTGAACACATGACGGATATCGGTCAGCAGGACCAGGCCCACCAGCGCGTTGCGCTCGGTCAGGTATTCGCCCAGGTCCCGCTGCCACTCGTCCTTCAGCACCTTGGGTACCTTGGCAAAACCGTATCCCGGCAGGTCCACCAGGTACTTGCCTTCGGCGATACGAAAGAAGTTGATCAGCTGGGTGCGCCCTGGCGTTTTGCTGGTGCGCGCCAGCCTGCTCTGACGGGTGAGTGTGTTGATGGCACTGGACTTGCCGGCATTGGAGCGCCCGGCAAAGGCCACTTCCCGCAGGCTGTCCGGGGGACAATCGCGCAGGTCGGGGGCACTGATGACAAATTCGGCGGCTTCATAGTTCATCGGCGCATTCTAGCACCCAAGCAGGCATAGAGTCTGTGACATATTTGGGGTATACTCTCCCGCCGCTTTATTTCCAAAGTTCACTCAGGAAGCTGGATTTCTCCATGAAAAGAATTGTTATTACTCTGGTATCACTGCTGGGCCTGAGCGCCTGGAGCGCGTTGGCCCTCGCCGGAGACCCGGTTGCAGGCGAACAGAAAACACAAACATGTGCCGCCTGTCACGGTTCCGATGGCAACAGTGATCTGGCTGCCAACCCCAAGCTGGCCGGTCAGAACGCCAGATACACCTTCAAACAGCTGGTTGATATCCGCGACGGCAACCGACCGATTCCGCTGATGACTGGCCTGCTGGACAATATGAGCGACCAGGATCTGCGGGACATTGCCGCGTTTTACGCCGAACAGGAAATCACCCTGGAAGGCGCCGATCCCGAGCTGCTGGCACTGGGTCGTCAGATTTACCGCGCCGGTATTGCTGATCTGGGCATTGCTGCCTGCTCGGCCTGCCACTCGCCAACCGGACAGGGTATTCCGCAGGCCGGTTTCCCGGCGCTGGGTGGCCAGCATGCAGACTACACGGCGCAGCAGATGCGCGCTTTCCGTTCCGGTGAACGTGACAACGACGGTGACTCGGCGCCCATGCGCATCATTGCCGAGCGTCTGACCGACCGCGAAATCGAAGCGCTGGCCAGCTACATTTCAGGGCTGCACTGATCCGTAACGGCGAGTGACTTGCCCGCCGGTTAAGCAAGGATTAAGCTGACGGACCGGTATACTGTCCAGTACACGTACCATCCAGACCCGACTTGCTGTGGAGTAAAGAGATGATTGACAGAATTCGCCGTCAGACCGGTATCATGCTGGCCGCACTGTTGTTCAGCCCGATGGCGCTGATCGCTGCCGGTTCGGCCAATGCCCAGCCCGAGATGTATGTGGCAGGAACGCATTACACTGTCCTGGACAGTCCAGTGCGCACCACCAATGCCGATCGCATCGAAGTGATCGAAGTGTTCTGGTACGGATGCAACCACTGCTTCCGCTTCCAGCCATTGATCGACAACTGGCATGCCAACATGGCCGATGATATCGATTTTGTCCAGTTGCCGGCCATCTGGAACAGCCTGATGCAGGTGCACGCCCAGGCCTACTACACCGCCAAGCAGCTCGATGTGGTGGATGAAATGCACACAGCCATCTTTGATGCCATTCAACTGCGCGGCAACCGGCTGCAGAACGAGCGCCAGCTGGCCACCCTGTTTGCCGAGCATGCCGGTGTTGATCAGGAAGCCTTCTCCGCTGCCTTCAATTCCTTTTCAGTGCGTACCCAGGTGAACCAGGCTGAACGCCGCATGGGTGCCTATCAGATTCGCAGCACACCCAATATGATCGTCAACGGCAAGTACCTGATCGTCAACAACGACCAAGTACGAACCCAGCAGGACATGCTGGCCGTGGTGGATTACCTGGTGGAGCGCGAACGCGCCAGTCTCTGAAGGCGGGCCTGACCCGGCTGTGACACAAAGCCGCTGGCAACTGTCGGACATTGCAGTCCGACTGCCAGCGGCTTTTCTGTTTCAGCCGCCTGGGCATTGGCCGATAATACAGTCCTACAGTCCCTGATTCTGACCCGGTCAATCGCCATGTGTCCACGCGATACCTCAGTGCAAGAACGTGAAGCCCAGCGCTGGAAAGACAAGTTTCTTAATGCACTGGAAGAACACGAGCAGCGTGACCGCCTGGCGTCCGAACGTATCCGGGTATTGCGCCGCGCCCTGCTGGGCGTCAGCCTGGCAGCGGACGGTGTTGATGAGCGACTGGATGATCACCTGGAGGCGCTGCGCCGCAGCCTGCGCAAGGATGAGCAGGCGTCCGGGCTCGAACTGCTGCTGGAGAAAATTGAAAAGGCTGTGATCCGGCTGGATGCCGGCAAGCAGCAGGATCATGCTGCATTGAAGTCAGCACTCACACTCAGCCTTGAGCAGCTGGAGCAGATGCCGGTGTCCAGGGATCTGCGCCGCCAGGCCAAGCGCTTCAATCGTGACCTGTCAAAGTCCATGCGTGAAGCCGGCAACCGCCCGCACGGTGTGGTCACGCAGTTCCTGACCCTGTTGCGCGAGGTGGTGGCCGAACTCGGAGCAGCGGCCGCTTCGGCCTCGTCCGAGGGGGTGTCTGTTGCCGCCGAAAGCGCCTCCCCCGGGCTGTTTCGTCGTTTCTTCGGTGATTCCGCGTCGGCCAGAACTGCGCCCGCGCCCTCCCCGGCGCCCGCCGATTCACGCAGCAGTGAAGCCGAGGACAAGGCTGGGACTGAACCTGGGAGTGAACCGGAAAATGAACCTGGGGACGAGAACAACATCGAGCACGAGGGCCACAAAGCGCCAATCCGTCCAAGGGTGGCCAGCCTGCGGCCGCGGCGTGCCCAGGACACCGGTGATGGGCACGATCCCCGGCACGATCCCCGGCACAACACCAATGACAATCAACCTGGACCGGACAGCCCGGCCGAGCCTGAAGCACACACTCAGGCAGATGCCGAACCGGCCGCGCAGTCAGCCAATGACGCCAGGAACGATAATGTTCGAGAAGACAGTGAAGACTTGCTTCATGGCGAGTTGTTACGCGATGGCAGCGGTCTGGCCGAACCAGGGTTTTCCTATATTGCCGATCACGTTGAGCCACTGCTGCTGCGCATTCTGGAGAACATTCACATCGCCGAGCAGTCCAGGAACCTGGCCGACAGTCTTCGTGAGCAGGTGGTCCGGGGGCTGAACTGGTACGAGTTTGTGGCGGTCCTGGAGAATATTGTCGCCATCATTTCCCAATCAATGGATCAGGAGCGCGAGGAATTCCAGGGTTTTCTGAACCAGGTCACCGGCAATCTCGCCCGTGTGGAAGCCTTTGTTTCACGGTCCGAGGATCACCTGCAACGTGCCCGCGAACAGGACAAAAACATGGATGCCGCGGTTCGCGGTCACATCGACGGCATTTCCGAAACCGTCAGCAGCAGTAGTGACCTGGTAGAGCTGAAGCAGGCAGTCAGCGGTCAGATAGAGACAATTCTCGGCGCCCTGGATCATTTTCGCGAAAGTCGTGAACAGCACAGTGGTGGCATGAACCAGGAGCTGCGCGAGTTGACCAGTCGTGTCAGCGCCATGGAGCAGGAGTCACGTGCCCTGCGCGAACACCTGCTGCGTCAGCAGGAAAATGCCCTGCGTGACAAACTGACCGGACTGGCCAACCGGGAGGCATACGACCAGGCCATTCGTGCCGCGTTTGAAAATGCAGGCGAACACCAGCGTGCCACTGACCGTGATCTGTGCCTGGCGGTCTGCGATGTGGACCACTTCAAGCGCATCAATGACAGTTTTGGCCACCTGGCCGGGGACAAGGTGTTGCGAGTGCTGGCCCGTGAGCTGGAGAGCCGGTTGCGTGACACGGATCTGGTTGCCCGCTACGGTGGTGAGGAGTTTGTCATCATGTTGCCGGACACCACGCGGGATGACGCCATGGAGGTGCTGGAAAAGTTGCGCGCTGCGGCCGAAAACATGCCGTTCCACGTGCGAGATGAGCGGGTCAGCGTCACCGTGTCGTTTGGCGTTGCGCACTGGCGCGCGGGGGATACCCCGGACACGCTGTTCCAGCGCGCCGACAGTGCGCTGTACCGGGCCAAGCAGCAGGGTCGCAACTGCATCGAACCAGACATTGATCTGTGAACATCCGCTCAAACTATTTCCCCGCCGATGTCGTCCAACCCGGTGTCAGGCCTGATACATCCACAAGGCAATAAGCGAAAACCATGACGAGCCGCCTGTTCTCCGCTGCCGGACTGAAAAGCTGGCACCCGCGACGTTTGCCCGATCTTGCCGCCATGGCGGGCAGGCGCGCGCGCGCGGGTGTGGGCGAGAGCCAGCTGCTGCGTCAGGCAAGCCACTCAGTGGTGGTGTTCAACAGCCGCCTGTATCACAGTGGCAACGGTGCCTGGGCAGACATCGCACAGCTGGATTCAGCAGGCCGCCCGGAACCGGACGCTCTGGCCGAAGCAAGCGCGTCGCTGCTGACCCGTCAGAGCGCCGATGACGGCATTGTGGTGTACTTGCCCGCCAGTGAATTTGTTGCCACCACCGTGGCCTTGCCCGGCGTGGCGCGCGAGGCCGTCAAGGCGGCGCTTCGCCTTCAGGCCGACACACTGCTGCCTGGCTACGACGACGAACTGGACCTGGTGGTGAATCCGGGCCGGCAACCGGACGCCATGGAAGAAACCGCGCTCTGGCTGCCCGTTGCAAGACTGGACGCGCTGTTTGCGGCCTTTGCTGCACGCGGGCTGTTCCTGTCCGCTGTCATGCCCCGCATCGTGGGTCTGGCGGCATCAGGAACCGCGGCCCAGATTGAGGACGCGGACGCCTGCACTCTCACCCGTATGCAGTGGCAGAACGGCGCCATTGCCGAGTGGCAACAGATCAGTCGTCTGGATCTGGAGGATCCGGCCTTTGCTGAACAGTGGCAGCACAGTGTGGAAACTGGATACCGACCGGATCTGGCCCAGTTGCGGGCCGACAGCGGTGAGGCGTTTGTTGGTCAGCTTGCTCCGGCCATGACGGCGCCTGCGTATTGTTTTATACCACGTGGGGCAGCCGAGGCCAGTCAGCACCATCGCCGGCAGAAACGCATACGCATGGGTGCAGTGGCCGCTGCCGTGGTGGTGCTCATGGCGCTGGTTCCGTTTGTGTTGCAATCAGTGCAATCCTGGCGCCTGGACATGGCGCTGGACCGACATTATCTTGCCGCCGCCGAGGCTCGCAGGCATCAACAGGTCGTGCGTGACTTCGAGAACGACTGGGGTGTGTTCACCGAGTACCCCACCCAGGCAATGAATCAGGTGTTGTTCACGCTGCAGGAAATCATCAGTCCGAATGTGTTGATGTCACTGGAGCTGGACGAAGGCAGGATCCAGATTGAAGGCGAGAGCCAGGACCCGCAGAGCCTGTTGCAACAACTTGAAGCCCATCCGATGTTCACCCAGGTGGATTTTGCCCGTGCCACCAGCAACAACCGTTATGCCATCGAGATGCGCCTGACAACGGCCGATTTCCGTAATTATTACAACTGGTACTTCCCGGAGCAGCGTCAACCATGAGCCTGATGTCCTCACTGGGCCTGGCGGCGCGCTCGCCAAGGGAAAAACGCATACTGATGCTTGGTGGCGTTGTTGCGGCCGCTTTCCTGTTGACCACGGCAGTACCCGCCGCGCGCGACCTGTATCAGCAGCGGGCCATTGTGCTGGATGGGCTGCGCATGGAAATAGAGCGGGAGCAGCGTCTGGCCGAAGAAGAGGATACCTGGCGCCAACGCCGCGAAGAAATCGAGGTGCGCGCCACGGAAATGGAGACCCGGGTGTTTGACAGTGCCACGGTGCCCCTGCTCAGCGCCAATATCCAGCGGTTGGTCCGCGAGCACGCCGACGCCTCGGACATCACCATCACCGCCACGCGACTGGCCGAGTCCCTGCAGGCCGATGGCTGGTTGCTGGTCGAGCAGAGTGTGTCCTTCAATCTGGGTGATCAGGGCAATCTGCCCGGCTTCATCGAGCGCCTGGAGCAGTCCCGTCCCTGGCTGGGGGTGAGCAGTTTCAGCATGCGTCACAACAGAAACCAGTATACCGGTGACATCACGGTCGTCGGCTTTGCCCGTACCATGGTGTTGCAGGAGGTGCCTGTACCATGAGCCACATCACCCTGCCGCTGTTCAGCCAGTTGCTGGAACCCTCGGGCATGGCACCGGAGCAGAACTTTGACGACAGCGCTGTGCTGGTGTGTGAAACCCTGCCCACCCCGGAGCTGCGCAACCGTATCCGCTTCATCATGGGTGACCGCCTGCGTTTTCGTACCGGCACCACCGATGAAGTGCGGCGCCTGATCCGTCACTGGCGTGCGGCGCTTTCGCCGTCCATTGAAAGTGGCAACACCGAGGATGTGTTTGTGTCCGGTTTCGAGGATGATGAGGAGCTGAAAGATCTGGCCTCTGAAGCACCCATCATCCGCCTGGTCAACCACCTGTTTGCCCGTGCCCTGGACCTGAATGCCAGTGACATCCACTTCGAGCCCAACGAGGACCATCTGGATGTGCGCTGCCGGGTGGATGGCATCATGACCCGCATAGAACGCCTGCCGGTGAAAATCCATACCGCGGTTGCCTCGCGCCTGAAGCTCATGGCGCGGCTGGACATCGGCGAGAAACGTCTGCCGCAGGACGGCCGGATTGATTCACGTATCGGCAACAAACAACTGGACATGCGAGTGTCCACCCTGCCCGGTGTGCACGGCGAGTCCGTGGTGCTGCGCATCCTGGACCGCAGCGACACCGCAGTCAGCCTGCAGCAGCTGGGTATGCCGCAGAACATCCTGCAGACCTATCAGTCACTGATCACCCAGCCCCATGGCATGATCCTGATTACCGGCCCCACCGGCAGTGGCAAGACCACCACACTTTACGCCACGCTGGAGAAGATCAACAGCGAGCGTCAGAAGATCATCACCATTGAGGATCCTGTCGAGTACCAGCTGGAAGGCATCACCCAGATACAGGCCAATGCGGGCATCGGTCTGAATTTTGCGGCCGGTCTGCGATCGATTGTGCGACAGGACCCGGACGTGTTGATGGTGGGCGAGATCCGGGACCACGAAACGGCAGAGATCGCCATTGAATCAGCCCTCACCGGGCATCTGGTGTTTTCCACCCTGCACACCAACGACGCCGCCGGTGCCATCACGCGACTGCAGGACATGGGCGTGCAGAGTTATCTCATCAGCTCCAGTCTGCTGGCCGTGCAGGCGCAGCGCCTGGTACGTCGTGTGTGCACCGACTGCGCCGAATCCGTGCCGCTGACCGAGGACGAAGCCGTGGTGCTGGAGATCAGCGCAGACCGGATTCCGCTCATCCGGCGTGGGCGTGGTTGTGAACGTTGTGGCGAAACCGGTTACCGCGGGCGTATCGGGCTTTACGAGTTACTGGTGCTCAGTGACGCGATCCGCCACGAAGTGGCCAGCGGTTCGGACGCCAACGTGATACGCGCCCAGGCAAAACGCGAAGGCATGAAAACCCTGCGTGAGGACGCGCTGGAAAAACTCGCTGACGGACTCACCACACCGGAAGAAGTGGTCAGGGTGACGAGGGCAATATGAGCACGGCAGCCTTCTACAAGTACCAGGCCTATGACGCCGCCGGCAAGATGCAGAGTGGGCAGATTGCTGCCGAATCCGAGCGCGAGGCGCTGCGGATGCTGCAGGGCAAACAACTGATTCCGGTCAAACTGGTTCAGGCTTCGGCCACAGAACTGCAGCGCGGGCCGGGCAGTCGCCGGATCCGCCAGGCCGATCTGCTGGATTTCACCACGGGGCTGTGTACCCTGATCGAAGCGCGTGTGCCCATCGACAAGGCACTGCGTTTGCTCGAAGGTATCACCGAGTCGGCAGCCATGCGTCAGCTGGTGGTCAACATGCGCCGTGACGTCAAGGAAGGCAAAAGCCTGGCAGATGCCATGGAGACACGTCCGGATGTGTTCTCGCGCATGTACGTCAATATTGTGCGTGCCGGGGAAGAAGGTGGCATATTGCATCAGCTGCTGCCGGGGCTGGCCGAGTTTCTTGAAACCCATTCCAGAAACCGCCAGGCAATACTCGCCGCCATGGTCTATCCGGTGGTGTTGCTTTTTACCGGCATTGTCTCGGTTGTGCTGCTGCTGGCTTTTGTGGTGCCGCAGTTTGCCGTCATGTTCGAGGATGCCGGTGCCGCCATACCACGGTCAGCGGCCTTTTTGCTGGCGCTCAGTGACTGGATTCAGACCTGGGGTTTTGTGGTGGTGCTGGCCGTGGCCGGCCTGGTTCTGTGGTGGCGCTGGCTTGACCGCGACCCTGGAACACGACGCCGGAAACATGCTTTTCTGCTCAGCACACCGCTGCTGGGTCCGCTGCTGCTGTACAAGGACTGCGCAGTGTTTGCCCGCACCCTTGGCGCGCTGCTGGGCGCCGGCATACCGCTGATCCGCGCCCTGCGCGTGGCACGCGAAGTCATTGCCAACAGTGAACTGATCGAGCACCTGCGTCAGGTGGAAGATGATGTGCGAGGTGGCGCTGGTCTGGGCATTTCACTGGAAAAAACCGGTGTTTTTCCTACCCTGCTGCATCAGCTTGTTGCCGTTGGTGAGGAGTCAGGGCGCACCGGCAGCATTTTGCTGAAAACCGCAGAAACCTTTGATCAATACGTCAAGAGCCAGATGAACAGTCTGGTATCGGCCCTTCAGCCAGCCCTGATTCTCTTTCTCGGGATTGCTGTAGGCGGCATCACCATTACCATGCTTTCAGCCGTGTTCAGCATGAACGCGGTGGAATTCTAGGCGGGAGTTGAAATTGTGAATGGAATGACTGTAAAAGGATTGTCCTTGTCCGTTCTGGTGCTGGCGCTGTCTTCTTGCGCTGCCACCAGCTCCAGCCAGAGCAGTCAGGCCGCGCGGGACGCGGAGCAGGCCGCTGCCCGGGCCGCCGAGGCGTCGGCGCCGCGCAGTACCCGTCTGGGCAATGGTGTGGAGCCGGTGGCAATGATCGATGATGCCGCCGCGCGCGAACGCCAGCGCCTGATTGACGAGATCAACACCGACGGCCAGGTCCGGCCCATTGGCGGTTACCGGGAAACCCCGCCCTCGCCTGTGCAGACCCCGGAAAACGATGTGGTTGAGCTCAACTACGAGCAGGCCGATCTGCGCGAGGTGCTGGCGGACATGGCCGATGCACTGGACATCACCATGGTCATTGATCCGACCATCGCCGATCAGGTCAGCATCCGGACCGCGCAGAATCGCCCGCTGTCCTTTGGTGACGTCTGGCCCCTGATGCGACTGCTGACCCGTGAAGCGGGTGTGGTCATGGAGCGAATCGGCAATGTGTACTATGTGCGCCGCTCCGAATCCCAGCTGCCCATGGAAATCACCACGCCCGACCGCCCGGCTGGTGGTACCGCAGCCGCCATCATGCAGATCACACCGCTGACCTACATCTCGGTCACCTCGGCGCTGGAACTGATCACACCCCTGGTGGAGCCTGACGGGCGCATCGTACGAATCGCCAACAGCAATATTCTGGCCATCACGGGCAATGAGTCACAGCTCTCCCGCATCAACGAACTGTTGTCGCTCATTGACGATGATCCATTCCAGAACCAGGGCATACAGTTGTATCCGCTGAACTTTGCCGGTGCCGAAGAGCTGGCCGGCGAACTGCAGGAAGTGCTGGGCCTGATCGAGGGCAGCAACCCGGCCTATCAGGTCATGGCCCTGCCCCGGATCAATGCGTTGCTGGTCACAGCCCCGGCCAGCCGGGGCTTCAGTGAGATAGGCCGTTGGGTACGCCTGCTTGATGCCGACAGGCAGGAGCAGGCTGAGCAGCTGTTCCAGTATCGGGTAAAAAACCTCAATGCCACCGAACTGGCAGCAACACTGACCGAAGTGTTCCGGGTTGATGACTATCGTGAGAATGATGCCAGGCTCTCCACCGAGCAGCGTGAACAACGCGAGCAGGCGCAGATGCGCGCCGCCGCCCGTCAGGCCCTGGGTCTGACGGAGGAGGAAGCCGGCCAGGTGATTGCCGAGCCACGCGATGGCACCCTGGTCACCCAGGTGGCGGTGTCAGCGGATCTGCGCGTGAGTATAGTCGCCGATGATGCCACCAACAGCCTGTTGATCCGGGCCAGCCCGCGTGACTATCGTCAGCTGCTGGCCACCATCAGCCAGCTCGACGCGGTGCCATTGCAGGTGATGATCAACGCCGCCATTGCCCAGATCACCCTGACTGATGAAACGGCCTTCGGTGTTGACTGGTCACGGGTGGTTGAAACCGCGTCCGGCACCACGCGTGTGGCCACCAGTTTCCTGCCGGTCAATCGCGGCGGCGGCAATGGAGACTCGGGCGGCAGTTCTGCCGTTGGCACATTGTTGTTCAACCGCTCCTTCCTGGACGGCGCCGCCCGCATCGATGCAACCCTGCAGGCCATTGCGGTGAACAATGATGTGCGTCTGCTGGCACGCCCGTCCGTGACCGTGATCAACAATATGGAAGGCCTTATCCGCATCGGCGCCGAGGTGCCGGTACAGCTTGGCGAAACGGTGGGCAGTGGTGGTTTCTCCACCACCAATATCCAGTATCGACCGACGGGCATTGAGCTGTTCATCACACCGCGCATCAACGACGATGGTGTGGTCAACCTGACCATTCGTCAGGAGCTGTCCTCACTGTCGGGTACTTCGGGCGTCAATAACAACCCGATATTCCAGAATCAGGAGATTGAAACCACGGTGGTGGTTCGTGACGGCGAGAATGTGGTGCTGGGTGGACTGATCCAGGACAATAACGACAGCTACAACACCGGCATACCGTTTCTGAATCAGGTGCCGGGTCTGGGCCGGCTGTTTTCCTACCAGCGCAATGACAATGAACGGCAGGAGCTGTTCATAGTGCTGCGTCCTGAAATTGTCAACCTGAACGAGTATGATGGCGCCCGCTACCGCGACATCATCAACCGCTTTGAGCGCGCCGCCGAGATGCTGGATGAAAGCAATTTCTGATTCGGCGATTTTCTACAATGGAATCAGTCATGATACGGTCACATAAATCATCAATGAAGAGGAAGTACAGATGATCCGTCAACATAACAAGGGCTTCACCATCATCGAGCTGTTGATCGTCATGGCGATTCTGGGCATGTTGGCCGTAATGGTGGCGCCGAACCTGTTCAACCAGGCAGACAGCGCGCGGCGTGACGCGGCGCTGTCGCAGATATCATCGCTGAGCAACGCACTGGATGCACACCGGCTGGATGTGGGCCGATACCCGGACTCCCTCGAAGGCCTGGTGCGTAATACCACCGGACGCTCGTCCTGGAACGGGCCCTATATCCGGGGCAACCTGCCCATGGACCCCTGGGGCAACCCTTACCAGTACAGCAGCGATGGCAGCAGCTTCGAACTGATGTCCTTTGGTGCGGACGGGCGCCCCGGCGGCACCGGCAATGATGCTGAAATCAGGCGCTAGCACCCGCCTGGCACAGCGCGGCTTCACGCTGCTGGAAGTGCTGCTGGTGCTGACCATTCTGGCCATGGCGGCCTTGTTGGTTGTGCCCAATCTCGGCGGCATTGAAAGCCGCAGCTTTGACGGCCAGGTGCGCGAGGCGCACGCACTGCTCAACCACGCCCGGCGCACGGCAGTGGTGCGCGGCCTGCCGGCACAGGCCGTGTTCCACATCAGTGATGAGGTCGCGGCGCCAGGCAACAACAGACGTGGGGCCGATGCCTTGCAGGCAGCGCCCGCGCCGGCAGCGCAGGCCGGCAGCTGGCAGGCACGCGGCATCAGTCTGGCCTTTCGCGACAGCAACAACCAGCGCCGCGATGTCAGTACCCAGGTGGCCGTGATGTTTTTCCCTGAAGGCGGCAGCACAGGCGGCGAGCTGATCATGCGTCAGGGCAATCGTGTGGCGGTGGTCAGTGTGGACCCGTTCTCGGGCCGGGTGAGCACGCACCGGGATGAAAACAGATGATGAACACTGAACCAGGGATTACAGTCGGAAGACAACAGCGCGGTTTCACCCTGCTTGAAGTGGTGATTGCGCTCACCATCACCAGCCTGGTGCTGGGCAGTCTCTTTGCGCTGGCCGCTGGCAGCAAGCAACTCGCGCTGCGTTCACAGGAGCAGTTACAAGACGCTATCCACACCCGCGCCGTCACCCATTTTGCGCTGCTGGATGATCAATACCGTGCGCTTGAACCGGTGTTGGTCAACAACCGGTATCGCATAGCGCCAGGCCAGTTGCTCGAAGATCCGCTGCGTCGTACCGCGCCAACCCCGTATCTGCTGGAAACCTACCAACTCATGGACCCGGACCGCGATGAACCGATCACCGGCACACGCTGGGTGCGCTTTGATCTGCCGCGCTGACAAACGCTGTGGCGAAACAGGGCGCCAGCGCGGTTTCACGCTGCTGGAGCTGCTGCTGGCCCTGGCGCTTACCGCCATGCTGCTGACCATGCTCAGTGCCGGGGTCTACGCCGTGGTGCGTGACTGGGACAACAACCACGAAGGGCTGGAAGCCACACTGGACAAGACCATCGGGCTGCTGCAGATCGAGCGTGCCCTGCTGGGCGCCTTTCCTCACAGTTATCGTGATCTGCGCACGCTGGGCCTGACCATCTACTTTGACGGACAGGCGGACCGCCTGTCCTGGGTGTCCACCGTCTCACCCCAGCGCAACCCCGGCCTGACCGCCTGGCGCCTGTACACGGTGGCCGGGGAAGGTGTGTATCTGCAATTGGCACCGGCGCTCAGTGATGATCCGTCACAAAGGCTGGATGCGGCCAACGCCACATTGCTGCTGCCCGGTTATGCTGCCGAGTTCCGTTACCTGGTCGAGCGCGACGATGAAAGCCGTCACTGGATATCGGACTGGGATGGCGAGGATGCGCTCAGTCTGCCACTGGCGGTTCATGTGCAACTCACCCGTATGGACGGCGAGCGCCGCAGCAGTGCTGACCGGCAGATTGTCGAGATAGTGGCCGGCATTCGCGCCACCACGCATCGCAGCATCAGCCCGAATCCGATGGCGGGGAGGTAGGCGGCATGAGACCCGGCAACTGGCCATCCAGACAAGGCGGCGCCGTCATCATCATGGTGCTGTGGACCTCAGTGGTGCTGACCATCATGGTCACGGTGCTGGCCAGCAATGTGCGTCTGTCGGCGACCACGGCCTGGCACAATCGTATGGGCAGCGAGGATCTGTCAACGCTGATGTCGGCGATGAACAGGGCCGAGATGGAGCTGATGATGGAACGCATGCCACCTGCCCCGGATCAGCCGCCCATCCTGAACGAGCTGGGCGAAGTGCGTATTCCCGCCTACCGATTCAATGGTCAGCCGCTGAGCCTGCACTACCCTGCTGCCGAGCACATGGTGGTACGCATCTACGATCACGCCGGCAAGATCAATCTCAACCGTATGCCGCGCGAGAACATGCGGCAGATCATCCAGAAGCGTCTGGGCCCCGGATATGATCCTGATGAAGTGGAAGAATTGCTTGATGCCTGGACTGACTGGACCGACCAGGATGATGCGGCGAGCCCGCGCGGCGCCGAGGATGAATATTATCTGTCGCTGGATCCGCCCTACCGCGCCCGCAACCATCCCGAGCTGGACAGTGTGGAAGAGCTGCGTCTGGTACGCGGCTTTGATGAGTTGTTTGCCGACTTCAATCTCGATGCCGCGTTCACCGTGTATGGCAGCGGGCAACGCGTGAACCTGAATCTGGCCACCCGGGAAGCCATGCAACTGTTGCCCGGCATCAGTGAGGACACCATCGAAGCCATTCTGGAATACCGCCAGACCCGAGACATGCGCGGCCAGGGTGATGTGGGCGAAATCGTGCCACTGGAGGAGATGGTTGAACTGTCCCCCTGGATCGGCAACAACACCTCAAGTGTCTATTCGGTTTTTGTCTACCCGCGCCTGGATCTGGATGAGGTGATGAGCGGACAACAGGCCGTCGACGCGCAGGGCGACAACGCCGCAGTCAATCCGGATCCGGTGACCCAGGCCTACCGTCAGATCATGGAAGTGCGCAGTTATGAGACCCGCGCGCGTGTATACCAGGTGCACCCGCATGCGCGGCTGCCCGATACGTCGCCACCGCGGGTCGAGGCAGGCCGACTGCGTTTCCCGCGTCTTTAGTACAGGACTGCACTTATATGCGCATAGATCATATTTGTGATATATGTTGATAGCTAAAGCATAGTGTTTACGCGATCAGCGAAGAGGATCAAATCATGAAGCAAACCGAAACCGGTTCCCGACGCAAACCGACCAACGTCACTATCAATGCACAATTATTGCAGGAGGCACGTCGCCTGAAGATCAATCTGTCGGCCACGCTGGAGCGAGCGCTTGAGGCTGAAGTGCGCGAGGCAAAACGCAAGGAATGGCTGGAAAACAACGGCGGTGCTATAAAAAGCACCAATGCCTTTGTTGAAGAACATGGACTGTTTTCCGATCACCACAGGACGTTCTGATGAGCCAGTTTGATGTTTATGCCAATAGCGATACCCGCACGAACAGCATCTATCCTTATTTTGTGGATGTACAGCACGACCTCGTCGCTGATCTGACGACACGAGTGGTCATTCCGCTCACGCCGGCAAAGAATGAGGATGACCAACAACACCCGGGAGATCTTTGCCCGATAGTATCTGTGGACGATCAGCGTTACGTGCTGCTTGCCTATCAACTGACGGCGATATCAGTGTCGCAACTTCGAAAGCCCGCCGGGTCGCTTGTGGCAGAGCGAACAAGAATCCTGTCGGCCGTTGATCTCCTGTTGACCGGGATTTGACCAACATCTGGTGATATCCACCAACGCCGGTTGTAACAAATTGCTTCCCCCGAAATAAAATCCCATTAAAACAACAGTATGTGCCCAGCAAGGCATGCTGGCACGCTTCCTGCTCCGTATTGCCCGGATAAACAAAAACATCACCCGCAGGGTGACTCATGAGAGATGACGGAGGATGCAGGAATGATCAAGTTATTGGCAGTGGCCGCATTGAGTGTGCTGATGACGGGCTGTCTTTTTGTGGTGGATTCAAAGCAGCGCAGTGGCAGTCAGGTCTGGAGCAACCAGGAAGTGGATCGTATCGAGATTGGTCGCACCAGTGCCGACTGGATCAGTCGCAGCTTTGGCCCGGCCGATCGGGTCAGCAGTTACGAGGACGGCACCGAGGTCTGGCGTTATCGCAACCGCAGCACAACCGAGTCGCGGGTAGGCCTGTTCCTGCTGTTCCGTGTGAATGTGGAGCGCGACAGCACCGAAACACTGGCGCTGGAAATTCGTGATGGGGTGGTGACAGACTACTGGGTCGAACGCCGGTAGAAAAACTACCTGCGTTGCTGCTGCTTCGTTGGAAGCGGACTCAGTTACGGGTCACTGTCCAGTGTGAACGCATGCGCAGTGGCCCAACGCCCTTGTTGGGTTTGACCCGCACTTCCTTGCTCAGGCGGGTGTCATACCACAGCAGGCCACTTTCATCGGCCAGGCCGCCCAGTACGTGGAAGGCGCCCACGCGTGTGGCCACCGCTTCCACGTGTACCTGCACGGTAATCACCTCACCGGCCTTGAACGGCCCGGATTCCACTTCCGGCCGGTCAATGGCCAGATAACTGGACATCACCTCTTCCAGGTTCTGCATGAAGGCAAACCCGAAATAGCAGCGGGTGTCATCCTTCATCACTTCTACCGTGGTTTCCAGGATGATGTCCTGCAGGGGTTCAATTTCCGTGATTTCCTCGCCGTCCAGCGAGCGCACAAGCGTGGACAGGATGCGGCAGTCCTTCTGCGAACCGTGGGTTTCCGCCTGCGCCACCTCGGCTGCTTCCCGCGTGTAGGAGCGCACGCCGTTGCAGTAGTTTTCGTAGTGCGCCACCACTTCTTCACTTTTACCGATTTCCCGGATTTTTCCCTTTTCCAGCCAGATGGCCTGGTCACACAGTTCCTGCACGTGATACATGGAGTGACTGCAGAACACCATGGTCTTGTTGGCGGCGCGGAATTCGTTCATGCGCTTGACACATTTTTTCTGGAACGCAATGTCACCAACGGACAGCGCTTCATCAATCACCAGCACATCCGGCCGCACCAGGGTGGCGATGGAAAAGGCCAGGCGCACATACATGCCCGATGAATAGGTTTTCACCGGCTGATCGATGAAGTCCTGCAGCTCGGAAAACTCAATGATGTCCGCTTCCAGTTTCTCGATATCGTCGTCAGGCACACCCAGCAGTGAAGCATTGAGGTAGATGTTCTTGCGGCCGCTGAATTCGGGATGAAACCCCGCGCCCAGCTCCAGCAGTGCGGCCACCTGGCCACGGATGTCAATCGAGCCGCCAGTGGGTTGCAGTGTGCCCACCAGCAGTTTCAGCAAAGTCGACTTCCCGGCACCATTGTCGCCGATGATGCCCAGGCTCTGGCCTTCGGGCACACTGAAGTTGATGTCCTGCAGTACATGGAACTGGCGGTGGCGCGGGCGCCGCGTCAGCAGCTCCAGCAGCCGGTCCTGTGGCCGTTCATAGATGCGGAAATCCTTGTGCACACCGCTGACCTGGATACTGTTCATAACACATCTCCGAAGGCGTGACGGATGCGCATGAACAGCCAGCCCCCGAACAGGAAGGACAGCAGGGAAACCGGCACCATCACCTGGAAGCTTTGCATGGAAAATTCACCCAGCAGCACCAGCTCACGGTAGAACTGCACAAAGTGAAACATGGGGTTGAGCATCATCAGCGGCTGGTAAGCCTCGGGAATCAGGCTCAACGGGTAGATGATGGGGGTCAGGAAGAACCAGGCCGTGAGCAGCAGCGCCACCATCTGCTGGATATCGCGCAGGAACACACACAGCGCCGAGAGTATGGCCACCAGCCCCATGGTGAACAGGAACTGCAGAAACAGCGCCAGCGGCATCCAGAACCACATGAAGGAGAAATAACCGCGAGTGGCCAGGTAGAGCAGGAACACAAAAATGGCTATGCCGTGCACCAGGTACGGCACCAGGGTGCCCACCATGGGAATGATCTGCACCGGGAACATGACTTTTGTGATCAGCGGCGCTTTTTCCAGCAGCATGCCCGGGGACTTGCCTACCGCATCGGCAAAGGCAAACCAGGGCAGATAAGCGATCATCAGGTAGATGACAAAGGACACCTCACCGAAGTTCTCCGGCATGGGCGCCCGGAACACCACGCTGAACACAAAGGAGTAGATGATGATATTCACCACCGGGGTGACAAACAGCCAGACAAAGCCGCCCAGCGAGCCGGCGAACTGGCCATTGAACTCCTGGCGTGTGAAGTGGTGGAAAAGGCGGAAATGCCGCAGCGGCGTTGTCATCCAACGCCCGACCAGCGCTAACATAAATTGCGTCCGTTCACTGTGATTGGCACTTGTGGCACCGTGATGCCGCGTAAGCGTAGGAAGCGGATTTAACCACAAATATCCTGATATTTCTCGCGCAATTCGCCTAAAATGCCGGGTCATGAACGCTGAACACGTACTGATTCCCTACCAGACCGCGGACCTGCCCCCGGGCCCCTGGCTGGTTTTTGCCCCACATGCCGATGATGAGACCTTTGGCATGGGCGGCGCCCTGCTGCGTGCTGCCGCTGCCGGCATCACTACCCATGTGGTGGTGCTTACCGATGGCGCCCTGGGCAAGGCCGGGGACGCCGACACGGCGGACGTGGTTGCCACGCGGCGCCGCGAGGTTGAACAGGCAACGAAGCTGCTGGGGGTCAATTCCCTGCATCTGTGGCAGGAACCTGACCGGGGCCTGCAGTGCCATGCCAGGCTCATCGATCGGGTCGCTGACATTATTGGGCACACCGGCGCCGCCTCGGTGTTTTTCCCCGGCCCGCTGGAGCCACATCCCGATCATCGCATGACCGCACAGGTGGTCTGGGCCGGTGTGAAGGCAATGCAGCCGACCGGGCGACCGGCGGTCTACAGTTATGACATCAGTGTGCAAAGCCCCTGTAACCGCCTGATCGACATCAGCGCGGAAATGCCGGCCAAACGCGACGCCATGGCCATCTACGCCAGTCAGAATGAGCTCAATGCCTACCCCAACCTGATCGAGTCACTGAATGTGGCGCGCACCTTCAGCCTGCCCGCGGCAGTGAGACACGCCGAGTCGTTCTATCAGTTTACCGGGGAGGAATTGCAGGGCAGTCTGCGCGCCGCCACCGAGGCAGCGCTGGCGAAGTACTGGTAGAGCGTTGCAGGAAAGCATTCAGTTGTTGGCAGGTGTGACCGGCGCCGGTTGCAGCCAGCTGCTCACGTCCAGCATGTCCTCGGCACTCAGTGTGCCGGCCGACTGACGCAGCAACAGGCCCAGCTTGATGTGTTCGTAGCGCAGGGACTGCAGATCCCGTTCAGCGCGGAACTGGTTGTGCAGGGCGTCCAGCAGATCCGCACTGGTAACGTTGCCAAGCTCAAAACCGCGCTGGCGTGAGGTGGCTGACAGGGTCAGGGATTCGACCATCTTCTCGGCAGCCTCAATTCGCTGGGCATTGGCTTGCATGCGAAGGTAAAGCATGCGGACGCGATCAATCACTTCCAGCCGAATCTGCCGCAGTTCGCTCTGTGCAATGCTGTGCATGCTTGCGGCTTCGCTGACAGCGGCGCGGTTGCTGCCGCCGGCGTACAGTGGCATGGTCACGTCTATGCCCACATAACCGGTGTCGGTGCGTCGCATCGGCTCGTTGTCAAAACCCAGGGTGGAGCGTTGTTGCTGCATGATCAGGCTGACCCGTGGCATGTAGGCACCACGGCTTTCCGATACCCGGCGGTCCGCCGCTTCCACGGCAAACTCCCGAGCACTGATGCGGTGGCTGGATAACCGCGCCTGCTCAACCCAGGACTCCAGATTGCCTTCCAGCGGTGGCATCACGGCATCCTCTGTCAGCACATACAGCTGCCCGGCACTCAGACCGGTTTCAGAGCGCAGCGTCTCACGCGCCAGTGATACCTCGGCTTGCAGGTTGACGCGCTCGGCTTCCAGCGCCGCCACGCGAGCCTGGATATCGTAAACATCAGTCACCTGCACTGTGCGCAGGGCATACAGGCGCTGAACCTGTTCTTCCTGTTGGCGTATCGCCTGCAACTCGGATTGATTGGATGCCAGCGCGTCCTCGGCCTGCAGGACATTGAAGTAGGCCTCGGCCACAATGGCAAACACCGTTGCCAGTTCGTCGTAATACTCGGCTTCGTACTGATTCTCTACCGCGGCGGCCTGCCTGCGTCGGTTGAACGCCTGCCAGTCAAACAGCACCTGTCGCAGCTGCAGGGCATAACGTTCGCCGCGATAGGTGACAATGTCAGCCCCGGTCCGGTCCTGACGGTTGTCCGACAGGCTGGCAGTTGCGCTTGCCTGGGGCAGCAGCTGGCCGGTGGCACCGCGCCGGCGAGCCTCGCCGATATTCATGCGGTCCTCGGCAATCTGCAGGCGCGGACTGTACTCCAGGGAGGCAGTAAAGAAATCTTCCAGTGTGCGGCCTGTCTCTTCAGTCGCCGTTGAAGCGCCCATACCTGTCTGTGCATTGGCCACGCCTGAGAGCATGGGCCATGCCAGCACAAAGCCCGCAAACCACGTCAGGAACAGGGTCGCCAATTTCAGCTTGTTTGGGTAATCACGCGTCATACAATCAATCTTCAATGAAACTGCGCGCCATCGCACCGGTTATGGGTTTCAGCAAATACTGCATCAGCGTCCGGGCTCCGGAGGAGATGAACACCTCGGCTGGCATGCCCGGTACCAGCACGAGCTCGCCCAGGGCTGCCAGTTCGGATTCTTCAACACCGATACGTGTCATGAAATAGGAGTTGCCCGTTTGCTGGTCGAATATGGCGTCTGCGGAAACATGTATCACGTTGCCGGAAACGGTCGGTGTGGTCTGGGCGCTGAAAGCAGAGAATCTGACAGATGCTTGCTGCCCGACAGCCACTCGATCGATGTCAATCGGAGATACCCGTGCCTCGATGATCAGCTCGTCACCTTCGGGAACAATTTCCGCTATAGTTGCACCTGGCGCTATGACGCCACCAATGGTGTGTATTTCCATGCCATTGATTACACCGGAGTCCGGTGCGCGCACCACCTTTCGGGTGACCACGTCCTGCAGTGCACCGCGTTGTTCCTGAAGGTCCTTGATCCGGCTTTGTGTTTCGCCCAGTTGACTGACCACTTCAGACTGGAATTCGCGCCGGTTCTGAATGATCTCCATACGTGTTTCACTGATCTGCATTTCAGTTGATGCAATATTCGATATCAGTTCGGCCACTTCTCCTCTGAGTGTGGCGTAGTTGCGCTCGACTGAACGCAGCCGCGTGGTGTCCGAAAAGCCGTCGGACAAAAGGGCCCTGACCTCGTCCAGCTCCTCCCGGTAAGAGACCACAAGATCCTCTTTGCTTTCCAGCATGGCACGCAGTCCGGAAAGACGGGACTCCAGCTGTTCTATGCGTTGCTCCAGCATCGCCGTGCGCCCGGTCCGTGCGTCAAGGCGGGCCTCGAAAATACGAGTCTGGGATTGCATCTCGACAGCGGCACCAGCGTCAATCAGCCGCAATGCTGGCGGAAAATCAATCGCATCAAGGTTGTCCCGCTCAGCCACCAGCCTTGCTTCAAGTGCCTTGTTTGCAATGAGCTGGGCACTGGCGATCTCCAGCTGCGCCTGGGACTGAGTACCATCCAGCAAGACAATCGGGTCGCCGGCGCGCACATAGTCGCCGTTCTCCACCAGGATCTCTCCGATGATGCCACCTTCCAGATGTTGTACAACCTTTTTGTGGGAGCGCACAACGACTGTGCCCTGGGCGTGTGAGGCACCTTCGATGGGCGCAGTAGTGGCCCAGACACCAAACACACCGAATACCAGAAAGGCAATGATGAGGCCAGTGCGTTTGGCGCTGACAAACCCTGCGGACAGGGTTCTGTTCAGTGATTGATCTTCAGTTTCTGGTATGTCTTTCACGGCCTCGATCTCTATTCAGATTCATGTGCATCAATTTCATCAGCCGGCTGCCCGATTACCGGCCCGCCTGACCGCTTAGCTCCGCCAGCACTTGCTCACGGCTGCCCATCTTCACGGGAACACCATCTTTAAGAACCAGAATTTTGTGAACACAATTCAAGATCATCATCCGGTGGGTGATCAGTACCACGGTAGTGCCCTGTGCGGTGAGTCGCTTCAGCGCCTCTACCAGCTCCCTTTCACCCTGGTCATCAAGGTTGGAGTTTGGTTCGTCAAGTACCACCAGGCAGGGCTTGCCATATAGTGCGCGGGCCAGCCCGATGCGTTGTCGCTGGCCGCCCGACAGGGCGCCACCGCTATTGCCAATGACGGTATCATAGCCCTCGGGAAAGCGCAGGATCATGTCGTGAACACCGGCCAGTTTGGCGGCTTCCACGATCCTGTCGCTATTGGGCTTTTCAAAGCGACAGATGTTCTCGGCAATTGTGCCATCAAACAGCTCAATGTCCTGTGGCAGGTAACCCACATAAGGACCGAGTTGTTCGCGATCCCATTCTGCGATATCAGCACCGTCCAGGCGCACGGATCCGCCAGCGGCCTGCCATAAGCCAAGAAGCGCCCGTGCCAGACTCGATTTGCCCGAACCGCTGGGTCCGACAATGCCAAGCGCCTCACCAGGTTCAAGTTGGAAATTCACGCCCCGCACAGACGGCGTCCGCGAGCCCGGTGGTGCCACTACCAACTGCTCGGCCTGCAATTTACCTGTGGGTGCGGGCAGACGCATTCTGACAGCATCCGGTGGAATGTTCTCCAGCAACCTGGCCAGTCGATCGTACTGCGCTCGGGCAACTGAAAATCCTTTCCATGAACCTACCAGCAAATCGATAGGCGCCAGCGCCCTGGCAAGCAACAGCGAGCCAGCAATCATCATGCCCGGCGAAATTTCCTGCATCACGGCCAGGTACGCACCCAATCCCAGAATCAGGGACTGAGTGGTGACGCGAAAGGTCTTGCTTACACTGGTCAATTTGCCGGCTGCCTGGCTCGCTTCTGTCTGCAGAATCATCACCCGATCGGCTTTGCCTTGCTGGCGCTTGCGGATATTGTTGATCATGCCCATGGCGCCAATGACTTCGGAATTGCGCAGACTGTTGTTGACCTGGTTGTTGACCCAGTTGGCTTCCTCGTTGGCATTCTGCAATTTTTTTGTCGTCACGGTTTCGTTGATCACGGCAAGCACAACCATCACGATGCCAGCCACAATCGCCACGATGCCGAACCAGGGGTGGAACATGAACATGATTGCCAGATAGATCGGGAACCAGGGTGCGTCGAAGAAAGCGAACACGCCGTTGCCCGTGAGGAACTGACGCAGGCTGGACAGATCACTGATCGGTTGGGAGTTGCTGTTCATTCCACCGGACAGAAGAGCGCGCTTGAAAGTGGCGTTGAATACACGATCGCTGAGCCCCTTTTCAATCCGATTGCTGGCGCTGATCAGTATCGTGGAGCGAACCCACTCAAACACACCCATGGCACAGAGCAGAAAAACCATCAACAGGGTCAGCATGCCCAGTGTCGACAGGCTACCGCTGGTGATCACCCGATCGTAAACCTGCAACATGTAGATAATGGGCACCAGCATCAGCAGATTGACAGCAGCGCTGTAAAAGCCGGCGTGTATGAAATAGACGCGCACAGCTTTCAACGCCTGCGCCAGCTCGGCTTGACCGGGGGATTGTTCTTGTTTGCTCATGGTACGTAGCAGGGTCTTAATTGGACAGTAAGTGGGACAGTCAAACGGTCCTCCGTGTGCTGAGTGCACTCGTGGTTTAACCGACAGGCCTGCCAGAATCGGGGCAGTATACACGGTGACTACCCTTTGTGGCCAACGCACACCACCTTATAACCTGTTCTTGCCTTCAGCATAGGTTTGCAGGGCGGCCGGGTCGTTGATGACCAGCTTGCCGGGGCCGTCACGGGTGACAATGTTCCTGGCCTGAAGTGTCTGAAAAACGCGGGACACGGCTTCCCGGCTCAGACTCAGCATGATGGCCAGTTCCATGTGTGTGGGTGGGTTGATGATCTCTGCCGGCTGTTGATCGATCCTTGCGGGCTCTGGCAGCAATACCCATAGCTGGCAGCATACACGCTGACCAACGTTGGGGAGGCCCAGCAGTGAGCGCTGTCGGGTCATCTCGCGCACGCGGGCGGCCAATCGTCGGGCCAGGGTGGTCGCCAGGTAGGCGTGCTCGGCTGTAAGTTCGCGCAACTGCTCCATGGGTACAAATACCGCTGTAACTGCTGTCCTGGCGATGACATATTCGGGCTGAGGCCCGTTGTCAAAAATCCCCAGCTCGCCACAGAAATCGCCCGGCTCAACAAAGTACAGCCCCACTTCCCGGCCGTCGATGGTGAAATCCACGCCCTGCAGATGGCCTTCAAAAAGAAAGCAGATGTGGCCTTCTCTTACACCCGCATTAAGAACCACCGCTCTGCGCGCGAAGCGCTGTACGCTGCAATGGCGTGCCAGCTGGAGCAAGGTCGCATGAGGTAGTGGTTTCAGGCAAGGAAAGGCGCTCAGTAGCTCCGGTGTGACCTGCATGTGCTTAATATTCCCGGGAGTGGCATGCGGAGAGCTGGATCCATGGATGCTGACTGATTATAGAGTCTTGAAGTAGAATATCAATCAAGGAGCTGCTCAAGGGCTTCTTGAGCATATCTGATTTTCGTGTGACCGCAATCACTGGCTGATGACGCCGGTCTGGTTATGCTGTCCAGTCAAAATTTCACTTCTGCCCGGGGCATCAACATGCACAGTTACGGTAGCTCCAGCAAGCCTGTCGCCAAGCGTGCAGGCATCGCTTCACAACTTCTTGCTGTCCTGACCGTTCTGCTCCTGGCAGGCAATCCGGTGGTGGCCGAGGAAAGTCATGGTGTTTCAGGTCATGGCAGCGTCGGTGAAGTCAGCCTGCTGTTGGGCAAGGCCTGGCTGCAGGCCGCTGACAGCTCCCGCAAGCCCGTAAAGGTTGGATCTCAGGTCCATGCCAGCGACCAGATCATCACTGAGGCCAACGGTCATGTCCATATCCGGTTTGTGGACCAGGCACTGGTCAGCGTTCGGCCCAACAGCCGCCTGGAAATAACCGACTACGCCTACAATGCCGATCGCCCCGAACAGTCGGTAGTCAAGTTTCGACTGGTGGAAGGTGTAGCCCGGTCAATTTCAGGTGACGCCGGTCGCGCTGCCCGTGACAGATTCCGCCTGGACACTCCCATTGCCGCCATTGGTGTGCGTGGCACAGATTTTGTGGTCAGCGCCAGCCCGCGCAATGTCCGGGCTCTTGTCAATGAAGGCTCGATTGTGGTCGCGCCTTATTCGGACGGCTGTGTCGCGGGTGCGCTGGGTCCCTGCCTGAGCGGCGGAGTCGAACTGGCGGGCAGTTCGATGCAGATTGTCGAGGTGGCGCACGGCCAGCTCGAGCCGGTTTTTCGCCCCCGACCCGAGCAGGAGCTCCATGAGCTGATTGACAGTGAGCTGGACGAGTTGCGTGAAGGGGATGAGGCCGCCATTGCCAAGGATGCAGTGTCTGACCTTTATCAGGAATCAGTCACCATGCGTGAAGTTTCCATACGTGCGCTTGCCTCTGACAAGGCTCGCCGTCAGCCAAAACTCCCGGCGTCAGCCCTGGCGCCCGAGGCGCTGCGGGAGCGGCAGCTGATCTGGGGCCGCTGGGCATCGGGTGACCAACCGGCGGTGCCTGGAATATCAGTGGCTTACTCGGATGCACGAGCTGGCCGCGAGGTCACTGTAGGCAATTCCAATTTCGGACTCTTCCGCCAGGAGCCTGATGGTGCAAGGGTAGATGCGGGTCTCGGCGAAGTGGGCTTTACGCTGGATGCCGCCCAGGCCTTCCATCATGGAGCGAGCACCGTAGAGGCCATGACCGTCAGGGGTGGCGACCTGCGCATCAATTTTGACCAGAACACCTTCGCCACCACCCTGAACCTGGACTCCAGAGCCACCGGGCGTTTCGATTTCACGTCTACGGGGCGGATATTCTCAGGAGGGTACTTCCATAATCGAAGTGCGGGCAAGAATATCGCTGGCGCGGTCAGCACGGATGGCAAGGAAGCCGGTTATTTCTTTGATCAACAACTCGGCAGTGGCCTGATTCAGGGCATTACTCTCTGGGGCGCTTCTCAATGAAACTGCCGTCCGCCTCTCGCGGTCTGTCCGGCCCGCTGGTGTTGACCTTGCGTCTTTCACCGGCGTTGGCACGGCTAGTGACGCTGCTGGTGGCCGCTTTGCTGACTGTTGTTCTGCTGCTGGTTTTTGGAAGCCAGCTACGTTTGCTTGAGGAGCGTGTAGGTAGTGAAGCCTGGAAACTGGGCGCAGAATCGATTCCCGAGCAGCGATTGACCCTGATTGCCATTGACGAGCGAAGTCTGGCCCGCATTGGCCCCTGGCCCTGGTCGCGAGAAACCATGGCAGCACTCTCCACGGCCCTGACCGATGCTGGCGCGCAGCTGCAGATTTACGATGTCGTATTCCCTGAGCAACGTGAAGGGGACCAGCAATTCATGGCGGCCCTGACGGCCGGTAACGGTGTGTTGGCTCAGGTGCCGGTGATCGGTGCGCGCCAGAGCATACAGGCTGGCACCATGACACATGCGTTGACAGGTGTCAGTTGTGCCGGTGTGCCCGCGACTCACAATTATCTTGCCAATAACAGCGGATTTGCCGGTCTGCCCAAGGGTCATATCACCCCCATTGTTGCCAGCGATGGCGGTGTCCGTCATGTGCCCGCCTATATTTGCGTGGAGGGTGAGGCGTACCCGGCACTTGCCATCAGCGCCTTGCTTACGGCTGTGCGTGCGCAGCCGGATGGCAATGAGTGGCACGCACGCGTGCAGCCCGGTGTGTCCCTGCTGGCACCGGCCTCAACGCTTGAGCTGGACGCCTATCCGGGTCTTTCAATTCCGCTGGATGCCAACGGCAATATCAGAGTCTCCTACAGGAACCTGCCAGACGCCTATCAGGCAATATCCGCGGCTGACGTGCTGGATGGCAATTTCGATCCGGCCATGCTGGACAATACCTGGACGCTGATCGGCGCGACGGCCTTCGGGCTGCGTGACTTCGTGCCTACACCTCACAGCGGCATCACACCTGGTGTCGAGCTGCAGGCACGTATTATCAGCAGCCTGCTGGATGCTGACATGCCGTGGACCCCGCGCGGCGCACCCCTGTTGATGTGGATGCTTGCCGGTATAGCAGGTGTGGTTCTGCTGGTGCTGGCCAGTTTCCGCCAGCGTCTGGCCATGTATGGCCTGCCCGTGGCAGCCGTGCTGCTGCCGGTTTCCATGCTGGTGCTGCATGCTGTGCTGCTTGGTTCGGCAAATATCTGGCTGGGTTGGCTGGTGCCGAGCCTGTTCAGTGTGCTGGCCGGTACCCTGCTGTTATTGCTGGAGCACAGCCGCGTTCGAATGGAGCATGATCGTGTTTACAGCAACCTGAACAGTTATCTGCCATCGGACGTCGCCCGTGAGATCGCCTACAGTGTGCCCAGCTCGGATATCAATGCCCGTCGGCTGGAAGTGACACTCTTGAGCGCTGACCTGCGTAATTTTTCTGCCTACACCGAGGCGCGACCGCCAGAGGAATCTGCTACGTTGCTGCACAGCTTTCTGCTGTTGGCCACAGCTATCATCGAGCGTCATGACGGTCGCGTCCATGAATTCAAGGGTGATGGTCTGCTGGCAGTATGGAGTGGCGACTCCGCAGGTGTCCATCAGGCGCTGGACGCTGCCCGGGAAATGCAGATTGTCATGCAGCGTGATCTGCTGCCAGCCCGCGCGCCTGAAGGACTGGAGCCACTGGGTCTTGGCATCGGTGTGGAACAGGGGCCTGTGCTGATGGGCTCCATAGGCCCGGCCCAGCGGCGCAGCCATGCCCTGTTGGGTGATACTGTGACTATTGCCCTGCGTGTGCAGGAAATGACCGCTGAGCTTGCCCTGCCAGTATTGGTGGGTGAAGGCGCGGCCCGACTTGCCGGTGATCAGAGCCTGCAGTCCCAGGGGCGTTATCTGCTACCCGGTCTGAGAGTGCCTCAGACTCTGTATTCGCTGGCCATTGCCGACAATGCGACCAGCCCCGATCAAACCAGAACCGGCAGCCCTGCCCTTAAGGTTTTGGTGGGCGGGCGTTCTCAGGGGCCGGCAGCCTGACACGGCTGAGCGCCTGATAGACAGGTGTGCTTGCACGGTGTCACGTTTCAGGGAATCGTAGTTGCACGGAGCAGGCCAATTCTTGATAATCCCCGCATGTTGAAATCGCATCCCGTGCCGACCTCCGATTCCGGCCAGTCCCGGCCTGTCAGGTCGGGACTGTTGCTTTGGTCTGGCTGGGTGTTGTGTGCCAGCCTGCTGATGGGCAGCCTGGCCGGACATGCTGATGAGCGTCTTTCCTGCCCGGATCTTGGCGCCTATTACCCCGATGAGCAGACCAACTGGTTTGTGCTGGAGCGCGAGCTTTCCCGGCTGATGCCCCTGTGTCTGGACAGTGCCGAGTATTTTTCGCTTTACGGTGCGGCACAGCTGAACAGCGGGCAGGTATCTGCAGCCATTGAGTCACTGGAGCGTGCGCTGCTGACTGACCCGGATTACGGTGCTGCCCAGATTGACTATGCACAGGCGCTGTTTCTGCAGGGGCAACTGTTCCCTGCACTGGACATGAATCGCCAGGTACTGGCCCGTCCGGATTTGCCTGAAGCATTGCAGATCATGCTGGGGCGCCGTCAGGCGGAATGGCAGAGCATGACCCGGCGACTGGGTGGCGAATTGGACCTTCTGGCTGGTTTTGACAACAATCTTAACCGCGGACCATTAAGCAATCGAATAACCCTCACCTTATCCGGGGAACCTGTGGATCTGGAACTGAGCCCGGAGTTCCTGCCGATCAGCGGCGCTTATGGCAACGTCAGGCTCGCTGGTCATTTCACGCAGTTTGCCCCCGGTCACAGTCATAACTTTCTGGCCGAAATCAGTGGCAGGATCAGTGAGGACACGCGTTCGGACATTACGCAGATCAATACAAGATACGCCTGGCTGCGCCCGGCGCGTGATCACAGTTGGGAACTGGGAGGCGCCCTGGCCCACCTGGCCGTGGGTGGAAACCCGCTGTTCAGCGCTTTTGAAACAAACGCCCGGTACCAGGTGGAGAACGAGCACAGTTGCGCGCCGTATTATACGGTCGCCGCGCAGTACCAGCACTACCACCAGGGGAACGGCAATCTGAATACGGTGGAGGCCCGCAATGCAGGCGGCTTGCACTGCCGGAATGAGGGTTCCGGGGCCGTCTATACAGCCGAGCTGGGCCTGCTGAACAGTTTTGCCGTTCGAGGTGGCCGCCCCGGTGGTGACAGGGTGGGCTGGCAGGCTCGCATGGACTGGCAGCGACCCGTTCTGGCCGGTGTGCTGGCGGCCCAGGCCGGACATACCCGACTCGAGGATCGGGACATATACAGCGAATTGCTGGCCAACGGCCAGCGTCGTGCCCTGAGCCGCAGTTTTGTCCAGCTCCAGTACCGTCAACCCACGGTTCTGGGCGGTATCCTGCTGATAAACCTCTACCGACAACGCCAGCGCAGCAATATTGTTCTTTTCAGCAGCAATGATACCGCCGTCGAGCTGGGAATGCGCTACAGTTTTTAAAATATTTGTTAATAAACAAAGATTTGCGAATAATACTTAAACTCGTTCAATATGTGGTTGTATCAGTGCAGGCCAGAAGGTACAATCTGCTGCGCAATTATGCCCGCAACTGAAGTCACTGATGGTGAGGGCGTGTAGAAAGGAAATCCACGAAAGCCTTTGCTTTCAGGGTGCCTGTGACTGTGATCACACCGTCCGGATCAGGCCGGGTGTAGTATTACCGGCGATCGTGGCAAATAGTATTCATCAGTCAGCAATTGCTTGTCTGAAATGAAAAGAGCAAAACCTTAAAAATTAAAGGAGTTTTACATGTCTTTCACTGTCCAAGATAGAACCGATATCATCGCGCTGTCGGTTGCCGTATGGGGCGCAGCGCCCGGCAAGACAAATCTTGCTGAACTGGCTGCGTACTTCCAGGCGGGTGGTACATTCGAGTCGCTGACCGAAAACCTTACACAAAACCCGATCTTTACCAACAAGTACCCTGCTTTCCTGACCAATCAAGAGTTTGTTACCCGCTTCGTTGATAACGTTGTTGGCGGCAAGGTCGCTGCAGAGGATCGTCAGTGGGCCATCGACACGCTGACAGCTGAAATGAATGCCGGTGCCACAAAAGCCCAGGTCATCATTGCCGCTATCCAGGCGCTGCGCGACGTACCGGCAGACGACGAGAACTGGGGCGATGCTTCCCAGGCGTTCGCCAATCGTGTAGAGGTTGCCGAGTACTTCTCCGTCACACTGCAGAAAGACGGTGCCAGCCTGGCCGACCTGCAGGACGTGATTGCCGACGTTGACGAAACTGAAGCCAGTGTTACAGCCGGAAAGGCCAAGGCTGACGGTACAACATCCGTTCCCGGACAGACTTTCCGCCTGACAACAGGTCCGGACGAGTTTGTGGGCGGTGACGGTAACGATACGTTCAACGCGTTGACCATCAATGCTGCTGGTGACCCTGCATCGACACTGACCGCTTTTGATCAGCTGGATGGTGGTGCTGGAAATGATACTCTCAACATCTATAGCGAGTTTGATGGTACTACCGAGCGCAACGAAACGCTGCCGAATTCCGCCACCATCAAAAACATAGAAACCATCAACATCCGTAATCTGGATGGCACCACACCTTTCACCACAGATGGCGCAACTGTTGTAGCCAGCCGTTTTGAGGGTGCCCAGCAGGTTTGGCAGTTCGGCTGGGCGAGTGACGTCTCTGGCCTCGGTGCGTCTGTGACTGCCGGCTTTAACGGCATAACCGCAATGAACAACACGGTCACCGGTACCGGCGCTACAGTCAATGTAGCCCTGAGCGGTGTATCAGGTGCGAATACCCTGAATGCCGAGGGTGTTGCTGCAACCAATGCGCTCAACATCTCCGGTAGCATGGCAACGGGTGCTACGCTGGCTGCCCACCTAGAAACAGGCGGAGCCCAGACTGCTGCCAACGTCAACACAGCGGTTGCAACAACGCTGACGCTGACAGGCGCTGCACTGCATACCCTGAACGCGGGTGACAGCACCGGTGCGATCACCTTTGGTGGTCAGACCACTGCTGCTGCAAACCTGCGCACTATCAATACGGGTTCCGGCAATGACACGGTGACCATCTCCACTGGCACAACAGCAACTGTTGCTGCCAACCTGAACGCGGGTGCCGGCAACAACACCATTACTGTCAACACCGCTGGTGCGGGTGCTACCAACGTAACGTCCGGCGGCGGTAATGACACTGTAACGGTCAATGGAACAAGCACTGGTGCGACCACCATCAACACAGGTGCCGGCAACGACACTGTAACCCTGGTGGCTCGTGGTGCTACTGGTACATTGAATGTTGATCTGGGTGCTGGCAATGACACATTCGCCTTCGGCGGCGGTGTTGTACGTGCAGGCGACTCCATCAGCGGCGGCAGTGGTACCAACACACTGGGTCTGTCTGGTGTGGGTTCAGCCAATGCGGGTGTGTTCAGCAACTTCCAGCGCTTTGATGTCGCTGGCATGAACGGTAATCTGGACATGGACATCCTGGCCCAGAACAATACCGTGGGTGAACTGATCGGTTCTGCCGCATTGGTTGGCGCCTCTACGTTGCAGAATGTTGGTGCCGGTGTAGGCTTCCGCATTACAGGTGACATGGCAGGTCCTACGCTTAGCCTGACACAGAAGACTGCCGGTGCTCTTACGATCACCATGGATACCGACAGCGCTACAGCAGCTGCCAATGCGAACACTGCAACGCTGAACGCCACCAACGCGACAACCTTGAACCTGGTGTTTGACAGCAATAACACGCATGCGAACTCAGTGGCTGCCGACAATGTTCAGACCATCAATCTGACAGCAGCTAACGCGGCGAATACGTACAACATCACTTCCGGTGGTGCCAAAGCCAGCAACGTGGCCGACATCAACACAGGTGGTACTGGTGCGAAGGTAGTGACTGTTGACGGTTCCCAGGCGCTGACGCTTACTTCAAGCGGCAACGCCTTCGCATCTGTTGACGCATCCGCCATGACGGGCGCACTGACCATTGAGCTGGATGACATCGCTGCCACTGGCACACTGAAAGTGGGCTCTGGCGATGACGTTATAGGTGCACAGTCTGTGGCAACCGGTTCTGCTGCTGTCATTGCTGCACACCGAGTGATTGAAGGTCTTGGCCAGGCAGATGCCAAAGGCAAAACTGCCCAGGCCGGGTTCGATGTCATCGAAGCCACGGGTGTTGATGTGGCCGGAGACGGCACGGATGGTGCTACTTGGCAAATCGAAGACGGCTTGTTGACCTTCCTGGGTGCAGGTCCGTCCACACTGGAGCAGGCAGTGGACATCGCCGCCGCTGCGGCTGGTGCCAACGAAGCCGTGGTCTTCGAGTATGTAGGTAACAGCTACATCTACGGAGAAGATGGTGTCAACGATGGTGTGTTGATCAAGCTGGCCGGTATGACAGACGTTGGCGGTCTGGACGCCATTGCCGCCGGCGAGCTCTACGTCTTCGCCTGATCGATGACATACACCGCAGTCTGATCTGCGGTACTCGACGACAACCCCGCTCCTGATCCAGGGGCGGGGTTTTCGTTTTTAACGGACAGAGAATTTGCACCGGGAGTACAAGCATGACCCGTTACACCGTGATCAGCCAGGAAACGCACAAAGGCCGGTTCTGGAAGCCGAATACCTCCTATACACTCTTTGGCAAGGAGCAGGTGCTCCCCATCGTGGCCGATGAACTGCATGCTGCTACTATCAATCTGCCTCTGTGTTTTGTGCCCGATGACGATCAGTTCAATCTTGTGGCACTGACATCCCTGGGTTCGGACAAGAACGTTTTTATTGACCATGACGGCAAATGGCTTGGTGCGTACAAACCTGCAATCATCCGCACCTACCCATTCAGGATGTTGCCCACTGAGAAAGAAGGACAGCTGGCATTGTGTTTTGATGAGACCAGCGGGTTGATGAGCAGTGATGAACAAGACCAGGCATTTTTTGATGAGGACGGCACACCCACTGAAGTTGTTCAAGGCCTCATGGAAATTCTTGGTAAAGTAGAGAAGTCGCGGATAGAAACGGCCAAAATGGCAAATCTGCTGAATGAGCTGGGCCTGCTGGTGCCCTGGAAACTGAAGGTGCGTCTGGACAGCGGCGAGCAAGAAATCAAGGGTCTTTACAAGATTGACGAGGACAAACTGATTGCCCTGGATGACAAGCAGTTTCTGCGGCTGCGTCACTCCAACACTTTACAGCTGGCCTATTGCCAATTGATATCCATGCAGAATATTCAGCTTCTTGGTCGTATTCCGCAGTTTGTTGCCAGGCGTGACGCCCAGAACAAGGCGGCAGGCCTTGCGCTGGATCTCGACTTTCTCAATGATGATGGTGGCAACATCGATTTTGGCAAGCTGAACTGAGCATTCCGCACCTGATTGTTGGTGTAAATTTGAGGTGCCGGCTTGTCGATTGTGTCAATCTGATGTTTGCGCAAAAACCAAAGTCGGAATACTTGCGACCAATTGAATGATTGTCAGTAGAATCGGGTCAATTCAGTGTCTGGCGGCAAGTATTGAGGGCAATACGATGAGAGAGCGATATTCTGAACGGCTGCAGCGTAGCAGTCTGCTTTGGGCATTTGGCCTTGTTGTGGCGTTTGGCAGCGGCCTGGTCCAGGTGTAATCCCCCCGAAAATCCGGCACAATGGTGAAACAAAAGATGACTTCTATCAGGAGATGAGCCGGTTTGTTGCGCCTGAGCTTGCCATGCGCACCCTGGAACAGGAAGCCTTCTGGCCCTATGTGGCAGGTGTCATCGAAGGGTATGTTCAGGATGTGCGGGTATCCTTTGGTAGTGATAGCGGCGATAACGGGCGTGATATGAGGATGTAGAACCAAAGCGCCGGACACTGCGTCCAACACACAACAGTATGCTATTCTGATGGCCATATAGGGCAAACCTTGCCCGGGAGTATTGTCATGAACCGATCATCTGCCTTGCCTGGGACTGATCGATCCTGGTATCTGCCCGCCGCTGCCATGGTTGCGCTGGTGTTGCTGGCACTGGTGTCATCGCCGTCCGGCGCCCAGGAGTTGCAGCTTTTTGAGCCTGTGGAACAGGCTGTCCGGCCCGATAACCAGGTGCAGGCTGTCCGGCCTGTTCAGCCCCAGGCCAATGGCCCGGCGTTTGAGCTGGTTGGCACCAGCCGGTTTGGTGATGACTATCGGATACGCATCCGGGCTCGTGACGGGCAGGTCATCACCGTGAACGGTGCGCCGGGTACCGAAATGCCTGTTCCCGGGCACCCCGGATACCGGCTCATCGAAACCGGCAGTCGTAATGTGTCCATTGCACATCCCGACAATGCGCCCTGTGTGGACGCGCCGGACAAGGGCGTGAACTGCAGCGGTAATACTGCCCGCCTGACCGTGGCGACGGCCGCACCCATTGTGCCGCCGCAAGCCGAGCAACCCCAGCGCCGCCGTGATCGTCGTGGTGGGGGCAATGGTGCCGGAAATGGTGATGGGAACGACAACGCCGAAGCGCCTCAGAACCCCTTTGCCGCCGCGCTTCGTGCTGCGCGCGAACGCAACCCGGAGGACGAAGCTGTGATGCGCGCCCAGGCCGAGCGTTTCGAGCGCCGCCGTATCGATCCCTCCCAGGTACCGGAAGGTTACCGCGTGGTGCGCACGCCCTTTGGTGATCGGGTGATCGAGATTCAGCAGCAGTAGATTGCAAAAGGCCCAAGATTCGGAAACAATACGGAAATATTCCGTAAGACGTGGAGTCGGGCGAGCAAACCATGGCAACACAACCCAAAGTTCAACGTTATGAGGTTCAGTGGGGCACTGAAACCCATGAGCTGGCCGAGCGCGCGGCGACTGCCGCCGGATTTGGCAGTATCAAAGCATACTTGAGCCAGCTCGTGCGCAAGGACGCTGCCCGTGTGCTGACCGAACAGGCACAGATAACTCTCACCTGTGAACAATACGACAGGTTCGCGGCGCTGTGCGAACGCAGTGTTGCACCCAACGAAAAGCTGAGCAAGGCTGCTCGGACACTCGACGCAAAGGGATTTGCACTGGATGCTGACAAACGCTGAGTTCTGCGTCCTGCGCCGCGAGGCAGCCGCCCGGTTCTATACCCAGTTTGATTTCTCTGAGCCGTTTCCGGATGACAGCCGGCGCCTGTTTGTGTCGCTGTCGTCGATCCAGGATCACCTGCTGTAGAATAACCGGATGTCACCTACCCCACCCACCGATCTCAGCATCTCCATTGTTGTCCACGAACTGAACCAGCCCGTGCTTGAGCGAGTGCTTGCCTGTCTCGAGAAAGCCGCGAACGAGGCGCGTATGGCAGGCGTCCTGAACAAGGCTTCGCTGTACCTGATCAACAACAGTGACAACCATGCCCTGTTGGACAGTCTGCCTGAGTCCGTTGATCTTTCCAGCCTGGAACTGCTGACCAGAACCGGCCACGGCAACATCGGTTATGGGCGCGGACACAATCTTGCCATCACCGAAACCACCTGCGAGTACCATCTGGTACTCAACCCCGACGTTTATCTGCAGCCTGATGCCCTGGTGCAGGGACTGGCCTGGCTGCAGAGCCGGCCGGAAACCGTGGCGGTGGCGCCTGCCATCAGCAACGGCGATGGTGAACCCGAATCAGCCTGCAAGCAATACCCATCGGTACTGGACCTGTTGCTGCGCGGCTTTGCGCCAGGCTTTGTGCGCAGGCTGTTCCAGCGCCGCCTGGCCCGTTACAGCATGCAGGCGCTCAGCCACAGCGAACCCACCGACAACATTCCCATCATCAGTGGCTGTTGTATGTTGTGGCGCAGCAGTGCACTGCGCGCCCTGGACGGATTTGATCCGCGCTACTTCCTGTACTTTGAGGACTTTGACCTGTCGCTGCGCGCCCACCAACACGGCAGCCTGACCTTTGTGCCAGCCATGCGTATCACCCACCTTGGCGGCAACACCGCGCGCAAGGGACTGCGGCATATCCTGATGTTCGGCCGCTCGGCCATACGGTTTTTCAGCAGCCATGGCTGGCGCTGGTTCTGAAATGGACAGATTGACGTCATGGCGCTATAGTGACTTGACGTCATGTCTTTTTCGAAAACCCTTACATGAGAGCAACACATGAGCGGAAAGTCAAAGCGCGCAACGGTCTATTTTGAACCAGGTTTGCATGCTGCATTGCGTTTGAAAGCGGCGCAGTCCGAGCGATCGGTGTCTGATATTGTGAATGATGCCGTGCGGCGTGTGCTGGCCGAGGATCAGGAAGACCTGGCAGCATTTGATCAACGGATTGCAGAGCCGGTAATGAGTTATGAAGCCTTGCTGGATGATCTGAAGAAGCATGGCAGTCTATGAGGTCGGCTTCCGGCGCTCGGTAGCCCGGGACCTGCGCCGGCTGCCTCGTCAGGACCTTACGCGTATTCTCAAGCGCATCCAGCAATTGACAGACAATCCACGACCCGCGGGAGTGGAGAAATTGTCTGCGCAGGAGAAATACCGTATTCGCCAGGGCGTGTATCGTATCCTTTATGAAATACGCGATGCTGAACTGATTGTTATTGTGGTCAAAGTGGCGCACCGCAAGCATGTTTACAAGGTGCTCAAGCAATGAATGACACAACCGCCACACCAGACCGTACAGCCCTGCTCACTGGCAGCACCGGTTTTATTGGTCACCACCTGCTGGCCAGCTTGCACGAACAGGGCTACCAGGTGCGTACACTGAACCGCAGCAGCGCAGCAAAAGGTGCCGATCTGCTGGAGCCCGATTCACTGCTGCCGCTCTGCGAGGGGGTAGACACGGTGTTCCACCTGGCAGCTTATGCCCACATCAACCATGCCGATGACAACAGGCTGCGAGCAGTGAATGTGGACGGCACGGCAAACCTGCTGCGCGCGGCCTGCAGCCAGGGCGCGAAACACTTTATCTTCATGAGCAGCATCAAGGCCGATCCGGCACATGATCAGCCGCGCACCGCTTACGGTCAGTCAAAATACGACGCCGAGCAGCTGTTGCTGGCTGCGCATCGGGCCGGCGACATTCGTGTCTGCATACTGCGCCCGGTCAATGTCTATGGCCCGCAGATGAAAGGCAATCTGCTGAGCATGATTCGTATGATACGCCGCGGGTTTTTCCCGCCGCTGCCCAGAACCGATCAGCCACTGTCGCTGATTGGTGTGCACGACCTGTGTCAGGCGGTTGTGTGTGCCGCTCAAAGATTACAGGAAGATGCCAGTGAGCAAGTGTTCACACCGATCTATCCGGTGACCGATGGCACCCGCTACACGGTCAAGTCCGTTGAAGGCGCCATACGCGAGGCCTTTGACATGGGTCAGCCGGACTGGTCCATGCCGGCGCCCGGCCTGTATCTGGCCGCGCTGGGTATGGAACTGCTGGGCCGGATCTTCCGCCTGAAGAATGCACCGGGGCTGCGAAGTTATCGAGCGCTCACCCAGGGCAGCTTTGTGGACGACACTACAAGCCGTGAGTATCTGCGTTATAATCCGGGCGCAACATTCTACAGCGCACTGCCGGATATACTGGATGCGCTGGGTGTTGCCCACAAGGCCGATCACATGCGTGACGGCAACAATACCCGCAACAACCCATGACAAGGCGTCACTGAAGCATGACCAAGGGAATCATCCTTGCCGGAGGCACCGGCAGCCGCCTGCACCCCATGACCGTCTCGGTGAGCAAGCAGTTGATGCCGGTGTACGACAAACCCATGATCTACTACCCACTGTGCACGCTGATGCAGGCGGGTATTCGGGACATACTCATTATCACCACACCCGGTGACCTGACGCTTTACCAGCACCTGCTGGGTAATGGCAGCCAGTGGGGTCTGAATCTGCAGTATGCCGAACAACCCCGACCCGAAGGTCTGGCGCAGGCCTTTCTGATTGGTGAGTCGTTCATTGGCGGCGACAGCGTCTGTCTGATCCTGGGGGACAACATCTTCTATGGCAACTCGCTGGAGGAAAAGCTGCAGCAGGCGCTGAAACAGGAGAGTGGCGCCACAGTGTTTGCTTACTACGTCAATGATCCCGAGCGTTATGGTGTTGTGGCCCTGGATGACAACAACACCGCCATTGATCTGGAGGAGAAGCCGCAAAAGCCCAAGTCCAACTACGCGGTCACCGGCCTGTACCTGTATGACAATGACGTGGTGGAGATTGCCCGTGGCATACGCCCCTCGGCGCGCGGTGAGCTGGAAATAACCGATGTGAACAAAGCCTATCTGGCGCGCGGCACGCTGCAGGTGGAACTGTTCAGCCGCGGCACGGCCTGGCTGGATACCGGCACGGTGCAGTCACTGCTGGATGCGGCCAATTTCATTCGTGTACTGGAGGAGCGGCAGGGCCTGAAGATTGCCTGCCCGGAGGAGATTGCCTTCCATCAGGGTTATATCAGCGCTGAACAGCTGCGCCGCCTGGCAAAACCGCTGGCCAAAAGTGGTTACGGCCAGTATCTGCTGAAATTGCTCAGGTGAGCAATTCAGGTCACACCTGCCTTAGAGGCGGCTGGCCGGGTTCGGGCACGGGATCACCGAACTCTCTCGCGGTATCTATCCATAACTGAATTGCCTGTTCAGCATTCCTGACAGCCTCGACAGGGGATTCCCCATGTGCCATACAGCCTGGTAGCTCTGGCACATCCGCAATGAAGGCACTATCCTCTTCGCTCCAATAGATGAGCAATTCGTACTTAAACATGGCAATTTACCTGCAGTCGGTACTTGCGAATTATGGCACGTACCTGCTTTACCTGATAGGGTTTGACGAGTTTGCCACTGTGTTGGATGTTTATTTTCTCTGCTATGCCGGACCTTCTGAAACTGTGGTGGCTACCGCGCATTCGCTCACTGAACCCCAGGTGATGTAACACCATTCGCATGTCCGGGAACCTGATATTGGCATCAGATTCTCCACGCAGGATTTTCTCGAGGATCTTCCCGTGCTTTTGCATACTATGTCCTTATAATATGGCGCACACAGAAAGTTTAGCAGCAGATCTGGAATGCTTCCTTCAATGAAAATCACCCCGACCTCCCTGCCCGATATCCTCCTCCTGGAACCCACTGTTCACGGCGACCACCGTGGTTTTTTTATGGAAACCTTTCGCCAGAGCTGGTTCGATGACCACGCACCGGGCGTGCAGTTTGTGCAGGACAACCACAGCCGCTCCAGCCAGGGTATTCTTCGCGGGCTGCACTATCAGCTACAACAGCCGCAGGGCAAACTGGTGCGCGTGGTGGCCGGCGAGATCTATGACGTGGCGGTGGACATGCGGGCCGACTCGCCCACCCGCGGACAGAGTGTCGGGGTGCATCTGTCGGCAGAGAATCGGCGCCAGCTCTGGGTGCCGCCCGGATTTGCCCATGGTTTCTACGTGATCAGTGAAAGCGCCGAGATGGTGTACAAATGCACTGACTATTACGCCCCGGGCGATGAGTATTCACTTCGCTGGGATGATCCGGCGCTGGCCATTGCCTGGCCACTGGTGCCTGGCGCCGGTGAGCCGGTGCTGTCGGACAAGGATCGTGATGGCCTGTTGCTGCAGGATGCACCGGCCTGTCAGGTGACGCGCTGATGAAAAAACTTGTTCTGCTGGGCGCCAACGGGCAGTTGGGCAAAACCATTGCTGAAAGTGATCTGCAGGAAAAGTATGCACTCACTTCCCTGAACAGGGCGGCGCTGGATATCCGTGATGAGCAGGCCGTAAGCCAGACGCTGGACGCACTGAAACCGGATATCATCATCAACGCCGCAGCCTACACGGCGGTGGACGCGGCCGAATCCGATGACCTGGTGGCGCGTGAGGTCAATGCCTTCGGACCCAAGTATCTGGCGCGTTGGGTGGCGGCCAATCAGGCCTGGCTGCTGCAGATCTCCACCGACTTCGTTTTCTGCGGGCGCAACCACCGCCCCTACCTCCCCGATGACCAACCCGATCCGGTCAATATCTACGGGCGTACCAAGCTTGAGGGCGAGCTGCATGTGCGTTACCTGGCACCAGCCAACAGCCTGGTGCTGCGCACTGCCTGGGTGCATTCACCGTATGGCCACAATTTTGTCAGCACCATGCTGCGCCTGATGCGCGAGCGCGACGAACTCAGTGTGGTGGATGACCAGTGGGGCACGCCCACGTCCACCTTTGGCCTTTTGCCTTGTATTGGCGCCGCCGTGGCGCGGCAGCCCACAGGTGTGATGCACTGGACAGATGCGGGTGTGGCAAGCTGGTATGATTTTGCCGTGGCCATACAGGACGAGGCCCAGGCGCTGGGTTTGCTGGACCGTGCGGTGCCAATCCGGGCCATTCCGACCACGGCCTATCCGACGCCGGCCAAGCGACCACCTTGTGTGGTACTGGACAAAACGCCGACGATTGAGGCGCTGGGCTGTCACCCCGAACACTGGCGTCGGGAATTGCGGCGGGTGCTGAGCGAAATGCTGCCCTCGCCTGTTCTTTGAATAATAGCCCACCAGAAAAAGGCATAGTGGTATGACTGTCATGCTTCGATGGATCCGCACCGCACCAGGTTTGCTTGTTGCCAGTCTGTTCACCCTCCTGCTCCTTTTTGTGCCAGCGCCGCAGGCCAGCACGGTGGCACAGCTGAGTTTTGAGGAGGTGGTGGGCACTGCCGAATTCATCTTCGAGGGACGGGTGTTGTCGGTAGAGGCGCGCCAGACCGGACCGGGTACCATTCACAGCTTTGTGGAATTCGATATCCTTCATGTGATCAAGGGTGATTACGCAGCGTCTGCCATCACCTTGCGGTATCTTGGCGGCCAGGTGGGTAACCGTATGATGCAGGTGGGTGAGATGCAGTTGCCCGAGGTCGGGGAAACCGGTTTCTATTTTGTGGAATCGCTGTCTGACAATCTGGTGCATCCGCTGGTTGGCTGGGCACAGGGCCACTACCGCCTGCAGCAGTGGGCTGACGGCGAGCAGCGTGTGCACACGGCAGACGACCAGCCGGTTTACAGTGTGCCGTCCCCGAACACACCGCGCCAGGCGCAGCCGCTGGGTATCAGTCACGGCACTGCCGCCGGGGTGCAGGTGCAGTCGCTGGGCAGCGCCGGCACCGCGCTGAGCGCTGCCAGCTTCCGGGAATCCGTGCGAGAGCTGGTGCGGGCCGGGGATCAGCCATGAGCGGGGTATCAACCATAGGCCGCCGCCTGGGCGCAGCCGCATTGCTTGCCACGCTCGGCGCGCCGTTGGCCTTCAAGGCACTGGCCTTTGACATCAGTGCCCTGGGCACCAAATGGCCAGGCGCCAGGGCCACCATTCACGTGGGCATGCCGGGGGTTTCACCCAGCGGCATTGCCTGGTCCACGGCGCTGGCCGATGCCGCGCAGGAGTGGACCGACAGCACGGCGTTTGAATTCATCATCTCGCCGGCTTACCGCAATCCCTGTATTGGTTACTTCCCCACCGGCAACAACAATTTTGTCGGCGGTGGTGGTGACGGGGCAAACGGGTTTGACTTCGCCAGCACTGTCTGTGGTGACGCCTTCAACAGCAGCACGCTGGCGGTCACCATCACCTCCAGTGAAGCCAACATACTGGGTTCGGTCGATATCGTTGAATCGGATGTGATTTTTAACGCCAATGTGAACTTTGATGTCTACGATGGGCCGCTGCGCCCGGGTCCGAACGCTACGCGTGAATATGATTTCCGCCGGGTTGCATTGCACGAACTCGGCCACGTCATTGGCCTGGGGCATGAGGACGGCCCGGGCATACCGGCCATCATGGCCTCGCGTGTCGGGAACATTTTCCGCCTGCAGGATGATGATATTGCCGGGGCAGATACACTGTATACCGGTGAATTCAACTGTGAGAACCGGCCCCTTGGTTTTGGTCTGACGGATGGCGCCCTGCAACCGGGTGCCTGTCGGGTGCAGCAGATCATGGTCGGCGGCACCGACACCAGCCTGGTTGATGTCTACCGCCTGAATCTGGCCGATGATCTGCAGGTGACTGTTGAGATGGACGCGGCAATGTCACTTGACGGTGTGCTGCTGCTGACCGAACCCGGGCTCAACATCATTGCCCTGGATGAAAACAGTGCGGGCAACTGTAATCCCCGTATCACCATGAACCTTCAGGCGGGTGAATACCTGTTGCTGGCCAATACCTACAGCAGCAACCCGCCGTGCCGCCGCTCCAGCACGGGAACGGGTGATTATCGCCTGGCAATGACCTACCAGAGCCCGGAGCTGCTGACGCTGCCCGGCCGGGAAAGTTTCCAGGGTGGTGAGTCGCAGGCGCGCTTTTTTGGTGGTGTGACCACCGATGGCGGGCAGACCTATCACAACCGGGTGCGTGCCGATCAGGCCTTTGATGTGCGGGGGCGTATAGAAATAGACCCGGCCCATCAGGGCCAGTCGGGCTACATTGTGATTGCCGGCATTACCGATGCGGGTGAAACCCTGATCAAGAACGCCGCAGGCGAGTTTGTTGAGTACCAGCCCGAGGTGCAGCTTGTGCCGGTGAACGAGCAACGCGTGCTGGGCGCCGTGGAGCACATTGACGTGCTCACCCAGATGGTTGCCCGGGACATAGGCATCGAGCAGATAGAAGTGGATTTCTACTTCGGTTATGGTGTGTACAGCAATCCGGACGAGCTGTATTTTCACGCCACAGCTGTGAATCTGATTGTGAAGCCCGATTGAACCCGCCAATGTGGCACCGATCCAATTCCTGTATCATTGGGCCGTCATCTCGGACGACATGATCGGTGAAAGGGAGCTCCATGCCGAAGCAATTACACAGATCCCCGGGCAGAACCCGGATGGCAGCCCTGTTGCCGGGGCCAATGTTGCTGGCTTCGGTCACTGTTGTCCTCACCGCCGTGCTGTTTCCGGCATTGACCGTGTATTTCGGCAATGTGCATGACTTCAGTGTGGCCTGGGCTGATCTGATCGCACCTGCGGCAGTGCTTGTTGTGCTGCTCAGCGCCCTGCTGTTCTTGCTGGCCCTGGCTGCCAGCATGCTGGTGAACCACACACTTGCTGCCCGATGGCGTACGCTGGCCCTCAGCACACTGGTCATGCTTGCACTGGCGGCCTGGTTGCAGGCCAACCTGCTGGTGCAGGATTATGGTGTGCTGGATGGCGGTGCCATCAACTGGCGGGACTACACCTGGCACGGCGTGTTCGAATTGGTGGTGTGGTTTTCCGCCATGCTTGTAGCCTGGCGTTTCTCCGCCGCCATTGCTGCCAACGCCGTGACCCTGTGTGTGGCACTACTGGCCGTGCAGGCCGCCGGACTGACCTTCACCGTTCGGCAGGCGCCCCAGCCACCAAGCCATCACTTTTACACAGCGCTGGATGATGAGCAGTTCACTTACTCGGAGGACAGCAACATCATCGTGGTGGTGCTGGATGCCTTTCAGTCTGATGTGCTGGGTGAAATCATCAGCAATGAGCCGGCGTACCGTCAGGATTTCCAGGGTTTCACCTGGTTCCGCGATACACTGGCCGGTTATGCCAAGACCTACCCTTCCATTCCCCTGATGTTGTCCGGTCAGTGGTACGAGAACACCGAACCCATGTTGTCGTTCATGCGCCGCGCGTATCTGGACGGCTCGGTGCCGCAGCGCCTGCTCGCCCAGGGCTGGGATGTGGGCCTGCATCCGTTGTTTCCGCGCACTTTCCACTTTGACGAGCGTGTGGCCAGCAATTTTGTCCGTGATCGCAGCGAGTCCGATCGCATGGCGGCGTTCGGTGAATTTGTGGATGTGGGGTTGTTCAGGGTCATTCCTCATTTCCTGAAACCACGTTGGCTCAATGATCATGAATGGCGCGCCCGCCGTTGGGTGACACAACTGCCGCTGGGTGATGACAGTGCCGGGCCTGCTGCCGGCAACAATCTCCCGCGTAACCTCCCGCGTAGCGACCATCCCCATGACAGTATGCGTTGGCTGGAAGATATGGAGGCCTTGTCCTCGGTTGGTGCCAGTGCGCCCACTTTTCGTTTCTATCACCTGTTTGTGCCCCACGCGCCGTTCCTGCTCAATGAGGCGCTGGAAATGGAAAACATGTCAATAGACCGCGAGGGATTCTATCGGCACTCGGTGGCGAGCCTGAATCTCATGCGCCGGTTTCTGGACCAACTACGCGCCTTGAATGTGTACAACAACAGTTTTATTGCCATCGTGTCAGAGCACGGCGGTGGTGAGTACGGTGTGGGTGTAAACGCCACAACGCTGCCACCGGATCTGGGCGAGCCACAACAGCTCCGGCTGCCATCCAGTCATCATGAGTCCGGACTGGCGCTGATGCTGCTCAAGCCGCCCGGGGCCACGGGTGAGCTGCAGATCAGTGAGCGGCCGGCGTCGGTGGCGGATCTGGCCGCCACCCTGATGGCCACGGTGGATTCTTCGGCAGCACTTGATGGTCATGACCTTTTCAGTGACAACTGGCCCTATAGCAACAGTGAGGCGCGCGAACGTCGTTACCTGCAATACCGGTTCGACGGCTGGACCGATGACTACCTGCCGGCAATGACCGAGTACCGGGTGCTGGGTCACAGCTGGCTGCCACAGTCCTGGCAGGCAAGTGGGGAGCAGTTGGTGGGCGAGGCTGTGGCAGAGCCGACACAGGCCGCCCGGCTCCAGCCGTTGGCAGAAGGGCAGCTGTTGCGATTCCATGACGGCAGCCCCGGCCATGAGGTGTTGGGGTCAGGCTGGAGTGGGCAGGAGCGTGACGGTTTCTGGAGTGATGGCCGCCGCGCCATCATCAACCTGCCGCTGGCCGAGTCAGTGGAGGGGCGGTTCACAATATCAATGCAACTGGCGCCTTTTCTGATTGATGATATTGTGGATGCGCAACGCGTGCATGTCCGCATTGACGGTGAGCACGTTGCAGACTGGGTGGTCAGTGAGTCGCGCTGGTATGAACTGGAGATCAGTGAGGCAATTCGTGGCAATGCCAGCAGTCTGAATGTGGTGCTGGAGTTGCCCGATGCCGTGTCTCAGGTGGAACACCTTGCTGGCACCGATGACAGGCGTCTTGGCATCTTCCTGCATCAGCTACGTCTGGAGCCGCTGCCGCTCTATACACCCGGTGACAGCCTGCTGTTCGCCGAAGGCGCACAGGCTGACCGGTTTGTACGTGAGGGTTGGGCGCTGGCCGAACCGACACATCGCTGGACCGACGGCGAAATTGCTGTACTGGAGATTGCACTGGACGAACCTGTTGCCGCGGGGCGTGATATGGCACTGCGCCTGCTTGCCCGGCCTTTTCTGGGGGATGACGTACTCGCACAGCAGCAGGTCACACTTTATGTCAATGACAATGAAATCGATCAATGGCAGCTCAGTGAATCCGACTGGTATCAGGCGTTGTTGCCGGCCCGGGTCATTGAAGGACAGGACGTGCTGCGCGTGCAACTGAACATCAGTGATCCGCTGGCCCCGGCTGACCTGGGTATGTCGCCTGACACACGCAGCCTCGGCCTGCGCGCCGACGAGATGGTCATCGACTATGTTGACTGATCGGATTGCCTTGACAGAACGGACCGTCATTATTCTGGGCGCCGGACCCCCGTTTCGCGGGGAGGCGCCCAGTGTGCTGCAGGATGCGCCCCAGGACGATTCGCCCGGCAGCGCCATTGACGAGGCTGCCAGTGCCCATGGAAAAGAGCGTGTGCTGGACTGGTTGCTGGCTGCGGTCAGTGACTTTGCGCGGCAGGTGGATTTTGTCTGCGGTTACGCCGGCGAAGCGGTGAAGGCGCAATACCCGCAACTGCGTTACACCGATAACGAGCACTGGCTCGATACCGGCGCGGCCGCATCACTGCTGATGGCTCCGCTTTTTGCTGATGATGGTGCGGACACTGGCGCCAGCACACGCGCACTCGCGCAGCCGGCCATCGTGTGCTACGCCGATATTGTGTTCCATCGTGAGGCGGTGACGCGACTGTTGGCGCCGCGTGCTGACATCAGCATTGCCGTGGACGGTCAATGGCGCAGCCGATACGCCGGGCGAAGTGAGCAGGACATCCGACGCTGTGAGAAGGTACATGTGACGCATGGCACTGTGACCCGCCTGGGCGCCGAACTCGACCCGACACTGGCCAATGCGGAGTTTGTTGGCCTGGTACATTTCTCCACACCGGTTGTGAAATATCTGCGCGAACACCGTGCCACTGTTGCCGAACGCTTTGGCAGCGCAAAGCTGTCGCCGCTGATTGAGTGGTTGCGCATGCAGGGTTTCAGTGTTGGCGCTGTGGACCTTGCAGGTGACTGGGCAGAGTTGAATGAACCCCAGGACCTTGCCCATTTCATTCTCGGCACCAAAGCGCAGACACTTCAGCGACTGCAGGGTCTGGTGAGCCAGAGCCGTATTGAAGATCAGATTGCCTTTACGGTGGCAGACTGGCAAACGTCCAGGGCAGACACCCTGGACGCCGTGCAGGCGACCTTCAACAGTCACCGGCTTGTGGTGCGCAGCAGCGCGCTCAGCGAGGATGGATTTTCCAGCACCAATGCCGGCGCCTACACATCTGTGCTGGATGTGCCTGCTGCGGATCGGGCCGCCGTGTCCGATGCCGTGGATCGTGTCATTGCCTCCTATCCCGATGGCCATGCAGACAACCAGGTGCTGGTGCAGCCCATGGTGGCCGATGTGCAGGTCAGTGGTGTGGCGTTCACCCGCACGCTGGATTACGGCGCGCCCTGGTACGTGATCAATTATGACGCCGTGAGTGGCAGCACCAGTTCGGTGACCAGTGGTCAGCGTGGTGAACAAGAGACCGTGTACATTCGGCGAGACCGGATCGGGCAGATCGCCGCGCAGTTACCTGCGGCGATTGCACCGCTGGTGCCGGCACTGCAGGAAATCGAGACCCTGCTTGACTACGATTCACTGGACGTGGAGTTTGCCATTGCTGCCCGGTCGCAGGTTCACATCCTGCAGGTGCGCCCGATTGCAGTGGATCACGCCGCACTGAGCGTCAGTGAACCGGATACCCACTCATGGTTGCACCAGGCCGAACAGCAGTTTCATGACCTTCAGCGGCCACTCTTTCCGGTGCTGGGCCAGCGTGCGGTGTTTGGTCTGATGCCGGACTGGAATCCGGCAGAAATCATCGGTACCCGACCAGGACGCCTGGCCCTCAGTCTGTATCGTTACCTGGTCACCGACGACAGCTGGGCCAGGCAGCGGGCAGAATACGGCTATCGCGATCTGCGCCCCACGCCTCTGCTGCGCAGCTTCGCCGGTCACCCCTATGTGGATGTGCGTGCCAGCTTTAACTCTTTTGTACCGGCAGACATTGATGCCGGGCTTGCTGGCAGGCTGGTGGATTTCTGTCTTGACTGGTTGCTGGCCAATCCGACCTTGCACGACAAGGTGGAATTTGACGTGGTGCCCACCTGCGTGGCGCTGGACTTTGATCGCTGGCGCCAGCGCCTGACCCAGGGTGGGTTTTCACCGTCAGAGATCGACACCCTGCACCACTCATTGCTCAACATTACCCGAAACGCCCTGAAGCGCCCGCAACAGGATCTTGACCGCACCCATACACTGACGCGGCGCTTCGATGAATGCCTCAATGCCGATACACCGGCGCTGGAACGGGTGAGGCTGTTGCTGGCTGACGCGCGTGAGCACGGGGTATTGCCTTTTGCCCACCTGGCGCGCAGCGGCTTCATCGCCGCTGCCCTGCTGCGTTCGGCCGTGGCGCAGAACGTGATCAGCAGCGCTGCCATGGACGATTTCATGGCCGGCATCCGCACCGTGAGCCATCGCCTCTCCGACGATGCACGCCTGTGCGCCAGCGGTGAGTTGTCATGGCAGGCATTTGTGCAACGTTATGGGCATCTGCGCCCCGGTACCTATGACATCACGGCGGACTGTTATGCCAGCGATCCGCAGCGTTATCTGGCGCCGGTGGTTGCCGCTGCATCCACCGAACCGACCGGGCAGGGCGGCACAGCCGGCAAGGTATGGGCCGCTGCACGAAACGATTTCACGCAGGCCATGCAAGCGGCCGGTTTGTGTGAGAAACAGGCAGGCGCGGCGGTGGAGCAGTTCATGCGCACGGCCATTGAGGGTCGCGAATACGCCAAGTTCCTGTTTACCCGTAACCTTTCCATGGCGCTTGAGTTGCTGGCCCAGTGGGGTCAGCAGCAGGGACTGGACAGGGAAGCGCTGTCCAATATTGCCATTGAAGACATTTTTGCCGTTGCCAGCGGCAGTGCTGCCACCGGTGACACGGCGGCCTGGCTTGCCGTGCGGGCGCGCGAAGGTGCACACTGGCGTCATCAGGCACGAGCCATTGAATTGCCGCCGTTGATCAGCGCGGCGTCGGACTTTGCGGTATTCCGTTATCCGGCGGCCCAACCGAATTTTGTAGGCGCAACACCGGTTACCGCGCCGTGCATCGAGCTGGATCCGGCAGCAACACATCAGCAGACCCGCGGCTGTATTGTGCTGGTGCCCCAGGCTGACCCCGGTTACGACTGGTTGTTCGGCCAGGGCATTGCGGGGCTGGTCACGATGTACGGCGGCGCCAATTCACATATGGCAATTCGTGCGGCCGAGTTTGGCCTGCCAGCGGCCATTGGGGTGGGCGAGGCGCGTTACGCGCAGCTCAGCGGCGCCTCAACGCTGGTGCTGGATCCGGTCAACCGGCGAATACTGGGGAGCCTGTGATGAAAATAGCCATCACCCAACGCGTGGAACTTGTGCCCGACTACGGCGAACGCCGTGATTGCCTGGATCAGCAGTGGTCGGTACTGCTGGAGACCGCAGGTTTTGATGTTGTGCCGGTGCCCAATGACCTGAAACGGGTGTTGCCATGGATTGAGCGGCAGCAGGTGTCAGGTCTGATTCTCAGTGGTGGCAACGATCTGGCGGATCTGCCGGACCCGAAGAATCCTGCGCCTGAGCGTGATGCCACTGAACAGTTGCTGTTGCAATGGGCGCGTAGCCGCAGCCTGCCGGTGCTGGGTGTCTGCCGGGGCATGCAGCTGATGAATTGTGTGCTGGGTGGCTCGCTGCGTGAGCTGGGCGGGCATGTGGCGACGCGCCATGTCTTGCAGGTGCGTGCCGGCGACACACTGTTCATGAACCACCGCGAAGTCAACAGCTACCACAATCTTGGCATGTTGGCGCAGGATATTGCCGGGGAGTTGACGATTTGTGCACAAGCCTCCCACGATAGCAGTGTGGAAGCCGTCAGCCACAGTGATCTGCCCTGGGTTGGCATCATGTGGCATCCGGAGCGCGAACTGCCATTTCATAAAAATGATATCACCTTGATGGATACCTTGTTCAGGAGCGCATGATGCGCGTAATCATACTTGCGGCCGGACAGGGCAGTCGACTGCGTCCCTATACCAACGACAGGCCAAAGTGCATGGTGGCGCTGCACGGCGTGCCATTGCTTCATCGACAGCTGGATACCATAAAAGCAGCAGGTATCACAGATACTGTGGTGGTCGGTGGTTACCGTAGCGACAGGCTCGAGCTTCAGGATGCGCAGCTGGTACTGAACCCGCGATACGCCGAGACCAATATGGTCAGCACACTGTTCTGCGCCGAGTCGTGGATGGATGATGAGCAGGACCTGCTGATCAGCTACGCCGACATCATCTATGAACCGCGCGTGCTGCAGGCTGTGCTGCAATGCCAGGCCCCGCTGTGTATTGCTGTTGACCGACAGTGGCGCAGTTTCTGGCAGGCGCGCATGGACGACCCATTGAGTGATGCGGAAACACTCAGGCTTCAGGACGGCTCGCGTATTGTGGAGCTGGGCCAGAAGCCCCGTGGCTACGAGGACATCCAGGGCCAGTATATGGGGCTGCTGAAAGTGCGTGCTGACAAGGTGGCGGCACTGCGCCAGGTATACCACGCAATGGACAGGCAGGCGCAGTATGACGGCAAGGATTTCGACAATATGTACATGACCAGCTTTCTGCAGTATCTGATCGACGCTGGCTGGGAGGCGCGCGCCGCCTTCACCGACAATGGTTGGCTGGAGGTGGATACAGCGCAGGACCTGGAGCACTTTCATCGCCTGCAGGCCGAAGGCAGTCTTCAGCGTTTCATGCGGCTGGAAGACTGATGTTTGCCTGGTTGAAACGACTGCGGCAGGAGCGTGCCGAATACCGGCGCTTTCTTGCGGTGCCGGTGCAACAGCGGCGCATCGTCATCTATTCGGAAGGGCGAGGCTACTGGACCCACTTCGAGCCGGTGTTTCGTGCGCTTCGCGACACGCATGGCGAGACAGTTCTTTATGTGACATCAGACCCGGATGATCCACTGCGCATCGATCCACCACGAGGGTTGGTGCCTTTCTGCATCGGTGAGGGCAGCATCCGCACGCTGTTCTTTGCCGGGCTGCAGGCGCGTGTACTGCTGATGACCATGCCGGATCTGCACAGCTACCACATCAAGCGTTCCCCGCATGATGTGCACTATGTCTACCTGCATCACTCCATGGTCAGCACTCATATGATCTACCGCGCGGCCGCCTTTGACCACTTTGATGCCGTGCTGTGCGTGGGGCCTCATCATGTGCAGGAAATCCGCGCGCGTGAAAAAGCCAAAGGTCTGCCTGCCAAAACGTTGGTGGAGGCGGGTTATGGGCGTCTGGACAGCATTCTGGCCGACAGATGTTCGGACTCAACAGGTATAACAGATGCCGACCCCGATCAGATAATTGTGGCACCGAGCTGGGGCGAACATGCCCTGCTGGAACGTCATGGCGCTGCCGTGATTGGTCCATTGCTCAACGCCGGGTTCAATGTGGTCTTGCGACCGCATCCGCGCACACGCAAGCTCAACCCGACCGTGCTGGAGGCCATCACCGCGGAGTTCTCCGGCCATGAGCGCTTCCAGCTCGATGAAAATACCGATGGCAAACAGACGCTGATGGATTCAGCGCTGATGGTCAGCGACTGGTCCGGCGCTGCGCTGGAGTTTGCGCTGGGCCTGGAGCGGCCGGTGCTGTTTGTGGACGTGCCGCGCAAGGTGCTGAATCCGGAGTACGAGGCGCTGGGCATTGAGCCGCTTGAAGCGAGCATTCGCACGCAGATCGGCGAGCTTGTGCCGGAGACCGCGCTGGACACGCTTGGCGCGGTGGCATCACAGATGATGTCGGATAACAGGGCGTGGCCTGAAAGAATCCGGCAAGTGCGTGAACAGAACATTTATCACTGCGGTAAAAGTGGAAACGTTGCTGCCGCGTATCTGGTGTCGTGTCTGTGAGGCGTCTGTAACGGCTCTGAAGAGGCCTTGTGATGTCAGAGAGTCGAACCCCTGTCATACATCTGTTAAAGTTGTGCGCTCAATGGACGGGAGCACAGAATGACCCATTACCGAACAGCCCTGCTGGCCGTGGCGGCAACGCTGCTGTTGAGCAGTCACGCACATGCCTACCTGGATCCGGGTACCGGCAGTGCAATCATCCAGGGTGTGCTGGCCGCATTTGCGGCGCTGGCAGTGACCGCAAAACTGTACTGGCATCGACTGCTGAAGTTGCTTGGTCTGCGCAAACCGGAGAAAAAGTCCAGTGACGGAAACGGCAACTCCGAGTCAAAAGAATCCGCTGACAGCAAGCAATGAGTTCTTGCACTCCGGGAAAGCATTTGGAAACGCGACTGGAATAGCGCCTGGGAGTGCATCTTGAAGCGTCGCCTTGCATCTCCTGCCTTGCTGCTGTGTCTGGCGATGCTGGTGGCAGCAACTGCGACCGCCCAGCTTCCGGCTGAAACCCCATCTCCAAACCCATCTCAAACCCCGGCCGGCCCCGACATTAATGAGTTGCCCGCATCACTGCAGTTACTCGCCACGCAGTTGCCCGATGGAACGCCGGTCAGCAATCACCTGCGCCTGGGTGGTCCGGCGCTTGATGCTCTGCTCGCCTCCGGCGATCTTGCACTTGACTGGCAACTGATCCCGGACGACGTCAGCGACCATCATTTTCTCTACCGTCTTGTATTGAGCAACACCAGCGGACAGTCGCTGGACCCCGGCGACGAGCTGATGTTGCAGATCGGTCCGGGCCTGGGGGAGTACCCGGTAGAAGGTCTGGGTATAGCCGAGCGGTTGTATTCCTTTGTTGAGCCTTTTGCCTGGCAAGACGGTGACCTGCACCGTTTTCCGGCCGGGGACAACAATGCTGAATGGCAGCCATTGGACGTTGACGCGGCGTGGGCGGGCCTGCACAGCCGTTATAACGCGCTGACCATGGAGCCTTTGTCCGGCGCTGTGATCGGCATGCGATACCGCAGCAGTAGCGCTGAGCTGCCTGGCCTGCCGGGACGTTACCTGCCAGCGTTGGGTGTTCTGCTGGATGCCTCTGAACTGGCGCCCGATGAACAGCGAGAGTGGCAGTTTTCGATATTTGCCGGACCCAAGACCCGTGACAATCTTGCCGCCACTGCCCGGGCCAGCAATTATCAGGCCCTGTTGTTCCCGTCCCTCTGGCAGTGGATGCGGCAGCTGAGTTTCGGCTTGTTGTGGTTGTTGGGCGCTATTCATGCGCTGGTGCCCAGCTGGGGCCTGGCCATTATCCTGCTGGCCGTGCTGGTGCGAATGCTGATGTATCCGGTTGCCAGGCGGGCCCTGCAGAGCCAGGCCGCATTCGCCGAAGTGCAGAAGAAGATCCAGCCCGAGCTGCAGCGTATCAAGCGTGAGTACAAGGGCGGTGAGCAGAGTGAAATGATTCTGGATCTGTACAAGACACACAGGGTCAGCCCGCTGGCAGGCCTGAAACCGCTGCTGATCGTGATGATCCAGATTCCCGTGTTTGTGGCTCTGTTTCACGTGCTGGGCTCGGCCTGGGAGCTGCGTGATGCCAACTTTCTGTGGATGGACACGCTGGCAGAACCGGACAGGCTGTTTGCGTTTGGTTTTGATGTGCCTTTGCTGGGCGCCTGGTTCAATCTGATGCCGGTGCTGATGGCGCTGACCACACTGGCGACCATCAAGCTGTCACCGGCCCCGGCCGCAGATGCCGCCGCCAGTCGCCGGCAGACCTTTTTTCAGGTGCTCATGGCCCTGGGCTTCCTGCTGCTGTTTTACCCATTCCCCGCCGGCATGGTCCTGTACTGGACCATGGCCAATGTGTTGCATCTGTTGCAGCAACTGGCGGTGGAGCGTTGGCGCCGGCACAGGTCGCATGCAGCTTGAATGCCGCACTGCCTGTTGGTAAAGTGATATCCAGGAACTGCTTTACCAGCAGTTCTGCCATCATAAGCTACTACAACCCTGGAACCCTGGCGGCATTCGACAATGACTACTACAGTGACTTTGAGCAGCAAGAATCAGATTGTTGTACCCAGGGAAGCACGGGAAAAGCTGGATATCGGGCCGGGCGGACAGTTGCTGGTGCTGGTCAAGGAAGACAGGGTGGTGTTGATACCCAAGCCGGCGAATTATGTCGAGCGCCTGGCAGGACTGCACAAGTCCGTCTGGGCATCAAAAAAAGGTGCAGACCATTATCTCAAGGATGAGCGCGATGCATGGAAGTCCTGAAACACATTGAACCACAATCCCTGATTGTCATTGATACCTGCATCTGGATATACCACCTGGAGGCACACCCGGATTTTGGAAACGCTGCGCGACAGTTGTTGTCTGCAGTGGAAAGTGGATATTGCCGTGCCATCATTTCAGAGCTGACACTCATGGAGCTGCTTGTCGGCCCACTGCAACAGGACAGGCAGGACATTGCTGACGAATACGAGTTGTTGCTGACACATTTTCCCAACCTGGCATTGATGCCGATCTGCCGTGAAATTCTGTTGGACGCGGCCCGGATTCGGGCGCTTCGCGGGTTGCGGACTCCGGATGCCATAATCCTGGCAACAGCGCTTCGGCAGCAGGCCAGTGCCGTTGTCACCAATGACCAGCGCTGGTCTGATTGCCCCCCGGTAAACGTATTACAGTTGTCGGATTGCTGTTGAGTGGCATCAGGTGAGTTTCCGGTGAGCACAATACCGGCTATAATATGTCGCTGCTTAATCCATCCCTTGTTCGGGTGGCCGCAGACCATTCACGCTGTATCAGGAGTTTCTTGAGTTATGAACATGCTGAAATCCCGCTTCTCCAAGCTGGCACTGTTGGTGCTGGGTGTTGCCATGGCTGGTTCACTTTGGGCGCAACAGACCCGCGACCAGCAGATTGCCGAGCGTCTTCAGTCAGTGGACACTGTCTGTGTGGCTGGCAGTGAGTGTGTGACCGGTGCCTCTGCGGTGCTGGCGCAGGCGGACACCGGCTTCTCCGTTCAGGGTGCCTATGAGCAGTACTGTGCAATGTGCCACACCTCCGGTATGGCTGGCGCCCCGCTGCTGCACGACGAAGCCCACTGGGGCCCGCGTCTGGAAGAAGTCGGATTTGACGAAATCCTGCAGAACTCCATTACCGGTATCAACGCCATGCCGCCGCGTGGCATGTGCATGGATTGCACCGATGAGCAGCTCGCCGAACTGGTTGAGTATCTGATGGGCGACGTCATCTGAAGCGCACGTCCCCTTCACGTTAAAGTTTCCCCTGGCATTCATCTCCGGTTCAGCCTGAACCGGAGATAATGGCGGGACTATCCGACCCTGACAGGGTCTTTTTTGAGGAGTTTCACCAGTGAAAATGGCAAGTATTTTCAAGGCCGGCGCGGCAGTGTCCGGTGTTGTGTTGGCTGCGGTGTTGACCGCCGGATCCGTGTCTGCAGGTAGTCAGGCGCCCCTGCAGCTTGCCCAGGTGTCAGATGGTTTTGACCCCGCCCGTACCTACGCCCAGAGCTGTGCTGCATGCCATAACAGTGGCGCCGCGGGTGCACCACGTCTTGGCAATGCCGGTGACTGGCAGGCGCGCTTGGACGAGCGTGGCTATGAAGGACTGCTGGACGGCACCATCAATGGTTTCAACAACATCATGCCGCCCAAGGGCATGTGTTTCTCCTGCTCGGACGAAGAGCTGGAGCTGGTGTTGCAGTACATCCTGGACGAAAGCCTCTGATCACCCCGATCATTCCCGCCACAGCCTCGGGAAAACGTAGGCGAGGCAGCCGGGACGAGGCGAAAACGGGCGAAAAAGCGCAGTTTACAATGAGTAGATGAGCATTTTGAGCCCGTTTTCAACGACGTAACTTTTCAGGCGAAAAGGTTACGCAGCCCGGCCAGCGCAGCCTGGCCTTTTTCCTTTCTTTCCTCTTCTGTCACCGGCTCGCGTCCCTCCCATACCAGCTGATCCTGGGGAATTTCCTCCAGAAAGCGGCTGGGTGTGGTGACAAACACTTCACCATACTGTTTGCGTTTCCTGGCCAGGGTAAAGACCAGTGACTGTTGCGCACGGGTGATGCCAACGTAGGCCAGTCGTCGTTCTTCCTCGATGTCACCGCTCTCGATGCTGTTGCGGTGTGGCAACAACTCCTCTTCCATACCCATGATGAACACCTGCGGAAACTCCAGGCCCTTGGCGGCGTGCAGGGTCATCAGTTGCACCTGGTTGCTGGCCTCGTCCTCGTCTTCCTGACGCTCCATCAGGTCGCGCAGAATGAGTCTGTTGATGGCCGCTTCAATGTCCTCCTCCCCGTCGTTGTCCTCGGCGCCCTTCTGCAGTGTTTTCTGCAGCGAGCTGACCAGCAGCTCCACATTGGCCAGGGCGCGCTCGGCGGCGCTTGGGGTATTGCAGGTGTTATGCAGCCAGTTCTCGTAGTCAATATCACTGATCATCTCGCGGATCATGCCGATGGGGTTGCCGCGTTGGCACTGCTCGGCAATATTGCCCAGCCAGTGGCAGAAACGACGCAGTCGATCCACCTGTGGTGCGCTCATGTGCTGTTCCAGTCCGATTTCACCGCAGGCTGACAGCAGACTGATTTCCCGCTCGCTGGCATAGTTGGCCAGCGTTTCAATCACCGCAGGTCCGATCTTGCGCCTTGGCGTGTTGATGATGCGCAGAAAGGCATTGTCATCATCCGGATTCACCAACAGGCGCAGGTAGGCCATGATGTCCTTGATTTCGTTGCGGGCAAAAAACGACGTGCCCCCGGTGATCTGATAGGGAATCTGATGGGCCTGCAGTTTGATTTCAAGCAGGCGTGCCTGATGATTGCCCCGGTACAGCACGGCTATGTCACCAAAGCGCATTTTGCGATGTACACACAGGCTGAGGATTTCAGTGGCGATGCGCTCGGTTTCCGCTTCCTGATCCGGCAGGGCCAGCACACGGATACGGTCACCGAACCCGAGCTCGCTCCACAGCTTTTTCTCGAACACATGCGGATTGTTGGCGATCAGTGTGTTGGCTGCCGACAGGATATTATTGGTGGAACGATAATTCTGTTCAAGTTTGATGATCTTCAGGTCCGGGTAGTCGGACTGCAGTTCCGCCATGTTCTCGGGCCGTGCGCCGCGCCAGGAATAGATTGACTGATCATCGTCTCCGACCACGGTGAGGGCGCCGCGTGATCCGGTGAGTTGTCGCACCAGCAGGTACTGGCTGGTATTGGTGTCCTGGTACTCGTCCACCAACAGATAATGAATGCGCTGCTGCCACTGGGCCAGAAACTCCGGCTGTTGCTGGAACTGTGCAGCGGGCAGCAGAATCAGGTCGTCAAAGTCCACGGCATTGAAGGTGCGCAGGTGATGCTGGTAGGACTCATAGATGCGCGCAGCCAGCGCTTCCTCGGCGTCGGCGGCGAAGCTGATGGCCTGGTCCGGCAGCAGTAGCTGGTTCTTCCAGGCGGAAATGCGGTTCTGCAGGTTGCGCAGCTGATCGTCGCCAAGATCGTCGTCTTTGAGTGTGAGGTTTTTCAGCAGCGCAAGGCTGTCCTGGTTGTCGTAGATGGAAAATCCGTTCTTCAGCCCGAAGCGGCGCGTATCACGCCGGATGATGGTCAGACCGAGTTGATGAAAAGTGCAGACCGTGAGTCCCCTGGCACTTTTACTGCGATTGCGTACCAGTTTGCTGACGCGCTCTTTCATCTCCCGAGCGGCCTTGTTGGTGAATGTGACCGCAGCAATGCGATTGGCGGCGATACCACAATCGTTGATCAGGTAACTGATTTTCTGTGTGATGACACTGGTTTTACCGCTGCCGGCGCCGGCCAGTACCAGCAGCGGTGAACTGATGTACTGGACAGCTTCACGCTGTCTGTTGTTGAGTCTGTTCACTGAACGGCCAAATAGGTTGCTGGTTTCTTCGTCAAATGACGCAGTTCTTTCGGGTATTACTGGTCTTGCCGCTGGGCACTCGTTATCATACGCCGGTTATTGGCCAGCATATTCAGTACCTTAGTGACAGGGAAGTCTGTTTTCGTGATGCACTTCATATCATGAAAAACTGAAGCCTGCCGATAATAGCATAATTGCCAGCGTTAACTGGAGCCGCGCCGTGCGCGTATTGTTGATATCCGAACGAGAATCAGATTACAGTCTGGTCGCCGATTTGCTTGGTGCCGATGGTGACAGGGAGGAGCCTCTGTCATGGTGCAAGGCCGACCCTACAGCATTGAGGCATTGCTCGGTGTCCGAGCATGAGTTGATTCTCTGGGGTGATGTGTCGGATATGAGCATTGCCATGCGCCTGCTGGGTGTACTGGATCGTTACACGACGGTGCCACCCATTGTGGTCATTTCAGATGATGTTGGTGCCGCCGAGGATGCCGACATTGGCGCGGAGGCCAGCGATATCCTGTACCGCGATGCCCTGAGCCTTGACCAGTTGTCTCGCGCCAGGCGCCGGGACGTTGTACGCCGGCCGCAAAGCAGTGCCGTGTCAGAAAGCATGACGCCTGACCCGCTCACGGGTCTCAGCAACCGGCACGCTTTCCGCGATCAGATGTCCGAAGTGTTGACTCACACCGATCGGGCCAATGCAGTCGGTTTGCTGCTGATTGACGTGGATCAGTTCAAGAAGGTCAACGCTTCCTACGGCCAGGGCGCCGGTGATGCCTTGATACAGCTGATTGCCCAGCGCATCCGCGACTGCCTGTCACCGAACCAGCGTCTGGCCCGCATTGGTGGCAATGAGTTTGCCGTTGTGTTCCAGAGCGTTGTGGCCTCGGTGGAGGATGAGCTGCGCCAGCGAGCCGACAAGATCATCCAGGCCATGAACAAACCGTTTCCGGTGGCACAGCACGCCGTGCGCATGTACATCAGCATGGGTGCCGTGACCAACAGTGAGGTGGGCATGTCCGTGGACGAAATTCTGTCCCACGCCGATATGGCCATGCGTATTGCCAAGCACGAGAAAGGTAACACCTGCCAGTTCTATACCCGCGACATGACCGATGCCGCCCAGCAGGTACTGAAGCTGGAGGCGGAGATCCGCCGTGGCCTGCGCAAGGACGAGTTCGAATTGCAGTTCCAGCCACGCGTGGACATCTCGCGCAATCGTATTGTGGGTGCCGAGGCCCTGATCCGCTGGCGACACCCACGGCGTGGCCTGCTGCCCCCGAGTGAATTCATTGCTGTGGCCGAGGACAGCGGGCTGATTGTGCCGCTGGGCTACTGGATCATCCACAGCGCCTGCAAGCAGCTCAATGAACTGGCAGCAAAAGGTTTCCCCGATATCCAGATTGCCGTGAACGTGGCGTTCAAGCAGTTCCAGGATCGCAATTTTGTGCGCACAGTGGCCAATATCCTCGAAAAACACGGGATCGGACCCGGTCGCCTGGAGTTTGAGCTGACCGAAACCACCATGATGGTGGAAGGTCAGTCCGTGGATGAAAGTCTGCGCCAGCTCAGTCGCCTGGGTATTGATATTTCGCTGGACGATTTTGGCACCGGCTACTCCTCGTTTGCGCATATCCAGCGTCTGCCCATCTCTGCCCTGAAGGTGGACCGTACCTTTGTCAGCAGCGCCACGGTGAACGATGATGATGCCACTATTGTCAAAGCCATCATCAATCTGGCTCACAGCCTGAACATGCAGGTGATTGCCGAGGGCGCCGAGACCATTGAGCAGGTGGCCTTTCTTTCCAGTCATCGCTGTGACCAGATCCAGGGTTATTATTTCAGTCGCCCGGTGTCCTTTGCAGAACTTCAGAAACTGCTGCTGCGTGATGATTTTGTGGATCACCACGTCCAGCAACTTGCTGTTGCCGCTGTCAGTAGCCTTGTATGACCCGCCCCGCGGGAGCTCTGACATGATGAGAACTTACCAGACAGGGCACTACCGGGCATTTGCACAAATGCCGACTCTGTACTAAAACCTGGATTACACCCTTTTCTGCATTCTTGCCTGCACTCTTTTCTGCAACCCTGTTCTGCAACCCTGTTCTGCAACCCTGTCCTGTAACCCTGCCCCACACCCCAAGGGTACTGGAGAAATACATGTCGCTTGCTGTGGTGTACACACGTGCCAATTGTGGATTGGAAGCGCCGCTGGTCACGGTGGAGACCCATCTTTCCAATGGGCTGCCCGGCATGGCCATTGTTGGCCTGCCTGAAACTGTGGTGCGAGAGAGTCGTGAGCGGGTGCGCAGCGCCATCATCAACAGCGGCATGGTCTTCCCGGCCCGGCGAATCACCGTCAACCTGGCCCCTGCTGAACTGCCAAAGTCCGGCGGTCGCTTTGATCTGGCCATAGCACTCGGCATTCTCGCCGCCTCTGCACAGATTCCTGCCGATGCGCTGGCCCGGTATGAGGTGCTGGGCGAGTTGGCACTGACCGGGCAGCTGCGGGCGGTGGATGGCGTGCTGCCTGCCCTGCTGGCCGGTCGTGACAACAACCGCACGCTGCTCATTCCGGCAGCCAACGCCGGGGAAGCCTCACTGCTGCGCCAGGTGAACGCGGTCAGCGCGGCGGATCTGCTGGGCATCTGCCACAGTCTTCAGGACCCGGCAGATGGTGGCCATCTGACGGTGTGCCGATACCGGGCGCCGGCCAGGCAGGCTGCCTTGTCGGACCTGCCACGACTCCAGGACATTCACGGTCATCATCTGGCCAAACGCGCCATGATGATTGCGGCGGCTGGCCGCCACAACGTCCTGCTGTGCGGTCCGCCGGGAATTGGCAAGACATTGTTGGTCAATGCCATGCAAGCACTGCTGCCACCGTTGACCGAGGAAGAGGCTCTGGATGTGGCGGCCATCCGCTCGGTAGCCGGCCACGGACAACACCGCAGCGCTGGCGACTGGTACCAGCCGCCCTGCCGCAGCCCGCATCACAGCACCACCGGGGTGGCCATTGTGGGTGGGGGCAGAAACAGCGCGCCGGGCGAGGTGTCCCTGGCCCATCGTGGTGTGCTGTTTCTGGATGAGTTGCCCGAGTTCCCGCGCGCGGTGCTGGAAACGCTGCGAGAGCCGCTGGAATCCGGCCGGATCACCATCAGCCGCGTACACGGCAGGATGTCCTATCCGGCCCGATTCCAGTTGCTGGCGGCGATGAACCCCTGCCCCTGTGGATATGCCACGGATGAAACCACGGCCTGCCGCTGCACGGCAGCGCGTATTCGCCGGTATCTGGACAGGTTGTCCGGGCCGCTGCTCGATCGTCTTGACATGACCATTGCCATGGAGCGGCCCGTCATGCCGGTGCCGGTGCCGGTGCCGGAACCGGCAGGCAAAAGGACACCGCTTGATACCCGCCCGGCGGCAATGACAACGCAGTGGGCACGCGAACAGGTCATCAGGTGCCGGGCGCGTCAGCAGGCGCGTGGTGCAGCGAATGCGGAGCTGGGCGGTGAGTCACTGCTGAAGCATTGTGCCATGGCGCCGGAAGGACAGCGCCTGTTCCAGGATCTGCTCAGGCGCCGGCAGTTGTCCCTGCGGACCGGCCATCGCCTGCTGCGCGTGGCGCGCACCATAGCCGATCTGGATGATGCGGATATCCTTGCTGCTGAGCATGTGGCAGAAGCCATAGGGCTGCGGCAACTCGATGCCTGGCTTCAACAGTTGGCAGCGCCGGCGGCGTCAGGCTGAATGCTCAGTCGGCGCCAGCGGCCGGCGATTCTGTCTGGCCAGATTCCAGTGCTGCCACACGCTGCTCGAGCTGCTTCACTGTCTGTTCCAGCGCATCGATACGCTGCTGGGCGCGCACCAGCGCCAACGCCTGCTGCTCGAACTCTTCACGGGTCAGCAGGTCCATCCGGGCAAAACCCTTTTGCAGGCTGGCCGACAGCGTCTGTCTCACATCTTCCCCTGCTGCCCGGGCCTGCGGCGCCAAGCGCGCCAGTTGCTCGCTGATGTCGTCCAGGATTTTTCTGTCCATCGCTTGTTTCACCTGTGTTGCCGGGTTTACACACCCCATGGCATCAGCATACCAGAATCCGCTTTGCCGGGTCAGTGAACGATTGTGTGCACAGTTACGGACGGGCGTGCACCAAATTGGGCGCCGATTGTGTGCCAGATCACCCGAAGCGCACCTGTTTGGTGCGTTTCACGGGGCCGTCTACGCATGAAATTGCGTATTTTGACGTATGCCTTCCCCAAATCACTGATTCAAAAAGATAAACCTTAACTGGCACACCCCGTGCATAGTGCTGTGCCAGGTGTATCTGTGCTGAATAAACAGCGCCGGTATTAAAGAGGAAAGGAGCAGACATATGAAACTGGTAACGGCGATTATCAAGCCATTCAAGCTGGACGATGCGCGCGAGGCGCTGTCCGAGATCGGTGTGCAGGGTATCACTGTCACCGAAGTCAAAGGCTTTGGCAGGCAGAAGGGACACACTGAGCTGTATCGCGGCGCGGAGTACGTGGTGGACTTTCTTCCGAAGGTGAAGATCGAGGTTGCGATTGGTGACGATCTGTTGGATCAGACACTGGAAGCGATCACCAAGGCAGCCAATACCGGCAAGATCGGTGACGGCAAGATCTTTGTTGCAGATCTGCAGCAGGTCATCCGTATCCGAACCGGTGAAACCGGCGAAGCGGCAGTGTAAGGGTCGACTCTCACCCGACAGGATCAACAATGACAGCAAGCAGGGATTAACGAGGGGTTATGACCTGTTTCGGAGGAACTAACGGTGGAAAACCAAATTTTTGAACTGCAGTACGCAATGGACACCTTCTACTTTCTGGTATGTGGTGCCCTTGTCATGTGGATGGCGGCAGGCTTCTCGATGCTTGAGGCTGGCCTTGTGCGCTCCAAGAACACAACCGAGATTCTGACCAAGAACGTCGCATTGTATGCGGTCTCGTGCACCATGTATCTGGTCTGCGGCTACGCCATCATGTACGGCGGCGGCTTCTTCCTGAGTGGCATAGACGGTGGTGACACGCTGGTTGCTGACGCCCTGGCAGCGTCTGCCGAAGAAGGCTTCGGCGGCGACTCGGTATACTCGGATGCTTCTGACTTCTTCTTCCAGGTGGTATTCGTGGCCACGGCCATGTCCATTGTGTCCGGTGCTGTGGCCGAGCGTATGAAGCTCTGGGCATTCCTGGCTTTTGCTGTGGTGCTGACCGGCTTCATCTACCCGATGGAAGGCTCCTGGACATGGGGCGAGGCTGACGTATTCGGTCTGTTCAATCTGGGCGACCTGGGCTTCTCTGACTTTGCTGGCTCTGGCATTGTGCACATGGCCGGTGCGGCTGCGGCGCTGGCCGGTGTCATCCTGCTGGGTGCACGTAAAGGCAAGTACGCCGCCGACGGCACGGTGAAGCCGATCCCTGGTGCCAACCTGCCGCTGGCCACGCTGGGTACCTTCATCCTGTGGATGGGCTGGTTCGGTTTCAACGGTGGTTCGGTACTGAAGCTTGGTGACATCACCAGCGCCAACGAAGTCGCCCTGGTGTTCCTGAACACCAACGCCGCCGCTGCTGGTGGCCTGATTGCTGCGCTGGTTGCCGCCCGCCTGGCGTTCGGCAAGGCTGACCTGACCATGGCGCTCAACGGCGCATTGGCTGGTCTGGTGACCATCACCGCCGAGCCGGCCACACCCACTGCCCTGCAGGCGCTGATCTTTGGTGCCATCGGTGGCTGTATTGTTGTTGGCAGCATCGTGGCCTTCGACAAGATCCGCATTGACGATCCGGTGGGTGCCATCTCGGTACACGGTACCTGTGGTCTGCTGGGTCTGTTGCTGGTGCCGATCACCAACGCTGATGCCACATTTGTTGGCCAGATTGTTGGTGCTCTCACCATCTTTGTCTGGGTATTTGCCACCAGCTTCATTGTCTGGATTGCGCTGAAAACCATCATGGGTATTCGTGTCAGCGAAGAAGAGGAAGACACCGGTGTGGATATTTCCGAGTGTGGCCTGGAGGCCTACCCGGAGTTCACCAGGTAACCCGCAAGGTCAATCGCAGGAAACTCCCCTATTGAGCCCCTCCCCGGAGGGGCTTTTTTTTGCCCAAAAAAGGGGACAGATTTATTTACAGGGTGGTTGCCGTTTCTGATGGCCAAAGCATGTGTCGGGCAGACCGGTGGAGTGACGCCAATATCAAACCGATGTATGTTGATGGAAAGAAAAAAGTGGATAACAGAACATGGCTGGCAATCCCCGCAACCACCAAAAGTATCCTTGCGCCCCTTTCGTTGCTCTGGCTGTTAGCCTTCATCGGCTTCAGTTTCCTGTATATTGCCCTGCTGTTGCAACTGGCGCTGGATGGACTGTTTGTGCAGGGACTGATTGCTTTTCTGCTGGCGCAGCTCACTTACACTGCGCTGTTTCTGACACAGTGCCGTTGGCAGGTCAGCCGCCTTTCGTGATGATCATCAATTCCTGTGGGTGGCGATGGGTGCCCTGATCTTCATGGTCAGTGACACACTCATTGCCATCAACCGCTTTGTTTTCATCTGGTGTCCTGTATGACGCGCCCCGCGGGCGCCCGGCCCGGCGGCTTTCTGGATCAGATCGTCCGTTCTGCCAGCGGTGAGCAGTTCGCCCGATAGCTCACTAACCTGTGAAGAAGGCAATCAGCTAGCCCGATTGAAACAGATTATCCGGGTCGTACTTTGCTTTTATCTGCTGCAGGCGCTCGTGGTTGTCACCGAAGGCGCTCTTCAGTCGGTCGCCGTCGTCCCGGTCCAGATAGTTGGCGTAAACCCCACCGGTGGAATAGGGGATCATGGCGTCGTGAAGTGCCCTGACCCAGGCTATGCACTTCTCATCTTCAGCAGGATCCACCCAGCCGGCCCAGGCCCCGAAATTGAAGGGTGCGCTGCGATGAGGAAAGGCGGTTGCCGTGGTGTCAACACGGCCGATGGCGCCACCCATGGTTTCAAATGCAATGGCAGTGTAGGGGCCCGGCAGGGACTCGATATGTGGCACAAAGGCTTCGATGGCCTCATTGGAAAGTGCCTGCAGGTACTGTGATTTCCAGTAGTATCGACCTCCGTCCGGGGTGGCTTCATTGAAGCTGCGTTGAAAATCTGCGTAGTCAGCCGGCGCCACAAATCCCAGAATCGGTTCGCCGTAGTCCTTGAGCTTTTCAAGTGCCTCCAGGCCCTCTTCCACGGGACCGGAATAACAGCCGACCAGGGCTACCGCTGTTCTGCCGTGATGGGCTTCGGGAAAAGGTTCCACCGGTGGTATGGTCAGGACCATGGCCGAGCAGCCGATGCTGTCCGGTGCCGTGGCCATGAAGTCGCGGAAAAACCGCAGTGCGCCAGCAGCGTCACTGCCGGGATGGAAAACCTGCGCCGTGGCGACCTTCGGGCCCACAGGATGGAGACGGAACTCGAAACCGGTAATCACGCCAAAGCGCCCGCCACCACCGCGTACCGCCCAGAACAGGTCGGCATTTTTGTCAGCGCTGGCGCGTTGCAACTTGCCGTCTGCGGTCACAATATCAACCGCAATGAGGTTGTCTATGGACAGGCCAAAACTGCGTGCCAGCCAGCCCATGCCACCGCCCAGCGTCAGGCCGGCAACACCGGTTCGCGAATCGACACCCCCGGTGGTGGCCAACCCGACTTTCTGGGTGGCTGCATCCATATCGCCAAGTGTTGCGCCAGGACCCACCCGGGCCGTACGGGAGACCGCGTCCACCGTGACCGCATTCATTCGGGAAAGGTCGATCATCAGGCCGTCTTCCACAACGGCGTGACCAGCAACCCCGTGGGCCCCGCCGCGCATTGTCGGGCGCAATCCGTTGTCCCTGGCAAAGTTTACCGCTGCCATGACATCTTCGGCGCTGTCGCAGCGTGCGATCAACGCCGGCCTGCGATCAATCATGCCATTCCAGAGCCTGCGTGCCTCATCGAAGCCTGGGGATGTGGGTAACAGCACATCGCCTTTAAGTTGCTTGTTCAACGCCGCTGCATTTGTCATCGGAACCATGTGGCCTCCTTTTTATTGTGCTTCTTCTTTATAGTGCTTCGTCTTTGGCACCCTATCATTTGGCGCGGAGGCAGTATATCAAAAGGCGCCTTGCAGGCTTATGTGAAATCCCCCCACAGATACTGAATCACACTCAGGGCCGCCAATGGTGCGGTTTCTGTACGAAGTATACGTGGCCCCAGTGCTGCGGGCTGGAATCCGGCCCCGGCAGCGGCAGACAGTTCTTCAGCGCTCAGGCCACCTTCGGGGCCGCTGAGCAGTGTGATCCCGGAGGGTTGCTGATCACTTTTGTGTGGCCCCTGCCTGGCGCAATGATCCAGCACCAGCGTCAGTCCCTGGTGATCAGCCTGCAGCCAGTCTGTCAGTGCGAGTGGTGGATGAACGTCCGGCACCCGGCAGCGGCCGCACTGCTCGGTGGCCGACACTGCCACCTTCTGCCAGTGGGCAAGCCGTTTCTCCGTGCGCTTTTGATCCAGTTTCACCTCGCAGTGCTCGGTAAACAGCGGTGTGACACTGCTGGCGCCAAGCTCGGTGGCTTTCTGGATCAGATAGTCCATTCTCTCGCCACGCGACAGACCCACTGCCAGGTGTACGGGCAGAACGGGGTCGGCTGAACCCTGGCGCTGTTCCAGCAGTCGTACGGACACCTGTTTCTTGTCCGCAGCGAGCAATTCACCCAGTAGTTCACCGTCCTGCGCGTTGAACAGGGCAACACGGGCGCCGGGACGCAGGCGCAGCACAGTCACCAGGTAATGTGCCGCGTCACGCTCCAGCGTGATACAGTCACCAACACTCAGCGATTGGTCAGGTGTGTGAACACGTGTGATACGCATGGCGTGACTCTTGACGTGACTCTTGACGTGACTCTCACGACAGTGACAGATTCTTCCACAGTTTCATGACGGCATCGGACTGGTTCATGGTATAGAAGTGCAGACCGGGCGCGCCTCCTGCCAGCAGTTTTTCGCAAAGATGTGAGACCACCTCCAGTCCGAAGCTGCGGATGCTTTCGCTGTCATCCCCGTAGGATTGCAGGCGCTGGCGAATCCAGCGCGGGATCTCTGCACCACAACTGTCACTGAAGCGGACCAGTTTGCTGAAGTTGGTGATTGGCATGATACCTGGCACTATCGGCACCTCAATGCCCGCCTTGCGGCAATGTTCAACAAACCAGAAATAGGCATCGGGGTTGTAGAAGTACTGGGTGATGGCACTGTTCGCCCCTGCGTCAACTTTCTTCTTGAAAAAGTGGATGTCGCGCTCGTAGGTTTCCGACTGCGGGTGGATCTCCGGATAACAGGCCACTTCAATGTGGAAATGGTCACCGGTCGTACGACGGATGAACTCCACCAGCTCGTTGGCATAGAAGTGCTGGGTTGCCGGCCCTGTGCCAGAGGGGATGTCCCCGCGCAGCGCGACAAGCCGGTTGATGCCCGCATCCTTGTACAGTTTCAGCAGCGCTTCGATGGCCTCCGTGCTGGACCCACCAAAGGACAGGTGCGGCGCTACCGCCGAACCCGCCTTGTGAATGTCCATGACCAGTTGCCGCGTGCCGTCACGCGTGGAGCCGCCAGCGCCATAGGTGACCGAGAAGAATCCCGGGTTCAGTGTAGCCAGTTCCCTGTGTACCACGCGCAGCTTGTCCTCACCCGCCGCAGTGCGCGGCGGGAAGAACTCAAAGCTGTGACGTGAGGCTGAATTGTTGCTGTCCATGATTGCCTGCTCAGTATTTGTAGCTGTCCGGTTTGAACGGCCCGTCCACTTTCACATGAATGTAGTCGGCCTGGTCCTTGCGAAGTTTTGTCAGTACACCACCGAAGCCGCCTACCATCAGGGCCGCCACTTCCTCGTCCAGATGTTTGGGCAACACACGAACGCTGAGCAGTTCCTGTTTGGTGGTTTCGGGCTGGTCGGCAAAACGGCGCTCGTACAGATAGATCTGTGCCAGTACCTGATTGGCAAAGGAGCCATCCATGATGCGCGATGGGTGCCCGGTTGCATTGCCGAGGTTGATCAGTCGACCTTCGGACAGCAGCAGCAGATAGTTGTCGCGCTCGGTCTTCGGATCACCGCGGTAGATACGGTGCACCTGGGGTTTTACTTCTTCCCAGTGCCAGTTATCACGCATGTACCGGGTATCGATTTCGTTGTCAAAGTGACCGATGTTGCAGATGATGGCGCCACGTTTGACCACTTGCAGCATGTTCCTGTCACAGACATCGATGTTGCCGGTGGCGGTGACAATCAGGTCGGTCTTGCCAAGCAGATCGGTGTCGATGTCTTGCAGCTTACCGGTATTGTTGCCGCCCCTGTAGGGAGACACCACTTCAAAACCGTCCATGCAGGCCTGCATGGCGCAGATCGGATCGATCTCGGCAATGCGCACAATCATGCCTTCCTGTCGCAGACTCTGCGCAGAACCCTTGCCCACATCACCATAACCGATCACCAGTGCCTGCTTGCCGGACAGCAGCATGTCGGTGCCACGCTTGATGCCGTCGTTGAGACTGTGACGACAACCGTACTTGTTGTCGTTCTTGGACTTGGTCACCGAGTCGTTGACGTTGATCGCGGGCACCTTGAGTGTGCCTTTTTCCAGCATGTCCAGCAGGCGGTGCACACCGGTGGTGGTTTCCTCGGTGATGCCATGGATGTGGTCCAGCAGCTGCGGGTACTTGTCATGCACCATGCCGGTGAGATCGCCGCCATCGTCCAGAATCATGTTGGCATCCCAGGGCTGGCCGTCCTTGAGAATGGTCTGCTCAATGCACCACTCGCCTTCCTCTTCGGTCTGCCCTTTCCATGCATAAACTGCAATGCCCCTGGCGGCAATATAGGCCGCAGCATGGTCCTGTGTGGAGAAAATATTGCACGAGGACCAGCGCACTTCCGCGCCCAGCTCAACCAGTGTTTCGATCAACACGGCGGTCTGTATGGTCATGTGGATGCAGCCCAGGATCTTTGCGCCGGCCAGCGGCTGTTCAGCGGCGTATTTTTCACGCAGCGCCATGAGTGCGGGCATTTCGTTCTGTGCAAGCTCAACTTCCTTGCGGCCGTAATCGGCCAGATTGATATCAGCTACCTTGTAATCTTCCGTTTTCGTCAACATATCACTAACCTCATGATTCAAAATGTGCTATCTGTCATCTGTCATCTGCCCTCTGCCCTCTGAACTCAGAGCCCGGCATCGGCGCGCAGCGCGTCGGCCTTGTCGGTGCGCTCCCAGGTGAAATTCTCTTGATTACGGCCAAAATGCCCGTAAGCAGCTGTAGGCAGGTAGATCGGCCGAATCAGATTCAGCATGGCGATCAGGCCCTTGGGTCGCAGTTCAAAGTGCTTGCGAACCAGCTCAACAATACGCTCTTCGCTGATCTGTCCGGTGCCGAAGGTCTCCACACTGATTGAGGTGGGCTCGGCCACACCGATGGCGTAGGAGAGCTGTACTTCGCAGCGATCGGCAATGCCGGCGGCAACCAGGTTCTTGGCAACGTAACGCGCAGCGTAGGCGGCTGAGCGATCCACCTTGGAGGGGTCCTTGCCTGAGAAGGCGCCACCACCGTGACGTGCCATGCCACCGTAGGTGTCCACGATGATTTTACGACCGGTGAGTCCGCAATCACCAAAGGGGCCACCGATAACAAAGCGCCCGGTGGGGTTGATAAAGTACTTGGTGTTCTTGTCCAGCCACTCGGCCGGCAGCACAGGCTTGATGATCTCTTCCATCACGGCTTCGTGCAGCGTTGCCTGTTCGATTTCCGGATCGTGTTGTGTGGACAGCACCACGGCCTCAACGCCGACCGGTTTACCGTCCTGGTAACGGAAGGTGAGCTGGCTCTTTGCATCCGGACGCAGCCATGGCAGCATGCCGTTCTTGCGCACCTCGGCCTGGCGCTTGACCAGCCGGTGTGAGTAGGTGATCGGCGCCGGCATCAATACGTCGGTCTCGTTGCTGGCGTAACCGAACATCAGGCCCTGGTCGCCCGCGCCCTGCTCTTTTTCCGCCGACTCGTCCACGCCCTGGGCAATGTCCGAGGACTGTTTGCCAATGCCATTGAGTACCGCGCAGGAATGGCCGTCAAAACCCTTGTCCGAATGGTCATAGCCGATGTCGACAACAACCTTGCGCGCGATTTCTTCCAGATCCACATAACCGCTGGTGGTGACCTCGCCGGCAACAATCACCATGCCGGTCTTGATCAGGGTTTCGCAGGCCACACGCGCTTTCGGGTCCTGTTTCAGCAACGAGTCCAGCACCGCATCGGAGATCTGATCGGCAATCTTGTCCGGATGGCCTTCGGAAACGGATTCGGAGGTGAAGAGACGGGTTGTTGTCATGAGGGTTATTCCTGTTCAGGTTTGATAAAAATACGTATCTGTATCTGGAAGCCGTTGCGCAGCCCCAGATACATGGATTGTGCGGATGCGAGGCCGGCCCGGGCCGCCCATACATCCAGGTCTTCAGTGTCAAAGCCAAGCCAGAGATCACCGCAGGCCTGGCGGACCCAGTCCTGGTCGTGGCTGCTCAGATCGATCAGTAACATACGGGCGCCGGGCTGCAGAAGCCGGGCGCAATCATGCAATGCATCGGCCGGAGACGGGATATGGTGAAGCACCATGTTGCAGACCAGCAGGTCGCAGCGCAGTGCCTGCGCCACCGCCACTTCGGTGTCGCCGTGTACGAACGCCACATTGTCCAGGCCCTGTGCCTCGATGGCGCGTCGAGCGCGGTTCAGCATGTCCAGCGAGTTGTCCAGCGCGGTCACCGCGTCGAATCGTTGTGCCAGTTGTCCCAGTAAAGCGCCTTCGCCGGGCCCGACTTCCAGCACCTGGCTGCTGCGTGACAGGTTGAGGTCATCCAGCAGTTTGTGCAGCGTGTCCTCGTACTGTTCGTAGGGACTCACCAGCTCCTGATTCTCCCGGAAACGCTCGACGTTCCGGGCAAAGTACTCCAGTGACTGTTCGGAGCGCTCGCGCTGCACCTGCCGAATGCCCGCGGCCAGATCCTCGTTCAATGCCAGGTTGTCGATGGTGTTGAATGCTGCGCGTTTCATGGCCAGGTAATGATCTTCGCCGAGCAGCAGTGCGCGGCGATAGAAGATGCTGTTGCCTTCCCGGCGGGTGGACACCAGGCCCGCGGTGGCCAGTACCTTCAGGTGGTGGCTCAGTGCCGATTGGCGCACACCGGTGATGCGGCTGATTTCCAGCACGCCGAAGGATTCGGTTCGCAGCAGGCGCAGGATGTCCAGGCGCAGCGGATCAGCAAGCGCCTTGCACAACTGTGCGAGCGCGCCGTTGACCGGGGTCCCGGTGTGTGTGTTCCTGTCAGCCCTGGCTGCGGCAATCGTGTTCATGGCCCTGGATCATTGTGTGTCGAGGCGCGCACTATACCAATTATTTTATCTATATCAAAATATTTTGATGCTTTGCTTCTGGTGATGCCCTGAATGAATCAAAAACCATATTTAGTCGTAATATAATGCGAAATATAAGTATAATATGCCATATATCGTAAAGTATGACGACAAAATAATATCTTTATATATCTTTATATATCGCAATATATGACGAATATAGGCATAATAATCGATTAAATCGACATTTAAGACGAAAATCATGCCAACATCTGACATCTGACATCTGACATCTGACATCTGACATCTGACATCTGACATCTGACATCTGACATCTGACATCTGACATCTGACATCTGACATCTGACATCTGACATCTGACATCTGACATCTGAACGCCATGAACAAAATGCATGAGTACAAGCTGTATACAGACGATGAGGTGCTTGCCCGTCTGGGTGAGGGACTGGCCCGGCACCGGATTGCCAATGACCTGACCCAGGCCATGCTGGCAGAACAGGCAGGTGTTTCCAAGCGAACCATTGAACGGATGGAGGCTGGTGAGACCAGTCAGACCACCAGCCTGGTGCGGGTCTTGCGTGTGCTTGGCCTGCTGCCGGGGCTGGCGCAACTGGTGCCGCCGCTTGGCCCAAGCCCGATGCAGCTGATCCGCTCCCAGGGCAAGCCCCGTCAACGTGCCCGGCGCCGACCGGCCTCAACTGAGACGGGCTCCGGTGAGACGGCCTCCGGTGAGGCGGCATCGGAGTGGCACTGGGCTGAGGATGAATCATGACCAGTCTTGCCGAAGTGCGTCTGTGGGGGCGTACCATCGGGGCGATTGCTCTGGCGCCGGACGAGCAGGTGGCGACATTCGAATACGATCCGGCCTTTGCCCGCAGTGGCATTCAGGTCGCACCGCTGACCATGCCTTTGCCGGCGGCGCAGGCCCCGGCCGCACAGCGAATTTTCCGTTTCCCGGATCTGCCCCCTGCCGCTTTTCACGGCCTGCCCGGCCTGCTCGCTGACGCCTTGCCGGATCGTTTTGGCAATGCACTGATTGATGCCTGGCTGGCCAGCCAGGGCCGCACGCCGGCGTCTTTCAATGCCGTGGAACGACTTTGTTACACCGGGCGTCGGGGCATGGGCGCGCTTGAGTTTGCGCCGGTCACCGGCCCGCGGGCGACCGAGGCGCGCAGCCTGCAGATTGACCAGTTGGTAGCCCTGGCGTCGGACATCCTGTCACAGCGTCAGGCGCTTCAGGTCTCGCTGGATGACCGTCGGGCGCAGAGTGGCATGCGTGACATTCTGCGCGTGGGCACCTCGGCCGGCGGCGCCCGGGCCAAGGCAGTCATCGCCTGGCATCCCGAAACCGGCGAAGTGCGTTCGGGCCAACTGGATGCGGGCGAGGGATTCGAGCACTGGCTGCTCAAGTTCGACGGTGTCAGCGGCAATCGCGATCGGGAACTGAACGACCCCCAGGGTTATGGCCTGATTGAATACGCTTACTCATTGATGGCCCGTGATGCCGGTATTGTCATGACGCCCTGTCGGCTGCTGGCCGAAGGCGGGCGGCAACATTTCATGACCCGGCGCTTCGATCGCACCGCCGATGGTGGCAAGTTGCACATGCAGTCTCTTTGCGCGATGGCACACATGGACTACAACGCGGCCGGGGCATGGAGTTATGAGCAGGCGCTGCTGGTGATGCGACGCCTGGGCCTGTCAATGTCGGAGATCGAACAGCAGTTTCGCCGCATGGTTTTTAATATTGTGGCCCGCAACCAGGATGATCACACCAAGAACATTGCTTTTCTGATGGACCAGTCGGGCCAGTGGTCCCTGTCGCCGGCTTTTGATCTGACATTCAGCTACAACCCGCAGGGCGCATGGACTGCCCGTCACCAGATGTCGGTCAATGGCAAGCGCGAAGATTTCAGTCTGGATGACCTGCGCGCCTGTGCTGCCACCGCATCCATGAAACGGGGGCGTGCCGGGCAGATCCTTGAAGAGGTCGCTGCCGTGCTGCGGCGCTGGCCGGACTATGCCAGCAAGGCAGGTGTGCCGGACGTGTGGCGCCATCATGTGCAGCAGCACCTGCGACTGGAGATGCGCTGATCGCAGCTCATCAAGGCTCCCCTGCACTGGCATCCTGAGGCGTAATGCGGGAAAATACGCCCTTTCCGAACAAGCCGTCCCCCCGACAGGAGCTCCCGACCCATGACTGATCGAGCCACGCGCCGTGAACGCGCCAACGCCATTCGCGCCCTGAGCATGGATGCTGTACAGAAAGCCAACTCCGGGCATCCGGGTGCGCCCATGGGCATGGCGGATATTGCCGAGGTCTTGTGGAATGATTTCCTGAAACACAATCCGGTCAATCCGGGCTGGGTCAATCGCGATCGCTTTGTGCTCTCCAACGGCCACGGTTCCATGCTGGTCTATTCCCTGCTGCACCTCAGTGGTTACGATCTGCCGATCGAGGAGCTTCGAAACTTTCGCCAGCTGCACTCAAAGACACCTGGACACCCGGAGTTCGGTTACACACCGGGTGTGGAAACCACCACCGGCCCCCTGGGTCAGGGCGTGGCCAACGCCGTGGGCTTTGCGCTGGCCGAAAAAACACTGGCGGCGCAGTTCAACCGCCCGGATCACGATGTGATTGATCATTACACCTGGGTGTTTGCCGGCGACGGCTGCCTGATGGAGGGCGTCTCACACGAGGTCTGCTCGCTGGCCGGCACCCTGCAGCTTGGCAAGCTGATCATGTTCTATGACGACAATGGCATTTCCATTGATGGGGATGTGGACGGCTGGTTTACCGATGACACGGCGCAACGTTTTGAGTCCTATGACTGGCATGTGATTTCCGTGGACGGACACGATCCGGACCAGGTGGCCGAGGCCATTCGCGCAGCAAAGCAGGAGAAAAAACGTCCCAGCATCATCCGCTGCCGCACGGTGATCGGATTCGGTTCACCCAACAAAAAAGGGACCGCAGGCATTCACGGTTCACCGCTGGGTGATGATGAAGTGGCCCTGACCCGCAAGGAGCTGGGCTGGGAGCACCCGCCGTTTGAGGTGCCCGAACATATCAGCGCGGCGTGGGATGCGCGCGAAAAAGGGTTTGCTGCAGAGTCGGCATGGAAAGAAAAACTGACACGCTACGAGGAAGCGCATCCGGAGCTGGCAATGGAGCTGGTGCGTCGGCTCAAGGGTGAGCTGCCGGCGAGCTTTGAAAAGGAAGCCGATCGCTACATCAGCCAGTGCCAGCAGGCCGGTGAGAATGTGGCCAGTCGAAAGGCGTCACAGAACTGCCTGGATGCCTATGGTCAGCTGTTGCCCGAACTCATTGGTGGTTCGGCCGACCTGACCGGCTCCAACCTGACCATGTGGAAGGGCAGCATCCCGGTGTCCGAGCAAAAAGACGGCAACTACATCTACTATGGTGTGCGCGAGTTCGGCATGACCGCGATCATGAACGGCATCGCCCTGCACGGTGGATTTATTCCTTACGGCGGCACCTTCCTGATTTTCATGGAATACGCGCGCAATGCGGTGCGTATGTCAGCCTTGATGAAGCAGCACAGCATTCTGGTCTACACCCACGATTCCATCGGTCAGGGCGAGGACGGTCCCACGCACCAGCCAGTGGAACAATTGAGCAACCTGCGAGTGACCCCGAACATGTCGGTGTGGCGTGCCTGTGATGCCGTGGAAACGGCGGTAAGCTGGAAACAGGCTCTGCTGCGCAAGCATGGCCCCACGGCACTGGTGTTCTCGCGTCAGGGTCTGCCGCACCAGGCGCGCACGGATGAGCAGCTGGCTGGCATTGAACGCGGCGCCTATGTGCTGGAGGATTGTGACGGCACACCCGAGCTCATTGTCATTGCCACCGGCTCGGAAGTGGCGCCAGCGCGCGAGGCCGTGCAACAACTCAATGAACAGGGCAGCAAGGCGCGCCTGGTGTCCATGCCGAGTGTGGACGTGTTCGAAGCGCAGGATGAGAGTTACCGCGAACAGGTATTGCCCGGCGCCGTGCGCAAGCGTCTGGCGGTGGAAGCGGGTGCGGCAGATTACTGGTACAAGTTTGTTGGTCTGGACGGTGACATCATTGGTATGCGTACCTTCGGCGAATCGGCGCCCGGCGGTGTGTTGATGAAGGAGTTCGGATTCACCGCTGACAACATCCTGGCACGCGCCAAGGTCCTGTTGTCGGCATAAACCGTAACGCATAATACTAACCATGGGTCACTCATGACGTACCGTGTCGCAATCAACGGGTACGGCCGTATCGGTCGTTGTGTGCTGCGGGCACTGTTCGAGTCCGGCGCTTTTCCGGACATGGAAATTGTTGCCATCAATGATGTCACCGACATTGTCACGCTGGCACACCTGACCCGCTACGACAGTACACACGGGCGTTTTCCGGGGCAGATAACGGTTGATAACGGTGACACCCTGGTCATCAACGGCCGCCGGATCCGTGTGCTCAGCCACGAGCGCGTGGCGGATCTGCCCTGGCGTGAGCTGGAGATTGATCTTGTGCTGGAATGCAGTGGCACATTTGACGACCGGGCAAGCGCCGAGGGTCACCTGCGGCAGGGCGCGCGTCGTGTGCTGTTCTCCCAGCCCGCACAAGCCGATGTGGATGCCACCATTGTTTATGGTGTCAATCACCACACGCTGGAACGTAGTCATCACATCATTTCAAACGCCTCATGCACCACCAATTGCATCGTGCCGGTGATCCAGTGTCTGGACCAGGCCTTTGGTGTGGAGTACGGGGTGATCACCACCATTCACTCGGCCATGAATGACCAGCCCGTCATTGATGCCTACCATCACCAGGATCTGCGCAAGACCCGCAGTGCCGTACGGTCGATCATTCCGGTGGATACCGGTATCGCTCGCGGCATTGGCCGTATCTTGCCGCATCTTGACGGGCGTTTCACCGCCCAGGCCATGCGGGTGCCGACGGTCAATGTCTCGGCTATCGATCTGACTGTCACTGTGGCCGTTGATACCGACATGAAGGCGGTCAACCGGGCGGTTCGGGAGGCAGCCGCACGCTCGGTGCCCAATGTGCTGGCCTGCACCGATGAGCCACTGGCCTCCTGCGACTTCAATCATGACCTCAGATCGGCTATTGTCGATCTGAGTCAGACACGTGTCAGTGGTCCGCGCCTGGTCAAGGTGCTGGCCTGGTTTGACAACGAGTGGGCCTATGCAAACCGCATGCTGGACGTGGCACAATTGATCAGCGAACTGGATTGACACAACTTGCAGGACAGGGAGTACGGACCAACATCATGAGCATCAGCAAAATGCAGGACATGGCACTGCGCAACAAGCGCGTGCTGATTCGCCAGGACCTGAATGTGCCGGTGAAAAACGGACAGGTGGGCAATGATTCACGCATTGTGGCCAGCCTGCCAACCATCCGGCAGGCGCTGGCCGCCGGGGGGCGGGTCATGGTGATGTCGCATCTGGGACGCCCGGAGGCCGGCAAGCCCATCAGCGAACAGCCCGAGGCCTCGCTGGAGCCGGTGGCAAGGCGCCTGCAGGAACTGCTGGGCGTGCGTGTGCATCTGGTGCACGATTATCTGGACGCCGGTAAAGATCTCAAGGTGCCCGATGGTGAGCTGGTGCTGCTGGAAAACGTGCGGGTGAATACTGGCGAGACAGAAAATGACGAAAGCCTGGCGCGGCGCTATGCCGCTCTGTGTGACGTGTTTGTCATGGATGCCTTTGGCACCGCACACCGGGCCCAGGCATCCACGCACGGGGTGGCGAAATATGCACCTGAAGCCTGCGCCGGTCCACTGTTGGCCGCCGAGCTTGATGCCCTGGCCCGTGCGCTGGAAAAGCCCGAACGGCCGATGCTGGCCATTGTGGGCGGCGCCAAGGTTTCCAGCAAACTGCAGGTGCTTGAGAGTCTGGCCACCAAGGTGGACCAGCTGATTGTGGGTGGTGGCATTGCCAACACGTTCCTGCTGGCCGCCGGTTTCCCGATTGGCAAGTCACTGGTGGAGAAAGACCTGGTGGACAAGGCAAAAATGCTGATGGAAAAAACCAGCATACCGCTGCCCGAGGACGTGGTGGTGGCCACGGCCTTTTCCGCGGATGCCAAAGCCACTGTGAAGCTGGTGACCGATGTGACCGATGAGGACATGATTCTGGACATAGGGCCCAAAACGGCGGCACGCTTTGCTGATCTGATTGCAGGCATGAAAACCATCATCTGGAACGGCCCGGTGGGTGTTTTCGAATTTGAACAGTTCTCCGGTGGCACGCGAGCGGTGGCCAGGGCCATTGCCGACAACAGCGGATTCTCCATAGCCGGCGGTGGCGAGACAGTGTCTGCCATTGATGCTTTTGGCATAACGGATCAGGTGTCCTATATTTCTACCGGTGGCGGTGCTTTCCTGGAATTTGTCCAGGGTGATGTATTGCCGGCCGTGCAGATACTGGACCGCTGAAAAAATCATTACAAATACCATACATTCTATAAACAAAATCAGTATTCGAGGTACAAGACATGGCGCTCATCAGTCTACGACAGTTGCTGGATCACGCGGCCGAGCACGGCTACGGTGTGCCGGCATTCAATGTGAACAATCTGGAACAGACGCGCGCAATCATGGAAGCTGCCAACGAAGCGCACAGTCCTGTCATACTCCAGGCATCTGCCGGTGCCCGGAAATACGCCGGGTCGCGATTTCTCAAGCACATGATTGAAGCGGCCATCGAGGAGTTTCCGCACATTCCCATTGTCATGCATCAGGATCACGGTGTATCCCCGGCAGTGTGTCAGCGGTCGATTCAGTTGGGTTTCTCTTCGGTGATGATGGACGGCTCGCTGGGAGAGGACGGCAAGACACCAACCGATTTTGACTACAATGTACGGGTCACACGCCTGACCGTGGAAATGGCCCATGCCTGTGGTGTGTCAGTGGAAGGTGAGATCGGTTGCCTGGGCTCGCTGGAAACCGGTATGGCCGGAGAGGAAGATGGTATTGGCGCCGAGGGCAAGCTGTCCATGGAGCAGATGCTGACCGACCCGGAAGAGGCGGCAGATTTTGTCAAAGCCACGGGTGTGGACGCACTGGCCATTGCAGTGGGTACCAGTCATGGGGCCTATAAATTCAGTCGTCCGCCCACAGGTGACATCCTGGCCATCAAGCGTATCAAGGAAATTCACCAGCGCATTCCCAATACGCATCTGGTCATGCACGGTTCCTCATCAGTGCCGCAGGAATGGCTGGCGGTAATCAATGAGTTTGGTGGTGAAATCCCGGAGACCTATGGTGTGCCGGTGGAAGAAATTCAGGAAGGCATCCGCCACGGGGTACGCAAGGTCAATATCGATACCGACCTGCGACTGGCGTCCACCGGCGCAGTTCGCAAGTTCCTGGCCGAGAACCCGGCTGAGTTCGATCCGCGCAAATTCCTCACCCCCACCATAAAAGCCATGAAAGGAATCGTCAAGGACAGACTGGAAGCATTTGGTACGGCCGGTCAGATAGATCGTATCGGCAAGATCTACAGTCTGGAGGCGATGGCTGAACGTTACGCCAAAGAAGGCTGACATGTTTGGTGGCCATGCTTGGTGACTATGCTTGGTGACTATGTTTGGTGATCAGGAGGCCGCGGCGCTGAAGGCGGCGTTGCGGCCCATCGACTTTTCGACCGACACCCGCTTCACCGAACCGGAGCAGGTCTACATCCGCCATTACGGTGTGGATCTGCCCGAGCTGCAGAAATCCCATCATTTTGGTTATGTTGATGTCGGTGGCTACCGTCTGGCCTGCCACTGTCTGAAGCCGGAAAATCCCGAAGGCACGGTACTGATACTGCACGGCTACTTTGACCACAGTGGGCTGTATCGTCATGTCATGCGTTTTTGCCTGGAGCGTAAGCTGGCGGTGATCATGCCGGACCTGCCCGGTCATGGGCTGTCCAGCGGCGAGCCGGTCTCGATTGATCGTTATTCGCGTTACCGTGATGTGTTTGCCGGTGTGGCCCGTCTGGCCCGGGACGCTGGCTTGCCCCGCCCCTGGTATCTGCTGGGGCAGAGCATGGGTGCCGGCATCGCCATGGACTACGTGTTGCATCGGGCCAGCACCCTGGATCCGGACTACCCGGATATGGACAGACTGTTCCTGCTCGGACCACTGGTGCGGCCCAGACGCTGGTTATGGGTGAAGTATGCCTACAGTGTGCGGCGGCGATTCATCACCACGGTACCGCGACGTTTTTCCCACAACAGTTCTGACCCGGAATTTCTGCAGTTTCTGCGCGAGGATGATCCGCTGCAGCCACGAGTCATCGCCGGGCAATGGATTGGAGCGCTGATCGACTGGCAGCAGGAATTTCATGCCTATCCGCCCTGCGACATACCCACACTGGTTGTGCAGGGTGACATCGACGGCACCGTGGATTGGCGCTACAACCTGCGTCAGGTCCGGAAAAAGTTCCGCCGCCTGAACATTGTCATGGTGGAAGGCATGCGGCACCACAAGGTCAATGAGGCGGTGCCGCTGCGCTCCCGGATATTCCAGGCCATCGACCGGGAACTCAGAACAGAATCCGGCTCTTGATGGTACCGGTCACCTGTTGCAGCTTCTTGCGCGCGACCTGGCTGTACTCCTGATCAATGTCGGTGACCACATAACCGATCCGGTCATTGGTCTGCAGATACTGGGCGCGGATATTGATGCCACTTTCCGAGAAAATGCTGTTGATCTCTACGAGTACACCCGGCACGTTTTTGTGGATGTGCAACAGACGATGCTGGCCGGGGTGCGCAGGCAGTGCCACTTCCGGGAAGTTCACTGACGTGGCCGAAGTGCCGTTGTCACTGTAGAGCACCAGTTTTTCCGCCACTTCCACGCCAATATTCGCCTGCGCTTCGATGGTGCTGCCGCCCACATGCGGGGTAAGAATGACGTTGTCAAAGCGGCGCAGGGGGGAGACGAACTCCTCATCATTGGAGCGAGGCTCTACCGGGAAAACATCCACGGCGGCGCCGGCGAGTTTACCCGCTGCCAGCACTTCGGCCAGGGCGTCAATATCCACCACCGTGCCGCGTGAGGCATTGATCAGGATGCTGTCCTGCTTCATCCAGGACAGTGCTTCAGCATCAATCATGTTGGCCGTCTGCGCGGTTTCGGGCACATGCAGGCTGACGATGTCACAGACCTGCATCAGTTCGCGCAGGCTTTGTACCTGCACGGCGTTGCCCAGTGGCAGTTTGGTCATCACATCGTAGAGATACACCTTCATGCCCATGGATTCGGCCAGCACGCTGAGTTGTGAGCCGATGTTGCCGTAACCCACAATGCCAAGTTTCTTGCCACGGGTTTCGTAAGAGCGGGCCGCTGACTTCAGCCAGACGCCGCGATGGGCCAGCGCGTTTTTCTCCGGCACGCCGCGCAGCAGCAGTATGATCTGTCCGATGACCAGCTCGGCAACGCTGCGGGTATTGGAAAACGGTGCGTTGAACACCGGCACGCCGTGAATCAGCGCGGCATCCAGGTCCACCTGGTTGGTACCGATGCAGAAACAGCCGACCGCCTGCAGTTTCTTCGCCGCGGCAAACACCTCAGCGGTCAGCTGGGTGCGCGAGCGAATGCCGATGAAATGGGCATCGCGCACCTTTTCCAGCAGCTCTGCTTCGGGCAGGGAGGTCTTCAGGTACTCAATGTTGGTGTAACCGGCCTGGTTCAACGTGGAGACGGCGCTCTGGTGTACGCCCTCCAGCAACAGGAAACGGATCTTGCTCTTTTCAAGCGACGTCGGTTTCATGATCGGTGTTTTCTCGCTCTGTCATTACTGCGCTTTCGGGCAATGGACAGAAGATAATGATGGACGGACAGAAGGGCCGTTGCCCTCCTTTCGGGCGCGGTATGGTACCATAGATGTTTTTTGCAATCCCGCATCTTTTTCCCCCGAGAGTGATTGAATGAGCCTGACAGCCGAACAACTGGTCATCGCGCTGGCCGCCATTGTTGGTGATGATCGTGTGAAGACCGATCCGGATTCCCTGGAGACATGGGGAAGGGACTGGACCCGTTTTGCCGAGCCGGCGCCGTCTGCCATTGTGTTTCCCGGCGCTGTCTCCGAGGTACAGGCGCTGGTGACTCTGGCGGCAGAAAAAGGCATTGCCCTGGTGCCTGCCGGTGGGCGCACCGGACTCAGTGGTGGTTCGGTGGCGGCCAATGGCGAAGTGGTGATTGCCTTTGACCGGATGAACCGGATTCTGGATTTTAATCCGGTTGACCGCCAGGTGATCTGTGAGCCAGGGGTGGTGACCGGACAGCTTCAGCAGTTTGCCGAAGACAGGGGCCTGTACTATCCGGTGGATTTTGCCTCTGCCGGCTCCAGCCAGATCGGCGGTAATGTGGCAACCAATGCCGGTGGCATCAAGGTGATCCGTTACGGCATGACCCGCGACTGGGTGCAGGGCATGAAAGTGGTGACGGGTACCGGCGAGCTGCTGAATCTGAACCGCGGCCTGCTCAAGAACAATACCGGTTATGATCTGCGCCATCTGTTTATCGGTTCGGAGGGAACGCTCGGTCTGGTTGTTGAGTTGACCATGGGGCTTACACGTCCGCCGCAGGATCCGACAGTTCTGGTGCTGGCTGTGGATTCGATGAACGAAATCATGGAAGTGCTTAAGGAATTTCAGTCCAGGATGGAGCTCACCGCATTCGAGTTCTTCTCGGAAAAGGCCATGCGGCACGTCATCGCGGAAAAGGGTCTGCAGCGTCCGTTCGAGACGGCAGGAAACTACTACGCACTGATCGAGTTCGAGAGCCGCGGTGACGACACACTGGACACGGCCATGTCAGTTTTTGAACACTGTGTGGAACAGGGTTGGGCGCTGGACGGCACCATCAGCCAGAACAGCACCCAGGCGAGCACGCTCTGGCGCCTGCGTGAGGATATTTCGGAAACCATCTCTCGATTCACGCCCTACAAGAACGATATAGCCGTGCGGGTCTCACAGGTGCCAGGTTTCCTTGATGATGTGGAGACGCTTGTAAACAGTCGTTATCCGGACTTCGAGATCATATGGTTCGGACATATCGGTGACGGTAATGTGCACCTGAATATCCTCAAGCCCGATGCGCTGGACAAGGCCACGTTTTTTGCCCAGTGCAACGCGGTCAGCAAGGAAGTGTTTGGTATTGTACAGGCCTATGGTGGCAGCGTGTCGGCCGAGCATGGCGTCGGCCTGCTGAAAAAGCCCTACCTGGGTTACAGCCGGGATGTGGCCGAGATTGAACTGATGCGGTCTTTAAAGCGAGTGTTCGACCCGGCGGGTATCCTGAATCCGGGGAAGATTTTTGACTGACCAGAGTGCCAGGTCGATGAATCGCTTATTTCCTGCGACGAAATCTATCGTTACCGGGAAATTACCCGGAAAAGCCTTGGATTTATGTTTCCTCTGACATAATTAGGCGTTACACTGCCAGAAGGGGTCGCAGTTGGCTCCGGGGTTGGCATCGTCAACTTTAGTATAAATTGAAGGGTTACAGGGTGACACGGCCTGGCCGTCCCACCCAATGCCCGTGAAACAGCAAGAGAGAAATATGTCAGATCAAGTGCAAGGTACCGTGAAGTGGTTCAATGATGAGAAAGGTTTTGGCTTCATTGAACAGGAAAGCGGAAAAGACGTCTTTGTTCATTTCAGTGCCATCAACGGTAGTGGCAGAAGAACATTGCATGAAGGCCAGAAAGTCACGATGGATGTGACTCAAGGCCAGAAAGGCCCCCAGGCGGAGAACGTCACACCCCTGTAATCTGAAGAACGCCGGGTTTCGAAAGAGACCCGGCGTTTTTTTCAGGATGATGACCGGGATGACAACAAGGCCCCGGATCTAACGGTCCAGGGTCTTGATGCCTGCTTTTGTGCCCAGAATCAGCTTGTCAGCAGGGCGCACTGCGAACAGACCATTGGTGACAACCCCGGTGATCTGGTTCAGTGCCTGCTCGAGCGCCACAGCGTCCATGATTTCCAGATTGTGGATATCCAGTATGATATTGCCGTTATCTGTCACAAATCCTTCACGATAGACCGGGTCCCCGCCCAGCTTCACAATCTCCCGCCCCACATGACTTCGCGCCATGGGTATCACTTCCACAGGTAGCGGAAATGCACCCAGTACCGACACCAGTTTGCTTTCGTCAGCAATACAGACAAACTCACGGGCAACCGCTGCAATGATTTTTTCCCGCGTCAGTGCGCCCCCGCCCCCCTTGATCAGTTGCAGGTGTTCGTTGGACTCATCGGCGCCGTCCACATAAACCGTCACCTCGTCCACGGCGTTGAGATCCATCACCGGAATACCGAGCGCTTTCAGCCGTCGGGCCGTTTCCTCCGAACTGGCAACCGTGCTCTGGATGTCATGGCGAAATGCATCCAGGCAGTCAATGAAACAGTTGGCCGTGGAGCCGGTACCGACCCCGATGACCGTTCGCTCGTCCAGCTTGCGCTGAACATGGTCTGCCGCGGCCTTTGCCACCGCTTTTTTCAATTCATTCTGATCCATGCTATAAGGTCCCGTGGTTGAAAAGCCCCGTGGTTGAACGCCTGGCTGTGCAAACAGCTGAATTATACGGAGTTGCGCAGAGCAATGGAAAAATACGTCAGACAGGTTCTGGCTGCCAGGGTCTATGACGTGGCGGACGAAACGCCGGTACATCGTGCCAGTGGCCTTTCACGCCGACTGCATAACACGGTACTGCTCAAGCGTGAGGACCTGCAACCGGTTTTCAGTTTCAAGTTGCGCGGCGCCTACAACAAGATGCGTTCCCTGTCTCCGGAGGCGGCCTCGCGCGGCGTGGTGGCAGCGTCGGCGGGCAATCATGCCCAGGGCGTTGCCCTGTCGGGCACCCGCCTGGGTATAGCCACGGTGATTGTGATGCCGGTGACCACGCCGGATATCAAGGTTGATGCCGTACGCAATCTGGGTGGCAAGGTGCTGTTGCACGGTGACACCTACAATGAAGCTGCCATCCGTGCCATGGAGCTGGTGCGTGAAAAGGGCTACACCTTTGTCCACGCCTTCGACGATCCGGATGTGATTGCCGGCCAGGGGACCATCGGGGTTGAGATCCTGCGTCAGCACAGCGGTCAGCTGGACACAATTTTTGTCCCCGTGGGCGGCGGTGGGCTGATGGCTGGCATGTCCGCCTATATCCGATACCTGCGCCCCGAGATCCGACTTGTTGCTGTGGAGGCCGAGGATTCAGCCTGCCTGAAACTGGCGCTGGAGCATGGCCGTCGCGTGAAGCTGGATCAGGTGGGACTGTTTGCCGACGGCGTGGCTGTGAACCAGGTTGGCAAGGAAACCTTCAGCATTCTGCGCCGCACCGTGGATGATGTGGTGACGGTGACCACCGACGAAATATGCGCCGCGATAAAGGACATCTTTGATGACACGCGTGCTGTGACCGAGCCCGCCGGTGCTGTGGCAATAGCCGGGTTAAAAAAGTATGTGCGCGAAAAAGCCATTGTTGGCCAGACGCTGATGGCCATGGTCACGGGTGCCAACGTGAATTTTGATCGTCTTCGCCACGTGTCCGAGCGCGCGGAGCTGGGTGAGAGCCGTGAAGTGGTGCTGGCGGTGACCATTGATGAAAAACCGGGCAGTTTCCGCCGCTTCTCCCGGGTGCTGGGCAAGCGCAACATCACCGAATTCAATTATCGCTTTGGCGACGCCGGCGCCGCCCAGATCTATGTGGGTGTGGAAATTCGCGATGCAGACCAGGGCCGCGAGCAACTGCTGAGCGATCTGCGGAGCAAGGGCTTCGCCGTTGCAGACATGTCCGACAACGAAGCGGCCAAACTGCATATCCGCCACATGGTGGGTGGTCGTACCGCTTCCGTGCAGCACGAGCAGGTCTACCGGTTTGAATTCCCCGAGCGACCAGGGGCGCTGATGCGTTTTCTGGATGATCTGGGTGAGCGCTGGAACATCTCCATGTTCCACTACCGCAATCACGGCGCGGCCTACGGGCGATTGTTGATGGGCATTCAGGTGCCGCCGGATGAGCAGTCGGCGTTTCGCGAGAGTGTGCGGCAGCTTGGTTACCGCTACTGGGACGAAACCGATAATATTGCCTATCGCACCTTTCTGGCGCCCGCCCGCTAGTGTCCTGTCTGGTAAGTTCACACCATTTCAGAGCCCACCCGAATCGCAGCTGCAAGGCGCGACGCGCTGACTCACGCCGTGAGAGCCTGCCCCATGCGTACGCCGCCGCCGGCTGACAGATCGCTGCGCAGGGCAGCCGCCTGCGGGCCAAATACCACCACTACCGTGGAGCCGAGTTTGAACCGGCCCATTTCGTCGCCGCGCTGCAATGTGACTGCCGGGGCATCGGCCGGATAGTTCACGGTAAAGGCCTGCCGCTTGCCGGGACAGACCTCGCCGGCCCATACAGTTTCCACGCCGGCCACAATCATCGCGCCAACCAGCACCAGGGCCATGGGTCCTTTTTCCGTGTCAAAGTGGCAGACCACCCGCTCGTTGCGCGCAAACAGGCCGGGCACGTTTTCGGCTGTAGTGTTGTTCACTGAAAACAGCTTGCCCGGGACGTAGACCATCTGGGTCAGGGTCCCGGTCATCGGCATGTGGACACGGTGGTAGTCCCGCGGTGACAGGTACACCGTAATGAAGCTGCCACCGGCAAATTGCCTGGCGCGCGCCTCGTCCCCACCCAGCAATTGCAGCAGGCTGTAGTGGCGACCCTTGGCCTGAAGCAGCTGGCCATCCATGACCGGGCCGAGCTGGTTGATGTGTCCGTCAGCCGGGCAGACCGGGCGGCTGGCATCGGGTTCCAGGGGGCGAGCACCGGGTTTGAGCTCACGGGTAAAGAATGCAATGAAGTGCTCGTAGGCCATGGCGTCGGTCTGTCTGGCTTCACTCATGTCCACTTTGTAGCGCCGGACGAACCAGCCGATAAAGGGTTTGCGGATGACGCTCAGGCGACTGCGCGCAATGGCTCCCACCAGGCGGGACAACAGATGTTGTGGCACCAGATACTGCATGAGTATGAAAAGTCGGTCTTTCATCCAGGGTTCCTCAGTCCAACAGCGCTGGAATCATATCAGAGGTTCCCTGGTAATTCAGAGGTTCCCTAAACATTCCCGCCAAGCTGCCGACTTAGAACAGGTACAGTTCACAGCATGAGATGACTGAAATGGTCTTTGTTATCGGGTTCCTGACAGTATTGCTCAGTGTAGGCATTGGATATGTCATGCATGGCGGCATACTGGCCGTTCTGTGGCAACCCTATGAGTATCTGATGATCTTTGGTGCTGCCACCGGTGCCTTTCTGATTGCCAACAGCATGCATCTGGTCAGGGAGACCGGCAAACAGTTGCCCAGGGCAGTTTTTGGGGCCAGCACGACACCGAAGATGTATCTGGATCTGCTCAGCCTGTTGTTCGATCTGTTCAACAAGGCGCGCCGTGAAGGCATGATGGCGGTGGAAGCTGATATCGAGGTGCCGGAGGAAAGTGGCATCTTTACCCGCTATCCGAATCTGCTCAAGGATCGCCGCCTGGTGGAGTTTGTCACCGACAATCTGCGCATCCTGACCACCAGCAATCTGGCGCCTCATGAAATCGAGGCAATGATCGATTCGGAAATTGAAGTGCAGATGCACGAACTCAACGAACCCTCACACGCCGTGCATCGGGTGGCTGACGCCCTGCCCGGTTTCGGCATCGTGGCGGCCGTACTGGGTATTGTCATCACCATGCAGAAGCTCGGTGGTCCACCGGATGCACTGGGACAGAGTGTTGCGGCGGCCCTGGTTGGCACATTTGTGGGTATCTTCCTCGCCTATGGCTTTGTCGGTCCCATGAGCTCGCGTCTTGCCGCGGTGGCGGAAGAGGAAATCAAGATGTTCGAGTGCGTGAAGGCCGCCATTGTTGCCACCTCCAACGGCTTGCCGCCGCAGATGGCGGTAGAGTTTGCACGCAAGACCCTGTTCTCGACAGACAGACCGAGTTTTACTGAACTGGAAAATCACATACGCAGCCGTTAGGTGGCTGACAGGTAGCAGCTGTGGAAAAGACCGAACAGACCATAGTCATCCGCCGCGCCAAGCGCGGTGGCGGTGGCGCGCACGGCGGTTCGTGGAAAATTGCCTTTGCCGATTTTGCACTGGCAATGATGGCGTTTTTTCTGGTGTTGTGGTTGATAGAGAGCACCACCGAGTTGGAGAAAATGGTCATTGCCGGCTACTTCTCCGACCCGCGCAGCCTGGCTGATCGCGGTGACGGCGGCACGCCCTATGTGCTTGATCTCGGCGGTCGTCCGCTGGACCTGGCCAACCAGGGACTGAATCTCGCACTGGTGCGCGAGGATCAGGAGCAGGTGGTGGAGTCTCCCGAGGAACTTGAAATTCGTGAATACATGGAACTTGCCCGGCTGCGTGAAAAGGAAACCATGGAACGTCTGGCAGCCGAGCTCGAAGATGCGCTTGGTGGTGATGAAAGCTTTGAATGGTTTAACGAGAACATTCTGATGGAGCAGACCGACGAAGGCCTGTTGATCCAGATTGTTGATCGCAACAACCGGGCGCTGTTTGATATTGGTCAGGACAGGCTGCAGCCCTTTGCCCGGCAGATTCTCTGGACCATCGCCGAGGTACTGGCCCCGGCGCCGAACAAGATGACGGTTTATGGCCACACCGACGCACTGCCCTTCACGCGCAACAATGGTGAATACACCAACTGGGAGCTGTCCACCGACCGGGCCAATGCGGCGCGCCGTGCGCTGCTCGAAGGTGGTATGGACTATGAACAGTTTGCTCAGATCATCGGGCTGGGTTCATCGGCCCCCTTTGATGCCGATAATCCGAACAATCCGGCCAATCGGCGCATTGTCATCCTGGTAATGAACGAACTGACCGAGCAGCGTTTGCGGCGCAGCTTACTCAGTGGTGAAGAGGATTCTCCGTTCCTGCCGCCCGAGGCAATCCTGCCCGCGCCGGAAATTTTCTGATCAGGCGTCCGACAGGGTGCTGACAATGTGGAAATAGCTGTCCAGGCGGCGGGGATGGATCTGCCCCGCCTCGGCCGCTGCCAGCAGGGCACAACCCGGCTCCTGCAGATGACGGCAGTCGCGGAATCGGCAGCGTCCGGCCAGGGGTCTGAATTCGATGAAACCGTCGAACACCTGCCCCGCATCAAGTTGTGTCAGACCGAACTCCCGAATGCCGGGTGAATCGATCAGGTCACCACTGTCCGGCAAATGATACAGTCGCGTGGCCGTGGTTGTGTGAGTACCTTTCTGTCGACCCACGGATAACGCACCTACGGCGGCATCCTGGTCGGTTGCTCCCTGGGTGTTGCGCAGCCTGTTGATGAGTGAAGACTTGCCAACGCCAGACTGCCCGACAAATATGGCCGTTCGCTCACGAAGATGCTGTTGCAGCGGGTCCAGGCCGCGACCCGATTCACAGGAGCAGCGCAGTACCGTGTAACCGATATCACGATAAGTCTGCAGCAGCGCTTCCAGCGCCGGCTCCTGGGTGTCGCCGAGCAGGTCTTCCTTGTTCAGCAGCAGCACAGGTTCCAGGTCTATGTTTTCGATGGCGACCAGATAGCGGTCAATGAGGTTGGCAAACGGTTCGGGCACTGGTGCAATGACCACCACCACACAGTCGATGTTGGCGGCAACCGGGCGCAGGTCACCCTGCGCGTTGGGGCGGTTCAGAACTGTGCGTCGTGGCTCCAGTGCAACCACCACGCCAGTGTGCTCTGCCGCTGCCTGCCACGTGACCCGATCACCAGTGACCAGGGCCGGCAGATTGCTGCGCTGGTAACACCGGAAGATCTGGCCGCGACTCTCCCCGGCCTGTGACTCGATGTCCAGCTGCTGGCCGTAGTGGCAGACCACAATGCCGGGCAGTTCCGGGCCCAGCTCATCATGTGCCAGCGGATCCCCGGCCTGATCCCGGGCAACTTGCGCACGTTTGCCACGCTGCTGCTGATTCTGACTGATCCGGCGCAGTTGCTGTTGATTGAGTCGTCGTTTTGCCATCTAAGGAACCTCTGGTTAACTCCCTTGCAGCTCTGGCCTCCAGCCAGATCCGCTGTCAAGGCGCACTTTCGCTGGCATGCGTCCGCCTGTCAAGAAAGCGCAACGCGGAGAGCGGGTTTGGCTGGAGACCCCTCCGGGCGGGGCCTGGCGCGCACCGCTGTGGCGTTCTCGTGCTTGCCAAGGGCTACTGCCATTGCCTGCGCACGAGGCCTTGCAGCAGCACGCGCCAGACTCCCGCAGAGCAGCAAGGGAGTCAACCAGAGGTTCCTTGGCATTCTACCTCATGGATTTGCCTGGCGATGCTACAATCATCCATCAGCCATGTATTGATCAGGAATGGAACCCACATGTCAGAGATTGATCGCAAGAACGCCCTGGTCTGGATAGACCTGGAAATGACCGGGCTCGAGCCGGACCGCGAACGCATTATTGAAATTGCCACACTGATCACTGACGGTGATCTCAACATACTGGCGGAGGGTCCGGTCATTGCGGTCAAGCAGGCCGATACCCTGCTGGACGCCATGGATGAGTGGAATCAGACCACGCATGGTGCCTCCGGGCTGATTGACCGGGTCAAGGCCAGTACCACCGATGAACACGAGGCCGAGCTGCAGACGCTGGCGTTTCTTGCCCGCCATGTCGAGCGTGGCGTCTCACCAATGTGTGGTAACAGCGTGCATCAGGACAGACGTTTCCTGAATCGTTACATGCCGCAGCTTGCCGCCTTTTTCCACTACCGCAACCTCGATGTGAGCACTGTAAAGGAGCTGGCCCGCCGATGGCGTCCTGAGCTGCTGGACGGGTTCACCAAAGGCAATACCCATCAGGCCATGGATGACATCCGGGACTCGATTCGGGAGCTGCAGTTCTATCGTGAGCGGTTCTTCCGCTTGTGACCTTCCGCTCGGTAATTTGCTTTTGATATACACCGTGAAACTTGATAGTTTCGTAACAGGCTGTAACTTTCCGCAGTAGATTCAGCCTCTGTCAGGTGCGCTATTCAAGGGTCGTGCACCGGGCAAGGTCACGCGCCACGGGAAGCTGTGGCGATGGAGTCAGGGATAACTCCAGACCGAAGTACTGACCGGGAAGGTCAGATAAACAATACGTCCCAAAGCAAAAATCACAAATTACGAGGACTGTACTGTGACAGCAAAACACACACGCAACAATTCCGACTCCACACGCTTCTTCACGAAAAAAACACTCTGCGTCGCCATTTCAGCCGCCGTATTGTCAGCTGCCGGCATGCCGGCGGCACTTGCTCAGCAGGAACCCGGGATCGAGGAAGTGGTCGTGACCGGTTCCTTCATCCGCCGCAGTGAAGGTTTCACCGCGGCGTCTCCGATGACCACCCTGTCCAACGATGATCTGCAGGCCGAAGGCACCATCAATATGGGCCAGGTCGTTCAGAACATGACCTACAACGCCGGTTCGGCGGTGACCAATACCATCCAGGGCACCTCCAGTAACACCACCTCCTTCAACCTGCGGGGCCTTGGCACCAGCGCCACCCTCCAGCTGATGGACGGCAAACGGGTGCCGACCGACAACGTCAACGTCCTGTTACCCAACATTGCCATTGAACGCATGGAAATTGTGACCGACGGTGCTGCGGCGCTCTACGGTACCGATGCGGTGGCTGGCGTGGTGAACATTGTGCCGGTGACCCAGTACGACGGTTTCAAGATCGAGCTGTACCACGAAACTGATGACGGACCCGGCAGTTTCGACGAAAACCAGATTTCGATGCTGTTCGGCACCAACATCGCCAATGAAATCGACGTTGTGGCGGCCTACAACTTCCGCCAGGCTGGTCGCCTGCGCTGGATCGATCGACCGGACCTCATGCGTGCGGGTCTGACCTCATCAAGTACCGCCAATCCGGGTAACTTCCAGGTACCAAACCGTGATGCAGACGGCAATCTGACGGGTACAAGTACCAGGAGACCCGACCCTGCCTGTGGCACTGAACGTACCGATCCCACTGTGCTGGGTGCCAATCCCTTCGGCTTTCTGGCCCTTGGCCAATGCTGGCTGGATTTCGGTGATACCCGCGACTTCCGTGAAGCCAATGACATCGCACAATACTTCACCAATGCAAGCTGGGACGTGAATCCCGAGCTGACCCTCTCGGGACAGTTCTTTTACACGCGCCAGTCCAACGATGCGCGCACGTCAAGTTCCAACCCCGGGGGCCGGACCACTGAACTGCCCCTGGCCCGCGGCGAACTGCCCGGCAACCCGTTCCGCGCGGTGAATGCTGATGGTACCCCGCTGTACGCACAGCCAGCCCGGGACGAAGCCGGTAACATCATCATTGATGGTTATGGCCGACCGCTGCCCCTGCGGGGCGCCGACGGTACTGTGCAACTGGCACAAAACCAGTTTGCGTCGATGGATCAGGACCCCATGGGCGGGGTGCCCTTCAATGAAGATGTGCCCTTTTCCGCCTGGCGCACGGTCGGGGCTGGCAATACCTGCCCATCACAGAACTTCCAGGACGGATCCTGTGCACGTAACGACCACAGGGATAGCCGTTACTGGCGCATGGCCTTTGATGCCCAGTTCGATGTGCCTTTTGTGCCGGGCTGGGAAGGCCTGGCCTCCTACAGCTTCTCCCGCGCCTGGGATCGCAACCAGGTTTCCCAGGTCTGGAACTACGCCGCCATCGCGCAGGGGCTGAACTGTGATGTGGTCAATGATGTTGATGCCTGTTTCAATCCCTTTGGGGCCACCGATCCGCAATTCCGGACGCCCCAGGCGGTGATGGATCAGATCGGTATCGAACCCCGGCGCCGTTTTGTTGATGACCTGCAGACTATCGATCTTATCTTCAACGGTAACATCCCGCTCGGCGCCTATCAGCTTCCCGGCGGCCAGATCGGTGCGGCCTTTGGTTATCAGCTTCGTATGGAGGCCCTGCAACGTACGCCAGATATGCTGACGATCAAGGGCGAAGGTCTGTTGGGTACACAGACAGATCCGTTCTCCCGCAGTCGCGACGTCAATGCGATGTTTGGCGAGCTGCTGTTTCCGATTCTTGACAACCTGGAATTGAACGTTGCGGCGCGCCATGAAAACATCAGTGGTGGGCCGTCCGACACCATCTTCAAGTTGGGCACGGTCTATCAGCCGACCGACTGGCTGGGTTTGCGGGCGACATGGGGTGAAGCCTTCCTGGCACCGACCATGAACCAGTTGACGTCTCCCCGGAGCTGTGGCCTGACCAACTTTGACGATCCGTTCTCCACCTTCTCAGCCTTTACGAATTCCTGTCAGGATGGTAACCCCAACCTGCTCTCGGAAACCTCGGAAAGCTGGACTGTGGGCTTCGATCTGCTGCCCATGGACAATATGAACCTGTCCGTGACCTGGAGTGAAACGGATTTCACGGATCGAATTGTCAGTACCACGACCCAGGACATTGCGCGAGCGGATTTCTTCAACTTCCAGCAGGCGACCGGCTTCCAGCCCACGGATGCCCAGCCCTACCCTTCGATAGACATGCTACGTGCCTGGGTTGCTGATCCGCGCTCCGATAATCGGATCCGGCGCGACGCCGATGATCCCACCTTCGTTTTTGAAATCATTCAGAGTGACTCCAACGCATCCAGCATGTTGGTGCGGGCTCTGGACATTGAAGCGGGCTACGACTACTTCACCAATAGTTGGGGCACCTTCAGTACCAATCTGACGGCCACTTATGTGGATACCTACCGCTTCCAGCTTTCGCCACAGGATCCGGTGCGCGAAGCCGTGGGTAATCAGAACGACAGTTTTGGTGCCGTACCGGCCATGCCGGAGTGGCGTGCCAACGCCCGCTTCGGCTGGAACATGGGTGATCACCGGGCCGCAGCAACAGTGCGTTATGTCAGCAGCGTCAATTTTGACGCCAATGATTTCAGCTTCCAGGCGGTCTTCCCCTTCAGCAACTACCGTAGCGTGGACACGATCCGGGCCTGGACCCAGTTGGACTGGTTCTACACCTACAGCGGTCTGAATCTCATGGACGGGAACTCGGCGATTACCGTGGGGATGCGTAATGCGTTTGATCGTCAGGCGCAGAAAGTCGGCATGACTTCAGGCATTGTCGGCCAGTTGCAGGACCCGCTGGGCCGAATGTTCTATGCCCGTTTCAGCCATGAGTTCTGATACCTGAGCACACGGGGCGTATCACGTTCCGTGTAACCAGGGTACAAGGGAGGGGCAGGTTCTCAGGAGCTTGCTCCTTTTTTTGTCTGTGTCAGTAGTCCGGATTTCGGGGGAAGGGTCTGGTGGTGTGGAGGCCTTGCAGTGCGGTTCCGGGCAGGTGGATTGAGAATGTGGGCACGCTCGAGCACATCCCTGTGTCGCTCTGCGCTGGCCATCCCTGGCCAGCGAAGGCCCACATTCTCAATCCACCTGCCCGGAACTCCAGGAATGTGATGAATTCGGGCGGAATGGCTGTTCAGCGGTTGCAGCGCCATACCAATAGCACCACCGCCCACGTCGATCGCCCGGATGTGAAAGCGCAAATCTGGCGCGCATGGCGCCTTGCAGTGGCACGCGCCAGCCCCCCCCTCATGATGTGCGATAACCAGCACCCCAGCGAAAATTCACCACGGACTTGGAGTCCCGAGGACCGGGTTTACTGATGTCGGGCGTAGGCGGGCCCCGGGGGGCCGCCCCAGGCCACACAACGGGGGGGCGCGGGGGGGCCCCCGAAAAA
>JBJHCW010000007.1:0-242676 GCA_050486205.1 Gammaproteobacteria bacterium | reverse complement strand
CCTTCCACTAACACATAAGAAGCTTAAGGGCTAATCCCCTTTCGCTCACCGCTACTCAGGGAATCTCAATTGATTTCTTTTCCTGCAGGTACTTAGATGTTTCAGTTCCCTGCGTTCGCCTCCCTAACCTATGGATTCAGTTAGGGATATCCCGCAAGCGGGATGGGTTTCCCCATTCGGATACCCCCGGATCAAAGCCTGTTTGACGGCTCCCCGAGGCCTTTCGTGGCCTACCACGTCCTTCATCGCCTCTGGCTGCCAAGGCATCCACCACGTACGCTTAAGTGCTTGACCATATAATCCCAGACTCTCACCCAAAAACGGCAATTACCTGGAAATCACACAGCTCACAATCACTTACACGACTTCGCTCGTACAGATGTTCTCAGCGCTTGTATAACTTGTTATACAGCATACCTTTTCCATCTCAGTATCGGCTTGCACCAATACATCAATGGATCTTTTGCTTCATTCATCGAATTTTTAAAGAACAAACTGGTGGAGCCAAGCGGGATCGAACCGCTGACCTCCTGGATGCAAACCAGGCGCTCTCCCAGCTGAGCTATGGCCCCGAAAAGGTCCAATAGTCTGGATTAAGTAATAGAGGTGGGCACTTTACCGTAATGGCATGCGCTTTCAGTTTAAGGAGGTGATCCAGCCGCAGGTTCCCCTACGGCTACCTTGTTACGACTTCACCCCAGTCATGAATCACAAAGTGGTGAGCGCACTCCCGAAGGTTATGCTACCCACTTCTTTTGCAACCCACTCCCATGGTGTGACGGGCGGTGTGTACAAGGCCCGGGAACGTATTCACCGTGACATTCTGATTCACGATTACTAGCGATTCCGACTTCACGGAGTCGAGTTGCAGACTCCGATCCGGACTACGAAACGTTTTATGGGATTAGCTCACCCTCGCGGGGTCGCAACCCTTTGTACGCTCCATTGTAGCACGTGTGTAGCCCTGGTCGTAAGGGCCATGATGACTTGACGTCGTCCCCACCTTCCTCCGGTTTGTCACCGGCAGTCTCCCTAGAGTGCCCAACTTAATGATGGCAAATAAGGACAAGGGTTGCGCTCGTTACGGGACTTAACCCAACATCTCACGACACGAGCTGACGACAGCCATGCAGCACCTGTCACTCGGCTCCCGAAGGCACTCCCGCATCTCTGCAGGATTCCGAGGATGTCAAGACCAGGTAAGGTTCTTCGCGTTGCGTCGAATTAAACCACATGCTCCACCGCTTGTGCGGGCCCCCGTCAATTCATTTGAGTTTTAATCTTGCGACCGTACTCCCCAGGCGGTCAACTTAGTGCGTTAGCTGCGCCACTAAGGAATCAAGTTCCCCAACGGCTAGTTGACATCGTTTACGGCGTGGACTACCAGGGTATCTAATCCTGTTTGCTCCCCACGCTTTCGCACCTCAGCGTCAGTATCAGGCCAGGGGGCCGCCTTCGCCACTGGTATTCCTCCACATCTCTACGCATTTCACCGCTACACGTGGAATTCTACCCCCCTCTCCCGTACTCTAGCCTGGCAGTATTGAATGCAGTTCCAAGGTTGAGCCCTGGGCTTTCACATCCAACTGACCAGACCGCCTACGCGCGCTTTACGCCCAGTAATTCCGATTAACGCTTGCACCCTCCGTATTACCGCGGCTGCTGGCACGGAGTTAGCCGGTGCTTATTCTGCAGGTAACGTCAACTCGCAAGGGTATTAACCTTGCGCCTTTCCTCCCTGCTTAAAGTGCTTTACAACCCGAAGGCCTTCTTCACACACGCGGCATGGCTGGATCAGGGTTGCCCCCATTGTCCAATATTCCCCACTGCTGCCTCCCGTAGGAGTCCGGACCGTGTCTCAGTTCCGGTGTGGCTGATCATCCTCTCAGACCAGCTACGGATCGTCGCCTTGGTAGGCCTTTACCCTACCAACTAGCTAATCCGACGCAGGCTCATCCGATAGCGCAAGGTCCGAAGATCCCCTGCTTTCCCCCGTAGGGCATATGCGGTATTAATCCGGGTTTCCCCGGGCTATCCCCCTCTATCGGGTAGATTCCTACGCGTTACTCACCCGTTCGCCGCTCGACGCCTGGGAGCAAGCTCCCTTCGTTTCCGCTCGACTTGCATGTGTTAAGCCTGCCGCCAGCGTTCAATCTGAGCCATGATCAAACTCTTCAGTTCAATCTTGCAAGTGCCCTTCCGATTCACCGTACTACCTAACCGGCAAAGCTTCCAGGCAACTAACCATTGCTCAAAGTCACAACTACTGTCTGTTAAGACTTAAATCTACTCAATTGTAAATTAACGCAGTTGCTTACCTTGATTATCTCGCTTAATGCGCATAACCATCACGGCAAGCACCCACCTCTATTACTTAATCTCAAACTTTTAAAGAACCTGTTCCGCTTACCTTCGTGGCAAGCAAGGCCGCGTATTATACGCGTCTCAGCAATCCTGGCAAGCACTTTCAGCGACTTTTTTTCATCCCGGCTCTCACCCAAATGAAATGCGCCGATTGTCCGGCCTGCCCCGACTCAGTTGCTTCGTGCTTCTGAGCAGAGGGCGCGCATTATGCCATACAAATCCGGCTTGGCAAGCATTGGAACCCAGTTTTTTATCGGTACCGCAGCCGGCCGCTCAGACAGCCAACAAATGGAACTGTTTTTTGCCACGCCGAAGCACAAAATACCGACCATACAGCGCCTTGTCAGCCGACAGCAGTTCAGCCTCATCCTGCCACCTGTACCCGTTCACAACTACCGCGTTGTTGCCGATGAATTCACGGCCCGCCCTGTTTGATGCGGCCAGGCCAGTTTCTACCAGCGCTTCCAGCAGGCTCAACTGCCGCCCGCCCACATCAGTGGCCGGCAAGCCGTCAAGTTGAAGCTGCTCAAGATCAGGCTCTGTCAGGCTGGCAATCTCTCCGGAGAACAAGGCCCGACTGATGCGCTCAGCCGCCTGAAGCCCCTCGTTGCCATGCACCAGCAGGGTTGCCTCACGGGCCAGCACACCCTGCGCCCTGGGCTTGCCGGCAATTGCCTTGTCCTCTTCCTCGATACCGGCGATCTCGGCCGGTGACAGGAAGGTGAAATAATAAAGGAACCGGTAAACATCAGCATCGGCGGTATTGAGCCAGAACTGATAGAAGGCGTAGGGCGAGGTCTTGGCCGGGTCCAGCCAGATCGTGCCTGACTCGGTCTTGCCGAATTTCTGGCCATCGGCCTTGGTCACCAGCGGCAGGGTGATGCCGTAAGCCTGGGCCCTGTGCAGACGCCGAGTCAGGTCGATACCGCCGGTGATATTACCCCACTGGTCACTGCCTCCAATCTGCAGGGTGCAACCATAACGGGCGTATAGTTCGGCAAAGTCCAGCGACTGCAGCAACATGTAACTGAACTCGGTAAAAGAAATACCGGCACCTTCCCTTTCCAGGCGCTGCTTGACCGATTCCTTCTGGATCATCGCATTGACAGAAAAGTGCTTGCCCACATCACGCAGAAAGTCCAGCACATTGCGATCTCTGGTCCAGTCCAGATTGTTGACAACAAGCGCAGAATTGGCACCACAGTCGAAATCCAGAAATTGACTGACCTGGCGCTTGATACGATCAACCCACAACTCGACCACATCCGCCGTATTGAGCTGACGCTCGGCAGCCTTGAAGCTTGGATCTCCGATCAGCCCGGTAGCACCGCCAACAAGTGCAATCGGTTTGTGCCCGGCACGCTGAAAACGCTGCAAGGCCAGCAAAGGCACCAGGTGGCCTATATGAAGACTCTCTGCCGTGGGATCAAAACCGCTATAAAGTGTGCGGGACTGCCCTGCGAGATGCTCAGCCATACCATCTTCTGCCGTCATCTGGGCAATCAGCGCCCGCGCGCGCAAGTCGGCAAGAATATCGGGTCTGTCAGCCATATTGTCCTTCCACCACTGGTGCGTGTCTCTGAAAGAGCGCAGATTCTACACGTATGCATAACGTGAATAAATCCACAGATTCCAATACCACAACTATTTGCGCTTGACGTGAACTCTAAATGCCTTAAGATTTGCCGATAACTTTTCCCCTGACACTTTTTTTTGGGGGTCAAAAAATCAACACCAAAAACAGCCGTGATCATGGATTCGACCAAAAACAACGGGCGCACTGTCAGACATCATTATCTTCGCAAGCATTTCATCATGGCCAGCCTGCTCGTCGTGGCACTGCTGGCGCTGTTGCTGAGCACTCCGGACGAGACAGCATACGGTAACCGCGCCACGGCAGACACCCGAACGGTGGCTGCCGGACTCGCCGGCATATCACCAGCATCACGCCCGGACTCATTGATCGCTGCACTGACACAGGATTCGGAGACCGAAGACGCACTTCGCGCCTCGGCCGGGCCACTGGCCGACAGACGCGCTGCGGACAAGCTCGCTGACAGCAGCGAGAACTGGACCGAAATCGAGGTTCAATCCGGCGACAACCTGTCCTCACTCTTTTCCCGGGTCGGACTGTCAGCCCGCGACCTGCACAGACTGCTCGACAGTGGCTCCGATGCCACCATTCTCAATCGCCTTCATCCCGGTTATCAACTGGCCTTCTACATTCCCGAACCGGGGCTGCTGGAAGAGCTGCAGGTCTTGACATCCCCGCTGGACGGTTATGCATTCACCTTGCGTGATGCCCGTTACGAGGTTGAACCCATCCGCCGCGAGCCCGAAATACGCCAGACGATGCGTGAAGGCGAACTTACCGACAGCCTGTTCATGGCCGGTCAACGTGCCAGCATTCCTGCCAGTGTGATCATGCAGATGGCCGACATTTTCGGCGGCGTGATCGATTTCATTCTTGATCCCCGCCAGGGTGACGAATTCAGCCTGATCTACGAAGAATTGTACCTTGAAGACGAACTGGTTGGCACCGGGCCCATTCTGGGCGCCCGCTTCATCAACCGTGGCCGCGAGCATGTTGCACTGCGCTATATCAATGACAAGGGCGAAACCGGCTACTTCACACCGGACGGAGAAAGCATGCGAACCGCGTTCCTGCGGAATCCCCTGGATGTGTTTCGTATCAGCTCCAACTTCAATCCCAATCGAAGGCACCCGATCCTGAACACCATCAGGGCACATCGGGGCACAGACTACGCCGCGCCCACAGGCACACCGGTGCGCGCAACCGCCGATGGCACAGTCACCTGGGCTGCACGCAACGGTTCTTTCGGCCACCTGATTGTGCTTGAGCATCCGGGCAACTTTGAAACCAAATACGCCCACCTGAATGCTTACGCAAATGGTGTGAGACGCGGAGCCCGGGTGCGTCAGGGGCAGATCATCGGCTACGTTGGTTCAACCGGCGCCGCCACAGGCCCGCACCTGCATTACGAGTTCCTGGTCAACGGCGTCCACAAGGACCCCAGAACCATTCTGGACGAGTTGCCACTGGCAGTTTCCCTGGAAGAGCGTGAACTGGCCCGATTCCGATCCCAGACACGCGACATACTGCAGCGTTTCGAAGAGCGGGACGGTGACAATCGCCTGATCAGCTACTCGGCCCGTGACAACGGCGCAGCATCAGCCGACTGAGACCTGCCCGGCCGCCACTTGAGGCAAGCATGACTGCTCCGGACTATTATGTCGGTACCATCTCCGGCACCAGCATGGATGGTATTGACTGCGCGCTGATCGACTTCAATGCCACTGAACCGGTATTGGTCGACACCCACTTCACACCCATGCCCCAGCCCCTGCGCAAGCGCCTGCTTGAACTGTGTCATGGTGCCAACACAAGCCTGCCTGAACTCGGCAGTCTGGACATAGAGGTCGGTCGCTGCATTGCAGAGTCAATCAATCAACTTCTGGCCAAAGCCAGCGTGGTCCCGTCACGCGTGACCGCCATAGGCAGTCATGGCCAGACGGTCTACCACCAGCCTGAGGGTGAATTTCCGTTCACGCTGCAGATCGGTGACCCCAACACCATCTCCTCGGCTACCGGCATTGATACGGTTGCCGACTTTCGTCGCATGGACATGGCAGCCGGCGGTCAGGGTGCACCACTGGCACCACTGTTCCACAAAGCAAGGTTTGCCCATCAGACACGGAATCGGGCGGTTCTCAATCTTGGCGGTATCGCCAATCTGACCCTGCTGCCAGCCGGTAGCCAGGCGCCTGTCAGTGGTTTTGATACCGGGCCGGCCAATGTATTGATGGATATCTGGATCAATGAGCACAAGGGTGTCAATTACGATGCAGATGGCGCCTGGGCAGCCAGTGGCAAGTTTGACCAGGCCTTGCTGGACCGTTGCCTGGCCGATGGCTGGTTCTCACTCCAGCCCCCCAAGAGCACCGGCCGGGAACTGTTCAATCCACAGTGGTTGCACCAGCAATTGAAGCCGTTCCAGCATCTGGCACCGGAAGACGTTCAGCGCACCCTGCTGGAAGTGAGTGCTCGCAGCGTTGCGGATACCCTGATGCAGGTGATGTCAGACTGTGATGAATTGCTGCTGTGCGGCGGCGGCGCGCGTAACACGGCGCTGGTTCAGCGACTTGACCAGCTCACCGGTGCAGTGAAAGTCAGCGGCAGTGACGAGCATGGTGTACCGGCAGACTGGATGGAGGCCATGTGTTTCGCCTGGCTGGCAAAACAGAACGTCGAATCCCGGGCGGTTGATTGCACCCGCCTGACTGGCGCCCGGCGCCCCTGTGTGCTGGGCGGGCGATACTTCGCGGGCCGGCAATCAGATTGAAAAGGATGAGCCACAACCACAGGTTGTGGTGGCCAGCGGGTTCTCCACGATAAAGCGGGATCCCTGGAGGTTCTCAACGTAGTCCACACGAGATCCGGCCAGGTACTGATAGCTGAGGGGGTCGATCAACAGGGTTGCACCCTTCTGTTCCACCACGGTGTCGTCCTCAGCCACTGCCTCCTCGAAATTGAAGCCGTACTGGAAACCCGAACAGCCACCGCCGGTAACATACACCCGCAACTTCATGTCCTGCTTGCCATCCTCGGCAAGCAGATTGCGGACACGATCGGCGGCATTATCTGTCAAGGTGACAATTGCCGGTTCCTGTGACTGTACTGCTGACATGCGTGGTATCCCATCGAAGTGTGCTGGCATTACGCCATAACCAAGTAAAACAGTCAACTATTCAGCTGAACCTCATCTACCGGAGTTCACAGCAACACTGATACCTGATCCAGACCGGTGGTTTCCGGCAAACCGAACATGATGTTCATGTTCTGAATGGCCTGACCCGATGACCCCTTGACGAGGTTGTCAACCACCGACAAGACCACAATCATGTTGCTTGCGGGCAGATGGGTGACTGATATCTGGCAGTAGTTGGAGGCCTTCACGCTGCGTGTTTCAGGAACCATGCCCGCAGGCAGCACATCAACAAAGGGCTCCTTGGCGAATCGCTGCTCATAAAGGCCCTGCAATTGCCCGGCACTGGTTGCACCCAACGGTCGTGCATACAAGGTGGCATGAATGCCGCGCACCATGGGCGTGAGGTGCGGAATGAACGTCAGGCCAACATCGCTGCCGGAAAAGCCACGCAGGGTCTGAGCGATTTCCGGCAGGTGACGGTGGCCGCTTACACCGTAGGCACTCATTGACTCAGAGGCTTCACAAAGCAGGGTTCGCATGGCAACCTTGCGCCCGGCGCCGCTGACCCCGGATTTGGCGTCGGCAATCAAACTGCCGGTATCCACCAGACCGGCTTCCAGCAGCGGCAGGTAGCCCAGCTGTATCGCCGTTGGATAACAACCCGGCACCGCAACAAGTTGCGCATCACGAATGGCCTCCCTATTCATCTCAGGCATACCGTAAACCGCCTTGCTCACCAACTCCGGGCTCTCGTGCCGCACACCATACCACTTCTCCCAGGTCTCGATGTCCTGCAGTCGGTAATCAGCCGACAGATCAATCACCCGGACATCGCGTGCCATCAGCTCGGCCGCAGTTTTCATGGCAACAGCGTGAGGCGTGGCGTAGAACACCACGTCACAGGCGGCCAGCTGATCCGTGTCCGGTTCGCTGAAAGCCAGATCCAGATGCCCACGCAGATTCGGGAATACGTCGCCAACAGCTGTGCCGGCCATCTCCCGTGACGTTATCACCTCCACACTGACATCTGAACGCGGCGCCAACAGACGCAGCAGTTCAACACCTGTGTACCCGGTTCCACCAACAATTGCTGCCTTGATCACTTCATGCTCCCTGAGCTTGCGAATTTGCTTGCGACATGTATTCTACCAGACATCGCGCTACAAGCATTCGGAGATCGTGCCATGCCCTGGGTGGAAGCCTTTCATATCGTCGCAGTAATCAGCTGGTTCGCCGGTCTGTTCTATCTGCCCCGTCTCTATGTCTACCACAGCATGGCCGAGGACCAGATCAGCAGGGATCGCTTTGTGATCATGGAGCGGAAACTGTTCTGGGGCATCATGACCCCCGCGGCGGTGGTCACCGTGGCACTGGGCCTGTGGCTGATATCCTTTGCACCCGGTTTTTACATGAGTCAGGGCTGGATGCACGCCAAACTCACGCTGGTGGTACTGCTGATTGCCTATCATGTCAGCTGCTGGTGGTTTTTGGTCAAACTCAGAGAAGGCAGCAATACCCGTAGCCACGTATTCTTTCGCTGGTACAATGAAATGCCGGTCCTGTTGCTGATCGCCATTGTCATTCTGGTTGTGGTCAAACCTTTCTAGTCCACGCCAGGGAGGTTGTATGTCCCTGAACACCAACGAAACACGCCCCACTGTCCTGTGTTTTTCCGGCCTCGACCCCTGTGGCGGCGCGGGCATCCAGGCCGACATCGAGGCGCTGTTCAGCGCCGGATGCCATGCTGCGCCGGTCATCACCGCGCAGACCGTGCAGGACACACGCAACATCATCAAGGTCGTGCCCTGTGACCCCATGCTGGTGATCGAGCAGGCTCGAGCAGTGCTTGAAGATATTCCGGTTCAGGCCTTCAAGATCGGCCTGATCAGCAGTGCCGAAATGATGGAGGTTATCCACACCCTGCTGCAGGACTACCCGGATATCCCGGTGGTGGTGGACCCTGTGCTCAAGGCTGGCGGCGGTTTCAGCTTGAGTTCCGATGAACTTGTCCGGGCCTTCCACACACTGCTGCTGCCGTTGGCACACGTCATCACACCCAACAGCTATGAACTCGACCAACTGGCCACCAGCAGTGACACTCTGGATGCCGGAGCCATTGAGCTGCTGGACACCGGCTGCCGTCATGTGCTGCTGACGGGCACCCATCTCAATGAATCCAAAGTGATCAATCGTCTCTATACCCAGCACCAGCCCGTGCGATGCTTTGAGTGGCCGCGCCTGCCACATGAGTACCACGGCTCCGGCTGCACACTGGCCGCTTCGCTGGCAGGCTTTCTGGCTCACGGCTTCAGCATGCACGAGGCCGTGATGCAGGCACAACATTACACATGGCACGCACTGGAAGCCGGCCTGCGTTTCGGCTGTGGTCAACACATGCCCGATCGTGGCTACTGGCATCAATCTGAAAAACGATGAACGCAGCACATCCGAAACTTCGCGGTGTCTATGCCATCACCGACCCAGACCTGCTCAGTGGCGGTCAACTCATTGCGCGCTGTCGCGGTGCCCTGTCAGGCGGTGTCTCCCTGCTGCAGTACCGCAACAAACTCGCCGACGAAACAACCAGACAGAATGAACTGAAGGCGTTGCTCAGGCTATGTCGGCAATGGCGCGTGCCCTTGCTGGTCAACGATGATGTGTCACTGTGCCTCTCAACCGGGGCCGATGGTGTACACCTTGGGCAGAGCGACACCACAGTTGCCGAAGCCCGGCAGCGACTCGGTCCTCAGGCCATCATTGGCGCCACCTGCCATGCCAGCGTGGAAAATGCACAACGCGCCCGCGCTCACGGCGCCAGTTATGTGGCTGTCGGGCGCTTTTTCCCCTCGCAGACCAAGCCCGAGGCACCCCCGGCCACGCTCGACAACCTGGCCACAATTCGCGCCGCTGTTGACCTGCCGATTGTTGCAATCGGTGGCGTCAATGCCGACAATGGCGCCTCACTGATCAGTGCAGGCGCCGATATGCTGGCAGTGATTCATTACCTTTTTTCAACACCAGCGGTTGCCGAGCGCGCCCGCTCACTCAATACATTGTTCCAGAGGCAGTCATGACAGCATTTTCCGACAGGACAAAACGCTCAGCCGAGTTGTTCGAAAGCTCGCAGAAATACATTCCCGGCGGCGTCAACTCACCTGTACGCGCGTTCCGCGGCGTGGGCGGCACGCCGCTGTTTTTTCGCAGCGGACTCGGTGCCTGGCTGACTGACGAAGACAACAACAGATACATCGATTACGTTGGCGCCTGGGGTCCGATGATCATCGGGCACAGCCACCCCGATGTCATTGCAGCGCTGAAAGATCAACTCGACCGGGGCCTGGGGTTCGGTGCATCAACATCCGGCGAAGTGGAGATCGCCCGACTCATCTGTGAGCGCGTCAGCTCCATCGATAAAGTGCGACTTGTCACTTCAGGCACGGAAGCCACCATGAGCGCGATTCGCCTGGCACGGGGTTACACCGGTCGCGACCACATCGTCAAATTCGAAGGCTGCTACCACGGGCACGTGGACGGCCTGCTGGTCAAGGCTGGCTCAGGCGCCCTGACACTGGGCGAACCCGACTCCCGCGGCGTGCCACGCGCTTACACAGAACAGACGCTGGTGCTTCCCTACAACGATATTGCAGCGCTTGAAGAGCTGTTCACGCTCAAGGGCGACGAACTCGCCTGTGTGATCATCGAGCCTGTTGCCGGCAACATGAACTGTGTACCGCCGGTGCCCGGATTTCTGGAGAAATTGCGCGAGCTGTGTACAAAACACGGCGTGGTGCTGATCTTTGACGAAGTCATGACCGGTTTCCGTGTAGCAGCTGCTGGCGCCCAATCGCTGTATGGCGTGACGCCGGATCTGACCACATTGGGCAAGATCATCGGTGGCGGCCTGCCGGTAGGCGCCTTTGGTGGCCGCGCAGACATCATGAAACACATTGCACCGGAAGGTGGCGTGTACCAGGCCGGCACTCTGGCCGGCAACCCTCTGGCAGTTGCAGCCGGACTGGCAACACTCAAGGCAACCGCCGACAGCAACTTCTACATCCAGCTCCACGCCAATACCGAGAAACTGGTCAATGGGCTGCGGGAGCGCGCTGATGCGGCGGGCATTGCGTTCACCACCAATCAGGTAGGCGGCATGTTCGGCTGTTTTTTCTCGGAAGAAAAACGCATCTCGACATTCAGCCAGGTCATGGCCTGCAATGTCGAGCGATTCAGGAAATATTTCCACCTCATGCTTGAAGCCGGCGTCTATCTTGCACCATCGGCCTTCGAGGCCGGATTCGTATCGGCCGCCCACGGCGAAAAAGAAATCAACCTGACACTGGACGCTGCCGAAAAGGCATTCAGGCAGTTGTAACAGCGCCATCGCGCAAAAGGAAAACAGCATGTCCGCTTACGACGTTTACGGTATAGGCAACGCACTGGTCGACAAGGAGTTTCTTGTTGACGACAGGTTTCTCGCTGACAACGGCATAAAAAAAGGCTTCATGACACTGATTGGCGAGGACGAGCAGAATCAGCTTCTGGCCGACCTCTATCGGCACTATGCTTTGAAAAAGCGTGCTGGCGGCGGCTCTGCCGCGAACACCCTGTATGCACTGAGCCAGTTCGGCGGCACGGCATTCTATTCGTGCAAGGTTGCCAATGACGAGCAGGGTGATTTCTACGTCTCGGAACTCGGTAACCACAACATCCAGACCAACCTCTCGCCCACACGTGAGCCAGGCACTACCGGACGCTGTCTGGTGATGGTCACGCCCGATGCGGAGCGCACAATGCTCACGCATCTGGGCATTTCCCAGGAAGTCTCACACAAGGAACTTCGGCTCAGCGCTATTGCCAAGGCACGCTACGTCTATATTGAGGGATATCTGGTTACATCCGATAGCGCGCGTGAAGCAGCCATAGCCCTGAAGCAGGCTGCGGAACGCCATGGTGTACGAACCGCCTTTACTTTCTCGGATCCGTCCATGCTGGAGTACTTCCGCAGCGGCATCGATGAGGTGCTTGGCGATAGCGGGGTTGACCTGCTGTTCTGCAACGAAAAGGAGGCACTGACCTGGTCAGGTGAGGCAGACCTGGATGCTGCGTGCCGCAAGATTGAAGGCATTGCGCGCCAGTTCGTGGTCACACTGGGTGCGCGTGGCGCGCGCCTGTTTGACGGGGAAGTGTATTCGGAAGTTGCAGCTGCACCCGTGAAGGCTGTGGATACCAACGGAGCCGGCGACATGTTTGCCGGCGCCTTCCTGTATGGCATCACCCACGGGCACAGCATGCATGCCGCCGGCGCGCTGGCCAGCCTGGCGGCTGGCGTGACCGTGTCACATATCGGACCACGCCTGTCGCCGGAGCAGCACAAGGCAATTCTCGAAACCTTTGTGCAAAAGCATCGTCTGTAGGCTGATCACAGCACAAGCGGTGGGCGGCCTGCACAGGCCGCTCAGGGGCGCAGCTCGTCCACAAACTTCTTCACCCCATCAAACCATGAGGTCTTGCGGGGTGATTGCTGGCCTTCGGACTCGGCAATATCCTGAAATTCGTGCAGCAGTTCCTTCTGACGCTTGGTCAGTTTCACCGGCGTTTCCACCACCACCCGACACAACAGATCCCCCGGCGGGCCACCACGCACGGATGACACACCCTTGCCGCGCAGTCGGAACAGTTTACCGGTCTGGGTCTCTGCAGGAATCTTGAGTTTCACCCGGCCATCCAGGGTCGGAACTTCCAGCTCACCGCCGAGGGCAGCATCAACAAAACTGATGGGTACCTCGCAGTGCAGATTTCTGCCATCACGTTCAAAAAACTTGTGCTCCCGCACTGCAACCTGCACGTACAGGTCACCAGCCGGCCCGCCATGGGCGCCGGCCTGGCCTTCGCCCGAGAGCCGGATACGGTCACCATTGTCCACACCCGGGGGTACTTTCACTGACAGCGTTTTCTGCTCCTCAACTGCTCCCCGGCCATGGCAGCTGCGACAGGGGTCCTTGATCTGCTTGCCGCTGCCACCACAATGCGGGCAACTCTGCTGAACCGAGAAAAAACCCTGTTGCATACGCACCTGACCAACGCCATTACAGGTTGTGCAGTCAACCGGTGTTGAACCTTTGGCCGCACCACTGCCGTTGCAGACGCCGCAGGTGACAGCGGTTGGTATCCGGATCTTGGCCGTTGTGCCCTTCACCGCATCCTCAAGATCCAGCTCCAGGTTGTAACGCAGATCGGCGCCCTTGCGCACACCTCTCCGTCCACCGCCACCGCCCCGGGCACCACCAAAGATATCGCCGAATATGTCACCGAAAATATCACCAAAGTCAGCAGCACCTGCGCCGCCACCCTGGGCGTTGACACCGGCGTGACCATACTGATCGTAACGGGCACGCTTGTGATCGTCGGAGAGCACTTCAAAGGCCTCGTTGGCCTGTTTGAACAGATCTTCGGACTCGGCATTATCGGGATTGCGGTCCGGGTGGTGCTTCATTGCCACACGCCGGTAGGCTTTCTTGATATCAGCCGCGGACGCATCGCGTGATACACCCAAAATTTCGTAATAGTCTCGTTTCGACATGGTCTTCCGCTTTATGCTCTTTCCCGGGTTATGCAACCGCAAAAGGCAGGAAACCGGATACCACAGTGGTATCCCGCTTCCTGCCCCTGCCTGCTGTCACACTGCCCGCACTGGTGCAGTGAATGACACACCAGGCGCCGACTGTGCGACTGCCACTTACTTTCTGTCCTCGTCCTTGACTTCCTCGAACTCGGCATCCACAGCGTCGTCAGCCGCCGCATCATCAGCCTGGTTCTGAGCATCGCCACCGGTCTCGGCCTGCTGCTGCTCAGCGTACATCTTCTGCGCCATGCCCTGCGAAGCTTCGGTCAGGGTTTTGGTCTTGGCTTCGATATCCGCCAGATCACTGCCCTTGATGGCCTCTTCCAGCGCCGTCATCGCAGCTTCAATGCTTTCCTTCTCGGACGCATCCACCTTGTCACCCGCTTCCGCCAGCGTCTTTCTGGTCGCGTGGACCAGACCGTCAGCCGTGTTGCGCGCCGTCACCAACTGTTCGAATTTCTGATCGTCAGCCGCGTGCGCTTCGGCATCCTTGATCATCTTTTCGATTTCCTCATCAGACAGACCGCTGGAAGCCTTGATCACAATGGACTGCTTCTTGTTGGTCGCCTTGTCGGTAGCCGATACATTCAGAATACCGTTGGCATCCAGATCAAAGGCCACTTCAATCTGCGGTACGCCACGCGGGGCTGGCGGAATGTCCGCCAGGTCAAACCGGCCCAGGGACTTGTTCTGCGCTGCCTGCTTGCGCTCACCCTGTACCACATGAATGGTGACCGCACTCTGATTATCATCGGCCGTTGAAAACACCTGGGTTTTCTTGGTCGGAATGGTGGTGTTCTTCTCGATCAACACGCTGGTCACACCACCCAGGGTCTCAATACCCAGGGACAGCGGCGTCACGTCCAGCAACAGTACATCGTTGACTTCGCCGGACAGCACCGCGGCCTGAATGGCCGCACCCATGGCAACCGCCTCGTCCGGGTTCACGTCACGACGTGCTTCCTTGCCAAAGAAGTCAGCCACTTTTTTCTGAACCAGTGGCATGCGGGTCTGGCCACCAACAAGAATCACATCATCAATCTTTGATGTGTCCAGACCCGCGTCCTGCAATGCAGTTTTCACAGGTCCCAGTGTACGGTCTACGAGATCCTCTACCAGCGACTCGAACTTGGCGCGGGTGAGTTTCTGCACCATGTGCTTCGGACCACTGGCATCCGCCGTGATGTAGGGCAGGTTGATCTCGGTCTGCTGAGAGGATGAGAGCTCGATCTTGGCTTTCTCGGCAGCTTCCTTCAGGCGCTGAAGTGCCAGCGGATCACTTTCCAGGTTCATGCCGCTCTCTTTCTTGAACTCGGCAACCAGGTAATCGATCAGACGCTTGTCAAAGTCCTCACCACCCAGGAAGGTATCCCCGTTGGTGGACAGCACTTCGAAGGTATGTTCGCCATCGGTGTCGGCAATCTCGATGATGGAGATGTCAAAGGTACCACCACCCAGGTCGAACACCGCCACAGTGGCATCACCGGACTTTTTGTCCATACCGTAAGCCAGGGCTGCAGCCGTGGGCTCGTTGATGATGCGCTTGACCTCCAGACCGGCAATCTTGCCTGCGTCCTTGGTGGCCTGGCGCTGGGAATCATTGAAGTAGGCCGGCACCGTCACAACAGCTTCGGTCACCGTCTCGCCAAGGTAGTCCTCGGCCGTCTTCTTCATCTTTTTCAACACCTGGGCGGAAATCTGCGGCGGCGACATTTTTTCACCGTTCACCCGCACCCAGGCATCCCCGTTGTCTGCCTTTACAATTTCATAGGGCACCATCTTGATGTCTTTCTGCACCACATCATCTTCGAAGCGCCGCCCGATGAGACGCTTGATGGCAAACAGTGTGTTGTTCGGGTTGGTCACCGACTGTCGCTTGGCGGGCTGACCTACCAACGTCTCACCATCGCTTGTATATGCAATGATGGAGGGCGTGGTGCGATCACCCTCGGCGTTCTCGATCACCTTGGCCTTGCCGCCTTCCATGATCGATACGCAGGAGTTGGTGGTCCCCAGGTCTATTCCGATAATCTTACCCATAATCTTCAAATCTCCGCTTTGCTGCTCGTCAGCGATGTATTGCGATGTTGTCTATATTGGTACAAGGTGCCGGATTTCAAGAGCCCGGCCACAGTATTTGCTCACTTGTCAGGCAGGCATCAGGCTTTTTCGCTGATGCCACTGCTTGAGGCCCGCGACACCACCACACGTGCAGGCCGAATAACCCGGCCATGCAGGGTGTAACCTTTCTGCATGACGGCAATGACCGTATTTGGCTCCACATCCGGATTTTCCTGCATGGTCATTGCCTCATGCACCTGCGGGTCAAAGGGATGACCTTGGGGGTCAATCTGGGCCACGCTGAACTTCTCCAGCACCCCGAGAAAACCTTTCAGCGTCAGCTCCACGCCCTCATAAAGCGGGCGCACAGTCTCGTCATCCTTGTCAGTGACGGCCTGCAGTGCACGCTCCAGGTTATCGATAACGGAAAGCAACTCACTGACCAGGCGCTCCTGTCCAAACTTGTGCGCCTTTTCGATATCCATTTCGGTGCGCCGGCGAAGATTCTGCATCTCCGCCCGGGTGCGCAGTACTTCATCCTGCTGGGCTATCAGAGCCTGCTCGGTGCGGGCGAGCTTTTCCAGCGCCTGCTCCAGTGTGATCTGGCCACCGTCCTGCTCACCGCTGCCGGGTTCCGTTTGTGCATCTGCGCCTTTTCCCGGCTCAGCCTCCCGCCGAAAGTTTGCTGCACCTTCACCCGATGCCTCCTCACCCGATGCGCCTGCCACCGAATCGTCCTGCGCCCCCGCGGAGGCCGACTGTTCTGATTCCTGCCTGTTGTCTTCGCTCATGTACCTCACCTGTCCCACTGGCGTTCATGGATCGCCGTTTATATGGGGGCGGTACACAACAATTCAAGGGAATCACCGAAGAACCCGATGATCACGCGGGCGTTCGGCTGATCCGGGCGCCGAAGCGCCGCTTTACGACGTGCGGACAGATGCCAAAATTCCGGACTATGCGCTATATTAGCGGGTATGCTGACTCAACTGTGTATCCGTAACTACGCCATTGTTGACGCGCTGGAAATCGACTTCCAGGGCGGACTCACGGCAGTCACCGGCGAAACCGGTGCCGGCAAGTCCATCATCCTGGGCGCACTGGGGCTGACACTGGGTGATCGGGGCGACCGCGACATGGTGCGCGCCGGGGCCGAGCGCGCCGACATCAGTGCCACCTTCGAACTGCAGCGCCTGAAGCGCGCCCGCAAGTGGCTCAAGGCACAGGCACTGGACGCAGCCGATGACGGCAGCAGCGAGATCTGTGTGCTACGCCGCACAGTCGGCAGTGACGGCCGCTCCAAAGCCTGGATCAACGGTACGCCGGCCACCCTGCAGATGTTGCGCGAACTGGGGGAGATCCTGATCGACATCCACAGCCAGCACGAACACCAGTCGCTGCTCGACCGCCAATCCCACCAGGGCCTGCTGGATGATGCCGGTGGCCATCAGGCGCTGGCCGCGGATGTACGCAAGGTCGCAAGACAATGGCTGGCCCGGCAACAGGACCTGCGCGCACTGGACAAGGAAGCTGAAGATCAGGCTGCGCAGCACGAACTGATTCGCTACCAGGTCACCGAGCTGGACGAGCTGGACCTTGGTGCGGGCGAGTTGGAGGCACTGGAAACCGGGATCCAGCACCTGAGCAATGCCGACAGCACCCTGGCAGGCGCCCAGCAGCTGCTGGATTTGTGCAGCGACAACGAGGACATGAACATTCTGGCCGCCATCAACCAGGCCAGAACCGTGCTGCAGCGACTGAAGGCACCGGGCGACTTTCTGGCACCGGTGGCCGAGCTGCTGGACAACGCACAGATACAGATAGACGAAGCGGTCCGCGAATTACGCCACCGCATTGACGGCTTCGAGCGCGATCCTGAACGCCTGAATCAGCTCAACCAGCGCCTGGCCGACATCCAGCACATGGCGCGCAAGCACAAGGTGAACCCTGAATCACTGGCCGAGCACCACCAGGCTCTGCGCGATCAGCTCGGCAGCGTGGAGCGCAACGATGCCCAGCGCGAGTCCCTGCGCAAGGAACTGGATGCCCTGGCGCAGCAGTACCAGCGCCTGGCCGACGAGCTGAGCAAGGCCCGCAGCAAGGCCGCCAAAGCGCTGGAAGTCAGGATCAACGAACAACTGGCCGAACTGGGCATGCCCGACGCACGCATCCATATCCAGCTCACCCCTCAGGCATCGGGGCACCCGACACCCGGCGGCGCCGAATCCACCGAGTTTCTGATAAGCACCAATCCAGGCCAGCCAGCCCGCCCGCTGATCAAGATTGCCTCAGGTGGCGAACTGTCCCGCATCAGTCTTGCCATCCAGGTCATCACCGCGCTGACCTCCGAGACGCCAACCCTGGTGTTCGACGAAGTGGATGTTGGCATTGGCGGCGCTGTAGCGCGCTCGGTGGGCAAACTGCTGAGGCAGCTGGGGCAGCGCAGCCAGGTACTTTCCGTCACACATCAGCCGCAGGTGGCCAGCCAGGCCCATCATCATCTGTTTGTCAGCAAACATGACCGCGACGGCGAACGCACCGGCACACGTATTCACGCCCTGGATGAAACGCAGAAAATCGAGGAAGTGGCCCGCATGCTGGGTGGGGACACACAACAGGGTGGTTTCAGCAAGGAATCACTGGCCCATGCCAGGGAGATGATGGCGGTCGGTTGATCCGGATATGTCGTGTCTGGGCCTATCTTGCCTTTTCAGCGCGACACTGGGCGCAGATACCGTACAGATACAGACTGTGGTCGGTGATCTCGAAACCAAAATTGGCTGCAATCTTTTCCTGCTGACGCTCGATCACTTCATCGAAGAACTCTTCCACCCGACCGCATTTGCTGCACACCAGATGGTCATGATGATCCGCTGGTGTCAGTTCAAACACCGAGTGATCACCTTCGAAGCGGTGGCGCGTGACCAATCCGGCACTCTCGAACTGGGTCAGCACCCGGTAGACGGTTGCCAGGCCCACGTCCTCCTCAGCCTCTATCAGTGCCTTGTAGACATCTTCGGCACTGAGATGACGACTTTCCGAGGTCTCCAGCAACTGGAGTATCTTCACGCGCGGCAGTGTGACTTTCAGTCCTGCCTTGCGTAGTTCCTGATTTTCTGACGACATGTAGCTTCCCTGTCAGGGCATTGCCCCGGGGTTGCCGACCTTTCGACCGACGGTTTCAAGGTGAACATTTCTGCGCTATTATGCCGTGTCCAGTTACCGGAAGAAAGTTAGATCACTGTCTATGACAATTTCTCGTACACGCACTGCCATTCTGTTCCTCCTTGCACTGGTGCTTGGCGCCTGTGCCGACATGCGCGTGCCGCAGTTTCCGGGGGTATACAAAATTCCGATCGCCCAGGGCAACATCATTACCCAGGAAATGATCGACCAGCTTGAACCGGGCATGACCCGTCGTCAGGTGACCTTTGTGATGGGGTCACCCCTGGTACGCGACCCCTATAACCAGGATCGTTGGGATTACGTATTCAACTACCAGCCTGGTGGTGGTACTCGTGGCCAGGAACGGGTGACACTGTACTTTGAAAACGACCTGCTGAGCCGATTTGATGGCGACTTCTCGCCGAGCGAGGATTCTGCCTGGGTCAGAACCACCAACAACGCGGACGACAGCAGTTCCTGAGACTGCCGGAGCGTAGGAAGCCTGCCAGTGCCAGCCGCCTCCCCAAAGCACCTTTACATCCGCGACAAATTAGTTATGATGTAACATAACATTTTGTTTTGAGGCAACCGGCATGAAGTCATCCCTGCCTTACCTGGCCTGTACCCTGCTGCTGTCATTCGTGACACTGCCCGCCGGTGTATCGGCCCAGCACCGCGAACACGGCGCACACGTGCACGGTGAAGCGACACTGCAATTGATTGCAGACGGCACAGCGCTGCAGATCGAATTCAACTCACCGGGCATCAATATTGTTGGCTTCGAGCATCCGCCCCGGACACCGGAACAGTCGCACGCCATCTCTGAGGCGATGCAGCAACTGGAACGCCCGGATACACTGTTCATCTTGCAGGGCATTCGCTGTCAGGTATCTGCGGCTGAAACGGTCAACCAGGGATTCACGCACAGTGGCAATTCGCATGAACACGAACATGCACATGGACATGGACATGGACATGGACATGGACATCAGCATCATGATCACGGTCACGCCAGCTTCAGCGCCTCCTACCGGCTTGTCTGTGACAGTGACCACTCGCTTTCCGGGCTCACTCTGACAGCCTTCGATCACTACCCGGGCATTGATCTGATGCGTGTAGAATGGGTACTATCGGGAAGACAGGGTGCTTCACAACTGTCTGGCACCCAACCGGCATTGAGGTTCAACTGATGTATGGCAGCTAATACCGATATCGACAATATACTTGGCCGGGCACGACACATGTGCCAGGAGCGCGGTGTGCGCCTGACCGACAAGCGCAAACGCGTTCTCAGTGTGGTGGTCAGCGCCAACGAACCGTTGTCCGCCTACCAGATTGCCGATCACTACCGCGACACCCACGGCAAGACCCTGTCTGTGATGTCGGTATACCGTATGCTGAAATTCCTCAAGGACAACAATCTTGTCCATCGCCTGGAAACCACCAATCAGTACGTAGCCTGCTCCCATATCGCCTGCAAGCACGCACACGAAATCCCCCAGTTTCTTATCTGTGACAAGTGCCACGGTGTGGATGAAGTGGGCATTCGCAAGGATATACTGGAAGAGATCAGCGCCAGCATCGAGGACACCGGATTCCTGCTCGGTCGTCAGCAATTCGAGTTCCACGGTCTTTGCAAGGACTGCCTGCCCGGATAACAGATCCCATGCCCCCAGCTGTGCCTGTCAATCTGATTACAGGTTTTCTTGGCGTTGGCAAAACCACCGCCATACAACACCTGTTGAACCACAAACCGGCCAATCAACGCTGGGCCGTGCTGGTCAACGAATTTGGTGAGGTTGGCATCGACGGCAGCCTGCTGAATCAGACAGCAGCTGACGGTGGACACCGGGGCCAACGGCAACAGGAGATATTTATCCGGGAGCTGCCCGGTGGATGCATGTGCTGCACCATGGGCCTGCCCATGCAGGTGGCACTGAATCAACTGCTGGCCCAGGCCCGGCCTGACCGACTGCTGATCGAACCCACCGGACTTGGACACCCTCAGCAGATTGTCAACATGCTGAACCAGCCCCACTACCACAGCATCGTGGCCACCGGTGCCACGCTGACTCTGCTCGATCCGAGGAAAATCAGTGACACCCGATACACCAGCAATGCATTGTTTCGCCAGCAACTTGACTGCGCGGACCTGATCGTCGCCAACAAATCGGATCTGTGCAGCAACGATGCGCTGTCAGCCATGCACAGCTGGCTGGCCAGACACTATCCGTACACAGCAGTGATCACAGTCCAGCACGGGCGCCTGGACCCGGATTCCCTGTCAGCGGTTCTGCGTACGCGCCATGCTGGTTCCGCAGCTCAGGGGCCTGCAGCTCATCAAGGCCTTCATCCAGACACAGGTCCAGATACGCGCCCGGACAGGGAACATCACCACCACAAACATGGCCCGCGCTCTGATCAGGACGGGTCAGCTGCGCAAGAACACAACAGATTGCCAGAACCGGGCTGGCTACGAAAAGAGAATCAGGGAGAGGGTCATGCCAGCGCAGGCTGGCTGTTTGACGATCGTCATGTATTTGACTACGCCGGGCTTTACCAACTGTTATGCGGAACGCAGTTCGATCGGCTTAAAGCGGTGATGCTGACAGAACGCGGCTGTTATGCCTTCAACCAGGCCGACGGCGTGATGACTGTCCGACCGGTGGAGAATCAGGAACCTGTACAGTACAGCCGCCTGGAAGCCATCAGTGCCCAGGCCAGCACCAAGCACGCTACGGAAAACAGTGATGACGCCTGGGGTGAGTTCGAGCGTGGGTTGTTGTGCACAATGTCCAGCGCTCACTCCTCGTAAATGGTCACCGCATCAGCCAGCATCACGTACGCAGAGTCCGCCACTTCGTTGCTGACCACCTGGGCTTGCAACGTACCTTCAACCCAGTACGGCGTATATAGCGACTCCTGATCCAGACCCAGCTCGTAGTTGATGTAGATGATCTGATTCGGTGGCGGTGGTGGCAGATGCAGACAGGCACCAAAGTAAGGTACCAGGAAGAACTCTATAACACGCCGCTGATCATCAAAACCCAAAGGCACAACAAAACCGGGAATACGCACTGGCTGACCATCAAATTCCGGCACCACAGTCTTTGAGTAAAGCGCCTCCTGATAACGCTCTTCCTGCTCGGTCATCGGTCGACTGCTGGAAGACATCAGCGCCGGATCATCGTCGGGCGAGCCATCGACAATTTCGCTTATCCAGTCCGGCGGATTCAACAGGGCCTGCAGATCATCCTCGGGAATCAGTTCCACCCAGTCTACCAGGTAGTACTCGACCTTCTCGTCCGCCTCGCCTGCCAGCAGTTCCGCGGACAGACCCGTAAACCGGTCCGAGAACCGATCCGTGACCCGATCTGTGAATAAAGGCCCCGACCAGAGAAGCACAACAACAAACAACACGACGGCAAGACGCGGCAACATACAAGGCTCCAGATGAACAACAGCTTGTTATACTATAACATACCGCAATAATGGCGACAGACCCACAGGAAACGCCTTGCGCCCATGAGCAGACTCGTCAACATATCAAACCTGCGCCATACCTGGCCCGGACAGGTCACACCCGTCATCAGCATTGAGCAGTGGCAGGTCGCCAGAGGTGCGCGCCTGTTCCTGCATGGCCCCTCAGGTTGCGGCAAGTCCACCTTGCTGCATCTGCTCAGCGGCATACTGCATGCCCAGCAGGGCAACATCGAGGTGATGGGCCAGCCTCTGCACACCCTGAGCGGTCGCCTGCGCGACCGTTTCCGGGCCCAACACATCGGCATGGTTTTCCAGCAGTTCAACCTCGTACCCTATCTCAGCGCCGGCGAGAATATCCGGCTCGGGTTACAGTTCAGCGCCACCAACAAGGGCAGCCTGCCAGTGGAGCTGTTGCTCGACCGCCTGAAGCTCGACCGCTCACTGCTACAGCGCAAAGCCGCCGAACTCAGCACGGGTCAGCAGCAGCGCGTTGCCGTTGCGCGTGCCCTGATCAAAAAGCCGGCGCTGATTCTTGCCGACGAGCCCACCTCGGCGCTGGACCACGACGCCAGGGACAGTTTCATCAGCCTGTTGCTGGACTGCGCTGATGAAAGCGGCAGCACGGTGATTTTTGTCAGCCATGACCACACCCTGGCTCAATATTTCGACAGTTCCGAATCCCTGAACCAGATCAATGCCACAAGACCGGAGAGCAACAACAATGCTGCCGACCATCGCCTGGAAAAGCCTGCTTGACCGGCGCACCAGTGTCCTGCTGACAGTCATCTCGATTGCAGTCAGTACCTTTGTGTTGCTGGGCGTGGAGCATATCCGGCAGGAAGCACGCAGCAGCTTCAATCGAACCGTGTCAGGGGTGGATCTGATTGTCGGCGCGCGAACCGGGCAGACCAATCTGCTGCTGTACTCGGTGTTTCATATCGGCAGCGCCAGCAACAACATCTCCTGGCAGAGTTATCAGGACATCAGCCAACGCAGTGATGTCGCCTGGGCCGTGCCCATTTCACTGGGCGATTCACATCGCGGCTACCGCGTGGTGGGCACCACCACAGATCTGTTTCAGCACTTCCGCTACGGCAATCAACAGCCGCTGCAGCTGCGCAGCGGGGAAGTCTTTGAAACCGCACGTGATGCCGTGGTCGGTGCAGAAGTGGCCGATGCGCTGGGCTATTCGGTGGGCGACGAGATCATCATTGCCCATGGCACCGGCTCGGTCAGCTTCAGCACTCACGACAACCACCCATTCACGATAACCGGCATACTTGAGCGCACCGGCACCCCAAAAGATCGAACTGTCATGGTCAGCCTGGCCGGCATCGAGGCCGTGCACCTGAACTGGCCCGGATCAGGCCAATCTGCGCCGGGGTTCTCACAGGGATTCAACACAAATGCGGGTACAGCGCCGTCACCAGAGGACAGCCTGGTACCCGACACCATCACCGCGTTCTATGTGGGCCTGGAATCACGACTGGCAACGTTCCGCTTCCAGCGCGAGGTGAATGACTACCGTCAGGAACCACTGTTGGCAATCCTGCCCGGGGTGGCGCTGTCCGAGCTCTGGCAAATGTTGGGTGTAGTGGAGAATGTGCTGGCTGTCATTGCACTGTTTGTGCTGCTGGCCGCTTTGCTGGGCATGACCACCATGTTGCTGGCCACCATACAACAGCGCCAGAAGGAAATTGCCGTATTCCGGGCCATCGGTGCCCGGCCCGCATTCCTGTTCCTGTTGATTCAGGTGGAAGCGGTGATGATTGTGCTGGCCGGCTTGCTGCTTGGCGCCCTTTCGCTGACCGCGGCGTTACTGGCCGGGCAGCAGTGGCTGGCGACACACTACGGGCTGTTCATCAGCACCAACATACTCACGGCAGACAATGCTGTTTTGATGGCAAAGATTCTGGCTGCATCAGCGCTGCTCGCCACCCTGCCCGCCATCAGCGCCTATCGGCGCGCCATCCTCTAGTGTCCGCAACGCCGTCAGAAGCCTTGTATGGCGCGCTGAAAGTATGCGAACTTACCAGACAGGACACTAGCAAAACTGGTCAAAGTGAGACAGGTGGCAGCGGTGACTGTTCACCAAACATGCCCATGGTGGGCAGATCCGGACGGAAAGCCTGATGACAGGCTTCACAGGTTTCCACCAGATAAGCGCCGGCACTGTCCATTAGGTCACGGTCACGCGCCCGCACAGCATTGACAGCGCGCCGCCCGTCGCGGCTCAATTGCTGGGAATACTCAATCCACTGCGGGTCGGCTGTCCATTCCCGGTCCAATGGTCCATCGCCGGGGAACTGAAGCAGGTGACCGCCAATCTGGATCTGATAGGCCAATCGTTCCAGTTCACGCCAGTCACGCTCGGTCTGTGGCTCATTCCAGGTGGCCGTCCAGATCGGGTCAGCGGCAGCGTTGACCAAGGCAACCATGACTTCGTTGATGCTCACCGGCATGGTGGCAGGGGTGCCATCGGGCGTGCCTGCGGGTGGTTGTGGTGCATCCGGACCACAAGCAGCGAGCGACAAGGCAAGTGTAAGGGATGTTGCGGGAATGATCATGCGATACATGGCTGAGCTCCTCTCATCCTGTTGCAGACGTACACACCGGGATAGTACGCCCGGCAATCACAAGTCTCAAGTGAAACACCAGGATTCCGACTGATTTCCTGATCCTGATCAGGATGTTATCAGACCAGCGAAGTCCCGCAGTGCATCCAGACCGGTGACATCATTTGCACTCAGCGGCAGATCAAAGCGTGGCACATCCGGCAGGGCGTCAGCCAGCGTCATCAGATGCCGCTCTTCCTGTGCCCGGCGCTCGGCAAGAAACTCGCCGCCCAGTGCATCCGGCAAACGTTTGTTCACAATCAGTCCGCCAACAGTGACGTGACGCCTGTCGAGCTGGCGATACAGCTCAATGCTCTCCAGCACCGGCATACGCTCGGCCGCCAGCACAATGACAAATGCAGTCAGCTCCGCATTGGTGAGGCTGCTGCGCAGCCCAGCAAAACGCTCGCGTCGGCGCTCGAGTATGCGTCGGATACGACTCTCCCGGTCCTCACCGTGATCTGCAACGCCATCACCAAAAGCCTTGTTGCCCACACTGCGATCGCTGGCCAGGCCACGCAGTACGGCATTAAAACGGTCGGCTTTCTCACGCTGCCTGATCAGACCATCCGTCCAGGCCGACATCATTTCCGGCAATGCCATCAGACGTGAGGTGTGCCCGGAAGGTGCCGTATCGAATACCACCAGATCATACTCACGGGCGGCATCTGCCACTACTTCTGCAATACGTTCCAGCAGCGCCGCTTCCTGCATGCCCGGTGCGTCACGTGACATTTCGATGTGTTTGTCCACTTCACCGGACAGGCGTGAGGGCATCATCCGGCGCAGGGCTGCGCTCACCTCTTTCAGATGGATTTCTACGGTCTGCTCAGGGTCCAGTTCCAACCCATCAAGATCAGGCGCCAGGCGCACCGCCTGTGGCCCGATTTCCCGGTCAAACAGGTGTCCGAGATTGTGGGCCGGATCGGTGGAAACCAGCAACACGCGCCGGCCTTCGTCGGCGGAGCGAAGTGCCGTGGCCGCAGACACGGTTGTCTTGCCCACACCACCCTTGCCACCAAAGAAAAGGATTCGACGCGAACGCGCCAGTTCTAACAGCATTTTACGTGATCCAGCGGGGAGTGTTCCATGCCCATGCGCTTGTGCCAGTCATGAAAGCGGTCATAGACCACGGGCAACAGCTCAAGTGTGTAGTAGGCCGCTGGGTTGGGCACACCAAGCGTCTCCGAAAACACCATCAGCATGAACAGGTCATCATCATCACGCTGGGCGCGAGCATAGGCCTGTCGGTACGGCGCGACATAGAACTCCCGCATGCCGGCCTCGATTTTCTGCCAGATGGACTTTTCGTCAGAATCACTCATGCTCTGGAGTATAGTCCGGCAGCGCCATATGCTGCAATTGATACATCTGCTGATAAAGGCCTTCGCGTGCGAGCAGCGTCTGATGTGTGCCCTGCTGACGCACCTCCCCGTCATGCAGCACCAGAATGCAGTCAGCTGCAGTGATCGTGCTGAGCCGGTGAGCAATGGCAATTATGGTGGTTTTACCCTTGAGTTTCATCAATGCCTGCTGGATGACCGCCTCGGTATGACTGTCAATGCTGGCCGTGGCTTCATCCAGGATCAGCACCAGTGGCTCATGCGCCAGCGTGCGCGCCAGGGAGAGCAACTGCCGCTGGCCGGTGGAGAAATTGCTGCCTCGCTCGTCCATCAGAGTGTCGTAACGCGCGGGCAGCGACATGATGTGATCGTGAATCTGCGCCTGTGTCGCTGCAGCAACCACCTGCTCATCGCTCATATCGCGACCCAGACAGATATTCTCCCTTACGGTACCGGTGGTGATGAACGGGTCCTGCAGGACCACACCCACGCGCTCGCGCAGACTGTCCTGATTGATTTCCGCCAGGGGCTTGCCGTCCAGCAGTATGTGGCCTGACTGCGGCGAATAGAAACGCATCAACAGACTCATCAGTGTGCTCTTGCCGCTGCCAGTGTGACCAACCACCGCATAGAATTCACCGGGGGCCACATGGAAGCTGATATCACTGAGCACAGGCTTCACACCATCGTAACTGAAGCTGACATCGTCAAAAGTGATGCTGCCATGCTCAATCTGCTCACTGCCATGGGCATGGGCCTCGGTGCCATCGTCCAGGATGGAAAACACCCGCTCACCAGCCACCACAGCCTGCTGCAGCAGGCTCAGACGCTGGGTCATCAGCAGCACTGGTTCAGTGATACGGGCAAGGTAGGTAATAAAGGCATACATGACCCCTATTTCAACAACACTGGCCATGGATTGCTGACCGAAGAACAGCAGCAACCCGGCCAGGGTAACCGTACGCAGCAGATCCGGCATGGGCCTCAGCATGAAGGCATCAAGCCTGAGATTTCGCATACGGGCACCAAAGTATCCCTGGCTGACCTCGGTGAAGTTGTTGTTGAAGCGCTGCTGCTGATTCATCAACTGCACCAGGCGCATGCCCTGTATGGCCTCACTTATCGTGGCGTTGATCTGACTGAGTATGCTGCGCGCGCGGTGGTATCGCGGCGAACTCAGCCGCTGATAGGTGAGCATGATAAAAACCGTCAGCGGCATGATGGCCACACACACCAGCATCAGCCGCCAGTCCAGAATGAACATGGCAATGAACACGCCGATGATCAGGGTAATGCTCTGGGCGAAGGCCGCCACTACATGCAGGAACAGATCCTTTATCGCTTCTGTATCATTGGTGATACGTGACACCAGCTTGCCTGTAGGCAGGTGATCAAAATAGGCCAGTGGTTTGCGGATGACCGTGGCAAAAACCTGCGAGCGAATGGTGCGCACCACCGAAAATGCCACCCGGTTCAGGCGCATGGCCTGGTAGTAACCGGCCCAGGCGGAAACAAGGTACAGCACCACATAGATGCCAGCCAGCATGGCGATGTCATTAACCGGATAATGTGACTGGGTAATATGATCATCAATAAAAATCTTGATCAATACCGGCGCCATCACCTGGCCCAGCACCCCGAGCAACAGCAACGCGCCCGCCTGCCACAGCAGTCGGGGATAGGCCAGGCTGTATTTCAGGAGGCGCAGCAGTGATCGATGATTCACCTTGCGCGGCAATTCTTCATCCGGCAGCAACGGTCTGCTCCAGTTTCTGATAGTTGTACATGCGTGCGTACCAGCCCTTGCCGGCCAGCAGCGCCCGATGCGTGCCCTGCTCCGCAATGCGCCCCTGCGCCAGCACAATGGTATTGGCGGCATCCTCCACTGCGGACAGGCGATGGCAGAGCACAATGGTGGTACGGCCCGTGCGCGCCTGGCGCAAGTGCTGCAGGATGCTTCGCTCAGTGTTCACGTCCACAGCAGACAGGGCATCGTCCAGAATCAGTATGGGCGCATCCAGCAGCAGGGCGCGGGCAATTGCAATGCGCTGTTTCTGCCCGCCCGACAGCGTTACCCCGCGCTCACCGACCAGAGTCTGGTAACCGGCCGGAAAACGAAGTATGTCCTGCTCCACTGCGGCAATACGGGCCACAGCCCGAATCTCTTCCATGCTCGCATCCGGTCGGCCCATGGCAATATTTTCAGCGATGGTCGCAGTGAACAGAAACGCATCCTGCGGCACTACCGCAATCATGCCGCGCAGCGATGTCAGGGTGAACTGCTGCACCTGCACATCACCAATGCTGATCCGGGCAGCCGGATCGTCGTAGTGGCGCAGCAGCAGACTGATCAGTGTTGACTTGCCGGACCCGGTGGCGCCGACAATGCCCAGTGTTTCACCCGCCTTGGCGGTAAACTGAATCGGTCCCAGCACTACCGCATCTGTATCCGGATAGCAGAAACGCTCGATATCAAAATGGATGTCGTGGCGCTCTGCACTCGTTACTGTGCCCGTATCCTTCACTGGCGAGGGTGTCTGCAACAACTGTTCGATCCGGGTGTAGGCAGCACTGCCACGCTCCACCAGATTCATCAACCAGCCGTAGGCAAACATCGGCCAGACCAGATACCCCAGGTACATGGTGAAGCTGGTGAGCTGCCCGAGCGTGAGAGTATCCTGCTGCACCAGCCAGGCGCCCATGCCGATGGACAGCAGAAAGGAAGAACCCACCGTCAGCATGATGGCCGGATCATAAAGTGAATCGGTGGCCGCCACCCGCATATTGGCTTCAGCGGCCCGGTCAGCAACCTCGAGAAACTCCCTGTCCTCTTCCCTCTCACGACCAAACGCTCGGATCATGCGAATGCCGGAGATGCTTTCCTGCACCCGGTCATTGAGATCGGAGAAACGCTCCTGGGCGTCACGGAAACCGGTATGCAGGCGATCACCGATGACGAAGAAATACCAGGCCATCAATGGAAACGGAATCAGCGCCACCAGTGTCAGTTGCCAGTTGATCAGGATCATCATCACCGCCAGCACCAGTATGCCGGTGACCAGTCCGTCCAGCCCCGACAACACCCCTTCCCCGGCGGTCATCTCCACGGCGGTGATGTCATTGGTGGCGCGTGCCATCAGGTCGCCGGTGCGATGCTGCTGGAAGAATCCTGGCGCCATCAGTGTCATGTGCCGGTACACACGCTGACGCAGCAGTTCCGCCAACTGAAAGGAAGCACTGAACAGATAAAGGCGCCACAGCACCCGGAATATGTAAATCACCACGCCCAACACGGCCACCAGCAGCACGTAGCGCCACAGTTCTGTGGTGCCCAGGGACTGATCAAGCACACGATCGATGACCCGGCCCACCAGCCAGGGAATCATCAACTCCAGCACGTCCACACTGATCAACAACAGTGCAGCCATGCCGTAGCGCCGCCACTTGGCCCGGAAGTACCAGCCCAGTTCCAGGAAGATTCTCATACCGCGTTCCACGCCCCGCCGGGCTTTGTTACACTATTGGCTTCAAGCAGGTGACTGAATTCAGGCCCGGGGTCTGTTGGCGCATCTTTACATGCATCAATCCATGCGCCCGTCAGTCAATGCGCCAGAAATAAGGCAAGCTCAGCATGAACCACGATCAGATCCGGATAGCCGATTATTACCGCGAAGACACATTCAACCGCATCAAAAAGCTGGCAGACACACGCGAGACACCCTTTGTGGTCATCGACCTGCCCACTGTTGCGCAGCATTACGACACACTGATCGAACACTTCCCCTACGCCAGTGTCTACTACGCCGTCAAAGCCAACCCGGCACCTGAAATCATCAGTCTTCTTCGCGACAAGGGCTCCAGCTTTGATGTTGCATCAATTTACGAGCTGGACAGACTGCTGTCCCTGGACGTTGATCCGGCGCGCTGTAGTTTCGGAAATACCATCAAGAAAAGCAAGGATATCCGCTATTTTCACGACAAAGGTGTGCGTATGTTCGCCACCGACTCGGAAGCGGATCTGCGCACCATCGCAAGAGAGGCGCCCGGCGCCAGGGTGTATGTGCGCATTCTGACCGAGGGCAGCCATACGGCTGACTGGCCGTTGTCGCGAAAATTCGGCTGCCACACGGACATGGCCATTGATCTGCTGATCATGGCCCGTGAGCTTGGCCTGGAACCCTACGGCATTTCCTTTCACGTGGGGTCACAACAGCGCGACATCGGGGTCTGGGACGCAGCCATCGCCAAAGTAAAGGTGATTTTCGAGCGTCTGAAACTGGAAGAGAACATCACTCTCAAGCTGATCAATCTCGGCGGCGGTTTTCCGGCCAATTATCTGCACCGGGCCAACACCCTGGCGACCTATGCCGAAGAAATCACCCGCTTTCTGCGGGAAGACTTTGGCGAAGACATGCCCGAGATCATTCTGGAGCCGGGCCGATCATTGATTTCCAATGCCGGTGTGCTGGTATCGGAAATCATTCTGATTTCGCGCAAATCCCACACCGCACTGCATCGATGGATTTTTACCGATGTCGGCAAGTTCTCCGGGCTCATCGAAACCCTGGACGAAGCGATCAAGTTCCCGATTTACACCGAACGTGATGGCGAGACCGAGGAAGTGGTACTGGCCGGGCCGACCTGCGACAGCGCCGACATCATGTACGAGCAGCACAAGTATCCATTGCCTCTGTCGCTGGAAATCGGTGACCGCCTGTACTGGTTTTCCACGGGGGCCTACACCACCAGCTACGCGTCGGTGGAATTTAATGGTTTTCCGCCACTGAAGGCATATTACGTTGACGAAAAAGACGACTGAAGTCGACAAACGCCATCGGTCTACCAACAAGATAACCCTGGAAGTACTGACAACCGGCTGCGCTCAGATAGTCAAACTGAGCCTCGGTTTCAACGCCTTCTGCCACCACCTTGAGATCCAGTTTTTCCGCCAGCAGCAACATACTCTCGATCAATGCCTCCTCGGTGCGTGATACACCGATGTTGGCAGTGAACGAGCGATCTATTTTCAGTGTGCGTATGGGAAATCGGGAGAAGTAACCCAGGCCGGAATAACCCGTACCAAAATCGTCAATGGCAATCTGCACACCACATTCGTGCAGCCGATCAAGGACAGGTCGGGCCATGGAGCTGTCCGAGACCAGCACGCGTTCAGTGATTTCCACCGTACAACGCGTCACTTCTTCCCCCGTCACCAGATCCATCCACTTACGTGACTTCTCATCACGAAGCTGCAGTACACGCGGTGATACATTGATCGACAATGCCACTGGCTCGGATGCATCGCGATTCAGCTCACCCATATCCTGCAGTGCCTGGCTCAGCACCAGACAGTCGATATGACTGATCAGGCCCCGCTCCTCGGCCACAGCTATGAAGTCTTCCGGTGATACATGGCTTCCATCAGGCCGAAACCATCGCACCAGCGCCTCACAGCCCACAATGGCACCGTCCACCGAAGAGACAATAGGCTGATAGTGAACCGACAGTTCATTCTTCTCCAATGCTGCCACCAGATCGTTGTACAGTCGATGCTTTCGCTCTGACTCAATTTGCATATGCGGTGTATAGAACTGCCAGCTGTTCTTGCCGACCGCTTTCACTTCGTACATCGCCTGGTCGGCCTTGATGATCAGCACATCCGCATCATCGGCGTCCTGTGGATAAAACGAGACACCGATACTCACGCCACAATAGACCAGGTTCCCATTGACGTGGAATGCCTGCGCCATGGCCTGCACTATATCCGCACAGACCCGCGACACAGCAGTTTCGGAAAACACTTCCGACAGTACTGCCACAAACTCGTCACCGCTGTAACGTCCGACAGTATCGGTTTCCCGCACGCTGGCGCCAATACGCCTGGCAGCCTCCACCAACAACTCGTCACCGGCATCATGGCCCAGGTTATCGTTGACCGACTTGAAGTTATCCAGATCAATGAACAACACTGCCAGGCGTGTGCTGCGACGCCGGGCATGCAGCAGCGCAGTTTGCAGTCGGTCACGGAAAAGGCTGCGATTGGGCAGACCGGTCAGCTCATCATAATTGGCCTGATACTCAATGAGGGATTCGGAACGCTTGGCCTCGGTAATATCGGTAATGGCACCGGTAATTTCGATTCGACCGCCCTGCACCAGCGGCTCACCCTGAATGTGCAACCAGATCGTTTCTCCGTCACGTTTGACAAGCTCCAGTTCCACGTCAAAGCGACAACGGTACTGTATGGCGCGACGGAACTCATCCCTCAGCTGCGCGGCGCTTTCGGACTGGAAAGCTGAACAGAACTGTTCGAGATCTATCACGGGCTCGTCTGTGGCCAGACCGATATGGCGACGGGTCAGTTCAGACAACTCGGTAAACCTGCCATCGGTGGCCAGGCGCCAGCCACCAACCTGTGATACCCGTTCCACCGACCTGAGAAAACGCTCGTTCCTGCTGACCTGGCGTTGCAGTGATGCATGCCTTTCCTGCTGCCTCTGACGCTGGAAAAGCAGGAACACCATCAACAGCGTCAACGCCAACGCCAGGCCACGGATGCCGGCAACAGCAGCCGCAGTATCAGTCTGTACGCGCCCGGCCAGCTGCCAGCTTCCCGAACCGACCCTGATCGGCATGATGATGGCTTCCGCCTGCTCGAACACATCCCCGCTGCCAAAAAAAACCTCGCCCTCCGCGCCGAGGCTGTCCACACCGCGGATGGCTATTTCAACACCGGGTACGCCGGCCAACAGACCGGCATCCTCAAAAACACTGTCAATCAGAATTGGCGCCGAAACAATGCCCCATAGCTTCGGGTTACCGTCATCTTCAATGGTGTACACCGGAGCCCGTCCCACCACACCCACCCCACCCTGGACCAGATTCAGTGGCCCGGCCACCACCATCTCACCAGAGCGCACAACCTGCTCAACGGCCGGCCATTGATCGGTCTGGGCCCGGTAATCCAGACCCAGCGCAGCCTCATTGCCAACAACCGGATAGACAAATTCAATGACCAGATCCGGCGCCGCTGCAAGATTGATCAGCGCCGGCTCGCGGGCCAGCACCTGACTGGCGTACTGCGCATACTGCTCTTGTGTGAATTCCGGGTAGGCGGACACGAATGCCGCAAGGCCGTTGATCAGGGAAAGATTGCTGGCAAGCCGGCTTTCCAGCTGGTATCTGACAATACCCAGGCGCTCCAGGGCCGCAGCCCGGTCACTGGCGCTGATCTGCTCCTGATAGTATCGCTCGGCAAATGTGGTGCCCGCCAGTGCCGCAAGCAGCCACAGCGAAATCACGACAGAGAAGCGCAGTCGGGCATAGGTCATCTCGCTCAATCCTCAGGCAGATCATCCATCATGATTGCCAGTGTGTCGGATTTGAACTCGCGTCGATAAAGCACAAACATTATCAGCACAGACATCATCATGAATAGCGACGCGTTCACAAACCAGGCCAACGCCGCCATACTGAAGTAATAGGTGCGCAAACCGTTGTTGAAATTGCCCGATGCCTTGGAAGCCATGAGCGAGATGGACTCCACGTGACGCCGTGTCTCCTCCTCACTCGGATGCTGTGACAGCTCAGGCGCCCCGCCAATCATCACTGACACCAGGCCGAACTGGCGCAGCGCCCAGGTAAACTTGAAAAAGGCATAGATGAACATGAGCACCAGCAACAACACCTTCAGCTCCCACTCCCCTCGGCTGCTGTAATCGGAAAACGGAATATCGGAAAGCATGCCCATGACGGCGTCAGCGGACGTAAGCAGGGTCACCAGACCGGCAAGCACAAGCAAGGATGAGGAGGCAAAGAAAGACACATTGCGCTCCAGATTGGCCACGATATTGGTATCGGCAATCCGGTTCTCGCGGAGCAGGGCCATTCGAATCCACTGCTTTCGAAAGCGGTGCATTGCAAACGCCAGGCACGGCGTGTCCACGCTGCGCCGCGAGGTGTACCACAGGTAACCCTTGAAGCAGGCAATGAACACCAACAGGGCCAGGATATTGGCCACATTGCCCTGCAGGTACTCACTCATCGCCGTCATTGTTCCGCCCGTGGACTGCTTTGCCTCAACCAGAACAGTACTCCAGCGGGCGGCCCCGTACAAGTCTGCGCTTACACGCGGAACTTACCCACCAGCGACCGCAGCTGCTCAGCCAGTTGCGCCAGGGATTCGCTGGCCTGGGTCGACTGCTTGACATTGTCACCAGTACGTTCGGCCACATCACTGATCGAATGGATGTTCTGATTGATTTCCCGCGCTGCTGCCGACTGCTGCTCTGCAGCTGTGGCAATGTGCTGCGTCATGTCCGAGATACGAGTGACACCGCTTACAATCTGCTCCAGCGCCTGACCCGTCTCTGCAATGCGGTCAACAGTGTTACGTGCGCCTTCCCGGCTGTGCTGCATGAGTTGCTCGGCACGCAGCGCCCCGCCCTGCAGTTTCTCGATGGTGGCCTGAATCTGTGTGGTTGACTCCTTGGTTCGACCGGCCAGCAATCTGACTTCGTCGGCAACCACGGCAAAACCGCGTCCACTCTCACCGGCCCGGGCCGACTCGATGGCAGCATTGAGCGCCAGCAGGTTGGTCTGCTCGGCAATGCTCTGTATCACCTGCAGCACGTTGCCAATGCGATCACTGTCATCGCGTACCTCGGTAACCGCGTCTGCACCTTTTTCGATGTCATCGGCAAGATTACTCACTGCCTGCACTGTCGCCTCCACCACCTGGCGGCCGGCAGTTGCGGTATCACTGACTTCAGTGGCACTGCCAGCGGTTCTGTGAGTGTTCTCAGCCACTTCCTCCACCGTCGTCGCCATCTCGTTCATGGCAGCCGCAGCGCTGTTCAATTGCTCGTTCTGGCTCTGGATACCGGAACTGGTTTCGTCATTGATCTGACTCAGCTCAGTGGCCGCCGCCGCGACCTGCTCGGAGTACTGGCTGACATCATTGAGCATGACACGCAGACTGCGCTGCATGCCGGCGATGGATGCGAGCAGGCTTTGGTCGTCATTGTTGCGTAACACAATCTCGCGCGTCAGATCACCCGCAGCCACATCATGCACCACCTCTGCCGCGTACTGCGGATCGCCACCCAGGGTGGTCACCACCTTGCGCACCACCAGCACACTGGCAGTGGTCGCCGCAACCAGAATCAGCAATGTGGCCCCGGCCAATAGCCAGAGCAGCGCATACAGCTGCCCCAGGGCCGACGAACGCGGTGTTTCCTGCACCAGCCCCCAGTCCAGCAGAGGGATATGATTGTAGCTGCCTATGACATCGGTGCCGGCGGCGTTACGATACTGCCCCACGCCACTTCGGCCTGCCGCAACCGCACGAGCCGCCTCCGTGGCCAGCGCGCCGTTGGCACCGGCGAGTGAGGCCACGGTGGTAACGGCAGCCCCATCACCATCGAGCAGATAGATTTCCATATTATTCGATTCAGAACCGCCGCGCAGGGCGGTGACCCTGTCAAGGATCGTATCCATCAACACTGCGCCACGTACCACAGCCACAATTTCACCGTCGCTGCGCACCGGGATCGCCACGGTACTGACACGGTTGCCTGTGGCCCGGGAAACAACCGGGCTGGAAAAGGTTTCGGCGCCGCGCATCGCGCGCTGGAACCATTCACGGTCAGCAACATCAAAATCAAACGCCTCGCCCGGTGTCAGCACCCGCGTGGCATTGCCGTTGTATTCCACACCCGTCATGCCACGACCATCGGGCGCCACCAGAAAGATGGTGTCGTAAAAGCCTTGCGCCTGTGAGATTCGCTCAAACAGATGATCGAGCAGCTCCAGATCCAGATTGGTCACCGCATCCAGGCTTGCCAGATACCGCATCTCATCCTGACGCGAGCGCGCCCAGGCCTCAAAGGAGGCAGCATCCCGCTGCCCTGTACTTTCCAGGGTGGTCAGGGTGACGTCGGTGAACGAACTGCGATAGGAAAAGAAAACCAGTGTAGCGATGGTGACTACCGAGCCCAACACCAGGGCCAGAATCATCAGCGTCAATCGGGCTCCGAACCCCATCCGGCCGGTGTTGTTGCCAGACATGTATAACTCCTGCGTGCATGTTGCTATCACAGGAACATATCGACCCATCCGGCTCGATCTTTAAAAAAACCTATCAATCAGCGGCGCATCTGAACCTGAGGTCTGACCTGTCAGCTGCGCAAATGGTAACCGGTGCGGAAAATCCACCAGACCACGGCCGAACACAGCAGCAGGAACACCAGAATCATCCCCAGGCTGACGGCAATGCTGACATCGGCGATTTCATAGAAGCTCCAGCGAAAGCCACTGACAAGATAAAGTACCGGATTGAACAGGCTCACTGTCTGCCAGGCCGGCGGCAACATATCCACCGAGTAGAAGGTGCCGCCCAGAAACACCAGCGGGGTGATGATCAGCAGCGGAATGAGCTGCAGTTTCTCGAAGTTGTCAGCCCAGATGCCAATGATGAAACCAAAAAGACTGAACGTGACCGCTGTCAGCAGCAGGAACAGCACCATCATGGCAGGGTGCGCTATCTGCAGGTCAACAAAAAACGTGGCGGTGATCAGTATGATCACACCCAGCAGCAGGGATTTGGTGGCCGCTGCGCCGACGTAACCCAGCACCACCTCGAACATGGAGATCGGCGCCGACAACAACTCATAGATAGTGCCGGTGAATTTCGGAAAATAGATACTGAAGGCAGCGTTGGACACACTCTGGGTGAGCAGTGACAACATGATCAGCCCCGGCACAATAAAGGCGCCGTAGTTGATACCACCCACCTGTTCGATACGTGAGCCAATGGCGGCCCCGAAGACCACAAAATAAAGTGACGTGGTGATTACAGGCGCCACCACACTCTGCAGCAGGGTGCGCCGGGTGCGCGCCATTTCAAACCGGTAGATTGCCAATACACCATGCAGATTCATCAGGCCGCCTCCTCTACCAGTTTGACAAAAATTTCTTCCAGCGAACTCTGCGTGGTGTGCATGTCCCTGAACTCGATGCCTTGCCCACGCAGCTCGTCCAGCAGACTGGTGATGCCAGTGCGCTCACTGTGTGTATCAAAGGTGTAGATCAACTGGTGCCCCTCATCGACCAGCTCCAGACCGTGGTGGGCCAAAGTTTCAGGCACGCAAGCCAGCGGTTTCTTGAGATCCAGCAACAACTGCTTCTTGCCCAGTTTTTGCATCAGCGCCTGCTTTTCCTCGACCAGCACCACCTCGCCGTTGTTGATGATGCCAATGCGGTCCGCGATTTCCTCGGCTTCCTCGATATAGTGCGTGGTAAGGATGATTGTCACACCACTGGCCCTCAATTGTGACACCAGGCGCCACATGTCCTTGCGCAACTCCACGTCCACGCCAGCTGTGGGCTCGTCCAGAAACAGTACCCGTGGCTCGTGTGACAGCGCCTTGGCGATCAGCAACCGCCGCTTCATGCCGCCGGAGAGCATCATGATCTTGCTGTCACGCTTGTCCCACAGGGAGACGTCTTTCAGCACTTTTTCGATATAGGCCGGGTCGCGCGGCTTGCCGAACAGACCGCGACTGAAGGAGACCGCATTGAATACTGTTTCAAAGGCATCGGTGGTCAGCTCCTGGGGCACCAGCCCAATCATGGTGCGTGTGTGGCGAAAATCGCGCCGAATGTCACGTCCGTCCACCTGGATGGAACCTTCGGTGGGCGTGGCAATACCACAGATGCAGGAAATCAGCGTGGTCTTGCCGGCCCCGTTGGGACCCAGCAGCGCAATGATCTCACCTTTACGGATTTCCAGATTGACGTTTTTCAGCGCCTGAAAACCACCGTCGTAGATCTTGGACAGGTTCTTGACCGATACCACTGACTGCATTGTGTGTTCACTCCCGGACTGCTGCTTGTTGCCAAGCGTTTTGTTCATAAGGCTTCCAGCGCTTCGGCCAGTCGGCTGATGCCAACAATCTCCATACCGGCGATGGGCTTTTTGGGTACATTGGCACGCGGCACAATGGCACGGCGGAAACCATGTTTTGCCGCTTCGGCCAGACGCTCCTGACCACCGGGCACCGGGCGGATCTCCCCGGCCAGACCGACTTCACCAAACACCACCAGGTCACGCGGCAGAATCTGGTCCCGGAAGCTTGACACAATTGCCAGCAACAGCGCCAGGTCAGCACTGGTTTCGGTCACCCGCACGCCGCCCACCACATTGGCATAGACATCCTGATCGGCCATGTACAGACCACCGTGACGGTGCAGCACCGCCAGCAACATGCCCAGCCGGTTCTGATCCAGCCCCACCGCCAGGCGGCGCGGATTGGATAGCTGGGAAGCATCAACCAGCGCCTGTATTTCCACCAGCAGCGGGCGGGTGCCTTCCCACAGCACCACGACCAGGGAACCAGGTGTCTCTTCTTCGGTGCGCGCCAGAAAAATTGCCGATGGGTTTTTCACTTCCTTCATGCCGTTTTCCATCATGGCAAACACACCCAGCTCATTGACGGCGCCAAAGCGGTTCTTCTGCCCGCGCAGAATACGGAACTTGGTGTCACTGCCACCTTCCAGCATGATGAAGGTGTCGATCATGTGCTCCAGCACCTTGGGCCCGGCCAGCGCGCCATCCTTGGTCACGTGCCCCACCAGGAACAGCACCGTACCGGTCTGCTTGGCAAACTGCAGCAGATAAGCCGCGCTCTCACGCACCTGGGACACACTGCCCGGCGCCGAGGCCACATCACTGCTGTGCATGACCTGGATGGAATCCACCACCAGCAGATCCGGACCCAACTGCTGAGCCGCTGTCGTGATGGCCTCCACATTGGTCTCGGCCAGCATTTTCAGATGCTTTTCCGGCAGGCCCAGGCGTCGCGCGCGCATGCCCACCTGCTGCAGGGATTCCTCACCAGTCACATACAGCGCCTTGCGTGTCTGTGCCAGTTGGCACATGACCTGAAGCAACAGGGTGCTCTTGCCGGCACCGGGATTGCCACCAATCAGAATGGCGGAACCGGGCACCAGACCACCACCGAGCACCCGGTCCAGCTCCCCGATGGTGCTTGAAAAACGTGGCACTGCGTCCAGATCGATCTCCGACAGATCCTGCACGGCGCTGGTCTGCCCGGCATACCCACTCTGTCGGAAATCAGCGCGAGCGGCCGGGGTGGGCGCCGAGCCCACATTGACGCGCGATAATGTGTTCCAGGCCTTGCAGGCGCTGCATTGACCCTGCCACTGACCATGCTCGGCGCCGCAGTCAGTGCACACGTAAAAGGTCCTGGTTTTCTTGCTGCTGGCCGTCCTTGCCATCATTGCTGCTCCTGCCGGTCTGCGGCTGAACCCTGAACATACCTGAAGTGAACCCGCGAAGTGAGCTGACAGAACAGTTCATAGGAAATGGTGCCACACAGTGTGGCAATCTCGTCCGCCGGCAATCCGCGCCCCCACAGCGTCACTGTGTCCCCCACATCCGCATCGATATCGGTCAGGTCGATGGTGACCATGTCCATGGACACCCGGCCGATCATGCCGGTGCGCACCGCGCCGGCGGCCGTGTTGACCAGTACCGGCGTGCCGTTGGGCGCGTGGCGCGGATAACCGTCACCGTAACCGATAGCCACTATGCCCATGCGCCGTGCGGACTGCGCGGTATAGGTTGCCCCGTAACCAATGGACTCACCAACCGCCACGGTTTTAACCGCAATCAGGCGCGACTGCAGGGTCATCACCGGTTGCAGTCCCAGATCCAGACCCGACTTGCCCAGTACCGAGGAGCCACCATAAAGCATGATACCCGGGCGCAGCCAGTCATAATGACTGTCCGGCCAGGCCAGTGTACCGCCCGATGCTGCCAGGCTGACCGACCAGGGCCGGGACACTCCCGGCTTGCCGCGGGCAATGGCATCACTTACCCGTGATAACTGGCGCCTTACTGAATCGCCCTGCAGATCATCAGCGCTGGCAAAGTGTGACATCAGGACAATCTCCCCCACCTGGCTCATCGCGTCCAGTTCATGCCAGACACGGACAAAGTCGTCCACCGGCAAACCCAGGCGATTCATGCCACTGTCCAGTTTGATCCATACTGCCGCCAGCTGCACAGACTCCCGCCGACGATTGGCCTGTTCCACGTGATCCTGGAACAGCGTCAACTGCCAGGGTGAATGCATGACCAGCCAGAGCCTGGCCGCCAGGGCCGCTTCCAGCTCTTCCTGACTGGTGACTCCCTGGAGCAGCAGAATATTGGCAGTGGCCAGATGCCTGCGCAGCGTCAGCGCTTCATCCAGGGTGGCAACGGCAAAGGCGTCATCGGCACGCATCATCTGCTGCAGCGCATCGGCCACCATCAGCATGCCATGACCGTAGGCATTGGCCTTGATCACCGCCATCACACGCGCATCAGGCCGGCATTCGCGGGCCAGGGAGAAATTGTGTTGCAGTGCCGGGATGTTGATGCTGGCCCACGCACGCGGGGCAAAGCTGGTGTCCTGTCTCATAAGTTCACATACCTTCAGCGCGTCATACAAGGCTTCTGGCAAGGCGCGGCCCGCCGTGAATGGTCGCAGCCCTTCACAAGCGTCGCACCGCGGCCAGAAGCCTTGTATGACGCGCCTTGCAGCCACGATTCAGGTGGGCTCTGAAAGCATGCGAACTTATGAGACTGGACACTAACCATAGGAGGCATAGGAGTCGTCATACTCCGGCAGGGCCAGATTGTCGAAACGCAGGTAGTGCCCCAGGAAGCTGAGGCGCACCGTACCAATGGGGCCGTTACGCTGTTTGCCGATGATGATTTCGGCAATACCCTTGTCGCTGGAATCTTCGTTATAGACTTCGTCGCGATAGACAAAGGCGATGATATCCGCGTCCTGCTCGATGGCGCCCGATTCACGCAGATCCGACATCACCGGTCGTTTGTTGGGCCGTTGCTCCAGTCCACGGTTAAGCTGCGACAGGGTCACCACCGGGCAGTCAAACTCACGCGCCAGGGTTTTCAGTGAGCGGGAAATCTCCGAGATCTCACCCACGCGGTTATCACCGTAACCCTTGATCTGCATAAGCTGCAGGTAGTCCACCATGACCATGGCCAGCGGCCCATGCTCGCGCACAATACGCCGCGCCCTGGCTCGCATCTCGGTCGGGCTCAGTCCGATGCTGTCGTCAATGAACAGCGGGCGATCCTTGAGTTTGTTCACTGCGGCAGTCAGTTTGCTCCAGTCCTCTTCCTGCATCTGACCACTGCGCAGGCGCGACTGATCAATCTTGCCGATGGAGCTGAGCATACGGAAAATCAGGCTCTCGGCCGGCATCTCCAGGCTGAACACCAGCACCGGATTGTCCTGGGTCAGCACGGCGTGCTCGACCAGGTTCATGGCAAATGTGGTCTTGCCCATGGACGGTCGGCCGGCAACAATCACCAGATCCGATTTCTGTATACCGGATGTTTTCTTGTCCAGATCCTTGAAGCCGGTACTCAGACCGGTGATGCCACCCTTGGCATTGATCAGCTCATCTATACGGCCCAGCGCGCTTTGCAGCAGCGGGTTGATGGTCTGCGGGCCGCCGTCACTGCTGCGGCTGTCGGAGATCTGGAAGACTTTCTTTTCGGCCTCGTCCAGCAACTCGGCGGCGTCACGACCAGCCGGGTTGAAGGAGTTGTCGGCAATTTCGTTGGCCACACGGATCAGAGTACGCAGCGTGGCGCGCTCGCGCACAATACGCGCATAAGCGGCCATATTGACCGTGCCACGGGCGTGGCTGGCCAGATCGGTCAGATACTCAATGCCACCGGCGGTATCCAGCTCACCGCGGCTGTCCAGCGCCTCCACCAGGGTGACCACATCCACCGGTTTGCTGGCTTCCATCTGATGCCACATGGCGGCGTAAATGGCGCGGTGTTCAACGCGGTAGAAATCCTCGGCCACAAGCTGCTCGACCACCGTGTCCCAGGCCGAGTCATCCTGCATCAGGCCACCGAGTACGGCCTGTTCGGCTTCCAGGGAGTGAGGCGGGACCTTTACACCGGAAAGGCCAGAGAGGCTGCGGGCAGCGCCATCCAGTGTGGCGCGCGCCGACTGTGGTGATCCACTGCGGGCAGTTTCCATGTTGTTGTTATCAAAGGACTCAGCCATGGGGTACGGAATTCCATAAAAAAAGCACCGCCACATTGATGATGGCGGTGCTTTATTGTCCCACTAAAGTGGCACGATGAACAGCAACAGGCGTGTTCTCTGTCGGCCTGACGCTATCCCGGGCCCGGGCTACGTCAAGCGGCGACGACGTTCAGCTTGATGGTGGTTTCCACTTCGTAACCGAGATCGATTTCGATATCGTACTCACCGGTCACACGAATGGCGCCGTGCGTCAGTCGTACTTCAGCCTTCGCTACCTCGGTGCCTGCAGCGGCAGTCACTGCCTCCGCAATTTCCTTGGTACCAACAGACCCGAACAGCTTGCCTTCCTCGCCCGCGTTCACTTCGATGGTGACAGTGAGCTCCTGGAGTTTGTCGGCACGCTTCTGGGCGATTGCGACATTCTCGTTGTGCGCAGCCATCAGCTCGGCCTTGCGCGACTCAAAATCCGCCACATTGCTCTTGGTGGCAGGAATCGCTTTGCCCTGCGGGAACAGGAAGTTGCGTGCGTAACCGGCCTTGACCGACGCGGTGTCACCGACGCCGCCCAGCTTGCCGACTTTTTCCAACAGAATAACGTTCATTTCAGTGTCCTCATCAAATCCAGAATCTTGTCTTCATGCGGTCATTGCCCGGTCATTGCCCGGCCATGCGTGACCGGAAGTTGTACCAGCTATCCATCAGTGCCGCCATGGTCAGCAGCATCAGTCCAATCTGCCCGGTAAAAAGCAGTATGCCGTAAAACGCCACCACCCAGGCGCGGGACACCTTCTTCAGCCCCATCGCCCCGTGCGCCAGGGCCAGCCCGGCAAAGAACAGTGGCAATACAAAATACATTGCCCATCCGGCCAGCACCGGTACCGCAAATCCAGCCACCAGAAACAACAGGGCCAGCATCATGGCATTACGCGGCTGAAACCGTAGCTGGTGAAACTCTTCCCTGAAGCCGCCCGGGTTGTACAGCATCGCCTGCCACCAGCGCGCCACTATCAGCAGCACAATGGCCATCAGCATGTGCACCATGCCGAAAAGGCTGAACAGCATCATCTGCAGATCAGCCGTCGTGACGTCCGTTGGCTGGGCGCCGCTGTTCATCATGCCTTCCACCTGGCCCATGATGGCTGCCAGGAACTCCGGGCGTATGCGCAGCGTCATTTCTGCCGCCACCCCAACCAGCACCGCAGCCAGCAGGGTGTGCTCCCACGATCCGGCGCTTCTCAGCACCGTGGCCAGGGCCAGCACAGCCGCCGTCAGTATCAGTGGCGTGATGTCACCGATCATGGCCCAGGCCAGCAATGGCAATACCGCCCAGACCAGAACCTTCAGGGCTTCACCGGTGCCATGTCGCAGGCAAACCAGACCAACCAGCGCGGGCGTCAGCAGATTCACGACGGGTATGACACCACAGAGCAGAACCGTCAGGATGGCCTGACGACGGCCCTTCATCACAAATTCGGCAACGCCTCGCATACAGTCACCGCCTGATCAGGCGCCGTGGCTGTCCGTGTACGGAATCAGAGCCAGGTGACGCGCGCGTTTGACCGCGGTTGCCAGTTGTCGCTGATATCGTGCCTTGGTGCCGGTAATGCGGCTCGGCACAATCTTGCCAGTCTCGGAGATATAGGCCTTCAGCGTTTCCAGATCCTTGTAATCAATCTGCTCGATGCCTTCAGCCGTGAACTTGCAGAACTTACGTCTGCGGAAAAAACGTGCCATGGTACTTATCCTTTGTTCCGGTCGTCAGAATCATCATCGTCGTCATCGTCAGAATCAAGATCAACGTCGTCGTAATTGTCTTCGTTGTCTTCATCTGCATCGTCGTCGGCGGCTTCCGCCTCGGCGGCGGCACGGCGCTCATCGGCTCGCGCTGCGGCCTCTTCCTCGATCTTGCGCTTCTGCTCGGCGCGGGCACGACGCTCGCGGCTCTCGCGCTCACCCTTGAGAATCAGGGACTCTTCAGTCACGGGCCCATCAACCTTGATGACCAGGTTGCGCAGAATGGCATCATTGTAACGGAACAGTGTGGTGATCTCGTCCAGCACTGTATCACCGCACTCCACATTCATCAGAATATAGTGTGCCTTGTGAATCTTGTTGATTGGATACGCCAACTGACGACGACCCCAGTCTTCCTGACGGTGAATCTTGCCGCCGGTGTCAGTGATCATCTGGGTGTAACGCTCGACCATGGCCGGAACCTGATCGCTCTGGTCCGGATGGACCAGAAATACTATTTCATAGTGTCTCATTGAGACTCCTTATGGGTTGGCAGTCTGCCGCCTTTTGCGATCAGACAAGGAGTTAGGGGCACGGCGCATTATCCGGGCCCGAAAGTCAAGAGCGCGAATTGTAGTGAAAGACCCGTCGGGATGCAAACAATTTGCGGAGCTTCAGCCAATTTACAGAGCTTCAGCCAACATACAGAGCCTCAGCCAACATACAGAGCTTCAGCCAATTACAGAACTTCAGCGCTTGCCGCCTGCCTGCCGCTGGCGCACCACTTCAAAAAGACAGACACCCGTGGCCACCGAGACATTCAGGCTGCTGACCGAGCCGGCCATGGGAATGGCCACAAGATAGTCGCAGTGCTCGCGGGTCAGACGCCGCAGGCCCTTGCCCTCCGAGCCCATGACAAGGGCCGTGGGCACGGTGAAATCGACGCTGTACAGCGACTGCGCGGATTCGCCGGCCGCACCACTGAGCCAGATGCCACGCGCCTTGAGCTTCTCCAGAGTACGCGCCAGGTTGGTCACCGCCACCAGATTCACCGCTTCTGCCGCGCCGCTGGCCACCTTGCGCACCGTCATGTTCACCGGTGCAGAGCGGTCCTTGGGCACAATCACGGCATCCACGCCCGCCGCATCGGCCGAACGCAGACAGGCACCAAGATTGTGTGGATCGGTGATTTCGTCCAGCACCAGCAACAAGGGCGGGTGATCCAGACCATCCAGCAACTGGGTGAGAAAGGCCTCGTCACGCAGCACCGATCGCAGCCGGCAATGCGCCGCCACACCCTGGTGCACCGTCTTGCCCGGCGCCGCGCTGACCAGACGCTTGTCCAGCTCACGTTTGTCCACCGCCTGATGCCGGATGCCCAGCGACTGCGCCTGTTCACGCACCGCGTTCAGACGCTGGTCCTCACGCCCCTTGAGAATGAGCAGCTCCAGTACATCCTCCGGATGCTGCTGCAACAGCGCTTCCACCGCATGCAGACCGAATACCCATTGTTGCTCCGCCATGAAACGACTTACCTGTTTTTCCTGCGCCGCCGCCGGCCACTGCCTGCCGGTTTGTCAGCTGCATTGCCACCCGCGGGCTGGGCAGCACGTTTGCCGGCATCAGCCGATTTGCCACCTTTGCTGCCCTGGCCGCCCTTGGCAGATTTACCGGGCTTTCCACCTTTGTCTGATTTTCCACCTTTGTCTGATTTGCCGTCCCTGCCCGGCACCTGACCATCACGCAACTTGTCACGCAGACCGCCACCTTTCCTGCCATCGCGTGTTTTGCCCGCTGCGCCGTCCACCGGCACCAGGTCAATCTTGCGATCATCCAGATCCACCCGCACGACCTTCACCCGCATGGCATCACCCATCTGGTAAGTCGCACCGCTGCGTTCGCCACGCAACTGCTGGCGCGCCGGATCAAACTGGTAATAATCATTGCTCAGCGCCGTGATGTGCACCAGCCCTTCCACATAGATGTCATCCAGCTGCACAAACAGACCAAAACCCGTGACACTGGCAATGGTGCCATCAAAGTCCTCACCCACCCTGTCCTGCACGTACTCACACTTGAGCCAGTCCAGCACATCGTAGACCGCCGCGTCGGCGCGCCGCTCGGTCACCGAGCAGGTCTCTCCGAAACGCTGCATGTCGGGCAATGTATAGGGATACAGTTTGCGACGCGGAAACAGCCCGCCACCCTGCGCCTTGCGCACGTTCTCGTTCTTGCCACGTCGACGCACCAGATAACGGATGGCCCGGTGTACCAACAGGTCCGGGTAACGACGAATGGGCGAGGTGAAGTGGGTATAGGCCTCAAAACCCAGGCCGAAGTGACCAATGTTCTCCGGCTGGTAAACCGCCTGCATCATTGAGCGCACCAGCACCGTCTGGATCAGATGCGCGTCGGGCCGCTCCGCCGCCTGCTCCAGCACCCGCTGGTAATCCTTGGGCCTGGGCTTGGCCGATCGCGTCAGTGTAATACCCAGCTCGCGCAGATAGGCACGCAGATTTTCCAGCTTGTCCGGGTTCGGGCCCTCGTGCACCCGGTACAGCACCGGCAGGTCAGAGGCGGCCAGGAAGTTTGCCGTGCAGACATTAGCCGCCAGCATACATTCCTCAATCAGCCTGTGCGCCTCGTTGCGCTGCACCGGCACAATCTCGGCGATCTTGCGTGTCTCACCAAAAATGATCCGGGTCTCGTTGCTGGAGAAATCCAGCGCCCCGGCCTGCTGCCGTGCCGCGCGCAGCTTTTTATAGAGTTCGTACAGACGCGCCAGATCCGGCATCAGCTCCGCGTACTTGTCACGCAGACGTTTGCCCGAGCGCTGCCGCACCTCCGAGTCGTGATCCTCCAGCATGTCTGACACTTCCGTGTAGGTCAGCCGCGCATGGGAATGGATCACGGATTCATAGAACAGATAGTCGCTGACCTTGCCCGTGCGTGTGAGGGTCATCTCACAGACCATGGCCAGACGATCCACCCTGGGCTTGAGTGAGCAAAGACCGTTGGAGAGCACCTCCGGGAGCATGGGAATCACATGGCCCGGGAAATACACCGAGTTGCCCCGCACCTGCGCCTCTTCATCCAACGGGGACTCCGGCAACACATAGTGGGAGACATCCGCAATGGCCACGTAGAGCTTGTAACCACCACGCGGACCCGGTTCACAGAGCACCGCGTCATCAAAGTCCTTGGCGTCCTCGCCATCAATGGTGACAAAGGGCCGGTCGCGCAGGTCTATGCGACCTTTTTTCTCTGACTCCCTGACCTCCTCGGTCAGCCCGGCCACCGCCTTTTCAACTGCTTTGGGCCACTTCCACGGCAGATCGTGACTGCGCACCGCCACATCTATTTCCATGCCCGGCGTCATGTGATCGCCCAGGATCTCCACCACACGCCCGGCCGGCTTGCGCCGTGAATCCGGCTGCTGGGTGATCTCCGCCACCACAAACTGACCATCAATGGCATCACGGGTGTCAGCATCGGGAATGACAATTTCCTGGTTGATGCGCCGGTTGTCCGGCACCACCACGGAAAAACCCTGCTCGCGATAGAAGCGGCCCACAATCTGCTTGCGCGCCCGCTCCAGCACCTCAACAATCATGCCTTCCTTGCGCCCGCGCCGGTCCACACCGGAAACCCGTGCCAGCACAATGTCACCGTCAAAGACTTTCTGCATCTCCCGCGGCCCCAGGAACAGGTCGCCGGAGCCATCGGCCGGAATGAAGAAGCCATTGCCTTCCTTGCCGCCCTGGATACGCCCGCGTGACAGCTCCATCTTGTTCACCAGCCCATAAACGCCGCGTCGCGTGCTGATCAGCTGGCCGTCCCGGCGCATGGCAATCAGGCGGCGCCGCAGCGCTTCCAGGCTGTCCTCTCCGGTGATGTCCAGATGCTCACACAGGGCCTCGTAACTGACCGGCTGACCGGCATCCTCCATATACTGGAGAATGAACTCACGACTGGGGATGGGGTTGTCGTATTTTTCGGCTTCGCGCTTGGCGTGAGGGTCTTTGACGGGTCTGGATGATGGCTTGTTCGGGTTCTGCTTCTTTCTTCCCATAGGGGTTCTCTGCTTCAGTCCTGATATATCCCGGCAGTATACACGCCAAAGGCGGCATATACCTTAACAGAATCACCATCAGGCCAGCAGAAATTGTTGACAGAACGCACCGTGATCGGTAAAGTTCGCGCTCTTGATTACCGCGCCCTCTTTGCCCAGGTGGTGGAATTGGTAGACACGCCAGCTTCAGGTGCTGGTGGCCTTACGGCCGTGGAGGTTCAAGTCCTCTCCTGGGCACCATTAGCAAGTCCGATAACATCCCGCAAAGTTTATTTTCTCCTTACAAATCAACGCGTGAAGACCAATTTGCGTCCCATAGCGTCCGCTTGCCCCATAGTCACTCTCAAGCAATCCAGACACTGTGCAAATTCACCACGGTTTCCGGGTGACAGGTGTGATGACATGTTCTGATATTCGGTGCGAGACGGCTATCTGGTCCATGGCTGCGCGGTACTGTCAAATTCATGTCGATAGACCACCCTGTGATCTGCTCACAGCACTTTTGCGTACCATTCAGGTTCCACAAAACGTCAGTTTTTACACACACATACTGGAGTGGAATCTGAATGAAAGAGTTTACCGTTTTGCTGATCGCATTGTGCATCCCAGCGCTCGCCGCGCAAACAGCAGTAGCACAGGACGGGAACACCGCTTTGGTGCCCTTACCCTCGCTCGACGACTTCACAAGAGGTGAGGATGGCTGGAGCTTCGGGCTGGGCCTGGGTATTGAATACGAATCGGCCTACGAAGGGTCGGATGAGTTCGGCTTCGAAGTGGATCCTGCCGGTGCGGTTCAATGGCGTCGCGGGGATAATATTTTCTATTGGGCGGGCGAAGCAATAGGCTGGAGAGGTCTTCGTTCTGACACCTGGCTGTTCGAGGCAACCGTTGGCTTCGATGAAGGCCGTCAGGAGAGTGATTCCAATGACGGTCGACTGGATGGGCTCGGCGATACGGGTGAGAGTTTTGAACTCGTGCTGCAAGCGCGTCGCGCTTTTCAAGCCGATTGGCGTAATTGGCTGGATGGTCGGGTTATAACCGGTGAGAACGGAAATCTTGGCATTTTCGGGGTGGGCCGCCGCTTCGGCGACCGACTTGACGGGTCCGGTTCTGAATTGTCTGTTGTGGTTCTTTATCACGACAGCGATTATGCCAATAAAGATTTTGGCATAGACGCAGGGCAGGCAGCCGCATCGGGACTGAGTCAGACCAAGCTGAGTGGAGGCTTTCGCTCCGTGGGACTGCACTACAACTATCGTCATTATATCAACCGGAACTGGCTGATTTTCGGCGAGGTGCTTTATGAGCATTATGGTCGCGACATCAAGCGCAGCCCGATCGCACGCAGCGATTACGAAGCAGAGGTGGGGGTTGGATTCATTTATGTGTTCTAGCGTGACGAACGCCTTGACGTACGTACTTGAAAGCGTACCCTTAATTAGGGTTTAAACACATCTTCCATGTCTTTGATCTGGCTGCCAAGCAAGAGAAAACCGAACCAGATTACCTCGACATACCAGTGATTTGTCGTGCCACACCAGTTAATCCAATGCAGCACATCGTGGATAAGTACACGCCACGAAAGACGGATCACAGGCGGTTTGTGCGGAGGATGTTTATCGGCATCGGGGTCTTTTTTGCGATTCTTCTGGTGTTTGGTGCTGAGTAGCGACCTGCTTCAGCAATCTACGCCTCCCTCAACTATCCAGCGTCAATGAACTGGCCGCGGGTCAATGCTTATAAAAAATCAGTGACAACGATACATGTCTCGGGTTATATGTATATAAATTCACGGTTTTCTATACATATAAGTATCGGCGAGGCCCGGCCATGCTCCCTGCGACCATAGCTCCATTGGAAAATCTGTCCGCGCAGCGCTTTGAATCCCCAGCCATCCTGAAAAAGCTGGCCCTGGCCAGCCGCAAGCTGGCAGAACTCAAGGGCGTGGCAGCCTCCATCCCCAACCAGGGCATTCTCATCAGTACCCTGGGCCTGCAGGAAGCAAAAGACAGTTCCGCCATTGAGAATATCGTCACTACCCATGACGACCTGTTCCGGGAGGACTTCTTCCCCGAGCACCCCGCCAATCCGGCGGTGAAAGAAGTGCTGCACTACCGCCAGGCCCTGCACACAGGCTTTCAACAGGTGCGGCAGAGCGGCTTGCTCACCACCAATCACATCATCGCCATACAGGCCGAGTTGGAACAAAACAACGCCGGACTGCGCAAACTCCCGGGCACCGCGCTCAAGGATGGGGCTGGCGCAACTGTCTACACTCCGCCTCAGAACCCGGACACCATCATCGCGCTGATGCGCGACCTGGAGCAGTTCATCAATGACGACACCCGTTTCGCCGCCGACCCGCTGATCAAAATGGCGCTGATTCATCACCAGTTCGAAAGCATTCACCCGTTTTACGACGGCAACGGCCGCACCGGGCGCATCATCAATGTGCTGTATCTGGTCAAGGAAGGTTTGCTGGACATTCCCGTGCTCTATCTCAGCCGCCAGATTCTGCGTACCAAGGCCGACTACTACAGGCTGTTGCAAACCGTACGCGATCAGGACACCTGGGAAGACTGGGTGCTGTATATGCTCGCCGCCATTGAGGCGACCGCTGGCGATACCATCAACACCATTGCGGCTATCCGGACGGCGCTACAGGATGTAAAACACCGCATCCGCGCCAACTACAAGTTTTACAGCCAGGATTTGATCAACAATCTGTTCACCCACCCCTACACCAGAATCGAGTTTGTCGAGCGCGACCTGAAGGTTTCTCGCCTTACCGCCACCAAATACCTCAATGCCCTGACCGCTGGCGGCTTTCTGCACAAAATAAAACGAGGGCGTAACAACTACTACATCAATGTTGCTCTTAACGCGATTTTGACTCACGAATCCCTGCAATAAGGCGATTCCTGCTTGCATTGGTATCTTGCCGGCTGTTTGATGCCGCCGCCTACTCGCAATTTCGAAGCAACGATACTTAGGGCGTTGAGGGCCACTGAGCTCTACTCTAACCTGACTCTACCCCCTGCGTGGCACTAATTCGAGTGTCGGCCATAAAGGCGGCCAAAGAAGCGGCCATAACAAAGATGGACCTACAGTAAACCATTTGATATTATTATAAATATGACCAGACAAGAAGCGGACATAATTCCGGACAAGGCAGCGGCGACAGATCGGGGCGAAAGCACCACCCTGATGGAGCCACTTTTGATCCGGGAGGGCGCGAGCGGCCGGGAGGAACTGACCGATCTGGCCCTGGAGCTCGCTGCGCGCTCGGCTGCTTTCAAAAGCAGTTTGCCGGAGGGCGTGACCTCGGCCCTTGCCGATCTGGTCAGGGCCATGAACTGCTATTACAGCAATCTCATAGAGGGGCATGATACGCACCCCGTCGACATCGAACGTGCGCTGAAAAAGGACTATAACAACGACCCCGAAAAGCGCGACCTGCAGCTGGAAGCTGAAGCCCATATCACCGTCCAGCAATGGATCGATCAGGGCGGCCTCAAGGGCCGAGAAACCTCCAGCGAAAGTCTTTGTGAGATCCACAGACGGTTTTGTGATCTGTTGCCGGACTCGCTGCTCTATGTCGAGGATCCACAAACCAGAGAACGCCTGCAAATCGTCCCGGGTGAACTGCGCAAGCGTGATGTCCAGGTCGGCAGGCATGTGCCCGTAAGCCCCGGCGCAATTCCCCGCTTCCTGGACCGCTTTGAAGCAGTCTATGGCAATCTTGGCAAGTCAGGCAGAATCCTCGCTGCTGCCAGCGCACACCACCGGCTATTGTGGATACACCCCTTCCTTGATGGCAATGGCCGGGTAGCGCGCCTCATGTCCCATGCCATGCTGCTGGAAACCCTGGACACTGGTGGCATCTGGTCAGTGGCAAGAGGTCTTGCCCGCAACGAGGATCGTTACAAGGGACATCTGGCCGCTTGTGATCTCACGCGGCGCAACAACCTTGATGGGCGCGGCCACTTGAGCGAAGAAGCGTTGGTGGAATTCACACGCTTTTTCCTGGAAACCTGCCTGGATCAGGTCACCTTCATGGAAGATCTCGTCAGGCCGGAACGGCTGCGCGGCCGGATACTGCTGTGGGCAGAAGAAGAAATCCGCGCCGATGCCTTGCCGCCGAAGTCAGACAAGATTCTGGAGGCGATACTCTACCGGGGCGAACTGCCCCGCGCCGAAGTCCCTGAGCTGCTGGGAGTAAGCGACCGCCAGGCGCGGAGGATCAGCTCGGCGCTGTTGAAGCGGGATGTTTTGCGCGCTGAAACAACACGTGCTCCGCTCCGGCTTGCCTTTCCGGCAGCGCTGGCCTCGCGCTGGATGCCCGGGTTGTTTCCGGAGAGGTAGGCTGCTGGCCGCCTAACCCCCTTATTGTCAGAAGCAACCTTTCTTAGAAATATTTGATGTCATGAGCAATCGTTACAGATCGCACTGTCGAATACATGCGACCGAAGTGGCCACCAGTGCATACAGGGTCATCCAGCTTGCATGCGAAAGCTGGGGCAGGCCGGCAGCCAATCAAGGAGTGACAATGTTGATGAAAGTCGTATTCCCAACGTTGGTTGGGGTAGCGGAGGTGCCGCTGCTGAATTGGTGAAATCCGGTATTGCCGATCTGCTGGGAAGTTCCGCTCACCCCAGTACTGGAGCTGTGAAAGGTTGTATTGCCAATCTGCTGGGACGACGTACTGGTGTTGGTGGTCCCGCTATTGAAGTTGGAAAAAATGGTATTTCCAACGTTTTGGGTTGTCCCAGATGTCCCGTTATTGAAACTGTGGAAAGTCGTCCCGCCAACGCTCTGCGATGTACCACTGGTTCCGTTGGAACAGTTATGGAACGTCGTACCACCTACAGTTATCGATGTGCAGTTGGCCAATGCAGGCGCGCTCAGCAGTACGGCTAACAACGAAAGGAGAATTTGCTCATGGCTCCATTCTCTCGGAGTTGGGAGCATCCAGAAAACTCGGGATTACCCACTATGTGCGCGACCAGGATACCAGTGGCAAGAAATCGTTTCTGTCCCCCTGTTTGCCAGCACTACTTGTCTGCGACAAACATGGTTTCCCAACATACGTGAGAGCACGGGAAACCCAGACAAGCTGCGGATAAGCCACTGAGACACTACGCCCCATTGCCTGCTTCCCACATTCGTGAAATCATACATCTCACCAACACTCCACCGACAGGCGCAACCAATGAATGACATCCTTGACGCCCTGAAGCAATTTCGTGATGAGCGCGACTGGGAACAGTTCCACAACCCCAAAGACCTGTCGCTTGCCCTGAACATCGAAGCCGGAGAGTTGCTCGAAGCCTTCTTATGGAAAAGCCCCGAAGATGCTGACAGGGAAAAGATCAAGGAAGAACTCGCGGACGTCTTCGCGTTCGCCTTTTTGCTGGCTGATGCCTGCCAATTCGATGTCAAAGAGATTGTGCTGGAAAAAATTGAGAAGAACCGGACCAAGTATCCCGTAAACAAGGCCAGGGGTACCGCCAGGAAATACGACGAACTATGAGCGAACCTCACCTCATTGAGATCAATCGTCACATCTTCAGTAAAGATCAGCTTGATGAGATACAGGCGAATGCCTTTGCACAGAATTGCTGGCCGCTGGTATACGTGCTGAGCGACAACAACAGACGACGAGCGTACGTCGGCGAGACTGCAGATGCAGTTAATCGCGTCGCCACCCACCTCAAACACGACAGCAAGCGTCAGTTATCAGTCATTCATCTTATTACCAGTGAGAAATTCAATAAATCAGCCACGCTGGATATCGAATCCAATCTGATCAAGTACATGTCGGCTGACGGAAATTTCGCTTTGCTTAATGGCAATCTGGGACTCGCCGATCACAACTACTATCAAAAAGACGTGCTTTACTCCGGCATCTTCCGATCCATCTGGGACAGGTTGCGAGCTGAAGGTCTGACGCAGCACTCACTGGAGCATCTGGACAACTCAGACCTGTTCAAGTACTCCCCGTACAAATCCCTGTCCTCCGACCAGCGCCAGAGTCTGCTGGGTATCATGCATGCACTGATGGACAACTCGGTTCGCAATCTGGTGGTCCAGGGCGGCGCTGGCACAGGCAAGTCTGTGCTCGCCATATTCCTGTTCAAGCTCCTGCAAACGGATACCCACGACTTCAACTTCCGCGAGTTTTCGACCGAGGAAGCGGAACTCAGGGATTTGCTGTCTGGATTGCGGGAGAAGTACGGCGGAAAACCGAATATGGCGTTGGTTGTACCAATGGCATCATTCCGCTCGACGTTAAAGAAGGCCTTTGCCAATGTTGCCGGACTGAAGGCCAGTATGGTCATCGGACCAGCTGACTTGACCAAAAACCACTATGACATCGTACTGGTTGATGAGGCGCACAGACTGCGTCAGAGGAAAAACCTGGGGCCATACTTCGGCCCCTTCGACAAACACTCAAAGACCCTGGGCCTTGATCACAAGACCTGCAGCGAAGTCGACTGGGTACGCCTGCAGTCCGACAAGGCCATCTTTTTCTATGACGAAGACCAGTCCATCAAGCCGTCCGATGCATCTGCAGATACCTTTGATAGCCTGAAAGCCTCTCCGGATACGCAGGTGCAGCAATTGGTCTCCCAATTTCGGGTGCGCGGTGGCAACCCCTATGTCAAGTTTGTTGACGATTTGCTTGGCGCTCAACTACCTGATGACAAACTCTATTGCTCGAAATCATATGAGTTAGAACTGTTTGATTCCTTCGAGGAATTTCAGAATCAGCTTCAGGCCAAGGAATCTGAATTTGGGTTGTCACGATTTATCGCGGGTTATTCCTGGCCCTGGATCTCGAAAAACAATCCAAGTCTGTACGATATCGAAATCGAAAGCTCGAAACTCCGCTGGAACAGCACAAATTCGGACTGGATCAACTCAGAGAACTCTGCAACCGAAGTCGGCTGCATCCATACCACACAAGGCTATGACCTGAATTACGCCGGAATCATCTTCGGTAGAGAAATCAGTTATGACAAGGCGCATGATGAGATAGTCATCCGGCCAGAGCTCTACTTTGACAGAACCGGCAAACAATCCATCACCGATCCGAAGCAGTTGAAACAGTACATTCTGAACATCTATAAAACGATTATGCTGCGAGGTATACGGGGAACGCTTGTTTACGCTTGTGACCCCGATTTTCGTGAGTATCTGGCAAGGTACATTCCAAAACAGACCAGCCCTCCGGATAACGTCATCGAACTGAAACGCGACGAAATCCAGCCCTATGTCAACGCGGTACCACTTTATGACCTCGTCGCCGCCGCCGGTCAGTTCAGCGAGTTGCAGCAAACTGAAGTAAAGGACTGGGCACGTATACCGGACGGCATACGTATCAATGAGACATTCTTCGCCTGTAAAGTCCGGGGTGAATCCATGAACAGGATCATACCTGACGAATCAGTATGCCTGTTTCGCACCGATCGGGGCGGCAGCCGGAATGGAAAGATCGTGCTGGTCGAGCACTCGGACATCATTGATGATGACAGTGGGTCACACTATACGGTCAAGGAATACGAAAGCATAAAGGCAGAAGAGATTGATGCCTGGTCCCATCAGAAAATCCTGCTGAAGCCGCGATCTTTTGATTCCTCGTTCGAAACCATTACGCTTGATCCAGACGAGGCAAGCAGGTACAGAGTGGTTGGTGAGTTCGTGCAGGTTCTGGACTGATTTTATTGTTGGGGACCTCCACATCCTCCCCTTCCCGCAACAGAACCTGTGTCTTCGCTCCGCCCTTCGCCACCATCGTCAGAAATTCGCGCCGCCCAAGTCGCGGTGACTCAACCCGGATGCCGATCTGCAGCAGGTAGTCCAGGTCATAGTACTCGTCATACTCATCCACCTTCACCGCCTCGCCCGGCTTGACGTTGTTGTAGCGGGCCACGGCGTCGGACTGCAGGGTGATCACATCATCGTCGGCGGTGATGCAGCCGCCCGAGCTTGCTTCCACCTTTGTCAGCGTCTCATCGGAGGCATTGATCAGGTAGGCGGCGCCGCTGACCCGGTGAATCCAGAGCAGGGGTTTGCCGGCGTCCGGCTTTATGAATCTGGATGGCAACTCTGCGGTTGCCGGGAATCGTTCGAGGTCAAACATCAATGTTTTCCTCACTCCAAGGGCACAAGCCGTTCAATCTGCTCAGGGGTCAACTGATCCAGCGTCGTGATCATCAACGTGGTATCCGCTCGCTGCGCCACGGCCGGGTCCAGACTGATGTCCACCCGCCCCGGCAGGTTGTACATGGCGCCTGTGGCCGGATCCACAATCAGCATGCCGATGATGCCGCCGAGCAGGATATTGCCCCAGTACCATCCATCAATGCTGCTGCTCAGCGTGTAAACGCGATCAGTGTAGCCACTCTTGCTGAGCTCGATGCTGTAGGATTCGCCGCGAAAGTAACCGGCTGACGAGCGAAGCGTCACGGTGGCCGGTGTGGTGCCGTTGTGGATGCGTTGCCCGTCGCGATTACTGATGCGGAACTCGGCACCAGCGGGGTTGCTGTTGATGGCAACCGGGTAGTCCGTGTCACTGATGATGCTGGAACAGGCAGTGGTCATGGCGCCGACCAGTGTCAGCATGGCGAGATGCCGTGTTTTCATTGTTGTTTCCTCGTTGATGGGCGTCCACCGTTGTTGACGCCGCCTTGGTTATGAAAGCGTGGTTGTGATTGATATATCAGGATAGGTCACACCTACGATGAACTGTGTCGCAGCCAGACACTTGTCATGCGATACACTCTGTCGCATGATCATGGCTGCATGCTAGTGTCCTGTCTGGTTAGTTCGCATACTTTCAGAACTAACCAGACAGGACACCAAACAACAAACACAAGGAGCACGCTGTCATGCCCAGGCGCCCGGACACACTGGAAACTGTCCACCTCACCATCGAGCTGCTCAGTCGTATTCCCGGCCTGCCGCGCAAAGTGGATGCAAGCACCCTGCACGGGCAATTGCAGGACGCCGGCATAACACGGGATCTGCGTACCATCCAGCGGCAATTAAAAATGATCACCGAACACTTTGATGTAATCTGTGACAACCGAAGCAAGCCCTACGGCTACAGCTGGAAAGAGCGGGCACGTGGCATTTCCCTGCCGGGGCTCAATGAACAACAATCACTGCTGCTGTCACTGGCCGAGCAACACCTGCGCAATCTGCTGCCCACCCCTTTGCTGCGCTCCATGGACAGCTTCTTTGCCCAGGCGCGGGCCAATCTGTCGCTGCCTGATCGCGGTCATCGGGAATGTGAGTGGCTTCAGAAAGTACGCGTGGTCAGCGCAGGCCAACCGCTGCTGCCGCCATCAATCAACAGCAAAGTGTTCGAAGCGGTGAGCAATGCCCTGTATTCCAATCTGTTGTTGGACATCCGTTATCGAAACCGCGCCGGCAAGGAAATCGAGGCCACGGTCATGCCGCTGGGTCTGGCGCAGCAGGGTGAGATCCTGTACCTGGTGTGCCGCTTCCAGGGTTACGAGGATGAGCGCAGCCTGGCGCTTCATCGGTTTCTGTCAGCACGCGCAACAACAATGGGATTCAAGCGTCCGGCGGACTTCCGCCTGCGTCAGTACGACAATGATGGGCGTTTCGGTTATGGCGACGGTCACCGCGTCTGCCTGACATTTGATATCAGCCATGAGGCGGGACTGCATCTTCTGGAATCCCGCCTGTCGGAGGACCAGCAGGTGGAAGTCATCACGGGCGGATATCGTATCACGGCCACTGTGGTTGATTCCGGTCAGCTGGAATGGTGGCTGCGCGGATTCGGCGACGACGTCAGCAATGTCAGCCGAGAGCCTGTGACGTGATACTCAAGCTGCGATAGACCCGATCACAGCCTGCACGAATTACAGACAGCTGGACAACAGCAGGAGCAGCACCACCATATAACCGAACGCAGCGATGGCGCTGTGCAGCCAGAATCCGAGTCTGCCAAGGGGAGTTCGCAGCGCTGGCCTTTGTCGGCTGGGGGGCGGGGCCGGAGGGGACAATGGTATCCGTTCAGGGTACGCAGTCGCTGGCAGTTGCTGGACCGGTACAAGCATGCGGTAACCTTTGCGCGGCACGGTGCCGATGTAGCGACGCGGGCGGCCCGTATCTCCCAACAGCGTCCGCAGCTCACTGACCGCCCGGGTCAAGACTTCCTCATTGACCACCACGTCGGACCAGACAGCCTCCAGCAGTTCATCCCGACCTACCACGCGCCCTTCCTCACGAAGCAGGCAACACAGAACCGCCATCACCTTGGGCTCAACATGTTGCTCATGTGAATCACGACGCAACAGGGATCGCTCCGGCCAGACCCGCCAGTCCGCCATTGCGTACGTCTGCTCTTCATTGCTTGCAGAACTCTCGAAGGGCACCATTACTGCCTGTCTCCTTTCACAACATCCCGTGCCGGGCGACTCATACCGTCACCAGGTCTGAAGCAGTTTGTGTGCCAACCCTGTACTAACCAAAATACAAGGCTTTCCGGACGATCAGGCAGTCTTCGGTTAGCCAGTTGGACCACTTGTTGAGCAGATGGACCAACTCGCGCCAGACTCTGAGAGATTGGACTTCCCCCAGTCTACGCAGAGTTCCCCCTCACAATGGGGCCCGTTCAAAGGCCTCGGCATTGACCCCACCGACATGGCTGCACCGATGGCTTCGATTTTGAAAGACTTCAATATAGCTGAATACTTGGGATACCTGGCTCTCACATGAAGCCTGGCATCGTCGTTTGAATAGTCCTGGGAAAGATGAGACCAGCCCCTTTGGTGTCACAGAGTAATGCAGATCATCCGTACTGACCCTCCCGTTTTGTTGCGTTTTTCCGCCAAGGTGTCGGCGGTCCGGTGCCGGGCACAGACCATGAGTGTTGCGCCTCGCCGGCTCTGTCTCGGTTGATTCAGCGGGCAAAAACAAACCCGATCACTGCCAGCTCCGCTCCGGACAGCTTCCCGGCCAGTTCGATACTGTTGCGGGTTGGCACTACCTGATCATCATTGCCGGTGTCAATTTGCTTCTGTCATGCCAACCTGATTCCAACAGCGTGAGTCCGTTGGTGCTGAACCGACCAAACAGCCAGGCAGCCGTGCGCCGCACCTGGGCTACACGGCTCAACCAGACCGGACAGAATATGATCCTCACCGGGCCCTGACACACGCACCTAGAATGCCGCCGTTGTACCGGTCAGAATGAGCGCCAGGGCCAGCGACCACAACATACAGGCCATCACATCCATCAGGCTGAACCGTGCCAGAGGGAAGCCGCTGATGCCCAACAGGGGTGGCAGAATGCTTCGAATGCTGGGGATGAAACGGCCAATAAAAATCGCCCACGCTCCGCGACGACGAATCATTTGCTCTGCGCGCGTCAGCGATTCGCGGTAGCGGGCAGCAAACCGCGTCTGATGAATCCCCGGGCCCATCCAGCGCCCGACCAGATAACCCACATGATCACCCGCCACTGCCCCGGCAAAGGCCAGCGCCACGATCTGCATCAAGGTGGCCATCTCGGCGCCGAGCAGCACGGTGGAAACCAGCACAAGCACGGCACCGGACACCAGCAGGCCAATGCCGATACAAGCCTCGGCAAAGGCAAACAGGGGAACCAGCAGTAGACCGTAGTCGCGATTGCGCTCCAGCCATTCAAGCACCAGCGTATCGATGGGAACACCCCGTTATTGGTAAGCGTGTGGCTTTTACGCTCTAACTTGCCCGGCCGATCAGTGCCCGCCGTGTGTCAGACCATGTACGCTTCACCGGTGCTTCCGGGAGCTGACATCGCAGCGCTCGTCACAGGCCCTGGGGCGACCAAACCAGGCGGAAATGCGGTGGCGGTGTCTGGCAAGGAACCGGTAACACAGATCGGCTACAGGACGGATGACCGGCCATCTAAGAAAAGCAAACCAGTGGCCTTTGCCGGCCGGCGGACCAGTTTTGCACGCTTCCCGGTCTTACCCCAGGAGGAAGCTGTCGCCAATCTCATTCCACTGGCTCACCTTGCCAATTGGCGTCAGCACCTGTGCCACCCGGATCTGCGGACTGAGCAGGTCCTCAAACCTCTGCACATCACTCACATCAGGATCCAGCCACGCATCAAGCACCGCTGTGTTGTCCGTGGGCAGCATCAGCGGCATGGACCTGGGGTGTATGTGCTTCCACGCGGGTGGGGGCGGCAGAGTGATGATGCTTGCGCCGATAGCCGACTCACCGGTGTCGCGGTTCACATATTCCTGGTACAGACCACCAAAGGCGATGGCCTGCCCTTCCAGTTCGATCTTGTGATAGGTGCGTTTGTCGCCCAGCCCTTCGATGAATGCACTGGCCGGCGCATGGTCACCGGAGAAGCGTATGCCGCCCATATCCACACCCAGATGTTCCATAAGTAGGCGCACATCGGGGCTGTCGATAATATTAAAACGTCCACACATTAAATTCTGCCGCCTGTATGCCGATAACCAGCAATATTGTGACCCCGTTTAGCTACCGTTCAGCTTCACCGATGTAATATCAGTTGAGCATGAAAAAAACAATAGCAAGGAGGACGCCAAAAATGTTGCTTAAATTAGGCAATCTGGGAGTACTGACCCTGGTCATTAGCATGGCCTCCGTGCCGGCCCTGGCGCAACGGGCCGCAGCGCCAGACGGGCAGACCGGCACCATTCTGGCAACACATGTCTGCCCGATTCATGGCTACACACTGCGTGTCATACGCCCCGGCGGTTATCCCGCCAATTCCGACGCGCGCATGATCCAGGTCGACAAGATGAATCTCAGTTTCCACGCCACCTGGAACGAGGTGTCCAATCTGGTCAACAACTACATGCCCAGTGAAATTGACTATCACCAGCTGCCGCAGAACCCTGGCCCCAATGGTGAACGCTTCTGCATCCGTACCGGTCACATGATCCCGACAGACACAAACGTGTATCAGGTGAGCCTGGCCCATTATGATGACTACAATGGCACAACGTCCGTGTTTTTTGACTCCAATCTCGAGCTGGCGCCGCTGATCAACCTGATCAGTGATTACAATACCCGCCGCGACCAGGGAGATGCCCTGCCACCCACCTGTAACACCGGATGTATGGATCTTGATGGTGTTGTGCCGAATGAGCCGGTGACGCCGAACCCCGGTGGATTCACCACGGCGGATGGAGTCGAGCACGAATGGGACCTGTTCAACCCCGAAGAGCCGGGTACGGGTGGTACAGTGCGCCCGAATGTTGGCGCCGAAGCAGAACGTCTGCGTGAGGCTGCGCCGCCCACTGAAGGTGGTATCCGGCCGCAACGCAGGGAGACCAGGGAAGTTCAGCGCCCGCGCTGAGCGGGCTCATTGCCGTTTCAGTGCAGGTCTGTCGGCTCTCAAGGCCTGCTGTTCCACTCTACTTGGTAAACCGCGCAGACCTCGACCGCCCCAATGCCGCAAACAGCCAGCTCATGGGCAGGTGTCGCAGTAACACCACCATGAGCCGGTAGTTCCAGCCCTGCACTGAAATCAGCCGGCCTTTCTCGATATCCCTGAAGGACCGGCTGACCACCTGCTCGGCAGTCCATGCCTTGGTAAAACCCCTCTTCCTGTAGAATTTGTCAGGGTCCAGACCCATACGTGAATGAAAATCGGTGACCGTGAAACCCGGGCATAGCGCCAGCGCTTTGAGACCTTCACTGCGGTAAGCCAGGCCGACACCTTCAGTGAAGTTTCTGATATAGGCTTTGGTCGGGCCGTAAAGTGCACTTTGTGCGGTAGGGATCCAGCTGGCCACAGAGGACACGTTGATCAACAGGCCCTTTGCCCTGAGCAGATTTGGCAGTGCTGCATGTGTCAGCCGGGTGGTTGCGGTCACGTGCACATCCAGCAGCGCCTGATGCTGCGGCCAGTCCACCTCACCCAGGCGGCCATCCACGGCATAACCGGCATTATTGACCAGAGCATCCAAAGTGGGCAACTGCGTGACGGTATCCACCAACTTCTGCAAATCGTCCTGGTCGGACAGGTCCCCGAGCTGCAGATCCACGCGGACTGAATACTGTTGGGTCAACCGGTCCGCCAGTTGGCGAAGTTCTGCCTCACGACGCCCGGTGAGTATCAGATGGTAACCCTGTTGTGCAAACGCGTCAGCATAGGCCGCGCCAATGCCACTGGTGGCACCGGTGATGAGAGCAAGACGATTCGGCATGGCTGACTCCTGGCACACAAACCCGAAGTATAGCCGGATTGGACCGATGCCTGAAGTTCAGTACAATCGCATTTATTGCGCACCGGTAGCACAACGATAAGTGCGTGTGGGGTGGTTCTGCCAAACCAGTCATCAATTTGCCCGCTGACAAACTGTGATGAGCGTCACATTCCTTGCTCATACATGACTCGCACCCATGCAAAAACTGCTAACGTCTCCACTACTCACTGAACCTGTCATGTGAGCAATCCCTAGTGTTCGTTGGTGGAGAGCAGCATGGCCACCCATTCCAGAACAAGCGATACCATCAGTCTTGCCGACACCCTGGCCAGGCGAACGCTACAGGCTTCCATTGCGTCCAGCCGCACTAACGCGATACTGCTTATTACTTCGGGGCTTCTTGGCGCCTGGCTGCTTGTTTATCTTGCTGGCGGCGTCAACCACATGGTACCGCACTGGTATTACATACCCATTCTGTTCGCTGCCGCACGCTTTGGTTCCTATGCGGCACTTTTTGTGGCCTTGCTGGCTGGCATCATGTCCGGGCCGCTGACCCCGGAGTATGTTGCCAGCGGTGTGGCGCAGGATTCTGCCAGATGGTTGACGCGCACTGGCTTTTTTGTCGGCATCGGTCTGATGATGGCCTGGCTGGGCGGTCCGTCACTGCGCCCGTTCACTGAGGAGGTGCGCAACCTGAAGCTGGAGTTCGACATCAGGCGAGGCCTGGCGAACGGGGAATTTTTTCTGCGATTCCAACCGATTGTTGACCTGAAAAAGAATATCTGTGTCGGATTCGAAGCATTGATAAGGTGGCAACATCCGAAACATGGCGAGCTGCCTCCGAGCGCATTCATTGACGTGGCGGAGACGTCGAATCTGATTCATGAGATCAGCAGCTTTGTCATTGACCAGGCCTGTTGCAGGATATCCGCCTGGAATACGCTGGCCGCAGATTACAACAGGCCCCCTGTGCATGTTGCTGTCAACCTCAGTAGCCGCGATCTCGAGCATCCGAAGTTGGTCCACACAGTGACCAGTGCACTGGCCCGCTACAAACTCAAGCCCGCGTGCCTTCATATCGAGTTGACCGAAAGTGTGGCTGCCAACGAAGGCGCGGAGTTTCAGCTGCGCCGCCTGCGCCAGGCAGGCATCACCCTGCATATCGACGATTTTGGAACCGGTTACTCATCGCTGTCGTACATGAACCGCTTCAAAGTGGACTACATAAAGGCCGATCGCAGTGTGATAGGGGATCTCGACACCAATCCCCACAGCAACAAGCTCGCCAGCTGCATTGTCACTCTGGCCAGAAAGTTTGATCTTGGTACGGTGGCAGAAGGAATCGAAAACGAACGCCAACTGGCTGCGGCACGTGATCTGGGATTTGATCTGGCACAGGGGTTCTACCTGGCACGGCCCATGACAGCGGACTTCGTCCCGGGCGTCATACACAGATTCACGCCCGAAGGACTCTCTCCACGCCACGCCACCCGGACACCTGAGTCCTGACGCTCATCGGCCTGGCACACGAACCGCTGCAACCCCGCTAACGGATCGCCACCGGATTGATCACTACCTGGGCCGGACCACGGAACCTGGGCTGACCGAGCACAAACATGAACTCGTGCACACCATCCACGGCCAGCGCAGCAGTGTCCAGACTCTCCAGGATGTATACTCCCTCACGGGCCAACAGGATCTGGTGAACAACAAAGGGTCGGTTGGCATCTTCAAATGGAATCACTTCCAGTGCCGGGGTATCGGCGCCAATGGCCACCACACCCAGGTCCGCCAGAAATTGTGCGCCTTCAGCACCCGGCCCCGGTTGCACAGAAATGAACCGTTGCTCATCCACACCCAGCAACTGCATCCAGCCAGTGTGGAAAAGCACCACATCACCCTCGCGAATCTGCACACCCTGGGCCTGCGCAACCGCCTCGATTTCCGCCCGATTGAAGGCCGTGCCTTCCGGCACAATGTCCACACCGAAGTGCGCGCTCATGTTCAACAGCACGCCACGGGTGACGATGGGCGGAATCACATGGGTACCGAGCTCATCCAGGCCCTGATCACCTACAATGTCATCGGTGGTCAACCCATTGTAATAACGATGGCCGATACCCAGATGGCCCAGTCCATCAATCTGCGAGCCGATGCCAAAACTGGTGCGCACACGCTCGTCATTGGCGGTGACTGTGTCCGCGCCCACCGGCACGGATGGATTGCCCGGCAGAATATCGATCTCGTAGCTACGCCCCGCATAAGCGGGTGTGCCCGGGGCCACTTCAGTGCCCAGGGCATACACCTGCCCGGTGGTGATCAGTTCAGCAGCCTGCAGTACCAACTCCGGACTCAACAGATTGGCCGCACCGATGCGGTCATCAGCCCCGAAGCGGGACGGGAACCAGTCGCTGTCCTGACTCTGGGCCAGCGTGGGCAGTGGCAGGATCAGAATCGGAGCCAGAGTCACTGACAGCAGCAGGGTTGTGAAAGTCGTGGTTTTCATTGTGATGACTCCTCATGCAGGGTGGTGACGCAGGCCGGAACAGTAGATTACACCGCCCAGTCCGGTTCGCGAAACACGTCCGCCAGGTAATCGATCAGCAGGCGCACCTTGGGCGCCACATATTTGCGTGAGGGATAGATGGCATGGATGCCCAGCACGGGTGCCCTGTACCCTGGCAGCAGTTCGACCAGACGGTTGTCCCTGATAGCCTCACCCACCAGAAAACTGGGCTGTAGCACAACACAACGATGATTCAGGGCACCCGCCACGCAGGTGTCCCCGTTGTTGCTGCGCACCGCCGGCTGCACGCGCACACTGACCGGACCATCGGGTCCTTCAAATCGCCATTCGTCGCCCTGAACAAAGTACCGGTAGCTCCAGATGCTGTGTTGTTTCAGGTCCGATGGACACAAAGGTGTGCCATGTGTCTTCAGATACCCGGGCGACGCACAAAGCACCATGCGGGTGCTGGCCAGTTCACGACTGATCAGACTGGAGTCGGCAAGGCGTCCGATACGAATGGCCATATCATACCCCTCCTCCACCAGATCCACCGTGCGATCAGACAGGGTGATGTCCAGGGTGAGTGCCGGGTGCTGCGCCTGGAAACCGTCCCACTGATGCGCCAGGTGCAATATGCCAAAACTCACCGGCACATTGACCCGTAGCTGCCCTGCGGCCTTCCCGCTGCGGGCAGTGATTTCGGCCTCGGCCTCCAGCAGATCCGTGAGCAGGTGGCGCGCCCGAGCAAGAAAAACCTCGCCTTCCTCGCTCAGCGATAGCTGCCGCGTGGTGCGGTGCATCAGTCGCACACCCAGGCGCCGCTCCAATCTGGCTATCTGCCGGGACACCGCTGCAGTGGACAGCTCAAGCGCCTCGGCCGCAGCAACAAAACTGCCCTCCTCGGCCACGCTGACAAAAACCTGCATTTCCCGGAAACGGTCCATTATTACTTTTCATGCAACAGTTTATTGCTTTATACCCTATTTATCTCTTTTATCACAATACTCATACTGCACACTGTCCATTACCCCTTTACAGGAGAGCACCATGAATACAGCAGCACTCAGGAATGTCCTTAACACAGATGCCGGATGGGGCGCACTTGCGCTGCGCATTCCGGTGGGTATCATTTTTGCCGCTCACGGCGCTCAGAAACTCTTCGGCTGGTTCGGCGGCGGTGGCCTGGAAGGTACCGCCCAATGGATGGCCTCCATCGGTCTGCAACCTGGCATGGTGATGGCCCTGCTGGCTGGTGGTGCCGAGTTCTTTGGCGGCCTCGCCCTGATAGCGGGCGTGCTGGTTCGCCCGGCAGCATTGACACTGGCCGTGACCATGCTCGTGGCGATTTTCGCCGTACACTTCGAGCACGGTCTGTTCATGGCCAACAACGGGTATGAGTTTGCCCTGACATTGCTGGCCGTATCGGTGGCCCTGCTGATCAGCGGTGCGGGTAAACTGTCAGTGGATCAGCATTTGGCCCAACGCTGAACGTGCCTTTGCGACTTCCCGGAGAACTGACATGACTGCCATGCCCGTACTTTTCATTTCCCACGGCGCACCGGACTTTGCCATAAAGCCCGGCCGCCTTGGACCACAACTCAGGGATCTGGCCCGATCACTGCCCCGGCCCCAGGCCGTGGTGGTGATCTCCCCACACTGGATGACCGGGAACCCACGGGTCACATCCAGTGCACAACCGGAAACCATCCATGATTTCCGCGGCTTCGATCCGGCGCTTTACAATATTCACTACGCCGCGCCGGGTGCCCCATCACTGGCAACAGAGGTGGTAGCAGTTCTGCGCGACGCCGGTTGGCACACAAGCGCGGCGGACCCCGCCCGCGGGTTCGACCATGGTGCCTGGGTTCCCCTGCTGCACCTCTACCCCGAAGCTGACGTTCCAGTGGTACAGTTATCCCTTCCTTCCACTCTGGATGGCGACCGGGCATTCAACTATGGACAGGCGCTGGCGCCACTGTCCGCGCGCGGTGTGCTGATCATTGGCTCGGGCAGCCTGACTCACAATCTGCGTGACGCCCTGGGTGGCACGGACGACCGCGCCTACGCCGGGGAATTCAGTCAATGGGTGCGTGATGCCGCACGGCAGGGTGACACTGAAAAGTTACGCAATGCGCTGCATGAAGCACCGCACGCACGCCGGGCTCATCCTACAGCCGAGCATTACTGGCCGCTGGTAGTTGCGGCAGGTGCTGCCGGCGAGAGTGTTGGCGCGCGCATTCTGGAGGGCGGAATGACCTATGATGTGCTGGCCATGGATGCCCTGGTGTTCGATCACGTGCGCTTAAGGAGCTGACTGAATGATCGCCATTGTAACACTGCTCCCTATCGAGACATTTACGCGCATTCACCATCCCAGCGCATGACGCATGACGTGGTAAACGTAATGCTGCTCGTGAGTGGTGTGGAACAGATGAGACCACGGTCCCTTGGCATAGATTGGTACATCTTCACCAGCGTGGGTCTCTGATTCCAGCGGCACCAACGCTTCCTGATGGAAGTTCATGTGAGTGGTATCAACACTGCTGAGATCCTGTCGACCAGGGTTACCTGGCAGAGCGTACCTTGTGTCCCCGCCAGCATTCTCGGCAAAACCCAGCCCGTTCCGATATCCCAGCGTGGTGTAGGGTTGATTGTCTGCAGCCAGATACGGATGGTCGTGAGCATGCCCGGCAGCGTTGTTGACCACTACCGTGTCAAGTATCGAATTGCCTCGTGTAGGATAGCCAGCAATGGTCAAGGTATGGCTGTGGTCTGCGGTTACGATAATCAGGGTGTCGTCATCGCTGGTAAGATCCAGGGCAGTCTGCACGGCCTCGGAAAGCTCGCGGGTGTCATCAAGCGCACGATAGGCATTGCCGGCGTGATGAGCATGGTCAATGCGGCCGCTCTCGATCATCAGAAAGTAGCCTGTGTCCTGTTCCTGTAACAGTCGGATGGCAATTTCCGTCATCAGTGGCAAACTGGGTTCTTCGGCATCGGGAGTGTCGCGGTCAACCCGGTAGCTCAAGTGAGAACGATTGAACAGACCCAATAAATGTCGGGTTGCTCCGGTGTCGATGTTTCTCAGTTGTGATGCGTCCCACACAAAGGCACTGTTGTCATAACGCGCTTGCCACTCCCGGGTAAGATCCCTTCCATCGCGCCGTGAACCGCTGGCCCCTGTCAACGGGTCGGCTTGCGCCTCAGGCAAAAACGCGGACAAGCCACCGCCCAGTGCCACATTGATTCCAGAACCATAGTCAAATTCAATCATTTGTGCAGCAATGTCCCTGCAGCCCTGGGCAATCGCTTCAGGCGGCATATCGGCATCACTTTCCCAGTTGCGTTCCGGGCTATGAGCGAAGGTGGCTGCGGGCGTTGCGTGAGTGATGCGGGTATTGGTGACAATACCGGTCGCCATTCCACGACTGGCAGCCTGCTGCAGCAAGGTCGGCACTTCGTTGCCAATGGATGATGCGCAGTCCGCGCGATCGACATTCTGGTTGACGCCGATCACGCCCGCACGGGTCTTTATGCCGCTCATCATGGCGGTCATGGTGCCAGCGGAATCAGACGTTTGCTGATTGGTATTGTAGGTCTTGGCCAGAGCCATGCCGGGAAACTGTTCGAAAGACAAAAAATTCTCCTCCCCAGCACTGCCTTTTTTCTGGCCATCAAGTATGCGTGCTGCGGTGATTGTCGAAATGCCCATTCCGTCGCCGATAATCAGAATGACGTTTCTGGCCTGGTTCGTATTCGGCGTCACTGTGAGCGCTCGTTGCAACTCAGCCTGCCCGGATTCGTACCACATGTCGGCGGATTCGTTCTCTGGTGCGGGAAATACGGTTTGCGCAGCTGCAGCGCCAGAGTAGAGCAGGACCATGAAAAGCTGGATTAAACAGGAAAGTCGAAAGTTCTGACGATGACGGTTAGCGGACATCAAGCCTCCGGTTCACAAGGTGTCTGTGGATTCAATTGTGTGATTGCTTCTACCACAGTTTTGTCAAGAACTTGTGACAGTCGTTTTTGTACCTCCCGCCACGTCATCAACTGCACCCGCTCGATGACGTTTGTCAATCATGTAAATGTCATAAATATGTCAACGTCACGACTTATCTCTGTCACAAAGCGGGCCTACTGTATGCACGAACAGAATTCCGCAACATCACCACTACGACACACGCGAAGTCGCGTACGGAGACATGAGCATGACACCTTGTATAAGCAGAAAGAACCTGCTGGCTGTAGCGATTACCGCTGTGCTTGGCGGCTTGGCCATTGCCCCGCATGACGCTGTAGCACAGGCAGCTGTCTCGGGTGTAACGCAAGCACAATCAATCAACTCCCCCGCTGTGCGTGGCCAGGTCGAAGACCACCTGGGTCGCTACGTGCAGGGCGCCCTGATCCGGGTTGATGGCCTGAATCGCGAGGTGGCCACTGACCGTCAGGGGCGCTTCAGGCTTGAGGGACTGGCGGCAGGCACCTATCAGGTCAGTGTGTCCTACCTGGGTTACGAGCCGGTCAACACCTCAGCCGTGGTGTCTGCAAGCGCTGGTCAGGAGCTGAGCATAACGCTGCGCCCGCTCAGCGCTGAGCAGAATATCGAGAGCATGCTGGTGCTGGGCGTGCGTGATGGCCAGATGCGCGCGCTGAACTCACAACGTGCTGCGGACAACATCAAATCAGTAGTGTCAGCTGATTATCTGGGCCGCTTCCCGGACAATAACGTGGCTGAAGCCATGCAGCGTATGCCGGGTGCATCCATTCAGCGTGACCAGGGCGAAGGAAAATATGTCAACGTCCGCGGTGCACCGCTTGAGTATGCCAACGTGTCCATTGACGGGGTGGTATTGCCAAGCCCCGATGGCAGCACGCGCGCCATTGACCTGGACACCATTCCGGCTGACGTGATTTCGGCACTGGAGCTGACCAAGGCCATCACCCCTTCCATGGACGCCGACGCTATCGCCGGTAACATCAATATCGTGACCCAGGGCGCGCTGGATGCACGTGGCCGGGTACTGCGTGGCAACGTCTCCAGCGGTCGTAATCAGAAAGGTGGCGGCGATGCCTATCGCGCCGGCATCACCTATGGCGACCGATTCGGCAGCAATCAGAACATGGGCTTCCTGTTTTCCGCCAATCACAGTGAAACCAATCGTGTCACCGACAATGTTGAACACTCCTGGTTCCAGCGCGCTGATGGTGTTTTCCTGGTGGAAGAAACCGAGTTCAAGGACTACGAGGTCAAGCGCATCCGCAGTGGCCTGAGCGCACGCTTTGACATGCGCCCGTCAGACACCAGCCACGTTTTCCTGTCACACAACTACTCGCGCTTCGAAGACAACGAATTCCGTGACACCATTGGTATCACCTGGGAGCGTCACACGCCTGAGTCCAATTCGACTTCCGGTGTGGCAGGGCGTGCCACATTCGACAACGAGCTTCGTCACCGTACGTTTGTAAACCGGATCAACTCCACTCAACTGGGCGGCAGCACACTGTTTGACGCTGTCGAGCTGGACTATTCACTGGCCTACTCCACTGCGTCACAGAAGTACCCGGACAGAGACTACCTGATCTATCGCGAGCGCACCCGTCCGGCAATGGCATACGATTTCAGCAATCCCGATCTGCCACTTTTCCAGATTCTGGACGCTTCGGGTGCCGTAGTCCGCGAAGACTTCAACTTCCCGGCTGCGGACTACAACTTCCGACGTTATGAACGGCGTTTTGGTGAATCAGAAGACAAGGAACTGGCATTCAGCACTGACGCCAGAATACCGGCTCAGTACGGTGATGTGTACGCCACCATGCAGTTTGGTCTGAAAGGACGCCTGAAAGAGAAGTTCAGTGATGAAGACCGTATGCGCAACGGCGACGGCAACAACGCGCCCTCGTTCGCGCAGATCGCCATCGACAGACAATCAACGCCGTTTGGTGGGTTCTACAATAATGGACCAAAATTCGTTCGCAACTTTGTAGACCTGTACAGCGGCGTTCTGGAAGACGAAGATTATCTGCCGCGTGTTGCCGCCTCCATCACCTCTGACTACAAGGCGACCGAAGACACCTACGCTGTTTATGGTATGCAGACCCTGGAGTGGTCAGATACCCGTTTGTTGTGGGGCCTGCGCGCCGAGCGCACCAGTAACTCAGGCACGGCAAACGAGTTTGATGACGAGACCGAGCAGGCCACCGAGGTACGTGAAAGCAACAGCTACACCAAACTTTTCCCCAGTGCACATCTTCGGCACGAGCTGGAAAATGGTGTGATTCTGCGCGCGTCCTACAGCACTGCGCTGAGTCGGCCCAACTTTGAAGACCTGGTGCCCTACTTCATCATCGAAGACCGATCCACGGGCAGAGGCTCGGTCGATATCGGTAATACCCGACTCAAGCCCACGTACTCACATAATTTCGACCTGATGGCTGAGTATTATATTGAGCCCATGGGCCTGATATCGGCAGGACTTTTCTACAAGGACCTGAGCGATCCGATTTTCAAATCACGCAGCACCTTTGTGGGTGGTCAGTTCGACGGCTTTGACATGGTGCGTCCGGAAAACGGCAGCAGTGGCAGCATCCGCGGCTTTGAGCTGAACTGGCAGCAGGGACTGGACTTCCTGCCCGGCCTGTGGAGTGGACTGGGTTTCATAACCAACTACACCCATACACGCTCAAGTGCCGAGTTACCCTTTGGTATCGGAAAAACCGAATTGGCCGGCACAAGCAGACACACCTACAACGCCGCGCTGCAGTATGACACTGACCGGCTGAGCACCCAGTTGGCCTACAACTATCGATCGGACTACATTGATTCGTTCAATACGTCTGATCCTGGCCTGAATGTCTTCTGGGATGCCCGTTCAACGCTGGACCTGACCGCCAGCTTCCGTGTGACTGACAACGTCACCACGTTTGTTGAAGCCAACAACCTGACCGATACCAAGGCCGTACGTTTCCAGGGTGAGCGCACCCGTGTGTACGAGCATGAACAATTCGGTCGTGCCTGGCAGGCGGGCGTCAGGGTCAACTTCTGACATACAGGCTTGCTGGAACCAGCGCTGTCCGATGTAATGCATCGGACAGCGCTTTTTTTTGGCTTTGGCAAAGCGCAGCGGTACCGGACGGATCAGGGCTCCCCGGCTTTCAGAAACCGTAACAACGTTTCAGCTCTTCCAGGGTATAAAACACCTCGGTGTCCTGCCAGGGCTCACAGTTGCGGGCAAACTGTACTTCCCCTTCGTGGTGCAACATACGAACCAGCGTGACACCCTCATCGTTGCGATAGACATCCCACTGCACGTTTGCCCCCATCGGCGATACCAGCTCCGAGCGCCATGGGTTGTTGTCATAGGTATAGGGCTCGGCCGGATCTGCCGCTTCCCGGCTGCCTTCAATCCCCAGAAAGGCGGCCAGTGGCATCAGGGCCTGGGCATGGCTGAAACGCGCGGTAATCGGGTAGGGCCGACTACCATCCAGATGGTCTTCAATGCGTTCGAACATGTCCGCGACCAGCGCACGGGCACCAGCGTAAGTCACCTCTTCGTCGTTGAATCCGGGGCCACGGTCGTAAAAGGAGCCGGCGTCATCAACATAGGCAAACCAGGCAAGTGCCTCCGGGTGCATGAAGCGACCGAATTGCCAGTCGGCTTCTTCGGTCAGTCCGATACCGATGCTGTACAGACCATACAGGGCGTCAGCAGCATCGAGTTCGTCTTCGAGTGTATCGTCCGGATCTGCGGCCGCTACAAAGCGATACTGACCCTGGCTCAGGCGCTGCACAAAATCGGCGGCAAAAAGCTGTTCCAGCATCAAGCGTGCCATCGCCCGGGTGTTGGCATGGTTTTCGATCCGCTCGACGGTGGCCAACATGCGCGGGTCATTGTCGCTGTATTCCTGATAGGTCTCTGAACCTTCGGCTTCGTTGAAGTAAAGGGTGTCAACCGAGGCCAGACCGGGGTCAATCAATGCTTCGAGTGAAGGCAATGTGTCCACCAGGCCGCGAGCAAACGCGACGCCACTTTCCTCCGCCCGCGCCCGGCCGGAGTGATAGATGTCTATACGCTGCTGATTCGCAATGATGCTGTCGAACAGTTCGGGGTGGCGCTGGACAAGTCGGGCAGCGGTCTGCTCATGCTCGATCTCACCCAGCCGACTGGTGTTGCCATATCCAAGCACGGCATGCACCTGCATGACGTCTTCCAGCACAGGGCCCAGCAGCTCGCCCAGAGGGGTCAGCGCATTTTCCTGCCGGGCCTGCTGCCACAACTGGTACATCAGGTCATCATCATCCGCGCTGGACAGCCCCCGTGATCCATGACGTGCCGCGTGTTGCACAGCAGTGATGGCGAAACCCTCGGGTGCGGACGTGTACGTGTCAGGTGTCTGGCGCGGGACATAGGGCTGCTTGCTGGTATAGTGTCCGGTAGTGGTGAACAGGCAGCTGCCCGGAATATCGGCCAGATTACCAGGGCACGGCGCGAGGGTCTGGCCCGGATTGGCCGAGCCTGTGTCAGCTCGTGATGGTAACGCCGCCTGCGGCGCAGCGGTCTGCGCTTGCTCACCGGGGCTGCAGGCGTAGACGGACATCAGTCCAAGGAACAGGCCTGCGAGCCTGAAAGATTGTTGTGGTGCCATCTGTATCACTCCGTGACAGAAAGTTGAGGCAAAAAGCGTACGCGACGGAAGTGACCGATTTGTGACAAAACTGTCGTAAAGTCCGGCTGTGAATGGAGGACGTGGTCATTGGCCTGATGACGCCGTGCCGTTACACTGGTGAGCAGCCGTCACAATGGCTCAGAACGGAGAGGGTTCGAATGACCGAAGACAAGAGCGTCATAACCGCACTCCGGGTTATCTGCAAGGATTACAGCGCAGGCAGGAGCCTCACCTGTCTTTTTGCCGGTGAACCTGGCACTGGCACGAGCATGGCCGCTGAGTGATCGCCAATCAACTGCGGAGAGCGCTCTGGCGCGTCGATCTGTCTGCAGTCGAAAGCAAGTACATCGGCGAAACCGAGAAGAACCTGCATCGCCTGTTCCATTCAGCTGCGCAGCAATGCACGATTCTTCTGTTTGACGAGGCCGACGCCCTCTTTGGCAAGCGGGCCGCGCTCATGACGCAGCATTTCTGCGCCGATTCCGATATATCGTTGAATTCCACGCACCTTGGTTGAGGCACCGCTCAGTCCGGCTGATTATCAGACAGCACTGATCAAGCGGCCGGATGCATAACCACTGTGGTTTCCGAGCCCCAGGCGACGGGCCTGAAGCCGCCCCATCACCGGATCTCCCGGCCTGAAGACACGCAGCTCGCCCTGCGCTGTGGCCAGATAAAAGGGCAGTCCCCAGTTATTGGCCAGTTGTGTATCAACATCCGAAAAATAATTTCGGGTCCAGTGATCCGCGCCGTGGGTATGCCAGAACGCCAGCAGTGTGCTGTTTACCGGCAAGCTGAATCTGACGGTGACGCTGTCCTTGCCAGGCTCTCCCATGCCAACCGTGTAACCGTATCGCGCCTTCCCCCCCACTGATTGTTTGTACACCGCTCCCATGTACTCCACATCTTTTCTGACCGAAATCGGATTGTAGATTGTGACCGCATCAATCACAGCCGCCAGCTCCGATTCAAACGTTGCCGACAACACCAAAGAGCCCGAGGCGGTTATGGCCGCTACCCGCTGTGGCAACGTCAAACCCACACACACCATTGGTAGCGCCGAAAGTGATTTCATGACAATATTCCTCCTGTAGATATGTCGTCATCATCCTGTGCACTCCCGATCAACACCTGCGCAAATGCTTGAAAATGCTCCCCCCAGCTGAACAAAACCTTCGGAAAACCTTCGCTTTTCCGCACCCCGGTTGACAGCGCATAAAATTCGGAGTTAATTGATGCATGGGTGACGCGAGGGGCGTAGCTATGGCAAACATGGATAACAACACAAGCGGTCATGACAACGGCTATACACTCGGTGAATGGCAGGTTTTCCCGAAAACAGGCATTCTGGCCAAAGGCGGCCACCACACACATGCAGAGCCCAAGGTGATGCAGGTACTGGAATGTCTGATAATGGCCAATGGAAAGATGGTAACCCGTGAGGAACTGATCAATCGGGTGTGGCCAAGGGTTGTTGTCAATGAGGAAGTGCTGACGCGTGCGATATCCGAGTTGCGCACCCTGCTCGGCGATGTCAGCCGTGAACGGCGGTACATCAACACCATTCCAAAACGTGGCTACAGGCTGATCATGCCCGCAACGCCCCTGACTGACCTGCCCGGAGCAAGGCCATGCCAGAGCCCTGTTGACAGCCGTTACACGGGAACAGCCAGTGTTCCTGTTCGCGCAGGTAAACCGGGATTATTTGCTGTACTGTTTGGCCCTGTCAGGCGATTACTGGACAAACCGGCGACTGCGTATGTCGCTGTTCCGATGCTGGCGCTGTCACTGTGGCTGCACACGGCCCACCTGAGCCATGAGGCGAACGGGAACGCCACAAAACCTGATGTTGCCCATAACACGGTATCGGCATCGCCCTTCCCGGGACGGAGGCCGGGACTGAACCCGGCGCTGTCCACCGCATTGCAATCAGAACTGATGCAACTGCAGGTGTCAGGTTCCTTGCCTGAATCCAGTGAACACGTGTCAGGATTGCCTGGCCAGTCAGTGCTGGTTTTACCATTGGCCGTCATCACAGACGATGAGGTGACCCACGCCTTTGCTGCAGGCCTGACACAAGACCTGCAACATGCCCTGTTTCAACTGACTGGCCTGCAGGTTGTGCAACAACTGCATGCCCAGCCAATGAAAACCGAACTGATCCTCAGTGGCGCTGTCCGCATTTATGACCAGCTGGCCAGGGTGAATCTGCAAGTGGTAGAGGCGCAGACCTCCAGTGTTTTATGGAGCAGCAGCTTTGAGTGTGTTCTGGATGCACCGTTACAACTGCAGGCGAGCATTGCCAGGCAGGCCAGGGAAAAACTGCAACAGTCCATTAATACCTATATCTGACGCCGGCAAAGGGTTGGGCCTGGCCTGGAAGACTTTTCATGGCCCCCGCACTTTCAGGCGATCATTACGCACCAGGATTTCCGAGGGATGGCGCGCGATGGTGAGTTTCAGGCTGTCGTAATGGTTGCGATCGTCGTCGCTGAGGGCGACGGTGGCAACAGGGTTGCTGGCTGCAATCTGCATTGCCAGGTCCAAAGCCAGGCTTTTGAATTCCCGCGTTCTGACCGCCATGTCATCAGGCGTATAGAGCCCAAGCAGGACGCCAATTCGATTATGATGAATGTATGATTCGATGTGTCGCATGATTCACCCCAGGCACATCGTTTTTGCTTCTGGCACCCGGGTGCATGCCATCCGTTGTGATGTTGTAGAGGAATGCGGTGCTGCCGGGCCATATCGAGACGGCCATGACGGCGGAAACCTACAAGAACGAGAAGTTCTACAATGCCATCATGCGACGCCATGATCTGCCTGGACTGCGATTTAGTACGATTTCGCACTTGTATAGTGCGATGTCGCACTATATGATAAAGCCTCATATTGATACTGACCGAGGCAAGCATCATGGACACCCTACCCCGACCCACCCTGTCGCGCCGAGGTTTCATCGCAACGCTCGGTGGCGGTTTCATCTTCGCTGCCGGCGCCGGCGTGGCCGGTTTTTCCCTGACAAGAACCCCGCAGGCAGCCCTTGCACCCTGGCTCGAAGCCGGGCAGTACACGGAGCCGCGCCGTTTTGCCCTGTCGTACGCGATACTGGCCCCGAATCCGCACAATCTGCAGCCCTGGCTGGTGGACCTGTCCGAGCCCGATGTGGTGACGCTGTTGCCAGATCCGGATCGCCGCCTGCCGGAAACCGATCCCTTTGATCGCCAACTGACCATCGGTCTTGGGTGCTTCCTGGAACTGATGCGTGTGGCAGCATCACAGCGAGGGTACAAGCTGGAAATGACCCTGTTCCCCGAGGGGTCAGAGCACACACGACTGGGTGCCAGGCCTGTAGCCAGGGTGCACTTCAGTCAGACCACATCCGCGCCCGATCCGCTGTTTGAGACCATTCTGCTTCGCCGCTCGACCAAAGCGCCCTTTGACATGCATCGCACCATTGAAGACTGTGCCATCAGCGCCCTGTCCCCTGAAAAAGAAGGCGTCCGGTTTTCCGGAACCAGGCAGCCAGACCGGGTGGCTCCCTTGCGGGAATTGATCTGGCGCGCCTTCGAAGTGGAGTACACAACACCTGAAAAACATCAGGAAAGTATCAATCTGATGCGCATGGGCAAGGCGGAAATCCAGGCCTCTCCGGATGGCATTGATATTGGCGGCATGCCGATGGAAGCATTGCAGCGACTGGGCCTGGTGAGCCGAACGGGTCTGGCCACGCCAGGATCATTCAGCTACCGCACCGGATTGGAAATGTACCGGGAAATGTTGCAGGCCACGCCGGCTTTTGTCTGGCTGACCACCCCCCGCAATGGGCGCGAAAACCAGATAGCCACTGGTCAGGCGTGGTTGAGACTGAACCTGCTGACAACACAATACGGCATGGCCCTGCACCCTGTCAGCCAGTGTCTGCAGGAGTTTCCGGAAATGCAGCAGCATTACCAGCGCGCCCACCAACTGCTGGCAGAGCAAGGGGAGACCGTTCAGATGCTGGGCCGTTTGGGGTATGCTGCACCAGTGCCACCCTCACCACGCTGGAGACTGGATGACAAAATCAGATCGGCCTGACAACCCTGCAACAACGCCTGAAGCCAGCAATGCACAACTCATGTTTGACGTGTTGAATGAGGTCAGCATCATTGCCCAGCTCAGCCGTGCGTTATTGGAATCCAGACTGGGAGACGGATTGACACAACACCATTTTGGTGCCCTCAATCATCTGGTGAGACTGGGAGATGGCCGCACACCGCTTGAGATGGCCCGCGCCTTCCAGGTACCCAAGACCAGCATGTCCCATACCCTGGCCGGCCTGGAGAAAAGAGGCTTGATTCGAATGGCGCCCAATCCGGAAGACGGGCGCGGCAAACTGATCTTTCTGACCGAAGCGGGTCGCCAATTGCGCGACAGTGCGGTCAGCACCATCACGCCTGATATTGTCGCAATGATTCCTGAGTTTGGCATCAACGAAGCCCGCACCGCACTGCCAATACTGCAGAAATTGCGCACTTTGCTGGACGCGTCTCGTGACGCCCGACACTGACGAGTACAGAATTGTACGTTGCGGCCTTGATCAAAGCGCCGGGCGCCAGCGCCGCAATGCAACGTCTTCCGACGCTTGAGTCAAGGTCCGAACCGACACAGCAGATGCTCTCTGTTCAGGATTCTGTTAGGATGCGCGCCTCCATTTTTGCTCCTCCAGAACAGAGTCTATTGTGATTTCCACCGCCAACCTCACCATGCAGTTCGGGTCCAGTCCCTTGTTCGAAAACGTATCCGTCAAATTTTCCAGGGGCAAGCGCTATGGTCTGATTGGTGCCAACGGCTGCGGCAAATCCACCCTCATGAAGATACTGGGTGGTGACCTGGCGCCTACCAGCGGCCAGGTCATGCTGGAGCCGGATGTGCGCCTGGGCAAATTGCGCCAGGACCAGTTCGCCTACGAGAAGTACTCGGTGCTCGATACGGTCATCATGGGCCACGAAGCGCTGTGGCGGGTGAAATCCGAGCGCGATCGTATCTATGCGCTGGAAGACATGAGTGAGGCGGACGGCATGGCCGTTGCCGAGCTCGAAGAACCCTTTGCCGAGATGGATGGATATACCGCCGAGTCACGCGCTGGCGAACTGCTGCTGGGGCTGGACATCCCGCTGGAACAACACAATGGCCCGATGAGCGCCATCGCTCCCGGCTGGAAACTGCGCGTGCTGCTGGCACAGGCGCTGTTCTCGGATCCGGACGTATTGTTGCTGGACGAACCCACCAACAATCTGGACATCAATACCATCCGCTGGCTGGAGCAGGTATTGAATCAACGCAACAGCACCATCATCATCGTTTCACACGATCGCCACTTCCTGAACGCCGTCTGCACCCATATTGCCGACATGGACTATGGCGAGCTGCGGCTGTATCCGGGCAACTATGATGACTTCATGACCGCTTCGACCCAGGCCCGCGAGCGCCTGCTGAACGAGAACGCCAAGAAGAAATCGCAGATTTCAGAGCTGCAGGCCTTTGTCAGCCGCTTCTCGGCCAACGCATCCAAAGCCAAGCAGGCGACATCACGCGCACGCCAGATCGAGAAAATCCAGCTGGAGGACGTCAAACCCTCCAGCCGCGTCAGCCCCTACATCCGGTTTACCCAGAACAAGAAACTGCATCGTCAGGCGCTGATCATGGAAAATGTGAAAAAGGCATATGGCACAATACTTTTCTCCGGGCTGAGCCTGCAGATCGAGGCCGGCGAGCGCGTTGCCATCATTGGCCCCAATGGCGCGGGCAAATCCACACTGCTGCGTTGCCTGATGCACGAAGTGCCGCTGGATGAAGGCAGACTGAAGTGGGCCGAACAGGCTGATGTCGGCTATTTTGCCCAGGATAACAGCGCAGCGTTTGTTGACGACATCACGCTGTTTGACTGGATGAAGCAATGGACAAAAGGCGACGAGCAACTGGTGCGCTCGGCCCTGGGACGCATGCTGTTCTCCGGTGACGATGTCAGCAAACAATTGCCCGTGCTGTCCGGCGGTGAAAAAGCGCGCATGATGTTTGGCAAGTTCAGCCTGACCAACCCCAATACCCTGTTGATGGATGAGCCAACCAACCACCTGGACATGGAATCCATCGAGGCCTTGAACCTGGCACTGGAGAACTATCCCGGCACGCTGATTTTTGTCAGCCACGACCGTGAGTTTGTCACCTCACTGGCAACACGTATCATTGACATGCAGCCCAGCGGCATTGTGGACTTCCACGGGAACTACGAAGACTACCTGCGCAGCCTGGGCGTGCATTGACGGCCGGCTCAAGCCCGGATTGCTTTTCTTGTTCGTCACCGTATCCAGGGACAACCCTGACTGGACGGCTCTGCCATGATGGCGCACGTACTTGCCAGTAACGGGTTTTGCGTTCATCATCCCCGGCTTCACTCCAGCAATCAGCGGTGTTGTCATGCTCCGATGGTTCCAGACTGACCCCTCCGGGATCTACACCGGTCCCATGCGTCACCAGGCGCGCCTGGTCTATGTGATTCTTCTACTGATGATCGCTTACTTTGCGGTCATTGGCACGTTGAACGTACTGGTGTTTTCCGCCTATGGTGTTGCCGCGCTGGACTATGCCGGCATGCTGGGCGTGCTCGCGGTATTGATCTACTTTCACAGGAGCCGGCAGCTGTTACAGGCCTCCTGGCTTGTGGTGATGTTGCTGATCGCTGTCATATTGGTATTCATCCATCTGGCCGAGGGGCGCGCCTATTCACTGATCTGGATTACCGTATTGCCGCCCGTATGCTTTTTCCTGCTGGGTCGACGTGCCGGTGCTTGGCTGTGTGGTCTTGCCTTCCTGTACGTTGCGGCTTACGTCTACATCAACCTGCCGCACTGGGAACCGGTCGAGTTCACGCTGGGTACCTTTCTGAATATTTCAGAGGTACTGGCGGCACACTGGCTGCTGTTTCGCCTCTACGAGCGTTCGCGCGCCGAAGCCTTTGAGGAATTGGAGCGAGTGTCGGAAACCGACAGACTGACCGGGCTTTACAACCGCAGTCGACTGGACAGTTTCCTGCAACACGAAATCGAGCGCCATCATCGGGACAGGCGACCCTTGACGCTGATACTGGGTGATATCGACCATTTCAAACGTATCAATGATCAGCACGGTCATCTGAACGGGGACCAGGTACTGAAGACAGTTGCCCGCCAGCTGGCAGACAACACACGCAGCAGTGACATTTGCGGGCGTTGGGGTGGAGAGGAATTCCTGATCATCTGTCCGGATACCCCGGCCAGTGCCGCAAGTCATGTGATTGACAAGATCCAGGAAGCACTGGGACGAGCCGATTTGCCGCACGGTGACGCTGTCACCATGAGCTTCGGCGTGGCCACCCTGCGCGCTGAGGAAACCGCCGAGCTGGTCCTGCACCGCGCCGATGACGCCATGTACCAGGCCAAACGCAGCGGTCGTGACCAGGTTGTGCTGGCCACCGAACAGGCCTGACACCCCCCTGATGGCCAATCACTTCGGCTGCTTCACCACCCGCAGGTACGGCTTCAGTGTTTTCCAGCCCTCGGGAAATTTCTCCCTGGCCTGCTCGTCGGTGACTGCCGGGGGAATGATGACGTCATCACCCGGACGCCAGTTCACCGGCGTGGCCACTGTATGCGCCGCAGTGAGCTGGATTGAATCGAGCAGGCGCAGGATTTCGTCAAAGTTGCGGCCACTGGTCATCGGGTAGACAAGGAAGGCTTTCACTTTCTTGTCAGGACCGATGATGAACACGGTGCGCACGGTGGCATTGTCGGCGGCGGTGCGACCTTCGGCACCACCGGTCTCGGACTCGGGCAACATGTCATACAGCTTGGCCACCGCAAGATCGGTATCACCGATCATCGGAAAATTCGGGGCCGTACCCTGGGTTTCAGCAATGTCCTTTGCCCAGCCGTGGTGGTTTTCCACCGAGTCTACCGACAGTCCGATCAATTTGGTGTTGCGCCTGTCGAACTCCGGCTTCAGTCTTGCGGCATCACCCAGCTCTGTGGTGCACACCGGCGTGTAATCCTTGGGGTGTGAAAACAGGATGGCCCAGCTGTCGCCGATCCATTCATGGAAATTGATGCTGCCTTCGGTTGTAGCGGCCGTAAAGTCCGGCGCAGTGCTGCCTATTCTGATGGTCATGCGATGTCCTCCTGCCGTTTATCCAGGCAATTGCCCTGTGATCCTAACACCTTCCGCCAGGGTGATGCGATTGCCAGCACGATGAGCCTGTCATGGCGTCGACTTGAACACCACCCCGCCCTTCATCACAAACCCCACATCCTCCATCACACTGATATCCTCCAGCGGATTACCACGCACCGCCACAATATCGGCATGTTTACCGGCTTCAATGGTGCCCAGTTGGGCTTCCATGCCCAGCACCTCGGCAGCGCTGCGGGTAGCAGCAATCAGTGTCTCGGCAGGGGCCATGCCTATCATTTCCACCATCAGGCCGAATTCCCGGTTGTTATGGCCATGTTCAAAGACACCGGAATCCGTGCCGAAGGCGATCTTCACACCCGAGCGGTAAGCAAGCTGGAACGAGTCCACAATGTACTCACCAATCTCGAAGGTTTTCTGGGCCGGACCCGGTGGCAGTTCGCCAGCCTCGGCCATCTGTGTCACTGAATGAAAGGCCATCAGTGTGGGCACCAGCCACGTGCCGCGTTCCCGCATCTCGGTGACAATTTCTTCATCCAGCATACTGCCGTGGTCAATGCTGGTGATGCCGGCAACCACGGCGTTGTAGATACCCTCACGGCCATGGGCATGGGCCACCACACGGCGATTGAGCATGTGTGCGGTATCAATGATGGCCTGCAGCTCGGCTGGTGTCATCTGCGCGGGCCCGATCTCATCCGTCATCGACAGTACCCCGGCCGTTGCGCATATCTTGATGACATCAGCGCCACGTCGCACAGCTTCTCGCACCATTGCCTGCGCCTCATCAGCACCGTTGAATACCAGGCTGCGCTGGCCACCCATATCAACCGCCGGTGAACGGACACCGGTCATGGGGTCACAATGACTGCCAGTGGTACCTAGCGACAGGCCAGCTACAACACGGGGGCCCACTGCCAGCCCTTCGTTGATGGCATCCCGCAGGGCCTGGGATATCGTGCCAGGCGCCCCCACTTCCCGTACCGTGGTGAACCCTGACATCAGGGTGATTTCAGCATTCTTCGCTGCCACCAGTGTGTCCCGCTCGGGATACTGGAACACAAAGGCGCCGCGGTCGCGACCAATACGCTCGGGGTCCGAGGAAAGATGGGTATGAAGGTCGATCAGGCCGGGCATGACTGTCCAGTCGGACAGGTCAACGACCTGCGCCCCGTCCGGTATGGACAGGTCAGCGCCCACTTCGGCGATGATGTTGTCACGCACCACCACCATCATGTTGTTCTGCATCTGGCCCGTCACGCTGTCAAAAAGTGCACCGGCCCGAATCACGGTCACGCTTTCTGCGGCCAGGGTCAACGGCAGGCTCAGCAACATCACGGCAATCATCAGTCGTCTCATTTTCCTGTTTCCTTTCTGTCTGCAGGGTACAGCGCTTTCAGCGGTAATCGTTGGAACGCAGCACCACACCCGGACGGGCGCCGGTCATTTCGCCATCAAGCAGGACAGCTGTGCCTCGTACAAAAACGTGGTGTGCGCCCTCGGCGTATTGGTGGGGATCGTCAAAGGTGGAGCGGTCAATGACTGTCTCCAGGTCGATCACGGCAATATCTGCCACCGCGTCAGGTGTCAGTCGGCCACGATCGACCAGCTTGATGCGATCGGCAGGCAGGCGCGTCATTTTGTGAATGGCTGTGTGCACGGGTATCACAGCTTCATCGCGGGCATAATGGCCCAGCACCCGCGCAAACGTGCCATAGTTGCGCGGGTGCGGCACCCGCTCGGATGGCCCTTCTATACCCCCATCAGACGCGATCATGGTGCGCGGATGTTGCATGATGTTGCGCACGTCCCATTCGTCCATGGCGTGGAACACAGCCGAGCAGTTACCGGCGGCCACCAGCGCCATCAACAGTTCAGCCGCGTTTTCATGGCTGACCGATCGCTCCTGCAACTGAAGCACCTGGGTCAGGTTCAGACCGTTCAGCGTGGTATCGTGCTCACAGTTGGCCAGGCGCACATTGGCCGGGTCATCACCGCCGCGATCAACTTCGATGTTGTAGACAATATCGGCCTTGAGCCGGGCGCGTTGCTCCGGGTCATCCATACGTGCCAGCAGCGCATCACGTCCGCCGTCCAGACTCCAGCCGGGAAAAAGTATGGTGAGACTGGTGGACGACGCTGCGTACGGATACTGGTCAATGGAGACATCCACGCCGCGGGCAATGGCTTCATCCACCATGCGCAGGGTCTCCACGGAGCTGCCCCACATGGGCGCGCCAACGGCCTTGTGATGGGTGATCTGTGTGGGCAGCCCACCGGCTTCGCCGATATGGATGGTCTCGGCCACACTCTCCAGCAGTGCCAGGCCTTCCTCGCGCATGTGGCTGATGTAGATACCGCCGTATTCACCGGCCACCTCCGCCAGTGCCACCACCTCGCGGGTATCCGCAAAACGGCCGGGTGCGTAGATCAGGCCGGAGGACAGGCCAAAGGCGCCACTCTCCATCGCCAGCTGGACCTGATCGCGCATCCGTTCGATCTCTTCGTCGGTGGCCAGGCGATCCGCTTCACCGATGACCAGTGCACGTATCGAACCGTGGCCAACAAAAGTGGCGTAGTTGACCGTAGCCGGGGCGCGCTCCAGGGCATCAAATGTATCAGTAATGGGCAAAGGTGAGCTGCCATCGGGACCACCCACCACCGTGGTAACACCCTGGCGGATGAGGTTTTCCGCATCGGGCCAGCGGAAGATGCCATCGGTATCATCATCGCGCACGGCGTGACTGTGGATGTCCACAAAACCGGGCATCACCGCCAGACCGGACACATCCAGTGTCCGTTGTGCGTCGTGATCCGACAGATCACCCACCGCCACAATATGCTCACCAACAATCCCCACATCAGCCAGCACCGGCGTGGCATCCGCACCGGAGTAGACGGTGCCACCGGTCAACAGGATGTCAAATACCTGCAGTGGTGTGTCAGGCGGCGCCTCCGGCTCAGTGGAACAGGCGGTCAGCAAGGCAAGGGTGGCTATCAGTAATATCAGGCGCATGGTGTGACTCTATCCCAGAATGGTGCCGGCGGCAATTGGCGGGCAGCGTATCCACGTCATCAAGGAAGCGCTGGGTGTTACAGCGCACAGACGGTATCCCGCTGTACGGCTGATGTACGCCTGTTGTTAACCGGAACCTTCACAAAGGCAGGAGCATGATCATGAAATTACATACTACATCAGTCGCCGGCACCAGCATCAGCGTGGAAACACTCAATGGCACGGTATTATTGTCTGGTTTTGCTACCAGCAACACTGAGAAAGCTGCGGCCGAGTCCATTGCGCGCCGCGTCAATGGGGTGACAGAAATCAGGAACGAGATAGCCGTTCGGCCGTAAGTTCGCGGCAGCTGCCGGCTTTTGAGCTGCTGCGTACTGACCGGATTGAACCGTCAGTGGCCGGTGCAATCTTCAGCTTCACAGCCATGTACGTAGCGCTAGGATTGCACATATTTGCCGGTGCCATTGCAGGAGTTGTTGCCACGATCCCATACAATGGCTGCAGGAATACATCATCTGATCAGTGATCGAGCCTTTCTCATGACTTCGGCGCCACGGAGTAAAACAGACCGCGGCGTCATCGCTCCGAATGGATGATCTCCACCGCTGAACCCCCTCCGTACAGTGGAATTTCGCGCCGTGTCCCTGAACGCCCTTCGACACAATTCTGCAAACCGCGCAGGACGTCTCTTACCACGTCAAAAATTGGCCCCGAGTTGCCACCCACCGGAAATCGGCCCGTCATCTTTTCCATGCGCACCACAACCCTGTAAGCCGGTCCATCAACAACCACCTCCTCAATGGTACCGGGTGCGGAGCGCGGCTCAAGGCCGATGCGGTTGACTGCATCACGAAGCCCGTTCTCCAGCGCCTGGATCTCAGTGGACAAGCCGGCACATTCATCCATGGCAAAGCGGTATTCCATGAACTCCACTGAGCCATTGCCTTCGGGTTGTTCCGTCTCGCGGAACAGCGCTGCGACCTGCCCGAGAAGGCCGCCCTGGAAATACCGGTATTGTACGTGACGCGTGCCATCCTGTGTCTGAACCACATGTACGTAGCGCGAGATCAGACCCTGATTCTGGTAGATGGAAATATACGCGTCCCGCGGCATCTGACTCAGGATACTGTCGACATGCGACCTGGCCGCCGCCTGCCGGTCGATGACATAGAGGTTGCCGTCACGGTCAGGTACCTCAAGGCGGGACAGGCCGGCCAGACCGAAATACTCCCTGGTGCCGGCGTACATGTGTTGCTGCTTCCCGGGCCGGTCTTCGGGGAGTATCAGAACCTCAGTTGGTGGAGGCGTAGTGCACGAGGTCATGAAAATGGCCAGGGCAAGCAGCGCCGGGAATTTTTTGCAGACACACTGTAACAGCATCACCTTGTCCCTCGGGTCGCCATTGGCAGTTATACGCTCGGCTCCTCTACCGGATTTGACAGCATGGAACGAAGCGCACAGAATAATACATCTCCAGCCCAGAATGCACACCTCAAGCGGGTACATCACCATGAAGCTGCTCGTCAAGCTCACCCTGCTGGCCATGGTCGCCACGGCCATATTCTATATACACGGTGAATCGCTGCTTCCGTTTGCCGGTGATCAGGAAGCAGCTGCCGAGACGCGGTCACTGGGTGAGTTCAACAGTGTACATGCCGGCGGTGCCACCGATGTCCATGTCAGGCTTGGTGAGCGCCATGAGATTGAAGTCATTGCCAGCGAGCGGCTGAAACGACATATCCGCACCGACATCTCCGGCGACACACTGACCATTTCACGCAGCAGCAACTGGCTGTTTCCGCTGGCTCGGCGTGGTCCCGCGCAGATCAATGTCACCTTGCCTGTGGTCAACCGCCTGAGCGCCTCCGGTGCCAGTACCCTGCGGGTCACCTCTGCGTTGACCCAGGCTGAGCTGCGCCTGCAAAGCAGTGGTTCCAGCGACCTGCATGTTACCGCGCACGTCGAGCAACTTGTCGCACAGACCTCAGGTTCATCGGACATTCATATCAGCGGCAGTGCAGAACACGCAGATATCCAGTGCAGCGGTTCCAGCGATTTTCGCGGCCGTAGTTTCAGCGCCCAAAGTGCCAGCGTCCGCCTCAGTGGCTCATCCGATGCCTGGCTGACAGTATACGATCGTGTCAGCGGCACGCTGTCAGGCTCCTCGGACCTGCATCTGGCAGGCGCTGCCCGTGTCGAGGTCTCTACCAGTGGCAGTTCGAGTATCAATCGTCTGAACTGAGCCAGGCCGCCTGAAAACCCGACAGTTGATCGCCCACCGCCCTGATCATGGACACGGCTTCCCGGCTGCACTATGCTGCCTTGTGCGCCGGGGCCAGCCGCTGTGTGTGCCGACAGGCGCCCGGGAGCTGGCACCGGACAATTGACGCAGGTAAATCACCAACAGGACTGACATCATGCCCTCAAGCATTCGCGCCACTTTCTTCGCCCTGACACTGCTGGCCCTTGGCAGCCTGTTGCTGGCGCCTGCAAGTGGCTCCGCCCAGACAGCGGGCGCCATGCCCATGCCCGAGTTTGCCATCTATCACCTGGAAGGCAGGCGTTCCGAGCGGCTGGTCTGGCTGATGGAAGAGCTGGAACTGCCCTATGAACTGATCTTCGAGCGCGGCGACCTGACCGCGTCCATGAACAACATCCGCGCCATCAACCCCGGCATGCCGGTAGCGCCCACTGTGACCTATGACGGCCAGGTGCTGGTGGAATCGGGTGCCATCATGGAGATGATCCTGGCTCGCCACGGTGGCGGCAGACTGGTGCCGCCGCTGGACTCCCCGGATTTCGCCACCCATCACCTGTGGATGCACTACTCGGAAGGCTCACTGGCCTCACGCGCCATTGCCGATTACCGCGTCTGGCAGATCATGCCGCCACAGCAGCGCTCTCCCCTGGTGGATTCCGAAGCGGTAGTGCAGTTTGCCGAGGATTTTCTGGCCGAGAACCCCTGGTTCGGTGGTGCGCAGTTTACCGCCGCTGACATCATGATGCTGTTTCCGCTGAACTTTGCCATCACGCTGAACATCGTCAATGGCGATCAGTTCCCTCATATCAATGCCTGGCGCGAACGTATCGAGGCCCGCCCGGCCTACAGGCGAATGCTGGAGAAGGCCCGCCCCGACGGCATGGTCGGCTCATTGCCGGCACTGCCAGCCAACGCCTCGTCTCAGTGAAACGCGAGCTTTCAGTAACAGACGCCTCACCGTAGCCAGCCGGAGAATGACAACAATGAAAAAAACCAGCCTCAGTTACATGGTTGCCCTTGCACTGGTCACCACCGCGCTTGGCTTTGGTCCGGCCAGCGCCCAGACCGGTGCTCTACAGGGTCGATGGGTGGACCCGGCGGATGATCTGGATACACTGCCAACGGATGGCAGCATCCTGTTCTGGCAGGGTGATCAGCAGATTGCCGGTTTCCGTAACATCGCGCTGCTCAGCCCGACGCGCACCATCAAAACTGGCGACACGGTCATGCCGCTGCCCGAGAATCTGCGCGACTTCTCCGGCCTGCGCTATCGCGCCGATGGCAACGAGTATTCGCTGGAAGACTACATGCAGCACAACCACGTAGCCGGCCTGCTGGTGCTGAAGAACGGCGAGATTGCCCTGGAGCGTTACGGACTGGGCAATGACAAGAGCAACGTCTGGGTGTCATTCTCTGTCACCAAGTCCGTGGTTTCGCTGCTTACCGGCGCCGCCATCGCTGATGGTTTCATGGACAGTGTCCATGACCCGGTCACTGACTATCTGCCGCGTCTGCAAGGCACATCCTACGACGGGGTGAGTGTGCGCGATGTATTACAGATGGCATCCGGCGTGGAATGGAATGAAGACTACGCGGACCCAAACTCGGACGTGGCCACCTCACCCAATGATCTGGTGGAACTGTATCACTTCATGGGTGCCAGGGAACGCGTTGCCGCCCCTGGCGAGCGCTTCAACTACAACACCGGCGAAACAAATCTGGCCGGCGCCATTGTACGGGCCGCCATCGGCAATAACCTGGCCACCTATCTCAGTCACCGGATCTGGCAGCCCTGGGGCATGGAAAGTGAAGCCTACTGGATCACGCACGGCCCCGGTGGTGGTGAGCTGGGCGGCTGCTGCATCAATGCCACGCTGCGCGACTGGGGCCGGCTGGCACTGTTTATCTTGAATGACGGCGTTCTGCACGATGGCACCGCCGTGTTGCCGCCGAACTGGATGCAGGAATCCACCAGCCCGTCAGCAGGTAGTGACGGTTACGGTTACCTGTGGTGGCTGCAGGGTGATGGCACCTACCGGGCCAGCGGCATTTTTGGCCAGGGCATCTATTTCAACCCGGAACAGGATCTGGTGATTGTGGTCCAGGGTGCATTGCCGCAAGCAACTGGCGCTGCTTTTGCGCGGCACCGCGATGGCTTTTTCCGGGCCGTAGACAATGCCCTGAGCGACCAATAACACCAACAATAACAATAGTCCGAACACCGAGCAGGAAATCTCGCAGTATGCATCGCAGTCTTGTGTCCGCACTGCGGCTGATCGGCTTCAGTCTTGCACTGATTCCGTTTACAGCCCTGTCCCTACCAGTCAATGCACAGACGCCCTGGTCTGTGGACGTTGAAACCGAGTGGTTGCAGCAAGTGTTGCCTCAGGCCACACGCTTCGCTGACAAGGCCGGCGAACCGCCGGTTTACCGTGGCTATCGTGATACGGAGCTGGTCGGCCTGGTGTTCCGCAGCCGCGACGTGCCGCCGGAGGAAACCGGTTACAGCGCGCCCATCGACATGCTCATTGGCATGAACCCCGACGGTCACATCACCGGGCTGAAACTATTGGACTACCGGGAGTCCTATCGCAGCACCCGCGGTGATTTCCTGAACAATACGGCCTTTCTGTTCCAGTTCCGCAACAAACACATCAACGATGGCTTCCGGCCCGGCCGCGACATCAACGGCCTGGCCAGTGCCACGGTCAGCACCTGGGCCATTGCCCGCGGCGTGCGTAATGCTTCACGTCGCGTTGCCCTGGCGCATCTGGATATCGACGAGGAAGTGGCCCGTCAGCAGCAGTCCGATGCCAATGCCCGTGAACTGCTCGCCGCCATGCGCTGGCAGCAGCTGCTGGACAGCGGCGCGGTAAAAACCCTGCATGTGCCACTGGACACCCCGGAAGAAAGCGAGCTGGTGTTCCATGTGACCTATGTGGGCCGGGATGTGCTGGGTGAATTCATGGTTGGCAACGACGCCTGGTCACTGGCCGAGCGCGACCTGACGCTACGCACCGATGGCGGGGAAATGATGCTGGTTGCCATTGCCGATGGGCCTGCCAATCAGTTCCGTCAGGAACGCCTGACCGTACAACAGGGTAACGGCGAGCCACAGCGCATTGATCGGCGCCAGTTTGTTTACGCCGGCAACGCCAGTGATGGCATGCTGGCCGGCCACGCCCGCTTTGCCGGCGCCATAGTGCTGGACAGCAGCATTGACGTGACCTCGTCGCTGTCCATCGGGTATTACCCCATTGGCAACGATACACATTACAGTGTGGACTACTCGCTGAACGGGCTGGGCCTGGCGTTGGCACGCGGCGAACTGATCCTGTCCGAGGAAGAGCGCCTGCAGGCCTTGCTGGCCGACGCCGGCGTATTCACTCGACTGCGTCACGATCCACCCTGGGGCCAGACACCCTGGTTGAAATCCGGCATCCTGCTGCTGATCCTGACACTGGTGATGGCGGCTTTTCTGCGCAAAAGTGCTGTGCTGCGCTGGACAACACTGGTCGCAACACTGACCTATCTGGGATTCATGGACGGTGGCTTTCTGTCTGTCTCACATATTACCGGCGCCATTTCGCAAGGACCGGGCATCTTTCTGAACAATCTGCCGCTGCTGATCATTGTCAGCTTCACACTGGTGACCACACTGATCTGGGGGCGGGTGTTCTGCTCGTCGCTATGCCCCTTCGGCGCGGTACAGGACATCATCTCGCGTCTGGTGCCAGCGCGTTTGCAGAGACGGTGGCAACGCAGTTGGCAAGCAAGGGGCTGGCTGCGCGACCAACTTCCGCAAGCGCTGCACGAGCGCGCGCTGTGGATCAAATACGGCTTTCTGGCCGCCATTGTGATCGCGGCCATCGCCTACAGTGAGGTCAGTATATTCCAGTATTTTGAACCATTCGGCACACTTTTTTTCCTGAGTGGTTCTGCCCTGCTCTGGGCGATTCTGGCATTGGTCTTGACAGGCAGCATCTTCATCCGGCGCTTCTACTGCCGATATGCCTGTCCGCTGGGTGCCGCACTGGGGCTGCTGTCGCTGCTCAGTCCACTGCGGATCAAGCGGGTACCTCAATGCAATATCTGCAAAGTGTGCGAACAGGCTTGTCCGACCGGAGCAATCCGCGGTGCGGATATTGACTTCAGGGAGTGTGTGCGCTGTGACATCTGCGAAAGCAAACTGATCACCGGCGCAGGCGTGTGCCGACACGACATGGACGAGCTGACGCGTCGACACAAGGGCTGGCAGGCACTGAACATCATGCCTGCTTCCGCGGCCCCAGCAGCAACCACAGAATGAGTCCCAGCAGGGGCACAAAGAGCAGCAGCAGTATCCAGAGCAGTTTGGTGACAGCCGGCGCACGGCTCTGCGCGACCTGGACAATGGCCCAGATGATGATGATCAACCAGATAAGACCGAGCAGACCGCTGACTTCAATACCCATGTGCTGCTTCCTCCATTTTGCAGATAAGAAGTGGTTCCCCGTCACAATATCCGTGCCCGGAGCCCATGGCAAGTTTCATTGACCAGCGCAGCATGCGAGAATATGGCGCGTTGACAATGGAGTAGCTGTCCCGCCCATGGAAGCCTTTCTGATATCCGTTGCCGTAGTCGGCATAGCCGAGATCGGCGACAAGAGCCTGTTCCTGGCCATACTGCTGACCGTCCGCCACCAGCGCCCCTGGCCCGTATTCTGGGGCCTTGTGACAGGTGTCACGGTAAATCTGGCCCTGGCGTCGATACTTGGCGCCACACTGGCTCAGTGGTTGCAGAGTGACTGGCTTGCCTGGGTGCTGGGCCTGATGTTCATTGCCATGGCCATCTGGGCACTGATACCCGAATCGGCAAAGGACTCCGAAGAGGCTTTACGGCCCGCCGAGCGCAGAAACATTTTCCTGACCGCCGCAGTGGGTTTCTTCCTGCTGGAAATGGCGGACAAGACACAATTGGCTACCCTGGCACTGGCTGCCAGTTTCGAGGTGATGCTGCCTGTGCTTGCCGGCGCGGTGCTGGGTGTAACACTGGCCAACGCCCCGGCCATCTGGCTGGGCAACCGCTTTGCCAATCGCCTGCCGCTGCGCACGCTCCGACGGATCGGCGCCGGCCTGTTCGCCCTGATTGGTGCCTGGCTGCTTGTGGAAGCGGCCATCCAGTCCGGTGCCTGATCCTGGGATTTGTGAACCTATAGTTCGGTATCCCTGAACAGGGGCATATCGTTCATCCACGGCACACCTTCGGCTGCGTGACAGGCCATGCAGACATTACGCGCCACATTGAAGCGCTCGACAATCGAGTCATGCTCACCACTTTCAAGCGCCTCGGACAACGCCATCCAGGGTTCGCCCAGAAACATGCTGACCGCATTCTCGGCGCGACCTGGTCGCTTCATGATACCCAGTTCAATGGCTTCTCTGAGTTTGTCCCACTGGTAGGATGCCAGCTCAAGGTTCTCATCCTTGATGGCCTGGTAGGTGCTCTCGTATCTGTCTCCGGTTTCCCGCATGGCGGTGGAGAAACCTCGCAGATAGTTCTCCAACAGTTGCATCTGTTCATCGGTATCACTGGCGCCGGTCAACCAGCCATCCCCCTGCTGGGCCAGCGCGTGAATCGAAGCCAGCGTGGCTGTGGTCAGACCAATGGCTGCCAATATCGATGTGACTGTCTTACCCATGATTGAACTCCTCATCATAATGGTTGCCCTTTAATCGTTTCCCTTTATAGCCTCTCACACTGTTCACAGCCTTGCCAGTGTGCACACAGCCAGTGCTATACTGACCACCATGAAAATCGGCATTCCAAAAGAGATCAAATCCGACGAGCACCGCGTGGGACTTGTGCCTGGCGCGGCGGCAGAACTCATACGACGCGGTCACAGCGTGCTGATGCAGCGCGGCGCTGGCGCGGGAGCCGGCTTTACCGACAGTGATTATGAGGCAGCAGGTGTCGTTTTGCTTGCCGCTGCCGGGGAAGTGTTCGAGCAGTCCGAAATGATTGTCAAGGTGAAGGAACCCATGGCACAGGAGCGCGCCATGCTCACGCCAGCTCACACACTTTTCACCTACCTGCACCTGGCTGCCGACCGCACCCTGACCCGTGAACTGATGGACAGCGGTGCCACCTGTATTGCCTACGAAACCATTACCGATAACGATGGACAATTGCCGCTACTGACACCCATGTCTCAGATTGCAGGACGTCTGGCCGTGCAGGCTGGCGCTGCACACCTGGAAAAACCCAACGGCGGTCGCGGCCTGCTGCTCAGTGGGGCAACCGGCGTACCGCCAGCCAAGGTCACAGTGATCGGTGGTGGCGTGGTGGGCAGCAATGCCATTCGTATTGCCATTGGCATGGGCGCCGATGTCTGTGTGCTGGACAAGTCCATACCACAACTGGAGCGGCTCAGTCAGCGCTTTGGCAGCGCCCTGACCACCGTTTATGCCTCTGCAGAAAACACGTGGCACCATGTTGTGGAAGCTGACCTGGTCATCGGCGCAGTGCTGGTCCCCGGCCGAAGTGCTGCACGGCTGATCAGCGCGGAAATGGTCCGCCACATGAAACCGGGCACCGTGATTGTGGATGTGGCCATTGACCAGGGCGGCTGCTGCGAGAACTCCCGACCCACAACTCATGCCGAACCGACATTCGTTGTTGATGAGGTGATCCATTACTGTGTTGCCAACATGCCCGGAGCCGTGCCGGCCACTGCATCCCAGGCGCTGTGCAATGCCACCTTCCCTTTTATACTGCAACTGGCCGACAAGGGTGTGGACGCAGCCCTTGCCGCCAACCCGCATCTGAACAATGGCCTGAACATCCGTGCCGGCAGGATCACACACGACGGCGTGGCCGAAAGCCTCGGCCCGGACCAGTAAATCAGGCACCGTATTGCCAAGGCACCGGGGCCCGGATCAGCCAGTCACAGCCGCCGTCTGGCCGCTTCGAAAATCGTCCACGGATACTACCGCGTTGCCTTGAAACTGTGTTAGCTTGGCCTATCGGGTCGATGGAACGATAAACCCATTGTATGGCACGTATTCTGACCATGTATGAAAACCGCCTTCTTATTCTTGATGATGAGCCCCTGACCGGGCAAACCATTCAAAGCATCGCACAGTTTGCGGGCATGGAAGCCCGTTATACTGACAGTCCTGATGAATTCTTCCTGCTGATCAGCGAGTGGCAACCCGGTTTTATTGCCCTGGACCTGATCATGCCGCAGATGGATGGTGTGCAGGTACTGATCGAACTGGCCCGGCGCAAGTGCACCGCAAACATCATCGTCACCAGCGGTGTTGGCACACGGGTACTGGAAGCGGCGGCCCGCTCGGCCGCCGAGCACGGATTGCGCATTGCAGGTGTGTTGTCCAAACCATTCTCGCCCCCAAGACTGCGGGAACTGCTGCTACCCGGCGTCCGTGACCCGGACAGTCCGCCGCTTCACAGCAGCAACGAGACAACAACCGCATTGCCCGAGTGCTTTACAGAAGCTGACCTGGCCGCAGCGCTGGATCGGCGTCAGATAGATGTGGTGTACCAACCCAAGGTCAATTGTCGCACCGGTGTACTGACCGGCTTTGAAGCCCTGGCGCGTTGGCAACATCCGACACTCGGCCCTGTGCCAACCCAGGACTTCATACTCTGCGCCGAGCAATCGGGGTTGATTGATCAACTCACCGAGCAGGTGCTGGAAAAATCGCTGGCGTGGCTGAAATCCCTGCCCGGGGCAATCGCGGAACAATCCGGTGACACCTATCTGACGTCAAGACTGGAGGCAGTCAATCTTTCCCTGAACATTTCCGCCAGCTCGCTGACCAACCTGACACTTTTTGAGCGACTGGAAAAACTGTGCATGAAACACAGCATCGAAGCATCCAGGGTCATCCTTGAACTGACCGAAACCAGTGCCATGGAAGACCCGGTGGCCTCCCTGGACATGCTCACCCGTCTGCGCATGAAAGGTTTCCAGCTCTCCATTGATGACTTCGGTACCGGCTACTCCTCAATGTTGCAGCTCGCGCGTCTACCGTTCTCGGAAATCAAGGTGGACAAATCCTTTGTGATGACCGCCCAGCAGTCGGCTGAGTCGCTCACTGTTATAAAGTCCATTGTTGACCTGGGTCATGGTCTGGGATTGCAGGCGACCGCGGAAGGCATAGAGGATGAAGAAACCCTGCAGTACCTCCGGGAAATTGGTTGTGACCTGGCACAGGGTTATCATATTGCCCGCCCGATGCCGGCCAACTCGGTGGCCAGCTGGCTGATTAACCGGGCCCGGGATACAGAGGAAACGCGGCTGGGCATCCTGCATGCCATCGGTCTGCTGGACACACCCGAAGAGGAACGCTTCGATAGAATCACCCGACTTTGCAGCCGCCTTCTGGATGCGCCTGTGTGCCTGATCTCACTCATTGATGCAGATCGCCAGTGGTTCAAATCCGTACAGGGACTGAACGTCCAGGAAACCTCGCGTGACGTTTCCTTCTGCAGCCAGGCTATTGCCGGAGACGCTGACGTCATGCTGGTGTATGACACTCACCGTGACGAGCGCTTTGTCCGCAACCCGTTGGTCACAGGTGAGCCATTCATCCGCTTTTATGCCGGTTGCACCATTCGCGCCAACGGCAGCAAGCTTGGCACACTGTGTGTTATTGATGATCGCAGCCGCGACGAAAGTGAGTTCGATGACTCAAAGGTGAGATTGCTGAAAACCCTGGCCGCCATGACCGAGACCGAACTGGGCACAGATGCCAAGGCAGCAACAGATCCACTTACCGGGCTCTGGAACCGGCGCGGCTTTGAGCGGCGCGCCAGGGAGCTGCTCTCTCTGGCCCAGGATGAAAAAATACCCACACATCTGCTTTTCTTCGATCTGGACAATTTCAAGGCCTTCAACACCACCCATGGCGTACAGGCCGGTGACACCTTCCTGTATGACTTTGCCAGGCTGCTGCGCAGCTGCCTGCCATTGGCCGACCTGATCAGCCGGGTGGGCAACGATGAGTTTGCTGTGTTGACGCTGTTCAAGACCGATAGCGATATAGCACAGGAGCTGGCGCATCTGAACGAACGCTTCACTCTCAGCCTGCGCGCCGAGCACCGGCCCATGAGTTATTCGGTCGGACGATCCCGACTGGGCCCCGATGATCACGGTGACCTGCAACGCCTGCTGGCCCGCGCCGACCAGGACATGAGTTCGCGCTGATTCAGAAGCTCAGGGACAGAAATAGGACTGTGTGCCGTGTGCCCGGATGGCATCAGCCAGTCGCTCCAGGCCAAGCACGTAGGCTGCCGTACGCAGTGAAACATTCTTGCGCTTGGCCAGCTTCCACACCGCCATTGCCTCGTTTTCCATCTTGGGCTTAAGCCGCTCCCGCACTTCCTCCTCGGTCCAGTACCAGCCCTGGCGATTCTGCACCCATTCGAAGTAGGAGACGGTCACGCCGCCGGCATTGGCCAGGATATCCGGCACCACCTGCACATTGTTCTTTTCGAGAATGGCATCTGCGGCAGATGTCACCGGCCCGTTGGCCAACTCCAGTATCACCCCTGCCTTGATAGCGCCGGCATTGTCCTCAGTGATGTGGTTCTCCATGGCAGCGGGCACAATGAGTTCACAATCCAGCTCAAACATCTCATCCGTATCCAGAGTGCTGACGTCCTTGTGTTTGTCCTTGCCGTAATCAACAACCGAACCCTTGTCCTCCTTGATTTTTGCCAGCCGTGCCGGGTCCAGCCCGCGCCGGTCGCAGATTGCACCACCGCTGTCTGACACCGCCAGTATAGTCCAGCCCGCATCGTGCAACAGGCGCGCAACATTACTGCCGGCATTACCAAAGCCCTGGATCACCACCCGCTTCTGGTCCCCGTTGATGCCCAGCTCCTTTTTCAGATGCTCCAGCACATAGAAGCCACCTCGGGCAGTTGCCGTGTCCCGCCCCAGCGAGCCGCCCAACGCAATTGGCTTACCGGTGATGACAGCCGGCGTGGGGTAACCAACCATGGATGAATACTCGTCAGCCATCCAGCCCATGATCATGGCGTTGGTGTACATATCCGGCGCTGGAATATCACGATCGGGGCCAATCATTTTGGCAAATGCCTGCACGTAGGCACGCGACAGGCGCTCCAGCTCATGTCGGCTAAGCTCGCGGGTATTCACCCGTATCGCACCCTTGCCGCCACCGTAGGGCAGCCCGATAACGGCGCACTTGAACGTCATCCAGAACGCCAGGGTCACCACCTCGTCCTGGGTCGCCTCCGGGTGGAAGCGGATACCGCCCTTGGTCGGCCCACGCGTGTCGTCGTAACGACAGCGCCAGGCCTCGAATGATCGCCTTGAGCCATTGTCCATGCGAATGGTCAGGCGCGCCGACAGCACTTCGCGCGGATAACGCAGTGTATCCAGTATCTCTTCGGGAATATCGGCGCAGGCGGCGGCCGCATCCATATGGCTCAGTGCACCCTTGAGTGTGTCTGACATGAAAGACTCTCCCCTTGTTCTGGTCCGACCGGTGACGCGCCACCAGCACGCGCCTCAATCCCGGGACGATGCCAGCATAACATGGCCGGCAGGATGTCCGGTCACATCTCCCAGACACTGTGTATGGCCTTGGTCAACATCTTTTCCTCTTCACGTTCCAGGTCAATCATGTCCTGGAACACCTCCTTCACATCTTCGGTGGTGGAACAACGCAGCACGTGTTCGAGCAGGGAAATCAGAAATTCATCCGCCTCGGTCACCAGTGTGCGCACCTGCTCTATGTCCATGTTCACATCGACTGAGGTAAGCTGGATAAACTCCTCCAGATTCTCCGGATACGCAATCTGGAACCAGGCATCCAGTACATTGGCCGGCGCAGTGGCTTCGTACAGATCAAGTGCCGCTGCCAGTTTCTGTTCCCGGCTGGCCAGATAGGTCAACAGCAATACTGCCCGTGGCGTCGAGCTGCGTGCCGCCAGCCGTTGATACAGCTCCGCCAGACTCCGGTGGTAGGTCCGGATCTCACTTAATACATGGCGGGTGTTTTCGTACTGTTCTCGTAATGTCATGTCTTGTCCTTGTTCACGTTCTGCCTGTCCAATACCTTGCGCACCTTCTGTGCCAGTTCCTGTCGGCGGTAGGGTTTGCTGAGCAAGTCCACGCCTCTGTCGAGCCTGCCATGATGCACTATGGCGTTTTCAGTATAGCCCGAGGTGTACAACACTTTCAGGGCAGGGCGCAGCCTGGTTGCCGCCTCCGAGAGATGCCTGCCATTCATGCCGGGCATGATCACATCGGTGAACAGCAGATCTATGTCATCACGCTGCCGGATAATGCCCAGCGCCGGTTCCGCTGACTCAGCCGCGCTGACCCGGTATCCGAGACTTCTGAGCTGCTTCACCACGTGCTCACGCACCAATGTGTCATCCTCGACCACCAGCACATGCTCATTGCCTCTGAGGGTTTTCAGATCATCGGTTTCTTCCACAAACGGCTGAGCGTTGTCCTGCGCACGGGGCAGATATATTTTTACTGTGGTACCCTCGCCCGGTTCGCTATAGATCTTGATGTGTCCGCCTGACTGCTTGGCAAAGCCATGCACCATGCTGAGCCCCAGACCACTGCCCTTGCCTGCACCCTTGGTGGTGAAAAACGGCTCGAAGGCACGGGCCATGACCTCCGGGGACATACCACAACCGGTGTCGGATACCGACACCATGACATAGTGCCCGGCATCCACCTCAGGGTGCGCAGCGGCATAGGTATCGTTGAGGGACGTGTTTGCAGTCTCCAGTGTCAGACGACCACCGCCATGCATGGCATCACGCGCATTGATGGCCAGGTTCAACAGAGCCACCTCCAGTTGCCCGGGATCCACATCAGCCAGCCAGAGCCCGCCAGCCCTTATCACTTCGATGTCGATTTCAGTGGGCAGGGTGCGCCGTAGCAGCGGCTCCATGTCGGATATCAGACGACTGGCATCCACTGCCCTGGGTTCCAGCACCTGTTTGCGGGCGAAAGCCAGCAAACGGTTGGTCAATTCCGACCCACGTTTTGCTGCTGTGACTGTGATATCGGCCAGTGACTTGAGCTGAGGCTGCCCTTCCAGTTGCTCCACAAGCAGCTCGGTGTTGCCCATGATCACGGTGAGCAGGTTGTTGAAGTCATGCGCCACACCGCCGGTCAGTTCACCAATGGCGTTTATTCGTTCGGACTGGGAGAGACGCTCATGCATGGAGCGACGGTCCTGCATCGCGCCAAGATGCCGGGCAATGACCTCGATCATCTGCTTTTCATCGGCAAGAAATTCGGCAGGCTCATCGGTTTCCTGTACGTAGCCCACCATGATGTTACCTATGGCGCCATTGTCACTGGACACGGGGATGTCAAGACGAACAGCCGGTTCGCGCCAGGGTTCGCTGCGTGCCGTGATGTCACCCAGCTTAATGCACACCACTGTGTTGACTTCGTGAACCAGGCCAGCCGGAATCACAGAGACCACTGCGTTGACGATTTCCTCCACCTCAAGCTGAGGGTCAGACACTATTTCCAGTACCCTATACAGACAACGCAACTCTTTCATACGCTCGCGCAGCGCTATCTCCGTGCGCCGACGCTCGGTTACGTCCTGGAAGTACACCGCCAACCCGTCAGGAACCGGATGCGCGGAGACCTCGAACCAGGTGTCCAGCGGCTTGTATGTTTCCAGGAAGCGAACCGTATTGCCAGCTCCCATTGCGTGCTGATACTGCCTCTGGAACTGCGAGCCAACTGCGTCGGGAAACTCGTCCCAGATACACTTGCCGAGCAAATCCTCCCTGCTGCGGTTCAGCAGGAGCTCGGCCTGTGAGTTCATGAAGCTGAAACACCACTGTTGGTCCAGGGTGAAAAACGCATCACTCATGTTTTCCATGGCTCGTTGCAGCTCGGCCGATACCGCTTCAGCCCGGCCGCGCGCCTGCATCAACTCGGAAATATCCTGGAAACCACCCACTACCGCAACGATTTTACCGCTGTCATCACGCTCGGGTTCACCCACGGCCCGCACCCACACCCTGTCATCCCTGGCAGTGATGAGTTGCATCTTTTCATCGAACGGCACTCCCTCGCTCGCACAGCGATTGAAAGCGGCACGAATCGGCTCCCGATGCTCCGGTGCATAATAGTCAAAGGCCCTGTCCAGCGGTGGTGAGGTGCCTGGCGGCTCTCCGTGAATGGCAGCGGTTTCATCCGACCAGTAGAGTGTCAGCGGGTCCAGTGTCACGCGCCATACACCAAAGCCTGCTGCCCTTACCGCAGCACGCAGCACGCGATCCAGGCGGTTCTGGTCAGGATTTTTGTCTGAAATCCCCATTAGCTCCCCTTTCCCTGTTGTCCCCGTTAGCCCTGCACGCCACACTCGATGACACATTGCGACAGCTCAATGCAGACTTTGCCGCGCGCTGCAGGTAAGCTTGGGGCACTTCTGTATACTGGAGAATAACATATGCCACGCACCGTGTTTGCTGCCCTCGCCGCACTGCTTCTGATCACCTTGCAAAGCTGCGCCGAACCGCCGGAGGCCAGCCCGGCTTCAGCCGGGATGTCTCCAGAGCGACTGGAGCGGGTCACTGCGGCCCTGCAGGCCCACATCGACAATGGCGATATAGCCGGCGCGGTGGGCGCAGTGATGCGAGATGGCAACCTGGTCTACAGCATGGCGCTGGGCCATCGAGACCTGGCATCGGATTCGCCCATGCACTTCGACGCGCTGTTCCGTATCTATTCGATGACACGCCCGATCACAGCACTGGGCATCATCATGCTGCACGAAGACGGTCTGCTGGACGTCAATGACCCGATCCAGCGTCACCTGCCACAATTTGCCGATCAACAGGTACTGATTGATGCTGGCTCAACAGACACCAGCAACACCCGCCCGCGCAATGGCAACGTGACGCTGGCGCAACTGTTGACGCACACCTCGGGCATCGGCAGCCGCAACTCGGCCATGTATCGGGAACACAATGTGCACAGTTACGATCAGACGCTGGAGCAGGTGGTGAACAATGTGGCCGCGTTGCCCCTGTTCGAGGACCCGGGCACACGTTATCGCTACGGCATGCATGCCGAGATACTGGGGCGTGTGATTGAAGTGGTGTCAAACCAGTCGCTGGCCGAGTTTTTTGAGTCTCGCATCTTCGAACCCCTGGGCATGACTGACACCGTGTTTTATGTGGACGCAAGTCGCGCCGATCGCCTGGCCACTGTCTATCGCCCCGACGCCTCGGGTCAGCTGCAGCCACATCAGATGGAGCACATCCCGGTGACCCAGCCACGCGCACTGACCAGTGCCGGCGTGGGTCTGGTGTCTTCCACAGAGGATTTTCTGCGTTTCTCCCAGTTGTTTCTGGATGGCGGCATGGCCAATGGTCAGCGCCTGATCAGCGAACAGGGTGTCCGCATGATGGCGGAAAACGCAATACCTGAGGAACTGCTGCCAATCTCAGGCGGTGGCAGCGGATACTGGGCCGGCTCAGGCTGGAGCCTTGGCGGCTTTGCCGTGGCGATGGACCCCTCCACTTACGGACACACAGTCAGCCCGGATGAATTCTGGTGGGACGGATCAACCGGCACCCGCTTCTGGATTGATCCACATGAGAACATGGTGACCATCATCATGGCTGCAGTGAACCCCGCAGGTGGCAACGGTTTCCGGGAAAATTTCAAGACGCTGGTCTATGAGGCCATTGAAGACAGTCGAATCAGCCATTGACATTGTCCTCCTGCATCGCGTTGCAGCTTACGACAGCCGCTCCAGCCAGGCCGGTGTAAAGCGATCCTGGCCCACTTCACGTCGGGCCAACACCAGAGTCCTGTACCATCGATGCCTGGCTTTGGGCACGATGGCAGGCCTGGTGCTGAGCGGGCTCTGCGCCGGCAGATCACCCGTGTCATGCTGAGTCAGTATGTCCAGCACTGACCGCCGGGCGCCGTATGTGTTGTGCAGGAAGCGGCAGGCTTCATCGGTGAGACGCACGTGATAGTGACGCACCAGCGCCAGCGCCAGATGCTCGGCGGCTCGACTGAGGTCTTCCTGGACATCCTGTGCCATGGCTTCGCCCAGGCGACGCTTTTCCTGCGCGCTGAGCCCAGGTTCCAGGTCACCCAGGTAACTGGCGTGAGTGGCACCTATACCTCGCTGAACCTCGGGGTAGGACATATGCACATAGGGTTCAAGCGCCAGAGCCACTTCAACAGCCAACTGCCTGGCGCTGTCCAATGTCAGTGGACGGTCGGTTTCGACCTTGCGAGTGAAACCGGTTTTCGTTTCGTGCGCTTCCAGTTTCTGCTCTCGCATATACCGCACCAGATGATTGCAGACCTCCTTCCGCTCCTGGTCATCCAGGTTTACGGTCTTCTCCAGAATTCTCAACCCGCTACTGCCGGGCCCGAAACGTAATATTTCGCGACCGGCATTCATCTGACCGAGCAGGGTGTTCCACTTTTCTGCCGCCTCCAGAAATTCCGCATGCACTTTGCCTATTCTCTGGTAGGCAGTATGCGCCGCGCCATACAAACGCAGCGCACTGGCCATTGTTTCAGCGCGCTCACGCAGGAGACTGCCAGACTCCGGACCGACTTCACGATGACGCATAGTCAATGCGTACAGTTGTGCATTGAGCCTTTTCAGAGCTTCAACAACCCGATCGATCAGCACTTCGGTAGACAGCCCTTCGGGAACCTCTTCGTATTCCAGCGCATCGACCTCCACCAGCCAGGACGCCAACGCTCTTATCCGGTTACTCGCCGCGGCCTGGGCAATACGGTAGCTGCTGCGTTTCCGTTCCATCAGATCCAGCGCAGCTGCCAACTTCCACTTGCCGCGGTAGTTGAAGATCAGCATGGGAATCTCGCGTCCATTGATCAGCTCAAAGGCCAATACCAACATGGACTCCACATCGGGCATCGTGATCAGCAACAGGTTATCCTGCTCAATGGCCGCAAGCACCCTTTCAACAAAATGTTCGGTGCGTGGTACGCCGTGACGCAGATGCCCCACCTCTCCCAGATAACGTTGCCGCAGTATGTTGGCGGCTGATGGTGACACCTGATGCAGGTCAGCAATGACCTGTTCAACACGCTCGCCATGACGCTCGTGAATGTCCTGAATACGCGAATAGAGTCCGGCACGGCGGAAGGTGTCAATTTCCGAAATCACACTGGCCACATCTGCATCACCGGTGAGCTCGCGGCAGGCCAGCGCCACACCCCCGGGTGAAAGATCCACCCGTTCCAGCAACTGCACCGCAGCCTCGCGCTGACGGTTTTCACCATCGTAGTTGTCAACAGTGAGATTACGTACCGAGAGTATCAGGTCACCCAGCTTGTCGATGACCTCCTCGGTGTCACGCCGGGCCTGCTCACTGGCATGACCCCATGTGCTGTCATAGACAATCTTGGCAGTCAGACCGATCAGACCACTGAGAACCGTGAAGCTGATGAAATAGATCAGCAACTGTGTGGATGGCGCCTGGCCGAACCCGATGTAATAACCACCGTAGAGACCCAGACCGGTTACCGGCCCGGCAGTCCATGCCAACCCCAGAAGGCTGCGCGACACGCGCACCCTGCGAACGCTGCGCGCAAGCTGGTCCATGCGCTCGTTGTCTTCGCGGTCAAGCGATATGCCGAACTCCTGCTCCCGTGCGGCATCGCCGCGTCGTAGCCAGGTCAGCGGATTTTTTCTGAAGTATCCGGCCATTGTTATTCAGAAAGTCCTTTTACTGCACAGCAGCAAGAAAATGCATATGACGCTGATATTGTTCCAGCACATCATTGATCATGTCGTCTCGACTCCAGCCCATGACATCGTAGCCCTGGCCACCTTCCTTGAGATGGACTTCAGCGCGATAGTATCGCAGCTCATCCATACGCTTGTTCCTGGTATCACGCATGACAAAACTCGGAGGCTCATAGGCCCTCGGGCGCACTGAGTAGAAAAATGCGTTATCCCCGCCATTACCCACCGTCAGCCAGACGCGGCCGTCCTCACCCTGGACAACACTGGCATCAATGTCCTGCCTCCGCAGTTCAGCCGCCACCTCGGCAAGTGCCGGCTTGACCACTTCCCGGAGAAACTGAGCAACCTCAGCCCGGCGCGGATGATGCACCATGGTCCTCAGGCGACGTTGCCAGTTGTGGGCGCCACCGGTATTGGGCATCACCCTGGCGCTGCGCAGGCTGCCCCTCTTTATGGTTTCGACACGCAGGGAGCTGAATAACCCCCAGCACATCAGGATCATGATCACAGAGAACGGCAAGGCACTGGCAATGGTGGCGGTCTGCAGCGCAGCAAGCCCGCCGGCCGCCAGCAGTGTTGCAGCAACCACCCCTTCAATCACGGCCCAGAATATCCGTTGCCAGGTCGGGGGCTCATCAGCGCCACCGGAGGTGAGTATGTCAACGACCAGTGAACCGGAATCTGACGAAGTCACAAAGAACGTCATGACCAGCACAGTTGCCACCAGAGACATGATACCAGAGAGCGGCAGGTGTCCGAAGAACCGGAACAGCGCCACCGATTCGTCGGCGGACACGGCAGCCCCGAGATCGGTCAGGCCCTGCTGCATGATCATGTGCAGGGCAGTATTACCAAAGAAGGTCATCCACATCAACGTGAAGCCTACGGGCACCAGCAGGACTCCGATAACAAACTCACGAATGGTGCGCCCACGCGACACCCGAGCGATGAACATGCCAACAAATGGCGCCCAGGCTATCCACCAGCCCCAGTAGAACAGGGTCCAGCCACCAATCCAGTCCGTGGGCTCATAGGCGTAGAGATTGAAAGTCATCTCGAACAGCCCGGACAGGTAGTTGCCAGTGTTCTGAACCAGAGTCTGCAGCAGATACACTGTGGGCCCGGCCAACAACACAAAGATCAGCAGTATGCCGGCCAGCACCATGTTCAGCACTGATATGCGCCGTATGCCGCCATCAAGACCCAGCCCTACTGACAGAGTTGCAATTGCCGTGATCACTGCAATCAACAGCATCTGCACGGTAGTCGACACCGGCACACCGAAGAGATAGTTGATACCGGCATTGATCTGCATAACACCCAGCCCCAGCGAGGTCGCCACACCAAAAATCGTGCCCAGCACTGCAAATACATCCACAGCGTGACCTATCGGTCCATAAATACGATCACCAATCAGGGGATACAATGAAGAGCGGATGGTCAAGGGAAGACCATGGCGGAAAGAGAAATAGGCCAGCGACAGGGCAACTACGGCGTAAATGGCCCAGGCATGAACGCCCCAGTGGAAAAAAGTCACCCTCATCGCCTGACGTGCGGCATCCACAGTACCCGGATCACCCAAAGGTGGTACCAGATAATGCATGACCGGCTCGGCAACACCAAAGAACATCAGCCCTATGCCCATGCCGGCGGAGAACAACATGGCAAACCAGGAGGTATAACTGTAATCCGGCTCGCTGTGGTCTGGCCCAAGCTTGATCTGCCCCAGACGCGATACGCCGAGCAGCACCACAAATATGATGAAACCGGCCACCACCAGCACATAAAACCAGCCTGCAGACTCAATGACCCAGCTATTGATGACTGCAAAAACCTGATCCGCCCGCTCGGTGAATACGGCCGCAAAAACAACAAAAAAAAGGGACAGCACTGCAACAGAAATGAACACAGGCGGGTTGATGCTGACCGCAAAAGGCAACCTGCTCAGAAAGGAAGATTTGTCGGTATTCATTTGCCTCCGCAGCTTGCCGGGAACATGCGCCAACTATACTTGAGTTGACACTGCCACGCTAATCCCTTAATGTCCGCGTCGCTTCAGGTGTTTCCACCCAATGCTCACTACAGTGCACGGTGGAAATTAAACGGGAAGTCGGTGAGAGTCCGACGCTGCCCCCGCAACGGTAAACAAGTCAGTGTCATCGGTAGCCACTGTCCGTGCTGTATCTCACAGCCTGGATGGGAAGGCGATGACACACGATGCGCTCACAGCTCATCACTTGTCAGCCCGGAGACCGGCCTGCTGCACAACAACCCACTGCGGAGGGCAGTGGCAGCAGACGCAGCCAGCCCGTTTTCTTGCCCGTCTTCCTGCCATTACCCGCCCCGGTGAACAACCCTATCCGGAAACACTCGGGTGAGAGTGTGCAGGAGTCAACAATGCCCACACAGAAATCAGTAAAACAGGCCAGAACAACAGGCCGGCAAGCCGCACTTCTTGGCAGCAGCCTGCTCTATGCCGCCATTGTCAGTCATTCCGCCAATGCCCAGCCCGGCGCAGGCGTGATGGCCAGCGAGCGCGCTGTGCCCCGTGGCGAGGAAATAATTGTCACAGCCAACCGTCTGCCACAGCTACAGAACGAGACCATGGCCGCAACGTCGGTCATTACCCGCGAGCATATAGATGCCCGTCAGGCCGGCAGCCTGTTTGAGCTGCTGGGTGCCAGTGCCGGCATCCAGACCGCTCGCACAGGTGGTGAGGGCTCCCAGACCAGCCTGTTCATGCGCGGCACCAACTCGGACCACACGCTGGTGCTCATTGACGGTATCAAGGTCAATACTGCCAGCGAAGGTTTTGCCCGACTGGAACACCTGCCGGTGGATCAGATCGAGCGCATCGAGATTGTACGCGGCCCTCACTCCAGTGTGCACGGCGCCGATGCCCTCGGGGGTGTCATCCAGATTTTCACCCGCCAGAGCCAGGCAGGTGCAGACACTGATGGGATAAGGGGTGAGCTGCGCGGCGGCTTCGGCACGGAGAACACCTCCACCTTCAATGCTGGCGTATCAGCCGGCAGCGCCAATACAACGCTGGGTCTGAACTTTTCACACTACAGCACCGACGGAATCCGTCCGCGCAATGCACCAACACCCAGTGAGCAGCGCGGCGCTTATGACAACGATGCAGCGACAGTCAATCTGTCGCATGTACTGGGCAACGGCACCGTGTTGAACGCTCACGCCACCCTGGCCGATTCCGAGCTTGGTTTTGACGGCGGCACCGGCGAAGGACGCCACATCAGTACTGGCGCGGTCGCCACGGTACCAATCACCAACAACTGGGCATCACAGCTTCGTATCAGTCGATTCCGCGATACCAATGACACTTTTTCTGCCGCCTCCTCCGACTCGCGCAGCCGCACCACACGCGAAGCGCTGAACTGGCAAAACCATCTGGCCATTGCCGAGCGCGAGGACCTGGTGTTCGGCCTGGACTATGAAGACGAAGAGTTGCTGTACAGCACCGACATGGCGCAACAGACTGACACCCGGCGAGACAACCTGGCAGTTTTTGGCGTGTACAACCGCGGCATGGGCGCACTGGATGCCACCCTGTCAGTGCGTCGGGACCGCAATGAACAATTTGGCGGCAAAACCACCGGCCGTGTGGCCGTGGGCAGCGATGTCACAGACGAGCTCACTGTCTGGGCCGCCTACAGCACTGCGTTCAAGGCACCAAAGCTGCTGGATCTTTATGTCGACTTCCCGGCGTTCTTCTTTTTTGCCAATCCGGAACTGCAGCCCGAAACCGCCGAAAATATGGAAGTGGGACTGAACGCAACCTGGTTGAACAGCTACTGGACTGCCAGTGTTTTCCGCAACAACGTCCGCAACCTGATTGCCACCAATGACAGCTTTGACAGTCTGACCAACATCGGTCGGGCTCGGATCAATGGCGCCGAAGTCACCGCCAGTACCCAGTTGTTCGGCTGGACCGCCAACGCCGCACTGACACTGCTGGATCATGAAAATCGTGCCACCGGTGAAGCGCTGCTGCGACGACCGGACGAACTTTTTACGCTGGGTCTCAACAGGCAGTTCGATCAGTTGAATGTCAACGCGCAATGGCGAGTGCGAGGCTCGCAGTACGACGTGGACCCGGTGACCTTCGGCCGCTCCGAAGTGGCGGGAAGCGGTGTGGTTGACCTGGCGCTCTCCTGGGCATTCACAACACAGTTCAGTGCTCAGTTGAAAATAGGCAATCTGTTTGACAAGGACTATCAGGTTGTTGATGGTTTCAACACACACGGCACCACAGCGCTGCTGAGTGCCCGTTACCAGTTCTGAACAGGAGTACACCAACATGCATCTGACAAGTACTCCAAGCCCGGACCGATCACAATTGCTGGTCATGCTGGCGCTCATTGCCCTGGTGGCCGCTGCCCGCCTGCTGCCCCTGCCCGCCAATGTCGCCCCGATTGGGGCACTGGGCCTGTTTGCCGGCGCCTTGCTGCCAACACGCCTGGCCTGGCTGCTGCCAATCGGTGCGCTGCTGGTCAGTGACGCGATCATCGGCTTCTACGCACTGCCGGTGATGGCCATGGTCTATCTGGGGTTTGCTGCCGGAGCCATCATCGGGCGCGTTTTTCTGGCGCGCCAGCAAAGTGTGCCTCGTCTGGCCGGCGCAGTACTGTGTTCGGCCACGGTGTTCTTCATTGTGTCCAACTTTGCGGTGTGGCTGAGCTACTACCCGAGCACACTGGCCGGTTTCATCCAGTGTTATGTGAACGCCATTCCGTTTTTCGGGCGATCACTGCTTGGTGACGCGTTGTTTGCCTCACTGATGTTCGGCAGCTACGCTCTGTTCAATGCCTGGCATCGTCCTGTGCGCTATGCCTGAAGCCGGCCCGCGAAAACGTGTGGTGCTGTCCTGGAGCAGTGGCAAGGATTCCGCATGGACCTTGCACACACTGCGCCAGGACAGCCGCTACGAAGTGGTGGCACTGCTGACCTCCTTTAACAGTGAAGCCGGCCGGGTGGCCATGCATGGCGTGCCTCAGGCGCTGGTGGAACAGCAGGCTGCGGCTGCAGACCTGCCGCTGATCAGCGTATCCCTGCCCTGGCCTTGCAGCAATGCCGATTACGAAAAAGCCATGGCACCGGTGTTCCGGGAGATCCGGGAACGCTGGCAGGCTGACCATATTGCCTTCGGTGATCTGTTTCTGGAGGATGTGCGCCGGTATCGCGAACAACAGCTGACAGACACCGGTCTTGCGCCCCTGTTCCCGATCTGGGGTCTGGACACCGGCAAACTGGCCCGACAGATGGTGGACAGTGGTGTACGCGCTCACCTGACCTGTGTTGACTCGCGCGCCCTGCCGGGTTCGTTTAGCGGGCGATTGTTTGACGCCGCACTGCTGGACGCATTGCCGATTGATGCGGACCCCTGTGGCGAGAACGGCGAGTTTCACACCTTTGTCAGCACAGCGCCAGTGTTCGACCGGAGCATACCGGTAGTTCTGGGGGCGCAGCTTGAACGGGATGGTTTTGTCTTCACTGACATCAGCTGTGGGTGACAGAGTCACCGTGATCAGATGACAGCACCAGACAATCACGCCCCTGGTCCTTGCCTCTGTACAGGGCCCGATCGACTTTACGCAGCGCTGAAACCAGGGTTTCACGATCGATGTCAACAGAAGTCAGTGCAAATGTGCCGGTCACGGTGATTACCTGCTTATCGATAGTAATCGATTGGGCGGCCAGTTCCGATCGAATCCGTTCAATAATGCCTGTGGCATCCTCGATCACAGTATCCGGCATAAGTATGATGAATTCCTCGCCACCCAGTCGTGCAACCAGATCGGTCTGTCGCACCTGCGCACGCAGGAAATCCGAAACAAACAGCAGCACCCGGTCACCGGTTTCGTGACCGTGTTCGTCATTGATACGCTTGAAATGGTCCAGATCAATCATGCACAGACACACACCAGCCCCGGTGCGCCGCGCCCGCTCCAATTCCCGGGTAAACAGGGATTCAAAGTGCCTGCGGTTGAGCAGGCCGGTCAACGGGTCGGTGATGGCCTGATGTTGCAGCTCCTGTTCCAGCAACTTGCGGCGCTCGATCTCCTGCGCCAGTTGGCGATTGGCTGCCTCGGATCGGCACAGTGCAATATACTGACGGCGTGTTGTCAACTGCAGGCGCTGACAGGCGAAGTAGCCAAGCATGGCGGGAAAGGCCAGCAGGGTGAGCAGACCCAGCTGCCCCCAACCCAACACGCCCAGCAACCACATCACCACCAGGGTGCCAGCAATGGCGAACGCAGCGGCCGCGGCGGCCATGACAAGGCGATTGGGTATACAGACAAACACGGCTATCAGCATGACCATCATCACACCGATGTTGAAAGTCCCGGCACCCGGTCGAAGGAAGAACACAAAAAAGAACATCAGGAAAGCAAACATGGTGACTGCCGCGGTGGCATAACCGTCAGTGGCCATGGTCGGGCGGCGCCTTGTGAGCATGCCCAGCAGCAACAGTGCCAGAATGCTCAGGCCCCTCGAGAGGACCATCAGATGATTCGCCGGGTTCACACCGAAGAAACCGTAATCCATGGCGGCGAACAGCACCAGAAGACTGGCCCAGGCCCAGAGCACGATATGCAGATCACGCACCATCTGCGGGCGGATATGTGCCCGGTACGCCTGCTCCACACCGCGGTCCACAAATTCAGCCCGCCAGGTCGACAAACGATAGTCTTTCTGTTCTTCTTCCATACCCTTTCCCTGGAGCGATGAGATCTAGTGTCCTGTCAATATACCCGATATTGCCTGCGGGACGCGCCTAGCAGCCACAATTCAGGGGGGCTCTGAAAGCATGCGAACTTATCAGACAGGACACTAGGATGAAAATAGTATCCCTGCTACCCAGCGCCACCGAAATTGTCTGCGCCCTTGGCAGACAGCACGACCTTGTCGGCATTTCCCACAGCTGTGACTTTCCGGAAAGCGTTACAGACCGGGCGGTACTGACCAGTACGGCCGTGCCCCATGACAGCGATCAGGTCACCATCGATACATTTGTCCGTCAACAACTGACTGCCGGAAAGGGACTCTATGAACTGGACATCCAGGTGCTCGGGGAGCTGGCACCCGATATTATTGTAACGCAGACTTTATGCGATGTCTGCGCAGTTTCCGGCGGTGATGTCTATCGGGCTGTGGCCTCTTTGCCCCACCCCCCGGCATTGCTGGAACTGGACGCTTCCAGTCTGGACGACGTACTGGATGACATTACACGCACCGCAGCCGCCATCAATGCCGACGAGGTCGGGCAGCAGCTCGTGAGCTCGCTGCGCGAACGCGCAGGCGCCGTGGCCAGTACGCCCGTGCTGGACGGGGAAAAAGTGTTGTTTCTGGAATGGCTGGATCCGCCGTTCACCGGCGGGCACTGGATACCCGACATGATCACCCTGCTTGGCGGACAGAGCTGCCTGGCCAGCTCCGGGCAACGCTCACGCACAGCGGCCCCGGAGGAAATCATGCAGTGCGACCCGGACATCATTGTTGTGGCCTGCTGTGGATTTGATACCGAGCGTTCACGCCGCGCGGTGCGCGAACTGGAAAATCAGCACTGGTGGGTGTCGCTGCGCGCTGTGCAGAAGCGGCGCGTGATCATCGGCGACGGCAACGCCCATTTCAGCCGGGCGGGACCACGTCTGATTGATGGACTGGAGTGGCTGGCAGACCAGATCAGCGGTCAGCGGAGCACTGGCCCCGATAGCAGACAAACCGGTTGAATTGTGGTTACCATAGCGGCCTTTGATCCTCATCATGAAAAACAGGAAAACCCTATGATCCTTTACGAAACCCGTACCGCACCCAACCCGCGGCGCGTACGTATGTACCTGGCAGAAAAGGGGCTGCTGGACCAGATGGACGTTGTGCAGCTTGACCTCCAGAAAGGCGAGAACCTGAGTCCGGAGTTCGCGGCCCGCAACCCGATGAAAAAAGTGCCCACGCTGGAGCTCGACGATGGGCGATGCCTCAGTGAAACCATGGCCATCTGCCGCTACTTCGAAGAACTGCATCCTGAACAGGCACAGTTGATGGGTTCGGATGCCTGGGAAAAGGCACATATCGAGCAGTGGATACGCTGGCTGGACTTTTATTTCATGATGCCCACAGGCATGTGTTTCCAGCACACCAGCGGCTACTTCAAGGATCGCATGAAGCCCTTCCCGGAATGGGGTGAGGAGTGCGGCAAGGGCGTGCAGCGCTTTTTCGGTTTCCTGGACCGCCACCTGGACGGTCGCGAATACCTTTGCTGCGACCGCTTCACGATTGCAGACATAAGCGCCTTCGTCACCATTGAGTTCAATCGGGTGAACAATATCCGCCTGCAGGATGATCAGAAACACCTGGCTGCCTGGTACGAACGCATCAGACAACGCCCCTCTGCCAGCGCCTGACGGTCACGATACACGATACAAGGATTTTCACACCTTATGCCTACAATCACCTATATTGAGTTCAACGGTACCGAACACGAAGTGGAAGCCAACAACGATGACTCGGTCATGAGCGCAGCGCTCAGGCATATGGTCCCGGGCATAGACGCCGACTGCGGCGGCTCCTGTTCCTGTGGCACCTGTCATGTGTTTGTCGACCCTGCCTGGCAGGCGGTCGTCGGTGAACCGGATCAGTTCGAGGAGCCCATGCTGGACCTGAACCCTGACCGCAAGCCCGGATCGCGCCTGTCCTGCCAGATACAGGTCAGTGACAGACTGGACGGCCTGGTGGTGCGCTTGCCCGAGTTCCAGTTCTGATCAGCGCCGCCCGAACCGGCACCACCCGCAGGAGGAGCACATGAGTACAAGTGCAAAGCACAGGACATCCTCATCCCGCAGCCTGGTCGGCCGCGATCCCTGGACCATGCCGCTTGAGGAAATCGACCTGGCGCACCCGGGCATCTGGCAGGCCAATGAATACCTGCCGTTCCTCGAGCGACTTCGCCGCGACGACCCGGTGCACTACTGCCCGCAATCAGCCGTAGGCCCTTACTGGTCTGTGATGCGCTACCGCGACATCATGACCGTGGAAGCGGCAACCGATATTTTTTCATCCGAACCCACCATTGGTATTGTGGACGTGGCACCGCAATACACCTTGCCCATGTTCATTGCCATGGACCCGCCCAAACACGACGAGCAGCGCAAGACCGTGCAGGGTGTGGTGGCGCCGGCCAATCTGAAGAACCTGGAAGGGCTGATTCGCCAGCGCGTGATCAATATACTGGACAATCTGCCAGATGACCGGGAGTTCAACTGGGTGGATGACGTCTCTCGCGAGCTCACCACGCAGATGCTGGCCACACTGTTTGATTTTCCGTTCGAGGAGCGGCACAAACTACCCTACTGGTCCGATGTGGCCACCGCCATTCCCGGGGCCGGGGTCATTGACAGCTACGAGGAAGGTTTTGAAATCCTGAAAGAGTGCCTGGCCCGATTCCAGGCCCTGTGGCACGAGCGCGCCACGAAGGCGCCCGGCAATGATCTGATCTCCATGCTTGCCCATGGCCAGGCCACCCGCAACATGCCCGCCATGGAGTTTCTCGGTAACCTGGTGCTGCTGATCGTCGGCGGCAATGACACCACACGCAACTCGATCACCGGCGGCGTGCTGGCGCTCAACGAGTTCCCCGAGCAATACAACAGGCTGCGGGCCAATCCGGCGTTGATCCCGTCCATGGTCTCGGAAATTATCCGCTGGCAGACACCACTGGCGTATATGCGTCGCACGGCCACCCGTGACACCGAGCTGGGCGGCAAGACCATCCGCAAGGGTGACAAGGTGCTGATGTGGTATGCCTCGGCGAACCGGGACGAGGACGCCATCGAGCGCGCCAATGAGTTCATCATCGACCGTCCGCGCGTGCGCCAGCACATTGCCTTCGGGTTTGGCATCCACCGCTGCATGGGCAATCGCCTGGCGGAGATGCAGCTGCGTGTGTTGTGGGAAGAAATCATGGCGCGTTTTCATCATGTAGAAGTGACCGGTGAGCCGTCACGCATCTATTCCAGCTTCGTGAAAGGCTACAGCGCCCTGCCAGTGCGCCTGCACCGCAAGGGCTGAAAACTGATCCGAAGCACTGCCCGTCAGCGTACTACAGTTCACAAACGCCGCGCGCTGCGTTATCTTATGGGGTCAGCCAACCAAACACAGTCGGTTGCACAAGTTATTGATTTAGAACGACAGAACTCGACGCAACAGAAGACACAACAGAATTAAGGCAGCACCGATGACAACGGACGACAGTGACCTGAAACGCGGCATGCCCGGGTGGTTGAAGCTTCTGGTCACGGTCATGTGCCTGGCCGTGGTGATTGGCGTGCTGTGGCAGCTGTTGCCGCAGGGCTCCTTCCCCAGCGACCTGGGCCGGATCGGTCAGGGCCAACCCGCTCTGGTCATGCTGCGCGAGGTTCATGTGGTTGGCGGCGACCAGGTGATGAACATGATGCTGCAGGTGCATCCGGAGTACGAGGAACGTATGCAGTTCCTGGTCACGCATACGGGCCATCCCGACGGGGTGGCGTTCTCTGAGACACACGGTGTGCGAGACGGAGAACTGGTCCTTTTTGACGCCAGCGGCAACGTGGTCGACATCATGGGTCGCCCGGGCAGCCCGCAGGAACTGCGAGCCTTTGCCGATCGGGCGCTACCCTGACCACTGACAGGCGACAGGCCACAACTGATGAATTTCAATCGACCGAAGGAGAGCCCCATGTCGTACAAGACATATGTAAAGGTGCAGGCTGCGCGTCTGCCGGCCACCGGCGTCAATCGCTGGATGGTCATGGTTTTGATGGTTGTTCTGGTCCTTGCCCTGAGCGCTGGCGCACGGGCTGAAGTGCATGAATCACAACATCACAACTTCCAGGTCGTGACCGTGGTTGATGGCCTGCAACACCCCTGGGGCATGACCTGGCTGCCCAACGGCGACATGCTGGTGACCGAACGTCCCGGCCGTCTGCGCCTGATCCAGGATGGTGAACTGGTCGAGGAGCCGATCGCCGGAGTACCCACCGTGCGTGTCGGCGGCCAGGGCGGCCTGCTCGATGTGGTACTGCACCCGGATTTCGACAATAACCGCTTTGTCTACCTGAGCTTCGCCAAACCCAATGCAGACGACTCCCAGGGCACAACGGCTGTTGTACGCGGCCGCCTGGAAGGGCATGCACTGGTGGACGTGGAGGAAATCTTCGAGGCTGACGCCTGGCATACCGGTCGGGGCCACCACGGCTCTCGCCTGGCCTTTGATCACGACGGTTACCTGTATATCACCATTGGAGATCGCCAGTTTGCTCCGGTTGGCGACGTGGAGTCACACCCGGCCCAGGACAGGAGCAACCATGTTGGTACCATCGTGCGTCTGTATGACGATGGCCGTGTGCCAGCTGACAATCCCTTTGTTGGCCACGACTATGCCAGACCGGAAATCTTCAGCTACGGCCACCGCAGTCCCCAGGGATTTGCCGTACACCCGGAAACCGGCGCTCTCTGGCAGAACGAGCACGGACCACAGGGCGGTGATGAGCTCAACCTGATCAGGGCGGGCAAGAACTACGGCTGGCCAGTAGTCGGCTATGGTGTGCACTACGGCACCGGCGCCACCATCCATGTGGATCGCCAGCGCGACGGCATGGAACCACCGATCCACTATTGGACGCCGTCCATTGCCACCTCCGGCCTGATGATCTACACCGGTGATCAGTTTCCCGAGTGGCAGGGCCACATCTTCAACGGCGGCATGGCCGGTCAGCACCAGATGCTGTCTCGCGTGGAGGTGAATGACGAGAACTTTGTGGTCTACGAGGAACAACTGCTGCGCGGCGAGTATCGTATCCGTGATGTGCGCCAGGGTCCTGACGGTTACATCTATCTGGCTGTTGACGACCGTGGTGGCGCGCTGACCCCGATCGTGCGCCTGGAACCGGCCAACTGATACAACACCGCAACTGTGTGATCCAGTGCCCCGCTTGCCCCACAAAGGCAATCGGGGCATTTTTGTTTACCCGCCACGGGACTTGTGACCAGCTTACACGTTATGATTCACCACAAAAATTCGGGTCGGATGCTGGACAGGCATGACAGATACTTACATAGGGTATTTCCATTTCGCCTGCGGCGCGGCTTTCATCGCGCTGGGCATTGCGGCCTTCGTACTGCCCGCCCAGAACAAACGTCTGCACTTTGCGGCACATCTCTGGTTACTCGGTGGCTTTGGTATACTTCGAGGTGCTCACGAGGCGCTGCACTGGGACTATATGGTCAACCACCATGTGGTGACTGGCTGGCTCAGCTCGGCTGTCATGCTGATTGCCTACGCGGCCCTGTTCGAGTTCGGTCGACGCTCTTTGGTATCCCTGGATGCTGAGAAGCACATCAGCCTGCCTGCCCTGCCCTGTCACCTGCTCATGTCGGCCGGTGTTCTGCTTTTCATCGGTATCGCAGAGAACCCCATTGCCGGTCTGAGCACCGGCGCTCAATACGCATTTGGCATACCTGGCGCCATCATTGCCGGCGTGGCCACATTGGCCACCTCCCGACGGATTCCGATGGATCAACACGATCGCGTGATCCGCAATTGGCTTCGCGCCGGCGGCGCCGCAGCTTTGGCTTATGCCCTGCTTTTGCTGAACCTGCGCGATCCGGATGTGAATTTCCCACAGTGGCTGCCCACCGAGCAGGAATTCATGCAACTGGTCGGCATGCCAATGCAGGTCTTTCATGGTGCCGCGGCCCTGATCGCAGCGCTGGCACTGATCCTGATCACGCGCCTGGATCACAGGCTGCACTATCAGGATCTGGACCAGGTGTTGAACATACTCAGCGGCTTTGTCTACCGTTGCCGTAATGACGCCAACTACACCGTGCTTTACATGGCTGGCAGCGTGGAAGAGGTCTGCGGATTCCCGGCCTCGGCCTTCATGCGAGATCGAAAGGTGACATTGGCCAGCTTCGTCCATCCGGATGATGCAGACCGGGTCTGGAAATGGGTTCAGACGGCGCTTGCCCGGCAACAGGACTATGAGCTGTATTACCGCATCATCCACCGCGACGGTACCACGCGCCAGGTACTGGAGCGGGGTCACGGTGTATTTGACCGACAGGGCGGCCTTCAGTTTCTGCAGGGGCACATCACCGATGCCACCGAACTCGCGCAAGCCAACGAGCGTCTGGAAACCGCCGAGGCCTATGCCCACCTGGGCCACTGGGAGTTCAATGTCCATACCAACCAGGGCTACTGGTCAAAGGAAATGTACCGCCTGCTCGACCACGACCCGGCACTTGGTGTGCCCGACACAGGTACCTACATGACGCTGCTGCACCCGGAGGACCGGGAACTGGTGATGACATCGCTTCGGTCCATGGCCGACCAGGGTAATCCGCCGCTGGCCATATTCCGCACCAATCCCGATCGCGGCCCGGTGCGATATTTCAAACCCACGTGGTTCTGCGTTCGGGACCATGCCGGCAATCCGGTACGCTACGCCGGCACCCTGCAGGACGTTACTGACATGCAGCAGACGCTCGAAAGCCTCAAGCAGTCCGAGGCACGCCAGAGCGAATTGCTGGGCATGGCGCAACGCGAACAGAGCCGGATGTCAGCCCTGCTCTCGGCAATGAACATGGGCATACTGTTCCAGGACAGCAACAACCGGGTGGAGTACGTAAATCCTGCATTTCGTCGCATGTGGGCGATCGCCGATGACGTCAATCTCACCGGCTGCACGACCCAGCAGGCACTGGCATATTCAACACAACAATACGCCAACCCGGAACAGGCCGCACTGCATGTGCTGCAGGTGCGCCGTGCCACAGACGCCAGCGAACAGTACGAGATCAATCTGCAGGACGGCCGCATACTCACTCAACTGTCCTACCCGGTCAGCAGTGATACCGGTGAGCGGCTCGGTCGCCTCTGGATCTATGAAGATGTCACCCATGAGCGGCAGACAGCACAGCAACTGATCTACCTGGCTGAACACGATGCGCTTACCGGTCTTCACAACCGGCACCGCTTCCAGGAACAACTGGAATGGATGATCCGCAGCGCCCACCGCACCAGCCGTGAGTTTGCGGTGCTGTATTTTGATCTGGACGACTTCAAGTACGTCAATGACACCTTCGGGCATCGCGCCGGCGACACCGTGCTGGTGCGCACGGCAGGCGAAATATCCAGTCTTGTCCGGGCCGGGGAAATGTTTGCCCGCCTCGGCGGCGATGAGTTTGCCCTGATCACGGAGATCTCACACAACTCGCGTCCGGAGAAGCTCGCTGACCGCATCGCGCACACCATCTCCTCGATTCCGTTCAGGTTTCGCGGTACCAATTTCCAGCTCACCACCAGCATCGGCATCACAATCTATCCCACTCACGGCGACAATGCAGAAGACCTGGTCGCCCATGCCGATACCGCGATGTACCAGGCAAAAAGCGCCGGCAAGAACACCTGGGCCATGTATGATGCCAATCACGATATGTCACAGTCCATGATGGCACGCATGACCTGGGCGTCACGTATCACTCATGCCCTGGAAGCGAACCTGTTCGAATTGCACTTCCAGGGTGTGTACCAGACTGATGACCGCAGCCTGAGTCACCTGGAGGCACTGGTAAGAATGCGCAAGGCAGGCACCGAGGAGCTGATCATGCCCGGTCAGTTCATTCCCGTGGCCGAGAAGAGCGGACATATCGTGGAGATTGATCGATGGGTACTGCGCCAGAGCGTGGCAACCCTGGCAGCCAATCCCAACCTGCCGGCGCTGGCCGTCAACCTGTCCGGGCGCAGTTTTGACAAACCCACACTGGCCCAGTTCATCCAGGGTCTGCTGGAAGAACACCGCGTGGCGCCCGGGCGTCTGATCATCGAGCTGACTGAAACCGCTGCGGTTTCCGAAATGCAGGACGCACAACGCTTCATCGAGTCCATGCAGCAGATTGGCTGTATTGTCTGCCTGGATGACTTCGGTACCGGATTTTCAACCTTTGCCTACCTGAAATACCTGGCCGTCCAGGCACTGAAAATTGACGGCATGTTCATTCGTGACCTGCCCACCCACAAAGACAACCAGGCACTGGTCAAAGCCATGGTGGATGTGGCGCACGGACTGGGCAAGATCACAGTAGCCGAATTTGTGGAGGACTCGCAGACGCTGGAAATGCTGACCGAACTGGGCGTGGATATGGCCCAGGGCTTCTACCTTGACCGCCCCAGCGCGACCCATCCCGGACTGACCCAGGTGCCTACGATCAACCAGACACTTCCTTCCAGCGCAGACTGAGCGCCGCCCCCATCAGCCCGGCAAGACCCAGCAGCACAATGGTCAGCTGGATGGAGATCAGTGACGACAGCGAGCCCAACAGACCGGTCAATAACAGCAGCGCACCAATCACCGTATTACTCACGGCGACGTAGTCGGTTCGCTTGTTGCCGCCAGCCATATCGACCAGATAGGTCTTGCGTCCCAGGCGCACGCCTGCATGGGCAACACCCAGACCAAAGAAGGCCAGTGGATAGAACCACTGCGAGGCAGTGCTCGAGAACCCCAGCAGGGACCAGGCCGCCACGCACAGCGACAACACGGCAGACAACCCACAGGCCGCCGTGAAGACCAGTCGACTGGAGCGATCCGCCCAGCGCCCCCAGACCGGGGAACTGACCAGGCCGGCCAGGCCCTCGGCGGCAATAAAAATACCCAGCAGTGAAGCCGCACTGCCCAGATCATCACGGGCCAGGGCCACATAGAACGGTGCTACCAGCCCCGAGCCCATGGCCAGCGCGCGCCCTGTCACAAACCGGCGAAACGGGACATCATCCCGCAACAGGGAGAGTCGGGCGATAGCCTCTTGGATACCGCTGGCCCCGCCCTCCGTGGCTCCCGGGAACTCGATTATCCGGCTGTAGAACAGCACAGCCAATCCCCAGGCAGCGGCAGCGGCAAAGATCAGTCCCGCGTAAAGCAGCAGCGAGTCGCTATCCTCCAGCGTTCCCAGCCACAGCCCTGCAACGAAGGCCACCAGTCCGGATGCTGCGCTGATCCAGCCCGTCAGTCGGCCACGCCGGGTTTTGGGAATGGTCTTGCCCAACACATCCTTGTAGGCCACCGAGCAGGCTCCGCGCGCCAGACTGAACACAGTCAGCAGCACAATTACCGTCAGTGCCACCGCTGCACCATCAAGTACCAGTGATGACCAGCCCATGGCCATCAGTGACAGACCCTGGATCACGCCACCGGTGACCCAGACCCATTTGCGGACTGGTTTGCGCCGCACCACCGCACCGATGAGCATCTGCGGCAACATGGAGCCCGATTCACGAATTGGTACCAGAAAGCTGATCGCCCAGGTCGGCGCACCGGCCTGCAACAACAGCCAGGGCAAGGTAGTCTTGGCACTGGCAAGCCGGTCTGCAACATTGCTCAGCGCATTGGCCAGGAGCGTGTAAAAAAAGTTACCTGGCGTCTCACGGCAGGCATCATCGCTGATGTCCTTGCAGACCCGGCCTTCGTCATCTTCGGCAAGGCGCTCGTAAAGGGATTCCATCCAGTCGGGGTGATGCTTGCCGGTTGCGTGGTCGCTCATCGCCGCAGCATAACAACCGGCAACGATGATAACAATCATGCCGGTGAATTTTGCATGACACACCGTTGAAAGCGCTTCACTCGCAAGCCCGGATCAATTATTCTGGACCGTCTGACAGTGTGCCAACGAACGTAGGAGCACGATAATGAAACCCCGCTTCCGATACCTGACCCTCCTGTTTGCAACTGCTTTTCTGGCGGCCTGCTCCACCGATGACAGCGCCGGGCCGGCCAGCTCCGCATCGGGCGACGGCACCATCACCCGCCTGAATGATGTTGCCACCGAGCTGCAACTGGCGCTGCTCGAAGCCAGTCCCGGCGATGTCATCGAACTGCCGGCCGGCACCTTCCATTTTGATCGCGGCCTGACCCTGAACGTGGACAATATCACGCTGCGCGGCGCCGGTATGAACGACACCGTGCTGTCCTTCCGCGACCAGGTGGCGGGCGCCGATGGCCTGCTGGTGACCGGCAATCATTTCACCATTGAGGATATCGGCATTGAAGACTCCCTGGGTGATGCCCTCAAGGTGCGCGGTGGTGAGCATATTGTCATCCGCCGGGTGCGCACCGAATGGACTCGAGGCCCGCATACCGACAACGGCGCCTACGGCATCTACCCGGTGCAGACCCGTCATACGCTGGTTGAGGACTCGGTGGCCATTGGTGCCTCCGACGCAGGCCTTTACATCGGCCAGTCGCGCAACGTGATTGTGCGCAACAACCGCGTTGAATATAACGTGGCCGGCATCGAGATAGAGAACACTGTCGGCGCCGATGTCTACGGCAACGTAGCGGTCAACAACACCGGCGGCATCCTGGTTTTCAACATGCCCAACCTGCCGGTGGAAGGCCATACCACCCGTGTATACAACAACCAGGTCATGGGCAACAACACCGAAAACTTTGCCCCGCCCGGTACTGCGGTGTCCAGTGTACCGGCGGGTTCGGGCATCATCATCAATTCCAATGACAAGGTTGAAATTTTCGAGAATGACATCGCTGGCAACGACACCGCCAACATCCTGATCTCCAGTTACTACAGCGCCGGTTACGCACCGCGCGAGACAGCCGAGGTTTTTGACCCCTACCCGGAGGTCATTTTCATCTACAACAACCGTTTTGGTCCGGCTGGTCAGAATCCGTCGTTTCCGCCGCTACGCCAGTTGCGTGATGCACTCTTTGGTGAAAGTGGCCGACTGCCCGATATCGTCTGGGACGGCATCAGTCATCCGGAGCGCACTGGCCCGGAATACGCGATCTGCATCCAGAACGGTGACTCGGTGCAGCTGCTGAACATGGATGCCGGCAATGACGGGGCCAATGCTCGCGTTGGCATTGAAGAGCATCTGTGTGAACACGAGCGTCTGCCGCCAGTGGATCTGCCGGCCGGCTTGCTGGCCAGTCAGTGATCTGTAAATGAGGTGGATGAAGTGAGCAGTATCCAGCGAACCGCTTCAGCCCTGACCCTGGTGTCATCACTGCTCCTGCTCAGCGCCTGTGGCGAGCAGGAGCACGCCGGGCCGCCTGTCCCCACGGGCGGCGCGCCCTACCCCGACTCCCTGTCGGCCTGGAACCTGCTACAGGTCCGCAACGGCCACCTGCAACTGCAGGGCGATACCCTGGCCTACGAGCTGGGTACCCCGCTGTTCAGCGACTACGCCATGAAGCTGCGCACTGTCACACTGCCTGACGGCAGCGCAGCAAAGTTTGACGGCGATGACAGTTTCGACTTCCCTGTCGGCACCGTGATCAGCAAAACTTTCTATTACCCGCGCCAGGCCGATACACTGCTGATGTCAGAGGCCGAGTCCGCCGGCTTTGATGGCACCGGCCTGGATCTGGATCAGGTGCATCTGGTGGAAACACGCTTGCTGATACACGAACCGTCCGGCTGGCATGCCCTGCCCTATATCTGGGATGCCGACCAGCGTGAAGCCAGTCTGCAGATCACCGGTGCCATCCAGCGCCTGAGCCTTCTGGATGAGCATGGCAATACCCACGGTTTCCCCTACGTGGTGCCCAATCGCAACGAATGTGCCGGCTGTCATGCCGTGGATCAGGCCAACAACCGGTTGCAACCTCTTGGCCCCAAGGCCCGGCACCTGAACCGGAATATCAGCTGGTACCCCAACGGCACCGCCAACCAGTTGTTGTACTGGGCCGAATCCGGCCGACTGGACGGCCTGCCGTCAGATATCAGCAACCTGCCGGCGGATCCGGTCTGGCAAGCCGGGGCAACGGATGATCTGGATCAAAGAGCCCGTGCCTGGCTGGATGTAAACTGCGGCCACTGTCACCAACCCGGCGCCTCTGCCGACACCTCGGCGCTGTTCCTGCACGCGCAGGAAACGTCCATGATACGGATGGGTCGATGCAAACCACCGGTGGCGGCAGGGCGTGGCACCGGTGGCAACCGCTTCTCGATAGTGCCGGGCGAACCGGAAAACTCGATCCTGGTGTACCGGCTCACCAGCACTGACCCCGGCGTCATGATGCCGGAACTGGGCCGTTCCCTGGTCCACCACAGCAGCGTGGCACTCATCAGCCAATGGATAGCACAACTGCCCGGCGACTGTTGAGCCCTCCGGTTTGAGCGCCGGACCCGCGCATGGCGAGCAACAGCAAGCAGATGACGCAATATGGACGCCATAGTCGAAGCCCGCGGGCTGAGTAAAATCTATCACATGGGTGAAGTGACCGTTCACGCCCTGCGGGACGTGGATCTGACCCTGCATCACGGCGAACTGCTGGTGCTGCTTGGCGCCTCCGGCAGTGGCAAATCCACCCTTCTGAACATCCTCGGTGGCCTGGACGTGCCGAGCTCGGGCGAGCTCTACTACCACGGACGCAAACTCAGCGGCATCAGTGACCGGGAGCTGACCCTGTACCGTCGCCAGCATGTGGGTTTTGTATTCCAGTTCTACAACCTGATATCCAGCCTGACCGCACGCGAAAATGTGGCCCTGGTCACCGACATCGCCAGCAACCCCATGGCGCCCGCTGAAGCACTGGCACTGGTCGGGCTGAGTGAGCGCATGGATCATTTCCCCTCCCAGCTTTCCGGCGGCGAACAGCAACGTGTAGCCATCGCCCGCGCTGTTGCCAAGCGCCCCGATGTGCTGCTGTGTGACGAACCCACGGGAGCCCTGGATGCCAAAACCGGTGGCCTGGTGCTGTCGGTGCTGGATCAGGTGAATCGGGAAACCAACACCACCACCGCCATCATCACCCACAACGAAGCCATCGGTGGAATGGGGGATACGGTCGTGCGCATGAGCAGCGGCCGAATTGCCGAGCGTCATCAGAACAGCCAGCGCGCCAATGTGGCCGACATCCAGTGGTGACCCTATGCTAGCCATCAACCGCAAGCTGTTGAGGGAGAGCTGGCGCCTGAAGGGTCAGCTGTTCTCCATTGCCCTGGTGGTGGCCACCGGCATAATGACCGTGATCACCATGCGCGGCAGCTACGACTCCCTGGTGATTGCCCAGCAGAACTACTACCACGACAGCCGCTTTGCCGACGCCTGGATATCCCTGCGGCGAGCGCCTGAGTCCGTGCGTGGGCGTATAGCCGACATCCCGGGCGTTGCCATGGTAGACACCCGGGTTACACGCCTGGCCACACTGGACCTGCCGGAACTGGACGAGCCGGCCATGGCCAGGCTGGTGTCCATTCCCGACACCGGTCGCCCGCTGCTGAACGACATCCGGCTGCGGCAGGGGCGATACATAGAAGCAGGGGCCAGCGACGAGATCATCATCAACGAAAAGTTTGCCCGGGCCCGGCAACTGCAGCCGGGTGACTCACTGCGGGCCATCATCAACGGGCGTGCACGCGATCTCGACATTGTTGGCATCGGCATGTCCCCCGAGCATACCTATGCCGTACCGCCCGGCACCCTGCTGCCGGATGACGAGCGTTATGCCGTGATCTGGATGGGCCGCCGCGCCCTGGGGCCCGCTTATGACATGGACGGGGCTTTCAACGAAGCCGTGATGCGACTGGATCCAGGTGCCAATGAGGACGCAGTCATCGCCTCACTGAACACCCTGCTGGCACCCTGGGGCGGATTCGGCGCCTATCCGCGCGCTGATCAGCCATCACACATGATGCTGGAGAGTGAGCTTGAGGAAAACCGTGTCATGGGCACGGTGATTCCACTGATTTTCCTGGCCGTGGCCGTGTTTCTGCTGCATCTGGTGCTGGGGCGCATGATCAGCACTCAACGCGGCGAAATCGCCGTGCTCAAGGCCTTTGGTTACAGCGATCGTGAAGTGGGTGTTCACTACCTGATGTTTGCCCTGCTCGCAGCGCTGGCGGGCGCGGCGCTGGGCACACTCGGCGGCATAGCGCTGGGTGGCGGCATGATTGGCATCTATCAACAGTATTTCGACCTGCCGGATCTGCGTTACCAACTCAGCCCCCGACTGCTGCTGATCGCGGTGCTACTGAGCGTGGGCGGTGCCTGCACCGGCGCCATGGGGGCCATACGAAAAGCCATCCGGCTGCCACCGGCCGAGGCGATGCGGCCGGAACCACCGACCAGTTTCCGCGCTGGCTGGCTGGAGCGCCTGGGTGTCGGCCGCATGCTGGGCGCATCCGGTCGCATGATCCTGCGTAATGTCGAGCGCAAGCCGGTGCAGAGTCTGTTGTCCTCGCTGGGTGTGGCCATGTCGGTGGCCATTCTTGTGGTCGGCATGTTCATGATTGATGGCGTCAACCAGATGATCGACCTGCAGTTCCGTCAGGTACAACGCGAGGACGTCTCGGTGAACTTCATCGAGAATCGACCTGAGCGCGTGCGTCACGAACTGAGCCGGCTGCCCGGGGTCAGCAGCGTGGAAACCTGGCGCACCGTGCCGGTTCGCCTCACCGCCGGGCACCGCTCGCTGGACTCGGCCATACAGGGCATGCCGGCAGAGAGCCAGCTCAGGCGGATCATCAGCGCTGACGGCAGGCAGCAGCCACTGCCCGCCGATGGCCTGGTGCTCAGCCGGTTTCTGGCTGACCGCTTGCAGCTCACGGTGGGTGACCGGCTTGAGCTGCAATTTCTGGAGGGGCAACGGCGCATGGGCAACGTCGGGATCAGTGGCATTGTGGATGATCTGCTCGGCACGGCCGTGTATATGGAAATGACGGCGTTGGAGCGCCTCAGTGGTGAAACAGGCATTGTCAGTGGCGCCTGGCTGGCTGTGGACCCGACCCAGCGTGAGGCGCTGTACCGTGCACTCAAGGACATGCCCATGGTTGGCGGCGTAAGCTCGCCCAACGCCATGCTGGAGAGCTTCGAGACCGAGATGGCTGAGGTCATCTACATTGTCATTGGTTTTCTGGCCGGTTTTGCTGCCATCATTTCAGTGGGTGTGATCTACAACGGTGCCCGTATCGCCCTTTCCGAGCGCGGGCGCGAGCTGGCCAGCCTGCGGGTTATGGGTTTTCATCGCAGCGAAGTGACCTTTCTGCTGCTGGGCGAGCAGGCGGTGATCACTCTGGTGGCCATTCCTCTGGGGTTTCTCATCGGGTATGGCCTGTCCTGGTCAGTGGTGCAGGCCATGCAGAACGAGCTGTTCCGCATACCCTTTGTTGTGGCGCCTCGCACCTGGTTGCTGGCCACGGCAATCACCCTGATGGCAGCCGCAGCCAGCGGCCTGGCGGTGCGTCGCCGCCTGCACAGGTATGATCTGATTTCGGTCCTGAAGACCCGGGAGTAGTGGTATGAACAGAACAGTGAAATGGTTTTTACTGGTGGTGGCGGCTGTGGTGGTGATTGCGCTGCTGGCGCTGTTGCTGCAGCCTGCCGCAATGAGCGTGGACACGGTCAGCGCTGAGCGGCGCACGCTCACAGTGAGCATTGAGGAACAGGGGCGCACACGGGCCCGGCTGCCCTATACCGTCAGCGCACCGGTTGCCGGACAACTGCATCGGGTCACCCTGGTGGAAGGCGCCCGGGTCAGCGCCGGCGATGAACTGGCACGCATCAGCATTGCGCGCGAATCACCACGCAATGAGGCAGCCATCCGGGCCAACCTGGCATCGGCACAGGCCCGCGAGAGTGCTGCCGAAGCGGCCGTGGTGGACGCCGAAACCGCACTGACTCGCGCACAGCGGGAATCCGAGCGGCGTGACCGCCTGTTTGAACAACGCGTGATCGGCGAAGAAGAGCGCGACACTTACCGCCAGACTGCGGCGGCGGCCGAGGCCAGACTGTTGAACGCCCGCGCGTCGGTCAACGCCGCGCGCGCCGACGTGGACACGGCCCGTGCCTTGCTGCTGGGCATAGACACCGATGGCAACGGCGCCAGCACCGTCACCATTCACGCGCCAGCCAGTGGCACCATCCATCGGGTTCATGAGCGCAGTGAACGGGTACTGCAGGCCGGCACTCCACTGTTCGACCTCAGTGACGGTGATGCCATGGAGCTGGTGGTGGATCTGCTGACCCAGGACGCGGTACGCGTCTCGGCGGATGATCGTATACTGATCACTGGCTGGGGCGGTGATCGCACGCTCGAGGCCCGGGTCAGTTACGTCGAGCCGGAGGCATTCACCAAGGTCTCGGCACTGGGCGTGGAGGAACAACGGGTCAATGTGGTCGGTCAGTTCACCGAATCCGACCTGCCCCTGGGCGCGGGTTACCGAGTGGAGGCTGCCATTGTGGTCAGCGAGACAGACAATGTGCTGACGGTCAGCAACAGCAGCCTGTTCCGCCGCGACGGCAACTGGCATGTGTTTGTGCTCCGTGAGGATCGGGCCCGGCTGCAGGCCGTGCAGACTGGACAGCGCAGCGCCAGCCATACCGCCATCATTGACGGGCTGGCCGAAGGTGATGTGGTGATCCAGTTCCCTTCCGATCAGATTGATGATGGCAGCCGTGTGATTGCACGCTGACCGGGACTGGTTTATCCTGCCGCCCGAATCCGGTTCAGGAATCCAGTCATGCAAGCAGTACAACTGCCCGGCTTTCGCCAGCGGGTTGCGCAGTGGATCGAAAGCCCGCGCATCCAGAACATCATCATTACCATTATTGTGCTCAACGCCATAACCCTGGGCCTTGAGACGTCTGCCTTTGTCACGGCCCGTATCGGCCCGGTGCTGACCCTGATCGAACAGCTGGTGCTGGCCATTTTCGTGGCCGAAATCCTGATCAAGCTCTACGCCTTCGGGCCGCGCTTTTTCCGCAGCGGCTGGAATGTGTTTGATTTTGTCATTGTGGGTATCGCACTGGTGCCGGCCAGCGGGCCCTTTGCCATCCTGAGGGCGCTGCGTATTCTGCGGGTCCTGCGTCTGCTGACCAAGATCGACAGACTGCGGCACATCATCGAGTCGCTGCTCAAAGCCATCCCCAGCATCGGCTGGATTGTGTTCCTGCTGGGCATGGTGTTCTACATCTTTGCCGTCATGGGCACACAACTGTTTGCCGACTCATTCCCCGAGCAGTTCGGCCACCTGGGGTTGACGCTGTATTCGCTGTTTCAGATCATGACCCTGGAAAGCTGGTCTCAGGGGATCTCGCGTCCTGTAATGGCCGTGTACCCATTCGCCTGGCTTTACTTCATCAGTTTCATTCTGATCACCGCGTTCGTGGTACTGAACCTGTTTATTGGCATCATTGTCAGTACCATGCAGGAAAAGCATTACGAGGAAGAAGCCTCGCGCGCAGCCGCCACCGAGGAACGGGCGCATCTGGAACGGGAGGAAATGCTGGTTCTCATCAGGGAGATGAACGAGCGCGTCAAGCGCCTGGAACAACAAGGGAACCTCTGAATAAGTCTATGGTCACAATGCGGGAGTCTGACGCGTGCGGTTGCAAGGCGCCGTGCGCCGGTAATGGCCGTAGCCCTTGGCAAGCACGGCAACGCAGCAACCGTGCGCGTCAGGCCGCGCCCGAAGGGGCTTTCAGTCAACCCGGCCCTCTTCGTTGCACTGTCTTGACAGGCTGACTCAGGCCTGCAGGAGTGCGCCTCGATAGCCGGGTTGGCTGAAAGCCAGAGTGATCATAGACTCATTCAGAGGTTCCCAAAACCTCTGAATGATCAGGGTAGGGCCCGTGTTGGTCGCGCAGAAGGTGCCTCGCGGCCATGCTCCTGCATGTATTCATGTGTGCGCGAACCGGCGAGAATGCCCGGCATGGCGTAGTTGCCTTCGTGGCAGGCGTATTCGTACATGCCATCAGCCGGCACCATTTCCAGCTCACCGGTCCATGGCTGTGTGTACAGATCATCATCGTCAATGGTGAAGCGGTAGTTCAATGCACCTTCACGGCTCATGCGGAAGCGCTCGGTGATGACAGCATTCTCCGAGGTGTAACCACCGCCCCGTGAGACCTGCAGCGGATGGAAGTTGCGGGTCATCACCACCAGCTCGTCACCTTCGTAGTAACCCACCGAATTGCCGTGCCAGCGCGGCATCATTCCCTCTCTGAAGTCCTGGTCTATAGCCACAATACGTGCGTCATTGACCATTTCCGCCAGCAGCACTACGTGCGTGGGCGACTGCACAATCCGCATGTTGTTGTTGTACAGCGTTGGCATGAAGGGAACCACAGAAGCAAAACTGATCAGGCAACGCTCCGACAACGGGAAACCTTCCGGGCCGGCATCACGCTGGATATGATCGTAGCTCACGCGCTGGGAGGCGCGCACCGCGCGCCCATCCTCACGCCAGGGGATACGACCGTCTTCGGGCGAAATGATGAACGAGGTTCTCAGCTCGCCATCAACGCGGCCCAGACCATCACGCACATCAATCCAGAACGAGTTGTACGCCCCCACATTATCGGGACCCGGCGCCTCGGCGCCAACCGCTTCCAGCGCAGCCGCGTACTCCTCGAAGCTGGGTACCAGCTCGCGCATGCGTTCCTCGCTGATCACCAGTTCACCTTCAAAGGCGGGCGAGCGCTCAAGCGATGTGCGCGACGAATACTCCCACATACCCTGCACATCCGGCACACCCCAGGAGGTTTTTGGCGGCTGCCAATCAGCGCTGACAGCAGCAGCGCCGCCCATGGCAATGGTCAGAACTGCGACCTGCAAGGATCTGATTCGTAATTTCATAACGGCCACCTCAGCCTGTTGTTTTAATTATTGACTACCTGAATCCTAATGTATCACCTGCATGCCATCAACAGAATATGAATCCGTTCATCTATCATCCAGCCTTTTTCAACGCATGTGCCTCATGGGGAGGCTGCGCCGAACTGCCGAAATACTCCTCGTGCGTGAACACATCCACTTCGATCGCCGCCTGGGCTGCCGCCTCTGCGGCCTCCAGCAAATCGGCTTCGGTGCGCGTGATCAGCTTGGCTTCCAGGGCCTGCTCCAGCACCGCGTGAGCCATGCCGCGCGGGATCTTGCCGGCTTTCTGGCCCTTGGTGATCTTGGCCACCACCGGCCGGGCTTCCGTGTGCAGGCGAAACGCCTTCATCAGCCGCCCCATGCCTGCGCGGTCTTCAGGCGCCGGCGCCAGGTCACTGGTGAGGCGCCGGAACTGCTCGTTCATTACCTGTACGGTCGCCGCAGTGCGGGCAATCAAACGATCCGACGGACCACGACCCAGCGGATTGACGCGCAGGAAAAAGGAGGCAGGGCCGCGCAGCCACCAGCCAATGACCGGTGCGTCAAAGTTGGTATGTATGCCTTCAAAGGCCTGCTGGATCTGCTGCAGGGAATACTCACAGGCAAACTGCACAAGCGGCAGGTCTTCGCTGCGCCGCCCTTCGGCCTCGAACCGACGCAGCGCAGACAGCGCCAGCACCTGCCAGGTCAGTGCATCAGCATAACGACCGGTCAGGTTGCCACGGGCCTTGAGCTTGCCACCAATAAAATACAGGGCCAGATCGGTCAACAGTGCAAAACGACTGGCTGACCAGGCAAGCCGGCGGTAGTACGTGGCCGTGGGGCCCGCGACCGGGCTGCCGGCGCTGAAGCCGCGGGTCAGACCCCGTACGCGGGTGCGGAACAGGTTGCTCACGGTGTGACCCAACCAGCCGAACAGGCGCTTGCGGAATGCCGATGCATCGTTTTCCTCGACCGCGTGGACCAACGGCAAGGCATGGGGGTGACAACGTGTTGCACCCTGACCAAAAACAATCAGTGTGCGGGTCATGATGTTGGCGCCTTCGACAGTAATGCTCACCGGCGCACTGGTGTACCCACCACCGAGGATGTTGTTGGGCCCCTGCATCACGCCAGCGCCGGAAAACACGTCCATGCCATCAATGGCTGCCTTCTGGGCATAGTCGGTGCTGCTCGACTTGAGCAGTGCAGAGACCACCGGTGGCTGTTCGCCGCCGTCAATGGCCGAGCAGCTGTAGATTCTGGCACCCTCGAACATATAGGCAAACGCTGCCACCCTTGCCACTTTTTCCTGGACACCTTCCATCAGGCCAATGGGGATTCCGAACTGGTGACGAACCATGGAGTAGGCACCGGTTGCCGCGGCTATGGCTTTCATGCCTGCGATGGCACCCGCTGGCAGTGATACCGCCCGGCCACCTGCCAGTTGCTCCATCAGCATACGCCAGCCCTGGCCTGCGCAGGCCGGACCACCAATGATCTGATCGGGCGAGGCGATGACGTCGTCGCCCAGAACCGGTCCATTGTAGAAACCCAGGCCGATGGGTACATGATGGTCGCCGGTAGTCAGGCCCTTGACTCCCTTGTGCAGCATGATGACCGTAATACCCGGGGCCGTGCCCTTGCCCAGCAGATTCTCCGGATCGTGCATCTGGAACGCCAGCGAGATCAGGTTGGCAATCGGCGCCAGGGTAATATACCGCTTGCGGAAGTTGAGCCTGATTCTGATCTCACCGTCTTCATCGCGGAACACAACACCTTCAGCCTTGATCGACGCCGCGTCGGAACCGGCATTGGGTTCGGTCAGACCAAAGCACGGTACGTACTCACCGCTTGCCAGTTTGGGCAGGTAGGCCTGCTTCTGCTCTTCGGTGCCATAGTGCACCAGCAGCTCGCCGGCGCCGAGCGAGTTGGGGATCACCACCAGAGTGCCCACCGTCGGGCAATATGAATTGATCTTGCCCATGATCGTGGAAATGGCGAGCGTGGAAAACCCCTTTCCACCGAACTCACGGGGAATCAGCAAGCCCATGAACCCCTGTTCCTTGATGAAGGCCACAACGTCCTCGGGCACCTTGCGCGTGCGCTCGATTTTGTAGGGGTCGATCATCAGGCACAACTCTTCGGTCGGCCCGTCAATGAACGCCCGTTCCTCCTCCGAGTAATCGTTGTAAGGGTGCCGGAGCATGGCGCCAAAGTCCGGATTACCCGAGAAAATGTCGCCATCAATCCATACGGTGCCCGCTTCCAGCGCCTGGCGCTCGGTGTCTGATATGCGCGGCAGAACGTTGTTGTCCCGCATGAATTTCATGATTGCGGCAAACATGGTGACCCTCCGATCAGTCAAAAAACGTTTACTTAACCAGTGTATATCATTTAACGCTGGCGACACAGAACAGGATCAGTTGGTCAACCGACGTACAGCACGGTAACATGTGGTCATTCAGCCACCTCTGGGTGGTGATGCACGGGGAGAAACGCAACATGCAGATCGATGCGTTGAAATGCGCCAGACTGTCCGCAAATTACCTCACCCTGCCCGGTTTTCTCGGCAGCCTGCTGTTGTCATCGGCGCTCATGGCTCAAACCGGCAATGTACCGCTGTACCCTGCTCCGGACAACGAGTCACCCGAATACTGGTACAGCAGCGGTCAGGCCGAGCTGCAGCGTATGCTGGCCCTGCAACCCAATACAAACCGGGCCCGCAACATCATCCTGTTTGTTGGTGATGGCATGGGCGTTACCACAGTCACCGCCGCACGCATCCATGATGGACAACAGCGCGGACAAAGCGGGGAGGAAAATTTCCTGTCCTTCGAGCAGTTCCCGGCTGTGGCCATGGCCAAGACCTATAACACCAACCAGCAGACCGCCGACTCGGCTGGTACCATGACCGCCATGATGAGTGGCATCAAGACCCGGGCCGGCTTCATCGGCATTGACCAGCATGCACTGCGCGGGGACTGCGAGTCCTCGCTGGACAGCCACGTACCCACCTTCCTGCAACAGGCCGCCAGCGCAGGCTGGGCCACCGGTATCGTGACCACCACCCGGATCACCCATGCCACACCCGCGGCGACGTTTGCCCATGTGCCGGAACGCGACTGGGAGGCCGATTCGGACATGCCCGCCGAGGCCCTGGCAGCCGGCTGCAGGGACATCGCCAGCCAACTCATCGACTTTGACTACGGCAAGGGCATCAACGTCGCCCTTGGTGGTGGCCTGCAGTACTTTTTGCCCACTGCCACCAATGATCCGCTCACCGGCCAGCCCGGTATGCGTGAGGACGGCCGCGACCTGATCAACGAATGGCAGGCCCGGTACGACAACAGCGCCTTTGTCTGGAATCGCGAACAGCTGGCCAACCTTGACACCGGCAACACGCAGCATGTCCTTGGCCTGTTCAACCGCTCTCACATGAATTACTCACCCGATCGCGCTGATGACAGCGCCACAGAGCCCGGCCTGCCCCAGATGACGGAAACGGCCATCCGAATTCTCCAGAACCTTGACCAGGGTTATTTTCTGATGATTGAGGGCGGCCGCATCGACCATGGGCATCACGCCGGCAATGCCTATCGGGCGCTGGAGGATGCACGCGAGTTTTCCGTTGCCGTACAGACTGCACTGGATCTGACCAACAGTGAAGACACACTGATCATTGTCACCGCCGATCACAGTCACACATTGACCCTGACCGGCTACCCCACCCGCGGCAATCCGATTCTGGGCACCGTGGTGGGCAACAATCCACAGGGTGAACCCGCATCAGCACCAAGACTGGCACGTGACAACCTGCCCTACACCACACTTGGCTACCGCGACGGCAGAGGGTTTGCCGAACACGTGGGCGGCGACCTGCGTTATCGCCACCCGCCAGAGCCCGGTCGGCAGGATCTGAGGGCTGTGGACACCACGCACCCCGACTTCCACCAGGAAGCCCTGGTGCCACTGGATCTGGAATCCCATGCCGGCGAGGATGTCGCCATCTACGCCAAGGGGCCCTGGGCGCATCTTTTCAGCAGCACCCATGAACAACATTACATCTACCACGTCATGCGTCATGCTGCCGGCCTGGAGCCAGCACAGTAAGTGTGACAACAGACGCCACTGACAAACAGCGAGTGAGACCATGAGCATGGATTTACCGGAGTGCCGCAACTGGCAGGTCAGCCTCGACCAGGACAACATCCTGTGGCTGTACCTGGATCGAGATGGCGAAAAAATCAATTCCCTGTCGCGAGCGGTGCTCGAGGAGTTCGAGAGCCTGCTTGACGCTGCCGAGAAAAATCCACCACGCGGGCTGGCCATACTTTCCGGCAAGTCAACCGGGTTTGTCTACGGCGCCGATGTGCGCGAATTCGACGGCTTTGACAACGCCGAAGCCGTGACCGCCGAGATCGAGCGCGTGCATGACATGTTCAATCGCCTGGAAGCGCTGCCCTGTCCCACCGTGGCGGCCATCGAGGGTTTCTGCCTTGGTGGCGGCCTGGAGATGGCGCTGGCATGCGACTACCGTATTGCAAAGGACACATCATCAACCAAACTGGGTTTCCCGGAAGTGCAACTTGGCATTTTCCCCGGCTTCGGCGGCTCGGTACGCTCGGTGCAACGCATCGGTGGCCTGAAAGCCATGGAACTGATGCTGACCGCCCGCCAGATCTCTGCGCGAGCGGCGCGCAGCGCAGGCCTGGTGGATGAGGTCATCGGGCGCCATGAAGAACTGAACTGGGCGGCGCGGCGCGCCATATTGAAGAAACGCAGCAGCGAAGGGCCAGGTCTGATGCAAAAGGCCACCAATCTGACCGCGGCGCGCACGGTAATTTCCGCGCAGATGCGCAAGCGCACCGCCAGCAAGGCGCGCCCGGAGCACTATCCAGCCCCCTATCGCCTGATCGGGACCTGGGAACAATACGGCGCCAACAAATCCCGCATGATGCGTGAAGAAGCCAGGGCAGTTGGAGAGCTCATGGTAACGCCAACAGCCATCGGACTGCGCCGTGTATTCCGCCTCATGGAGAATCTCAAGGCCCAGGGCAAGCAGTCAGACTTCAGGGCCCGCAATGTCCATGTGGTCGGCGCTGGCGTGATGGGTGGCGATATTGCCGCCTGGTGTGTGCTGCGCGGGCTGGATGTCAGCTTGCAGGACCGTGAGATGAAGTATATCGAACCGGCGCTGAAACGTGCCGAGAAACTCTTCCGCAAGAAGCTGCGTCATCCGGAGAAGGTCAAGGCAGCGTTGGCTCGCCTGCAACCCGATGTTGAAGGTAACCGGGTGTCACGTGCCGACGTGGTCATCGAAGCGATCTTCGAGGATGCCGAGGCCAAACAGAAACTGTTTGAGGAGCTGGAGCCAAAGCTGAAAAAAGACGCTGTGCTGGCCACCAACACCTCGGCCATCCCACTGGAGAAACTCGCCGAAGTGCTGAAGAAACCTTCGCGCCTTGTGGGCCTGCACTTCTTCAACCCGGTGCCTAAAATGCCGTTGGTGGAAGTGGTGGCCAGTGAAAAAAGTTCAAAGGCAAACGTGCAAAAAGCCGCCGCTTTCTGCGGCCAGATCAGCCGTTTCCCGCTGCCGGTGAAGAGCAGCCCGGGCTTTCTGGTCAATCGCGTGCTTGCCCCCTACATGATGGAAGCCCTGAAGATTCATCTGGAAGGTATACCGGCGGAGGCCATTGACGAGGCGGCAGAAGCATTTGGCATGCCGATGGGGCCGGTGGAACTGGCCGACACAGTGGGCCTGGATGTCTGCGCCATGGTCACCCGTGTGCTCGAGGACAAGTCAGGCAACGGCCAGCGGGACAGCAAGGATACCGAAGCCATCAACTTCATACAGCGATACGTGGAGCAGGACAAGCTGGGCAAGAAAAGTGGCGAAGGCCTGTACGTGTGGAAAGATGACAAGCCGCAGAAAAACGCCTCACTGGCTCGCGGCCAGGACCTGGAAGCCATTTCGGAACGCCTGATCAAAGCCTACACGGATGAGTGCCAGGCTGCATTGCGCGACGGTATTGTTGCCGATGAGGACCTGCTGGATGCGGGCATGGTGTTCGGCACAGGTTTTGCGCCCTTCCGTGGCGGCCCGATGTTCTACCTGAAACACCGTGACGAACAGTTCAAGGTGAAAAATCCGGACAACGCACCGGCACAGCAACAGACACAACCGGCGAGCGACGCAGGTGATCAGAACTCCGAATCCGAGACCAAACCTGAGACCGGGACCACAACAGAAACCCGCCAAGCGAAGTCAGACTGAGGGACAGCTACATGAACGATTCCACATTGCAACGCGTAGCCATTGTAGGCGGTGTCCGTATTCCATTCTGCCGCTCCAATACAGCCTACGCCGAGCTGAGCAACCTGGACATGCTGGCCGATACACTGCAGGGTCTGAGCGAGCGCTACAACCTGGCCGGACGCAAGATTGACGAGGTCATTGCCGGCGCTGTCACAACACACTCAAAAGACTGGAACCTGACCCGTGAAGCAGTGCTGAGCACCGATCTGTCACCCGCCACACCGGGCATTACGTTGCAGATGGCCTGCGGCACATCACTGCAGGCGGCACTGATGGCTGCGGGTAAAATAGCCAGTGGCGAGATTGATTGCGCCATTGCTGCCGGTACCGATACGACCAGTGATGCGCCCATCGTCTTCAAGCGCCGTTTTGCCCAACGCCTGATCAAGGCGGGACAGGCTCGCAGCCTAAAACAACGCCTGGGCGCCTTCAAGGGGCTGAGCCCGTCAGAAATGGCGCCCCAGCCACCGGCCAACGGTGAGCCACGCACACGCCTGTCCATGGGCGAGCACTGCGAACTGATGGCGCGGCAGTGGCAGATCAGCCGCCAGGCGCAGGACGAACTGGCGCTTCTGAGTCATCAGAACGCCGCTGCAGCCTACGAGGCTGGAAAATTTGACGACCTGGTCATGCCCTACGAGGGTGTGGGCCGCGACAACAACATGCGCGCCGACAGCAGTCTGGAAAAGCTGGCATCGCTGAAACCCGTCTTTTCACGGGAACCCGATGCCACCCTGACCGCGGGCAACAGCACACCGCTGACCGACGGCGCCGCTGCCGTGCTGCTGGTCAGCGAGGCCTATGCCGAAAAGCATGACTTGCCTGTGCTGGCGTGGCTGAAAGGTGGCCGCAGCAGCGCAATCGACTTTGTTCAGGGCGAAGGCCTGTTGATGGCACCCACTGTCGCAGTCAGCGAACTATTGCAACGTCACGAACTGGCCCTGCAGGACTTTGATTACTATGAAATACACGAAGCCTTTGCGGCACAGGCACTTTGCACGCTCAAAGCCTGGGAAGACGAGGGTTTCTGTCGGGAAAAACTCGGCCTTGAGGGGGCACTTGGCGCCATTGACCGTGGCAAAATGAATGTCCGGGGCGGCTCACTGGCCTTTGGTCACCCCTTTGCTGCCACCGGCGCGCGTATAGTTGCCAATCTGGGCGCGCTTCTGGAAACCAAAGGCAAGGGCCGGGGTCTGATCTCGGTGTGCACCGCCGGCGGCATGGGCGTGGCAGCGATCCTGGAGCGCGACTGAGCCGTTGCGCGAGGCTGTATGCAGCGCGCACTGGCCGGCCATTACAGCGGCCAGTGCAACTGTATATTGCCGCCACCAAAGGCAAAGCGGTGCACCCGGAACGTCGGATTGAGGCTCAGCACGGCACCGGCTTCGCGGTTGATGATCACACGCCAGGGCAGGATGACCTTGCCAACCAGTTCGTTCCGCTCCCGGTCATCGAGCGGGCGTTGCAGGAACTCGCGCTGGAAATCCACATGTTGCAGGAACAGTGTCGGTTCCAGCCAGTGTGTATCACCTGTGCGGTAGGTCACCCCGGCAAAGACACCACTTTCGCGGCGGTAGCTGCTGCCGTCGGTGGCCAGCCCGCTGCCGAACCAGCCGCTCTCATCAAGTTCGAAATGCCGGATTCCAAAGTGCGGCGACCATTGATGTGACGGCGATGACAGCGACACCATGACATGATGCATATCCCGGGAGAAATCACTGCCCGGTACTGCGCCGTCAACTGCAGCCACACTGAACTGCCTTTGGCTGCGTTCGTATTCAATACGTGCGCCCCCATACCATTGTGAGGTAAGCGGCACCCTGATGTCGGACATCCATCGCAGTTGATCCGCGTCGGTGGTAAAACCGGCATCGCGGTCAGTGTATTCAGCTGTTGGTGTAAAATTGACTGCGGTTTCAAAGTAACCCTGGCCTGCCAATGGCTGGCGAAGGTGAGCAAAATACGTGGTCGGTGTGGTAGAGAATTTGTTGCCGCTATCACTCTTGTTGTTATACAACCTGTCAGTCTGCACAACAGCCAGACGCAGGAACCTGTCATCGGACGGGCGCCAGTTGGCCTCCAGCTGGAAATCGACCAGGCCCTTGTCACCGGTGATGTCCGAAATGAAAGCGCCTTCCCAGTTGCTCCCGAATCGGCGCGAAAAACCCACCATCTGTCGGTCAAAACGGCCATCAAAATCCTCCCGACGCTGCATGCGGGCAATAATGCCGTAACGCTCATTGTCCGGCCGCAGTGTGTACTGGCCATTGATCTCCAGGTACAGCTGGTCTCCGGTAATACTGCCACCGCTTCCCCACAGACCGTCATCCCCCGGGCCTGGCGAAGACGACAGATTGCGGTAACTGAAGCGGTGCAGGAAACTTTCGGCGTTATAGGTGAACAGGCGACCTTCGGTGAAGGCTTCGCGGCGCATGGGATGCACGTCGGTCCAGGCGCTGTCGGCCAGCGCTGGTGTGCTGCCGGCCAGGGTGCCCCAGTACAGGAAAGACAGCATGAAGGTGAACAGGCAAGGCAGGCCCGAGACGGGCAAGGCAATTCGTGTCATATCACATACATCTCCGATACCAGCCGGGGATGATACCAGAGATCAGGCGTCGGGCGAGGCCAGACGGCGACGGAAACTCATAAAAACAGCGGCCAGTACCGCCGAACTCAGCAGCAGCAGGCCCATGATCAACCAGGGGCTCCGCGCCGGCGGCATATCACTGACATCAAAACGGGGCAACTGCCTATAGTCCTCAACGGCCACGCCGCGGTAACTCATGATGCGTGGCACAAAAAACGCACGCCAGCGATCCTCCAGTGAATTGACCGCCTCGGTGAAGTCGCGGTAACGCGGTCCGTCAATGCCCGCCAGCGTATCAGCGGCCATGATCACCGCCAGCGCGGGCACTGCCCAACTGCCACGCTGCATCCACTGGAACTGCCGCGCACGGGCCTCATCGAAGGCCTGCATGATGGGCCTCACGTTCTCATCCACCATCAGGTCTCGTGGCACATTGTTGACAAAAAACGGATGATTGCGACCCGCCACATCGGCGTACTGTGGGTGGGCCGCATACCACCGGTCTCTCAGTTCATCGGCCACATCGCCTGCCCGCCCCTGGGCGTCACGCATCTCGATCACCGATACCAGGCGTGAGGGCATGGGATGACGTTCATCGGCGAGCCAGGCCAGGACTGCCGGACTGACAAAGGTCAACACAAGCCACAGGCCCAGCACACCAGCAGCACTGGCGCCGGAAGACACCGGGAGCAGCGTGAACAGCCCTGCAATCAGCGTCCACAGCAGTGCGTACAATGAGATGATCAGAGACCACTGAAGCCAGGCCGCTGCCGTGGCACCGGGATCAATCACAAAAGCCAGGCCCGATGCCAGCACTGCCAGCGTCACGACCGCCAGCAGACGCACGCCAAGGGCTGCGAACAGGCTCCGCCAGGGGCGTGCGGTCTGGGCACAGACCAGGCGCCAGATGCCCTGCTCCCGTGCTTCCTGCACCAGCCCGTAGGACAGGGCGATGATCAGCAGCGGCAGCAACAGGGCCATGATGGTGGCCAGATCCAGCAGCCCAAACTCCTGCAACAAGGGATTGAAAATCTGATCAGTCAGTCGACCATCGGAATACCGGGTACGAGTAGACACCTGGATTTCCGGTCCCAGCACGTCGAACTGACGCACGCTCAGTACCAGCCCACCCAGAGCCGGCAACTGCGCCGGTTGAGCAGCCTCACGTGCCATGTCCGCGGCATAACGTTCGGGCGTCCCGCTGCGCTCTCCGCCCTCGGCCAGCGCCTGTCGAGCGGTGATCGTCTGCTCCCACTGCTGTAGCCTGGACTGGCTTTGTTCGCGATACTCAGCGGCAGCCATACCGGCCCAGATGGCAGCAACGACAAACAACAGGCCAAATACCATCAGGCTGTAACGCACGTTGGGATTACGAACCAAGCAGCGCCACTCGGCACCAATCAGCAGGTTCACGGGCAAGGCAGAGGGCATGGCCAGGGCCGCCTTCACGGCGCCAGTCTCCGCACGGCGAATCGCAGCGCCACTGCAGCCAGCATGCCCCAGAGCAGCAACAGCAACATATCCGGCGCAGCACTTCGCAGCGCAAAGGCAGGTCCAGGCGCAACATACTGGAACGGCTCCACCGTGCGCAGCAATTCATCAATCTCCTCGTCAAAGCGCTCGGTGCCATATACACGATTGGCTTCCCAGGTGTCGATGAAGGTGTTGAAGTACTGACGGTAGGTCTCAGTGGCTTGCTCAAAGTGCTGGCGATGCGCCAGGTCGCTGCCCGATAGCTTCATGGACAGCGAGCGCATGGCAATGGCGGGGCTGAGCAGCGCAGCCGTGCGCATGACCACCTCCTGCTGCGCGTAGCGCTGCCACAGGTCACCAAAGTGCACGGCATGTACCCGATCGGTGTAAGAGTCGCGCGCCATGCGTGACAGCGCGCCGTAACCCAGCGGCAACTCGTCGATACTGCGGACACCATATTCGGCCAGAATCTCCTGCTCGATCTGAGCTGCGCGAGCCCGCGCGTCACCGTCACCGGCCATGCCCTCAGCTATGTCATTGTTGATGGCGGTCCAGAACCCGGTGGACGTGGGCAGGCTCACCCACTGATCCGCCAGTGCGCTGCCGGCGCGCGGAGCAACCAGCACAAACACCAACCATAGACCGACCAGCGCAAACAGCGCGCCACGACTGGTCCTGAAAAACGCTGACAGCGCCAGAGCCAGGGCAATCAACAAAGCGTAGTAAAATAGATAGGCACCAGACAGCAACAAAGTCCTGATCACCACGTCAGCACTCATACCTACAGCCTGCAACGACACCAAGCCCAGGGCCAGCAGCACCGAAGGCATCAGCACCAGGGTGAACACCAACAGCAGACCAAGCAGCTTGCCCGTCAGCAGATGGGCGCCAGACACTCCCAGACTGTGCAGCATTCGCAGCGTTCCCTGCTCGCGCTCGTAGCTGATGGCATTGAAGGCCAGCGCAACAATCAGCAGTGGCATCAGGGCGTAAAGAATGAAAGCTGGCGCCATTTGCCCCAGCCGGCTGGACGGCGACGCGTCGGCAGCCGGATTGAAGCGGGCCATGTTGCGCTTGTGAGGCTCCACCCAGATGGTTTCACCCGTGTAGGGGCTGATGCCCGGATCTATGGCGGTAAGCAGGGAATCGGGACTGAACACATAAATGCCAAAGTGCGCCGCGCCGTGTGGGCTGCGTACACCCTGATTCTCCCATTGCTGCTGGATGCCCTGGCCGACCACAGCCTTTTCCTGGGCCAGTTGCCGATGCTCGGCCAGGGCCATCAGCAGCAGGCCGGCAAGCACCACAAACACCGCAACGCCCAATGTGACCAGTTTGCCGTCGCGACGAACCGCCATCAGCTCTTTTTTCACCACCAGTGCAATCACGACATGCCTCGGGTATGCAGCAGATACTTCTGTTCCAGCTCGTCATGACCGACCGTGCTGGCATCAAATTCCTCCACCAGCCTGCCCTGTTTCATGATGCCTATACGGTCCGCCACCTGCAGTGCATTGAACAGATCATGAGTGGCCATGAGAATGGCCATGCCACCGGCACTGGCCTGTTTCAGATGTCGGGCAAAATCATTGGCTGCCCCCGGATCCAGTCCGGAGGTCGGCTCGTCCAGCAGCATGACCCGCGCCTGCTTGGCGTAGGCAATGGCCAGGCCAACCTTCTGGCGCATGCCTTTGGAATAGGTCGCCACACGTGCGCGCTGGAAATCCGGTTGCAGACCCACCGCGTCCAGCAACTCGCGCGCGCGATTGGCATTGATCTGAATACCCGCCAGGGCACAGAAATAACTCAGGTTCTCGGCACCGCTCATATAGGGGTACAACGCCACGTTCTCCGGCAGATAGGCCAGGCAGCGGCGCACAGCATTGGCATCCTCGGTGATGGAGACCCCGGCCACATGCACACGGCCGGCCTGCGGCTGTACAAAGCCCAGCACTGTATTGATGGTGGTGGTCTTGCCGGCGCCGTTGCCACCGAGCAGCGCATAGATGCTGCCCGAATCCACCGTCAGGTCCATGCCATCGATAGCCGCCACATCACGAAAACGCACTTCAAGATCCCGGATTTCCAACAGTGCGGTGGTTGTCATATCAGAACTCGGCTCGCAGGCTCAGACGAATGCTTCTACCCTGGCGGTAGCGGTTGATCTGGCGCTCGCCCTTGTCCGAGTTGGTCAGATTGGTCACGTCCAGTGACAGGCGCGGGGCATTGAAGCGCTCCCCCAGAGCAACCCAAAAACTGGCATCCACCACGTTGTGCGCGGCAATGCGCTGGGTATTGGTGTCGTTCTGCCACTGCGGGCCAACCCGTATGAGGCTGGCCTGAATGCCGTGGCGGCCAGTAGGCAGAATGTAACCGGGAGTCAGATTGACCTGGTAGTCCGGCACATAACGCAGTTCATTGCCGGCATTGGGTCCCTGACCCCGATCTTCGGTCCAGGTCCAGCCGGCATTGCCGTTGAGGTACAGGCCCTGGCGGTCACCCAGTTGGAAAGCCATCTCAATGCCCTCGATGCGGGCACGATCCAGGTTGTCGAAGGTGCGCAGCGGCAGGCCATTGATCTCCTCGCCCAGATCCACTGTCACCACCAGATCTCGCGGCCGATTCTGGAATACCGACACACTGGTCCACAGCGGCAGATTGTCCCAGCTGTGTTCAAGACCAGCACTGATGCTGATGGCCGTCTCCGGATCCAGGTCCGGATTGGCCCGCAGGAACTCGATATTGCTGTGCTGACGGTCCTGATCCATGTAAAGCTGCTGGATGGTGGGCGACTTGAAGGCCCTGCCAACCGAAGCCCGCAGCCGCGTGCGATCGGCGAGCTGATACATGGTGGCCAGATTCGGGCTGAGTGAGCTGCCGTAATACGAGTGCCGCTCTGCGCGAACACCGGGAATCACGGTCAGCCGGTCGTCCAGCAGCAGAATCTCATCCTGCACAAACAGCGCCGTGTTGTTGATGTTCGCAACAATACCGTACTCGCGCTCGCTGTTGCGAAAATTCACCAGGTTGGCCTCGTCACGGCGAAGTTCGGCGCCCAGAGTCAGAGTGTGCGCAGCGCCAAAATAAGTGTAGACCGACTCCAGCATGGTGTGCTGGTAATCACCGGCCATATACTGAGCCGCGCTGTTCCCACTGAGCACATCCTGCGCAGAATGGGACAGCGTGGTGTCCACACGCTGACTGTCGGTACGCCAGGCCAAAGCCGCGCCAACGCTGACCGTATCGTATTCACGGATATGACTGCGCTGGTTGGTCTGACCACGCGCCGGTTCCACACGCTGGCGGTCCACACTGGCGTCCAGGTCCAGGCGCCACTGCGGTGCCAGTTCGCTGGTGAAGCGGCCGCGCAGGCTGTCTGCGGTGGCCTGCTCGGCCATCCGGCCAGGACCCTCATCGGCGCGGTGATCAAAACTCAGGTTGAAACCGGAGCGCTCGCCGACCGGTGCGCCATAGGAGGCGTTAAAATTGCGGCTGTCACGATTGCTGCCCACCACCGGATTGGTGCTGCTCTCCGATGCCTGCACGCTGTACTGGCCATAGCCGGCGGCCGCGGTGAAGTAGGGCTCGGCCGGCACCGGTCGGGTGATGATGTTGATGACACCGGCCATGGCGTCAGCGCCATACAGGGAAGACGCCGCACCTTTGACCACCTCGATGCGCTCGATCATCGACACCGGCACCTGGTTCATGGTCGGGTTCATGGCATTGTGTGAACCCATACCCCGGCCCCAGCTGCGGCGCCCGTCGACCAGTACCAGGCCGGCGTTGCTGTTGACGCCAAACCCACGAAAGCTGCTGCGTACATTGTCCGAGTTCAGGGTGTCGTCCTGGCTGGTGCTGGTGAAGCCGTGCACACCGCGCAGCAATTGCGGCATGTTCATGGCGCCCGAGCGCAGGATGTCTTCCCGGGTGATCACCTGGGTTTCCACCGGCGCATCGGCCAACAGATGCGGGGTGCGGGTACCGGTGACCACCACCAGTTCGGCGTCCGACCGATGGGACGATTCCACGTTGCGCGATGTCTGGACCGTCTGCTGTCCGGTGTCCTGCTGCGGCGCCGCCTGTTCCTGGGCACTGTGGGCCAGGGCGCTCTGCGGCTGCATCACAAGCACCACGGCGGCCAGCAGCGACAGGGCAAAGACCTGCCTCAATGACAGCCGGGGCTGCATCCGGGGTGCTGAACGGGGCATAAACAGGGATTTGCGCAAGAATGCAACAGGGGTGGTAACAGCACGGATCATTAATTCTGTTCTCTGCTTGATGTCTCTCAGTTGGGCATTCAAGCACAGCCTGTTTCCATGCTCAAGCGCACAGGCACGCAGCCGACCTGCGTAACTGTTAACGTTAACGTTGGTAGAACTGCGTATATATGTACAGTGACTGACGGCCTGAATATACTGCCGGGACACACATCCGAGCGAATGTAACGATGCCTGCTGTAAGCAACAAGGAATCCGGACGCCCGGCCCTGGTGGCCTTTTCCCTGCTACTGGCAGGTGTCATTTTTGTGATCGACACCGTCACGCCGCTGGAAATCGCCATTGCCGTATTCTATACCGTCATTGTCCTGCTCTCGGTGAGTTACGCGCAGCGACGCGGCGTCATTCTGATTTCCGTCGCCTGCATGGTATTGACCGGTATCAGCTACTTCCTGTCTTTTCGCGGCACCATGCAGAGCGGCCTTGTGAACATGGGCATCAGCCTGTCAGCAATCGCGGCCACCACTTATCTGGCCCTGAAGATCGAATCCGCCCGGCAGTCCATGCAGGAAGCCCGCGAGCACCTGGCCCATGCCAGCCGCGTCACTGCACTGGGTGAGCTCTCTGCGTCCATTGCCCACGAAGTCAATCAGCCCCTTGCCGCCATCATCACCAGCGGAAATGCCTGCAAACGCTGGTTGAGCAACGACCAGGCACCACGACTGGACAAGGCAAACATGGCGGTGGACAGAATGATCAACGATGCCCAGCGCGCCAGTGATATCATCGTGCATGTGCGTGACCTGGCACGCAAGCGCACCCCGCATCGGGAAAATGTCGATATGACACGCCTTGTGACAGAAACCTTGGCACTGACGCGCACTGAACTGTCGCGCCACAACATCAGCCTGCTACTGGATTGCAGAGAATCGCGGCGATACGTCAAGGGTGACCGGATCCAGCTTCAGCAGACGCTCCTGAATCTGATTCTGAATGCCATTGAAGCAATGAGCCAGTCCGCCGGCGCTCCAAAACGGGAGCTGCAGGTGAGCACATACCTTGATCAAAGCCATGTGCATATCCGGATTGCCGATACCGGCCCGGGCATACCGGCAGCACAGAAAACCGGTATCTTCGAAGCGTTCCGCACCAGCAAACCCAATGGCCTGGGCATGGGGCTGGCCATCGTCAGTTCCGTCGTTGAGTCACATGGCGGCGCAATTATGGTGAGCGACAATCAACCTCAAGGTGCCGTCTTCGACATCCAACTGCCACTGAGCGAGGGACAGGAAAGGTGAGCACCGGAGAATCCATTGTTCATGTGATCGATGACGACGCTTCAATGCGCGCGGCGATTGCCGATCTGCTGGAGTCCTTGTCCATAGATGTGCGCACCTTCGATTCGGTGGCTACGTTCCTGTCGGCAAGTCTGCCTGAGGCAGATGCCTGCCTCATACTGGATATCCGCATGCCTGGCATCAGCGGACTGGAGTTCCAGCGCCAGATGGCCGATCTGGGCATACAGATGCCTGTGATTTTCATCACCGCCCACGGGGACATTCCCATGTCTGTGCAGGCCATGAAGGCTGGTGCTGTCGACTTTCTTGTCAAACCCTTTCGCGATCAGGAATTGCTAGACGCCATTCAGTCAGCATTGAGTATGGCCAGAGAGAGGCGTCATTCCCAGAACGAACTGAGCGCGCTGAAACAGCGTTACGACACACTGACCAACGGGGAAAAAGACGTTCTGCTGCTGGTGGTACACGGTTTACTGAACAAACAGATTGCGGATCGTCTCAGCGTCAGCGAAATCACTGTCAAGGTGAGGCGCAGCCACATACGCCAGAAACTGGAAGTCAGCTCAGTGGCAGAAATGACTCGTATCGCCCTGCAACTCGGGCTGATTGACCATGGCTGAATATACCTTGGTATAACAAATCTGAACCATGGTTGTCTCACCCAGTGCCGAGGCAGGTGCTACGCTTTGCAGCTCTGATCCTGAACGCAGACCTGAACACAAATGGCTCCCCCTGTGCACCGCCCCGTACCATCCTGCTTGAAATACATGGCCTGCCTGTTGCGCAAGCCAACCGGAACGGCCCTGCTGTTGTTTTCACTGATATTCTCGCCGCTACCCACGCAGGCACAACCGGCAAGCCTGAGCATGGAACAGGCTGTGCAGGAAGCCCTTTCCGCGAATCTGTCGCTGGCAGCCCGACGCTATGACATTGAGATCGCTCGTGCCGAAATCATCACCGCACGACTGCGCCCCAATCCCGAGATGGGCGCCGAATTCGAACAACTCGAACCCGGTGGTCCGTACTCTGATGAGTCCGAGTACGCCATGGGCATCGAGTTTACGATTGAAGCACCCGGAAAACGACGCAGCCGAATCCGGGAAGCCGAACGCGCCACTTCGGTGGTGGAGTTTGAATTCGAGGACTTCATCCGGGAGCTGATCCTGGAAACACAACAAGCTGCGTTGGAAATCAAGCTGACCGAGGCCAACCTGACGCTGGTGCGCAACAATCTGGAAGCGGCCGAATCCATTGTCGAGCTAACCGAGGCCTTGTACGAAGCAGGTGAGATCGACGGCATCGAATTGCGCCGTGCACGATTGCTTGTGCCGCAGACACGCAACGAGCTGCGCAGCCGGGAAGTGGAGCTGGACGATGCCCTGCGTGAATTCAATCGGCTGTTGGACAACTCCAACAACCGCTATACCGTGCGCGGGGACTTTCGCGCCACGGGCGACATACCGCCGCTGGACGAGGCCATGCGCCAGGCACTAGAGCTACGTCCGGACATGCGTGCCGCGCTGGCTGAACGTGAACGTGCATCAGCAGATCTGAGCCTGCAGCGTGCCGAGCGCCGTCCGGATGTGACCTTTGGCACCGAGGTGCGGCGCTTTCGCGGCAATGGCAGTTACCTGGGACTGAGCGTGAGTGTGCCGCTGCCACTTTTCGACCGCAATCAGGGCGAAATTTCACGGGCCCAGTACGAGCAACTGCAGGCTGATGCCGAGCTGTTGGCACTGCGCGCTGAAGTCCAGAATGATTTGCGCAGCGCACACACTCGTCTGTCACTGAATCTTGACCTGCTGGAAAGTGTGACACTGGAGCTGAATGAGGCGCGCCAGCTGTACGAGATCACCGACACATCCTATCGCAGTGGCGCCGCCAGCCTGCTGGAAGTGTTGGACGCACGCACCGCCGTGAACGAAGCGGAAGAAAACTACAACGAGATACGCGCCAATATTGCCCGCGATCTCTACATTTTTGATTACCTTTCGGCCACATCGGTAAACCCATGACTACGACAGAACGTGAACTGCAACCCAATCGTACTCCACAGACCGGCCCCGGTGCGCGCCGCCGTTCACTGCGCGCGCTTCTGGGTGTGGTAGCACTGCCGACCCTGCTGTTGGCCTGCGGCCCGTCCGATACCACCGAAGCGCCCACACCGTCACTGAGCGTCACCGAGACCGGCACCATAGTGCTGCAATCCGAATCGCCCATGTTGCAGCGACTGAGTGTGGAAACTGTGACTGCGCGCAGCATGCCGACTTCCTCAGTCCGGGCCCCGGCCAGACTGGCCATGGATCCGGAGCAATCGGCCAATATCCGCCTTCCGGTGCCAGGTCGCATCAGTAACATCGACGTCAGAATCGGCGACCGGGTGGACGAGAATCAACGCCTGATGACCGTGGACAGCGCTGATGCCGGCGAAGCCATCTCTGCGTTCCGACAGGCCTCGGCTGCAGCCCGACGCGCACAACAGGATCTGGATCGCGCTCGTGACCTGCAACAGATTGATGCCATACCCCGCCGTGAGCTGCTGGAGGCAGAAACTGAACTGGAGTTTGCCGAAGCCGAACTCGCTCATGCCGCGCGACAGCTGAACGTATTGGGCCTGGCACCCGATGCGGCGGACCAGCCACTGGCCCTGCTCTCACCACTTGCCGGTCGGGTGCTGGATATTGCCGTGTCCCGCGGCGAATTTGTGGCTGATGATGAAGAACCGGTGGCAGTGGTTTCTGACCTGAGCCGGCTGCTGGCGGTGGCCACTGTATCGGAGAACCGACTGCAGAACCTTTCACTGGAAACCGAAGTGGAGCTGACGCTGAGCGCCTTTCCCGGCGAAACCTTTTCCGGCCAGGTGCGGCGCATATCAGACGCACTGGATGAGGAGACCCGTGGGGTAAACGTGTTCATTGAAATCGACAATCCCGACGGCCTGCTGCGACCGGCCATGTTCGGCGCACTGGTACTCAGCAGCCCGTCTGTGGACACACCCGTGGTACCCATAGGCACCGTGGTCTATCAGGGCAACCGGGCAATGGTGCTGGTGGAAATCACCACCGGGCAGCTTGAACCACGTGAAGTGCGCGTGGGGTCCAGGCGCGATGACTATCTGCCTGTGCTGGAAGGGTTGAGCGCTGGTGAACGTGTGGTCACCAGCGGCGCCATTCTTCTGATCGGTCAAAGGCCTGCGACATGATTGATCAGATTGTAAAACTTGCCTGGGAGCGCCCGCTTGCCGTTGTTGTGATCTGGCTGGGCATTGCCGTGGCCGGCATCTGGTCGTTGAACCAGTTGCAGGTTGAAGCCTACCCTGACATCTCTGACCCATTTGCCGTGGTCATCACCACCTACCCCGGTTATGCCACCGAGGAAGTGGAGCTGCAGGTCACCATTCCGGTGGAAACCGCACTGAACGGGGTGCCCAATGTGGTGGACCGCCGTTCGCGCACCATTGGCGGTCTGTCCATTGTGGAGCTGACCTTCGATGACCGCACCGATGATGACCTGAACCGCCAGCGTGTGCTGGAAGCGCTGCAACTGGTGGAGCTGCCCGAGGGCGCCTCGGCGCCGGAGCTGGGCCCGCCCTCCACCGGCATCAGTGAATTCTATCGTTATGTGCTGCAAAGTGACCTGCACGATGACCGGCAATTGCGCGAGATCCAGGATTGGATAGTGGCGCCGCGCCTTATGCAGGTGCCGGGTGTCGCAGAAGCGGTGACCTTCGGTGGCCTGCTCAAGGAATACGAAATCGAGATCAATCCGGCGGCGCTGGAAAGTTACGGCATTTCCATTGATGACATAGCCGACGCGGTGGAGGACAACAACTTCAACGCCGGCGGTGGTCTGCTCGACAATCGCCAGCAATCCATGGCCATTCGCAGCATGGGCCAGATCCGCTCCATCGACGACATTGAAGCTATTGTCATCGATTCGCGCGACGGTGTACCGATACTGCTCGAGGATGTAGCCACCGTGCGCGTTGGCAACGCCCCCCAGACCGGCATCTTCGGACTCAATGAAAGCACAGGTGGTGTGCAGGGTATTGTGTTGATGCGCCGCGACGAGAACCCCAGCGAGGTGCTGGGCAATATCCGTGCTGCCATCGCCGAAATCCAGGCGGTACATCTGCCCGAAGGGGTTGAACTGGTGACCATTCACGATCGCAGTGATCTGGTGGATGCCACACTGCGTACGGTTTCGTTGACCCTGCTTGAAGGCCTGACCGTGGTGTTCCTGGTGCTGTTCTTTTTCCTGTTTAGCGCCCGCGCCGCCTTGTTGACAGCTATCGTGATGCCAATGTCATTGCTGTTCGCCTTTCTTTGCATGCACATGTTCGGTGTCTCGGCGAGTTTGCTCAGTCTGGGTGCACTTGACTTCGGTATCATTGTGGACGGCACCGTGGTGCTGGTGGACCGGGTTCTGCAGCGCCTGTCCTTGTTGGGACCGGGCCGCTCGGCATCCCAGGCTCGCGAAGCAATAAAAGAGGCCTTGCTGCGCGTGGCCCGACCGATTTTCTTTTCCATGCTGATCATCATCACCGCCTTCCTGCCCCTGTTGACGCTGCAACAGGTAGAGGCGCGGCTGTTCACACCAATGGCGCTGATTGTCTGCTTTGCGCTGCTGGGCGCCCTGCTGATGACATTGACCCTGATTCCAGTGCTGGCCCGTTTCCTGTTCAAGGACGGCATCAAGTTGAAGCCCCAGCCTTTGTTGACCTGGTTACAACCACGTTATGAGTCGCTGGTACGCTGGACGCTGCAAAACGTTCGCAAGACCGTGGCTGGCGCAGCGCTGATTGTCGCCGGCGGCTTCGGCATGTCTGCACTGCTGGGAGTGGAATTCCTGCCTGAACTGGATGAAGGCGTGATCTGGATTCGCTCAAATCTGCCACCAGGCACCTCACTGGAAGCATCGGCAGAGGTGGCTGCGGATGTGCGCAGGCTCATCATGGAGTCCGAGGAAGTCTTGTTGGTCGCCTCCCAGACCGGTCGCAACGAGGATGGCACCGACCCCTTCGGGCCGAACCGAAACGAATTCCTGGTGGAAATGCACCCCTACAACACCTGGCCACGGGGCAAGACCCGTGACGACCTGGTGGCTGAGATTGGCGAGCGGCTGCGATCAGCTGTACCAGGTGCCACCTTCAACTTCACGCAACCCATTATTGACACCTCCACCGAGATCGCCACTGGCACCTCGGCCGACCTGGCCATCAGTATTTCCGGACCCGACCTTGTGCAACTGCGTCGCTACGCCGAGCAGGCCTTGAGCATGGTCAATACAATACCCGGCGCGGTAGACGCCTCCATCGAAGAGGAGGAAGATCAGGCGCAGGTGCAGATCACCCTGGATCGACGTGCCATAGCCCGTTACGGCATCAACATTGCCGATGTACAGAACATCATAGACCTGACCCTTGCTGGCCGTCCGATCACCGAAATGTACGAAAACGAGCGTCGCTTCGATATTGTGCTGCGTCTGCCAGAACCCTCCCGCCACGACGTGGAGGCACTCGGTGACATTCTGATCACCAGCAATGACGGCGCTCGTATTCCCTTGGCCATGCTGGCCGACATCCGTATTGCCGACGGTGCCAGCATGATCTCGCGCGCGGACAACCAACGCCAGATCAGTGTGCGAACAAACATACGTGATCGTGATGAGGGGGGTTTTGTGGCTGACGCCCAACGCCGCTTTGCCGAAGATATCGATTTATCCTTCGGTTATCAGGTCAGCTGGGGCGGCAAGTTCGAGAACCTGGAGCGAGCCCGCGCGCACATGACCGTTCTTATCCCTCTCACCCTGGGCGTAATTTTCGCGTTGCTGTTCATCACTTTTGGCTCAGCTCGCTACGCTGCGCTTGTACTCAGCAGTGTGACCTTTGCTGCGGTGGGCGGCATTGTGGCTCTGCTGCTGCGCGGCATGCACCTGAACGTGTCAGCTGGCGTCGGATTCATTTCACTGTTCGGTGTCACCGTGATGGCCAGCGTGATTCTGGTCAGTGAGATACGACGCCGGCGCATGGAGGAGCATATGGCGTTGGATGATGCCATTGTGCAAGGCACCCTGTCCCGCATGCGCGCCATCATCCTGATGATGCTGGTGGCGGCTTTGGGTATCATGCCGGCGGCCATGGCCAGCGGTATCGGCTCGGACATCCAGCGTCCGCTGGCTACCGTTCTGATGGGTGGTCTGGCCACAGCCATGGTATTGATTCTGTTTGCCATGCCGGCCATGTACAAACTGGTGTCACGCAATGATGCAGACATTCGTGGTCGCCAGCACGGCATGATGGATCACTGAGAAAAAGGGGACAGATCTATTTTCTGGCCCGGTTTTTTACTTCGTAGTCCGAGTCCAGGGGAGTGGGTTTGAAATTCCGGACGCGCTCGAGCACATCCCTGTGTCGCTCCGCAGGCGCCATCCAGGCGCCTGAGGGTCCTGAATACCAAACCCACCCCTGGACTCTGGCTCTGTAGTCAATCCAGCCGGGGGAAATGGATCCGCCCCTTCTCGATCAGCTGATGTCCCTGCTGCTGCGGTAACCGATCGCCACCTCAAAATCGGCAGGAAAAAACAGGCGATGCGCCTGCGACACAGCAGCTCGAATAAAAAAGGGGACAGATTTATTTTTCCCGCCCGAAGTCACTACAGAGCCAGAGTCCTGCGGTGGGCCTGAGTTTCTGGGCCCTCAGGCGCCCGGATGGCGCCTGCGGAGCGACACAGGGATGTGCTGGAGCGTGTCCAGAAACTCAGGCCCACCGCAGGACTCGGACTACGAAGTGAAAACAGGGAAAAATAAATCTGTCCCCTTTTTTACAGCCGGTCGGCGCCCCAGCTCTGGTGCACGCGCTCAATGACCGCGTCCAGCTCTGTCCGGCCCACCGTTGCCGGAAAACCCGGTTCCAGTGGATCGTAGTGAAAGATGTACAGCCTCGAGGCAAACTGGTCAAAGGGCAGGGATGATTCACCAAATCGCTCGCCATGACCCGCCGTGCTAACCACCACGCCCTGCCCCCAGTCCTGTCCACCGTCATCATTGGGGTTAAAAAAATACACCCGCATCACATCATCCGGATCCAGCGCCACACGGATCACGGTGATGGCATGCCAGCCGATGAACTGACCCGTTGTGCCGGTAACCGCAATGCCCGCGGGCTGCGGATGAATGACCGGCTGATTACCGTTGTAATACGGGTGATAGGAAGCATGAAAATCGCGCAGGAACTGCTCCAGGTTCTGAAGCTTGCCGGTTGCCACATCCACCGCTATCGAGAAGCCACGTCCACACCACCAGCCGTGGAATTCAGGATTCACCCAGCGATGCAGATCCTCGGCACGCCCGATACAGTGGCGGCCCATCTCGGCGTAGATACGATCCAGATGGGGCACCAGCACCAGGGACACCGGATCCAGATCCAGCAGCACCTGTTCCGCAACACCACCGGCACTGTCGCGGGAGGAGATGGCCTTGCCCTCAAAATGCATCACCACCTCATCGTCACGAGCCGCCCAGACCACCATCTGCAACAGATAGTCCGGATCATTGTAGGCCCACATGGAAAGTGCACGCGCCGACTGGCAGGTCGGATTATTGCCCTGCCCAACACCCAGCGGCAGACCCAACATGCACAGAACACCCTCCATCAATCGGGCAACCGGCGGCTGCGCATCACCCAGCGCCATTCGCAGACGTCCTTCGGCCGCCTCACACAGCGGAAGTGCCAGTTGTCGCCATAACGCGGGAGCCACCGGGGACTGATAGAGTATGCCGCGCTCCAGCATCAGGGCCAGACCGTAAACCCCTTGTGGGGTCTCCGGATGAATGGCGTCATTGATCAGCGCCTGCACCAGCGTGCGGTAACACAGCAGACAATCGCGACCTGTGGCTGACAGACCCAGCGCGTCATGCATCAGATGCTGGTACTCCTCGTGAATTGACAGATGCCTCAGCAGTACCACATGGTAGGCCGACACCAGACCGGTATCATGCATCGCACGCGCGGTGCCGGTTGCCTCATATTGCAGCGCAGCCTGATCCATACGATCCAGTCGTTCCTGGTAAACCGTGAGACCAGGATCTTCCCGGCTTGCTTCGGTAGGCCCGAAAAGCGCACTGACCAGACGGTCGGCGCCCTGCCCACTGCTACCGAATTCAATGTCGGGATTTGCCTGGCAAATTGCGATCTGGGTGATCATCTGCTTGACCGGATCCACCTGTATCGGACGCTGCTTGAGAATGCGCCAGATCTCCTCGATCAGACTGTCGATAATATGTTCGTAACCGATGCGCGAAGCCAGATGGCGCAGCAGCAGGTCCGGAATCACCACAGCGCTGCCCTGTGTTGTTCGCCGCGACTCGTCCACACCCTGGAACATCAGCGCCAGGTTCAAAGCCAGTACCTGGGTCAGGAAATGGTGTGCCTGCACCGCCGAAATCTGACCATGGACAAAATCCGAGCGCGCCACGGCCAGCAGGCGCAGCTGGCTGAGTGCCTCCATAACCAGGGTATCCACATTCGGGCTCTGGAAAGTCTGCCGGGTGAACGATGGCACCAGGGTGTGCGGCGCACCCCAGTCTGTGCCCAGAAACACACCCGCTTCATCCAGGGCGCTGGCGCGTTGCTCGACAGCTTCGCAACCACCTTCCTGCATCAGCACATCACGCGCCGCATCCAGGACCGCGCGCAGATGCAACGGCTTGGCCACTTCCGGCGCCTCGGCCATGAGGTACAGGACCTCATCCAGCCGCGCCAGTGCCACATCAGACATAAAACTCCAGATTCTGCTGTTGCATGAATGGATTACACATGACAAAAGATACCGTGATGATTCATGACACGCCACCCTGCCTGCGTTGATGAATATCGGCAACCGCCAACGCGGTCAGGTTCAGAATGCCACGACCGGACACCGACGGAATCAGGATATGCGCGGGTTTCTCCAGGCCATTGAGGAACGGACCGATGAGTCGGGCGTTGGTGTAGGAGCGCAACAGGCCAAGGGCAATGCTTGCGGTATCCATATTCGGCATGATCAGCACATTGGCCCGTCCCTTGATGCGCGCTCCCGTGAAAACCGTTTCACGCAACTCGGGGTTCAAGGCTGTGAAAGCATGCATTTCGCCGTCAATCTGAACCTCCGGCATCTCCATGCGCAGTCGATGCGCGGCCAGTTTCATTTTCTGCGCCGACTCATCCTCGTAGGTGCCGAAGTTGGAGTGCGACAGCAGCGCGACGACCGGCTCGATGTCACAGGACTGCTGCACGAAACGAATGGCATCACGGGCAATGTCCACCACCTCGTCCGCGGTCGGATCCACATTAACAAAGGGATCGGCCAGAAATACCGGTCCGTCATCCATCAGCAGCACACAGATTGAAGACAGGCGACCGCCTTTTTTGGTTGAACGGATGATGGGGCGGATGTCTTTCAGATGCGAATCAAATCGGCCGACCTTGCCACAGATCATGCCATCCACCTCCCCCATGGCCACCATCACAGAGGCCAGCACCGTGCTGTTGGTATGCACCGCCGCCCTGGCCGCCTCCATGGACACACCCGAGCGACCGGTATGGTCATGGTAGAACTGCCAGTAACGGTCATGCAGATCGGCTTCCTCGGAGTTGAAGACCTCGAAGTCACGGCCAGGCTGAATACGCAGATTCATATTCTGTATCTTCTGATCAATAACTGCCGGGCGACCGATGAGAATGGGCGTGGCAATGCCTTCGTCCACCACGGCCTGCATGGCCAGCAGCACATCGTCATTCTCGCCTTCGGCATACACTATACGCGCCGGATGCCGACGTGCCAGCTCGATGGTCGGTTGCATGAACAAACGGCTGCCACTGACGTAGGCGCTGAGTCGGTTACGATAGGCGTCCAGATCCTCAATCGGCCGGGTGGCGGCGCCACTTTCCATGGCTGCCTTGACCACCGCCAGCGGCACCTCTTCAATCAGTCGCGGATCAAAAGGTTTGGGAATCAGGTATTCGCGACCGAACTTGAGCTCCTCTCCCATGTAGGCCTTGGCCACAGTCTCGGAAATCTCGCGGGTGGCCAGATCGGCGATGGCGCGCACACAGGCGCGTTTCATCTCATCGTTGATGTGTGTGGCACCACAATCCAGTGCGCCGCGAAATATGAAGGGAAAACACAAGACATTGTTGACCTGGTTCGGGTAGTCCGAGCGGCCCGTGGCCAGTATGGCATCGGGGCGCGCCGCGCGCGCCTCCTCGGGCATGATCTCCGGTATGGGATTGGACATGGCCAGAATCAGGGGATCACGCGCCATTTTTTTCACATGACTGGCGTTCAGCACACCCGGTCCGGACAGACCAAGAAAAAGGTCAGCATCCTGCATCACATCATCAATGGTGCGTTCGTCGGTATCAACGGCAAACTGCTGCTTCCACTCGTTCATGCCTTCCTTGCGGCCTTTGTAGATCACGCCATTGCGATCCAGCATGCGCACGTTTTCCTTCTTCACGCCCATACTGATCAATAGCTCAACACAGGCAATACTTGCCGCGCCGGCGCCCGAGGCAACCACCTTGATCTCCTCGAAAGTCTTGTTGACGATGCGCAGACCGTTGTACACCGCGGCCGCCGACACAATGGCTGTGCCGTGCTGATCATCATGAAACACAGGAATGTTCATGATCTCGCGCAACTTGCGCTCGACCAGGAAACACTCCGGTGCCTTGATGTCCTCCAGGTTGATACCACCGAAGGTCGGCTCCAGCGAGGCGATAATGGCCACCAGCCTGTCGACGTCGTTTTCGTTGATTTCGATATCAAACACATCGATATCAGCAAATTTCTTGAACAACACGGCCTTGCCTTCCATCACCGGTTTGGCCGCCAGCGGTCCGATATCTCCCAGACCCAGCACCGCCGTGCCATTGGTGATGACCGCCACCAGATTGCCGCGCACGGTCATGCGGGCGGCCTCGGCCGGGTTTTCGGCAATCAGCTCACAGGCAAAGGCCACGCCGGGCGAGTACGCGCGGGACAGATCGCGGTTGTTGGCCAGGGCCTTGGTGGGACGGATCTCGAGTTTGCCGGCTATGGGTTCAGCATGGTAGCGCAAAGCGCTTTCCTTGAACGTTTCATTGGCCTTGAACGTTTCATTGGCCTTGAAGGTCTCGTTGGCTGTGGAAGTCTGGCTGGCTTTGTGTTTCTCGTCGGCTGCAAGCGTTTCTGTGGCTTCGAAAGCCCTGGGGGTTTTATCTGCTGACATGTAGGTGGCATCCTGCGTATTGAGTGGCGTGTGCCATATTCTAGCCCTTCACGGCGTGCATATGAAATCACCACTCGCCAGCCCAATAAAAAAGGGCTGCCCAAGCAGCCCTTTCCCGATTACCCAGACCTTGTGCCTGGAGAACCCCTAGAATTCCACATCCAGTGACATGTAGAACTCACGACCAAATGGATCATCAATCCGTGTCTCAAGCCCACCGTACTGCGGTAGCCTCTGCGCCTGACGATCAAACAGGTTGGTGATACCCACGGTCAGGCGGGTGTTGGCATCAAAGGCCGTGAAGCGATGCGAGTACCGGGCATCCACCTTGGTGATGGCACGGATGGTTTCCGGCGCATCAAAACCCAGTGTCAGACCGGTCTGGTCAAAAACCATGGAATCCTGATAACGCGTGATGATGGCCGCACTCTGGTTGTTGCGCATCCAGGCCAGGTTCAGGTTGCCCTTGTACTTGGACAGCGGTGGCGCAAAACCGGTGTTGGCGTTCTGCCGCCCCAGTGCGTCCACCGGCGCCTCACGCTCGTTCTGCTGATACTCCCAACGTGTGTAGTAGTTACCGGCCAGTGTGGCTGAGAACCGTCCGTAGTCCTGCCAGTCGAAGCTGTAGCGCATACGCACATCAAACCCTTCCACCCACTGGCTGGACTGGTTGATCGGCGCACGGATCACCGCTTCTATGAAACCCTCCTCGTTGCGCTGTACCAACGGATTGGGATTGGCAGCCAGGTAGGCAAGTGCTTCAGCCACATGGTCCGGGTTGGTGTGATCGTAGGTTTCCGCCGTGAAGCTGCTGTTGGCCAGGAAGGTGTTGTAATCCAGTCGAGCCACTTCGTTGGCAATCAGCGTACCAATCTTGTCGTAGTACTTGATTTCCTGATAATCAATATCAATGCTCAGATTGTCTGTGGGAAGCCAACTGACACCCACATTGAAAATACGCGATTCTTCAGCGCCGACGTTCGGGTTACCCGAGGTACAGCTTTCAACACCATCCAGGGTCTGCCCCGTGAGCGGATCACTGGTGCCATCTGATACCTCTACACAAGTCTCGCGAACTGCCGGACGCAACTGACGCGCAGTGGGGGCAAGGAAACTCTCACCGTAACTGGCACGCAGCGCAACATTGTCCAGTGGCTCCCAGAGCACCGAGACTTTCGGCTTGGTGGTACGGAAACCCAGTGTGTGGAAATCCTCATGACGCACCGCTGCCTTGATGCCCAGATTGGTCAGAATCGGCACCTCGACTTCACCAAACACCGCACGCACACCCGAATCGCGGTCTGCCGCCACATCCAGCGGTGTGGTGATGTTGGAATTCAGATCATCACGAGCCAGTTCCAGTTCATCCTGGAACTCAAAGGTTCGCAGGTGTCGCATCTGCCCACCCACAGCCGCCAGCAGTCGGCCGTTGGGCAACTCCATGACCTCGCCGCTGAACACCACATCCAGATACTTCAGGCGTGCCTGCTGGTCGCGATACTTCATGGGAATGTGCAACCAGTCAACCAGGTCCTGGTCATTGCTGGTGACACCGGCCACATAGTTTGGCGCCCGCGGATCAGACGAACCAAAGGGGTTGAACCACTGATCACCGCTCTCCCCACCTTCACCGCGCAATGCTGCCTGCATGCGACTCAGCGAAATGCTGTGGCCGTCATACATACGCCGCGTGTTCTGATAACCGACCCAGGTCTCACCCACCCATGTGGTATCACCCACATCGTAGGTGCCTCCAAATTTGTAGGCATCGTAGTAATAACGATAGTCAGTGTTCACCGTACCATCGCGGTTGGCATGACTTGGCAACGTGCCGCCCTTGCCAAAGGGTCGCCAGCCGGTAGGCTGCAGGTCCCGGTCAAAGGTATTGGCCGGATGCTCGGCGGGAATTCGCAGCGTGTTCAGGTTGGGCTGGGCAAGTACTGCGTTGCTGGGCGAACTGGTGAGATTGGATTCGCGGTAGTTGTGGCTCATCTGGAATTCCAGCATCAACCAGTCTGTGGCGTCCCAGGTGAAATTGTTGAACAGCGTGTAACTCTCGGACTGACGGCCGTAATCCTGCCACTCACCATAGTACATACGACATCGCGGGCTGTTGAACAGCGGCGACAGCGACGCAGGTTCACCACTGGGAAACGAACCGGGCTGACTGATATCGGTATGCCCCTCATTGAAGGTGCCACAGGCCGGATCCATCACCTGGTTGCCACCCACCGTGCCTACATGACCAAAATCCTTGAAACCACCGGGCCAGCCGGAGGTGGAATCCTGCCGGTAATACTCCAGATGGCGAGGACGCTCACGAACCAACAGCGGCGTGCGCTCGCTGTACTCGAAGGCACCCACCCAGTTCACATCATTGAAACTCAGACCGGTCATCATCTCGAGCGAGGTGCGATCCATGTCCGAGCTCCAGCCGTCACGCTTGTGATAGACACGTGCCCGGAACCCCTCATATTCCTTATACGGAATCAGGTTGGCTACGCCGGCCACCGCGTCCGAGCCGTAAAGCGCGGCGCCACCATCAGTGACAATCTCGATGGAGCGCTGGGCAATGCTCGGCAACAGCGCCGCCACGGCGCTGTCATTGACCACGCGCCGTCCGTCAACCAGAGTCAGTGTGCTTTGGGTGCCCAGACCACGCAGATTGATGCGCGACGCATTGGAGTCCTGTTGCCCACCCTGGGCGGAAAGAATATTGGCAACGGTGTCGATGTTTTCCATCATCGGCAGATCGCGAAGATACTCACCGAGATTGGCGGCGCCGGATTCCCAGATCTCGTCCTGGCCAATAACAATGACGGGCGAGGACTCAGTGAACTGGCTGTTACGAATGAAGGAACCGGTGACTACAACTTCCTCGATGCCTTCCTCTTCTGCAGGTTGTTGTGAAAGTGCGTACGGGGGAACGATGAACAGGGCCATGGCGCCTATCAACAATCGTCTTCCGCCCGCACGAAGTGGTGCCGTGCTGTTTCCATTTTGCATGTAACTCTCCCCTGGTTTTATTCTATTTATACTTATGCTTTTGTTGCGCGATCATTTTCGAGCCGGCTCACAACTGAATGCATTCACATTAAACATGGCACCTTGAATATGCCATTCTGAGGTACGCCCTGAAACAGACAGTCATGTGCTATGCACACTTTCCCCCAAGCACCGTGACAATAAAAGTAACTAACCCCTCGTTCATCTCACAAAACAAACGCTCTGCCGAAAGCAGTGACCACAGAACAACAGAGGCACAAAAAACCCGCCGATACACCAGGTACCGGCGGGTTTCCAGATCAGACCCTGCAGTCAATTGATGCTGTCAGTTCATCCAGTCAGTACTGGCCGGCTCGTCCGGATCTGACCGCAGGAACTCGATCAACTCGGCATGAAACACATCGGGATATTCAAAATGCGGATTATGGCCAATGCCTTCATACAGGCTCAACTCGGCATTGGGCAGTGTCTCGGCCACCATGCGTGCCAGATCCTCGAAGCCGGGTGTCAGCCTGTCCAGCGCACCACCAATCACAATGGACTTGGTGTCAATGTGCTGCCAGTCGTAGACCACCGGATCAAAGTACAGGATCATCTGCTGCCAGGCACGAATGCGGGCCAGCTTCGGCCATTCCGAACCCAATGTCTGTCCGTACTGGTAGTAGACAAAATCCAGGTACTCATCACGCCAGCCCAGATTGTAGTAACGCATGTGGCCTGCCAGCATGGACTGATAGGTGGCGCCCAGTGCGCTCTGGTACACGTCCTCGATATCACGCCACGGCCGGTTCAGTCGCTGATCGGTCATGCCGATCTGGTTGACCAGCGCCATATGGGTGGTGGTGTCGGGATAGATCATGGCGAACCGGGCCGCCACCATGCCGCCCATGGAATGACCCACAATGGCCGTCTGCTCGATACCAAGATGGTCCAGCAGCGCCTTGGCATTGGACACCACCATGTTCAGATTGTAGGGAATATCCAGCTTGGAGGAGCGACCGTAACCGATACGGTCCGGCACCACCACACGGAACCCGGCAGCGGTGAGTTCCTCAATGGTTGGCGTAAACCCGATACCGGCGAAGTTCATGCCGTGGAACAACATGGCCACCTGACCATTGGACTCACCAGTGGGCGCCACATCCATATAGGCCAGCCTGCCATCCTTGCCAAACAGGCGCACATCCATGTAACTGACCGGATGTGGATACTCAATTTCCTCCAGCGTGGAAGACAGCGGCCCCCAGTGTGCCGGCGGCTCATCGGGTGGCTCATTGGCAAACACAGGCCCTGCAAACACAGAGCTGACGAACACAGCGGACAGCAACGATATCAGGCCGCGTAGCGGCCGATGAATACCAGACATGGGAGACTCCTTGTTGTTTTGTTACCGGCCGGACAGTGTACCTGATCAGCGCGCCAGCTTCATGCCGACCCGAGTCACCCTGTTCTGCTCCATGGCTGCCACGGTCCAGACAAAACCCTGCCACTCCATCTGGTCACCCACCACAGGCTTGCCGCCCAGACGCCTGCTGAGGTATTCACCAATGGCCATATCTGCCAGATCACCTTCGGGCAGAGCCATGCCATAGATCGGCGCAAGATTGCCCAGCAAGGCGTCCCCGTCCAGTATGAAGTCACCAAAGAACCAGCGTTCGCTGTCCTTCTCCGGCTCCTGGCTGAACAGCGTTCCCAGCGCCGGCAGATCGTGCTCGTGCGCCACAATGCACAGAATGTCATCCGCGAGCAGGCGTGTACTGCCGGTGGGATGCAGCAGTTCGTCGTTGCGGAACAGCGCCGCAATCCGGGTGCCTTCCGGCATCCTGAGTCGGCGCAGCTCCTTGCCTATGCACCATTTCTCCGCACCCAGTCGATACACGAACATCTCCCACTGACTGGTGGGATGGATCTCCAGACCAGTGCGGGTGATGGGCAGGGGCCGCGAAGGCACGCTGACCCGGGCCAGCTTTGTTGCCCAGGGCAATGAGCTGCCCTGTACCAGCAGCGAGACCAGCACAACAAAGAACGCCAGGTTGAAGTACAGTTGTGCATCAGGCAGACCGGCCATGACCGGATATACCGCCAGAATGATGGGCACCGCACCACGTAGCCCGACCCAGCTGATGAACCAGCGCTCCCGCCACTTGAACCGACGGAAGGGCAACAAACTCACGAGCACCGCCGCCGGGCGCGCGACCAGGATCATCCACAGCGCCAACGCCAGACCCGGAATGGCAATGGGAAGCAGCTCACTCGGCGTCAGCAGCAACCCCAGCACCAGGAACATACCGATCTGGGCCAGCCAGGCCAGACCGTCCAGCACGCTGAGAATGGAGTTGCGGCTGCGGATGGGGCGACTGCCCAATACCAGACCACACAGATAAATGGCCAGGAAACCGCTGCCACCCAGCGTGTTGGTCACAGCAAAGATCAGCAGACCGCCACTGAGTGCCAGCAGCGGGTACAGACCATTGGCCAGCACAAAGCGATTGATCAGTTGCAACAACAACCAGCCGCCGGCCACACCGAACAGGACACCCAGACTGAACTGCTGGATCAGGGACACCAGGAAGTTTGCGTTGAAACCGGGCTCGGCGCTGAGCAACATCTCGATCATGGCCACGGTCAGGAAAATGGCCATCGGATCGTTACTGCCGGATTCGATTTCCAGCGTTGCCCCCACCCGCTCGTTCAGGTGGCGCTGGCCCAGCATGGAAAATACGGCCGCGGCGTCGGTTGAACCTACAATGGCCCCGATCAGCAGCCCCTGCCAGAGTGTGAGATCAAACAACCAGGCCGCAACCAGGCCGGTCAGTCCGGCAGTGAGTACCACACCCACAGTGGCCAGAGACAGCGCTGGCCCCAGGGCCACCTTGAAGGTGCCAATACGGGTGCGCATGCCACCGTCGAGCAGAATGATGGCAAGCGCCAGATTACTGGCAAAGAAGGCTACCGTATAGTCGTTGAACTGGATGCCACCGAGACCATCTTCACCGGCCAGAATGCCCACGGCCAGGAAGATCACCAACAGAGGAATGCCAAGGCGTGCGGATAAGGCACTGACGAGCACGCTGAAACTTACCAGCAGCGCGCCAATCAGAAACAGGCCATTGATACCAACCACATCCATCCAGGGTTGTCCTTGACGTTGTCAGAGCTTTCAACCGGCGAAGGGATGCCGCAACAAAATGGTCTCTTCGCGGTCCGGACCAGTGGAGATGATGTCCACAGGCGCTTCGATCACTTTTTCGATGTACTCGATATAGGCACGCGCATTGGCCGGTAACTGATCAAGGCTTTTGGCACCGGAGGTCGATTCGGACCAGCCCGGCAACGTTTCATAGACTGGTTTCAGGCCCTCGTAACCCAACGCGCTGGTGGAGCCACCGGCGGCATCGGATTCATACCCGGTACATACCTTGATGCTTTCCAGCCCGTCCAGTACGTCCAGTTTTGTCAGACAGATGCCTGACACACTGTTGATACGAATGGCCAGGCGCACAGCTGCAGCATCAAACCAGCCACAGCGTCGGTCACGCCCGGTGGTGGCACCCTTTTCCTTGCCTACCGTTGCCAGATGCGCGCCCACCTCATCAAACAGCTCGGTGGGGAATGGTCCGGAACCCACACGCGTGGTGTAGGCCTTGGTGATGCCCAGCACATAATCCAGGTACAGGGGGCCATACCCACTGCCTGTGGCGGTGCCACCTGCCGTGGTATTGGACGAGGTGACAAAGGGATAGGTGCCATGATCAATGTCCAGCAAGGACCCCTGGGCGCCTTCAAACAGGATATTGTCACCTGCCTTGCGATGCTGATGCAGCATGTCCACGGTATCGGTCACCATGGCCCGGATCACGTCGGCCTGCTGCAGACATTGATCCAGTGTGCTCCTGTAATCCACTGGCTCTGCCTTGAAGTACTCAGTCAGCAAAAAATTGTGCCAGTCCATCAGATCCTTGAGCTTCGGGGCAAAAAGCTCTGCATTCATCAGGTCATGCACGCGCAGACCGCGGCGTCCCACCTTGTCTTCATAGGCCGGACCGATACCACGACCCGTGGTACCGATCTTGCCCTTGCCAAGCTGCATCTCGCGCGCCTGGTCCAGCGCAATATGGGATGGCAGTATCAACGGACAGGCTGCGCTGATTTTCAGTCGCTCACGAACCGGCACACCGCGCGCTTCCAGTCCCGCGATCTCTTTCAGAAGCGCAGTCAGGCACAGAACAACACCGTTGCCGATGATACAGGTCACACTGTCCCGCAGAATGCCAGAAGGCAGCAGGTGTAACACAGTCTTTTCACCGTTGATCACCAGGGTGTGTCCGGCATTGTGTCCACCCTGGAAGCGGGCAACCGCCGCCACCTGTTCGGTCAGCAGATCCACAATCTTGCCCTTGCCCTCGTCACCCCATTGTGTGCCCAGCACCACTACACTCTTGCCCATCGACTATGCCTTCTCTGTTGAACGTTGGAACGTATACTGTTTATCGCGATTCAGTTTACAGCACTGGTTGCTTACAGCGCTGCGGTCTTCCAGCCATCAGCCCCGCGCACCAGGCGGCGCTGACAGTTCATTTCATTGCGCGCCTGCTCGTCAGTGACTCCATTGAGTGCCACCACCACCCGCTCTCCGCTGGCACGCAGCTCACGGATCATTTTCCACAGGTCCGGATCACTGTCATCAGGCGCCAGAATCGCCGCTGGTGGCACCAGTTGCAGACGACTGAGGCGGGCAATGACTTTCAGGTCGGCATCAAAGCCGGAAGCCGGCCGGGCCCTTCCGAATACCCTGCCAACATCATCAAAGCGGCCGCCCTTGGCCACTGCCCGCCCGTAACGTGGCGAGTAGCTGGCGAATACGATACCGGTGTGATACTGGTATCCACGCAACTCACACAGGTCAAAACCCAGGTTCACAGCTGGCAGCCGCTGGCGCACTCCCTCGGAAATGGCGGCCAGTTCGGCCAGCTCGCGCCGCACAGCATCCGGCGCATCGGCAAATACATGGGCCGCTTCGTCCAGTACCGATGCGTCCCCGCTCAGGCGGGACAATGCCAGCAACATACCGCGCAGCCGACTGTCACTGACACAGACATCCAGCAGTTGCTCGATATCACGCCAGGCCTTGCGCTGCATGGCATCAAAAAGTTCGGTTTCCACCTCACCCGACAGCCCCGCCTCCTGCACCAGGCAGCGGAAGATCCCGACATGGCCGAGTATCAGATGCACCTCACCGATGTCCGCAAGATCCAGCATCTCCATCATCAGACAGATCAGTTCAATATCACAGCCCACTCCGCGGTGACCGAACATCTCGGCACCAATGCGAAGCGGAATCCGGGAGCTCTGTATGCCATGCGGGCGGGTGTGCAGCACGTTGTCGGCGTAGCACAGGCGCACCGGACCTTCACGTTTCAGGTTGTGGGCATCTATGCGTGCCACCTGCGGGGTGATATCGGCACGGATGCCCATCATGCGGCCACTGAGCTGATCAGTGATTTTGAAGGTCTGCAGTTCCAGGTCGTGGGAGGAGCCCACCAGCAGCGAATCCAGGTATTCTATCAGCGGCGTCACGACCAGTTCGTAACCCCAGCCTGCGTATCCGTCCAATATGCGACGCCTCAGGGTTTCGAGCTTGTACGCCTCCTGCGGCAGCACTTCCTCCACCCCGTCAGGCAACAGCCAACGGTCAGCACTTGTCATGTCCGTTTCCCGATTTCCGTGTTGTCAGTTGTTCAGATTCAGTTGATCAGGTCAATTGATGAGATAGAGCAGCGCCACGCCGCCCAGCATCATGGCAAGTCCCATGATACGCAACGACCTGTCATCCACCTGGCTTACAGCCAGCAGCATCTGCTTCCATCTGCGAGGCGCAAGAAAAGGCATCAGGCCTTCGAGCACCAGCAGCAGACAGAAGGCTATCGCCAGTTCCTGCCACATGAAATCTTTCCGTTGCTCTCAAAAACAAGGAAGCTCTGATTCAGCATCAGAGCTTCCTCAACCGGGTGAAATCCGACAGCACTGTTTGTGCCGCGCGGTTTGTGTTGTGCGCCGGTCACCCCGTTCTATTGCTGTGCGACCGTCAAGGCAACACGGCGCCACTTCGCATATAACGGAAGTACTCGCTGTCCGGCTCCAGCAACAGGATATCACTCTTGGAGTTGAACGTTTCACGATACGAATTCAGACTGCGCGTGAAGGCGTAGAACTCCGGGTCCTGATTGAACGCGTCGGCATAAATGGATGCAGCCACCGCATCACCGTCACCACGAATGCGTTCGGCATCACGATAGGCTTCCACCAGCAGTACTGCTTCCTGGCGATCGGCGTCAGCTTCAATACCAATGGCCAGCTCGTTACCACGTGAGCGAAGTTGCTGCGCTTCGCGCTGACGCTCGGAGGTCATCCGCTCGTACACCGAGGAGCGCACATCGTCGGGCAGATCAATTCGCTTGACCCGCACATCAATCACCTCGATGCCATATTCGGCTGCCGTGAACTGGTTGAGTTCCTCGGTCAACTGGTTCATCAGCAGGTCACGCTGCCCGGACACCACTTCCTGCAGATCACGTTCACCGAACTTGTTCCGCAGCCCATCGTTGACCCGCTGGGCCAGCAACGAATTGGTGCGGGTTTCATCACCGGCGGTTGCCGTGTAGTAACGCTGTACATTGGAAACACGCCACATGGCATAGGAATCGACCAGCAGCGCCTTTTGCTCCAGCGTCAGATATCGCTGGGGCTGAGCGTCCACGGTGAGAATGCGACCATCAAACTTGCGCACTGTGTGCACATAGGGAAGTTTGAAATGCAGGCCCGGCTCAATGTCCACCCGCACCATGTCACCAAAGCGCAGCATTACTGCCCGCTCGGTCTCACGTATCACAAATATGGAATTCGCGCCGATGATCACGACCAGGAATACCACGATACCCAATACGGTATTTTTCATTATCGACCTCCTCGCGGCAGCGGTTGTACACGCGCACGATCATTGCCTGTGGACTGGGAAGACATCTCGCGAGTGACCCGATCGGTCAGTTCACGCAGTTGCTGATTGCTCAACTGATTGCCCGAAGCGAATGCCGGCGCCTGTCCGTCCTGGGAAATCATCCGGTCAAGTGGCAGGAACATCATATTGTTGCCGCCTTCTATATCCACCAGCACCTTGCTGGCGTTCTGCAGCACGTCCTGGATCGCGTCAATGTAAAGACGCTGACGCATCACTTCCGGGGAATTGCGGTATTCGACCAGCAACTGCTCGAAACGGTAACTCTCACCTTCAGCCCGTGCCACCACCTGATCGCGGTAGGCGTTGGCCTGCTCGATGATGCGCTGGGCTTCACCACGCGCCTCGGGTACCACACGGTTGGCATAAGCCAATGCCTGGTTCTGGGCGCGCTGTTCATCCTCTCGCGCACGGATCACGTCATCAAAGGCGCTCTGGACCGCAACCGGCGGCTGCGCATTTTCCACGTTGACCTGAGTGACCAGAATGCCCGTACCGTAATGATCCATATACCGCTGTGAGCGTTCGCGCACCTCGGCAGCCACTTCAGCCCGGCCCTGGGTCAGCACACGATCCATGGTGGTGCCACCCACAACGTGACGGATAGCGGATTCCACGGCCTGGTCCAGACCAGCCTGGGGATCACGGACCTGAATAACGTACTGCACCGGATCCTGCACCATGTACTGAACAGAAATGGAAACGTTGACGATATTCTCATCGGTGGTCAGCATGTCGTTGGTATACGAACGGGTACTGACCTGGGAGATATTGACCTTGTTCACCTGGTCAATCACCGGCGGGTTCCAGCGCAGACCCGGCATGATGATCTGCTCGTGCAGGGCACCAAAGCGCAGTACTACGCCACGTTCGGCTTCATCCACCGTGTAGAAACCCATGGCAGCCCAGACCACAACTGCCAGCACCACAACGCCGCCGACCAGACCGGCCGACACGCCGCCAGCACCGCTGCCGCCACCGGAGCCACCAGAACCGCTACCCTTGCCGCCGAACAGGCCGTTCAGCTTCTCACTGAACTTTTTGAAAACCTCATCGATGTCAGGTGGTCCCTGGTTGCCCCCACGGTTCCCCCCGCCACCACCGCCGCTGTTACCGCCGCTGCCCCAGGGGTCCTTACCTTTGTTTCCAGGTTCATTCCAAGCCATCGCCTACTCCATACCCAGCAAAATACCGGGTGATTTTAACGAATAATTACGCATTAACACAGCAAAAGACACCAACCGCACAGATCAGGGTGTACTCATTCCCTCGTCCTTCAACAGTCGGTCAAAGTCATAGCGCGGCAGTTTTACAGCAAGCCGGATGCGACCATCATCAGCAACATCCTCGTGTTCAACTGCCCCGCGGGCATATAGCCGAGCCCGAAGCCTGCCCTGGCGGGGTGAGAGCAGCAGTTCACGCTGCACAAAATCCTCACCCAGTAATTCGGTGACCGCTTGCAGCAGCAAATCAATTCCGGCACCGGTCAGGGCCGAGACCCTGACTCGCACCGGCCGACCCTTGTCATCACGCTCAATGCCTGGCTGCACATCCGGCAGCAGATCAATCTTGTTGTACACCTGCAGGCAGGGGACATCGCCCGCGCCTATCTCGTCCAGCACCTGTTCCACCTGTTCCACAAAGTGGTCGCGCTGTTCGGCCGCAGCGTCCACAACATGCAGCAACAGCGATGCCTGCGCGGTTTCTTCCAAAGTAGCACGAAAGGCCTCTACCAGCTTGTGCGGCAGGTGGCTGATGAAACCCACCGTATCGGCCAGCACCGCTTCCCCGTAATTGGGCAGATCGATGCGGCGCAGCGTGGAGTCCAGTGTGGCGAACAGCTGATCGGCGGCATAGATGCCGGCATCGGTCAGCGTATTGAACAGGGACGATTTGCCCGCATTGGTATAACCAACCAGTGACACCGAGGGCTTTTCCGAGCGCCGCCGCGCCCGTCGACCCTGCTCACGCTGGGCTCGCACCTTTTCCAGGCTCTTGTTGATGCTCTTGATTCGCTGACGGACCATACGCTGGTCCAATTCCAGTTGGGTCTCTCCGGCGCCGCGCAGGTTGACCCCGCCTTTCTGTCGGTCCAGGTGGGTCCAGCCGCGCTTCAATCGGGTGACAACGTGTTGCAATTGCGCCAGCTCAACCTGCAGGCGCCCTTCATAGGTACGTGCTCGCTGGGCAAAGATTTCCAGGATCAGACCGGTTCGGTCCAGCACCCGACACTTGAGCTGCTTTTCCAGGTTGCGTTCCTGGCTGGGGCTCAGTGTGTGATTGAACAGCACAAGTGAAGCCTCGTGCCCGACGACCGCTTCGCGAAGCTCTTCCAGCTTGCCCTTGCCAACAAAGTACCCGGCGTCGGGTGTTTTCCGGGATCCGCCGATAAAACTCTTCGCCACCAGGCCCGCAGAGCGGACCAGTTCCTCGAATTCTGCCGGGTCCTCCTGCTCACGCTCCGAGTCCAGAGTCATGTGCACAAGTACACAGCCTTCTCCACCTTCAGGTCTCTCGAAAAACAATCACGCCCTCGTGCTCATCTCAGGCTGCGTTGCCTGATGTATCTGAGTCATCATCGCCGGCATTGGCGGACGGAAGTTTGACAGAACGCGCTGGCACCACGGTGGAAATCGCATGCTTGTAGACCATCTGGTTGACCGCATTCTTCAGCAGAATGACAAACTGGTCGAAGGACTCAATCTGCCCCTGCAGCTTGATGCCACTGACCAGATAGATGGAAACAGGTATGCGTTCTTTCCGCAGGACGTTCAGGAAAGGGTCTTGTAGTGAATGCCCTTTTGACATTTCGTTTTTCTCCTTAAGTGACTGAGTGCGAGCGTGTTCCGGTCGGTTATTACATGGCATCCGATGCCAGGTTTTTCAAGTCCGACAGAAGATGATCCAGTGTGCGGGGGTTTTCGCTGTCGAAATTTCGCAGCGATTGCCAGCTGCGCAACCAGGTCACTTGACGCTTCGCCAGTTGCCGCGTGGCAATGATACCCTTTTCCACCATCTGTTCATAGCGCAAATCGCCCGCCAGGTACTGCCATACCTGGCGATAACCAACACTGCGTATGGCCGGTAGATGCAGGCCCAGATCGCCGCGCTGATACAACCGCTCAACCTCGTCGACCAGTCCGGCGTCGACCATCTGATTGAATCGATACGCTATTCTGTCATGCAATACGCTTCGCAGACCCGGCTGGAGTGCAAAAAATTCCAACCGGAATGGTAACTGACTGTCAGCTTCCTTGCCTGACCCAAGGCCAGAACCGGCATCAGATTTTTGGTGAAGGCTTGTCATGGACTGCCCCGTCAGCTCGTAAACCTCCAGTGCCCGCTGCAATCGCTGCGGGTCGTTGGGGTGGATACGCGCAGCCGCGTCCGGGTCCACCTCGGCCAGCCGGGCGTGCACCGCGGCCCAGCCCTGCGCCTGCGCCAGCGCTTCAATGCCCTGCCTTACCGCCGGATCCGCCGGAGGCATGACCGCCAGTCCGTCGCGCAGGGCCCGGAAGTAGAGCATGGTGCCGCCTACCAGCAGCGGCACCCGACCACTGGCATGAATGTCCTGCATCTCCCGCAGGGCATCGCAGCGAAACTGCGCGGCTGAATAGCGTTGGGCCGGGTCCAGAAAGTCCAGCAGCCGGTGCGGCGCCAGCGCCAGGGTGGCGGCATCGGGTTTACCGGTGCCGATGTCCATGTCCCGATAGATCTGCGCCGAGTCCACATTGATGATCTCCAGTGGCAGGCGCTGCACCAACTCAACAGCAAAAGCGGTCTTGCCGGCTGCAGTTGGTCCCATCAGGCAGATGGCCGGCGGGCGCCGGTCCTGTTGCTGATTGGCACAGGCGTCAACGGCCACGCAGAAACCACTTGTCCAGATCGGCCAGGCTTTTGTACACCCAGGTCGGGCGACCGTGATTGCACTGATCGCTGCGTTCGGTGCGCTCCATGTCGCGCAGCAGGGCATTCATTTCGGCAATGGACAGGCTGCGATTGGCCCTCACCGAGCCATGACAGGCCATGGTGGACAGCAGCTCGTCCCGGTACAGCATGATGCGCTCACTGCTGCCATGCTCCAGCACATCGGCCAGCACATCACGCACCAGCTGCTCAACATCGGCCCGCGCCAGCATCGCCGGCACCTGCCGCACAATCACCGACTCTGTTGCCACACGCTCGATTTCAAGCCCGAGCCCCATCAGGGCGGCAGCCTGCTCCTCGGCACAATCCGCCTCGGCCTGACTCACGGCTATGGAAATCGGCACCAGCAAAGGCTGAGTCCTGATGCCATCATTGTCCATAGCGGTTTTCATCCGCTCGTAGGTGATGCGCTCATGGGCCGCGTGCATGTCCACCAGCACCATACCCTCGGCGTTCTGCGCCAGAATGTAGATGCCGTGCAACTGGGCAATGGCAAAACCCAACGGCGGCACATCCTCGTTCTGCGCCAGCCGGGCGTAGGCCTCCAGCTGCTCAGCCACCTGACCACGATCGGCAAGGCTGTCTCCGGAAAAACGCTTGAAGGCGGCGCCGGCCACACCTCCGGAAAACCCGCTGCCAGCACTGGCGGGCGGCGCGTTGACTGCCGATTCCTCCAGCAGTTCACCAGTGCTTTCATCCAGCCGCAAACGCGAAACCGGTCCCGACCCGAGCCCGAGACCTGTCTGCTGCATGCTGCCATCGGCACCCGGGGCAGCAGTATCATGCGTCTCATCGGCGCGCGCCTCGGCATCGGCCAGGCGATCCTGCGGTCGCAGCTCGGCAAGCGCGCGATGCAGTGAGCGGAACAGAAAATCGTGCACCAGGCGATGATCCCGGAACCGCACTTCGTGTTTGGTGGGGTGAACGTTCACATCCACCAGGCCCGGATCAAGTGACAGAAACAGCACATAGGCCGGGTGACGGCCGTGATACAGCACATCCTTGTAGGCCTGGCGCACAGCATGGGCCACCAGCTTGTCGCGTATCACCCGGCCGTTGACGTAGAAGTACTGCAGATCTGCCTGGCTGCGCGAGAAGGTGGGCAGGCTGACCCAACCCCAGAGACGCAAACCTGCCGCCTCCATTTCCACATACACGGCGTTGTCGATGAAGGCCGGCCCACAAACCAGTGACACCCGGCGCTGCATTTCCTGCTCGCTGTGCGCCGCATGCAACTGATGGATAACGCGCCGGTTGTGGCGCAATGTGAACCCGACATCGAATCGACTCAGGGCAATCTTGCGGACCACCTCATCAATGCGCTGGAACTCGGTCTTTTCGGTGCGCAGAAACTTGCGCCGCGCCGGTGTGTTGAAGAACAGGTCACGCACTTCCACGGTGGTGCCCACCGGATGCGCCGCCGGGGAGACTTGCGGTTCCATTTCCTGGCCAGCTGCCTCCACCTGCCAGGCCTGGGCCTCTTCACTGTCGGCAGCACGGGAAGTCAACAGCAGGCGGGAGACCGAGCTGACACTGGCCAACGCCTCGCCCCGGAATCCCAGGCTGGCAATATGTTCCAGGTCATCCAGCGCTTCAATCTTGCTGGTGGCATGCCGACTCAGCGCCAGCGGCAGGTCTTCACGTGCAATACCGCTGCCGTTGTCGCTCAGTCGCATCAGACGCACACCACCCTGTTCCACGTCTATGTCGACACGGGTCGCACCGGCGTCCAGACTGTTTTCCAGCAACTCCTTGACCACCGAGGCCGGTCGCTCAACAACCTCACCGGCCGCAATCTGGTTCGCCAGGCGCGGATTCAACAGGGCAATTCTTGGCATGGTTCTGGCCTTGGATCGTGATCAGGATGACGGAATGATCAGCACCTGACCCACATGAATGGTATCACCGCGGATATTGTTGACCTCGCGCAGGCGCGACAGACTCACACGGTAACGCTGGGCAATGCCACTGAGGGTCTCTCCCCGTGCGATGGTGTGCTCGGACACTGAATTGGATGCCGCCATACCGGCGCCAGGTATCACCAGCTCCTGGCCAACATGGATAACATCACCGCGCAGATTATTGGCCGAGCGCAGGTCCGCGGTACGTACACCATGGCGCTGTGCAATCGTGGACAGACTGTCCCCCCGGACCACCACATGACGACCGCCGCCGCTGGTCAGCGGTGGCAGCCGGGGCAGTTCGCCATTTTCCTTGTTCCACGCAATCATGGTGCCTTCGGGCGGCTGATCGTGGAAGTAGTTCATCACACCGCGCGCTATGGCATCACCAAGTTGCTGCTGATAGGCCGCTGTTGTCAGCCGGCGCGCCTCATTGGGGTTGGACAGATAGCCGGTCTCGATCAATAGCGAAGGGATGTCCGGGGAGCGCAACACCCAGAGATTCGCCCGCTGCGGCGTGTCGCGGCGCAGGCGCGCCACCCGCCCCATGCTGTCCAGCACATGCTGCCCGGCGGACAGGCTCTGCTCAATGCTCCAGCTCATGGACAGGTCCAGCAACGTCAGCGCCAGGTCGTCCTCAAAATGCACCAGGCTGGTATCCCCGCCCATGCCACCAAGCAGATCGGAGTGGTTCTCGCGATCGGCCACCCGACGATTGTTCTCTGCCTGGGCAGTGCTTTGCGACAGGGCATAAATGGTCACGCCTTCAGCGCTGGCTGAACGGAAAGAATCAGCATGAATGGACAGGAAAATGTCAGCGCGGTTCTGGCGCGCGATCTGCGGGCGACGCTGAAGCTGCACAAAGTAGTCACCACTTCGCACCATCACCGGATGGTAACCCGGCACCTGGTTCAGCCGCTCATAAAGCGCCCGGGCCACGCCCAGCGCTACATCCTTTTCCCGGATGCGCCCATCAAAACCGATGGCACCCGGGTCATCACCACCGTGACCGGCATCAATGGCCACCACAATATCGCGCCGCGGCGAGCTCACCACCTGCGGCGGTGGCGTGGGTTCGCGCACCGGCACGTCACGATTGACATCATAGAGATCGACCACCAGGCGGTAGCCGAGTTGTTCGTTGGGTTCCAGCAGGAAACTGGTCGGATTCACCGCGCGCGACACATCCAGCACCACGCGTGTATCCCCGCCATCTCGCGGCGCACTGCGCACACCCTGGATCGGCGTGCCGCCCAGGCTCAGTCCGGACAGCGAAGACAACATGGAGGAGTTGCTGACATCAATGACCACACGATGCGGGTCGGACAGCACAAACACGCTGTAGGCCACGCGCGCATCCACATCAAAGACCACGCGGGTATATTCGTCCGAGCGGTAGACTCGCACATCCCGGATATCAGAAGCCTGCGCCGCACTGACACCCAGACCCATACCAAAGCCGGTACCCAGACTGATATAAACCAGCGTAACAAGCAGCAGGGGCAGAAAGCCCGGAGAGGGCCCGACTGCCGCACACAGGGCACGGAAAGGAATCATCAGTTTTTTTATTGCTGTTAGAGCGATCACTCGCAGTCTGTCTCCTGCCTCATCCGGTCCAGTAGCGCTACACCATTACCGGTGGTGGCCACACAACGAAGCCGGCGCCCCGGCGCGTCATCCGTCAGCGTGACTTCAAGATCAGGACCCGGCAAAGCGCCCCTGCCATTCCCCGGCCACTCCACAAGGCAAAGTCGTCCGGGAGAAAAACAATCCTCGACACCCAAAAATTCCACCTCTGTCGGCTCGGACAATCGATACAGGTCAAAATGATACACGGGCGGATGCAGGTTTTCATAGGGCTCCACCAGCGTATAGGTCGGGCTTTTCACGGGCCCGTCATGACCCAGGCTCTGCACCAGTCCGCGCGACAGACAAGTCTTGCCGGCACCAAGATCACCATGCAGGTAAACCATCAGAGGCCCGGTCGCACTGGAACCGACAGCAAAAGAGGCCTCGGCCAGATGACCGCGCACCGCCGCCGCCATTCGGGCACCGGCAGCCAGCGTGGCCTGCTCATCCGGCAACCTCCACTCCAGCACACAGGCTTCGTCAGGGTCTGCCACGAAATGCTCCGCTGTTTATCCGCAGTTCCTGACTCACCAGCGCTTGCACATAGGGCAACAGATCCGTGGCCAGCATGCCGCGTTGGCCGCTGTCAGCCGCGGCCAGGTCTGCGCTCTCACCATGCACACAGGCGGCGCAGCGTACCACATCCACGAGGTCGTGGCCGTTGCGCATCAGCTGTGCCATCAGTCCGCCGGTGATACCGGCCAGCACATCACCCATGCCGCCACTGGCCATGCCGGGATTACCCTCGGTGCAGATGTCGGTCTCTGACTTGCTGGCGATGACCGTGCCGGCACCCTTGAGCAGGGCCACCGCTGCCCACTGCTGCTGCAGCTGCCGGGCGGCAGCAAAACGGTCAACTTGCACATCAGCCGTGTTGCAGCCCAGAAGTCGCGCCGCCTCACCCGGATGCGGGGTGACCACCCACTTCGTCTGCGGCAGGCTGAGGCCAGGGCAGATCTCCTCCCGCATCAGCGCCAGCAGGTTCAACGCATCAGCATCCAGCACCATGTACAGCTCGCGGCGCTGCTGCACCTGGATCACAGCACGCAGCAATCTGCGGGACCAGTCTGATTGGCCCAGCCCCGGCCCCAGTACAATCACAGAGTGCCCGGTTACCAGGTCATCCAGCCCTTGCGACAGTTCTTCACGTTTGGCTCCCTTGCCCCCAATACCGCGCACCATCACTTCCGGCCGTCGGGCCAGCGTCGGGCTGACGTGTGCCGGGCGGGTCACCAATGTCACAGTGCCCGCGCCGGCCCGCGCCGCCGCTTCGGCCGCCATGATGGCAGCACCACCCAGACGCTTGTCGCCACCAAGCACCAGCACATGACCACTATCACCCTTGTGTGCCGTGAAGTGGCGCGGTTTGAGCAGCGGCAGCACGGCCTGTATGTCCAGTCGACGACCCGAAGGTGCCCCCACATCCGGATGCCCGAAAGTGTGCGTTGGTACATCCAGGCGGTCATAAACAATATCGCCGCAATGATCGGGACCCGCTGCGGTGAACAGGCCCTGTTTGAGCCCGATGAAGGTCACAGTGACAGTGGCGCGGACTGCCTCGGACACCACGTCACCGGTATCACTGTTGAGCCCGGTTGGCACATCGGCGGCAATCACGGGCTGCTTGGCCGCATTGATGGCATTGACCACCCTGTTGAAGGGCGCCCGCAGATCACCATTGATGCCGGTGCCCAGCATGGCGTCAATGACCACAGCCGAGGCGCCCGCCTGCGCCAGCAAAGTGGCACTGTCATCGTCGCTGGCCGGCAGCAGGCGCAAGCGTTGCCCTGATTCGCTGTCAGCCGCAAGCTCGGCCACCATGTCATAAGCGCGGCGCGCATCATTCAGAAGGCGTTCGGCCGGCGCCAGCATCAACACGGTCACCGACATGCCCTGCCTGGCGGCCAGTGCCGCTACCACAAACCCGTCACCGCCATTGTTGCCCGGTCCGGTGAACACCAGCACTTCGCGGCAAGCCGGCCAGCGGTCCAGCAGCACGTGCAGCAGGGATGCACCGGCACGCTGCATCAGATCAAAGCTGTCAATGCCTCCGGCCACCGCTGCAGCATCCAGCGCGCGCACCTGCTTTGCGGTATAAAGCGCACGATCGGCCACAAATCGCCGACCCACATCATGTGGTTCCGGTTTGCCATCAGGGGTGTCATGAAAGCCTGTGTTTGCCGTCATCGTTTTGACCCATCATCCCATGCGGGCAATCAGACGCTGGATCAGGCGCAGTGCCGATTGCAGATCTTCCACGGAGATGTCTTCAGTGTGCTCGATGGCCCAGGGGTCCTGGACTGCACGCAGGGCATTGTAGACCTGCAGCCCCTGTTCGGTGAGCACCACCAGTGGTGAACGCTTGTGTCGGGGATTGTCGAGGTAGGTGATCAGATCGTCCTCAGCCATCACATCCGTGATGCGCTGCACCGCCTGTCTGGACTGACCAAGCGTCCGGGCAATGGCCGGCACCGTGACGCCACCGGGTGCAAGTGCCACCACACCGATGACTTTCCAGCGTGCGCTGGTCAGACCGAGGTCACCAGCCATACGGTCACCTTCAGCCTGCAGCAGACCGTTCAGTCGAAAAACCGACAATACCAGATCCAGAAACAGCTTTCGTTTCGGTGAATGCACCATATGTCACCTGCCCTGCCAGGTTCAGCGCCTGCAATGCGCGCAATAGGGCGATTCTAACCCATAGTAACGGTACTGTCAGGGCTGGAAACGATTTACCGGCGAGGGCCCGAAGGAGAGCCAGGTATCGTTGGTGTACTGATGCACACCGGGCTGATTCCAGTCGCAGACACCATCGGGAAAAATGGCCTGCAAACGTGACCATTCCGGGTCGGAAAACGTCACCGCATAATCGTTTTCATCAAGTGGTTTGAGTTCACAGCGCAACACGTCATTGCTCAACGGTCCACCTGCCATCAGTCGCAGCCCGGCATGGGCCGGATACAGCCGATTGCACTGCCCGTCTGCGTCAATATCGGCTGGCTCCACATAGCGATTGCCGTCGGTATCAAAACAGTCATCCTGCAGCGCCGGTGGCCGCGCAGCCGCTATCACGTCCGCATTCACGGCGCCAGTGCGGTCCTCACGCAGCTGGTCCAGCCACTGATCCATCAGCGCCAGGTTTTCCCTGTCCAGCTGTGCAGTGAGACCGGCTGCCCGGCCATGGCGCCTGATCACGTAATTGCCGGCATGGCCATTGTCGCGCTCCAGCCTCGCACGAGTGGAAAAGGAATAGATGCTGGCGTGGAAATTGCCTTCGTCATCCAGATACAGCCGGTTGTCGATGATCGGCACGCGGGACAGGCCGGCACTGCCATTGGTCACCCGTCCGGTCTCGTAGGCAATACGGATGGCCTCGCTGTCCCCCACGGTGCGGTCATCGGTGCGCTGACCATCAATGTCCCAGCCACCAAAGGCCTCGTTGATATCCAGAAACAGCGTTGTGTTGATTAGGCCGTCATTCAGCGCCAGCAGGCCATACTGCACCCCCACATTGTCGTGCGGACTGCGCCCGAAAGCGCGCTCAGGGTTGATGTCGGCGTAAACGGCGGTGCCAAACACGTTGCGCATGCCGTCGTAAACCGAACACCGCACCCCATCGGGATTATTCACGGCGTGATATCGTGCCTGCTCCGGAATCACATCCGGGCAGTCATACGGTGAGATGCGGTCCGGTCGCTCACCCAGGGACTGATCACACAGGTACCAGTCGGGCCAGCCACCGATGGCCGCGCGCACTTCCTCAGTCAGACCTCGCGCCGGATCGTCAGCCCAGTCATTGATGAAATTGCGCAGCTGTACACATTCTCGTGAGTCGGTGAAATAGGTGGTGGTATCGGAAAAACTCATGCCCAGCAGCAGGCCATCCAGAATGCCGGGGTAGGCCCCTGCAATGTGCAACTGCTGCATGGCACCGCCCGACGCCCCGTAACCAATGGTATGCACGGGTGGCCCGTAGTGGGAAATGAAATGTGATTTCACCATCATGCTGGTTTCGGCCGACAGCACATCATTACAGCCACCCTGGGCGTTGACATTCAGTGTGGAGGAAGCCACTGCGTAACCCTCGGCCAGCATCCAGTCACGCAGCACGCCGCCGGTGGACGTGCCCTGGAAAAAGCCCGCTTCACATCCGCCGCCATAGGTGTATACCAGCCGCTGGTTCCACGCCGATGCGGGGGGCGAAGCAGGCATCAGCGCATCAGGCTCGCCGGTCAGCGGGTCATGCACCATGGCAATCTGGTAAATGGCCCGGTTCAGGGTGCCGGTTTCCAGACGAACAATAAACGGATGTGTGTTCCCATCCCGATCCGTGATCCGGGCCACATCAGCTGGATGCTCGTCCGTGTCCGGCAATGGCAGGAAGCCGTCGCCGTTCTCGCTGCGATACACATAGTCAATTCGGGTGGGCAGATGGCAGTGCTCGTCCGCACCACTGCCGTCCAGGTACTCACCATTGCCAATGGCAAAACGGCGCGGGCTGCCATCACGGGTCGGGGCCAGCTCGGCAAGGCAGAAATAAGGGCTCAGTGGCTCACCCGAGAACACCGGCCCACTGGCCGGGTAATTGACCAGGGTAAGGCTGGCCTGTGTCTGTGTCTGCGCCTGGCCCCGGCCAGTGGTGGGTATCTGCACCTGGATTTCACTCTGGCCTTCGGGCAGGTCCCTCAGCAGCTGGCGATAGACCCGCTCCGCACCCTGCTCACTGATCAGCTGCGGCGCAGGACCCGGTGCCGCCTGACCATTGATCCGCAACTGCGGTGCAGCATCCGCGCCGCCACGCTGCACAATTTCAATCAGCGCCTGCCCGGCCGTGACCAGATGCGGCGGGCTGGACAGCACAGCAAGCTGCACCTGCACCGGCTGACCGGGCGCATCACGCCTGCCCACGGCGTCGGCGCCTTCGTCTCCCGGTTCGCGATCGGGCGCGCACGCGGACAGCATGGTCAGGGCAGACAAGACAACAAGCGCGAGCAGCACGGGGACGGGGATCCAGCGACGGACAAAGGCAATGACTGTCATGGCAACCTCTTTCATGTTTTGCCTGATTATGCCACATCCGCCACACAAGCTGGCCCGTACCCTCTTGAATCAACCGTCAACATCACGGACACTGACAGGCATGACGTACCATCTACCCGTTTGCGCCACCATCCCTACCCGTGCGCTGGCCTTCACGCCGGCCACGGCGCTGGTGTCTGCCCTGGTATGCGCACTCGCGCTGCTGTTCCCGCGCGTTGCCCATGCCCAGTTCCCGTCCAGTGCCATCAACGCCGGGCCTGATGCCTACGAAGCCATGGACCAGGCAGGTGAGTTTGCATTCGTGCGCCTGCAATACAACAGCATGTTCCCCTCGCGCTGGGGTTACGGACCCTGGGCCATCGACTTTCCGGAAGCCGACATCAATTTCCTGCGCGGCGTTGGTCGCCTGAGCAATATCCGTGTCATGCGCGACCCCATTGTGCTGCGCGCCGACGACGACCAGATCTTTGAGTATCCCATTCTCTACGCACTGGAAATGGGCCGCGCCGGCGGACCGGTGTGGTCGGAACGCGAGCGCCACAACCTGCGCGAATACCTGCTGCGCGGTGGTTTTCTTATCATTGATGACTTCTGGGGGACACGCGAGTGGGAGGTTTTCCACAACGCCATCATGCAGTTACTGCCAGAGTACGAGGTGGTGGAGTTGCCGGATGATCACGAAATCTTTCGCATCTACTACGATATAGACGGCCCCAAGATGATTCCTCACGGCGGCAACCCACAGAACATCCCCGAGCGTGATGTGGACCATGCCTCCCTGCACGCCATAAAGGATAACGATGGCCGCATCATGGTACTGATCAACTGGAACACCGACCTGGGCGACGGCTGGGAGCACACCTATACCCAACACTACCCCACCCGTTTCTCAAACCAGGCCTACCAGCTTGGCCTGAACTACCTGATCTACTCATTCACCCACTGACAGGTGTGCAGACTTCACGCATCCAGGGCGGCACCCCGGGTGCTGAATTCAGGTACCACCCGCCATGCGTTCACAATAGTCTTCATCGGTCAGCGCCGGCGTGAACCAGATGTAGTCCCAGGCTGGCAGTCCCGCCAGCTGCTGCTGGTAGTCGTCTGGATCAAACCGCCCCTCCACCACTTCCAGAAATGCCACGGTTATCACCCCCTCGGTCTCACTGCGCAGGCCCGGTGGCAGATAATTGGGCACACCCAGATCACGGCGTACATGATAGTTGCCAGCCACCAGCACCCTGAGGCCATCGCGCCGGTCCGTTTCACCATTCGCATCGATTGCCGCCGCGCCGACCCCTGAGCCAGCAAGCAATGCCTGCGCCATGGTGTAATCGCGCACCTGCTGGACGCGCACCATGGACTCGAACTGACTGTCCGGCAGCAGGCCACAATGACTGATGTCAATATCCTCGGCCAGGCTGTTGCGCTGCGCACCTGTGAGCGCACCCACCAGCGCTGCGGACACCGCCGGCGGCAGCTCACCACGATAGACTGCGGACAGGGTGTCGCGGTCGATATTGGCGCTGCGCAGTTCCAGGTGCGATGCTGCCAGCACAAACTCCAGCAAGGGTGCGTAAAACTCCCACTGCCAGCCATCATCCCACGCCAGTTGCTCACGCAGCGACTCGTGATCGTGAGCACCACTGCCCTGAAGTGCATCCACCCGTGCCTGCTGCGCCTCGGTCAGCATTTCCATGGCAATCAGGCTCACCGGCCGCTGCCCATGCACCTGCTCCAGCAGCGCAAGACGCAGTGCATGGTGGTCGGGATTGTCGTGTTTTTCGCCCAGCAGCAGGATGTCACCCTGGGTCAGGGACCGGGACAGTGACTGCGCGCTGATGAACTGCTGCGACCGGTGCTGCCAGATACGTCCCACCAGCGGGTGATCCTGCAGCAATTCACTTTGCCACGCCGGGACGTCAAACTCAGTATCCGTGCGCGTGCGCTCACCGGGCAGCACACTGCAGGCAGTCAAAAGAAGCGCCAGCAAGGGCAACAAAATACAGACGGGAATTGAACGGCAATCAGACCTTGACATGACGACCCGGGTAATCGAAGCTGACCAGATCGGCCACATCCGCATTCAGCGCGGCCCAGGTTCGCTCGGGTATACGAAGGTGGGCCACCCCGCAGGTGGGCACATGGTCAACGCGGACATTATCACAAAGCAGGTTCAACAGGTCGGTCATGGCCGGATTGTGCCCCACCAGCATCACCACATCCAGACCATCGTCCAGCGCCCGGCATATTTGCAACAGGCGCGACTCCCCGGCCAGATAGATCTGCGGATCCAGTTCGATGCGATCCGCGGAAAGCCCGATGTGGGCTGCAAACAGCTCGGCTGTCTCGCGCGTACGGCAGGCACTGCTGGCCACAATGCGTTCCGGCAGGTCGATATTGCGTGAGGTCAGGCGCTGCACCATCGCTGGCACATCACTGCGACCCCGCTCGCTCAAAGGCCTGTCGATATCCTTCTCGCCCGGACCGGCCGGGTCCGACTTTGCATGTCGCACAAGCAACAACTGCTTCATATTCCCTGCACTCCTGGTTATTCGAACCAATACTACAAGTGGCCGGAATTGTACCCCAGCTCGTCAAGGGTTCCACCTATTACCGCCACTCGCTGTGGCAGCAGTCACACGACTGGACATCAGCCGGCTGAATCGGGAGAATCCCGCCTTGAGTGAGAGGATCCGATCCATGCGTTTTTCTGCAAGAAGAAGTATCCAGAGATACCTGGGCGTGACAGCGTCCGCCACTGCGCTGGCATCACTGCTTGCAGCGAGCACCACCCTGGCCCAGGACCCTGACCCAGACCCCGACTCGTGGGACTTTTCCAGCCAGGTCGAGCTGGGCGCGGTATTCACCTCAGGCAACACACACGACCAGAACGTACGCCTGCGCAGCCGCGTTGATGCCGAGCGCGAAGCCTGGCGCCATCGTTTTTCCTTCGACGGATTTCGCTCATCCAAACGCAATGAACTGGCCGCCGAGCGGTTCTACACGGTGCTCAGTGCAACCTACAACTTTGATGACAACAATTTCATCCAGGGCCGGGGTGCGCACGAACGTGACCGGTTCAGCGGGTTCGACTTCCAGTCCGATGTATCAATCAGTTATGGCCAGATGTGGCTGCGCAACGTTGACAACATGAGCTGGGATTACACCGTGGGAGCCGGAATACGTAACTCGAACTCACCGGCCGAGGACTTCAACGAAGCCATCATCCGACTCTCCACCGAGTACACATGGGACGTGTCAGACAATGCCCGTTTCATTCAGGAGCTCAGTGTGGATGCTGGTGACCGCATCACTGTATCGCGTTCGACCACTGGCGTGGAATCCGATGTACTGGACAATATTTCCATGAAGTTCACGGTGCAGGTGCGTCACCAGAGCCTGGTGCAGGCAAACCGGAAAAAACACGATGCGGAGGCGTCGATAACCCTGCTGGTGCGGCTGTAGAAAAGGGGACAGATTTATTTTCGCCGACGCGAAAACAAATCTGTCCCCTTTTCTGACACTCAGCCCATGGGGTAGGGAATGGACTTGTGTACAGCCCGGCAGGCCTGCATCATCTCATCGTCCAGCGAGACATCCAGCGCTGCCAGGGACTCGTCCAGTTGACGGGCGGTGCGGGCACCGATGATGGTTGAGGCTACAAAGTCGAAATTCATGCTCCAGGCCGTGGCCAGGGTCACCGGTGACATGCCCGCCTCGCGGGCGATGCCCAGGTAACGCGCGGTAGCCGCCAGGGTGGCATCATTGACAAAACGGTCACGCATCTGACGCTGGCGCGGATTCTCCAGCTTCAGGTACTCGGAAAAGCGGGCATTCTCGGGCTCCTTGCCATCGTTGTACTTGCCACTGAGCACACCTCCGCCAATTGGTGAATACGGTAACAGCGACACATTCTCGCGTCGGCACACCGTGGCCAGTTCGTCGAAGAAGCGAGGATTGAGCAGAGAAAAGTTGTTCTGGATGGACTGGAATCGTGCCAACCCCTCGTAATCGGCTATGGTGTTGGACTTGGTTAGCCCATACGCTGATTCGTTGGAAGTGCCCAGGTATCGCACTTTGCCGCTTTGCACCAGACTGTCAAGCGCTGCCATGGACTCCTCCATAGGCACAACAGTGTCGGGCCAGTGCACCTGATACAGGTCGATATAATCAATGCCCATCCGCTTGAGACTGCCTTCCACCGCTCGCTCGATGTGATGCCGGTCAATGGCGGTGAGACCGTACCGCACCGGCGGCACAAACCAGCCCGAGGCCGCGCCGGCCACTTTGGTGGCGATGATCAGTGCATCACGGTTGCGGGTCTTTATCCATTTACCAAATATGGTCTCGGTGTCGCCCACTGTCTTGCGATGTGGCGGCACAGGATAGATCTCAGCCGTGTCGTAGAAATTGATGCCGCGCTCGTAGGCTTTGTCCAGTATGCGGAAGGATTCCTTCTCGTCACTCCAGGTACCAAAGCTCATGGTGCCCATACAGATGGGACTGACCCGCAGCCCGCTCTTTCCGACGTATCGGTACTTCATTTTTGCTCCTTGTGCAGCGGCTTCAAAAAAAGGGGACAGATTTATTTTTCCGGAACGCACATGCCCATCCGCCGCAGGCTGGCGCTTTACCGGCGTCGCGACTGGTGACAGAATGCACTATCAGGAAAAATAAATCTGTCCCCTTTTTTACCGCGGTGACCACCATGTTGCAAGCCTACCCGCCCATAACGCCCAACCGCACGCACACGATCGCCGTGGACCCACCACACCGGATCTACGTGGAGGAATCAGGCAATCCCGACGGTATTCCCGTGCTGTTTGTGCACGGCGGCCCAGGCGCCGGCTGTTCCGCCAACGACCGGCGCTTCTTCGATCCGGGCATCTACCGCATCATTCTGTTTGACCAGCGCGGCGCCGGCCACTCCACCCCTCACGCCAACCTGGAGCATAACAGTACACCCCGGCTGGTCGAGGACATGGAACGCATCCGCCAGGAACTCGGTATCGATCGCTGGCTATTGTTCGGCGGCTCATGGGGATCCACCCTCAGCCTGGTTTATGCCCAAACCTGGCCCAAACAGGTCCTGGGCCTCATACTTAGAGGCATTTTCCTGTGTCGAAAACGCGATCTGCACTGGTTCTATCAGGAAGGTACAAGTCGGATCTTTCCAGACTACTGGCAAGACTTCATCGCACCAGTGCCAGAAACCGAGCGCGGCGACGTGATCAATGCTTACTACAAGCTGTTGACCAGCAACAACGAAATCGAGCGCATGGGCGCTGCCAAAGCCTGGTCCACCTGGGAGGGACGCTGCGCGACATTGCGGCCCAATACCGAGTTTGTGGACAGTTTTGCAGAACCCCACCGGGCCCTGTCACTGGCACGCATCGAGGCACATTACTTCATCAACGACTCGTTCATGGCTGAAGACCAGATCGTGCAGAACGCAGATCGCCTGACCGGCATTCCCGGCATTATTGTGCACGGCCGATACGACGTCATTTGCCCGCTGGACAACGCCCTGGCTTTGCAACAGGCGTGGCCAGACGCGGAGCTGCGGATTATCCGCGATGCAGGCCACGCCTCCAGTGAACCCGGAATCGTGGACGCCCTGGTGCGCGCCGCGGGAGAAATGGCGGCGCGACTGGAAGAGTGAAACCTGTCCGCTGTTTACCAGCGATACTCCACTGTGGCACTGACCCGGTGTTTGTCGTAGGTATAAAGCGCAAAATTGTCACGCTGATCCGTGAACTGGTACTCACCACGAAGGCGCCAGCTGCCACCCAAGCGGTAGTCCACATCCGCCGTCATGCGATTTTGCCGCGTACGGCGACCACGCTCCCTGACCTCGCCATTGGTGTCGCGCAATCGATTGGTACCATCGTAACGGCTGCTCAGGTGCTCGACACGGACCCCTGAACTCAATGATGGCGTCAGATGATTACGCAGATCGAGCATCAAGCCATGGCGCGTGGGCGAGTAACTGGCAAATGCTCCGTTACGCTGCAGGTCCTGCCGATCATTGAGCTCAAAGCGATACCTCAACCGAACCGACAGATTGTCAATGCGGTTGCGCCAGTCCAGCTCCGTTCTATTCTGATAACCCTGTATCTGGCTGAAACGCGGGCCGGCCTCAAACCTGGCAAACGCGTGACTAGCACCAACGGTACCGAAGGAAAAATCACGCGCCGCACCTGCATGGATCTGGTACTGCTCGGCAACGCGCGAGCCGTCCAGCTGCGTAACATTCATGCGTATACCAGCTTCGGTCCGGTATGCACCCACTGGCACCTCAAACACACCGCCCAGGCTAAGCACCTGACTGTTGAGATGAGAAAAGTCATGAAAACCGCGATTGAACAACATTCCATAGACTCGCATGCCATCCCGCGCGCGGCCGCTTGCCTGCAAATGCCCATACAACAACTGCTCGGAGTAAAGATCATCAGCTCGTGCGCGATCGTCCAGCAGATCGTCGGCGAGACTGCTGGCATTGGAGTCCCATCCCCCGGTCAGCCTGGCAATTGCTGCCCATCTTTGTGGGCTACCAGGCTCCTGACTTGATGTCATTGATCCTCGATCAGCCGTCTGTTGGCGCCTGTCCATTGCTTCCAGCTTCCGTGACGCGGCCTCCCGCACACGCTCGTGCTCTTCCTGAGCTACCGATTGCAGAAAGTAATCCCGAGCCAGGGAGTCATTACCCAGGGATTCAGCCACCAAGCCAAGATTATAGGTAGTCAGTACCCGCCAGTCGTCATGCTCACCCAACAGAAGAAAGCGTTCGCGAGCCTCGGAATACTGGCCCAGGCGGTAAAGGCTGACTGCGATATTGTATTGCAGGGAAAGTGCCTCATTGCCTGCCTGTTCGGCCTGCCGAAAGTACTCCAGCGCCTGGGCATACTCTCCCTCATTGAAAGCATTGACACCGGCGCGCGATGGCGGCAGCTGCGCAACGACCAGCGCGCTTGCGCCAATGGTGAACGACATCGCCACCAACTTCACTGTAAACTTCACTCCTTTATTGTGAGACATGATGCCTCTCCTTGAACTGATTGATGTTGCTTTCAAATACGTGATCCATGCATTGGCCCGCAGCGGCAGACCCAGCTAGAACACAGAATCTGTGATGTCGTCTATCGCGTCATCTGTACCATCATCAATCACATCATCAATCACATCATCAATCACGCCATCAATCACGCCATCACTAGCATCATCAACTGCATCGTCCGCCACACTGTCGGCGACGTCATCTACAACATCACCTATATCATCCACAACGTCATCCACAACGTCATCCACAACGTCGTCAACAGTGTCGTCCACGTTGTCTGCAATATCGCCGACCGTATCGTCGACCGAGTCACCAATGTCATCTACGTCATCAATTACGCCATCAACCACATCACCGATGTCATCAATCACGTCATCAACGGGCGGGTCGATGCCATCAACAATTTCGCCGGGAATGTCCTCCACCGGATCCAGCAGATCACCAATATTGTCCTGCAGTGACCCATCCTGATCCAGGATGTCCACAACCGGTGGCGGCAACAACCCTTCTACTGCGTCGGCTGTCCCTTCAATACTGATGACCTCGCGTATGGCATCCGTTACCACTTCGGCAGCGTCATCAGCCAGGTCCCCTGCCGAATCAAGCGTCTCCTGAATGCTCTCTTCCGGAAGCGTGACGGTCGCATCAGGTTCCGCGGGTAGCGGTGAGCCGGAAGGCGCCACATCAGGCAGCGCATCCAGTGGCGGCAGCTCGATCCGATTGATAAAACCCGCCGGGGTCTCACCCTCTTCCATTACCGTGATCGTGATATCGAGTTCAGCAGACGGCTGCGCAAGGGTGTTCGCGCCAGCCATAACGGCCGATACTGCCAACGGCAACAACAAGCGTTTCCCTGACTTCATGACCCTCTCCATTATCAGACATTCAGAATCTATCGTGCTCAGAAGATCCGGGTGACCTGTCAGACCAGGCCACCCGGACTGTCATTGGCTTGAACTGACGCCAATGACCTCGGCTGCAGACCGTTATCAGAAGTTGACACCGGCAGTCAGCTCAGAGGTCAGTTCAGCAGCAAAGTCAGCGTCGGCTTCCACGCTGTTGGCAGTGTCCGAGACCAGCTCCTGGGTGCTGTCAATCGCGGACTCCGCTTCAGCACGAACCTCGGCCGCTACTTCAGCGCTGGTTTCAACTACTGTATTTGCTGTATCTTCAGCTGTTTCGGTCGCCACGCTTACTGCGGCATCAGCAGTGGACTGAACGTCCGAACTGATACTTTCTTGCAGACTGGCATCCGCATGAGCTTCAATTTCACCCTGCAAACCAACCGCGCCGCTAATGCCAGCGACCGTATCATTCGTGCCATCCACGCCTGTCTGCATCAGGGTCGACGCACTGCTTTGCAGTTCGGCGCCGACGTTGGCGGATTCATCGGCGAACACATCCACCATACCTTCAATATCAGTAGGCTGGATATTGACGCTCAAGGCACCTTCCCCGATGGCACCAACATCAAGCGAGACACCGTCTTCGCTGTAGCCTGCGACTACCGCGTCAAGTGTACCGCTGGCGTTTCCGTCTGCGCTGACAGACCGGCCGGCTTCGTTGCTACCGGCCTCGATCATGCTTTCTCCGGCGCGCCGTACGGTGCCCGATGCCTGCGCAGCCGTTTCGAGTCCGGCGTTCGCGCTCCGGCTAACATTGTCCGACATTACGTCCACTACTTCGTTGTGGTCAGCACTGCCTTGAATGTTTGCACTGGCACCCGCATTGGCGCCTGTGCTCACATTGTACTCGCCGGCTGTAGCGCTGGCCGCAGAGGACACCAGACCTGTTGTATTGGCTTCCATTGCGGTTTGCGCGGACACAGCTGCGCCGTACAGGCAGGCGGAGGCGATAGCAACTGAAAGGACTGTTTTCTTCAGTGCGTTTTCAGATTGTTTGCTGTTTATGGTGCGCATTGTTTGACTCCTCGTGTCAGTTTACATTTCAGATCATGGCGACCTGTGCAATGGACGGGGACGTCGCTTGCACGGTCAACAGCATCTGCTTTCGCGAGTCGCCGGATTCTACTTCGACGACGATGCTGCCATCGCTGTCACCCCGGAGCTGCACGGGCAGGGTCAACTGATTGTTGCCTGCCACTATCGGTGCCGCCCAGCGGATTCTGTCATGGCCCGGATACCCTTCAAGAGACACGTTGTCCCCCAACTCCAGAGTGATCCACGCATCCGGCAAGGCTTGCGCGCTTACCATCAACAGATCCACATTACGGACCGAGTAAGGTGCCACTTCTACCATCTGCACGGGTTGCCCTGTGCTTACTGGCGTAGTGGCCGGCCCCGGAAGATTCAGCACCACACCCAGGCCCAGTACCAGCGCGAAGGCCGAAGCCAGCGCCCACCCTGTACCGAACCGGAGCGGGGTTCTGCCGCCTTCCCTGGCAGCCCATGCCTTATCCAGCGCTTCTCGTGCAAATCCGTTGCGGGGCGCTGGCGCCGGCAGGTCACGCAGCAGAACCCTGTATTGCAGATCCTCGGCGTATTCCTGACAGCCGGCGCAATCTGCCAGATGCGACTGCAGCTCTTCGGGGAGCGATCGTAGCGACAGATTCTCCGTAGTCTGCAGTTGTTTTCTGACGTCATTGCATTGCATGGCTGATCTCCTTGCTTCCTGACACGATCGAAATGGTCAAAAGGTTCCCGCTTCCATATATTTTTTCATTTTTTTCCTTGCCCGGTGCAGGCGGGACTTCACAGTACCCGGGCTGGTATCCAGTATTTCCGCAGCCTCCACAGCGGTATAACCTTCCACATCATGCAACATGATGACTGCTCGTTGATCCTCATCGAGTTGCTCCAGTGCGGCCTGCAGGGTCTGCTCAAGTTGCAGCGACTGGATGTGATCGCGGTGATCCGGGTACTTCTCCAAAAGCAGGCTACCCGTGGATTGGTCATCATCAGAGCTGTCCGTATCGGGCATTTCCGACTGATATTTGAGCGGCGAGCGCTGGCGGCTACGGTAGTGGTCCACATAACGACGGTAGAGAATCTTCAGCAGCCAGGGACGCAACTGATCGAGTTCTTCCATCTCCTCCACCCGATCGACCAGGCGGATGAGCACATCCTGAACAATGTCCTCAGCGTCTGCCTCGGAGCCGGTCCAGCGCCACGCCATACGGTACATGATGTCAATGTGCGGGCTCAGCAGCGCAGTGAATCGATGCCGGGGCGAAGCCAGATTGCGGAATATCCTTACAAGCATAAAAAAGTTAAAAATAAAAAGGGGACAGATTTAATTTAGGTATAGTTTGGCACAGCTTTGTCGGAAATTGGGACAGATTTATTTTCCGACAGAGATTGCGTAAATTTGCTGCGATTTTTCTTCAACAGGAATCGTGGTGTGGCGAAAAAAGGAATCAGTGCTATAACCTGGCGTGTCAGGAAATAAATCTGTCCCTTTTCTTATACGACTGTTATTGCTGAACACCAACCGCGAAGGACTGTCACATGGCCAGAACAGCGCGCGTCATCCTGGCACAGATGCCTCATCACATTGTCCAGCGCGGACATAACCGCAGCACGGTGTTCCGAAACCGCATCGACTTCCGGTACTACCTGAAAAACCTTGCCGAATGCAAATCCCTGCTCGGCATCAAAGTCTACAGCTATTGTCTGATGACCAATCATATCCATCTGCTCATCGGTACCAATGACGACACGAAAGCAGTTGGCGAAATGATGAAACGACTGGCCGCACGCCAGACCCGCCTGGTCAACAGGATGGAAGGACGCACCGGCTCACTCTGGGATGGGCGCTACCACATCAGCGCGGTAGACTCGAAAAACTACATGCTCAGCTGTATGCGCTATATTGAACTCAACCCGGTGAAAGCGTGCATGGTCACCGACCCGGCCCATTACGAATTCTCGAGCTACCGCGCCCGCACCGGACTCGCAAAAATTTCGTGGCTGGATACCGACCATTGCTACCGCGCAATGGGCAACACATTACCCGAGAGACAGCGGGCGTATCGCGACTTCATTCTCGATCATGTACAGGCGGAACGGGAGCAACGGTTTCTTCAAGCCGCTGTGCGTCGCAATCAACTCACTGGCAACCGGAACTTCACTCGCACGGTAGAAAACCTGACCGGCCACCGCATCGAGTTCCGTGGCCCCGGTCGTCCCGCTATCACGCGCCATCCTCAACAAGCGTAACCCGGTACGCGCAACGGCGCGCCCCCATGAGCATGTGATTCATGCGCTCGACCGTTACCTCAGGGTCAGTCTCATTACCGGACTTCAGCACACTACGAAAAAGCGCCAGCTCCGCGCCGCAGTACCCTGGGCAGGCTGTTGCCGCGGCAAGGATCGGGCAGTGATTTTCTATCAGCAACCAACGCTCGCCCGAGCTGCCACCCAACAGCTTGACTTCACACAGGTACCCATCCTCGGATCTCAACCGCGCCAGGGCCTTTAGTCGCTCGCGCAAACCTGCCACCCCTGAAGACGCCACGGATTCTGACAGGGCGACACGATAGCGCGCCCATTGTTGCTCGGCCCAATGCTGGACCATTGCTGCCATTCCTGACTCCCCGAATGTATCGCGCACACTGGTTATCAGATCCACCGTCACCGCCGCATGGGTGTCCGGAAAACGAGCGTGTCCCTTGCTCGTCAGGTGCCACGGCCGCACCGGACGCCCTCTTGCTTTTGACGGCGTCAGCCACTCGGACTGCGTCACGTAACTCTCCGTCTGCAAGGCATTCAGATGCTGACGCACGCCCATTGTTGTCATGCCCAGGTGCCCAGCCAGGGCACGAACACTCTGCGGCCCGCGCTTTTTAAGGCGAAGCAGGATGGCTTGTCGACTGCTGGACAGATCACTCATCGCGATATATTGCCATCGGCACCAGAAATATGAAAGCATTTGCTTTAGTATATGAGATGGTAGGGATTTGCGTCGAATTCCATGCATAAAATACAGAAATTCGACGACCAACTGGTGTAAAATCCCTGCCTGCAATAAATAAATCCGTCCCCTTTTCCGATTGAGGTCACGCCCGTGCTGCGGACAACACTGCTGGCTCTCATACTGCTGCCCGCTGCGACACTGGCCATAACGCGGCCGGCAGCGGCCGACAACACACCGCACAACTATGCGGTGCAAGCCTCCGTGTGGACCACCCACTTCAGTCCGCAGCCGTACCACAACAACAATCAGCGACTACTGGGCATAGAGCGCTTCGGTGATAACTTCGTCACCAACCCGCTGGTCGACCACACCCCTCTGTTTGACACGGCCACACCTCTGGCCGGGGCCACACTGTTCCGAAACTCCTTCAATCAGCGCAGCGCCTATGCCTATGCTGGTTTTCGCCAGCCTATGGCACGCAGCTATCGCACGGAGTTCTACCTAAAACTGACGGGTGGCCTGATCCACGGCTATCGAGGCGAACACCGCGACAAGATCCCATTCAATCGCTTCGGCACCACCGTTGCCGTGATTCCAAGTCTGGGCATTCAGCACAACCGCGTGAATGCCGAAGCCGTGGTGTTTGGAATGGCTGGCATGATGATTAACGTCGGCTTTTCATTCTAGCCCTGAAAAAGGGGACAGATTTATTTTCCGCACCAACCAGGAGTCCTCGTCCCGGACCCGCAGCGGACCTTGCTTCCAGAGCCGCGATCATCGACAATGCAAAAATAAATCTGTCCCCTTTTCCTGCCGCGGCCCTACCAGCCGACCCGTCGAGGCGCTGTGCAGAACCCCACACATTTTCCCTGGCGCGACAACTGCAGCTTTGAGCTACTGACCGACGGTCAGCGCTTTTTCCCCCGAATCCTTTCGGAAATCGACAAAGCCACAAAATGCATCGACATCGAGCTCTATCTGGTCTGGCCGGACACAGCCACTGACAAAGCTATTGATGGGCTGATCCGGGCTGCAGCGCGCGGCGTTAAAGTGCGCTGCCTGTTCGACGCAGTGGGCAGCGCAGATCTCGATGAAGGGCGCCGCAACAGGCTGCTCGCCGGCGGCGTGGGCCTGCGCTTCTACAACCGCCTGCGTCTGGGCGCCGGGCAACGCAACCTCTACCGCGATCATCGCAAGATTCTGATATTCGATGAAAAATTTGTTTGCACCGGCGGTTTCGGTTTCAGCGATCCTTTCTGCACCCCCAGCGAGGACAACAACCGCGTCACACCATGGCACGATCAGATGCTGGTCATTCAGGGCCCGGTGGTACAGGACTGGCAGGTTCTGTTCAACAGCGCCTGGCGCACTCATGACAGGCCTGCGCGCAAGCAATTGCGCAATTTCATTCGCCCCAGGCACCCTGGCCGCCCCCGCATTCCAGCCTGGCCAGCATCGCGCAACGGCCAGGGTCGCGTTGCCTATACCGAGTCTCGTCACAATAACGAGCTGGTGCGAGCTTTACTCGCCAGTATCCGTCAGGCAGAGCATCGCATATGGCTGGCCACGCCCTACTTCCTGCCGGGGTGGCGCATCCGGCGCGCACTGCAACGGGCCGCGCGTCGCGGGGTTGACGTGAGACTACTGCTGGCTGGCGAGCAGAATGATGTGCCACCCGTGCGCTACGCCGGCCAACGCTATTTCAGTCGGCTACTGAGAGCCGGCATACGCATCTACGAGTACGAACCGCGATTCATCCACCTTAAAACGGTGCTCGTGGATGATTGGGCGTCCATCGGCTCCTGCAATTTCGATCATTGGACGCTGCACTGGAATCTCGAGGCAAACCAGAACGCTCTGGACCACCAGCTCGCCGATGACGTGGCTGCGAGCTTTGAGCTCGATTTCGGCGACAGCCACGAGTGGACACTGTCCGGATGGCGCAAGGTGAGCGCGTGGCATCGACTGAAGATCAGAGTGTGGGGAACCATCAACCGGGTGGTGATGGTATGGTTTGGTATGCGGTAAAAAAGGGGACAGATTTATTTTTCGGCACAGACGGACGCGAAAAATAAATCTGTCCCCTTTTCCCTCCCCTTTTCCCGGCCGCCGCGCCACAGGTACCGGGCAGAACTGTTTTACGGCGCGGCCAAAGCCATACTATACTGACCCGACCAATAAAAAAGGGGACAGACTTATTTTGCTGCGCGTTGACAGATCAGCCCCCTTTTTCTCGTCCTGGTTCTTTGCAATCCCACCAGCAGCCTCAAGTGGCCAGAAACCATCTCGTGAAATCTCCCGTTTGAGATTCGTGCCAATCAAGTTATGGAAAGCCGACGTATGACTCCGATTAACCTGACCCACCTGCAACGCCTCGAAGCCGAGTCCATCCACATCATGTACGAAGTGGTCGCCGAGGCCGAAAATCCGGTGATGCTGTACTCGGTCGGCAAGGACAGCGCTGTCATGCTGCACCTGGCGCGTAAGGCATTCTTCCCCGCCCCGCCCCCCTTTCCCTTGCTGCACGTGGACACCACCTGGAAATTCCAGGACATGTACGCCATGCGTGAGCGCATGGCCAGGGAATCCGGCATGGAACTGAAGGTGTGGCAGAACCCCGAAGCCACCGCGCAGGGCGTGAACCCCTTTGACCATGGCTCGGCCCTGCATACCGATATGTGGAAAACCCAGGGCCTGAAGCAGGCGCTGGATCATTACGGCTTTGATGCCGCCTTTGGCGGGGCACGCCGGGATGAGGAAAAGAGCCGGGCCAAGGAGCGCATTCTGAGCTTCCGCAGCGCCCAGCATCGCTGGGATCCGAAGGTGCAGCGCCCGGAACTGTGGCATCTGTACAACGGCCTGAAGCAGCCGGGTGAATCCATTCGTGCCTTTCCGCTGTCCAACTGGACAGAGCTGGATATCTGGCAATACATCCTGCTGGAGAACATACCCATTGTGCCGCTGTACTTTGCCAAACTGCGACCGGTGGTGGAACGCAATGGCACGCTCATCATGGTCGATGATGATCGTATGCCGCTGAATACCGGTGAAACGCCAATGATGAAGAAAGTGCGCTTCCGCACGCTGGGCTGCTATCCACTGTCCGGCGCCGTGGAATCGGAGGCGGAAACGCTGACTGACATCATTCAGGAGATGTTGTTGACACGCACCTCGGAGCGTCAGGGCCGCATGATCGATCACGACCAGAGCGCCTCCATGGAGAAGAAGAAGCAGGAGGGTTATTTCTGATGGCACATGTATCGGATCTTATTGCCGGCGACATCGCCGAATACCTGAAACAGCACGAACAGAAAACCCTGCTGCGCTTTATCACCTGCGGCTCCGTCGACGACGGCAAGTCCACCCTGATCGGCCGTCTGCTTTACGATTCCAAAATGCTGTTTGATGACCAGCTTGCAGCCATGGAGTCGGACTCAAAACGCTGGGGAACCCAGGGCGGCGAGGTGGATTTTGCTCTGCTGGTGGACGGACTTGCCGCCGAGCGCGAGCAAGGCATCACCATTGATGTGGCCTACCGTTTTTTCTCCACCGACAAGCGCAAATTCATTGTCGCAGACACCCCGGGCCATGAGCAGTACACCCGCAATATGGTGACTGGCGCCTCCACTGCGGATGTTGCCGTGATTCTGGTGGACGCTCGCAAGGGCGTATTGACCCAGACCCGGCGCCACAGTTTCCTGGTCAGCCTGATAGGCATCAAGCAGGTCGTACTGGCCATCAACAAGATGGATCTGGTGGACTTTGACCAGTCGCGTTACGACGCTATTGAAAAAGAGTATCGGGCATTTGCCGAGCAGATTGGGCTGACTGACATCACCACCATTCCGCTGTCCGCACTGGGTGGCGACAACATGATCACACGCAGTGAACGCACACCCTGGTACAAGGGGCCAACACTGATGGCTTATCTTGAAACCTGCGAGGTGGACAGCACATCGTTGCAGGCACTGCCCATGCGCTTGCCGGTGCAATGGGTGAACCGGGCCAATTCGGATTTTCGTGGCTTCTGTGGTGTGCTGGCCAGTGGCCAGATACGGCCTGGGGACCGGGTCCGCATCCAGCCCTCCGGGCAGAAGAGCACGGTGAAGCAACTGGTGAGCATGGACGGTGATCTGCCAGTGGCTGTGGCAGGACAGAACGTGACCATTACCCTGGCTGACGAAGTGGATGTCTCGCGAGGCAATGTGATTTCAGCGGCGGACTCACCGGCAGAAACCGCGGACCAGTTTGAGTGCGATGTTGTATGGATGGCTGAGGAACCGATGTTTGTCGGTCGCCCTTACCGCATCAAGATTGGTGCGCAGTTGGTCAACGCCACCGTGACCGCGCTCAAGTACAGAGTCAATGTGAACAGCATGGAACATGTGGCCGCGACCGAGCTGAAGCTGAACGAAATTGCCGTGTGCAATATCAGTCTGGATCGGGCCGTGGCGTTTGAACCGTATGCAAGCAACAGGGAAATGGGTGGTTTCATCCTCATTGACCGCCAGACGCAGCAGACCATGGGCGCCGGCATGCTGCACTTTGCCCTGCGCCGCTCTCACAATATCCATCTGCAACATTTTACTGTGGACAAAACCGCTCGCGCGGCCCAGAAAAACCAGACGCCAGCCGTGTTGTGGTTTACCGGTCTGTCAGGAGCGGGTAAGTCAACCATTGCCAACCATGTAGAACAGCAGCTGTTCGCACTGGGCAGGCACTCCTACCTGCTGGACGGTGACAATGTTCGCCATGGACTGAACCGGGATCTTGGCTTTACAGATGCGGATCGGGTGGAGAACATCCGTCGGGTGTCGGAAGTGGCGAAACTGATGGCTGATGCCGGGCTGCTGGTATTGACGGCCTTCATATCACCGTTTCGCGCCGAGCGTATCCAGGCCAAACAGACCATTGGTGAAGACCAGTTCTACGAAATCTACGTGGCCACCTCGCTGGAAGTGGCTGAGCAGCGCGACGTGAAGGGCTTGTACAAAAAAGCCCGCAGCGGTGAACTGAAGAACTTTACCGGTATAGACTCACCCTACGAAATACCGGCCGCACCGGCGTTGACGGTGAACACGGAGAACGAATCACCGGAGCAAAGCGCCAGCAAGGTGGTCAAATTCCTGCTGGACAACGGCATTATCTAAATGGACGCCTCGCAGATTCTTATCACTGCTACCCTGCTCACCCTTATTGGCCTGCTGGTCTGGGGCCGGTTTTCTGTTGCAACCGTATTTTCCTCGGCAGCTTTCCTGTTTTTTGTTACCGGCCTGATTGAATTCGACGCGTTGTCCCGACAGCTCATCAACCCCGGCCTGGTGACCGTGGTGCTGCTGATGCTGGTTGCTACGGTACTGGACAAGGTGCGCATGCTGGAGACCTGGACACACCGGATAGTCAAAGGCTCCTATCGTTGGGCCCTGTTCAAATTGATCGGTTTGACCGGCCTGCATTCGGCCTTCCTGAACAACACAGCAGTGGTGGCCTCACTGATCGGGCCGTTGAGAGCAGCGTGCAAACGGCATTCGCCGCGCTTTCTGTTGCCACTGTCATACGCCGCGACCATGGGCGGCATGATGACATTGATTGGCACCTCTACCAATTTGCTGGTCGGTGGATTTGTGGTAGGTGCCGGGTTGCCTGCTTTGGGCATATTCACACCGTTCTCTCTGGGCATTGTGCTGTTCAGTGCCTGCGCACTGGTGATGGTGCTGCTGTATCCCTGGCTGATGAAGCCCGCAGACATTGATGATCCAGCCCGTGAAGACTACCTGATCGAGGCCCTGGTCACACCGGACTCACCCCTGGTTGGCCGCACGGTGGAAAACAACCGGTTGAACCAGCTGGATGCACTGCGTCTGATCGAAATTGTACGTCCGGATCTTTTGATTGCACCTGTGAGGCCACAACAGACCGTGCGAGCCGGTGACGTGCTGGTATTTGCCGGGGACGTCAGCCGGCTGGATTTGCTGGCGCAGTTCCCGGGTCTGGAGATTGGCGGACACGCGGAAGGTGTACCAACCAGCAACCTGCTTGAAGTCATGGTCAGTGGTGAATCCGTGCTGCGAAACAAGCGTTTGCGTAAAATCGATTTCCGAACCCAGTTCGACGCCGCGCTGGTGGCCGTGCGACCCACCACGGTGCGTTTTGACAATCGCGCGGGTGTGACTCGTGGTCAGCAGCCGGAGCGTCTGATGGCCGGAGACATTCTGGTGCTGGCTGTCGGCCGCGATTTCCAGTCACGAAACAACCTGACACGCAACTTCATCCCCGTGTCACGCCCGATCGTCACCAAGTTTGCCAAACCATGGAAAGGTGTGCTCGCGCTAGGCAGTTTTGCCTCGGTCATATTGGGCGCCGCCATGGGTTGGTTCCCGTTCATCAATGGCCTGATCTGTCTGTTGGTGATGTACCTGGCAACCGGACTGGTGCGCGCCAGCGAGCTTCGCCGTAATGTGCCCTGGCAACTGATTTTCACCATTGCCTCGGCGTTGGTGGTGAGCCATGTATTGAGTGCCAGCGGTTTGGCGGCCATGATCGCAACCACTGCTCTTTCGGCGCTCGGCGAAGACCCGCGCCTTGCCCTGGTGGTTGTGTTGTTACTCACCACACTGCTCACGGAAATGATGACCAACAATGCGGCGGCGGCTCTGATGTTTCCGGTGGCGCTGAGCACTGCCCTGTCACTGGACGTGTCATATATGCCATTTGTCATGGCCGTGATCTATGGCGCCAGCGCTTCATTTCTGACACCGCACGGCTACCAGACCAACCTGATGGTGATGTCACCGGGCGGCTACAGACTCCAGGATTACCTGCGCGCAGGCTTCCCACTGACCGTTGTATACCTGGGACTGGCCGCTTACCTGCTGCCTGCCTTCTTCCCTCTCTAGCGAAAGGACTGTATGACTCATGGAACACAATTTATTGAATGACCGATCAGATCTTCTTGAAAATATCACTGACCTGGCGCGCAATGCCGGCAGCGTGATCATGGCAGTGTACGCCACGGACTTTTCTGTTCGAGGCAAGGATGACAATTCTCCGGTGACCGAGGCGGATGAAAAAGCAGAAGCTGTGATAGTGGCCGAACTGCGCAAACTCACCCCACAGATTCCCATTGTCGCAGAGGAGGCAGTGGCTGCCGGAAATACAGAAAAGGTTGACGATCTGTTCTGGCTGGTGGACCCGCTGGATGGCACAAAGGAGTTCATCAGTCGCAATGGTGAATTTACAGTGAACATTGCCCTGATTGAAAACGGAAAGCCGGTTCTGGGTGTGGTCTATGCGCCGGCCATCGACCGACTGTTTGGCGGCGCGCAAGGCCTGGGCGCGTTTGTGCAGGAAGGCGGTCAGCAACGCAGCATCAAGGTGCGACCTGTGCCGGAGGCGGGTTTGACCGTGGTAGCAAGTCGCTCACATGGCGACCCGGAGGCACTCAAACAATTGCTGGGCGATCAGAAAGTCGCTGAATTGCGCAGCGCCGGTTCCTCACTGAAAATATGCCTGGTGGCTGCGGGCGAAGCAGACCTGTATCCACGTCTGGGGCGCACTATGGAGTGGGACATCGGTGCGGGACATGCCGTGCTGGCAGCGGCCGGGGGCCGGCTGACAGATATTGACCACAATGATCTGCGCTACGGGAAACCCGAATTCGAGAATCCCCATTTTCTGGCCTTTGGCTAGTGCGTTTTTCTACGCTCTGCCAAATACGTCTTCAAAGCGCACAATATCGTCCTCTCCCAGGTAGCTGCCGCTCTGCACTTCAATCAACTCCAGCGGCAGCTTCCCCGGATTCGTCAACCGATGTGTCTCACCCAGCGGAATATAAACTGATTGGTTCTCTGTAAGGACTGAGCGTTTCTCGCCAACCTGCACTTCTGCGGTGCCCGACACGATCACCCAGTGCTCCGCACGGTGGTGATGCATCTGCAGCGAAAGGGACGCACCCGGCTTCACTGTAATGCGTTTCACCTGGTAGCGATGGCCTTTGCCAATGCTGTCATAACTGCCCCACGGTCTGTGTACCTCACGATGGTGCAGATGTTCGTCCCGTTTTTGTTCCGCAATCGTGCTGACGACGTCTTTTACATGGTGCACCTGGTCCTTGTGGGCAACCAACAGTGCGTTCTTTGTGTCGATGATTACCAGGTCATCGAGGCCGATTGTGACCAGTAGCTTGTCTTCACAGTGGTTCTGGATCAATGTGTTGTGCGTGTCCAGTTTGATGACATCACCCATGGATACTGTGTTGCTCTCATCCTTCGCCATTGCCTCCCACAGAGATGGCCATCCACCGATGTCGCTCCAGCCCACATCCAACGGCACCACCAGCGCGTTCTGCACCTTTTCCATGACAGCGTAGTCAATTGACTCATCGGGGCTGCTTGCAAACCTGTCGGCGTCTACACGGATAAAGTCCAGGTCTGATTCGGCGTGCTGCATTGCGACAGTAGCCGCCTCAAGTATTTCCGGGGCATGTCGGGCCAGCGCATCCAGATAGGTTCGTGCCCTGAACACAAACATGCCACTGTTCCAGAGATAATTCCCGCTCGCCAGATACTGCTCTGCCGTTGCGCGATCGGGCTTCTCTACAAAGCGGGAAACCGTGTACGGCGCGTCATCACTTTTTACAAACTCGATGTACCCATAACCCGTCTCGGCATGGGTTGGCGGCACACCAAACGTGACCAGATAGTCACCTCTTGCCGCATCAACCGCAGTGTCCAGCGCCGATTCGAAGCTGTTCTGGTCGGCAATGATGTGGTCTGCGGGAAACACAGCAAGCACGGCATCGGGCGCAGTTGCAATGGCCTGCAGTGCCGCCAGCGCAATGGCCGGCGCTGTGTTTCTGGCCACAGGTTCCAGCAGGATGGCGGCTGGGTCAACGCCTGCAGTTCGCAGCTGCTCTGCAACCATGAAACGGTGACTCTCGTTGCACACCACAATGGGATTGGCCAGGTGTTTTACGCGCAGCACGGTATCCTGCAGCAGCGTGTATTCGCCGCCGGTGAGTCTGTGAAACTGCTTGGGGTAGTGTTTACGCGAAAGCGGCCAGAGTCTCGTTCCTGATCCACCAGAAAGTATAACCGGAACAACGTTGTCCATATCAGCTGGTCTCCAATAGTCCTGCTCGCTCGTGAGTGTTCCCGGCGAAAAAAGACAGGGCTCCAGGCACTCAACAATGCCTGTATGGTACAGCAATCCGACCATCAGCAGAAATACCGATTGTGGCTGGCATAGCGGGAAATCTTCACTTAGGATAGGGCCGGTGAACACAAGCAATACACGCTGTATCCGACCTGGAGCGCAGTATCACAGGAATTTTCCAGTCAATGCCAACCTCGACCCTGACCACTCAGCACTACCGACTGCTCGGCCTCTGCGCTCTCACCCTGACGCTGTTCATGCTGCTTGTACCCGGTACTGTGATTCAGGCCACGCTGACGCTTGCATCGCAGATCTTGCCCTGGAGCACCAGCGACCTGCCATCGGACGCCGGCTTTCCCATCGACAAGATCATCCATTTTTCCCTTTTCTGCCTTACCGGCCTGCTGCTGGCCAAGGGCTGGTCCCGGGAGCAACCCGGTGGCAGCACAGTGCTGCTGCTGTCGCTGGTGATGCTTGGCGTGATCACCGAGGGCCTGCAGTATTACATCCCCGGCCGCTTTGCCTCCGTGGGCGACGTAATCGCCAATACCGCCGGTGCGTTGGTGGGTGTCCTGTGGGGGTTATATCCAGCCCGGGAAAAACAGCTGCAGTAAACGACGCTACCCGAATGCTTCGATACAAAGGCAACGCCTCAGTATCTGTGCGGCGCCTTGGGCTCGGGATCTCTTATCCAGTCATGGAAGTCTCGCTGCAGTGCGGTAGTGCCACCGGGATAGGTCTGGGACAGTCGCCTGATCTGGTCCACAGAATCGCAGTAGTTGTCCGCCTTGTATCGCATCAGCGCAGCCAATGCCTGCCTGCCATCATCCGACTCCAGGAGGAAACGCACCAAACTGTAGGCAAGTGCATAATGAAAACCTTTTGCGTCACCGTACCAGGCGTCGTTTCCCATCCTCAGAAATGCCGTCAACTGCTCTGGATAACCATGGCTGACAGCGTGGCGGGCTGCTTCGAGCATGTCCTGATTGGGAGAGATTTGCGCGTACTGACCCGCAACATGTAATGTCTCAAGATAGACTGCCAAGCCTTCATTCAACCACAGCGGCGCATTTGGGCCCAACAGGCCTGCGACAAGTGCGTGCACGGTTTCATGCCTGGCCACCTTCAATGTCTGCCGATCATCGGCGTACTGAAACGTCACTGCTTCGTTGTATTGGTGAGAGTAGTAGCCACCGGCACCTGCGGACCGGAATGCTCCCTGGGACAGGGCATAATCCCGGTAGTCGTCCCGCTCGGCAAAGATACGCACATTCAGATCGACCGGACGCAAACGTTCAGGCCCCAACAGGTCGGCCAGCACCTTGAAGGCCCAGCGCGCACTGACATCGAGCTGATCGCGAATAAAAGGCACCTGGCGTGCACCGGAATGCCCCACCTTCAAATCAAAATACTTCGAAGTTTCAGGTAGTGCCGGGGCGTAGACTGCAGCGCTGACACCAGCTGGAGGACGATCACTGAAGTGGCTTTGCCCTGATTGATCCGTCCAGCGATAGACACGCGAAGCGGATGCCAGGGCTACGGCCCGTGTTTGCTGACGACGGCACTCGGCCGCGCTTACTGTGTCTCTTTGGCCATGATGCAACGAGGCGTGCACACGTGCCAGCGCCTCCCCGGCATGCAGCATCAGTCCGTCGCCGGCTGGCCGCTGGCTGCGGGCCGCTGCTTCGCTCATTTCTGTGCTGTTAAAGCGATAGCCGTGGTTCAGATTCGGGTGCTGTACAAAATATCGCAGGACAAATCCCCCCGCGATCAGGACAATGACAATGAGGAAAATTCTCTTCATGACAGCCGCCTCGGCACCAAGACGACTTTTTTATATCACAGACGGGTGTTTTGACTGCCGACCTGTTCACACTTTATTGGACTCATCGGCTCAATTCGAACGACACGCCACCGATCATCACGGTATTGCCCTGAATCGGCAGGTCCAGCGCTTCGGCCTTGGCCAGTGCCCTGTCCAGGTCCGCCATGCGCAGACCAAAACCAGTGATGACTTCAGCCTCACCCTTATCGAAAATGACCGTGCCATCCTCCAGTTTCAGATGATACTGATCGCCCTGTTGCTCCGGAGCCTGTACGCCGAGCACGGTAGCCCAGCGTCGAGCGACGGACTGCGCGTCCGGCGAGGTAATACGGGTATACACCACCTGTTGTGCGCCGGTGTCGTCAGCATACCTGTGCCAATTCGGGCCGCCCCAGCGCCAGGCGTGGGATGGTGAAGGCTGATCGATGGAGACAATGGCACCACCGATATCCTTGGGATGCAGGTGCATGGCATTGATGTCCGGATGGGATGCCTGCCAGATGATGCGTACGCCCAGTTCGCTCAGTCGCACACGATCGGCTACCAGATCGTCGGTTTGCAGCAACAACATGTATCCGGAGGGGCCGTGTCGCTCAAGATGACGTCCGGCAGCCGTATTACTGCGGATCGGTGCCACCACTTCCAGGAACTGGGCATCGTCAGCTTCACCGATGACCATCATTGCGTTTTCCAGTCCGAACTCACCCACGCCCGGGTCCCGGAAACACACCTCTGCGCCCATCACCCGGCTCAACTGATGAACAACGGGTTCAAGCTGCTGCGCGACCAGTACAATCTGACGGATATACAGGCTCATGGTGTGCCTCCGTGGCGTTTCCCTGACTAATCAGCAACCCTTGAAGCGGGGTGCACGTTTTTCAACAAGAGCGCGGGCGCCTTCGCGGTGGCCCTCGGTGTCGCCGGTACGCACTTGGGTCCAGGCTTCGCGGTCCAGCAATGTCTGCTGGACCTGTTGGGACGCCATGCGCACATTTTCTTGCATGTAACGGTAGGCTACTTGTGGCCCTTGTGCAATACGACCAGCCGTTTCCTGCGTGGCAGCTGTCAGCTCATCGTGAGAGACCAGGCGGTTGACCAGTCCAGGTGCCAGTGCCTGTTCTGCGGTGAGCACATCGGACAGCAGCAACAGGGCGTTGAGCCGCTCGGAGCGGTTGCGTGTGGGCGTGGCAATGTTGTTCTGTATGGTAGCGCGTTCTCTGTCGGGTGGCGACACTGGCAGGGCTATGTCAGGCAGTCATCGACCTGGGCTTTAAACAGGCTTACCTGAACAACTCAATGATCATGAGCACAAAAACGACCGGGTAACCGATGATTACCGGCATCATGGTCAGCGTCATGCCGAACGCCCGCCCCTCCACGCCGGCTGCGTATCCGCGCAGGAACAGGATGCGGCCGACGACAAAGAACAGTGCACTGACAACCAGCACGGATAGCCAGACCCCCTGCACAAGCGTCGCAAACGCAAGGTAAAAACCTGCCGCAAGCACAGCCTGCTCCAGCGTGTTCTGCAAGAATGCCACCGGTATGGCGAGCCGCTCACTGGGCGGCCCGGCCGCTGAACCGCTGATGTCTTCAGGTGAAAACCGCCGCAGTGTGGACACAATACCTACGGCAACAAGCAGGCAGAACAGCACCACTGCGCTGGTGCGGGCAGCAAATGCCAGACGGTCAGCCAGTTCGACAGGGAAGTTGATGATAGCCGGCAGCAGGAAACAGGCAGCGGCCACTGCTGCAAGATACAGCAAAAAAGCAAGCGTACCCGCAGAGCGTATGCGTCGCTCGGCGCGGGCCATGTCGATGTTTTCCGGTGCCTTTCTGTACCCAAGGTTCATGATTGATCCACCTCCTTGACGTGCCCAAACCCTTCTGACCGACGACCATACCGCGGGTTTTTGTATCAGGCAACCGTCTCTGTTGCGGCCCGGCCGGTAACGGTCATGACAGTATTGACATCCCTTTTACCTGAGTATAGTGTATATATACATATGCACACTGAAATCAGCTTGTCACAAACCGACCACCGCCCGATGTACCTGCAGATCAAGGAGCAGATCCGGCATCGCGTCGCTATCGGAGACTGGGCGCCGGGGCAGGAGATTCCTTCCATCCGCGCGTTGGCGGTTGCCCTGAAGGTGAGCGTCATTACCGTCAAACGTGCCTATCTGGAACTGGAACATGACGGCGTGATTGTCAGCCGCCAGGGACGGGGTTCCTTTGTTGCCGACAGCCCCGGTCTGGGCGACACATTGCAACAACAGGAGCTGGACGCCCAGCTCGATACGGCAATTGCCACGGCCAGAATGCTGGGAATGAGTGAGAGCGAAATGATCGAGCGCCTGCAGGCCCGACAGTCGAGCAACCGAGGACGCAGCAAATGACAATTCCGGCACTTGAGTTACATGAGGTCAGCAAGTCCTTTCCGTTTTTCCGCCTGGACAAGGTGTCGTTTTCGCTTGCCCAGGGCCAGATCATGGGTTTTGTTGGTCCAAACGGGGCCGGCAAAAGCACCACGGTACGATTGTTGATGGGCTTGCTCCTGGCCGATGCCGGCGAGATCAGGGTGCTTGGCAGTGCGATACCCGAACAACAGGTACGGGCCAAGGAGGATGTGGCATTCATCACCGACGGCATGGCGCTGCATGGTGCCGCTACGCTGGCCTGGCACATGGACTTTGTGAAACGCATGGTGCCTCGCTGGGATCAGGCTTGTGCAGACCGGTTGCTCCAGCGTTTCTATCTTCGCCCGGACCAACCGGTAAAACACCTGTCCACCGGTGAGCGCGTGAAGGCCCTGTTGTTGCTGGCCCTGGCGCGTCAACCGCGGTTGCTGGTGCTGGATGAACCGACCACCGGACTGGATCCGGTTGCACGGCACGAGATTCTGGCTGAACTGAGCGGGGTGATCGCCGATGAACGACGCGCTGTGTTGTTCTCCTCCCACAACACTCGGGACATCGAGCAGATTTCCGACCAGATCACTTTCATTGATCGAGGTCGTATCGTGGCATCCAGTGACAAGGAGTCCTATCTGGAAAACTGGCGCCGTCTCAAGCTGGACATTGCCGAGGATGTGATTCTACCCGACACGCCGGGTATCACAGATATCTCGCGAAGCGGTCGCATCGCTACAGTGACGGTGCAGAATTGGTCAACCGCAGTCCAGCGCGTGTTCGAACAATGTGGCGCCACGGTGCATGAAATACAACGAATGTCTCTGGAAGAAATATTTGTTGCTACGGTTATGCACCAGCGAAATCTGGATGGTAATGGGGAGAGCATTGCATGAACGGATCCGTTATCACACAACTGGTCAAAAAGGACTTTGATCTCAACAAGCGATTCATCCCTGCGGTGGTTGTTGCAGGACTGGTTTCCCTGGCAGTGCTTGGCTTGCCGGGGCCGGGCCCTATTGTTGGTGTCGTTCTGTTGATAACCACACTGGTAGCATTTGGCATTCTGATTGGCATATACAGCGTCCTAATGGAGCGTGACAAACAGATCCATCTGTTCATGCTGAGCCTGCCGATCACACCGCAGCAGTACATACAGTCCAAACTGATTTCTTCGCTGCTGTGTTTCCTGATGCCCTGGAGCTTGGTGACCGCGGCGGCTGCCGCGGGCATCTTGCTGGTGGAAAGCTCCCCCAACGGCAATCTGCCCTTTATGATGCTTTTGATGCTTTACCTGTTGTGCAACTTCTGCATCTTCCTGGCCGTGGCAATGGTGAGCACTTCCGAGCGTCTGATTGTGGCCACCATTATCCTGACCAACATGAGTATTACCCTGTTCATAACCACTATGGAAAGCCTGCCTACGATCGCGCAGTACCGCAGCACAGAATTCGTTGTCTGGGGTGGCGACACAATCTCGCTCTCAGTGGCCGTGCTGTTGGTGTCCGTATTGGCACCAACCATGGCGCTGATACGGATTGCGAGGCGCAAGGACTTTTATTGAGGAGTTCCTGATGAGCACCGACACGCGACTGCATGCACTTGACGCCGTACGTGCCACAGCCCTGTTACTGGGAATTGTGCTGCACGGTACCATGTCGTTCTTTCTGCCGATTCCCGCCATGGACGTTTCACAAAGTACCACTCTGGGCATAACTTTCTACATCATCCATATCTTTCGCATGACGACTTTTTTCCTGATTGCCGGCTTCTTTGCGCACCTGGTCTACCATCGGCGCGGATGGCGCATGTTTGCGCGTGACCGGCTGCGTCGCATTGCCCTGCCCCTGTTGATTGGATGGATGATTCTGGCACCGCTGTTGGGTGCCATTGTCATCTGGGGACTCACCCGCACCTTCGGTGATGTGGCTGACCTGCCCACGGATGACGCCGTGCCCGGAGACCAGGGTTTCCCGCTTACACATCTGTGGTTTCTGTACTACCTGTGCATTTTCTACGTGACATTTATTGTCTTGCGCGAAGTCATTGTGCGCGGCATGGACCGCAGTGGCCGGATTCGCCGGGGCGTTGACCGGGTGACGGGCCGGCTGCTGCCTGCCTTCCTGGCGCCGGTAGTGCTCGGCTTGCCTACCGCATGGGTGCTGTACAGCAGCGCCGACTGGCAACCCTGGTTCGGCATCACCACACCTGATACTGGTCTTGCACCGCAGGCACAGGCCATGGTGGCTTATGGTGGTGCCTTTGTACTTGGCTGGTTACTGCACAGACAGCCTGGAATTCTTGAGTCGTGGCGACAACGATGGGCAGGCCGGCTGGCTGTTGCCATGGGGCTGACCGTTGTTGCACTGCTATTGGTGGGCACTACGGCCACGCAGTTTGATCCCTTTGCCGACCGCGCTGCCTGGCAAAAACCGGTCTACGCACTGTGTTATGCCAGCGCCATCTGGTTTTGGACCTTTGGCCTTGTTGGCGCCGCCATTCAGTTCTTCTCCCACGCCAGTCATGTGTGGCGCTACCTGGCTGATGCATCGTACTGGATGTACCTGGCGCATCTTCCGATTGTATTTTTTCTGCAGGTAGTGCTGGCTCCGGTGCCGCTGCACTGGAGCATCAAGTACCCGGTCATCCTGGCTGTCACCACTGCCATACTGCTGCTGAGTTACCATTATCTCGTACGCAGTTCATTCGTCGGCGCCACACTCAACGGCCGGCGATCGCCGCGGCAGGCAGTTACCTGACCGGGCGACACAGAGTATCGTTTGCACCTGTGACAGCGCCAACGCTGGCAGCAGCGGTCGGCGCTGGCAAAAGTCCGTCGTCGCTCGCCGCGCATGACGGCAGGCGGCGTCGACATGGATTGCCCGTTGGCGTCGTCAACCAGAACAGAAAAGCGTGGTTCGCATGATTCATCCAGCGAGCGTTTCCGATCCGGATCCACCACAAGCTCGTTTTCCACGGATGTGATTCCTTCAACGCCCAGTGACAACCGTCGGGCCAGGTCCTTTCTGATAGGGCCAGTGCCAGCCTCATTCCGGTAGACATTACATGCTCCTGCCGGCCTCAATTTCCGTAATCCAGGGTTTCAATAATGGCGGCTTTTCAGACCGATCTCACCCGTCGATTACGCCGGAGTGAGCGTCCCTGAAACAAAGGTAGCGCGATTGATTCCTGTGGTCCGTGCGGTAGCGAACCAGGCCACGGTGACTCCAATCCGGGAAGTGAAACATTCGGACACAGAGTCAGGCTCGCTTTCCCTGACCTGAGCGCACTATAATGCGCGCTTTTGGAACGAGCCCTCGAGCGTAGCGCCATGAATTTATGGGTAGTCTTTGGCACCCGCCCTGAAGCCATCAAGATGGCGCCCGTAGTGCATGCCCTTCGCAGAAACCCACGTTTCTCCGTCAAGGTGGTGTCAACCGGTCAGCATAAAGAGCTGTTGCTGCCGGTTCTCAAGCACTTCGGCATAACGCCGGACATCAGTTTTTCGGCCATGAGTGGTGGTCAGACGCTGAACCAGTTGAGCCAGCGTGTCCTGGGTTTTATGGACGAAAAACTGGGCCAGTCGGCGCCAGAGTGGGTACTCGTGCACGGGGACACCACGACCAGCGCAATGGCTGCGCTGGCGTGCTTCCATCGACGAGTGCCGGTGGCCCATGTCGAGGCTGGTCTGAGAACCGGTGACATGAATGCACCCTTCCCCGAGGAGATGAATCGATCGCTGGTCGGCCGCATCGCATCGCTGCACTTTGCGCCGACCACAGCAGCGGCGGCCAATCTTCATGCGGAAGGGGTTTCGGCCGATACCGTACATATAACCGGAAACACGGTCATAGATGCCCTGTATCACACGCGGGACTGGCTCAAACAAAGCCAGTGGCAACCCGGGAACCCCGCGCTGACAGCGCTGGATGGTGATCGGCCGATACTGTTGATCACAGGCCACAGGCGCGAGAATTTTGGTCAGGGCTTCACCAACATCTGTGAGGCACTTCGTTGCCTGGCGCTGGAGTTTCCGCACTGGCAACTGGTGTATCCGGTGCATCTGAATCCCAACGTGCAGGAACCGGTAAAGCGCACACTCAATGATCTGGACAATGTCCACCTGATCCAGCCACTGGATTACCCTGAATTCACCTGGCTGATGCAGAAAAGTGCACTGATCCTGACCGATTCCGGTGGCATACAGGAAGAAGGTCCGGCACTGGGCAAGCCGGTACTGGTCATGCGTGATGTCACTGAGCGACCGGAAGCCATCGCTACCGGAGCGGTGATGCTGGTGGGCAACCACGTTCACGGCATTACGGCGGCGAGCCGGCGCCTGATGTCAGACGAAGCCGCCCGACACACAATGAGCCAGGTGAAGAGTCCGTACGGCGATGGCACTGCAAGCCAGAGAATTGCCACTGTATTCGAATCCCGGTTATCGGTCGACAGACGCGGTCGTAACTGAAACCTACTGGCCAGGACCCATCCATGGAGTTCATTTTTCTTGACCTGATTACCGCTGCCCTGTTCGCAGTCAAATGGCTGATCTACGTCCTGGCGTTTCTGTTGTTGCTGTTGGGCATTGATGATCTTGTTATTGACCTGTCGTACTGGGTAAGACGCTTCTATCGGAAGCTGTTCATCTATTCAAACTTTCCGACGGCCGATGAGTCCATACTGTTTCCGGTGCCAGAAAAGCCTCTGGCAGTGATGGTGCCGGCCTGGAACGAGGTGGGTGTCATTGGAAAAATGGCCGAGTTTGCGGCCAAAACCCTGGACTATGAAAACTACCAGATCTTTGTTGGTGTCTACCCAAATGACCCGGACACACAACGGGATGTGGACGAGGTCTGCCAGCGCTTTGTCAATGTGCACAAGGTTGTGTGTGCCCGTCCGGGCCCGACCAGCAAAGCCGATTGTCTTAACAATATAATCAATGCAATTCTCACCTTCGAAGAAAGCTCGGGTGTGCAGTTCCAGGGCTTCATCCTGCATGATGCCGAAGATATCATCTCTCCGCTTGAGCTTCGATTGTTCAACTTCCTGACGCCGGCCAAGGACCTGATACAGGTTCCCGTCTACCCATTCATTCCACGATGGCACGAGTTTACGGCCGGACACTATCTGGATGAATTTGCCGAACAGCATGCCAAGGACATTGTGGTGCGTGAAGCCGTGGTGGGACAGGTACCAAGCGCCGGCGTTGGCACCTGCTTCAGCCGTCGCGCGATTCTGGCGCTGCTGGCGGACGGCGATGGTATTGCCTTTGATATACAGAGCCTCACCGAGGACTACGATATCGGTTACCGGCTCAAGGGCAAGGGCATGGAGGAAATATTCGCACGTTTTTATGTCAAGGATCCCAAATACGCATCGCTGCGGGAATACGGAACAGGCGTCTCCCGCGCACAGGGTGGCGTGATCTGTGTGCGCGAATTTTTCCCGCGAACCTTTGACCACGCCGTCAGGCAGAAGTCCCGGTGGATTACCGGCATTGTCTTCCAGGGAACAAAGAGCCTGGGCTGGAGCAGATCGTTTGCACAAAACTACTTCCTGTGGCGCGATCGTCGCAGCGGCGTGGCCAACTTCGTCGGTCTGCTGGTCAATGCCACAATCCTGATCGCTTTTCTGGTGTGGGGGATCAACCGGCTGTTTCCGCAAAGCTGGCAGTTTCCTTCCCTGCTGGACGGCGGCCCGATATTCCTGACAGTACTTGCTCTGAACGTGGCACTGCTCGCCAACCGCATATTCCATCGTTTCTTTTTTGTCTGCACATTCTACGGTATCAACCAGGGGCTGCTGTCGATTCCAAGGATTCTGTGGAGCAACATCATCAATTTCTGTGCAACCTGGCGCGCACTGATCAATGTGATTCGCGCGGGCGACGCAAGAAGAGTGGCATGGGACAAAACCCAGCATGAAATTCCCAGTCTGTCTGAAACCAGCCGTACTCCCATAGGACAGTATCTGGTCGAGATGGGTGAAATCACCCAGGAACAACTGGAACAGCAGTTACAGGGCGGGCACAGGTTCAGGCTCGGTCGCACACTGATGATGCAGATGCTGGTGACGCCGCAGGCCCTGGGCAAGGCGCTGGCCATGCAGGCGGGTATCGCCTATGACGAGAAGTTGCCGATGGACTTTGACGCAACACTGATCGCCAGCTTTCCTCGCAAGCTGGCACTGCGATACGGTGTGGTGCCACTTTGCAAAAAGGGCGACCGACTGGAGCTTGCTGTTGAGAAATTTCTCAGCCCGGTGGCGCAGGGCGCAATTGCAAGGCAGATTGGTGTGGAGGTGACACCCGTCATGCTGCCCGCCGGCTTTGTCACTCTGGCTTTGCGTTATTGGTACGGACTCACGGCAATGCGGCATACCGATCCGGTACTGATCTACCTGCAGCAACACCCCGAAGACCGTGAAATGGTCACTGCACTGGCACGCTACCAGGTATTGCTTGGTGACCTGATCCAGGAGATGGGTATGATCTCTCCCCAGATATTTTCTCAGGCACTGTTCGATTTTGACCCGGTCAAAGTGTCCGTTGGGCGCTTTCTGCGGGAGCGGGGCCTGATTTCCGAGCCATTGTTGCAGGACGCGGTCAAGCTGCAGCGCGAGCTCCAGCACAAGGCACAGGAACTGGCGCTCAGCATGATTGAAGACGCTACCAGTGTGTCCGCAGGATCCAGGCCATGAGACGATTTGTGATTCCGGGTATTTTCCTTGTACTTGTTTCGATCCATGGCGCGGATGTTGTTGCCCAGCCGGACCGCACTGCGTTTGCCATTGCGCCGCTGATGCAGCGCGCCTACCAGGCCGAAGCGGCACGGAACTGGTCAGAAGTGCTGCGGGTGACCGAACGTGTACTGGGCATGGCTGACCAGAACACTGAAGCGCGGCAGATGCGTATACGCGCGCTGCTTGAGTATGGTCGCTTTGCCGAGGCGGAGACTGAAAGCCATTTGTTGCCCGATGCCTTGCAACAGACAACGCTTCGCGAAGTCAGGCAACAGTGGGTAGAGCGCTCCCAGCCCGCTGCAGGGGATTTTGCGCGCTGGCATGCCGAAACTGAAGACGGGCAGTGGCTGGTCTGGGTGAGCAATGCCGCTTTCCAGATCGAGCAAGACAACAACACACAGGCAACCACCGACTTCCTGCAATCACTGCTGCAGCTGACTGATGACTGGCGCGTGGCCAGACTGTTGACCACCTATATGGCAGGCGCGGGTATGGCAGGCGCGGGCGATCTGGCAACACAAAGGGATGCCCTGTTGCTGCTTCAGCGCAACGACGGACTTGGCGAAATTGAAGCCGAACAGCTGGGTCAGGTGCTCGCTTCTCTTGGCCAGGTGGACGAAGCCCGGGATTTGTTGGCACTGGAACCGGGTCAGCCGTGGCAAGCCTCACTTCGCAGAGGGCTTCTGGAGCGGCTGATTTTCCTTGCCGAGTATACGGCGGCAAAAACGATCATCCTTGCTGAGTGGTCGCTGGGCGAATTGCCTGACGCGATGCGCGATCAGTTGATTGAGCTGGCCATCCTGACCGAGGATACCACTCTGATGGCGCAGCCGGACCTTCGTCCTGCCGGGCAATGCCTGGACTCAGTCGCCTGGATTGCAGCCAGAGAACCGGATACGGCAGGCGAGTTGCTCACCCATTGTGATCGGACACTTGATGAGCAGCGCTGGGCCTACCTCGCCTCCCTTTACAACCCGGCACTGCTGCCTCCATCGATTGCCACCGGTTTCAGCGAAGAACAGCTCGAAGAACAACGCGTCGAACAGGCAGCGGCCGAAGCGAGATTGCAGCGCGAACAGGAAACCCAACGCGTGGCACAGCGCCTGCAGGATACACTCGACGCTGCCTATCAGGGTGCCTGTGTATTGCCGACCGATGCTGAGCTGGATGTGATTCGTGAGGAGGTCAATGCCATCTGCCTCAGTCAGAATCTGCCCGGCGCAGCCAGTGTGTATTTTGAACGTGTCCTGCGCAACACAGGCAACCCCCGACGCCAGCAATTGCTGCGAGAGGCCGCGTACAATGCCTATCAGGCTGGCGACTACGATCTGGGGATTGCCTACTGGCAGCAGGTCACCGACCCGCTCACAGCCGATGAACAGGCGGCACTGGCGGCCACAGAAGCCGCGCGAGCCGCCAGCGCTGATGCAGTGCCCGATGGCAGCGATGTCCAGGGTGTCACGATGACGCTGGATGAGCTGCGCAGCGCAGCCGCCGAAGCACCGCGGTTGTACGGCCTGGAGCTGGGCCTGCGCTTGTCCGGACATGAGCAGCAGGCACAGCGTGAAAGCGCCATACCCTGGCTGGAAGCGGCAGCACGTCAGGACATCCACGATTTTCGCATTACCGAGACGCTGGCTTATCGGTATGCCGAGCGAGGCGACCCGGCGGCAGCCATGGTCAGTGCCAGGCGCGCCATCGATGGCATGGACACATCACTTGCCGTCGGCGACGCAAGCCCGGCACAGCTGGTAGAACGCGAGTTCGCCCTGCGTCGTACGCACCAGTTTCTCTCCCAGCGGAACCGCCTTTATGTCGGCGCCGCCTGGTCACGATTTGGCGCATTGGATGCAATTGGTGCTGAACCGGCAGACAGTGCATTCCAGATTGTCAGTTTTGAGCATCTGCTGGGAGAACATCCCACCATTGCCGGACGACAACTGGGCGTCTACGCCCGGGTGCTCGGATCCAGTGACAGCAGAACGCGCTACTTTGACAACCCGGCATGGGGCCTGGGTCTGCGCTGGAAACCCCTGGGCGAGCAGAATCTGAACCTGTTTGCAGAACTGTTTCAGCCCGACAACGGCCGTACGGACTTGATGCTGCGCGCCTCCACCAGTCTGCTTGATGGTGCGCAGCTGCGGGACGACTGGCGTCCACTGGAAAATCGCTGGCACTGGCAGACCCTGTATCTGGACGCGGCCTGGTTCGCCCGGGCCGACGACTATCAACTGTACGGCAGTTACACCCGTGGCCTGGCGTTCAAGCTGTCCGATCACACACCGCATACCGTGTCACCGTACCTCTCCGCCGCCAGCGGTCACAGCCGCAGCTTCTCCGACACATCGGCTGGCGCTGGATTGCGTTACCGGTTCTGGTTCAGCGAAGATACCTACAATGCGTGGCGCAACCGCGTGGACGTGAGGCTGGAAGTCAACCGCAGCGTGGCCGGTGACCGAAAGAATTCCAATGGCTGGCGACTGCAAACAGAGTGGTTGTTATGAACAAATGGATTATCAAGAAAATGACACACAGCATGGTGCTGGCCTTTTTCCTGTTTTCGGCCTCTTCACTTCAGGCCATGCACCTGTTCTATCAGCCACAGACCCGGGACGCAGGAGTCAGTCAGGCGCACTGGCAGCAGATATGGGACGCAGCCTATCAGCACGGCTATCGAACCATTATTGTCCAATGGACGCGTCACGGCGATGAGGATTTCGGTGGCGCGGACGGCTGGTTGCATTCGACTCTGCAACTGGCAGAAACGTCCGGACTCTCACTGATAGTGGGTCTGAACTACGACACTGACTATTACCCCGTCATGGAGCAGGGAAACAGCACGATCTATTTCTGGCATCATCTGTTGAGCCAGGCCAGACAACAGCAACAGGCACTGCTCAAGCATTGGCAAGTCACCTTGACTGGATGGTACCTGCCTTACGAGCTGGACGACACCCTCTTTCGCAGCCGGGATCTGCTCCATGGCATCACTACACAACTGGCGTCCCTTGCGGCCACGAGTGAATTACCCGTTCATGTCAGTGCGTTCTCCTCCGGGCAGCTGGGCCCTCGCGTCTATGCGGACTGGCTGTCGATGATCAGCGCCGCCGGTGTTACGGTCTGGTGGCAGGACGGTCAGGGAACCGGGCTACTGTCAGCGGTGGTTCGTGACGCCTACGAACAGGCCCTGTCCTGCGATATTGGTGTGGTCCATGAAGCATTCAGTCAGACCAGTGGCGTTGATGAACCGTTCTCTGCGGTGCCCGAGCATGACTTCCAGACCCCCGGTGCCAGCACCGATTGCCACCCTCGCGCAGTGTTTTCACTGCGCTACCTGCCTTTTGCAAAGCGGCTTTTGTAACCATAAACTGGTCACCCTGTTCGTACTGCGGAAGGTGATGAGAAAGTTGTTGAGCAGGGTGTTGAAGAAATCGGCCACAGTTTCTGTGCTGCTGGCAACGTGCCTGGCCCTTGCGGCTCATGCCCAGACGGCCGTTGCCCAGACAGACCCGGCTCGGACAGGCGGTGATCCTCAGCATCTCAGCCTGGATGAATGGCTGCAGCCGCATCGCGAGCAGCACGCCCTGCCCGGCATCGGGGCCATGGTGGTCGATGATCGCAATGTGCTGGCTTTCGGCCTCAGCGGCAGACGCAGCACCAACCACGATGCAGCCTTGCAGTTGAGCGACCGCTGGCATCTTGGGTCAATCACCAAATCGATGGCAGCCACAGTTGCTGCCCGACTGGTGGCGGCTGGCAAAGTGCGCTGGCAGGACACTGTGCTGGAGGTGCTGCCGGACAGGTTCCCTGATATGCATCCTGACTACCGGGATGTCACACTCGAACAGTTGTTGCGTCATCGTTCAGGACTGACCGATGATCTTACCGGATTGTCAGTCTGGCAGGAAATTGACACCAGCACCATGGCGCCAGGCCTGCAGCGCCAGCACTTGCTGGCTGAAGTGTTGCAATTGCCCCCTGGATTCACACCCGGCCAGGGATGGCGCTATTCCAATGCCGGTTATGTATTGGCAGGCGTGATGATGGAGCAAGCCAGCGGCACGAGCTGGGAGCAGCTGGTGGAGGCTGAGCTGTTCCGTCCCCTGGGTCTCCAGAACGCCGGTATCGGGGCGCCTGGTTCAGCAGGCGCTGTTCCTGACCAACCCCGCGGGCATCGTCACCACGAGGGCACACTGAGCGCTGTGGAACCCGGACCATTTGCCGATCACCCACCTGCCATGGCGCCGGCCGGCACGGTTCACATGAGCCTGCATGATCTGGGCCTTTACCTGCAAGCGCATCTGGCGGGGCTACGCGACGGGCACCCGTTGATGCCATCGAACCTGTTCGCACGCCTGCACGAGCCCGAGGGTGATGAGCGTTATGCCTCCGGCTGGTTTGTGACGCCCGCTGAAGGCGGCGCAGGCCCCATATCCAGCCATGAGGGCAGCAACACCTTCTGGATGGCGCTGGTCTGGGTTGCGCCAGCGGAGAATATTGCCCTGGCTGTTGTCACCAACAGGGTGCCGGAGGACATCGACGCCTTGATCCGTATTGCCGGCCAGCTGCTGACCGACTACCGCGCGGGAGACCTGTCGTGATCCGGGTGCTTACCATCATTCTGCTGGGCTATGTTGCGTTGGTGCTGCTCATGTGGCTGTTCCAGGCCCGATTGCTGTATCAGCCCATGGGACGATCCCTGGTCGGCACACCTTCGGACATCGGCCTGGAGTGGCAGGACGTACACCTGACCACCTCCGACGACGTGCAACTGCACGCATGGTGGATACCGGCAACTGAGCCACGCGGTGCGCTGCTGTTCTTTCACGGCAACGCTGGCAATATCTCCCACCGATCAGCGTCCATCGAACACTTCAACCGTCTTGGGCTTTCGGTGCTGATTGTCGACTACCGCGGTTACGGACAAAGCGAGGGTCGACCATCGGAACAGGGAACCGCACTGGACGCGCGCGCCGCCTGGCAATGGCTGACGCAGGAACAGGGAGTAGCTCCAGAAAAGACGGTGCTTTTCGGTCGCTCGCTGGGAGCGGCTGTTGCTGCCGAGCTTGCCACCGAAGTCGGCCCTGCCGGTGTCATTCTGGAATCCCCCTTTCGTTCCGTACCCGATCTTGGACAGCGGCTGTACCCGTTTCTGCCGGTTCGCTGGCTGTCACGATTCCAGTATCCTGTGATCGATCAAGTGCCGGAGATCCGATCCCCGATACTGATCATCCATAGTCGGGATGACGAGATCGTCCCCTACACCGAGGGCGAAGCGGTCTACAACGCGGCCAATGAACCCCGCCAATTGCTGACTCTGCGCGGCGGGCATAACAACGCTTTCCTGGTCAGTGAAAGGCAGTACCTGGCTCACATTGATGCCTTCCTGGCAGAGGTCTTTGATGAAGGTCACCCTCAGCCCACAGCATCCAGCGTGACCACCAGCCTGGGCTGATCGGGGGAAGCCGCAGGTGAACGATGAACCAGTCCACGGCCCTCGTTACCCGGCCATTTTTCGCCTTTGAGCAGCGCCACCCAACCCGGACCAAGCTGTTGTACATTCCCGTCACCGGTTTGTGTGTCAGGTACACCGGCTTCACTGCTCGTGGCGGCGACGCCCAGGGCGCTTCTGTTTACACTGCTCTCCGGCAACCATTCGGTGCCGGCACCCCAATAGGTACACACCATTCTGCAGACAAGGTGGTCCACATGAAACCGGGGACACATGGCGCGACTGAGCTGGTTCAGCCTCAAACCAATCGCCTGTATATCGAACAGGCAGACATACATCTCGCACAACAAGGCAAGATCGTCGGTAAACGCTTGACGGGCATGGTCACTCACACCTTCAAGCACTGGCAGCTGGGTCAGCAAGTAATCTCTGCCGGTGTCGGCAGGCACCGCCTGGCGCAATGAGAACCCGGGATATTGCTGGACCAGCTCGAATGCGTAGTGACGCACAGGCTCGGAAACATCACGACGCCAGACCGCAAGATTGACATGCCCGGTATAAATGGCAGACAGGCCGTCCGGGGTATAAGCGCTTCTCAGCATTGGGTATTACCTCTGTCCTGTCTGCACATGGGTCTTGATTGGCACACTTGGCTCGCACATCGATAGCTATGTTATAACATATCATGCATGGTTTCCGTTGCAAAGTGCATCGCATGCCCTGGTTTGAACGTGTCTGTATTTCAATACCTATAATTACAAGGTATATTGAAGGTCTATCGATGGACCGGCAATGACGGATGCTGGAAATGATGCAACGGCTCGAACCTTGTCTGTCCGATTCCACAGTATTGGACGAATCGCATGGGACTGGCAGGCCTGCGCCTGCCAGACCCCGGATGCTTTTGCCCATAGCGGTCAGTGTGCTGGTTCACGGTGCTGTTCTTATCGCGATGATCCAGACTGATATTCGTCTGCCCGAGCCAACCGGTCCAACCAGCATCCGGATCAGCTTTGTGCCAGAACTCGTCCCGGCCGAACCGGCACAAGTGCCCGGACGGGCGCCACCGGCAGACAATCGGATGCAGGACGACAGCTCACCTGTGGAGGCCGTTGAGACGACTCCGATAGAGGAGATTGCCCTTCCCGGCCCGCCGGCCGAAGCGGCGCAAATGCCCGTACAGGCGCCAGCGGAAGAGTCTGAGCGACCTCGCCTTCAGCCGCCAACAAACGCTGAGCTGCGCACTGCAGTGAACGGCACCTCGGCACAACAAAGCGAGCGCGCCCTGCAGATGCACTGCGACACCATGCAGAGACGAAATCCGCTGTTTGACTGCGCAGAGCAGGACAACGCGGATTTCAGCGTGTTGGACGCCAGCATTGTGGCAGATTACTTCGCCCGGGGACCGGCCGAGGCCCCCCTGGACACGGGCGAGGGTTTCACTGACGCCCGCCAGGCTGCCCGGGCATTGAGAATGACTGATACAATAAACCGCACCCACATAACACGCGATCGGGTTATGGGAATCGGCCCCTGAGACATCGGAAAGGCAGAGCACTATGGCAAAAACCAATGCAGCATTCATGTCGGGTGTACCCGAGTTATTGATACTCAGGTTACTGGCCCAACGCGAGATGTACGGATACGAACTTGTGCGCGCCATCCGCCTGGCCTCCGGCGAGGCCATCATACTGGCCGAAGGCGTTGTTTACCCTCTGCTGCATAGCCTGGAGAGCAGAAAGCTGCTGAAAGCCAGTGAGAAGGTGGTAAACGGTCGCGCCCGTATCTATTATCAGGTTACCGCCAAAGGTGCACAGCGCCTGAAGACGCTGGATCAACAATGGCAACATGTAAGTCACGGAATCGAAAAGGTACTCAGAGGTGATGGCCATGCCGGAACTGCCTGATATGCTCAATAAGCTGGGACGGAAACTGTTGCGCGGCGGCGTCAAACCACGATTTGTCCGGCGCACACTGACTGAGTTGCAACAGCACCACGAAGACCTGCACGAACAATACCTGGCCGAAGGCATGGACAGCCACGAGGCTTCGGCCAGAGCGCACGAATCACTGGGCGACCATCAGGCCATTGCCGACGCCATACTGTGCCGCCCTGAACTTCGATCATGGTCATTCCGCTTTCCCGGGATGGTGTACTTTCTGTCACCCCTGCTGATTTTCCTTTTGATCTTCATCGCCAATCTGGCTGCCATTACGCTGACGGTCATTCAATATCAGGGTATGGGCACGGCAGCCATGCCCGCGTGGCTGCCACCACTGATCGAGACACTCATTCTGTTTAACAGCTACCTGCTCGCTCCGCTCCTGGTGGCTGCGTTCTGCATTGCCGCCAGGAACCGAATGATGGTCATGACCTGGCCGGTCGCCGGCATGGTATTGCTGGCCTTTGTCAGCGCCGGTCAGAGCGTCACTACCGTGTGGCCACTGTCGCCCGATGATCTGGGCACCATCAGTGTCAGCTGGGGTTATCGTTTTCTGGGAATCCCGGTGTCCTGGCAGCAGACTGCTGGCAGTACCTTGCGGCTGCTGTTGACCCTGGGCTTTGCCCTGGGGGTCTATGTATTGTGGCCACGGCGCAAATGGATGGACCCTGCGCGGTAACATCCCATCGCTGAATGATGAGCAATTCGATCTGTGTTACTATCCGCGCCGGCAGAGGGGCCTGCCCTCTCTCTTCCGGGATAGCACAAGATCCCGCCTGCCAAAACGACTATCGTAGAACCTGCGTTCGAACACTACCCCAAAAGGACATCTAATGTACAAACCCTTGCTCGCTCTCAGCCTGGCTGCACTGACCTCATTTGCACTTGTTTCACCGGCTTCGGCCAGCAATTTCAGCTACAGCACGCTGAGCATCTCGTTCAACGGCCTCAACTTCAATGACGATGTACGAGTGGGCAACGTACGTTTCAGCGGAATTAATGGCGCGGCATTGGCGGGAAGTTACCAATTCTCGGACAATCTTTTTGTCGCGATTGGTGGCAGCTACCTTGACAACAGCGGTTTTGGAAACGAACTAAGCCTCAGTACCGGGAGCTTGTCGCTGGGTGCCGCATTTCCGATTGCCGCTGCCACTGACTTTGTCGCTCGGATTGGCCTGGCAAGCGCCGAGGCGGAAGCCTGCGTATCCGGCTTCTGTGGCAAGGAAGATGACAATGGTATTCTATTGGCTGCCGGTATTCGTCATCTCACGTCACCCAATCTGGAAATCAACGCCGGGCTGGATTATATCAGCCTTAGCAACTATGACGGCCGATTGTCCATTGGTGCAGGTGCGGCCTGGTGGTTCAATGACAGCTCTTCACTTTTTCTGAATCTTGGCGTGGATGACGACGCCACCACCTCTGCGGCGATTGGCTATCGTTACACGTTTAACTGGAGCCGTTGAGAAACAAGGGGCGTGGTTCAGACTCACGCCCCTTTTCCACCCCCGATACAGCGTTGGACAGGGAAACTGACTGTCTAGGGAACCTCTGATTAATTCCCTAGAAGAACAGGAAACGCACCGCCAGAAAGAAAAGCCCGACAAACACGGCAGCTACTATGGCCAGCGCGCCGTCTTTTGCGAACAGTGTGAGCCCGAGCATTGTGAGTGGCACGCCAGCGACAGTTGCTGAGAAAGGTATCAGCTCCATGAACGGCATGATCGAAGCCACCAGGATACACATCAGTGCGACTGCACTGGTGCCGAAGCGACGCGTCAGAAACGGCAATCGCGGCTTGACCCATCGGTCCATGATACGTGCCGGGCGCCTGAGTGCGGCTATGGCCCGAAGTGCATGGGTCGATCTGGTGGAGCGTTGCATCAACCAGCGCGGTAGCCAGATATACTCTCGATCCAGCAGCAGTTGCACCGCAATAAGCGTCACCACAATGGCACTGATTGTAGCCATACCAATAATGCCGCTCAGCGGTGAGACCAGAAGCAGGCCCACAACCAGCAGTACCGCACCAAAGGAGCGCTGCCCCACCACCTCGACCACGGTAGCCAGTGATACGCGTTTGCGCGTACCAGCGGCCTCGGCCAGATGGTCCAGCAATTGCTCCAGCGTTCTGGCCTGATCCTGGTCAGGTCTCACGCCACGCGGTGCAGCGCACATACCTTGTTGCCGGCCGGATCACGCAGGTAGGCGAGGTACAACTTGCCACCGGCGCCTTCGCGGATGCCCGGTGGATCTTCACAGGCAGTGCCACCGCTGGCCAGGCCGGCTTCATGCCAGGCATCTGCCGTAGCCGGGTCGGGCGCGGCAAAACCGATGGTGCTGCCATTGCCATTACAGGCGGGATTGCCATCGATGGGTTTGCTGAGGGCAAAGACGCCACTCTTGCTGAAATAGAAACAACGCCCCTTGTCATCAATGACCCCGGGTTTGAAGCCAAGCACTGCAAGTGTGGCATCATAAAAAGCCTTGGAAGCCTGAATGTCATTTGCACCCAGCATGACGTGACTGAACATATAACAATCTCCTGTGGAAAGGCTCAACAATACGGCAAGGCGCCGGGTGTGACAATGCCGTTGCTGTGGACCTCAGACCCGGCACCACCAAAATCAATGCCGACGTACTGTGACATCCGGATTCTCTGCCACCAGATCACGGGACAGATACTCGGCCATTTCCTCACGCCTGCCCTGATCCACATTGAAATGTTGCTCAAGAAACGCGTATACAGCCAGGCGGGTCAGCATCTGTTGTCGCGCCGGGCGCATGGCGCGATCCCAGGTTTGCATATCACAGGGCATTGCCATAGTGGTGGATATGCCGTTTTGCGGATCTGGTTGCAGCAACAGCTCATCCTCGTTGCCTTCCCGATCCAGACCGTTGAGCAACATCGGGCACACCAGCCGATCAGGATGACGGGCCCATCGCAAGACGGTGGTCGCCACGCTGGCAAAGCCTACGTGTGAGCCCCCGCTCAGGCTTACAAGCAAACTGCCTGGCGCCTTTTCCGGAATCGGTGCTGCATTGGCCTGATACGGCACGATGGCATCGGCGTCACCGGCAATCATCATGAATGGGATATCTGATGCCTCAAAGAACAGTGCCTCCAGCGGCGCACTGGGCCCGGCGATGGAGACAGCGGCGGCAATGCGCGGATCACGCCGGTCCCGGTGAAAAGTGGCAAGCTGTGTAGTAAGTCCACCCAGCGACAGGCCGACGGCCGCAATCCGATCCGGATCCACCCTGCCGTACAATGTATCGTCCGGATCCTCGTTTCGCGCCAGTATTGCATTGATGACAAAGCTCACATCACCCGGCTGATTGATCACATCCCGCACTGTCGGACCGCCGGGGGCACCACCGTGGCTGAGCGGGTAATTCACCGAGACCAGCACGTAGCCCTTGGGCACCAGAAAATCCACAAGGTACTCCGGCTCAGTGGCCGATGACATAAAGCCGTGACTGTATACAATCAGCGGAACACGACCGTGCACATCTGCGGGCACATCCGGGTACCAGAGATAACCGTCAAACCTGCGTTCAGCACTACCGGTAAACTCCCCATTGGCCTGTGTGGGCCGGGCGCTGTCCACCAGGGAAATACGATCGCGCTGCACGCCAAAACCGCCGGGTTGGTACAACAATGCACTTTGCCCGGTTTCAGGTGACGGCAAACGCGGATTGAACACATAAAGCGCTGCGAGCCCCAACACCAGTACAATGCCAATCAGAATCCTGGATATTCGCTTCATCCTCGTTGTCAAAACCGGTACCTCAGGCCAAGCAGGCCGTAATGGATCCATGCAAACGTGTAAACACTGTCATTGTCAGCGCCACCTTCCAGCGTGCGATATCCGATTCGGGCAGCAAGCTGTGGGGTAAGATCATACTCCAGGCTCAGGGCCGCATCTATGGCCCTGCCCTGCCCGGCGCCCAGCCCCTCCACATCCAGATCAAGTGCCAGGCCATTGCGCCAGAATCGCGTCGCCTGCAGGCTCAACAGCGGCACAAAACCAAGATCCGGATCGTCAGCTGCCATCTGCCCCTGGCGCAGCCTCACATTGGCATCGCGCACCAGCGCTGTGGCCCCCACTCTCAAGCGCCATTGCTCGTTTTCGATCCAGTGATAGCGCCAGCCAAAACGGTAGGTATTGAACGTGAAACTGCCGCGCACGGGCTCGTTCCCGGCAAAGGTTTCACCGGCAAACCGGGTGTCTTCTTGGAACAGGCCAGTACCCGATACGCTGACCGGCGCATACAGGCCGGTGAAACTGTGCCGGTCGCGCCATCGGTATTCAGCCGCCACGCGCAGGTAAGGATCCGGCCCGGTGCCGGTCAGCTCCAACAGATCGAACCGGTCACCCTGAGCGTCATTGGGAATCTGTACAGCGTTGCGGGACACCCATATCGGACCGGCTTCTACTGTGAGCAGCCAGGGTGACTGCTCGTTCGGATGGGCCAGCGCGGGGAGGACGGCGCCGGTGACGGCGGCCAGAAGTGTCAATCGTTTCTTTCCTGCCATGGTTTCCACTACCTCTACAGCATCCTGTGTTGTCAAATGCAGTTACGCTGACCAGCCTTCCGCGGATGAGCCAGAACCAATGGCGCATCTTTATCGTATTCAGGTGGGTGTGCAGTCGCACGGACAACTTGCACACTCTGCGCAACGTGCACAATCTGCACCCGAATAGCGAAAGTCATGCTATCACCAGGAGAACAAGGTGTTCCAATTCTTCAAAGGCAATCCGGAAAAGAAGCTCCAGCAGGCGTACGAGCGCAAGCTGGGCGAAGCGATGATGGCCCAGCGCAGTGGTAACATGCGTGACTTTGCCATCCTGCAGGAGGAAGCGAACAGCCTGTACGCCCGTCTGCAGGCGCTGAAGCAGGGCTCATCCGACGCCAGGCAGGGCCGCAATCCTTTTTGCTGAAGGCGATTGACCGAATCTTTTATCCCTGACGTTTAACCCAAGTTAACGACAGGGCTGAGATCTTCGTCATATCCTCGTTATGGAAAGCTAGGAAACAATACAAGGAGTGAAAGACATGATTGGAATGGCGTTGTCGTTTCTTATTGTGGCATTGATTGCCGCAGCGCTGGGTTTGACCGGTATCGCAGGCGCGGCTGTGAATATTGCCTGGATACTGTTCGTGGTGGGCCTGATTCTGTCCATCGTATTTTTCGTGGCTGGCCGCCGCCCGCCTATGTGACCGCATTCCAGACCATAGCAGCCACGTAGCAGCACAGAACCACTGAAGACAATGGGTTGTCTTACTCTTTGAACAGTGAAAAGGAGGATCTGATGTTTAGCAGAACGATGAAACAGCTATTGATGTTTGCAGCCGTGCTTGTCGCCACCAGTGGTGTGGTGCAAGCCAATGACACCCTTGATCGGGTCAATGAAGCCCGCCTTGAAGGGCAACTTTGGGGAATTTTTGCGGTGAATCGCGAATTGAATCCCTTTGACCTCGAGATAGAGGTCTCCGGCAGCACTGCCACGCTCAGTGGCGAGGTTGACGAAGATGCCAAACGTGACCTGGCCGAGGAAATCGCCATGGACGTCAATGGTATTGATCGCGTCAATAACAATATCAGTGTGAATCGGGAATTGCCGCTTATGGACAACGGCGAACGCAGTTTTGGCGATCGGGTAAGTGATGCCACAACAACTGCGCGCGTCCGGGGACGTCTGTTGCTTGAAGACGATGTGCCTGGCATGTCGATCAGTGTGTCTACCGAGAATGATGTAGTCACGCTTGAAGGCGAAGTTGAATCCCGTGCGGAAGTTGAGAAAGCGGAACAGGTTGCTTCCGAAACCGATGGCGTTGAGCGCGTAATCAATCGCCTGGTCGTCGGTTCCTGACCCAGAGTTTGCCACCCTTCCGTCGGTGGATTCCCTCAGGCCGCCCTCCCGGGCGGCCTTTTTTTTGCTTGACCGCCAAAATTGAGCACGCTTATTATTCATCTGGCAAAGGTTCTCGCACCAATGCATCATCCCGGTCCGATCGAGCTGACAATAATGACGGATATCCCGCATTGCTCCGACAAGCACACGGCACCTCAGAGCTGTATCGTCGAACAGTTCTCCCACTTTGCCGAACTGAATGATGACGAGAAGGCGCTGCTGCAGGAACTCGAGCGCGATGCCCGCGAGTACAAAGCTGGCACCATCCTTGCGGCGGCTGGCGGGCAGTCCGACCGCTTTTTCACCTTGCGCTCAGGCTGGGCCTGTGCCATTCGCACACTGGCTGACGGCCAACGCCAGGTGTTGGACATCTTCCTGCCCGGGCAGATCATGGGCTTGCGGGAAATGAGCTTCAACACCAACCTCTCCGACTTCATTGCACTGACACCCCTGGTCGCCTGCCCCTTCCCGCGCAGCCGGGTCACCGACATATTTGATCGCGCGCCACGCCTCACGGACCTGTTTTTCCTGATACTTGCGCGCGAACAATCCATGCTTATTGAACGGGTGATAAATATTGGGCGACGCAACGCTGCGCAACGGCTTGCCCACTTTGTTGTCGAGATGAAGGTAAGGCTGAAACTGAGCACATCCGAATTCGAGCTACCCTTGAATCAGGCAATCATCGGTGACGCGCTGAGCCTGAGTTCAGTGCATGTGAGCCGAACATTCAAGGCGCTACGAAAAATGGGCCTGCTGGAGGCACACAACGGCTCTGTACGCATCTGTGACCTGGAAGGCTTGATTGAGTTTTCCGGTTTTGATCGGACTTACCTTGAAGAGCACTCGAATTGGTCACGCCTGGATGCGGGAAAGCCCTGTCTGGCGCAAAAGGCAGGGGCATAGTGGCCCGAAAACAGGCGGGCACCGGTGACAGGGGGCATCCAGGGAATCTGAGCGAATTGCTTGAGCACATTGATGCGGCTGCCAGCGAGCACGATCCTGTAACACTGGCTGATGTCATCGAATCGGTAGGCAAGCGATCCTTCGGACCGCTTCTGCTCATGGTAGGCGCCATGATCATGTCGCCAATCAGCGGCATTCCGGGCCTGCCTTCGATGATGTCCCTGCTGGTTGTACTTGTGGCAGGGCAAATGCTGCTGGGTAGACGGACATTCTGGATTCCGCAATGGTTATTGCGCAAATCCCTGTCACAATCCCGCGTCAGCAAGGTTGTCGGTGCTTTATCCTCGCCTGCAAAATACATCGACAAATTGCTGAAACCCCGCCTGACTTCACTTATCGATTCATTCGGTCGTTATTGCATCGCTTTGATTTGTCTGTTCATTGCTGTGCTCATTCCGGCGATGGAACTGGTACCGATGCTCGCATCAATGGCCGGAGTAGTGCTGTTGCTGTATGGGCTGGCTCTGGTGTCCTACGACGGAGCCCTGGCCGCCATAGCCATGGCGTTGACGGCCATCATGGGATTGCTTCTACTCTACGGCCTGCTTGGGTGACACCGAACCCCTTGAGGAGCCAGCCGCCCAAAAGGTTGCTGTTCCTCCTCCCCGACTCAACCGTCGATGGCCACGATCCGCAACTCGACCCGTCGGTTCTCGGCGCGACCACTTGTGGTGTTATTGCTGGCAATCGGTTGATCCGGGCCCATGCCCTGGGTGATCAGACGATTCTGGTCAACGCCCCGGGTAGCCAGGTAATTGGCCACGCTGGTGGCGCGCCTGTCCGACAGGCCGTAGTTGTAGTCTCGCGACCCGGTGGAATCGGTGTGGCCTGTGACCATCAGTCGGGTATCGGTGAATTTGTACAACACCTGCGCCACAGAGTTGAGCACCGGCTGGAAATCCGACCGGATGGAATAATCATCCACATTGAATGTGATATTGCCTGGCATGACCAATTCCAGCTCGTCACCATGACGGCGTACCTGCACCCCGGTGCCAGCCAGCTCCTCACGCAACTCGGCCTCCTGGGCGTCCATGTAGGCACCAATGCCCGCGCCGATGGCGCCGCAGCCCAAAGCCGCATTTCGGGCGCTACGGCTGTTGCGGGTGGAGCCAACAATGCCGCAGACCACTGCGCCTGCAGCGCCGTAGGTAGCGGAGCGGGCGGTACGCTGCTCGCCGGTGTACGGGTCAGTGGTTGTGCAAGCAGCCAGTACGGCTGCAGCAGCCAGCATCATACCGATCCGTAACAGGGTGCGTTGAGAGGTATTGGCAAACATCGTATCTACTCCTTTAAGTTGATTGCTTGCGATGTGGAATCCAGTTTGTGGCTGTGAGGCTTAACCGTTGCTGAAGGAAGGGAAAAAGGGGACAGATTTATTTTGCTGCGCAAAATAAATCTGTCCCCTTTTTCCGGCAGTTTACTCCATCCAGGCCTCTACCCGCTCAATAAGCAGCGGCAAAGGCAGCGATCCGCCGGTCAGCACGGCGTCATGGAAACCGCCCCAGTCGAAGTCGTCACCCATACGCTGTTGTGCCTCGGCACGCAGATCCATGATGGTGTTCATGCCAATCTTGTAGCTCAGCGCCTGCGCCGGCCAGGTGATGTAGCGCTCCACCTCAGGCACGATATCGCCTTCGGTCATGGGGGTATTGGCAAGCATGTAGTCGATGGCCTCCTGGCGTGTCCATTGCATGGCATGGATGCCGGTATCCACCACCAGACGCACAGCCCGGAAAATTTCATAACTCAGTCGCCCGAAATCCTGATAGGGATCGGTGAAAAAGCCCATGTCCTTGCCCAGCCGCTCGGCGTATAGCGCCCAGCCTTCCACATAGGCAGAGTTCCAGCTCATGCGCTGCAACATGGGCATGTGTTCCATTTCCTGCACCAGTGCCAACTGGAAATGATGCCCCGGCGCACCTTCGTGATAGGCCAGTGACTCCATCAGGTAGGTTGGGTTGTCTTCCATGTTGGCCAGGTTGACGTAGTAATAACCGGGACGCGACCCATCAAGCGCGGGGGTATTGTAAAAAGCGCCAGTGGCTGTGGCTTCCCGGTAAGGCTCCACCGCACGTACTTCCAGCCCGGCCTCGGGCAGCACATTGAAGTACTGGTCAGCTATTGCCATGACCTGATCGATAAATTCTGTGGACTCGTCCAGGTACCGCTGACGCCCCTCTTCAGTGTTCGGGTAATAGAACTGTTCGTCGGTTCTCAGGAAAACAAAGAAATCCTCCAGCTCGCCATCGAAGTCCACCTCACGCATGATTGCTTCCATTTCGGCACGGATACGTGCAACTTCGGACAAACCGATGTCATGGATCTGCTGAGCGGTCAGGTCATCACGGGTGGTGAACTGGTGGATCTTGACGGCATAGAAGTCGTCCCCATCGGGTAGTTTCCACACCCCGTCACGCTGATCTGCCATCGATTCCATTTGGCGCAGTGCATCAATGTAACGACTGATGGCTGGCAGATACCGGTCACGCAGCGCGGCTTCTCCGCGGCTGACAAGCGCCTGGGTGCTGTCCTCATCCAGATCAAGCTGATACACCTTGTCCCTGAAGTCCGAGAACAGTGCGCCGTGTTCCTCACCGGTACCGAACTCGGCACCCTGAATCTGGCTGGTGGCAGACTCAATAAGGCGTGGGTAAGCAAACAGAGGTACCAGCACATCGTTTTCTGCGCGGTCCAGGGCCTGATTGACCAGCTCATCGATGACCTCGTCCAGGCTTTCCAGGCGCGAGGCATAGGCCTCGGCATGGGCCAGTTCGGACACCCGGTGGTTATTGATCAGGAAACTTGTGTAGCCAGAGATCGGGTCCAGCAGGGAAGAAAATATGTATTCCCTGTCGCGCACCTGGAACAGCCGGTCGCTGATTTCCCAGTTGTACTCCATGAAGCGGAACGTGTTCTGCCCGTCCTCATCCAGCGCGCCGAGTGAGAAATTCTCCCGCATCTGTGCCAACCACTGCTGCTCGCGCTGGTTGTACTCGATGGCTTTCTGATCACTGTGATCATCCCATTGTCCGTAGGCCTCCAGGTCATCAATCATACCCAGCGAGGTTTGCCACTGGGGTGAGTCGGCGAGCATCTCCTGGAAAACCTCGTCCAGCCAGTTGTAAAGGCGTTCGGTTTCCGCAGCCGGATCGCCGATCTGGGCCGGCTCGGGGATCGGTGGTTCAGCGGTAGTGAGGTCCGGGGGCGTAGTATCGTCGCTGCAGCTTGCCAGGGTAAGAGCAAGTGCCAGCAACATCAGATATTTGCGCATGTTTGGCGCTCCATGGAAAAGGGGTTAAGAAAAGGGGACAGATTTATTTTTCACTGCCTTACACCAAGAATCAACAAGGTCGCGAAGTATAGACCCTGTCAGGCATAAAATAAATCTGTCCCCTTTTTGGGGTGCCAGGCCACCAGCCGCGTCGACCTACCCTGCACGCGGCCGGAAAATAAATCTGTCCCCTTTTCTGGCGAGCAGCACGCCGGTCACGGCGGCGACCAGGCCGCTGAGCAGCAGCTGGGTATCGTTGACGTTGAAGCCGATCACCTGCAGCCCGGGCAGCGCTATCAAGCCGCCGCCCAGCGCCAGCAACAGGCGACCCGCAACACCGAGGGCACCCTTGCGCTCCAGCATGCCAATACCCATCACATACCCCTGAAGGGCGCCGGCAATCAGCAGCACACCCAGCAGGGCGGCCACGGTGGCCGAGATGATATCCCAGGCACTGCCGGCCAGGATCAGGGCTGGATCCAGCACAAAGAAGAAGGGAATGAAGTAGATCACGCTACCCAGACTCATGGCGCGGAAACCGGTTTTCATGGCCGAAGCGCCAGCCACACTGGCCGCCGCAAAGGCGCCCAGCGCCACGGGTGGCGTGATGAAGGACAACATGCCCCAGTACAGAATGAACAGGTGCACACTCATCGGATTCAGGCCGCTCTGCACCAGCGCTGGTGCCAGCACAATGGCCAGGAAGATATACGCAGCAGTCACCGTCATGCCGATACCCAGCACAAAACTGGTGAAGGCACCCATGAGCAGCAACAGCCAGATGGAATCACCTGCCACATACAGCAGATCGTTGACCAGAGTGCCGGACAGACCGGTCACCGACAGTGCACCCACAATCAGGCCAACACCGGCCATGATTGCCAGCAGCTCACACAGCAGTTTCCCCGTAGCCACCAGGAAATTCCCTGCGTCCTTGAGACTCCAGCGCTGGAAGCGAGTGATCTGGTTCAGCACCAGCAGCAATCCTGTGGCGATGAACGGTGCCACCGCCTCGCGCTGCATATAGACCAGCAGGAAGATCAGCACACCAAACGCGGCCAGATAGAACCAGCCTTCGCGAATGGTATCGCGCAGCCTTGGCAGCTCCTCTTTGGGCACACCTTTCAGGCCCTTGCGTGCGGCATAGGCGTCCACCTGTACAAACAGGCCGAAGAAGTACAGTACCGCCGGAATCACTGCCGCCAGCGCCACTGTGGTATAGGGCACATTGAGGAACGTGGCCATGACAAAGGCCGTGGAACCCATGATCGGCGGCAACAGCACACCACCGGTCGACGCGCAGGCTTCCACACCGCCAGCGTATTCCTTCTCCATGCCATTCCGGCGCATGGCCGGAATTGTCATCTGACCGGTGGTGAGCACATTGGTGATCACGCTACCGCTCATTGAACCCATCAGGCCGCTTGAGACAATAGCTACCTTGGCAGCACCACCTCGAACATGGCCAAACAGGGCAAATGCCAGATTGATGAAGAACTTGCCGCCACCGGTATGCTGCAGCGCCACCCCGAACACCAGAAAGCCGATGACCAGCTTGGCGTAAGCCTGGAACGGCAACCCGAGAATGCTTTCGATACTGGTGACATGATAGGCCGCAGTGTCCGCCGGCGAGGATGCCATGCCACTGACCACACCTGGCACAGATTCCGCCACCATGGGATACAGGGAAAACACAAAAACCAGCACAAACAGTGTCATCCCTCCGCAGCGTCGTACCGCTTCAAGCACCAATGCCCACAACACAAAACTCAACCAGATGGCCTCATCCGGCGCGCCGCCGAATTCCCAGGCAAAGTCCAGCATGGTTTCAGAGTTGAAGAAAAAGTAGCTACTGACCCCGAAGGCAGTCAACGCCAGGATGATGTCGTACCAGTAGCGTGTCGCACGACTGAACGGTGGGAAGATCAGGAAACACGGTGGCAGCAGCAGAGCCAACAGCGCGTAGTAGTAGTGGTTGTCCACCGTGATGACGAAGTCCAGCAGCGGCGTGGCGCCGAACAGCCGCAAGGTGTCCATCGCAACAAATATGGCAAGTACGGCTGCACCCGCCATGACCCAGCGCACGAATGGAGGCAGATTGGTGATATGCCGCCTGCCATCACTGTAGCTCAGCGCATCGTTGTTATTGCCAGCCGGGACAACCGGTTCCGTCTTTGGTTTGTCCGACACAGTTTACCGCCAGACCGGATCGAAGCCCGCCGCTTCAAGACGCTCGGCGCGCAGTGCCATCCAGGCATCACGGCGTTCATCAGCGTTACGTATTCGACGTGTTTCCAGCTCATCCCAGGCGGCAGCCAGGACTTCCTGGCGCTGGATCAGACGCTGATTGTGGGCATCATGCTCTTCTGTCCACACCCCCACCTCTTTCCAGTACTGCACCGCACCCTCGTGATAGGGCACCACCCAGTCAAAGACCTGACGGTCCAGTGCCCAGCCAATGGCACCCGGGTCCGCATCCTTGAACCGGTCATAGTTTTCGTTGATCACGCGGACCATCCAGTAGGCCATGCTGTTTTCCTGCCCGGCCAACGTGATCAGCATGGGGTAGGGATAGTCGGCACCTTCCTGAGGATTATCATCGCTGATACCCGGACCTCGGGTGGCCATTTTGGGGGTGAAATAGGGACCAACAGCACGGATGCGTTGCCAGCAATCGGCATCATCATGCGGGGTGGGCAACCAGACGATTCCACGGGGTGAAGCTTCGAGCCGACGCGCAGGACCGGACACGGTTGTACCAAATGCCACGTCCACCTCACCGTTGATGGCGCCTTCCCACATGGCGTCGTAACCGGGGTAGTCCACGCGCTGGACGTCTTCCCAGGTAATGCCACCACAGGCCATCAGTGCTTCCATGGAAATGTTCAGCGCCGGTGCGCCGCGCACATAGGGCACTCGACCACCGCGCAGCTCTTCAAAGGTCGTGATACCGCTTCTGGCCGTGGCGGCCACAGACTGATTGCTGTCGCCGCTGGAGGCCATGAGCATGCGCAGTGGCTGCGGCCCCCACTGCTGGTCGGCAAACTGGAATACACCTTCCTGAGCGAAGTAAGTGGCCACTCCATTGGCTGAGAACTGCACCCGCCCGTTGTTCAGGGGCAGCAGTCTGGAAACATCATTCTGACCGGGGATCACACGCAGGGTGATGTTGTAGCGGTCGCGCAGCATGGCACCAATGGCCACAGCCTGATTATAGCCGGTTGTGCCGACGTTATAGGCTGTCCACGCCATCTGCCGCGGCAGTTCGGGTGTTTCGTCCTGGGCGCTGGCCAACGTGGCGCCGCCGATCAATGCAGTGCTGCTGATCGCAGCAGCAACCAGTCTGGCAGTGACAGACCGGCAAAATCGTGTGGGGATCAATGTCATACGCGGGGAACCTCTGAGTAATTCCATCCTGCAGTCCGAGCAGGCAAGGTTATCACAAAAAAGGGGACAGATTTATTTTCTGATTTTCTGGTTTTCAGGGCCCGGACCCGCCAGCACCCACTGCGAACACCAGAAGCACATTGCCATCGCGCCCGCCCTGCGAGCCATAACCGGAATTGACAAACACGCGCCCGTCCACCACGGTCGGACCCGGGCCGATCAGTGAACCACCAAATGCCGGCACACCATTGACGGTGTCAAAGTCCCGGTTGGTGTTGTACTCCCACAGCAGCTCACCAGTGTCACTGGCCCAGGCACGGAACCCGCCATCAATGGAACCAGCAAAGACAGCGCCGGGAATCACGGTGATGGCCGCAGACAATGACTCCGTGCAGCCGCGTTCCGGCTCTCCGCAGGCCAGCGGTGGCGGAGGCGCGTACCAGATACGCTCACCGGTATCCAGATCCACGGCATGCAGGCCTCCGGGATTGGCCTGGAACAGATCGGACACCGGAATATAGGCCTTGTTGCCGTCGTAGGCTATGCCCCACTGTATGCCACCCAATACGCCCCCGTCGCCGGCGCGGTATTCCCAGACCACGGCGCCACTGTTGTCCGGATCCATGGCGTAGGCCACGCCGGACTTTTGCCCGACAAGAATCAGCTCGCGCCCCGCAGGCGTGGAGGCCAGTATGGGAGAGGTGCCAAAATCATAATCCGGCCCCACATCCTGGTCCTGCGGACAATTCATGCCACGCGCGCAACCCGTTACGTAAACATCATTGGGCACAGTCTGGGTGACCCATTCAATGGCACCGCTCTCCATATCCAGCGCGATCACGGCGTTGGCGTTTTCGAAGGCCGGTTCTGAATAGGCATTGCCGGTGGCCACATAGATCATCCCCCTGTTCACATCAATGGTCGGCGCAGACCAGACCGCAGCCCCGGCAGGCCCGTAAAGCGCCACACCATTGGGCTTCACGCCTGTCTGCTGCGGTGGGTCCACCAGCCAGGTGCGCCAGATCTGCTCGCCTGTGGCCAGATCCACTGCGCTGACGTTGCCCCGGAACGTACAGCAGGGATAACTCTCCAGTCCGCCCTGGCTTTCCTCGAATGAGGACATGGGAATGTAGAGCCGGCCCTCGTGCGCCACCGGTGAGCCAGTGATACGAGCCAGCGGATGATCCTCAATCAGGCGGCGCCAGATCAGTTCGCCGGTATCGGCGTTGACGGCGTAGGCATTGCCCGTCATATCACCAAAAACGGCCATATACCCCGCGCCACTGTTGTCCGGCGCGTCCACCACCGTGAGCGATGTGCGCACGCCACTGTCAGCCTGGAATACCCAGTGGATACAACCACTGTCAGCATCCAGGGAAAACACCGTGCCCGATTGGCTGCCAATGAACACCCGCCCTTCGACCACGGTGGGCTGTGACCAGGCAACAGAGGAATCCAGGAAACCGAAAGCCCACTTGAGCTCAAGATACGGAATGTCCCCGGCGGCCAGGCCGGCGTGCCCGGCAGGCTGGAAGTGTGAGTTGCGGATATCCGGACCCCAGCCGTTCCAGGACGGACCACCAAACGGATCAGTCATCGCTGCCGAGGTATCGCAGCGCCCGGCGCTGCTGTAAGTCAGATCCATATCGGATACCGGGCGGCCGGTGACATATTCTGCGATGGCCCGGCGCTGATCACCACTGAGCTGGTACCCCTGCGCGCGCATGGCGCCGCCATCAGTCAGCGAGCGAATAACGGCCTGGGGAGAAAGTGCTGACAGTGAATCCATGGTGGGCGCGCGGGCGATCTCGGCTGCCACGGTAGCTGCGACACCGTCGGGCAATTCGGTCAGTCCGTGGCAGAAGGCGCAGTGCTGATTGAACAGGGCCTCACCGTCATGGCCCTGGTCTGGAGCTGCGGCCTGGGCATGAAGCATGCCGGCAAAAACAAGCACGGCCAGTCCTGCAACAAGACTGGCCGCCAGTGTGGTGCGTTTTTCGGTTACAGCGGGTATGACTGACTTTATTGTTGTTGTCATGGCTCCCCGGGAAATAGATCTGTCCCCTTTTTTGCCGCTGTACTACCGTCGGATGGCATTGACAGTCAGCGGACCGAATTGTGTGTCAAATGCGCCGCTCAGCGTGTCACCGTCCACTTCGCCATTGAATTGCAGCGTCATCATCATGCCCTGCGCATCGATGTCAGTGCTGAAAGCCACTTGCTGGCCATCAACCATGACATTGTCCAGGCCGGAAGCGCCCAGATCAGCCGAGCGCATATTGCCGCTCATGTCCTCATTGACCACCAGCTCGGCATTCATATTGCCCATCGGCGTCGAAATGGTGGCATCCCAGTGGCCCACCAGAGGGTGTGGTTGCTGTGCAGCACAGGCAGCCAGCAGTACTGTGATGGCCGCAGCCGCGCCAAGCTTCAACAGATTCTTGATCATAACGTGTCCCTTCCTTTTTTGCTTGATTCTTGATAGCAGTAATGGTGTCGGATATCCGGGCTCAGTGCCGCCCGGACCCACAATAATCACGCCGATAATTGACCCAGTCAATGGAAAATACCATGGATGCCCCTGCAAAGCCGATGAATCACTGACAAATTGCCAATTACCTCGCTTCAGCGCGCCGGTCCGCCCCTTTTTGCGTCACCGTCACCAGGCCAGCTCAAGGATTTCCTGCACCTGCGAAGCGTGCTCGATGGGCCGCGGGTTGCCGCGCACAACAGTGTGTCTTGCCGCTGCTGCGGCTATGCCTGCCAGGTCTTCGCGACTGACGCCGACATCGCGCAGCGATGTTGGCAGCCCGAGTGATGCCAGCAGCGCTTTCAGTTGTGGCGCCGCGCCGTCTGGATCAGTGCCATCGCCGCCCAGCGCCCTGTCGATGTCCGCCTGCAGCCCGGCATTGACCCGGAGATTCCATTGCAATACAGCTGGTAACATCACACAGGACGTATGTCCGTGCGGCACACCACAGCGGGCACCCAGGATATAACCAATGCCGTGACTGGCGCCATGGCGCACTTTTCCCAGCCCACAGCAGGCCAGCCATGCGGCCTGCTGATTCAGCGAGCGAGCCGACAGATCATCCGGGCGCTCTGCAACGGCAGGCAGTGAGGTCGAAAACAGGCGCATGGCATGCAGAAAATGCGCGCGCAGATACTCGTGGGCGTCCACCGAACAGTAACCCTCTATGGCATGGTCCAGGGAACGGATGGCAGTGGACAGCCACAACCAGTCTGGCGTGTGCCGGGTCAGCGCCGGATCAAAAACCACAGCCTCCGCACACAGCCCGGGCGCCCTGTACCCCTCTTTCACTCCTCTTGAAGGGTCGGTCACTCCGGCATTATTGCTGAATTCAGCGCCCGACAGTGTGGTGGGTACTGCAATCTGATGCACTTGAGGTCGCATCGGATCCGGCTCCCAGCGCCCTGCCATGGCGCCACTGGAGCCATCACCGAAGCGGGCGTACTGCAGCAGGTGGTTTTCGCTGAGGATATTGGCATTGAGACAGAACTGCACCGCTTTTGCGGCATCGATCACCGAGCCACCACCAACTGATACCAACAGATCGGTCTGCAACTCCCGGGCGACTGACAAGGCCTTGAGCACATCCGGGCGCGGCGTGTGCGAGCCGATGCCATCAAAAACCCCGGCGCAGCGATCAGCCAGCGCCGCTTTCAGCGCGCCGATAACCGGCGTTTTACGACTGAGCGTACCCGAGGCGATGATCAGTACGCGGTGAGCGCCAGCGGCCGCTGCCAGCCCCGGCACCGCCTCGGTAGCCCGCATATTGAGTAACACCCGGCGAAGCTGGGAATACTCAAAGCTGACGGCTGCAGACGGGGACTGGGTCATTGGCGCACAATACCCAAACTCAGACGCAAATTGAAGCCGCAAATTGAAGCGATTGACAAACTGTTATATTCTGCCTGTATCCGACACTCCGAGGCATCCCTGCCGGACGGCAACGAGGTCGGATCCTGTTCACACTACTTGAATGGTCTGCGCTGGAGGCCATTTTTTCGTCCAGCGAGGCGGAAGGAGAGAAGCATGGTGAACCCCTGTGAGCGACTGACAACGAAGCGGGGCGGAAAAATGGCTCCAGCCCTGCGGGTTGTGCCTGAAAACGCGCCACTGCGCATTGCTCCTTACTCATTTGGAATGACCAAACCACGCTCGTCGCGCCTTGATTGGCGCTTTTTCAGGCACAACGCCGACCATTCAAGTAGTATGAACAGGACCTGGCATCATGATTGAACTCACCATCAACAACACTATCCACGAACTTGATATTGAACCGGATATGCCCCTGCTGTGGGCGCTGCGCAACGAGCTCGGCCTTGTCGGCACCAAGTACGGTTGTGGCATTGCCGCCTGTGGCGCCTGCACCGTGCATGTGGACGGCCGACCGATGCGCAGTTGTGTGACCCCCGTCAGTGCTGTCACCGGCAGCAATATCCGCACCATAGAAGGGCTGGCGCCGGACGGTCGACTGACCGCCGTGCAGCAGGCCTGGATCGAACATCAGGTGCCCCAGTGTGGTTATTGCCAGAGTGGCATGATCATGGCCGTCAGCGCCATGCTGGAGAACAATCCCGACGCCTCTGCCGATGAGGTCAAACGCAGCATCGACAATGTCTGCCGCTGCGGAACCTATCCGCGGGTCGCCACGGTCATCAATGAGCTGTTCCACAGCGCGGCAGAACCGGCCGCTACCGACACACAGGAGGAAAGCGTATGAGCATTTCACGACGACGTTTCATCCTGGGCACTGTGGCGGTTGGCGGTGGCCTGATGATCGCATACGGGGCCACACGCCCGAGCAAACACCTGCGTGCCAATCGTGAGCACGCCGATGACAACAGCGCCTTTCTGACCACATGGTTGAAAATCAACACCGACAACACAGTCACCGTTTATGTACCACACGCAGAAATGGGTCAGGGCGTACTCACTTCGTTGCCAATTATGGCAGCAGACGAACTGGATGCCGATTGGGAGCGCGTCAATATCGAGCACGCGCCAACCACAAAGCTGTTTGCGAACGGCGTGCTTGTGCGCGGCTTTGTCGAAGACATGGGCGTGACTGTGCCCGGCTTCCTGGACCGCCTGGCTGACTTTGGCACCATGAAAGTGGCCGAAGTGATGAATCTGCAGATCACCGGCGGCAGCACGTCGGTGCGCTTCACCGGTGAACACGGCATGCGTGTGGCTGGCGCCGCGGCCCGAGAGCTGTTGGTACGCACAGCAGCGGAGCGCTGGGATGTGAGTGAATCCAGCCTTGTTACCCGACAGAGCCATGTCTACCACGAAGCTTCCGGGCGCTCGGCCAGCTACGGCGAGTTGGCACAGGACGCTGCCCGGTTTGAGCCACCACGCCACCCGACATTAAAAACGCCTGATCAGTTCACACTGATGGGTCGCTCCATACCGCGCGTGGACATTCCCTCCAAGGTGGATGGCAGCGCCCTATTTGGTGTTGATGCCCGCCCTGAGGGCATGCTGTACGCCGCTGTGAAAACCGCGCCGGTATTCGGCAGCAAACTGGCCTCGGTCGATAACGCCGACCGGATCATGTCGCGCAGGGGAGTACAGCGCGTTGTTGAACTGGATAACGCGGTCGCGGTAGTCGCGGACAATTACTGGCGCGCCCAACAGGCGCTCAATGCCCTGGAGGTGAGTTTCACCGCCACCGATAACGACACGGTGGACTCGGCGGCCATCTTTGCCGCCTACGACGACGCGCTGGACAACGGCAGGCTGCGGCGCGATGTGGCTGAAGGCGACACGGCCGAGGCCATGGTCCGCGCCGAGCGTATTGTCACCGCCAGTTACCGCGTGCCCTATCTGGCCCACGCCGCCATGGAACCGATGAACTGCACCGTGCATTTTCATGATGATCTGTGTGAGGTGTGGACCGGCACCCAGGACAATCTGGGCATGAAAGCCCGGGTGGCGAGTGTAGCGGGCATCAATGCCGACAGGGTCGTCATGCACCCGCATTACCTGGGCGGGGGCTTTGGTCGACGTCTGCCCATGTCCACCAACACCATTGATCAGGCGGTGGAGATTGCCAGGCATTTTGATGTACCCGTGCAGACCCTGTGGTCACGCGAAGAGGACACCCGCCAGGACTACTACCGGCCGGCCGTCACCAGCCGCTTCCGCGCCGGTTTTGACGGCGAAGGCAATCTTGTGGCCTGGGAAAACCGCTATATCGGCAAGAACGAACCCGCCGAGGCAGCGCATATCCCCTACGCCGTGCTGCATCAGAAAATCGACTATGTGGAAAGTGACACACACGTTCCTTTTGGCGCCTGGCGCAGCGTAGCGCATTCCCAGCACTCGTTTTTCCTGGAGTCATTTGTTGACGAGCTGGCCTGGGACTCAGGCCGGGACCCGTATCAGTTCAGACTTGACCTGCTGGCCGACAGGCCACGCCATGCCGAAGTGTTGCGCGTAGCCGCCGAGCGGGCCGGCTGGGGCCGCCCACTGCCCGAAGGCCGCGCCCGGGGCATAGCCCTGCAGCAAAGCTTTGGCAGCATCGTGGCACAGGTGGCGGAGGTGTCTCTTGACGACAACGGCGCCGTAAAGGTGGATCGGGTGGTGTGCGCCATTGACTGTGGCCGAGCGGTGCATCCTGATACCGCGAAGCAGCAGGTTGAAAGCGGCATCATCTACGGATTGACAGCCGCCCTTTATGGACGCATCAGTATAGAAAATGGTCGCGTGAAGGAAGGTAATTTCAACGACTATGAAATGCTGCGCATGGCACAATCGCCGCTGATTGAGGTGGAGCTGGTTGAGTCCGGCGCAGCGCTGGGCGGCCTGGGCGAGCCTGCCACGCCGCCGATTTCGGCGGCCGTGACAAATGCGCTGTACGCACTGACCGGTCAGCGGGTGCGGGAATTACCCCTGAAGGAGCTTCGCTTCACCGCACCGCCGCAGGAGTCCCCCGCAGTCTGACCCTGGGCTGGCCAGCTCTGATCGATAGCCTGTGATCAGAGCTGCCCGGTAAAGGCGGCACCCAGGCCGCCCTGTGTCATCAGGATGTATAACTGATCGTATTCCAGTCCGCCTGAATTGTTGCGGTCAAGCATTGTGAACGGCAGGGCCAGCTGTTCACGCGCACCTTCAGGCATTTCGTCCAGCGACACCTTGCCATCCATGTTGGTGTCCATGAAGCCCAGCACAATACTGGTGATGTACTCGTCAGGGTTTACCTCAAAGTCGCCTTCCTTGCGCTCGGCATAACGGAACGAAATACCGCCGTACAACATTTCTTCCCAGGTCTGCTCACCCCAGCGCACCACAATTTCCGGATCCGGGTTGCTGGGATTGTTGGCCGAGTTGTCGTACACCGTACGGTGAATGATCTTGGTGCCAGCTGGCACTTCTTTCGGCTCCTCGAACTGGAAGTAGCGCTGCCAGTTGAAATCGTAGTTGGGAGAGTTCAGCACCAACTCCTCGGTACCATCGGGGTACCGGAAACTGAAGCTGGACGCCCTGCCGCGGTAATGCGCATGCGGGAACAGTGCATAGATCACCGCGTCACGCTGCAACTGGAAATAAGCGGCTTCCTCATGCTCGGCAGCACCGGCAGGAATGCGCAGGTTGGGATTGACAATGGAGTAGTGCTGCAGCACATGCTCTGGTTCTTTGTCAGCAAAATACAGGCCGATACGGGTCTGATCCGTGGCTTCACGCCCGTAGGTGGTGTAGTGCATCTGTGTGTAGAACGAACTGCCTTCGGGTATATACAGACCCGTACCTTCGGGATACTCGTACAGATCATTACCCGGCACAAAGGTCATCAGCTGCGGCATCATCAATGCGTTGCTTGAGTCCCCGTTGGTGGACATTGACGGGGGCCCCACAGTGGCAATGGCATGGTGTACCACCTGGCGCTCACCCGGTATTATCTGCACCGCGCGTACCCACACCGACTCCTCCAGCGGACTGGGCACTTCAAAGTTCTGGTAGTCCAGTGTGCCGGTAGCCGGCACAACAAAGCTGGGCAGATCGATGATCAGGTCCGGTTCACCCAGGGCCCAGGCACTGTCCTGTGGCGCAACATCTTCCAGCGGATCAGGGCCGTCACCACGCGGCGCACCGGCTTCTATCCAGCGCACCAGCGCCTGCTCCTGCTCAACACTCAGACTCATGTCGTGCGCAAAGCTGCCAACTTCCGGGTCGGCATGCCATGGCGGCATACGCTTGGTCAGAATGGTTTCGCGGATCATCGGTGAAAACCCCTGCACCATGGCGTGACTGTTCATGGCAAAGGGACCGATACCGCCGGCGCGGTGACAATCAGCACATTTCTGCACAAGGATGGGTGCAATGGTTTCGCTGTAGGAGATGTTCCGGTATCCGGAACGTGCCGCAGCATCGGGTAGGTCCAGTGCCTCGCTGGCATATGCCGCCGGCATGTCCATGGAAGCAACGGAAATCCCGGTCCCCGCCTCATGCTGGGCCAGTATACGGGCAACCAGATTCCCGGCCTCATCTGTCACCGGGCCTCGATACAGCACCTGCCAGCGATTGGTGTCCACCACAAGCACCTGACCGGCGTGGCTCAGGCCCAGTGCGGGAGTGACCAGTTGTGCCCGGTCGTCAAGTACCGAAAAGTCCAGATTCAGGGCATCCATATCCGCTCGCGCGGCATCCCTGCCCTCACCATCCACGGCGTTGACGAGGAAGAACCGGACATTGGGAAATTCGGATTTCAGCCCGACCAGCGCCTGCGCCGATTCAGCCACCACAGGCGAACCGGCACGGTGGGCCATCAGCACAACGGCGGACGCATCATTGTGGTAGTACAGTTCAACGGCCTTGCCGTGCTGGTCTATCAAGGTGAAATTGGTGACACGTTCACTGGCAGCCGCGTTGCCGGCCATCAGCCAGGCCGCGGCAATGGTCACCAGAGCCATCATTCTACGAACCGATCTTGTGCTGACAATGCGCATAAAAAGACTCCAATGCAATCACTCAGAGCCCTGTTTCTTATGATGCTGCCGGGGCAGCACGCTGTTATTGGCCAAGTGGATAATTAAATTCTGAATGCACTTATACCACCGCACCGGCCAAGCTTCAATACCTGAACAGGTTCAGTTACTGACCGGTGCGATGAAGCGATGCCGCCATGATCAGCGCGGGGCGCCGGGACGATAGTGCGCCTTGATGAACTCGCCCAGGATCTGGAATTCAGCGGACCGGGTGCTGGCCTTGCGCCACACCAGACCGATCTCCCGATGACTGTTTCTCTCCATTGCCACCGTATTGATACTGGTGTTGCCCAGGAGCGGCGAATTGACTGCCATTTCAGGTAGATAGGTCACACCCAGATCAGCATCCACCATCTGCACCAGCGTCAACAGACTTGTGGCGGTGATATTGCTGACTTTGTCGGCATTCTTGATGCGGCAGGCAGTAAGCGCGTGATCGCGCAGACAGTGGCCATCCTCCAGCAACAGAATGCTGTCGCTCGGCAGCTGGTTGACATTGTTGTAGGTGCCGGCATTCACAAAGCGGGTATTGCGATGATGCGCCATGAAGAACTGATCTTCAAACAGCGGCATTTCCGATACATTACGCAGTTCGTACGGCAAAGCAATGAGGATGAGGTCCAGTTCGCCGTCCATCAGCTTCTCGTAAACCCGGTCGGTCAGATCTTCCTTGAGGTAAAGCTTCAGGTCCGGGTAGGCATTGCGCAAGGCCGGCAACACACTGGGCAGCAAAAACGGCGCAATGGTGGGAATCACACCCAGGTTAAGGCGGCCAGACAGAGGCGCCTGGTTGCCCTGGGCAATATCGACCAGATCTTCCATGTCACGCAGCACCACGCGGGCCTGTTGGGCAATCTCGCGCCCCAGGCTGGTGATGGTCACACTCTTGTTCGTACGATCGACCAGCTGCACATTCAGGGTATTTTCCAGCTCACGGATGGCAACACTGAATGCTGGCTGGGAAACAAAACAGGCCTCGGACGCTTTGCCAAAATGGCCAATCTGCTCAAGGGCAATAAAATATCGCAACTGTTTGACAGTTGGCAGATAACTCATGGGCTCTCTCCTGCATCGTACCCCGTGCTGTGGATGACGTTCACTGACAGGGTACACGCAACTACATAGAATTTAAATATCATGCTAATCCAAACAATTCATTTTAATTATTATAAGGCACGCACTACCATTCAATCATCTGCCCATGGCAGGAAGGTAAACACGCGCTCCCTCTTGGTCGGTACGCAGCCCAAAAGTTGTACCGGCCATTTTTTTTTGGTGTATTCTTGTTCAAAGAAAGGGATTGGAAAATCGCTTTTTTCTATCGTTGCCGTCGGAACGTTGTGCCCGGCGTTTGCGGTACCAATCGAGTGTGCAGGTGGCGCTGTTTGCCCT
>JBJHCW010000006.1:156201-330720 GCA_050486205.1 Gammaproteobacteria bacterium | reverse complement strand
TAAATCTACTCAATTGTAAATTAACGCAGTTGCTTACCTTGATTATCTCGCTTAATGCGCATAACCATCACGGCAAGCACCCACCTCTATTACTTAATCTCAAACTTTTAAAGAACCTGTTCCGCTTGATCTTCGTGATCAAGAGGAGGCGTATTATAGGGCCTAATTTCCTGCTTGCAAGCACTTTGCCCAGAAATTTCAGAAAAATTTTCCGGGGCAGAAAAGACACCGGAAAACCGGTCCGGATGACTGTACATACGGGGAGCTTTTCTGCTTGCTTGTGGCCCGGTCTCTACTGACTGCCCAGCCGCCCAAGAAGACGCCTGAACCAGACTGCACGATACACCCGGTATGCCAAAAGCAGGAAGAGAATAATACCATAAAATACCGCATCTGTAAGATCCGTCTGCAGTATCCATATCAGATGCAGCAGGCCCAGACCCGCAGCCGGGTAGATCAGCCTGTGCAAGGGGCGCCAGCGACGCCCGAGACGACGCATCATGGGCTTGTTGGATGTGACGCCCAGTGCGACCAGAATCAGGAAAGCCAGAAAACCCACTGTGATATAGGGGCGCTGAAGAATGTCTTCACCAATTTCAGACCAGCGCAGCTCCAGCAGGAACACCAGATACACCAGAAGATGCACACTGGCATAAAACAGGGCGTACAGACCGAGCATGCGCCGCAGGACACCCAGGCGCGCCAGCCCGGTGAGCTCCCTGACTGGCGTCACTGCCAGGCAGATCAGCAGAAAGCGCAGTGACCAACGCCCGCTCTCCAGGGCCAGGGTATCTGCGGGGTCAGCGCCGAGTTCACCTGCCGCCGCCCTGTAAACCAGGTAAAGAAACGGCAGCAGCGAGACCACAAACACAGCAACACGAAATACAATCCATGGCATCAGTTGCAGCCCTTGTCGGTCTGTCCCGGAAGACACGCGTCAGTAATAACGGCTCAGATCCATGCCCTCGTACATATGGGCTACCTGATCACCATAACCATTGAACATCTCGGTTGGAATACGGGCGAAACTGAACAGGGTTCTGGGCAGACGGGTCTCCATATCCTGCCGCCAGCGGGGGTGGTGGACCTCCGGATTGACGTTGGCGTAGAAACCGTACTCATTAGGCTGCATCGTGCTCCAGCTCGTGGGCGGCTCCTGCTCGACAAAACTGATCTTGACGATGGACTTGATGCTCTTGAACCCGTATTTCCACGGCACAACAAGACGGATGGGCGCCCCGTTCTGTGGCGGCATATAGTCCCCGTAGAGCCCCACGGCCATGAACGTCAGTGGATGCATGGCCTCGTCCATACGCAAGCCTTCCACATAGGGCCAACGGATCGTACTGAAACGCGAGCGCTGAGCCGGCATCTGCTCCGGGTCCACCAGCGTCTCGAAAGCCACGTAACGCGCCCTGGAATTGGGCTCAAAACGTTTCAGCAGATCAGCCAGCGGGAAGCCCACCCAGGGAATGACCATCGACCAGCGCTCAACACATCGCAGTCGATAGATGCGCTCTTCCAGCGTGTGTGGATTGACAATATCTTCAAGGTGATAGACACCGGGCTTGTCGCATTCACCGGCAATCTCAATTGACCATGGATCGGTCACAAAGTCCTGCGCCCGGCGATGGGGATCCTCCTTGTCGGTGCCAAACTCGTAAAAATTGTTGTAGGTGACCACGTCCCGATACGGCGTGAGGTCTTCATCTGTCCAGAAGTCGCCACCGCGCTGCGCGGCCTGGATATTGTCAAATTTGGGCTGCCACCATTGAGCTGGCGCCGATCGTGCCATGTCCGCCGGTGCGCGTGCCCTGAGTGCATCCCCGGGCGCGTTACCAAAGGCCATTGCCGGCATCAGGCTGCCAGCACCGGCCACAAGGCCCAGACTGGCAGCGTCGCGAAGAAATGCACGACGATTGCGATACACACTTTCCGGCGTAATCTCCGACGGCTTGATATCCGAAGCGGACTTGATCAACATGGTTTCACCTCAATTCGCAGACTGCCTCTTTCAAGGACAGCACTGCCACGTCATTTCTTCCCGGCAGAGCGTTTGTACAGACCGATCACCGGACCCGATGCTGCATAAAGCAGGCACATCAACAGCAAAACCTCGTGTGGATTCTGGGCAATGACCACCAACAGAATCACGGCCATCAGAAACACCACATAGGGCACAGTTCCCTTGAAATGAATCTCCTTGAAGCTGTAGTAACGATAGTTGGATATCATCAGCAGGCCCACAAACGCTGTGATTACAGCCGTTGCCACTGACACTGCCCAGGTGACCTCAATATTGTACTTGTAACCAACCCAGACTATAAATGTCACCAGACCGGCCGCCACAGGGCTTTGCAGACCAAGAAAGAAGCGCTTGTCAACAGTGCCCAGCTGCACGTTGAATCGCGCCAGGCGCAACGCAGCGCAGGAAATGAAGATGAAACTGGCAGCCCAGCCGGCATTGCCCAGGGATGACAGCGCCCAGCTGAACACAATCAAAGCTGGCGCCACACCAAATGACACCATGTCTGACAATGAATCAAATTGTGCACCAAAAGCGCTCTGGGTATTGGTCAGACGGGCAACCCGCCCATCAAGCCCATCCAGCACTGCGGCAATCAATATCGCCCAGCCCGCAGCATTGAAGTTACCATTCATACCGGCGATGATGGCGTAGAACCCGGCAAACAATGCACCCAGAGTCAGCAGGTTCGGGAGCAGGTAGATTCCCTTGCGCCGTATTTTCTTGCCATCCTCGGAAACAATTTCCTCGTGCTCATCAATCGGGAAGAGATTCTCCGAGTCGTCACTCTCGGCCTCAACCGATTGGTTTACAGGCTTGAATTCGTCCTTTTCCATATTTCCCCACAGGTGCCAGTCCTGATGCTGATTATACACACAGCCCGCCTGGCTTACGATCATTGCGCCCCGGTCGGAAAGTGCTGGCCTGAAAGTGCCCAGAACGCCTGAACAAGCGGATTGCTCATCTTGCGTCGCAGGCTGCAGATACCGATGGAGAAAGGTGGCAGTCCAGGTTCGACCGGTATCACTTCGACCTTGCTCCGGCTCGGACTGTTTTCCACCACCAATGCAGGCACAACAGCCACGCCAAAGCCCAGCCCTACCATGCTGACAATGGCTTCGTGCCCGCTGACGCGAGCATAAATGTTCGGTGTCATGCCCCGGTGGCGGAACCAACGCTCAACCCGCGCACGCGTCAATCCGGTTTCCGATGCAATGAATGGCAACTGTTCCCATGGGTAGTCACCCGCATCGCGCTCCCCGGTGTCCAGCAGGTCACGCAAGGGGCCGGCCATGGTCGGCGCGATGAACACCAGGGGTGATTCTGCGATGGGCAGAAACGTGACCGTATCGGGCAGTCGATCCGGTCGCGCGGCAATACTGATGTCTTCTGCCTCATCCAGCACCCGCTCCACGGCGAGGGCCGAGTCGCCGGTATGCAGCAATATCTCAACCGCCGGGTACATGGCGCGAAACCGGGCCAGCAGTTCGTGCAGAAAACTGTAACTTGCCGTTACCGAGCAGAATACACTCAAGCGCCCCTGCAACTCATCCGGCGCCCTGTGCAGACTTCGCTGCAGCTCGCCCCAGCGCGCCAGGCTCTCATCGGCATAAACACGAAACTGCTGGCCGGCCTGTGTCAGCTTGACCGTGCGATTATCCCGCTCGAACAACGCAGCACCCACCTCCTGCTCCAGACGCTTGATGACCCGGCTGAGACTGGACGGGCTGACATGACATTCACGGCTGCTGCGACCAAAGTGAAGGCTTTGACTCAGGTGCAGAAAAAGTCTTAAATCCCGAAAATCCATGACACAACACTTCTCACATTGACAGACGCCTATTATGCCACTTTTCGGGATACACTATTGCAAATATATCATTTTACGCAATCACATTGTTCACCTACCATGCACACCATCATTCTGATACCCGTGGAGATCCTGTAATGAACTACTTCAATTCCCTGCCGCTGCGCCTGCAGCTGGCACAACTGGGCAAATGCCGTTTCATGGACCGTGCCGAATTCGCTGACGGCGTGAACAAGCTCAAAGGCAAGAAAATTGTCATTGTCGGTTGCGGCGCGCAGGGCCTGAACCAGGGCCTCAACATGCGGGACAGTGGTCTGGATATCAGTTACACGCTACGCGCGGCCGCCATCCAGGAGCAGCGACAGTCCTGGAAAAATGCCACTGAAAACGGTTTTGCCGTAGGCACCTATGAAGAACTGATCCCCAAGGCCGACCTGGTGCTGAACCTGACGCCAGACAAACAGCACACACCCGTGATCAAGCAGGTAATGCCTCTGATGAAAAAAGGCGCGTGCCTGGCCTACTCCCATGGTTTCAATATCGTGGAAGAAGGCATGCAGATTCGCGAAGACCTGACCGTCATCATGGTGGCGCCGAAGTGCCCTGGCTCTGAAGTACGCGAAGAATACAAGCGCGGCTTTGGTGTGCCCACTCTGATTGCCGTGCATCCGGAAAACGATCCGAACGGGGACGGCCTGGAAATTGCCAAAGCCTACGCCGCCGGCACCGGTGGTCATCGCGCCGGGGTCCTGGAGTCCTCCTTCATTGCTGAAGTGAAGTCTGACCTTATGGGTGAACAGACCATTCTTTGTGGCATGCTGCAGACCGGCTCGGTGCTGTGCTATGACCGTATGGTAGAAAAGGGTGTGGAGCCGGCCTACGCCAGCAAACTGATCCAGCACGGCTGGGAAGTGGTCTCTGAAGGACTCAAACACGGCGGCATCACCAATATGATGGATCGCCTGTCCAATCCGGCCAAACTGTTGGCAAACTCCCTGGCAGAAGAGCTGAAAACCATCATGGCGCCGCTGTTCCAGAAACACATGGACGACATCATCTGTGGCGAATTCTCGCGCGACATGATGGAAGACTGGGCCAATGACGACAAAAAACTGCTGACCTGGCGGGAGCAGACGGCAGAAACGGCATTCGAAAAGTCAACGCCTGGCGACATGCAGATCTCCGAACAGGAATACTACGACAACGGCATTCTGATGGTGGCCATGCTCAAGGCCGGTGTGGAGCTTGCTTTCGAGACCATGACCGATGCCGGCATCATTGAGGAATCGGCCTATTACGAATCACTGCATGAAGTGCCGCTGATAGCCAATCTTATCGGCCGCAAGAAGCTGTACGAAATGAACAAGGTGATCTCGGACACTGCCGAGTACGGTTGTTATCTGTTCTCTCACGCCTGTGTGCCACTGCTGAAGGATTTCATGCAGAAGGTGGACACCGATGTCATCGGCAAGGGCCTGCAACTGAATGATCACGGCGTGGACAATGCCGAATTGATCACTGTCAACCAGCAGATTCGCAACCATCCGATCGAGCTGGTCGGTCGCAAGTTGCGCAGTTACATGACGGCGATGAAGAAGGCGATCTGAGGCCTGCTCACAAAGCACCGCCTGATAAAACCATCACGGCCTGTTGTGGATATCACCCCATAGCAGGCCGTGATGACGTTCTGCGACCAGAGCATGACTGCTAGTTGTTGCGCGTCACCTCACCTCTCACTCCAACGGATAGATGAACAACAACTGCCGGTCACCATTGGTGTAGGTGATTTCGTAATCATCCATGCCATTACCGGTCAGATCACCTACCAGGTGCAGCTGTGTTTCCTGCGTCTCCGCCGCTCCACTGTGGACCACATAGTCCACCCGCCCCCTGATCACCACACCATCAACCATCGCGACAATGACGCCATCGGTGCCGATACGCACGCTGTCCACACCTTCCATGGCTGCTATCGCCTCGCGCAACGCGGCCCAGTCTACCGGGACGGGCACTATATCCTGCTCCAGCAAACGCCCATCCCCCGCTTCAAACAGCAGTGAGATGCCCGTTACGGTTCCCAGCTCCGGCATCGGATACTCGAGCAGTTCGGCCTGTGTACCCCGGTGCGCTGGCAGTGCCAGCACATCGGGACGGCCGGAATAGTAGTGGTGACTGGTCTCCAGCGCCAGCAGTGCCACACCCGCATCATCAAGCTCGGCGCTCTGTTCACCGCTGGCGCTGACCACCATATTGGCCCGGGTATCGTACTGCATCTGCAGCCCCATGGCCTGGAGCGCCTGGGTGAACGCCTGCTGGTCCGCGAGCACCGGGTAGGCCACCACCACGCGGCGATTGCCAGTGACCAGGATGACATCCCCGTTATCATTTATGTGGATGCCTTCGGGCACATCCGGGTCGGCCTTTCTGACGCTGACCGGCAGCACCATGGCCCTGAAGTCATCGGTGACCACTTCGATTTCGCCGGACTGTATCTGCGCAACATCCGAGCCCACCAGATCACCGATCAGTTGAATTGATGTGATCAACGGCACCGGTGATTGATCGTCCCGCGCAGCCAGCACCTCATCATTCAGATCCACAAGCTGACGTTCGTCGCCGGTGAGCCACTGAATGGATTTGAGCGCGCCGGTCAGATCCGTACCGGATGGAATAGAGGCATCAGACTCGAACTTCACGTTCGGTCCCAGATTCACCCCAGGTTCCAGCACAGTGTTGGCACCAATCACCACATTGGACAGTTCGGCCCCGGTCGTTATGGTGGCGGCGTTGATCTGCGCCGGTTGCTCTGCATCACCGGTCAGTTTGCCGGAGATAATACCTCCGTTGACCGTCGTGCCAGGCTGCAAGGTCACCTCGCCGGAAATGGTGCCGTTATTGGTCACCGTGCCACCCAGGCTGCCGCCGGTCACCACGCCAGTAGCGGTGATTGTCACGTTCCCTGAGTGATTGGCTGGCATATTGGTGTCGATGACATTGCCACCACCGGAGGACGGTGGTGCCGGTGCCTGCACCTGCACGGTCATGGTCAACGTCACGTCCAGTTGTGGCCCGGCCAGGCGGATCTCCACCGTGCGATTGCCGGTGGGCGCCGCACTGTTTTCACTCTCGAAGGTGAGCGCCCGGATGAGCGACTGCACTCTTTCCGGTGTTGCTGCGTCATTGAATGCAATCTCCAGTTCACCGTCGGCGACGATGGCCTGCACCAGTGTACCGATGGCAACACCATCCACTCGCACAGCACTGCCGACGATGAGCCCGTCCACTGTCACCGCACCGGTTGTGCGTAGCGAAAGCAGGTCACCTGCCCCGCTACCATCAATGATACGAACATGCAGGCTGCCGCCGTCAAAATCGGTGTTATGCGGGAAATCCACCTCGCCAATACCGGCGCTGTCCAGCAGTATGGCTGCGTCGCCCCGCGTGTAACTGACTGTGGTATTGGCCAGCCCGTCAAGCGTGGGTACCGCCGCAATTGTCATTGTCACCGATGCATCGGTGGTATTGAAGGCATCAGTTGCGGAGACGGTGACCGTAGTATCACCCTGGTATACAGCCGGGGCATGGAACTGCAGTGAGGCCAGCGCGGTGTTGAGCTGCGTCAGTGTGCCGTCCAGTTGCACCGTGCCGGTACCACTACCCGTTATGGCCGCACCACCGGCATCAGTAATATGCAAGGTGCCATGCGCGGCTGCTGCCGTGACGCTCAGCGTTGTATTGTCCGGGTCATTCACCGAGAACGGCAGCGCCGTCGTAGACCCCTGGGCGACAGCAGCGCTCGCCGGCGCGGTTATCACCGGCGCTGTGTTGACCAGCACGCTGGCCGTGGAGCCCACAGAATTGAGCGTGGTATCGAGATCATTACCGGCGCCGTCACGCAAGGTGCCCCCATTGGCATCAAGGCTGCCCGCAACTGTAATGCCATCGGTATCGCTATCGTCGACCTGCACGGTGTAGCGGAACATCAACGCGGCGGTCCCGCTGCCGCTGAGATAAACAGCTTGTCGGGTGATTGTACCGATGGTCAATGCGATCTGAGGCGTACCATCTGCGGTATTGACAATAACGTCCTCATCCATGTTGACGATGAAATCGAGATGTTCACCGGCAATGTACGTACCATTCGATGGCACACTGACACTGCTGACAGTCGGCGCCACAGCATCCACCAGCACACCGCTTGTGTCACCCACGGCATAGAGCGTGGTATTGAGATCGCTGTCAAAATCGTCGCGCAGTGTGCCACCGTTCAGTTCGAGTGCATCCACGGCGATACCATCGCTATCGTTGTCTCCTGTCTGTACGGTGTAGCGGAATACTATTGCGTTTGTACCACTGCCACTCAAATAGGCGGCGTATCGGGTTTCTGTACCGACAGTCAGGGCAATACGTGGCGTGCCGTCTGTGGTGTCCACAGTGACATTGATCGGTGTGTGTACAGTAAAATCCAGATGCTCACCGGCCGTGTAAGTGCCGTCGGTCGGCACTCCGATGCTGCTGATCGCCGGTGCGCCTTCTACCGCTCCAATGTCCACGATGCCGCTTACACGCGGCTGGCCGTTGGCATCAACCGGCAGAGGTTCTGTGGTATCACTGTTGCCATTCAGGTCAAAGGTATCAGGCGGCAGGTCGGCATTGCTGCCGGCCTCCAGCAGGGCACTGCCATTCAGCGGCCTATGGGTTTGTATCGGGCTGCCCTGGAAGTTGGCAAGGTCGCCCAGCAACAGGTTGCTGGTGCCCTGGTTGTTCAGGCTGTTGGTATCGGTGGTGATGGTGGCGCTGGTGCCGAAGTAGCTGTGAATGGCAACTTGCACGGTGCCACTGACATCGTCAGGCGAGCCGCCGGTGGCCAGTGGTGAACCCCCGACAGCGGCGGTGGCGCCGGCACCGGCGGTATTACCGGCCACAACCGTGTTGATAAAGTTGTCCGTGCCATTGGCGGACACACCGCCACCGTTACCACCTGCCGCATTACCCACAATGGTGGCGTTGTAAAGATAGGAGGTGCCTGTGCTAATCCTGATGCCACCGCCGTCGGCGTTAGCGCCGGTTGTCGCATTACCGCTGATGGTGCTGTTGACGAGGGTGAGGGTTGCCCCCGCAAACTGGATACCCCCGCCATGGTTGTCGGCACCTGTGGTGATATTGTCACTGATTGTACTGTTGATCACGTTGAGGGTGCTCGTTCCTACCGTGTGTACACCGCCACCAAAGCTGCTGGCGCTATTACCGCTGACCGTGGAGTTGATAAGGGTCAAGGTGACGCTGCTGCCGTAGATACCGCCTCCACCCTGGCCACTTGAATCATTACTGTCAGTAATATTGACGTTGCGCAGTGTCACGTTGGCATTGACACCGAGGGAAAGGCCCCCGCCGCCACTGGCCGAATTGCCCCGGGTCAGCGTGAGGCCGGTCAGCTCAATGCCTGTCAAACCGCTGTTGACCATCATCACCCGACTGGCGTTGTTGCCCGAAACAATCACATCGGCAATGCCGTCACCGCTCAGGTCACCGTCTATGCGGATATCGCTGTAAGCGATGTTGAGTTCGCTGCCGTTGAGTGTGATTGTGCCGCCCTGGTTGCCCGGGGTGCCGCTGTCCAGGTCAAAGGTGATGATGTCGCCCGGACGCGCCCAGTGCAGCGCTTCGCGGATACTCAGCCCGTCGCCATCAGCCTGATCGGCGGCAAAACTACCGGACAGGGTTGCATCATCGCCGGTATCCAGACTGGAGGTGACCACCAGGGTACTGGCATCGACAGTGATCTCCAGATCAGCCTCATCGCTGTTGCCTGCACCATCGGTGGAAAGCACGTTCAAGGTCTGTGTGCCAGCGCCGTCGGGAGTATAGGTCAGGCCTTCCAGGGCAACATTCACTTCGGTTGCCGTGCCGGTAATGGTGACCGTGCCGGTGCCGTTGTTGCTGATGCCTGCCGAACCGCCGGTGGAGGCACTCAGGGTACCAGTGTCAATGGAGACCACCACCGTCAGATTGCCGTCATCACTGACGGAAATGGCATTGCCATTGCCGCTACTGAAGACCAGCGGGGTCACGGAGTCCGTGATCTGTGCTGCGGGCAGCGTGTTGACCGGCGCAATGGTATCCACCAGCACTGCGGACGTATCGCCGACACTGTTGAGCGTCAGCGCCATGTCGTTGCCCGCCGCATCCTGCAGCGCGGCGCCACTGGCATCGATGTTCGCTGCGACAGCGATACCATCATAATCGGCATCACCCGCCTGCACGGTGTAGCGGAACACAAGCGCGGAAGTACCGCTGCCGGCAAGATACACCGCCTCTCGGCTGGTGGCGCCGATGGTGAGTGCGATTCGCGGCGTACCACCTGTGGTATTCACGGTGACGTTTTCATTGGTGTTGACGGTGAAATCGAGGTTCTGTCCCATGCCATACGTACCATTGGCCGGCACGGACACACTGTTGACGATCGGCGCACTGCCATCAAGCGTGGCGGTATCAGTCACCGCGCTGGCAGCATTGCCTGCAGCATCCGTCAGGGTGACCGACAGGGTGAGTGTGCCGTCATTAAGACCGCTCACATCAATACCGCTGATCTGGTCCGTTGCGGTGGCAATCGTACCCGTATCGGTGACCGGTGCGCCGCCGCCACTGCTGGTGACGGTGTAGCTGTAACCGGCACCCACTTCGGCACCGGCAAAGGTAAAGCTGATGGAGGTGGCATCAGCGGCGTTAATGATACCGCTGTCGAAACTGACGCTGTGACCGCTGGGAGCCACATTGTCCACGGTGGCATTGGTGGTATCGGCCACGGTGGTGGTGCCGTTGGCATTGGTTGCGGATATGCTGACATTGCGATTCGTCGCCTCGATAGCGCCGGCCACAAGGGCATGGGTCGCTGTCCATGTGCCGCTACTGTTGGTAGCAACCACGGCGGCACCGCCGCCAAATTCGGTGAAATCCACCGTTACGCCGGTAACCGTTGCACTGTTGTTATCTCCAGCAGCGGTATTGTTCCAGGTCGCGGTGACGGTATCGCCAATCTTGTAGACGCCGCCGGTACCGGTCGCGCCGGAGATACTGATATTGCCGGAGGTGACCGTGGGTAACGAGGTATCCACCAGAATGGCACTGGTATCGCCAATAGCATTCAGCGCGGTAGTCATATCGTTATTGGCACCATCCCGGATCGTGCCACCATTGAGATCCAGCGTTGCACCAACTTCTATGCCATCGTTATCCGTATCGCCGCTTTGCACGGTATGGCGAAACACCAATGCGCTGGTGCCGGAACCGGCAAGATAACTGGCATAACGTGTTTCCGCACCAATGGTGAGCGCAATACGCGGCGTGCCGCTGACATCGACGTTTTCGCTGAGGTTGACGGTGAAGTCCAGGTTCTGGCCAATGTTGTATGTGCCGCTGGCGGGCACGCTGACGCTGGTGACGGTGGGGGCGATATCATCCACAACCGTGATGGTGAAAGACTTTTCGAACGTGTCCGTACCGTCATCTGTTTGAATGCTTACGTTGTAAGTGCCTGCCGCAAGCGCCGCTGCGTTATTGGCACGCAGCTGGTCGCCGTTGATATTAAAATCGGTGTCACCAGCTCCCGCAACCAACGTGTAGATGTGTGTATCATCGATATCGTCATCCTCTGTGCTCAGGGTGCCGACTACAGCGTTGGTGCCGCCGCTTTGGTTGACAGAAGCGGAACTCAGGTGGATATCGGTGGGAGGATTGTTCCCCGATGCAGCTTCTGTAAAAGTAATCGAGTTGAGGCAAAAGTTTATATTGTTCAAAGGTTCGATTCTTAGCTTGGCAATATTGCCGAAAGATCCCGATCCGGTAAACCCTGAGGTCAGGTCAACCGTAGTGGTGCCGCTAGCAGCAATGGTGACGTTATCTCGATGAACAACAGGTGTGGTGGACCCAACAGAATCAAACCCTTTGATATTAACGCTTGTGGTGGGGCGGTCGCCGGGCCGCCTAAGGATCAACTGCGTAACAGCAAAACTATCACCGGATGGTTCAGAGCGAATATAGAAGCGAGAACTCGTGGTGTATTCGTACATAGACACATATAGGTCACCTGAACAGCTGGTGTTGGTTCCGTTGAGAATTTCAGGAACATTCGATTCAATAAAGACCGTGAAATCGCCAAAGGAAATCGAGGGGTTAGTCTCATAGACCTGGTAATTCAAGGATTCAAAAGTCTTGATTCCGTCAGGGGCCAGAATCCCGCTGAAATCTTTCAATGCCTTGGCGCTGAATGGCAGACTGGTCTCAATATTCCCTGCCTGAACCTCCAGGTCCCAATCGCCTCCCAAGCTCGACGAGCCGGTAGGATTATTCGACGCCGCAACATCCAGATGTGTCTTGCGTTGGATCAGCTCAAGAAGCTCAGCGTCCTCGGCAGCCAGATCACAACCGTATAACAATAAATCCGCGCCGGGCCGGGTGGCCTGGTTAAAAGACTCAAGAAACTGCGGTTGAGCCTTCAATGCGTGTTTGTCCAGTCTATGCTCGCCCAGCAATATCACACCAGGTTCACCGTGAGACACCAGATGTATCGCATCCAGATTACTGTGACTTTCCAGAATTTCCGTTATTTGTGCCAGTGCGTCCCTGTCGTGTGTCAGGATCACCGTCTCGACACCCGGTCTGGCGGCGCTTTGTAAAACTGATCTGTCCGGAACCTTCGCGCCGATAATCACCAGTTCTTTTACCAAAGTTCCGGAGCTGATATTCAGCTGCTCATCATTCCTGATTTGTACAGGGTCTTTAAGCGCATACTCTCTCAACCCCGGTGAATGCAGCGGCTGATGACTGACCCCCTGGACCAATTTTCTATGCTGATAATTTCCGTAGGTTGCCGGTGCGCCATAAGCCGCGAATGGCAATAGCAATCCGGTAAGACCACTGATAATTTTGTTACGCATCGTTTCTTCCTTGTATGCGCTATTGCGCAGGCAATTTTTTGGCGGCGATGATGTTGGCGGCGGTGGCGTTGTTGTCCTGCCAAAAATCCATTTCCTGATATTTGACAAACAGGTCCGGCGGCAGAATGGTTCGCCGGGTTTTGAATTCCACTTTTTTACGCACAGTGTGCAAACCTTTTACGCCTATTTTCTGGTCAAACTCGCTGTGCTCGTAGTCCACTTCATTGAAGTCATGATCAAACAGTGGTTCTTCGATAAACTGATAAATCAATTCCAGCGTTTTGGCGGGATGCTGGGTGAGAATGTCGTAATCCACCAGAAGCAACCGATCGGAATACTCCCCGTAATAGGCCTCTTTCAGCGCCGTCCAGGCACTACCTACCGGGCCACCGGCATTAATGAGGGCTTCGCAGCGACTATAGACGGTTTGCCGGCTGCCGACATTGAACATGCGGCTATAGTCGAAGGGGTTTTTCCGATGGATAACCTCAAAGCTGTCCATCACCCAGGCGGGATTACGCACGCAACAGATCACTTTAAAATCATCAAACAGCTCCACCAACTGGTGCAGGCGAGCCGTCCAGTGGCGATTGGTGTCGAAAATGACCGGCTGCTCATTGTCTGTGTAATAAGCCTGAAACAGCGACTTGCAGGTGGCCCTGCGCTTGCGTTCATCGAACAACGGGTAATATTCACCACTCGCGCCCATCTGTTCGAGGGCGCCATTGACAAGCGCCGCAACCGGACTGCTCATGGCGGCGTGAACTCGTGGATTCTGGCGCAGTATGCCCGCCAGGAGAGTGGACCCAGATCGAGGGAGGCCAGAGATAAAGTGAATTTTCCTGGCCTTGTCCATTATTGTTTTTCCCTTTGATTCTAATTCCGGGCTCAATGCTCTGACACTGACTGCAACCCATACCGGCAAGCCAGGTAAGTCCTGACGCGATCATTACACAGATTTTCTGCCCGGGCAAAGTACGTCGCCGGCCACGAATCTCGAGTAATCGAGTAAGGACCGGCGACGCATGACCGGATGCCGCGAATTACAAACTCAGCACCTTCTCACCACGCGCCATACCGGTCACGCCGGTCCGGGCAACTTCCAGCACCACGGTATTGCCTATCGCCTCAAGGAAGCTGTCCAGCTTCTCGGTTGTGCCGGCAAGCTGAATACTGTAGACCGTGCTGGTCACATCCACGATCTGGCCACGGAAAATATCCGTAGTGCGCTTGATTTCTGCACGTTGGGCACCAGTAGCCTTGACCTTGATCAGCATCAGTTCGCGTTCGATATGTGCGCCTTCCGACAGGTCCACCAGTTTCACCACATCCACCAGTTTGTTCAGATGCTTGGTGATCTGCTCGATCTTGCGATCATCTCCAACTGTGGTGAGGGTCAACCGCGAAAGTGTATGGTCTTCCGTTGGCGCGACGGTCAATGACTCTATGTTGTAGTTTCTTTGGGAGAACAGACCAACCACACGAGACAGGGCGCCAGGTTCATTCTCCAGTAGTACGGAAATAATGTGCCGCATCTCAGGTCCTCTCCGTCTTGCTCAAAAACATGTCTTTCATCGACCCGCCCTTGATGGCCATGGGATACACGTGCTCTGACGGATCCACCTGGACATCGATGAACACCAGCCGGTCCTTGAGCGCAAAAGCTTCTGCCATCTTTTCACGCAGCTCGGACAACTTCGTGATTCTGATGCCGACGTGCCCATAGGCCTCTGCCAGCTTGACAAAATCCGGCAGCGATTCCGCATAGGTGCTGTGTGAGTATCGACCACTGTATTGCATATCCTGCCACTGCTTGACCATGCCCAGCGCTTCGTTGTTCAGGTTCACGATCTTGATCGGCAGGTTGTACTGCATGCAGGTGGCCAATTCCTGGATACACATCTGGATACTGCCTTCGCCGGTGACACAGACCGAGGTCGCTTCGCGGTCAGCGAACTGAACACCCATGGCGGCCGGCAGCCCAAAACCCATGGTGCCAAGCCCGCCAGAGTTGATCCAGCGACGCGGCTTGTCGAACCCATAGTACTGCGCAGCAAACATCTGATGCTGTCCAACATCCGAGGACACGTAGGCATCCCCGTTGGTCACCTCGTGCAGTGTCTGGATGACCTGTTGCGGCTTGATCATGTCCCCGTTGGCAGGAATCACTTTCAGGCACTCACGCTCGCGCCAGCCCTCAATCTGTTTCCACCAGAGTTCCAGCGACTTTTTGTCAGGTCCATGCCCTGCCTGCTCGACCAGTTCCAGCATTTCCTCCAGCACGCTCAGAACCGGACCCACAATCGGGACATCAGCCGACACTGTTTTGGAAATGGAGGCCGGATCAATGTCCACATGCAGAATCTTTGCACCCGGACAGAACTTGGACACAGCATTGGTTACACGGTCGTCAAAGCGCACGCCAATACCCAGCACCACATCACTGAAATGCATGGCCATATTGGCCTCATAGGTGCCATGCATACCCAGCATGCCAAGAAACTGCGGATCGGACGCCGGATAGGCACCCAGGCCCATCAGGGTGTTTGTAATCGGGTAGCCAAGTTTGCGTGTCAGCCGGGTCAGCAGCTCCGAGCCATCCCCAAGAATGACACCACCACCGGTGTAGATGATCGGTCGGCGCGCAGCAAGCAGTATCTCAACCGCCTTCTTGATCTGCCCCGTATGGCCTTTGGTAGGCACTGAGTAGGATCGCATCTTGACCGTGTCCGGATAACGATACTCGAACTTTCGGGTGGGGTCAGTCGAGTCCTTGGGCACATCAATGACCACCGGACCTGGACGACCGGTGGTGGCAATATGAAACGCCTTCTTGACCACCATGGGAATCTCTTCGGCGCTCTGCACCATGAAACTGTGCTTCACAATGGGCCGTGAGATGCCGACCATGTCCGTTTCCTGGAACGCATCAGAGCCGATCAGGGAGCTGTCGACCTGACCTGAAATCAAAATCATTGGTATGGAATCCATGAACGCAGTGGCAATACCGGTGATGGCATTGGTGGCACCCGGGCCCGAGGTCACCAGAACCACTCCGGGTTTGCCAGTCGCACGCGCGTAACCGTCAGCGGCGTGAGTGGCTGCCTGCTCGTGACGCACCAGAATGTGCTCCACTTTGTCCTGCTGGAAAATTGCATCGTAGATATGCAGGGCTGCACCGCCCGGATAACCGAACAGAAACTCGACCCCCTCATCGTGCAAGGCACGAATCAGCATCTCACCGCCTGATAATAACTCCACTGTCACTGGCCTCTTTCTTTATGCACTGTATGCATCTGAACTGGTATCTGCTCAGAACTTCTGTGTCGCAGCAATGGCAAATCAAAACACCATGCCGCGCTCTGAAAAGAACTGGCAGAGCAAAACATTCCGTTGATGTGGGTTTCCGTCTGCCTTGCCGGTCATGGCACACCGCAAGGTCACTACGGATGGCTCCGTGCGTGGTAACACGTAAGAGCCCTGGGTGGATGGTTTCTGGCACCCAAGTGATAGCTTCCGGAACGCCGTTCGATCAGTGTCGATCAGGTGGCAGCTGACACTGTTGTTGCCAGCTCCGGACCAAAGCAGATTGTATGAGGGGATAACCTTCTCAGTCTGCAATCCGGGGGACCCAAACAGGCCCCCGGATTAACGGACAATTGTCCCATGATTTCAATCATTGTCAACCCCGCCGCCGCGGCGGCAGGTAAAGGTCAGTTTATCATCAGTCACATCAGCCACAATGGTGTCACCGGGCGCAAAATCGCCCTGTATGACGCGCTGTGCAAGCGGGTTCTCAATCCAGTTCTGGATCGCCCTTTTCAGGGGGCGGGCACCGTAGACCGGGTCATACCCCAGGCGCGCGATCTTGTCCAGAACAGCGTCACTGGCTTCCAGATGCAGATCATTGTCCTGCAGGCGCCGGTTCAGTATTGCAATCTGGATCTCGGCAATGCCCCGAATCTGATCCGACCGCAGCGGATGAAACACCACTGTCTCATCTATCCGGTTCACGAATTCGGGAGAGAAGTGCCTCACCACCACAGACATCACATCAGATTTCACCTGCTCATAGGCCTGCTCCTCAGGCACACCGGACTGCATGACATCCTGAATCCGGTCCGAACCCAGGTTCGACGTCATGACAATGACCGTATTGCGAAAATCCACTGTGCGCCCATGTCCATCGGTCAGACGACCGTCGTCGAGCACCTGCAGCAGCACATTGAACACATCCGGATGCGCCTTCTCCACCTCGTCCAGCAACAGGACCGAGTACGGACGTCGACGCACCGCTTCGGTCAGGTAGCCACCTTCCTCGTAGCCGACATAACCGGGCGGCGCACCGATCAGTCGCGCCACCGAGTGCTGCTCCATGAATTCGGACATATCAATACGCACCATGGCATCTTCAGTATCAAAAAGGAACTCGGCCAGTGCCTTGCACAGCTCGGTTTTTCCGACGCCGGTCGGCCCCAGGAACAGGAACGAACCATTGGGACGATTAGGGTCCGACAGGCCCGAGCGTGAGCGACGAACAGCATTGGACACCGCCGCAACCGCTTCATGCTGGCCGATGACACGTTTGTGCAGCGCCGACTCCATGTCCAGCAGTTTCTGCTTGTCGCTCTGCAACATCTTGGATATCGGAATACCGGTCCAGCGAGAGACCACGTCGGCGATCTCCTCTTCAGTGACCCGATCACGCAACAAGCGCATCTCCATCATTTCAGCCTGCGTGGACATGTCCAGACTTTTCTCCAGCTTCGGTATCACACCGTACTGCAGCTCTGACATACGCCCCAGATCGCCGGCACGTCGGGCAATTTCAAGATCCGCCCGCGCCTTTTCCAACTGGCTCTTGATAACCTGCGTGCCCTGTACCGAGGCCTTCTCGGCTTTCCAGACTTCGTCCAGATCCGCAAATTCAACCTCCAGCTTCCGGATGTCCTCAGCCAGCTTTTCCTTGCGCTTGCGCGATGCCTCGTCTTCGTCCTTTTTTAATGCTTCCTGCTCGATCTTGAGCTGGATCAGGCGCCGCTCCAGTTTGTCCATTTCTTCGGGCTTGGAGTCGATCTCCATCCGGATCAGACTGGCCGCTTCGTCGATCAGGTCAATGGCCTTGTCAGGCAGCTGACGATCGGGGATGTAACGTTGTGACAGCCGCGCTGCAGCAATGATTGCGGCATCGGCAATCTGCACACCGTGATGCACCTCGTAGCGCTCTTTCAATCCACGCAGGATGGCGATGGTATCTTCTTCGCCCGGCTCGTCCACCAGCACTTTCTGGAAACGCCGCTCCAGGGCAGCATCCTTTTCTATGTACTTGCGATACTCATCCAGCGTGGTGGCTCCAACACAATGCAGCTCTCCCCGGGCCAATGCCGGTTTGAGCATATTGCCAGCGTCCATGGAACCTTCTGCCTTGCCCGCGCCCACCATGGTATGAATTTCGTCAATAAACAGAATGACTGAGCCTTCCTGCTTGGACAGCTCGTTAAGCACGCCTTTCAGACGCTCTTCGAATTCACCACGAAACTTGGCCCCGGCAATCAACGCGCCCATATCCAGTGCCAGGATTTTCTTGTCGCGCAAACCTTCCGGGACTTCACCGTTGACAATGCGCTGGGCCAGCCCCTCAACAATGGCCGTCTTGCCCACGCCAGGCTCACCGATAAGTACCGGGTTGTTCTTGGTCCGGCGCTGCAGTACCTGGACCGTCCTGCGAATTTCCGAATCGCGCCCTATTACCGGATCCAGGTCGCCACGGGCGGCACGTTCAGTCAGATCAACACAGTACTTTTCCAATGCCTGCCAGCTTTCCTCGGCGTCAGGGTCCTGCACTTTCTCACCACCACGCAAATTGGTGATGGCATTTTCCAGCGCCTGAAGACTGACACCAAAGGCATTCATCAACCTGCCCAGCTCACCCTTGTCGTGCATGGCTGCAATCAGCACCATTTCACTGGAAATGAATTTGTCAGCGTTTTTCTGTGAGAGTTTGTCGGCGTGATTCAGAAGACGCGCCAGCTCTGCCGACATGGCAACATCACCGCCAGTGCCTTCCACCGTGGGCAGGCGATCAAGCATGGCCTGCAGTCCCTTGCGCAGCTCGGTTACGTTGAAACCGGTCTGCGACAACAGAGGACGCACCGAGCCTCCCTTCTGATCAACAAGGGCAAGCATCAGGTGCACGGGCTCGATGAAGTTGTTGTCATTGCCCAGGGCCAATGATTGAGCTTCAGACAGAGCCGCCTGCAACTTGCTGGTAAACTGATCAATTCTCATCGCGCACCTCTGGTGGTCAAATAGCGGTGGTCAAATAGCGTCAATTGACTTCAGAAATGGAGGCGAAACGGCAGAATTCAAGTCACGCCTGGCATTGGTTTGAGGCAGATCAGACTTGCCATCCTGCCAGTGACCGGCTGCCGACGGTAGGAGAAAAAACGCTCATCACAATACGTGCAGAACCCGCCGCCGTGAATACTGTGGACGCCTACACTGTGCAGTATGGCTGAAGACAGGCCGTACAGATCAGCCAGCCACTTCTGCTGCTGCGGACTGTGCACCGGCACAAATGCCCGCTGGAACACCACCTGAAGCTCGCGATCGCTGCCGGCCCGGTTCATGAACGCCTGCAGGACATCCTCGCCCACTTCGAAATGGCAGGGTCCGATCGCTGGCCCCAGCCACACGTGCACTTCACTGGCGGGCACCGCCATCTTCTCAAGGGTACGCTCCAGCACACCCGCTGCCAGCCCGCGCCAACCGGCATGGGCCACGCCGGCACAGTGGCCACTTCGGGAACAGAAAAAGACCGGCAGGCAATCGGCCGTCATTACTGCGCCAGCCGTTCCCGATTCGATCAACACCACGGCGTCGGCTTCCGGCACGGTGGCATTGTTGTTCGGATCCGGAACGTGCACGTCTGTACCATGAACCTGCCTGAGCCACTGAACCGGGCCGACAATGCCTGCCAAATCAGTCAGGCGCCGGCGGTTCCGTTCGACCGCGGCCGCAGCGTCCCCCACGTGGTGGGCAAGATTCAGGCTCTTGTACGGCGATCCACTGAAACCACCCCTGCGCGTGGTGGTCAAGGCGAGCACATGGTCAGGCGCTGGCCAGTCAGCCAGAATATGATCATCAAACGCCATGTGCCGGTTTTCATCGCTCATCCAGATTATCCGCTCTCATGACATCAATCAGCTGCTGCATGTCGCCGGGCACCGGTACTTCCCAGGAACAGGGTCGACCGCTGTCCGGATGATCAAACCCCAGGCTGAACGCATGCAGGGCCTGACGCCTGAACTGCCGCAACTGTTCCGCCAGATCGGGTGACACACCGGCCGGCATGAGCAGTCGTCCACCATAGACAGGATCACCAACCAGCGGATGACGAACATGACTCATGTGCACACGTATCTGATGCGTTCTGCCGGTTTCCAGTTTCACACGCAGCAGCGTGTGCGCCCGGAAACGCTCAGCCACCCGATAATGTGTCACTGCAGCCTTGCCGTTTGCTGTCACTGCCTGCTTCTTGCGATGTACCGGGTGCCGGCCAATGGGCGCATCAACGCGGCCGCCACCGGTCAGAACGCCGCAGACAACGGCCTCATAGATCCGGGAAACTGTGCGATCCTGCAGCTGTCGGACCAGAGCATGATGTGCTTTCAGGGTACGAGCCACCACCATCAGGCCACTGGTCTCCTTGTCCAGCCGATGAACAATACCCGCACGCGGCAAGGCCGACAGTTCCGGACAATGGTTCAGCAGCCCATTGAGCAGGGTGCCGGACCGATTGCCGACAGCCGGGTGCACAACCGTGCCGGGCGCCTTGTTGATCACCAGCAGATGAGCATCCTCGTAGACAATATCCAGTGGCAGTGCCTGGGCATCCCAGTCAGAATCGGGCTCGGGTTCGGCCGGTGCTGCAAGTTCGAGCGTGTCACCCTCGAACACCTTGTCTTTGGGCCGCATGGGTTGGCCATTTACGCGCAGACAGCCCTCGCGGATCCAGGTCTGGAGGCGGGCACGGGAATAATCCGGAAAAACGGTGGCTGCGATCTGGTCCAGCCTGCGCCCGGCCAGCTCTGGCGGTACTGCCACGGTGCTCGTAGTGCTCTCAGTCTGCTGCCCGGCGTCGTCGGCCGCCGCTGATCCGCTGGTTCGTCTTGTATCTTGCATGAAGGCTCCTTGTGGCATGGATTGTAGCGCGATCGGGGTGGCTTCAGCGAGAAATCGCGATACGCGCCATCATCCGGCTGCATTGCTTCGGCTTGGGTTTGTATGCCTCACTGTGTTTAAATAGGCATCCGATTCAGTCAGCCCCCGAGGAAGCACTCAAGTGAGAGTTTTGCTGTTGTTAATCCTGTTCACGACGACCGTCTCCTGTACGTGGTTACAAAGAGATCGCGACGAATTCGCGGGCATGTCCACCGAGGAGCAGTTCTACGTCACCGCAAACCGACAGTTGAACTCGGGCAACTTTACCCAGGCGGTGCGCACTTATCAGGCACTGGAGTCCCGCTTTCCCTTCGGCCAGTACGCAGCGCAGGCGCAGCTTGAGCTGATCTATGCCCAGTACCGCAGCATGAACCTTGAAGGCGCCCGCGCCGCTGCAGACCGCTTCATACGACTGCACCCGGACCATGCCAGCATTGACTACGCCTACTACATGAAAGGTGTGGCAACGTTTTCCGAGAACTCCGGCTTCATGAGCCGATTCCTGCCCACCGATCCATCAAAGCGCGATATCAGTCGGGCAAGGGACGCGTTCAATGAATTTTCCCTGCTGCTGGCCCTTTATCCTGAAAGCGACTACGCCGCTGATGCCCGCGCGCGAATGGTGTTCCTGCGAAACAATCTGGCCCAGCACGAAATTCACGTTGCAAACTACTACATGGAACGACGTGCCTATATTGCTGCCCTGAACAGGGGCCGTTTTGTGGTGGAAAACTTCCAGGGCAGCCCTCAGGTGGCAGACGGTATTGCCATCATGGTCGAGTGCTACCTGCGCCTGGGGCTGAACGACCTGGCAGATGTATCCCTGAGTCTGCTGCGAAGCAATTTCCCGGATCACGAGTCCCTGGACAGCGGTGGCAATTTCATTGTCCAGAATCATGTGACCAACCCATCGATGCTCTACACCGTGACTTTCGGGCTTTTGGGCACCGATCGCGACGATACACCGCTGGCGCCCACCACACGACCACAGCGCCCGGTCGCGCCGGAACCTCCCACCCGGGAAGGCCGGTCATGGCTGAACGTCATTACATTCGGTCTGTTGGGCCGGGACGGCACGCGACCCGGTGGCATTCCAACCGAGCCACCGCCGGGCGCCCCAAGTGAAATACCCGGAGGCCCCGTGGATACGAGTGACCCGATGAACCTGCCGGGCCCGATGCCAGGCCCGGGCCCCGGACCTGGCGGGATCTGACCGATCTAGCCGGACCTGTCCGTACCCTCGGGTTGATAGGGAACCTCTGAATAACTCTACGGCCACCCTGGCTTTCAGCCAATGCGGGTATCGAGGCGCAGTTTTGCCGGCATGCGTCGACCTGTCAAGAAACTGCAACGAAGAGGCTGAAAGCCCCTCTGGGCGGGGCCTGGCGCGCCCGGTTGCTGCGTTGTCGTGCTTGCCAAGGGCTGCGGCCATTGCCGGCGCACGACGCCTTGTAACCGCACGCGCCAGACTCCCGCAGTGTGGCCATAGAGTTATTCAGAGGTTCCATAGTTTTCGGGAAAGAATTCGCGCTCAATCAGCTCGATCAGAATGTGGATGATCTTGATGTGCACTTCCTGAATCCGGTCCGCATAGTCATTGGCGCCAACACTGATGTCAATTGATGCCAGCTCGCCCAGAGGGGAGTCCGGTGCTCCGGTGAGGCTGACAGTGAACATATTGTGTTTGCGCGCGAACTCAGCGGCCTTCAGTACGTTTGCGCTGCGACCACTGGTGCTGATCGCCAGCAGGCAGTCTCCCGGGCGCGCGCGCGCTTCCAGATATCGCGAAAACACATACTCATAACCAAAGTCGTTGGCAACACAGCTGATATGGCCCGGATCACTGATCGCAGTGGCCGCCAGGCCGCGACGATTGTTGCGATATCGCCCGGTCAACTCTTCAGCAAAATGCATGGCATCACTCATCGAGCCGCCATTGCCACAGCTGTAAACAGCATGGCCCGCCCGCAGTGACTTGATCAGCATCTGCGCCGCATCACGTGTAGCGGTGATCGCTGAGTCGTTTGCCAGGAAGGCGTCCAGAAACGCACGCGAGTCATGCAGGGTATTTCGTATCAGGGTTTCCATTTTTTTGCTTCCCGCAGTCAGTACATCAGCCACCATCGTAACAGCACACTATTCGCCGGGCTGCCAGCCATTGGTAATCGGATAACGTCGGTCACGACCGAAACCCTTGCGCGTCAGTCGCACGCCTACGGGCCCCTGTCGTCGCTTGTATTCATTACGGTCCACCAGCCTCAGGACACGATGCACCTCATCGGCGGCAAATCCCTCCTGCATGATTGCATCCGCGCTGAGATCGTTTTCGATGTACAACGCAAGAATGGCATCCAGGCGATCATAAGGCGGCAGACTGTCTTCATCCTTCTGGCCAGGCGCCAATTCGGCCGATGGCGCCCGCGCAATGACACCGGCCGGTATCACGTCAGCTTCACCGGCCGAGGCGGCGACGGTATTGCGATAACGTGCCAGGCGATACACAAGCGTCTTGTACACATCCTTCAGCACGTTGAAACCACCGGCCATGTCACCATACAGTGTTGAGTAACCGACAGCGATTTCACTCTTGTTGCCGGTGGTGATGACCATGGATCCTTTCTTGTTTGAAATCGCCATCAACAACACGCCACGACAACGCGCCTGCAGATTCTGCTCGGTGACATCCACGGAAAAACCGGCAAACTCCTCCGCCAATGCTTCGGTAAAACTGGCGTAACAACTGCTTATCGGTATCACCTTGTAACTCACGCCCAGACGAGTGGCCTGGGCCTGGGCCAGCTCCACGCTGAGCGAGGACGTATACTCGAAGGGCATCATCACCGCTTCCACCCGCTCCGGCCCCAACGCATCAACGGCTATGGCCAGGGTCAGCGCAGAGTCGATACCGCCGGACAGGCCCAGCACAACACCGGGAAAGCGATTTTTGTTCACATAGTCTCTCAGCCCCATCACCAGCGCCTGATAACACACAGCCTCCAGTGGCTCGGCCGGCGGAGTGGTCTGGTCAGCACACAAGGCAAGGCGGCCATCGGCGGCAACATCAAATTCCACCGCGAACAGCGACTCAACAAACCCGGGGGCCTGCACGTGCCGCTCACCATCAGCACTGATCGCCAGTGATCGACCATCAAACACCAGTTCATCCTGCCCCCCGACCAGATTGACGTATACCAGCGGCATGTCACCCTGTCGTGCACGTTCCTGCAACAGGGCGAGCCGCTCGGCGCCCTTGCCATGATGGTAGGGCGAGGCATTGATATTGATCAGCAACCGGGCACCCGCCTGCGACGCCTGGGCGGCCGGCACAGCATCCCAGAGATCCTCGCAGATTGTCATGCCAACCGGCACACCGCTGACCGTGACCACACAGGGACTGAAGCCAGGTGAGAAATAACGTTGTTCGTCAAACACCTCATAGTTGGGCAGGCGTTGTTTGCGGTAAACCGCCAGTACCGTATCTGACTGAAGCACCGTCAATGCATTGTAGAGCACCCCCTGCTCTTTCAGCGGATGCCCAATAACCATGACAATATCCAGTTTCCTGGCTCGGATCTGTTCCAGGGCTCGTGACACCCGCAGCCACATGCTGTTGCGAAAGAGCAGATCCTCCGGGGGGTATCCGGTCAATGTCAGTTCAGGAAAAGCAATGATGTCTGCACCGTCTGTGACCGCCTGCTCCGCGGCTGTGACGACTTTGTCGACATTGCCACTGATGTCGCCAACCAGCAGGTCGAGCTGCGCCATCACCACCTTAAGTCTTTGCGTCATGATACTGTCTTCACTCCTGGCCTGACCCTTGAACACCCGGCGGGAAGCGGCTGATTGCCAATGCCGTGCGGCTGGGGTATTGTCCGACAATCCGCACGCGGAATCAAAACCGCAAATCCTGGCACATGGACCCACAGCCGGCGCCCTTCATCAGGCGCCCAGCAGAACAGATGAATATCCCGGCAACCGAGAAACAGAACAACCGCATACTTCAGATCGTCAACATTTACAGGCTGGCGTTATCGCTGATCCTGCTGCTCACCTTTTTTATCAGCCCGGTGGCAACCCAACTCGGCAGTCAGGCCCCACAGCTCTTTCTTGTGGTAACCGGCACCTATTGCCTGTTCTCCCTGATCGTTGCACTGGTCATGGCCTATGACTTCCACCCCATTCGCAAGCCTTCGGTGCTGTGTTCGATACTGACCGCTGAAATTCTTGTCATATCGCTGATTGTCTACAGCAGCGGAGGCATGGTCAGCGGCCTGGGTATACTCATGCTGGTCAGCGTTGCCGCGGGCACACTCATGATTCGTGGGCGCCTGGCAATGTTGTTACCGGCCGTGGGCAGCATTGCATTGATCTACGGCGAGGTCTACCTGGCACTGACGCTGGATGACGCGCCGATGCAATTCATGCAGACCGGTATGTTGGGCGCCCTGCTGTTCGTCACAGCCGGATATCTGCAGTATCTGGGCGAGCGTATGCAGCGCAGCAGCGAACTCGCCGCCGAACGGGCCACAGATATTGAGGATCTGGCTCAACTGAACCACCTGATCATCCAGCGACTGCAGACCGGCATTGTCCTGCTGGACAGCAACAACCGGATAATCAACAGCAACAATTCTGCCCGTCAACTACTGGAGATGGAAAACCCCGACGGACACCCTTTACCCGAACCCATGGTGACACTGCTGGATCGCTGGGCACTTATGCAAACACAACCCGTCGGCCCTACCAAGGTGACCCCCACAGGCCACAACCTGCAGGTGAATTTTGCCCGACTGAATCCTTCTTCACCAAACCGCACACTGGTATTCCTGGATGATCATGCCCGGATCATGCAGCGCGCCCGGCAACTCAACCTGGCCTCTCTTGGACGACTCACAGCCAGCATCGCGCATGAAATCCGCAACCCGCTTGGCGCAATCAGCCATGCCGGTCAACTTCTTGACGAATCGGACAATCTGACATCAGACGAACGACGCCTGGTGGAAATAGTGCTCAACCATTGCCAGCGCATCAACGGCATTATCCAGGATGTGCTCGACCTGTCGCGCCAGGACAAAAAACAGGCCAATCAATTCCAGTTGCAACAGTGGCTGGAAGCCTACGTGGCGCGTTACTGCGAGGACGTGGAGCCCACACCCCGGATACAGATTGAAATTTCCCCACCGGACACCCGTATACGTTTTGTTCCCGAGCAATTGACCCGTGTTATGAACAACCTGGTTGAAAACGGGCTCCGCTACAGCTTGCGCGCCACTGGCACCCCCACCCTGCTGCTGCGAGGCGGCATACCGCCGCAGTCCCTGCAGGGAACCCCGTGCCTGAAGGTCATAGATGATGGCCCGGGCGTTGCCTCTGGAACTGAAGAAAACCTGTTCGAGCCCTTCAACACCACAGAAACAACAGGCACTGGCCTTGGCCTGTATATTTCGCGACAACTGTGCGAAGCTAATCAGGCGCGCCTTGAGTATGGCCGAAGCGATGATGGCCGACCCTGTTTTACCATCTATTTCAGTCATCCCGAGCGCAGCCTCCGGTAAGCAGTGAAACATGACACCATGAACGGCAAAGTCCTGATAGTTGACGACGAACCCGACATCCGGGAATTGCTTGAAATCACCCTGGGCAGAATGTCTCTGGAGACACGCAGTGCATCCAGCCTGGGTGAAGCAATGCGCCTGCTGGGCAATGAAGAATTCGATTTCTGCCTCACCGACATGCGCTTGCCGGATGGCGATGGCATCAGTCTGGTTGAACAGATGCAAAACCGCACCCGCCTGCTGCCAATTGCCGTCATCACCGCTCACGGCAACACCGAATCAGCCATCCGGGCACTGAAAGCAGGCGCTTTCGATTTTGTCTCCAAACCGGTGGATCTGCAAAAACTACGGGAACTGGTCAATGCCGGGCTCAGCCTGCGAGCCGATGCCACCGGCAGACCTGAGGAAGAACATTCGATAGCGGAGCAACGAATAAGCGGTCAGTCATCTGCCGCACAGAACTTGCGCGAGCAGATTCAGCGTGTTGCCCGAAGCCAGGCACCTGTGTTCATTCGCGGGGAATCGGGTAGCGGCAAGGAACTTGCTGCACGCGCCATTCATGAGCTCAGTGCGCGACGCCATGGACCGTTTGTTGCAGTCAACTGTGGTGCGATCCCGGCCGAACTGATGGAGAGTGAATTGTTCGGACACCTGAAAGGCAGCTTCACCGGTGCCGACAAGAACAAGCAGGGCCTGTTTGAAACCGCACGCGAAGGCACACTTTTTCTTGATGAAGTCGCTGATCTGCCGCTGCACATGCAAGTTAAACTGCTGCGGGTGATCCAGGAAAAATCACTGCGACCCATAGGCTCCCCTGAGGAGATTGCAACCAACGTTCGCATTCTCAGTGCCAGCCACAAGAACCTGGCTGCGCAGATCGAACTTGGTCACTTCCGCCAGGACCTGTACTACCGGATCAATGTCATTGAGCTGGCGGTGCCACCACTGAGGGAACGCCGGGAAGATATTCCGCTGCTGGCTCGCACCATCATGGACAGACTGGCCAGGGAGCACCAGTGTCAGGCACCCGACTTGAGTCATTCCGCCATCAGCGCTTTGCAGGACTACTCTTTCCCCGGCAATGTACGGGAGCTTGAGAATATCCTGCAGCGGGCTTTCACCCTGAGTGACGGCGAGACCATTGAACCGGCGCATCTGGCATTGTCCGACGACACCCCTCAATCACCGGCAGCTGCCAGCCTCGCCCGCGCACCCGAAACCACGGTACCTGCTGATACGCTTGAGGCCGGCGCTGTGCCAGGGGCTGTCCAGCACTTCGATCCAGGATTCGATCTGGAAAAACACCTGGAAAACATCGAACGCCAGACCATCGAAGCAGCCCTGGTGCAAACGCGATGGAACAAGACGGCAGCGGCCAGAAAGCTTGGCCTGACATTTCGCTCACTACGATATCGGATGAAAAAGCTCGAGCTGGACTGAGCCACCAGACGCGAGGCGGTCACACTACTGGCAACACCATACGCTGCGCTGGCAGGTAGGGCGCAGGATCAATTGCAGTTGGCCTGCCCATCAACTGATCTGCCATCAGCCGTGCCGACGCAGGCGCCAGAACCAGTCCGTTGCGGAAGTGACCAGCGTTGACATGCAGATTGTTGTAACCGGGTACCGGACCGATAAAAGGAATACCATCCGGGGCGCCCGGACGCAAACCGGCCCACTGCTGTTTCACAGGAATCTCACGCAGCGCCGGCACCATCTCACACGCTGAGCTGTACAGGGTCTGCAATGCTTCATCCGTGGTCTGCTTGTTGAATTCGCTGTACTCCAGCGTGCTGCCAACCAGAAGATGATTGTCTCTGCGGGGAATCAGATACCGGCCATTGGTGAGGACAATACGGTCGAGCAGTCTCCGCGGCGTCTCGAACAACAGCATCTGACCTTTGACCGGGCGCACGGGCATTGGACCGGGGCACGCTGTCAGGTACCGGGAGACCAGTCTGCCCGTCCATGCCCCGGCACAGACAATGAACTGGCCGGCATTGCGCGTATCCTCTACAGCACCGGACAGCTCAACAGAGGCCACCTGCCCCCTGCCGCTGATATTGAACGCAGTCACACTTGTCTGTTCGATGACTGTTGCCGCCGGTGACGCCTGCACACTGGCGGTCAGCGCCTTGACCAGGCGAGGGTTGCGGATGTTGGCCACCTCGGGCATCCAGACACAGGAGCGATATCCCGGCGCCAGGGCCGGCTCACACTCGTAAATGAAAACCTGGTCTTCAGCGGTCATGGTGCGCCCGGTGCGACGCGCCCAGGCCAGGGCCTGCTGTGCATCGTCAGCGTCAAGCATCATCAGCCCACAAGCCTGGAGCTCCGGATCAAGTCCCGTCTCCAGAAACAGTGATTGCGCCAGCTCCGGGTAGTAATCCTGGGCCCAGGTCGCAAGCGCTGTCACTGCGTCGTTATAACGCCAGGGATACAGGGGTGAAACAATGCCACCTCCAGCCCATGAGGCTTCTCCACCACACTTGCCGCTGTCGATCACCGTCACGCTTGCGCCATCGGCAAGCAGCTCACGCGCAAGCAACAGGCCAATGACACCACCACCAATGATCAGAAAATCAGACATCCGGATTCCCGCTCTTGATCCTGTATGACACACCAGTGCCAGGCAGGCGAACCCTGCGTGACTGGTCTACACTGGCAACTGACGCAGCAGCATTCTGCGTCACCACGTTTACATCAATACACAGGGAGGTGTTGCGATGAAGGTAAACACTGACGGCATCACATTGCCAGAGCTGCTGGTATCCATGGCAATTATATCAGTACTGATCAGCATGTCGCTGCCATCCTATGTTCCCGTTGTGAATCAGCACAGGGCCGATCGAATGATGTCCACGCTGACGTCCGCACTGACCAGTGCACGCTCTGCGGCAATCCGTCATGGCACCTGGGTGACTGTCTGCCCAAGCAGCGATGGATTGAACTGCAGTGGTACATGGAGCGACGGACTGGTGATATTCCTCGACCCTGAGCGGGATCGCATACCACCAGGGGGCAACAGTCGACTGTTCACTGCACAATGGCCAGGCAACAATGGGGAGCTGCGTTGGCGCGCTTTTGGCAACCGGCAGTATCTGCAGATTGATGCACTGGGAAACCTGGGACACCAGAATGGCAACTTCACCTGGTGCCCGGCGAGCGGCGAGTTGAAACAGGCGCGACAATTGATCATCAACAGTCTTGGCCGCATTCGGCAAGCTGAAGACATCAACGGTGACGGCTATCGTCAGGACAGTCAGGGCAGACGACTGAACTGCATCTAGTGTCTCTTGTTGAGGGCTACGGCCATTCACGGCGAGCCGCGCCTTGCCAGAAGCCTTGTATGGCGCGCTGAAAGCATGCGAACTTATGACACAGGACACTAGCAGGCTGTTGCTATTGCCAACAGTTTGTAATGGCAGCACTGTCGGGCCCTCGCAAACCGGTACTGTCCAATGTCATGAGCTGACAACGGCCTGGCGACTGCGGGTCAATCGCCACTGCCTCAACGATGTAACATTCGTCGATGGCGCCGCCATCACAGACGCGAACCTCAGCCCTGTAGCCGCCGCTGCCGGAAACTACCGTCGATGCCGGCGGGTCCGACAGCGGCGCAGCATACCCGGAATAGGTGCCATGTAGCAGATGGTACTGTTCCTGATCGGCAGCCACCTGATGCAGCAGTGACCGGGCATCGGCCCGACCCGCTGCCAGCACGAACGCCTGGTAAGCAGGCAATGCAATACCCACCATCACAGAAATTACCGCTGCAACCAGTAACAATTCCAACAGGCTGACACCAGCTTGCCGCCTCATTCGCCTGTCATCTCGCCGGCGATGTGCCATGCCTGTTGATACCATGAACACGAATTGTCCCGACACGGGCGCGCCCACACCGCAATGAGTCCAATCAACGCGTGCCCGTTCGCCACAACTGTCCCGGGACCGGTGTCGTTGGCAGCAAACACCTCTACCTGAAGACGCACAACGATGCCAGGGTCCTCCGCATCACTCATGTCCTCCAACAGGAAGGCCACCTGATAAGGTGGCATCGCCACCGTGCCCGCCTGGCCCGGCACTTCCGGATCAAGTGCAGCACCAATAATCAGGCCCCGTGCCAGGTCATACAGGACCCGCTCGCCTGCATGCCGGACCTTGTCATACTGGCGCAGATTGTCGGCCATGCGTGCGTCCAGGGTTGCCCGCTCAATGCCAGCTGCCGACATCAAGGCAAACACCAGCAGAAAAATCAGACACAACAACAAAACACTGCCTCTTGCGCCATCCTGTAAGCCAGACAGTCCGCTGCAACTTTTCACTGCAATTGCCTCGCCCGGGGAGTGACTGTCAATGTGTGCCGCTCAGGCGCACGCGAATGAGCCGACCCTGACTGCAGGGTGATCCGGACGCTGCGCACATACACACTGCTGACTGTTGGCTCGGGTACTTCGTCAGCGGTGAGCCATGCGTGCACTGAAACACCAGCGTCCTGACTGGCGGAAATACCGTAACGCAGATCCAGCTGCTGCACATCGTCGAACAGGGCATCATTCAAGGCTGGCGCCGATGGAGACCCAGCACGGCGCTGGTACAACGATGGAGGATTTTCCCTGTCGTTGTTGCGGTGCGCTATACAGTATCGCGTGGAGACCACGGTACCACTCACAGCCTGGATGTGTTCCAGCACCAGGCATCCATCACTGGCATCCGGTACAATCCGCCGTGCCGAGCGGACTTCGCGTGCCAGGTGGCTGAGCGCCAATCGTGCAGTTTCTCTGGCGCGCACCTGCAGCTGTTGCTCAGCGTCCACACCATGGCGAACCACGTACAACTGCAGCACACTGGCAGACAGACCAAGGCCCAGGGCCATGGCAATCAACAATTCGACCAGGCTCATACCGCAGTCGCAGTCAGGGTTTCTCATGGTGCAAACACCGTGTGCAGCTTCTGGTCATTCAGACCATCACGATTGCCGTCCCATTCGATGATGACCAGGTAAGCCTGCGAGGCACTGGCAGCGGCGCATCCGGCAGCCTCGCCTGACAACTCGTCCGGGTCTGGCGCCGCAGGACAGACCTGACCGGTGCCCCCTGGCAATCGATGAGCCAGGCTGGCCTGCCAGACCTGCAGATCCCGTGCAGCCATCACATCAGGGGCGCAGCCCGGCAGCGTCAGGCAGGCATTGCTGTCTTCGTTCTCATTTGTTTCAGTTTCTGCTTCTGTCGCAGTATCAGCTCCTGACTGCAGGTACGCACCACTGGCCACGCCCTGCGGATTGGCGTGCATGCGCTCCAGCATATCCTGGAGCAGCAGGGTTGCCTCCGAAACCTGACGCGCACTCTCTGACAGACGCAGCGATGTCAGCTGGGCGCCCGTACTGCCAAGCAACCCGATGGCCATTACCAACATTGCCACCAATACTTCAATCAGACTGGCGCCACGTTGCCTGCGTCGCGGCTTTTGGTCTTTTCTTCTTTCAGTTTCCCGGTGCCTTGTTATGCTTCCCTGCATGTGACCACCTCTGCATTCAATAAGGCTGCAAAGGATTAATAGCATGGAATTCTGCTTTTTGCCCTGGCCCCGACAGATGCGGCCCATGGCTGGCGGAGCTCTGTAGCAGCCCCTATAATGGCGCCATTTTCCGCGCTGGCGGACTCTCTGGAATCGTCCGCCAATGACCTATGACATGCTGTTGCTGATAGCCCTGGCCTTCACCGGACTGGTCGCTGGCTGGATCAACACGCTGGCCGGAGGCGGCTCCAACCTGACTCTGCCCATGCTGATGGTGCTGGGGCTGCCACCGGATGTCGCCAACGGCACCAATCGGGTGGCCGTGACACTACAGTGCATGGTGGGTGCACAAGGGTTCGACAGACACGGGCGTCTGGATCGTCCGGCCATTGTGCCCATACTGGTACCCTGCCTGCTCGGCGGTGCCCTTGGTGCGCTGACTGCGGCCACATTACCCAATGCTGCGCTGAAACCGCTGTTGCTTGGCACCGTCATCACAATTTCCCTGATCATCATCATCAAACCCAATTTCATCGCACCCCCACCCGGCACACCGGTGCTGACCGTGTCGGAAAGCCGCACAGGCTGGTGGATGCTGTTTGTGTCAGGAATCTACGGCGGATTTGTGCAGGCCAGTGTCGGTTTCATCCTGCTCGCCACGCTTGCCGGCGTCATGCGTTATGACCTGGTGCGCGCCAATGCACTGAAAATTGTCTGCACCCTGGCCTTCACGTTGTTGTCACTGGGTATTTTCATCGCATTCGGACAGGTTGCCTGGCTGCCCGGCCTAGTCCTGGCAGCAGGCACAATGATCGGCGCCTGGTTCAGTGTGAAATTCGCCCTCCGCGTCAGCCAGAACGTCATCAAGTGGATATTGCTGACCATGACGCTGGTTGCCTGCGCCGCGGCCGTGCTGTTCTAGTCGTAAGTTCGCATGCCTTCAGCGCGGCGTCAGGATTGCGGGGTCTGCACATTGGAAAACACCAGTTGCACACGGGCGCCGCCCATATCACTGTCACTGACTTCCATCTGGCCACCATAACTGCTGACAATATCAGCCACCACAGCCAGACCAATGCCCTGCCCCTGCTGGAGAGAATCCAGCCGCACACCTCGTTGCAAAACACTGTCACGATTATCCGCCGCAATACCGGGGCCGTTGTCTTCCACCACAATGCTCATCTGCCGTTCCGGTATCTCCGCAAGCGAAGCCACCACCGATACCCGACCATTGCCATACTTGCAGGCATTGTCCAGCAGGTTGCCCAGAACCTCCAGCAGGTCTCTTTCATCGCCCAGAAAGTGGACATCGCGCGCAGCGGACACTTCAACCTGTACCTGTTTGTCCGCATAGACTTTTTCAAGCGCGCGTACCACCTTGTCAATGGCAGTGGCCACCTCCACCCTGCGGGCCAGAGGTGCCAGCTCATCACTCTTTACGGCGCGCTGCAATTGATAGCTGACTATCTGGTTCATTCTGTCCACCTGCTCCTCGATCTGGGAGAGGCAGGCTTGCATGTCCCCGGACAGTGATTCATCACGTGCCTTTTTTTCCAGCGTGCCGCGTATGACCGCCAATGGTGTTTTCAGACTGTGTGCCAGATCACCCAGCGTGGTGCGATACCGCGCCTGCTGCTTGCGCTCCGCCTGGATCAGCAGATTCAGATTGTCAGTCACCATTCCCAGTTCTCGCGGATAGGTTTCCTGCAGCAACTCACTCTCGCCACTCTCAATGCGCTTCAGGTCGCGCGCCATAACGCGCAACGGCGCCAGCCCCCAGCGCAGCAGCGCCAGTTGCAACACAAGCAGCAGAACCACCACGCCGCCGAGCCATGACCAGAGACTGGTCCGGAACCGGTTGACCTCTGCGAGATAGGTGGATGTGGTTTCAAAAACAGAAAAAACGAAGGGCTCGGTCTGGTTCTCCCAGACAATGGCATAGCTGTGCAGAAAATACTCTTCGTCACCACGCCTCACACGCTGGAAACGGGTCTCGCCACGCTGAAGATCGTGCACGGGGGCCAGATCGGCAAAGTCCCTGTCAAGCGCGGAGGATGTGCGCAGCAACTCACCACGCGAGCCGCTGCTGATGAAACCGTAGAGGCCGGAGTTCAGTTGGGAAAAACGTGGCTCTCTGATGTCCTGGCCAAAGTAGTATACGTCGTCGTCTTCCTCGAAGGCTGCCAGCAACACGTACACCTGCACCTGCAACTGTTCAGCCACGCCGGTTTCAAGGCTGCTGCGAAAGGCCCGGTCCAGCACCACACCAGTGAGCCCAAGAAAGACACAAAGCAGAATCGAGAAAGCCAACAGAAGTCGGCTGTACAGGGAATAGCTGCGTCCGGTGCTACCTGCCATCGTTTCAGTCAGCTCCGGTGCCCAGGGCGCGCAGGCGATAGCCCTGCCCTCGCACGGTGTCGATCGGTTTCAGGGTCTGATCCGGATCCAGTTTCTGGCGCAGTCGTCTTACAAACACTTCCAGCACATTGCTGTCCCTGTCGTAATCCTGGGCGTAGAGGTGTTCGGTCAGCTCGGTTTTGGACACTACCTGGTCGAGATGCAACATCAGATACTCCAGCATCTTGTATTCGTAGGCAGTCAGCTCCACCGGTTCGCCAGCAAGCAGCACCCGTTTGCCCGAGGTGTCCAGCTGAATGGGGCCACTTTCGATGATTGGCCTTGAAAACCCGGCGGCGCGACGCAGCAGCGCATTAAGCCGCGCCAGAATCTCCTCCAGGCGAAACGGCTTGACCACATAGTCGTCCGCACCCGCATCCAGCCCCGACACCTTGTCCTGCCAGTCGCCTCGGGCTGTGAGTATCAGAATGGGAAATGCCTTGCCTGCCTCGCGAATCTGGCGGATCAGACTCATACCATCGAGCTTGGGCAGGCCGAGATCTATAATGGCGGCGTCATAGTCATACTCCTGCGCCTGGTAAAGCCCTGTCTGTCCATCTGCCGCCACATCCACCACATAACCTTCACGCTGCAACCCCTGTTCCAACTGGGCACGCAGCAGGCTTTCGTCTTCCACGACCAGCAATCGCATGAACGCTACTCCCTGGTTCCTACTCCCGACTGACTCTGCCCGTCGAGCGATCCACATAAACAGTGTAGACACTGCCCTCGTTATCCAGCCGGAAACGGAACCGACGCACACCGTTTTCGGTAACCTCATTGACACTGATCACATTGCCCACGAAACGTGCCCTGACCCGCTCCAGCGCCTGACGCTGATTGACCGGGCCCGGTTCGGCGTCTTCATCCGTCTCGGGATCGTACTGCATGCCTGGGGCGTTGGCCGGCGGCTGTGCGTGCACATCCGGCACTGCGAGTACGGCAGCCAGCACAAACACCAGTGCAGCACCCATCAGCAGCCGCCGCACCGGGGAATGAGTTGTCAGTTGTAATGTTTCTGGTTTCACTCGGGTTTTCCTTTGTGGTACATGCCGACACCTGGACTGAATGCCGGCACTGACCTACAGTACCGGCTGGACCTGGACCCGCAGCCGAATGCGCTCACCCGGATCGTGGTTCATTCTGACAGAATGGTCCTGGCCGTTGTAGCGGTAATGCACCTGATACCCCACGACACGTTCTTCGTAGTGGTACCGGCTGACATTTTCGCAGTGCTGGACCGTCTGATACCGTGTGGTCGACGGAGAACTGTTGGCATTGACTATATCACGACCGATGGACGCGCCCAACGCTGCGCCCGCCACGGTTCCCACCCTTCGGCTGGACTTGTTGTTGCCAACCGCATTACCCAGTGCGCCACCGATGATGGTGCCAACCACCATGGGTGTGCGACTGCTGGAGGAAGACTCGCGCACTGCAACCTGCTCGTTCCAGCACTGCTGTTCGGGCCGTTCCACCCGCACCTGCTGGTATACCGGGCGCGCGTCGATCACCGGCGCATATTCATACTGGGTGTGCTGGGTTTGCGCACAGGCGGTCGCCGCCATCATCATTGAGCTTGCCGCTGCTACAGCTATCAATTTTTTCATGACAATCACCTCACTTTTCTTGTTTACCCCACCATCGAAGGCAAGCTTAGCGCAGCCAAACTGAACCCCTGCTTAAGGGGCCATAGAGTTATTCAGAGGCCTCTTACGGGGCTGATAAATGTTTCCGACATCAGTCTGTCACTTTTCGTCACAGATTCGGTTCTTGAATTCATTCTGATTCCGGATAGAATCAAAGGATATGGCTTTCTTGTCTGCTTGATATGACCGACGGCATTCGGACGCCATCACAATAAACACAATAATCGAACACACGAGACTTTCCATGCTCAAGAAGTGCCTGATTGCCGCAATAATTGTCACCGCCGCAGCCACCATTCCTCTGTATCTGATAACAAACACCCGGACAGCGATACAGGCAGATTCCCTGCCGGTACTGTTGACGCTGACAGTATTGGTGGGGTTTTGCGCCGCACTGATCGCCACGCGCCTGCCTGATGGCAGCGGCTCGTCAGGCAAAGCCCGTAAACGCACCCCCCGCCCCAGCGGCCCCAGGGAACAGGGCCGCGTCAAATGGTTCAATGCTGCCAAGGGATTCGGGTTCATTACACGGGACAGCGGTGATGACATATTTGTGCACTTCCGGGCCATTCGTGGCGACGGTCACCGGGTACTCAAGGACGGGCAGCGGGTGGAGTTCCACATCAGTGAAAGTGAAAAAGGGCTGCAGGCCGAAGATGTGGCAACACTTCGCGGCTGACCCCGGCGAGCTGCGGCTGAATAACTGGCCCAGCTCTGATAGAATGGACGCCTTGAAATATATCTGTCGGCCCACCTGTCTTAAGGACCGATGAGCGGCAAACCAGGAGTTGAAACACTTGTCCAACACCATAACGTCACCCAGCAAGCCACCGATCAACTGGACCAATACACTGTTGTTCAGTCTGACCGCTTTTTTTGCCGTCACCCTGGTGCCCTGGTACGGCTTCACCTATGGCTACAGCGCCTACGACTGGACAGTTTTTGTCCTGATGATGGGCTTCTGCGGTATTTCGATAACCGCCGGGTACCACCGCCTGTGGTCACACAAGGCCTACAAGGCGCACCCGATTCTTCGCTTCATTTTTGCCCTGGGCGGCGCCTGTGCCCTGCAGAACAGTGTCTTCAGCTGGGCGTCTGACCACCGCAGGCACCACCAGTTTGTCGACAACAACGAGCGCGACCCCTACTCTGCCGGTCGCGGCCTGTGGTATTCACACATCGGGTGGATGCTGCGCTATTACAACAGCGGCAGGGGTGACTTTTCCAACATCAAGGATCTTCAGCGCGACCCGATCCTGCAATGGCAACACAGGCACTACCTCACTCTGCTCCTGGTCATGAATATTGCTGTACCCGCCTTCCTCGGCTGGCTTGGTGGCAGCATAATGGCCGGATTGCTGCTCGCCGGGCTGCTGCGACTGGTGCTCAGCCAGCACGTGACCTGGCTGATCAACTCCCTGGCCCATCACTGGGGCAAGCAGACCTACAGCGAGAAAAGCTCTGCGCGCGACAACCCGGTGCTGGCTTTCCTGACCTACGGCGAGGGCTATCACAATTACCATCACACCTTTCAGTGGGACTATCGCAACGGCGTGCGCTGGTGGCACTACGACCCGACCAAGTGGTTGATCCGCTGCTGCAGCTGGCTGGGACTGACCAGTGACCTGAAACGCGTGTCGCCACTGACCATCGAGACCGCGAGACTTGAGAAGCAATACCGTGATGCGATGGAAAAAACCGCTCATCTGGTCAATGCCGACAAGTGGCGTGAAACACTGGAACAGGAGTACGAACAGCTGAAACAGACCCTGCAACTGTGGGCAAGCCACAAGCAGGCCTGGTACGAAGCCCGTACCTGCGAGCTGCATGAGAAATGGGATCAACTGCAGCTGCGTGACCGCTATCGGGAGATCCGCTACCGCCTCAAGCTGCAACGTCAGCGCTGGCGTGAGCTGATGGAAAATTTTGCCCAACCCTCGTCACCCGCTGCCGGCGCCTGATCCCGGCCCGATTGGTCCCGAAAACAGACTTTACCGGAGATTGATAATGCTGTTGCGCCGACTTTTTCTGCTGATGCTGGTGCCAAGCCTGGTGTTCACTGCACACACCCAGGCCCGCACCAACGTGCAGGAAGGTGACCCGGCTATCGACTTCACATTGCCGGACATTCGATCCGACTCCCCCGCCATCACACTGTCGGAACTGCGCGGCAAGGTTGTGTATGTCGACTTCTGGGCGTCCTGGTGCCTGCCGTGCCTGCGCTCTTTGCCGGAAATCAACACATTGCACAAAAAGTACCGTGAACAGGGTTTTGAGGTGGTGGCCATCACCATCGACAACCCCATCGAGGACGCCGAGGAGTTTCTGGCCGATCTGGACGTGCCGTTGGGCTATCTGGTGGCAGTGGATGCCGACTCGGACGTGATGTACGACTACGGCGTGGTTGGTATGCCCACTTCTTTCCTGATCGATCGTGACGGTGTGGTACGCAAGGTCCACGAAGGTTACCGTGACGGCGATATCGAAATCCTGGAAGAAGCGCTGATTCCGCTGCTCTGATTGCCGTTTTGCGGTAAAATCCCCTGCCCTTCATGATGCCTGCCAACGCGGCAGGCATTGCGACCATCGACTGAAATCATCAAGGAGCCTCTCTTGAGCAAAGCGCAATTGCTGGAGCAATACCGGCAAATCCAGGCCAGAAATCTGAATCTCGATCTGACCCGCGGCAAACCCGCTACCGAACAACTGGCACTCAGTGATGCCCTGGATGGCATTCTGCAGGGCGACTACCGCTGCGCTGACGGCACCGACTGCCGCAACTACGGCGGCGCACTGGGTATTCCCGAAGCCCGCGCCTTCGCGGCCGACTACCTCGGCACCGTGCCCTCACGCGTGATGGTGGGCGGCAACAGCTCCCTGCAACTGATGTACCAGTACGTGATGAATGCCTTTTACCACGGCGTTCGCGGCCCCGATTCAGCCTGGCAACGCGAGGCCCGGGACACCACCCAGGGTCAGGGCAAGGTGAAGTTCCTCTGCCCCTCACCGGGTTACGACCGCCATTTCAGCATCTGCGAGTCGCTGGACATCGAAATGATCCCGGTACCCTTGACCGGTGCTGGTCCGGATATGGATCAGGTCGAGTCCCTGGTCAAAAGCGACCCATTGATCAAGGGTATCTGGTGTGTACCCAGGTACTCCAACCCCAGCGGTGAAGTATACTCGGACGAGGTTGTCAGCCGTATTGCACGGTTGGGCAAGATTGCCGGTAAACATTTTCGCATCATGTGGGACAACGCCTATGCGGTTCATCACCTCAGCGACAATCCTCCTGACCTGGCAAACCTGCTGACGCTCAGCGAGCAGGAAGGCACGCTGGACAATGCGGTGGTAATAGGCTCCACGTCCAAGATCACCTTCGCCGGCGCCGGCATCTCATTCCTGGCCACCTCCGAGGACAACCTGCGTCAGTTTGCTGACCAGCAGACGGTTTCGACCATCGGTCCGGACAAGGTCAATCAGTTGCGTCACGTCAGATTCCTGAAAGACATGCCAACCCTGGCGGCCCTGATGCAGCAACATCGCAAGATCCTGCAGCCAAAATTCGATCTGGTGATCCGTGAGCTGGAGTCCGGCCTGGCCGGCAAGACCCGTAAAGGCAAACCACTGGGCACATGGACCCGGCCCGCCGGTGGTTATTTCATCCTGTTCGATACCCAGCCCGGCATGGCTGACAAGGTAGTCAGACTGACCGCCGAAGCCGGCGTGAAACTGACCCCGGCCGGCTCAACCTGGCCCGGCATGAAGGATCCGGGCAACAGCAACATCCGTCTGGCGCCGTCATTCCCGGGCCTGGCAGACATCGAGCAGGCGATGAAAGTGTTTGTACTTTGTGTGGAACTTGCGGCCGCCGAAGACTGAGCGAACCAGCTCCGGGCCGGTCACACCGGCCCGGTATTGCCATCGCCGCTGTTGCGGCCACCGGAAAAGGAGACAGGAAACGGCATGATCTTGTCGCCGCTGGAAATCTTGGGTACACCGGGCTTTTCCACCTCATCAATCCTGATGATGGCCTGAAGCGGCACAAAACTGCGCTTCACACCACTGAATTCGGATTTGAGCTTCTCTTCACTGGGATCAACAACCACCTGACTACGTTCGTCAAACAGGTAGTCCTCTATCTCAATAAAGCCATACAGCTCACTCTGATAGACCTGTTTCGCAAAAACCTCGTACACCTTGCCCTTGTTGAGAAAGGTGATGCGGTAAATCTGGGATACATCAGGCATGAATCGGGACTCTCTGAAGAAATGTTACTGCAGCACGGGCATTGTACCCGATATACAGCATGGACTCGAATAAAATGCTATACTTCGCCGCTTTTCGGCGCGCAACAACCTGCTGGTGGCACGTGGTTGATTGCAGCACCGGCATTGCAGCACCAACAACTTTTCAGCAGACCAGTTGACCGTCATGACTACCCGCAGCCTCTCAACAAGCACTGACGCTTCCGTTTCCGGGGGCGCAAACACGGATCTGATCACCTCGGATGCCATCGACACTGGCAATGGGGCATCTGCCAGCGAGGTCTCTGCCGCTCACAACCCCTCATATGCGGGCAGAAAAGTCTATATCAAGACCCATGGCTGCCAGATGAACGAATACGATTCGTCTCGCATGATCGATCTGCTGCGTGACAAGGGCGCTGTGCCCGTGGCAACGCCGGAAGAAGCCGACATCCTGCTGCTCAATACCTGTTCGATCCGGGAAAAAGCCCAGGAGAAAGTCTTTCACCAGCTCGGGCGCTGGCGTGCACTGAAAGACGCCCGCCCAGGCGTGCAGATTGCTGTTGGTGGCTGCGTGGCCAGCCAGGAGGGTCAGGCCATCAGTACCCGGGCGCCCTACGTGGACGTGGTGTTTGGTCCACAGACTCTGCACAAGCTGCCCGACATGCTTGAGCAGAAGGTCGAAAAAGGTGCCGTTGTTGACATCAGCTTCCCAGAAATCGAAAAATTCGATCGACTGCCCGAGCCCTCAGTGGACGGATGCCAGGCCTTTCTCAGCATCATGGAAGGCTGCAGCAAATACTGCACATTCTGCGTTGTACCCTACACGCGTGGCGAGGAAGTCAGTCGCCCGATGGATGACGTGCTTGCCGAAGCCGTGCATCTGGCCGAACAGGGTGTGCGCGAGATAAATCTGCTCGGCCAGAACGTCAATGCCTATCGCGGACTCAGCCATGACAACCAGATCATCGACCTGGCCACTCTGATCACCTATGTCTCCGCCATCGACGGTATTGATCGCATCCGCTTCACCACGTCTCACCCGATGGAGTTTTCTGACTCGCTCATAGAAATCTACCAGCATGTGCCGGCACTGGTCAGCCACCTGCACCTGCCAGTACAGAGCGGATCCGATCGTATTCTTGCCGCCATGAAGCGCGGGCATACCGCAGCCGATTATCTGCGCATCATCAACCGACTCAAGGCCATACGGCCAGGCATCAGCCTGTCATCGGACTTCATTGTCGGTTTCCCGGGTGAGACCCAGCAGGATTTCGAGGACACCATGAATCTGATCATCGAGGTCGGTTTTGATACCTCGTTCAGCTTCATCTACAGCGCCAGACCCGGCACGCCGGCGGCCGAATTGCCGGACAACACCAGTGAGCGCGAGAAAAAGCACCGCCTGGCCGCACTCCAGGCGCAGATCCTGCAACAGGCCGCTGGTATAAGTGCCAGCATGGTTGGCAGCGAACAACGTATCCTGGTCACAGGACCTGCCAAGCGCGGGCGTGGCCAATTGCAGGGCCGTACCGAGAACAACCGCGTGGTGAACTTCACCAGCGATGATCACGGACTGATCGGGCAGTTTGTTGGTGTGCGCATCACCGACGCGCATCCAAATTCACTGGCCGGCGAGCTGTAATCCTTGCATCAACCAACCGGTCTTGCCCACTATACGAGTGTTGCCGTTTCTTCACAGATACGCTATATACTGACTATTCATCCCCGCATAAGGAGGTAGACAAGCCTGCTGCATGGCAACTGACAACTACACCGAACAGCTCGTTCTCGAGCCCGAAGACATACATCGCCTGGCCAATCTCTGTGGTCATCTCAACGAACACATCAAGCAGATTGAGCGGTCCCTGTCGGTCAAGATCCAGCACCGCGGCAATACCTTCCACCTATCGGGCAGCGAACAGGCTGTCTCCGGAGGCACTCGCGTGCTCGACTCCCTGTATCAGGTCACCGGTGCGGGACAGGCTATCAGTCCCGACACCGTGCATCTGACGCTCAAGGAGGCCGACCTGGTCGACAGTGCCCGGGAGGACGCCAGCCTGCCGTCGCTGCTGATCAAAACACCACTGCGCTCCATCAAGCCCCGCGGTGCTCACCAGCGTGAATATGTGGAGTCGATACACTCCCGGGACATCAACTTTGGCATCGGTCCAGCCGGCACCGGCAAGACCTACCTGGCAGTGGCCTGTGCGGTCGAGGCCTTGATGCAGGACCGTATCAAACGCCTGTTGCTGGTACGCCCCGCCGTGGAAGCCGGTGAGAAACTCGGGTTTCTGCCGGGTGATCTGGCGCAGAAAATCGATCCCTACCTGCGCCCGCTCTACGACGCACTGTACGAAATGCTGGGTTTTGAGAAAGTTGCCCGCCTGATCGAGAAAAACGTCATCGAAGTGGCCCCGCTTGCCTATATGCGCGGCCGTACGCTGAACGGGTCGTTCATCATCCTGGACGAAAGCCAGAACACCACCGTCGCACAGATGAAGATGTTTCTGACACGCATTGGCTTTGGCTCCAGCGCAGTCATCACCGGCGACGTGACCCAGATCGATCTGCCCAAGGGCGAGCGCTCCGGTCTGGTCCATGTGATGAATGTACTGGACAACATGCCCGGCATCGGCTTCACCCACTTCACTTCAAAAGATGTCGTCAGACACACACTGGTGCAGCGTATTGTGGAAGCCTATGATCGCTATGAACAAAGTGGCACACTGGCAAGGCTCAATGAACGTGACAGTTGATATTGACAACGGGCAGTTCAGCAGTGGCCCTCAGCCGGAACAGTTCACGCAGTGGGTAACCAGTGCCATTGAGCGGGGCACACAAGCACACTCGCGCCTTGCCAATCCAGCGGTCAGTATCCGCCTGGTGGACGAAACCGAGTCGGCAGCGTTGAACAATCAGTACCGCGACAGGCAGGGTGCAACCAATGTGTTGTCATTCCCTGCCAACATCCCCGAGTCAATTCAATCATTGATGGATCCTGTCCCCCTGGGGGACCTGGCCATCTGCGCCGCAGTTGTCGAGCGCGAAGCCACATTGCAGCAAAAGCCGGTGATGGCACACTGGGCCCACATGACTATTCACGGCACCTTGCATCTGCTGGGTCACGATCATCAGCATGACAGCGAAGCAGAAGCCATGGAACAACTGGAAGCCACCATCCTGGCTTCCCTGGGTTTCACCGACAATCCCTATGAACATCCCCACTGAGCAACAGCGCAGGAGCCTCTGTTACCAATGAAAGAAGAACCTTCGGGTACCGAGCCACGACCGCGGTCGTGGCTGGATAGAATTACACAGGTTTTCTCGGACGAACCGTCTGACGTCAAGGATCTGCTGGCCATGCTGCGCAATGCCGAGCAGCATCAACTACTGGATGCTGACGCGCTCAGCATCATTGAGGGTGCACTCCAGGTCTCCAACATGCAGGTCCGGGAAATCATGATTCCCCGCTCCCAGGTAGTGACAGTTTCCATCGATCACAATCTGCAGGAGATCATGAAAATCGTGGTCGAAGCATCACATTCGCGTTTTCCGGTTGTCGGGGACACACCCGATTCGGTGCTTGGCATCCTGCTGGCCAAGGACCTTCTGCCACTGGCATTCAACGGTAACGCAGACAAATTCAACATCAAGGACCTGACCCGACCGGCGACCTGTGTGCCGGAAAGCAAGCGACTCAACGTGTTACTGCGCGAATTTCGTGAAAACCGCAATCACATGGCCGTGGTCATTGACGAGTACGGTAGTGTCAGCGGCGTGGTGACCATCGAGGACGTGCTGGAACAGATAGTGGGTGAAATCGAAGACGAGTATGACGTTGACGATGACAGCTATATCAAGAAATTTGACGAGCGCAATTATATCGTCAAGGCACTGACGCCGGTCGAGGAATTCAACGAGTACTTCCACAGCGACTACAGCGACGAGGAGGCCGACACCATAGGCGGGCTTGTACTGCGCACACTTGGGCACATCCCCGAGCGTGACGAGTCGGTCAGCATCGCGCCGTTTCACTTCACCGTGCTCAATGCGGACAGCCGTCAGATACGTCTGCTGAAGGTACGGCGACAGGGTCCGACCAGACAACACAACTCACTGTAATTGAAGCCGGCACTGCGGTATGCTTGACGGCTTTCCGAAACCCTGACCAAATCACCTTCAAGACACGTGAAAACCATGACCGACGCCAGTTATTCGCCACAGGCCGTGGAGGCCGATGCCCAGCAGTACTGGGAGCAGCACCAGAGCTTTCGTGTAAGCGAAGACGACACCCGCGAAAAATTCTACTGCCTTTCCATGTTTCCCTATCCCAGCGGCCATCTGCACATGGGGCACGTTCGCAACTATCTTATCGGCGATGTCATCAGCCGGTACCAGCGCATGCACGGCAAGAATGTGTTGCAACCCATGGGCTGGGACGCTTTTGGCCTGCCGGCGGAAAACGCCGCCATGCAGCGAGGTATAGCACCGGCAGAATGGACCTGGAGCAATATCGACTACATGCGCGCCCAGCTCAAGCAGCTCGGCTACGCCTACGACTGGCGTCGTGAGATTGCCACCTGCCATCCTGAATACTACCGATGGGAGCAGTGGCTGTTTACACGCCTGTACCGCAAGGGCCTGGTGTACCGCAAGGAAGCCGAGGTCAACTGGGATCCGGTGGACCAGACAGTTCTGGCCAATGAACAGGTAGTCGACGGGCGCGGATGGCGCTCCGGTGCACTGGTCGAACGGCGCAAGATTCCACAGTGGTTTCTGCGTATCACCGACTACGCCCAGGAACTGCTGGATGATCTGGACACACTCGATGACTGGCCAGAGATGGTCCGTACCATGCAACAGAACTGGATCGGCCGGTCAGAAGGTATCGAACTTGTCTTTGGCATTGCCGGCGAACAGGATGCAGCGCTGCGCGAAATCAGTGTCTACACCACCAGACCGGACACACTGATGGGTGTCACCTATGTCGCCGTCGCACCGCAGCATCCGTTGGCCGAAAAGGCTGCCGCTGACAATCCGGCCATAGCCAACTTCATCCGCCAGCAGAACAACATCAAGACCGCCGAAGCCGATATGGCAACCATGGAAAAAGTGGGCCTGGACACTGGCCTGAAGGCAGTGCACCCTCTGACCGATGAGGAAGTGCCGGTTTATGTCGCCAACTTTGTACTGATGAGCTACGGCTCCGGCGCCGTCATGGCCGTACCCGGACATGACCAGCGCGACTTCGAGTTTGCCCGCAAATACGGCTTGCCCATCCGCCAGGTTATCGCACCTGCCAGCAACAATCAGCACTGCGACCTGTCCACCGCGGCCTTTACCGAAAAAGGCGTTCTGGTCAATTCCGGAAAGTTTGACGGCATGGATTTCCAGCAGGCCTTTGACGCAATCGAAGCGGAGCTGAAGCAACTTGGCAAAGGCGAGAAGAAAGTCAACTTCCGCCTGCGCGACTGGGGCATAGCACGTCAGCGCTACTGGGGCGCGCCCATCCCCATCATACACTGCCCCAGCTGCGGCCCGGTTCCTGTCCCCGAGAAGGACCTGCCCGTCATACTGCCGGAGCAGGTGGCATTTGATGACAGCGGTTCACCGCTGAAAAGGATGCCCGAATTCCTGCAAGTGGATTGCCCTGAGTGCGGTGGACAAGCCCGGCGTGAAACCGACACCTTTGACACCTTCATGGAGTCATCCTGGTACTTTGCGCGATACACCTGCCCGGATCTGAAAACAGGTATGCTGGACGGGCGGGCAAATTACTGGCTGCCGGTAGACCAGTACATTGGTGGTATCGAACATGCCATTCTGCACCTGCTCTACGCGCGTTTCTTCCACAAACTCATGCGTGACGAAGGCCTGGTCAGCAGCGATGAACCGTTCAGGCGCCTGCTGACACAGGGCATGGTGCTCAAGGACGGCAGCAAAATGTCCAAGTCCAAAGGCAACACTGTGGAACCGGTGGAGCTCATCAATAAATACGGTGCCGATACAGCACGCCTGTTCACCATGTTTGCCGCACCGCCGGAGCAGTCCCTGGAATGGTCAGACAGTGGCGTTGAAGGCAGCTTCCGGTTCCTGAAAAAACTCTGGCGCCTGGTGATCGAGCATAGCCCCGTTGATGTGGCTGACATTGTCCAGTCGTCACTGAATGCCGAGCAGAAGGCCTTGCGCCTGAAAACACACAGCACCTTGCAGAAAGTGGATGATGACTATGGCCGCCGCCAGACGTTCAACACCGCTGTGGCTGCCGTGATGGAACTGGTGAACAGCATCACTCGCTTTCAGGACCAGAATGCGTGCAGCGGCGCGGATGAACAGGCCCGCATCAACCACAGTGTTGTCAATGAGGCGCTGAACGCTGTTGTGTTGATGTTGTCCCCTGTGGTGCCCCACATCTGCCATGCGCTGTGGCTGCATCTGGGGCATGACACCCCGGTGATCGATACACCGTGGCCCGCAGTTGATGAAGCGGCACTGGCCCAGGACAGTATGCAACTGGTCGTACAGGTCAACGGCAAGCTGCGCGCACGCATTGAGGCTGACAAGAGTGTGTCGCGTGACGCCCTGGAAGCCATGGCATTGGAAAACGATAACGTGCGCAAATTCACCGATGGCAAGACGGTCCGCAAAGTCATAGTGGTGCCGGAGAAACTGATCAATATTGTAGTGGGATAGTCCATCATGCCTGACCGGTTCGCCATAACTGCCTCTCGACGGGTTCAGACACTTGTTGTCATGGGCTTGTGCCTGATGCTGACCACTGCGTGCGGATTCTCACTGCGCGGCAGTGAACGTATGGTGATGCCAATCAACGCGTTGCAGCTGCAAACGCTACCGGGCAGTGAACTGGGTATGGCATTGAGCGAGCGCCTGCGACGGGCCAACGTCCGGGTGCTTGAACCCGGCGTCGAAGCAGACAGCAGCTATCTGCTGCAATTGATTGACGAACAGTTCGATCGCCGGGCGGTCACCAGCGCCGGCCGCGCCCGCGGCGCACAATACCTGGTAAGCCTGGAAGTGACTGCCTTGCTTTATTTTCGCGGTGACGTGGTAGCGGGCCCGGAGACACTGTCCGTTCAGCGCCGCCATGACGAGGATGCCGGTAACATCGCCGGCAGCTCGCGTGAGCTTGCCGTGATCCGGACGGAGATGTCCGGTGATCTCGCCGAACGCATACTTGACCGGCTGCAGACCGTTGATCCACCATGATCATCCGCCCCGAACAGCTTGCCCGTCACCTTGCCTCAACGCTGCAGCCCCTGTACTGGGTCAGCGGCGATGAGACCCTGCTGGTACAGGAAAGCACAGACCTGATCCGCAAAGCCGCCAGAGAACAGGGATTCAGCGAGCGGGAAACCTGGTTTGTTGATAATAATTTCGACTGGCACACACTGCAGCACTCGGGTAACAGCCTGTCCCTGTTCGCAGAGCGCAAGATCCTCGAACTGCGCCTGCGGGCCAGCAAATTTGATGACGCTGCCAAGGCTGCGCTGGTTGACTACATGGCCGACCCGGGCCCGGACACCTTACTGTTGATTGTCAGTCCTAAACTGGAGCCGTCAACACCAAAGACCAAGTGGTTCCAGAAACTCGAAGCCGCCGGCGCCTGGATCCAGATCTGGCCTGTGGACAGCAGCCGTCTGCCCGCGTGGCTGAGTCAGCGTCTCGCTGCACGGGGCCTGACTGCTGATACCGATGCGCTGCAACTGCTGTGTGATCGCGTGGAAGGAAACCTGCTGGCGGCCAGCCAGGAAATTGAGAAACTGGCCGTATTGAAGCAGGTCGGGACAGGCAATGCCCACCTGGATGTCCGGGATATAGCCGGCAGCGTAGCCGACAGCTCCCGGTACAATGTTTTTCAGCTCATTGATCACGCACTGGCCGGAGACGCAGCGCGAGCCCTGCGCAGCCTGAACAGCCTGCGCAACGAAGGCGGCGAGGCGTTGATGATAGTGGCCATGCTGGCACGAGAGCTGCGCAGCCTGTCAAGAATGGTACAACGCCGGGCAGCCGGCGAACGGACAGCGGCCATTCTGAAAAGTGAGAGGATATGGCAGAACCGCCAGGCCATGGTGGGCGCTGCCGTGGAAAGACTCAGCAGCACCCAGATCCGGGCGCTGCTGCTGCGCTGTCGTGACATCGATCTTGCAGTAAAGGGCATGTTCCCGGCGCCACCCTGGATATTGCTCGAACAGGCGCTGCTGGATCTGGCCGGAATCAGATCCCCATACGTCCCAGCGTCTCAATCAATTCCCGCGTGATACGCGCAGCCATCGGATGGCGCGCCGCAAACTGCGCCTCCAGCGCAATGGCGTTTTCCATTTCCGGGCTGTTCCTGCTTTCCGCAGTCTCGATCAGCTCATCAATGTCCTGATCCAGCTTGCGGGCAAGCGCCAGTGTTTCTTCATCCACTTCACTGGTCGTTTCCAGTTCCCGGTGCAACTGCGCCAACAACTCTCTGACTCTGGCCTGACTCACATTCCCTACCTCGGTTCGTACTCTGGTCTGTAACGCCTGGAAAGCGCCCCGGTAATGATATTACCCAGACAGGAACCGGCGCACAAGCCGTCAATGACGCACCCGATAGGGGACGCGGGCGCGGCAACACCGCACCCCGAACCACATTCCCTTGCCTGCAAGTCAGAGCTTATCCGGCCTCTACAACACCGGTGATCGGCTTCACACCAGCACCGCGGCGACTGGACTTGCGCTGGCGGTTGCGATACTCGGCCAGGTACTTGGGCAGATTCATGACCAGGGACCAGCGCGTGGCATACCCAACACTGATTGTGTCGTGAGTCTTCATGCTCGCCAGGCTATGGGCCGGGCCCTGATACAGCTCCTGCTTGCCCATCAGGTTGTGGATCTTGCAGATGTTGACATTGCGGGTGTCGGCCATCAGCAGGACATATTTCTTGCGACACATGAACACATCACGCAGCATATGCAGCCAGATGCCGAACTGTTCCTTGGCCGAACGCACGCCGGCACCGATCCAGAGTCCATTGACTTCCATCATTTCATATTCATCGTTCCTGAAGAAAGCATTCTCTTTCTTGACCGCATCTGGCACAAAAAGAAGACTTCGAAATGCCGGCTTGGTCACCAGCATGTAACCGGCAACCATTTCTTCCCCGCGGTATGCACCCACAACAGTGCTGCGGTCGATATAGTCGTACGGTAACTTCACTTTGACATGGTTGCCAAAGCGCTGCAGGTAGGTTTCTATTTCTTCTTTTGTGGTCAGTGTTCTATATGTGATCGCTTCCATAATTTGAACCTCGGTAGGAACATGCCTACGCTTTTTCTGTAGTTTTGGTATCGCTTCGCTTGGGGACTGGCAAGAATCACACTTTCCTCCCGCCTTGCCGAGAAAAAGTAGAATCCTCCCAGGAAAAACAGTGTAATCCACAAGATAGGCGAATTGAACAGAAAACTGCTTGCAAACCACGCTAGCAGGTACGAGGTATAGAAAGGATGCCTTACCAGAGCGAACGGTCCAGTAACCACAATATCACCGACTCGATTACTGAACGCAAAGTCGAGCTTCCTCGCGGTTCTGACTGACCACCAGAACAACATCAGGGAAAGAACATACAGAAAGCCGGCCAGCCACAGCATGGGTTCTGTGAACTGTGTCACAGTTAGCATATAATAGAACGTTGTCAGTATATGGATGGTCACCATCAGGTCATACCCCAATGCCACCCAGAGTCGGGTACTGCCATCCACCTTGAAGAAACACAATCGGCCCCAGACAAGACTGAGTACAATAGCTGAGAAGAGCAATGTGACTGTCAGCATGGGACTTCCTGTTCTCCAATACGTTACTGTTTACTGTATAATCGCGCGGCAGGTCGACGGATCATGATAACAATAATGAGCAATAATGAGTCCAGGTAAATACGCGGAATATGCCAGGAGCCATGTCTCAGAGTTCCGCCAGGAACTCAGGGATGAAGCTTCCAGGGCACTACAGGGCTGGGCTGGAAAGGCCGCCGCCGCGCTGATGATCCTGTCTTCGGTTCTCACCTTCGCCGCTTTGTCCACCGCCGGGCATCCACTGGCGACCAATACGCTGTTCACCTACGCGCCCTCAATACTGATCATCCTGTTGTTTCCGGCAGCAACCCTGATGGTCTCGACACTGGAAAAGTTCAGCCCCCAATTTGTTGATGTGGCATCGTTCGGCGTGCTGTTCGGTTTCTGTATGACCATCCGCTACGTTTACGCCGCTGAGGCTGATCCGATACTGCAGGCCCAGTTGAGCCGGGATCTGTCCGGCCAGCTGAACTTCGTGCTGCTGATGGGCACTGCGTTCTCGTTCCACGCCTCATTCCGGGCCACCATCATACGCAACCTGCTGTTCACCGCTTTGGTGGTGGCCATGTTGTTTCTGATCAACCCGCTCTACCTGATTGAACACCGTTTGCAGGTATTGCAGGGCCTGAGCGCCGGAATCATTTTTGCCTGGATCTTCTTCCAACGGGTACTGACCAGGTTCTACTACAAGTCCACCGATGCCGACACCCGGCAACATCTGTACAACCAACTGTCAAAACTGGTGTATTCACATCAGTTGTCGCTGATCAAGGCCGGCGAGGAACTGGAAAACACCATGCCGGTGGAAAAAGGCCAGGCGATCATCAATGTTTTTGATATCCAGAACTCCAGCGGCATCAAGCACGAACGGACCAAGACATTTTTCCAGGACATTTTCCGCTCGTTCTCCCACATCTGCATGCTTGGATACAGTCACAACCCGCTGGAGTCGCGCGCGTTCCGGTTGAAGGAAACCGGCGACGGCTTCATCAGCTCAACCGGTTATCCCTTTCTGGCCCCGGGCAACAGCTCGCTGGCCAACCACGCCGTGGAAACCGCGCTCATGATGTTCCGGGCCTTCAACCGGGAAGTGCGCAATTTCCAGTACCAGCACCCCATCAAGGCAGCGATGGGGCTGGCATACAACTCGGTTCAGGGTACATTCCAGAGCGGAGACATCAAGTCCTACGACCTGTACGGTGACGCGCTCATTCAGGCCTACCGATACGAGGAAATCCGCAAAGTGCCGGAAATCGAGCGCATCATCCAGTTAAAAGCGGCGGAAATGGGCATCGAACACTTCAACATTCTCATCATTCAGGATGTCATCTACAACTCGCTGGACGAGCGTTATCGCAATCTGTTCAACGAAATTGACATGCAGGCGCTGAATTTCCTGATCAGGCAGGATGCCAAGGCACGTTACGTGTATTTCCACGTGCTGGACTGAATCCCTGTCACTGGCGTGGCATGAAATCACAAGCCCGATTTGTTATCATGGGGAATTATTTGATAACAAAGGAATATTTCATGGCTTCTGAAGACCACTCCCGACCCGGCCATACTGTCGAGAAAATCGGCGGCACATCCATGAGCCAGTTCGAAGCGGTTAAAAAGAACATTTTCATGAACCCGGCGCTGCAGGGACAGTACTACAACCGGATCTTTGTGGTTTCGGCGTACAGCGGTATTACCAACATGTTGTTGGAGCACAAAAAATCGGGGCAGCCCGGTATCTATTCATTATTCGCCGATGCCGAGGAACAGAACAGCTGGCTGGAAGCCTTTGCGCAGCTGCGTGCGCGCATGATCGAAATCAACGAAGACCTGTTCGATGACACCAAACAGCTGAATCATGCCAATTCGTTCATGCTGCAACGCCTGCATGACGCCGAAAACGTGCTGCGGGATGTTGAAAACCTGTGCCGTCACGGCCACTTCTCGCTCTCGGACTATCTGCAGACCATTCGTGAAATGCTGGCCAGCCTGGGTGAAATTCACAGCGCATACAACACCACTCAACTTCTGAGACTGAACGGCATCAACGCCCGCTTTGTGGATCTGTCCGGGTGGGAAGCAGACAAGGATCTCGGGTTGGACGAGCAGATCAAACGTGCGTTCGAATCCATTGATCTGGGCAAGGAGTTACCGATCACCACCGGTTACTGCCAGACCAGTGAAGGTCTGATGCGCATTTTCGACCGTGGCTACAGTGAGATGACCTTCAGCCGCATTGCGGTGGTGACCGGCGCGCGTGAAGCCATCATTCATAAGGAATTTCACCTCAGCAGCGCCGATCCTCGTGTTGTCGGCGTGGATAACGCAGTGCCCATAGGGCGCACCAATTACGATGTGGCGGATCAGCTGGCCAATCTGGGCATGGAGGCCATCCACCCTCGTGCAGCAAAGGGCCTGCGCAAGAACAATATCCACCTGCGGGTGAAAAACACGTTCGAACCGGAGCACGGCGGCACACTGATCACCCGTGACTACGTCACCGAATCACCCTGTGTGGAAATCATTGCCGGACGCAACGGCGTTTACGCCGTGGAACTGTTTGATCAGGAAATGGTGGGCGACCTGGCACTTTATGAGCAGGAATGCCTGAAGGAAATCAATCGGTTCAAGGCTGATATCATCAACAAGGATCTCAACGCCAATACCATCACACACTATCTGGCCACCAACCTGAAAACGGTAAAGCGTATTCAGTCAGCGCTGCAGAAACGTTTTGTTGAGTCTGAAATCAATGTTCGCAGGGTCTGTATCGTCTCGGCAATCGGCAGTGACATCAAGATTTCAGGCATGCTGGCCAGAACAGCCTCTGCCCTTGCTGATGCCGGTGTTGTCATTCAGGCTGTGCACCAATCCATGCGTCAGGTAGACATGCAGTTTGTGCTGGATGAAGAGAACTACGAAAAAGCCATCAAGAGCCTGCACTCCAGCCTGGTTGAAGTCCACAATCATGGGCGGGCGATCAAGCTCGCTACCTGAGCAACGGCACTCAGGCGGTTCCCAGTGATTCACCGGTTGCCACATCGGCAGCCGGCCTGAATCTGATACAGTTGCCGCCGCCTGACTTGGCCCGGTACAGCATTTCGTCCACATCCGAGAGCATCTGCGCAACATTCAGCCTCTCGTGGTCAGACAACACCTTGATCACGCCACCACTGAGTGTATGACTGATCAGATGCCCGTGGAACACAGTAGGCTGCTCCGAGAACTGCTGCCGTATTTTGTCAGTCTTTTCCAGAGCCGCATCAAGGTCATCAGCGCGCATGACAATCAGGAACTCGTCCCCGCCGTACCGGATGCAGACATCCTCGCTTGCACAGCAGCGACGCATGAGCATGGCAAGGTCCTGCAACACCTTGTCGCCCGCCTCATGGCTGTACCTGTCATTGATCTGCTTGAAATCATCCAGGTCCAGCAAGACCAGAAACACCGGCTGATCACCGATTTGATGGTGAGCGTGCAATCGTTCATGTACCGCCACCAGTTGCCGACGATTGCCCAATCCGGTCAACGGATCCTTGTTGGCCAGTTCCAGCGCAATGCGCCGGTCCCGATCAATCTGCAGCATCCGCTCACCCATGGCCACCAACAATAGAAGCACTTCGACAAAACTGCCGGATTGCGCAAAGATCAACACCGTTCTGATGCCGGTACCCAGGACACCGGTACTGGCTGCCAGCAGACCTGCGAGCAGGACCGCGGAATAGACCAGCCAGGCCGCCGTGTACCAGCGGGCCTGGCGCATGCCACGGCGCCAGGCCATGAAACCCACCACCGGCAGCAACAGCGTGGAGGCCAGACCGGCATAGGCAATCACCAATACCGGTGCGTACGATCCGGCAAGGCGCATACCTATTGCGATGATCAGAATCCATTGCAGCACTACCATCACGCGATTCATGCGAGGGAAGTACAGCTTGGTGCGCAGGAAGTGACGGGAGAACTGGAAGGCAAAAAAAGCGAACAGCAGAAACGCGATATGTGTACCTTCGTTATGAAGGTACGGGTATTCCGGCCACAGATGCTGGAAACCAAGCCCGTTCAGGGACGCCCACATCAGAACGGTTGAGACCAGGAACAGGGCGTAGTACACAGGCAACATCTGCCTCACCAGCAGGGCAATGATCAGCGATGCCAATCCGATCATACCCAACACGCCATACCAGACGCCGAACAACAGGTTCTCCCGCTGCACCCGCGCAAGAAACACCTGCTCTTCGTGCAACAGAAAATTCAGGCTTACCGAATCGGGTCTGTCGAAATACAGTCCCAGGTAGATCTGCGTGACCAAATCCGCCTCTGTAACGTGCGAAAAACCCAAATGGCGATAGTCAAGCGGTCGGTTGTTGTAGGGCTGACGGTCATTGAGTGTCAGTGATTGAAATGGAATGTCTGGCGCCAATACCTGAGCGTCAACATCAGCAGGCAGATCACGGTAATAGATGCGCAGGTTGTCCAGCCAGGCCGTATCCTGATGCAACACCCACCTGACGGGTGCAACGGTATCGTTCACCAGCGTAAACCGCAGCCAGAAATGTCGACCACTGATCCCCTGTCCCAGCGCCTCTGCGCTCAAGGGACTGAATGCGAGGGCGCGTGCATCAGGCAGTGAAACAAAATCATCCACAACTGCAAATTCAGCAGGTACCCGAATCTCCATGCTGCTCAACGACGAGATTGGCAGGCGCGCGCCTTCGTCCGCCGCAATAGCCGGCGTAATGAACAGCGACAGGATCACGCTCATCGACAGGAGGCAACGCAGGATCAGTTGTGCGGCCGAATGGACCATAAGTCCGACAACAGGAGGACTATGTCGTATGGACATTGCTTCAGCTTGTATTGTTGTTTCTACCAAGTATACAGTAAACCGAGCTGAATCAGACAGGATGAATCAATAATGGATATCACTGCCTTGCGCCAGGAAACACCAGCCTGTGAGACTGTACTGCATTTCAATAACGCCGGCGCTGCGCTGTCACCCAGGCCGGTCAACGAAGCTGTGTTGAAACACCTGATGCAGGAGCAGAAGTTCGGCGGCTATGAAGCTGCCCGGAGAGCTGAAGAGTCCATTGACAATTTCTACCGTGCAATAGCCCGTCTGCTCAACTGCAACGCGCGGGAAATTGCCTTTGCACACAGCGCCACTGAAGCCTGGAACATCCTGCTGCAATCGATACCTTTCGAGCCTGGCGACCGGATAATAACCGGTCAGTCTGAATATGCCGGCAACTATCTTTCGCTGCTGCATCAGGCGCGCCAGCAACAGATTGTGGTTGATGTTGTGGACAACAAGGCAGACGGAACCATTGATCTGGATCAGTTAAAAAGCAAGATCGACGGTGACGTGCGCCTGATAGCCCTGACCCATGTGCCGAGTCAGAGCGGCGTGATACACCCGGCCGTGGAGGTTGGGCGCATTGCCCGACGTCATCGCATCTTCTACCTGCTTGATGCCAGCCAGTCCGTGGGACAGCTTCCGATCGACGTGAACAGTATCGGTTGTGACATGTTGGTGGGTACCGGTCGCAAGTACCTGCGCGGGCCTCGCGGCACCGGGTTTGTCTACGTGCGCAACGCCATCATTGAATATCTGGAGCCGGAGATCATCGATCTTCACTCAGCTTCCTGGAGCAGCCGGGATATTTTCACTTTTCGCAAGGATGCAAAACGCTTTGAAAGCTTTGAGCGGTTCATGGCCGGGCAGATTGCACTGGGTGCCGCTGCCGATTACGCAACCAGTCTGGGCCTTGGCAGGATTGCTGAGCGCGTTCAGCAACTGGCCGGGCAATTGCGCCATGCGCTATCAGCCATTCCCGGCGTGACGGTGCTGGAAAGTGGCGAAAACCTCAGTGGCATCGTCACCTTCTGTCGCGATAACGAGGCCGCCAGCGAGCTGCATGGCCGCCTGCAGCGCCGCGGCATCAACACCTCGGTGGTCAGGCAGGCCAATACCCGGCTGGACTTTGACAGGCGAGGCCTGAGTGACATCAACAGGGCATCAGTGCATTACTACAATACCGAACGAGAGGTGGAGCAATTCTGTCGCATTGTTCAGGAAATAAAACGCTGAAGGTAGACCAGTGCAATGGCGGCTGGGCACACATAGCGGATATAAAAAGGCCAGATACGCCAGAACCAGGAAGCACCGGCTTCCGGATAACCTTCCCGGATTTCCGACAACACCGAGTTCCTGTGCCAGATCCAACCCGCAAAAACCGCAAAGAAGAAACCCAACAGCGGCTGACTGTACTGGGTGGTGAGACTGACCACACGATCGAACAATGCATCAAAATTCAGCGCAATGATCACAGAAATCACAGCAATCATCGCACCGGTAAGTGCAGCCGCCTTGCGTCTGGGCATGTGATGGTTCTCTACACCGTATGACACCGGCACTTCCAGCATGGAGATCGATGACGTCAGCGAGGCAATGCTCATCAACAGAAAGAATGCCAGCGCTACAAACACACCGGCAGCACCCATGCCATCAAACATGGCAGGCAACACCGCAATGATCAGGCCGGGACCGGCGATCAACGCGCCGCTGTCATCATATATTGCGATACCACCGGCCAAAGCCACATACATGGCTGGCAGGATCAACAGGCCTGCCATTACCGCAATACCCACATCCAGCAATGCCACCATGCCACCCACAGCTGGCAGATTCTCCCGGCGGCTGATATAGGATCCGTAGATCAACATGGTGCCCACGCCCAGGGACAATGAGAAAAATGCCTGCCCCAGCGCGCTCAGCAACAAGCCGGGACTGGCAAGGCGGCTGAAATCCGGCACCAGATAGGCACGCAGTCCGTCCATGGCACCAGGCAGGGTCATCACATAAACAATCAGTACCAGAAGCAACAGCACCAGCGACGGCATCAGTCGGGTGGCCCATTTTTCGATACCGTGTTTGACCCCGGCACTGACCACCACAATGGTCAGCACAATAAAGGCCAGGGAAAATCCGGCATCACGCACTGCCGTACCATCACGCAGCCATGCCGACAGGGACGACAGGCCTACCATGTCCGCGGCGGCTGCCAGGAAGAATGCCAGCATCCAGCCACTGACAATGGCATAAAAACACAGAATCAGACTGACCGTGACCACACCACCGAGCCCGACGGCCGCGCCAAGTGTCGCCGTACGCGGGCCCCTGGCGATCTTGCGCAGTGAAGTCACCGCATTGGCCTTGCCATGGCGACCGATGATAAGCTCTGCCATCAGGGCCGGATAGGCTAGGGCAAATGCAAGAACCAGATAGGTAAACAGAAAAGCCGCGCCGCCGTTACTGGCAGCGTTGGTGGGAAACCCCCAGATATTGCCAAGACCAACAGCAGAGCCAGACGCTGCCATCAGAAAACCGAACCGGGAACTGAACTCTCCCCTTCCCTGCATTGCCAGGTGACTCCGCGTCAGTTCTTTTTGTTATTCGTCCCAGGATTCAAGCACGAAGCGCAGCTGCTCTTCGTCTGTCATGCGAAACACCAGGTTTCGCAGGATGCTGATGCTTCCACCCAGGTTCGCTTCCACTCGTGGCACTTCCAGAACACCTGACGCCTCATCAAAAACCGCCGTTTCATCAGAGGACACCGCCATCTCGATGATGCTGCCCTGATCCACTTCAAAGATCAGCTCAGGCTCCTCGGCAATCAGATACATGTGCAGACTGAGGTGACCCATTTCCTCACCGGCGTCCACCCAGACATTCAGGCGGCCGGTCGCCGATTCGAATACGGTCTGAGCACCGCTGTGGCGCACCACGCGAGCCGGGTTGAACTTGATGAAATTGCGATCCAGGGGCAGGCCGGCCGAGAGCCCTGCGTAGCCGCGCAGGGGAACCTGGCCAAAAGGTCCGGCACCACCATCCAGCGAAAACGTGTTGATGGCAGCAATTGTGTCCACAACGGCCATACCATCACCAAGAATGCGTCCAAAAACGGTAAACCCCTCGTTCTGCTCGTCCAGATTGTCAGTACCCTGGTTGTTGTCTGCCAGATTGATGAACCATTGACTGGTTGCGCTGTTTGGATCGCTACCCAGTTTGGCCATGGCCAGCGTGCCACGGGTATTGGAAACGCCCGGCTCATTCACCACTGGCGGGTCCTGAGGTATTGTGACTGGTCCCCGGAAGGGCACAAAATGAAAGCCCCCGGTCTGCACCACAAAATTGGGTACCTGCCTGTGCACAAACATGCCAGCGTAGTCACCACGATCCAGATAGTTCAGGAAATTGGCCACCGTCTGCGGTGCTGCATCTTCGAGCAGCTCCACAGTAAAGTCACCGTAAGTGGTATGAACGCGCACCAGCGGGTTGGCACTGGCAAGGGTGGTGGCGAGCGCCAGTATCAGCCCAAGCGACAACTGCAGCAGATAAGTTGGCGCCTTGAAAAATGTTCCTGGAACGGACATGCATACTCCTCGTTCTTGGTTTTCCTGCTCAGCCAGCCGTGACAGGCAACAGGGTTTCAGTTCGTTGTATCACCGCATAGGGCGGTAACCGCTGTGTCAGGTTCTGAAGCAACAACACAGCTGCGTCATCAAAGACCACACCGGCATCAGGCCGTGGTTCCTGCGGCAACAAGTCAAGCAACTGCGTCACTGGCATACCCTGGTAACCACAGGGGTTGATGCCGGCAAAGGGTTGCAGATCCATACCGATATTCAGCGCCAGACCGTGGTAGGAACAGCCGCGTCGAATACGAAGCCCAAGAGAGGCAATTTTTGCCGCCTCCACATAAACCCCAGGCGCCCGATCCCGGGTCACACCCTTGATACCGTAATGAGCCAGCGTGGCAATGATGCTGTCCTCCATTGACGTGACCAGGGTGCGTACGCCCAATCCGGCCCGCCGCAGGTCAATCAACAGATACACCACCAATTGCCCGGGCCCATGATAGGTCACCTGACCGCCACGGTCTATCTGTACCACGGGGATATTGCCGGTATTGAGCAGGTGTTCGGCCCTGCCGGCCTGCCCCTGGGTATAGACGGGGGGATGCGACAGAAGCCAGAGCTCATCACTGTCATCAGGGCCGCGACTCCCGGCGTAACGCTGCATGGCTCGCCACAGCGGCTCGTAAGGCTGTTCGCCCAGCCAACGCACCACCAGCGTATCAGCGCCACTTCCGGGCACAGCCATGATCACAGTACCAGTTTGACGCCGTCTACCGCTTTGAGGTCGGCAAACAGCGCAGTGAGCTGTGTCGTGCCGGTGGCCTCAATGGTCACCGTCACCGCCAGATAGTTTCCCTGTGCACTCTCACGGACACTGACGTCTTCATCCGTCACACCGGGTGCATGGCGGCGGAACACGTCCACGATTTCAAGATGAAAGGATTCAGTGGCATGGCCCATCACCTTGACCGGGTACTGACAGGGAAACTCGATGACCGGCGCAGCCGGTTCATTGTCGCTGGTTTTACGCATGCCGGTCAGCCGGTGAACAGACTGGTGAAAAACAGTGTCAGCGCATCGAGCAGGCGCTTGAGCAAGCCGCCACGCTCAACACCGTGCAGGGCCACCACATTACCCTCATAGACCAGCTCATCTTCCAGTGAGATGCGGACGGTACCCATCAATTGACCCGCCTCGATCCCGGCACGAATGGTGTCTTCCACGTCAACCGAGGCAGTCAGCTCGCGCGCCCGGCCTCGCGGTATGGTGACGTACACCTCTTCCTCGATGCCCAGATCCACGCTGTTTTCCTTGCCTTGCCAGACGCGGACGCTGTTGATGACTTCACCGCCGTCATACAGCTTGTGTGTCTCAAAATAACGGAAACCATAACTGAGCATTTTCTGCGTTTCGGCCACACGGGCCTCTTCGCTGGCCGTGCCCATGACCACGGCAATCAGGCGCATACCATCTCGCTCGGCCGAGGACACCAGGCAGAAGCCTGCCTGTGAGGTCCAGCCGGTCTTGATGCCATCCACCGTGGAGTCACGGAACAGCAGTGTGTTGCGATTGGGTTGGGAGATGCCGTTGTAGGTGAATTCGCGCTCGGCGTACATGCTGTAATGCGCCGGGTGATCGATGATCTTGGCACGGGACAGAATGGCGAGATCACGGGCGGACATAAGATTGTAATTGCCTTCCGAATCCAGGCCACTGGAGTTCATGAAATGGGACTGCGTCATGCCCAGGGACCGGGCGTGCTGGTTCATCAGATCGGCAAAGGCATCCTCGCTGCCCGCGATATGCTCGGCAATGGCCACGCTGGCATCATTGCCGGACTGGATGATGATGCCGCGCATCAGGTCTTCCACCGACACGTAGCTGTCCACATCCACAAACATCTTGGACCCGGGCGTGCGCCATGCGCGCTCGCTGATGTAAACCTGGTCATCCAGCCGCAGGCTGCCATTGTCGATTTCCACCTCGGCGATATAGGCAGTCATGATCTTGGTGAGACTGGCTGGCGGCAGGGCCTCGTCCGCATTGTGCTCCATGATTATATGCCCGGTGCGGGCATCCATCAGGATATAACTGCTGGCGTTGACCTGGGGCGCACGCGGCATGATGGACTGCGCCGCCACCTGCGAAGCGGACAGCACCATCAGCGAGAGACCAACAAACAGGGAACACAATCCAACTGACTTATTCATCATGCTTCATCACTCTTCTACTACCAGGGGCTGGCCGAGCTCGGTGGCCGTGATCAATGCCTTGATACGGCTCACCTCCTGCGGATCAGCAATGGGTCCGACACGCACACGGTGCAGTGTGTGACGTGTATTGTCTGTTTCTACAGACCGGATGAACACCGGTCTTGTTGTCATGCTCTGTACTGTCTGCAGTGCCCGTTCAGCCGTCGAGCGGTCGGAAAACGCACCAACCTGCAGGAACTGCCCACCCCCGCCGGCCAGCGTCGGCTGTCGTGAGTGGTAACCCTGGTTTTCCAGAGACGGTATCAACGCTTCCACATGCACCCGTGCCGTACCCTGATCGGAAAACCCGAGCAGGTAGGCTGCCGCATAGGACAGGTCAATAATACGGTCATCGTGGAAGGGCCCACGATCGTTGACACGCACCACCAACTCACGATTGTTTTCAAGATTGGTCACTTTCACATAACTGGGTATGGGCAGGCGGGTATGCGCAGCCGATACCTGGTACATGTCATAGATCTCGCCATTGGAGGTCAGGTGCCCGTGAAACTTTTCTCCATACCAGGACGCGTAACCGGTTTCGGCGTAACCCTCCTCGGAGGCCATCACCGTGTAGGTGCGACCATTGACCGTGTAGGGGCTGAAGTTGCCTGCCATGGTGCGTGTTTCAGGTACCGGCACAATCTCGCGGACATTGGCCCTGTTCAACGGCACAGTGGGTGCCCTGTCCTGGTCAATGGTGTAACGCGCCGAGTGATCCACCTCTGCCGGTGGTCTCTCCGCGCTGCGGCGATCGTCCGGTGTGCTGGCACAGGCAGCCAACAACATCAGCGTGACCAACAAGCCGGAATTGCGCAAGACGCGTGCTGAATAATCCATTGTCTCGTCCCGTGTCGGTGGGCTCGCACGGCGGCCGCCGCGTTGCCGGGTATCTTACCCCAGCACCTGTCACTTCTCCAGCATATCCAATGCGCTGGCCTCTGCTATCCGCGGCAGCAGGTAGGCATCCATGACCTCACGCGCAATGGGTCCGGCAACCGAACTGCCACCCTCGCCGTTCTCGACAAACACCGCAACAGCAATCCTGGACTGCTCACTGGCCTCAAAGGCTATGAACATGGCATGGTTGAGATGTTCTTCGCGCACCTCATCACGACGGATCCGGTTGCCCGCCCCATCCAGCAATATGCCTACCACCTGGGCAGTTCCGGACTTGCCGCCCATGGGGTAGGCCAAAGGTTTGACAGCCTGGATGAACGGAAAGGCAGTGCCCTCGTGACGTCTGCGCTGCGGATCGTAGGGTTTGCTGGTGGTGTGTACCATTGCATTGCGGACATAATCCAGCAGCTCCGGCTCCGGCAACAACGGTTGAGGCAGCTCCTCACCATCAAATATGACGTCTGCAAACTCACCACCGTTCTGTTTGATGGCTCTCAGCATTCTCGGGCGCTTGTAACGACCGTGATTGGCAATGGTGGCTGTGGCACTGGCCATCTGCAAGGTGGTTGCCTCGAACATGCCGTTGCCAAAACCTTCCGGTGGCGTCTCACCCGGATACCAGGGTTCACCCCGTGTCTGCCGTTTCCACTCCGGCGAAGGCACAATGCCGCTGCGTGCCTCGGGCAGGTCAATACTGTGATTGGCACCGAAACCCCAGCTGAGAAAATAGTCGTGCAGGCCGTTGATGCCCAGCTCAACAGCAATATGGCTGAAGTAGGTATTGCTGGACTGATAGATCGCACGCTCCAGACTGATCGGGCCGTGACCGCTTCGGTCCACCCACCAGGTCCAGTTGTAATAGGGGCGCGAGCGTCCCGGCAGGCGATAGTAACCCGGATCATTGATGACGGTTTCCGGTGTCACGATGTCATGGTACAGGCCAGCCAGGCCGACAAACGGCTTGATGGTGGAGCCGGGCACTCGTGCACTGAGCGCACGGTTGAACATCGGCGAGAATCGGGAATTGTTCAGCGTCGCCAGCTGATCACGGCTGATGCCGGTAACAAACAGATTGGGGTCATAGTCCGGCTTGCTGATCATCGCCAGAATGCCGCCGGTAGCCGGATCAATCGCCACGATTGCGCCACGTCGACCTTCCATGGCGCGCTCCACCGCCAACTGCAAGTCTACGTCCAGGTGCAGCATGATGTCAGTACCTGGCACCGGATCAATCCTGTCCAGTACCCGCATCACTCGACCCCGGTTGTTCTTTTCCACCGTCTCGAAGCCAACCCGCCCGTGCAGGTACTGCTCGTAGGTGCGCTCCACGCCGGTCTTGCCTATCTGATTGGTGCCACGGTAGTTCCGGCGCTGCTCATCGTCCATGGCGGTGAGCTCTTCCCGGTTGATCTCCGAAACATATCCCAGCGCATGCGCAACACTGTTGGCGTAGGGGTAATAACGCAGCAACTGGGCCTCAACGGCAATACCGGGCAGGCGGTGCTGATTCACGGCAACACTGGCAATCTCCTCATCGGTAAGCCTGAACCGCAAGGGCACCGAGGACAGCGGTACCTGCCGGCGACTCTGACGGATGCGGTATTGCTCGATATCCTCTTCACTGAGATCGATGATTTTTCCCAGCAATGCCAGCGACTGATCAAATTCAGTGGCCTGTTCACGCACCACGGTGAGATTGAAATTCGGACGGTTGTCAGCCAGTAACTGGCCATTGCGATCATAGATCAGGCCGCGGGTGGGGGGGACAAACTGTGAATGCAGGCGATTGCCGTCAGAGCGGGCAGAGTAGTATTCATGGTTAAAAAGCTGCAGATTCACCATCCACAGCGTCAGGCCACCCAGTAGCAGCGTCACCAGCGCCGCAGTCACCAACATGCGCCTGCGGAATATGCGTATTTCCTGCTTGTGCTGGTCGAGTTGGAACTTCGGTGCCATAGGCCTTTGTGTATCCGTTAACCGGGAGCTAACCGGTTGTTGTTATTGCGTATTTGACACCAGTTTACAGCATTCGTTCAAGTCTGCCGTAAATTGTCTGAAATCTGCTGCCAGGCATTGGCAAGCCAGCGCGGTCAGGCCCGGTGATAAGGGTGCCCGGCAAGCAGGCTCCAGGCCCTGTAGATCTGCTCGGCGATCACGATCCGCACCAGCGGGTGCGGCAAGGTCAGTGCCGACAGGGACCATTGTTCATCGGCGCGCTCGCGACAACGCACGTCCAGTCCGTCAGGACCGCCCACCAGCAGGGAAACATTCCGGCTTTCACTACGAAACTGATCCAGTCGTCGCGCCAACTGGTCAGTAGTCAGTGGCTTGCCACCCACTTCCATGGCAATCACCACGTCATTGCGGGGGATACGCGCCAGCAGGTCATCACCCTCATTGTTGCGTGCGCGATCGATATCGGCATTTTTGCCACGGCGCGCCAGTGGCACCTCCACACACTTCAGGGAAAAGTCCGCCGGCAGCCGCTTGCAATAGGTCTGTACACCCTCTTCCACCCACGCAGGCATGCGGGTGCCGACCGAAAGCAGGCTGATTTTCATCCGCGCCCGCTCCGCACCATCACTCCTGCGCGCCGGACCCGACGCCGGCCCCGGGGGCGGAGAAATTCCACAGGTCTTCCAGGCTGTAATGCGACCGCGTGGCGGCCTGCATGATGTGCACAACCACCGAACCCAGATCAACGAGCACCCATTCGGACTGCTCCCGCCCCTCCGTGCCGCGCACGGAGTAACCAGCTTCCTTTGCCTTGATCACCACTTCATCGGCCATGGCCTTGATGTGCGTTGTCGAGGTGCCGGTCACCACCACCATGTGCTCAGTCATCGGTGTCAGCTCGGCCACATCCAGACACACGACATGCTGGCCCTTGCGATCATCCAGTGCTGCCAGCACCACATCGGTGAGATTCTGTTTTTTCAAAGCGGGTAGTGCTCCTTTTGATGACTGATGGTTTGTTATCGGATTGCTGCGTGAAACGTCAGTATAACGCATGCTGCCGGATGTAGGCAGCCACCGCGGCCGGCAGCAGGGATTCATCCAGGGTTCCCCGCTCCCTGGCCTGACGCAGTTGGGTGGAAGAAACATCCACCTTTACACCGTCCAGCACCAGTATATTGCCAGTGTGGCGGGAAAACAGCGCTTGTGGTGAGGTCACACTGCGCTCGGCCATCTCCCTGGCAAGGACCGCCGGCACCGCCTCGCTCACACCAGGGCGGCTGACCGCGCAGAAATGGGCGTAGGCAAACATGTCCTGCCAACGATGCCAGCGCGGCAGGCTCAGGAAACTGTCCCAGCCCAGCACAAAAACCAGATCGGCATCCGGATACTGCCCGGAGAACGAGGCCAGCGTATCCACAGCGTAGGACACACCCGGGCGCCGGATTTCCCGGTCATCCACCAGCAGACGCGTATCGGCGCCGGCAGCCAGTTGCAGCATGGCCAGCCGATGCTGACCATCAGCAATGGCGGCGTCCCGATGATTGGGTTGTGCACAGGGCACCAGATACAGGCGGTCAAGTATCAGTGCGTCCAGGGCGGCCGTGGCTGCTGCCAGATGCCCATAATGCACCGGATCGAACATGCCGCCCATGATGCCGATGCGTGGCGCTGTCATGTGCGGATGTGACCGTCACCCAGTACCACATATTTCCGGGATGTGAGCCCCTCAAGACCGACCGGCCCACGCGCATGCAGCTTGTCGGTGGAAATGCCGATCTCGGCGCCCAGGCCATACTCGAAGCCATCCGCAAAGCGTGTGGAGGCATTAACCATGACCGAGCTGGCATCGACCTCGCGCAGGAAGCGCCGGGCGCGACTGTAGTCCTCGGTGATGATGCTGTCGGTGTGCCCCGATCCATAACGATTGATGTGCTCGATCGCCTGGTCCAGGCCTTCAACAATCCGGATTGCCAGAATCGGTGCCAGATACTCTTCGGCCCAGTCAGCTTCGGTGGCCGGCACTGAGTCGGGCAGCAGTGCGCAGGTCTTCTCGCAGCCGCGCAGCTGCACCTGTTTTTCGCCATACAGCCTGGCCAGGTCGGGCAGAATGCGCGGCGCCACACTGTCGGCAATCAACAGCGTCTCCATGGTATTGCAGGTGCCGTAACGCTGGGTCTTTGCGTTCAGCGCCACCGCCACCGCCTTGTCCGGATCAGCATGGTCGTCAATGTAGACATGGCAGACACCGTCCAGATGCTTGATCACCGGGACCCGCGCATCCTTGCTGATGCGTTCTATCAGGCCCTTGCCACCACGCGGCACAATCACGTCCACGAACGCCGGCATGGTGATCAACTGACCCACTGCCGCCCGGTCGGTGGTTTCCACCACCTGCACTGCATGCGCCGGCAGACCCGCCTGCTGCAGGCCCTGCCCGATACACACGGCAATGGCCTGGTTGGAATGGATGGCTTCGGAACCACCACGCAGAATGGTGGCGTTGCCGGACTTCAGACACAGGCTGGCCGCCTCGCAGGTCACATTGGGCCGGGACTCGTAGATGATACCAATCACACCCAGGGGCACACGCATGCGGCCAACCTGTATGCCGCTCGGCCGATAACGAAGGTCGGTGATCTCGCCAATCGGGTCCTCCAGCGCCGCAACCTGGCGCAATCCCTCGATCATGCCATCGATGCGCGCTGGCGTGAGCTCAAGCCGGTCCAGCATGGCACTGTCCAGGCCCTTCGCACGCCCGGCCGACAGATCCTTTTCATTGGCCACCAGCAGCGCGTCGCGGCTGCTGTCTATGGCGTCGACCATGGCCAGCAGGGCAGCATTCTTCTGCGCCGTACTGGCTGCAGCCATGACGCGGGAGGCAACCCGGGCCTGTTGCCCAAGTTGGTTCATGTAATCGACTGTATCCAGCCCTGTATCTGACATGTTGAAGACTTCCGATCGCTGTTTCTGCGGGTGTCCGCGCCCGGGGCGCTGGGGAAACCCGCGATTATACCGCTGGCGGCGATCAGATGCGATTCTGCAGGCACATTTCTGCCGGGTACGGCTTCATGTACCAGGACCGGGCGATGTACTCGTCAGGGTTGCGCCGAAAATGGTGGTTGAGCAGGGTGATTGGCACGATAAGCGGCAGCAGTCCCTTGTGGTAGTTGGCGATGGCCTCGGTCAGTTCTGCCTTGTCATCGGCATCCAGCTCATTTTTCAGATAACCCTGGATATGCTGCAGCACATTCACGTGGTTGCCCCGCGAGGCGCGCTTTTTTAACGCCGTCATCAGGGTGAGAATGTACTCCGGTGCCAGCGCCTCGACGTTGTCCTTGCGTGCCGAGGCCACCAGCGGCCCCAGCTCACGGTAGGTCTGCTGACAATGACTCATCAGGATCAGCTTGTGCCGGCTGTGGAAATCCACCAGAGCGCCCACCGTCAGGCCCTCGGCCAGCAACTTTTTCCAGCGATACATGACATACACCCGCTGGATGAAATTCTCGCGCAGCACCGGGTCACCCAGGCGCCCCTCCTCTTCCACCGGCAGTTCCGGCAACAGTGCCATCAGTCGCGCCGCAAATATACCGGTGCCATCACGCCGGGGTTGCAGGCTCTCATACACCTTCACCCGCTCCATGCCACAGCTGGGTGAGGCCTTCTTGAGAATGTAACCACATACCTCCTCCAGCCAGGGGCGCTGACCGTCGGCACTGTCAATCAGGGCCTGGGTGTAGTCCAGACTTTCGTCCTCTATGTCCACGCAGGCAATCTCGCCGTCGCGGCGCACAAGACGAATGGGTTTGCGTGGCACACCCAGGCCGATGTCCACCTCCGGACAGAATGGACGGTACGAGAAGAACTGCCCCAGCGTACGATCCACATAACTGTCCAGTTGGTGCCCACCGTTGTAACGCACAGCTTCGCCCAGCAGACAGCTGCTGATGCCCACCGGTATCTTTTCTTCCTGATCGGCACCCGAACCCACCGGGTTGACCTGCTGCGCATTACTTGCCATTCATTTCTCCTGTGTCGACGTCTGTACCGGCTTGTTGGCCAGCAACCAGTCGTGAACCGGCATCTGGCTGGCAATCAGTGCCTGCTTGTGTTCTACGGCCAATCGCTTGATACGGTTCTCCGCGCTGCTGGCGCTGGCGCGGTCACCTGCCTGGCTACAGTAGACCAGTGTCAACGGCCCGCGACCCCGCACATAACGTGCAGCGCGCGGCCCACCACTGTTGTGCTCAGCCAGTCGCCGCGGAACATCCGTTGTGATACCGGTATACAGGCTGCCATCAGCGCAGCGAAGCACATACAGAAACCAGCAGCCCGGGGACGGCGTCACGTCAACTGCCACCGGTGATCCTGACAGCTGGCGCGCTGCTCGCCCTGCAATTTGATCAGATGTGCGAGCAATGTCTTTTTGGCCCATGGCAACAGATGCTCGGCCACATCGTCGTAGACACTCAACACCAAGGTGTCGATATCAACTGCCCCCAAAGACGCCAGCGCCGTCACCACTTTCTGCTCACGTCGCATGCGGTGGCGCACGAGGGTATCGATAACCTGTTCCGGATCATCCATCACAGCACCGTGCCCCGGCGCCAACGACGCCAGTGGTAACGCTCGCAGCGCCTCCAGTGACAGCAGATAATCCGCCATGTCGCCATCGGGCGGCAGTATCACCGATGTGCTGCCCTGCAGGATGTGATCCCCGGTAAACAACATGCCTTCCTGCTCAAGCAGGTAACAGAAGTGATTGGAAACATGCCCCGGTGTATGGACAAGACGCACCACAAATTCACCGCAATCGATGCGCTCACCATCAACATAAAGGCGATCGGGCACAAAACTGTCGTCCTGGTAACCGGCCCGGGGCGCCGCCAGCCCGATCAGTTCAGCACCGGTCTGCTCGCGCAACACGGCGGCTCCGGGCGAGTGATCACCATGGGTATGGGTGGCAAAAATCCAGCGAATCGGCCTGTCGTCCGCCGCCTCCAGGATCGCCTGCAAATGCTGCGGATCAGCCGGCCCCGGATCTATCAGGGCCAGCGCCTGGGTACCGATCAGGTAACTGTTGGTTCCCGGACCGGTCAATGGACTGGCGTTGCCGCACAGAATACGCCGCACTGGCACTGGACCACGGCCGACACTGACCGGCACACCTGCCTGGAACTCGGTACTCAAGATCGTTTCTCCCCGGCCGGGTTACCCCGGAACCTGTGCTGACGTTGCCGCGCCATGATACCGGTTTTCACCTCAGCCCCACAACGCGCCCGGCTGCTGGCCATCGGCATGTATTCGCGATATAAAGAGCGCTTTCCCGCAGCGCCTGAAAGACAAGAACAGGAATAAAAATGTACAGAATAAAAACCTTCAACCACATCTCACCCAAAGGACTGGAACGCTTCCCGCGCAATGACTATCAGGTTGAAACCGATCTGAGCGATGCCGACGCAATCCTGTTGAGAAGTCATAAACTGCAGGCCACCGAAATCGCCAACAGCGTTCGGGCCATCGCCCGTGCCGGCGCCGGCACCAATAACATACCACTTGCCCATTGTACTGATCAGGGCATTGTGGTTTTCAACACACCCGGGGCCAACGCCAATGCCGTCAAGGAACTTGTGCTGACCGGCCTTCTGTTGTCATCACGCGGCGTGCTGTCGGGCATTGATTACGTGAAAACCCTGACCGACAGGGACGACAATGCCGCGCTGTCGAAACTGCTGGAGCAGGAAAAAAAACGCTTCAAGGGTAACGAGCTGGTCGGCAAGACGCTGGGCATTGTGGGCCTGGGGGCAATCGGTTCGCTGGTGGCTGAAATGGCGATCAGCCTGGGCATGAATGTGCTGGGCCACGACCCCAAACTGTCCGTGGACGGCGCCTGGCGACTACCCAACCAGGTGCGCAAGGTGGAGAACCTGTCCGCCCTGCTCGGCAACGCGGACTTCATCACCCTGCACCTGCCTGCCATTGAAGCCACCATTGGCCTGATTGATGACGACATGATGGGCGCCATCAAACCCGGTGCCGTGCTGCTGAATTTCTCGCGTGATGAAATTGTCAACCCAACCGCCGTGGTGGCAGGTCTGGATGCCGGTCGCTTGCGTAAATACGTCAGTGATTTTCCGCGCCATGAACTGATCGGCCGGGATGATGTGATTTTGATGCCACACATCGGCGCAAGCACCGATGAAGCCGAGGACAACTGCGCCATCATGGCCGCCGAACAGCTGAAGGATTTTCTGGAAAATGGTAATATCCGCAACTCGGTCAACTTCCCTGCCCTGTCGCTGGACAGGGTTCCCGATGCACCAGCCGGCACCCGCTTGGCAGTGACCAATCGCAATGTGCCCGGCATGCTGGGTCAGGTGATGTCACTATTGGCCGACCAGAACATCAACGTGCTCGACATGATCAACAAAAGCCGCGATGACATTGCCTACAACCTGATTGATGTGGAAACCCGCCCCTCCGACAGCGTGATCCAGGCTATTGCCGGAACCGGAAATATTGTCAAAGTCAGTCTGCTCTAACTAAGGAAACAACCATGAACCGCGTTTTTAACTTTGGTGCCGGGCCGGCCATGCTGCCGACTCCGGTGATGGAAAAAGCCCGTGACGAATTCCTGGATTTCCAGGGTATGGGTGCATCACTGATCGAGATCAGCCATCGCTCGAAGGAATTCGGCGCCGTGCTGGACGAGACTGACAGTCTGTTCCGTGAACTGTCCGGCCTGCCGGACGATTACGAGCTGCTGTACGTGCATGGCGGTGCACAGATGCAGTTCTCGGCTGTGCCGCTGAACCTGCTTGGCCTGAAACCCGCGCACAAGGCAGCCTATGTGGAAACCGGCAACTTTGCCGCACTGGCGCGCAAGGAAGCCCAGCGCTTCGGCAACATCACCGTGGCCGCCAGCAGCGAAAGCACCAGCTTTGACCGTATCCCGGATTTTGATCCAGCGGCTGTGGACAGTGACAGCTCCTACGTCCACATCACCAGCAACAACACCATTTTTGGCACCCGCTGGAACCGGTTCCCGGACACCGGCGACATTCCACTGGTGGCCGATATGACATCCGAGCTGCTGTCGCGCGAACTGGATTATCGCCGCTTCGGTATCATTTTTGCCGGTCTGCAGAAGAATCTGGGCCCCTCGGGACTGGCCGTGGTGATAGTGCGCAAGGACCTGCTCGGTCACGCCCTGCCGCACACGCCGTCACTGCTGGACTACGCCAACTATGCAAAGAATCACTCCATGTCCAACACCAACAACACCTTCGCCATCTACATGATGAATCTGGTGTTGAAGTGGCTCAAGGATCAGGGCGGCGTGTCAGCCATTGAAAAACTCAACGCACAGAAAGCGAAACTGATCTACGACGCCATTGATGCGGATGACTTCTACATCGGCAGCGCACACGCCGACCACCGCTCACACATGAACGTGACTTTCAATCTGGCCAACAGCGAACTGGACAAACCGTTCCTGGACGAAGCGCTGAAGCAGGGATTGTACGCACTCAAGGGCCATAGACTGGTCGGCGGTATCCGCGCCTCCATCTACAATGCCATGCCGCTTGAAGGCTGCCAGCAACTGGTGGACTTCATGAAGGACTTCTCGCGCCGTAACGGCTGACCAGCCGCCGCCGACCATGGGAAGATACCGACCACCTGCCGCGCCGAAATCCAACTACCTGACGGTTGAGGGTGAGGCGCGACTGAAGCAGGAACTGAACCACCTGTGGCGCGAAGAGCGGCCACGTGTCACACAATCTGTGACCGAGGCCGCCGCCCAGGGCGACCGATCGGAGAACGCCGAATACACCTACGGTAAAAAACGTCTGCGTGAGATTGATCGGCGTGTGCGCTATCTCAGCAAACGACTGGAAACCGCCACGGTTGTCAGAACCATTCCGGACGACAGCAGCAAGGTCTATTTTGGCGCCTGGGTGGAGCTTGAGGATATCAGCAGCGGCGAGCTGGCCGAGTATCGTATTGTTGGCCCGGACGAAATCGGTGACCGACCCGGATACGTCAGCATGGACGCACCCCTGGGGCGCGCCTTGCTGGGGAAAGCACTGGACAATGAGCTGACGGTTCAGACGCCCGACGGGCCACGACATTACATCATCTGTAACGTCCGTTATGATTCAGGACACTAGCCAAGTGATCGACTCAGAGCCATGACACTGGATACCTACCTGAAGCATCGCCGGCGTTACGAAGCCGCCATGCTCTTTCTGATGACAACCCTGTTCGGGCTGGTCAACGCCACATCAAAAATCATAGAAAACGTACGTGCCGGACAGGCCAGTGACTGGTCTGCCGCGCTGGCCGCCGAGCTTACCGGCACCTGGGCCATACTACCTCTGTTCCCATTGCTGGTCTGGTTTGTAGACAGACTCAACCTCAAGTGGTCCAACGTGCAATGGCGTATCCTCTGGCACGTTCCTGCCTTCGTCTGCTTCAGCCTCGCTCATGTTGCACTGTTTGTTGTCATGCGCAAGTTGTTGTGGGCGCTGGCAGGGAGCAGTTACAACTTCGGCCCGGTGATGCTGGGTTTGCTTTATGAAATGCGGAAGGGATTTCTGGTGTATGTCTGTCTGGTGCTGGCGATATACGGCTACCACTTCATACTGGACCGACTGCAGGGCGAGGCCGGGTTTGTCGATACCGAATCAGATTCCGATTATGCCTCAACATACCAGCACCAGTTCCTGGTGAAAATGCTGGACAAGGCATACCTGGTCAGGTCGGACAATATCGACTGGATTCAGTCCGCAGGTAATTATGTATTGCTGCACTGCGCAGGTCGCAGCTATCCGATGCGTCAGACCCTGTCGGGACTGCTGACACAACTGGATCCTCGACTCTTTCTGCGTGTGCATCGCACAGCCATTGTCAATCTGGACAGAGTAGTCGCACTACAGGAATCGGGCGATCTTCAGCTCGAACTCAACAGTGGCGCCACTGTCCCGGTTAGCAAAACCCACCTTGCAGACTTGAAGCAACGCCTGCAAACAGACCCAGGTCCGAAGTTTCGTCCCTGATCCAGGCACTTTCATCACCTTTTCTGTCCCTCCGCCCCCAATTCCCCACAAGCGCCGCCCTCCCGTATAGCATAACCATCAATACCGGACAGCTTCACAGGGGAATGCGGGAGCCATGATGAAACCATGTACACATATTTACCTTGTTATCACGCTTGTTGCTGGATTCGCACAGATTGTGCAATCGCAGCAATGGGATCAATACGGTGGACAGGGTGGGCAGCAGTACACGCCCCTGACACACATCAATCACCACACGCTGGATCGGCTGGCACTGGCATGGACCTACCGCACCGGTGATCTGAACCAGGGTTTTGTCTACAAGGGTCACTCATTCCAGGCCAACCCCATTCTCTGGCAGCGCACACTCTACATCAGTACCAGCGCAAACCAGGTGATGGCGCTTGATGCCGCTACCGGAGAGGAGCGCTGGCGCTTTGATGCCGAAATTCCGAACGACATTCGCTATTCGGAAAGCGCCTCACGCGGCGTGAGCATCTGGCATGGTGAATCCGACATTTGCCCACATCGTATCTTTCTTGGCACCCTTACCGGCATTGTGCATGCCCTCGATGCCGAGACCGGAGAGCCGTGTGCTGACTTCGGTGCAAAAGCGGGTCATCCCGGCTACGCAGACATGCGGGAAGGTGTCGGTGATCATGACAATCTTGCGGGATATTACGGTATCACCTCTCCCCCTGCAGTGGCCGGCGATACAATCATTGTCGGCTCAGCCATTGGAGACAACCAGGAAGTGGCATCGCCACGCGGTATTGTTCGCTCACTGGACGCCCGCACCGGGGAAGTACACTGGATATGGGACCCCATTCCACGCGACCCGGATGATCCTGTGCGCGCAGACTGGGGTGGTAACAGTGCAGACATCACAGGCTCGGCAAACGTGTGGGCACCGATGTCTGTGGATTTGGCGCGCAAGCTCATATTTCTGTCCACCTCCTCGCCCAGCCCGGATTTCTATGGTGGTGAACGTCCCGGCGACAACCGTTATGCCAACTCACTGGTGGCACTGGATCTTGATCACGGCGATGTGATCTGGCATCAGCAGTTGATCCATCATGACCTGTGGGACTATGACATTCCTGCACAACCCACTCTGACCACTTTGCAACGTGACGGTCAGGCTATTGACGCGGTAGTCATTGTGACCAAAACAGGCATGTTGTACACCTTCGACCGGGACAGCGGAGAACCGATCCATGAAATAATCGACCGCGATGTACCTGCCAGTGATGTACCGGGCGAAGTCGCTTCACTGCGTCAACCTTTCTCGTCGATTCCACCATTGGTGGAACACCGGCCGCTTACCGAAGATGATGCCTTTGGTATTGCCTGGCTGGACCGGCGTAGTTGCCAGCGGATTTTGCGCAGCTTTCGATCAGACGGCATTTTCACACCACCTTCATTGACAGGAAGCGTAATGTATCCCAGTTATGCCGGTGGTTCGAACTGGGGCGGTGTGGCCATTGACCCGGAGCGACAGCTTGCTGTAGCCAATGTCAATCAGATTCCTGCGCTGGTGCGACTGATTCCGGAGGAAGACATCGCGGCACTACGTGCCAGCGGCGAGCTGGACGATTGGCAGGTATCACCACAAAGGGGCACACCCTATTATATGGCCCGGCGCATATTCCTCTCACCCCTGGGTCTGCCCTGCACACGTCCACCATGGGGCAAACTGGTCGCTGTGGATCTGCAGGCGGGAGACATTCTCTGGGAAATACCACTTGGCAGCATCCGGGACCTGGCTCCCGCGCTGGTGCCAAATTTCAGATGGGGTGTACCCAATATGGGTGGCCCGCTGGTCACGGCATCAGGCCTGATTGTCATCGGTGCAGCCGCTGAGCATACCCTGCGGATTATTGATATACACACCGGTGAGGAGCTCTGGCAACACCGACTTCCCGCGCCAGCCATGGCGACACCGATGAGTTACGAACTCGATGGTGCACAATACATCGTGGTGGCGGTCGGCGGACACGGACAACTGGATACTGTACGCGGTGACCATGTCATGGCATTCCGCGTCAGTGGTTCCGACGCATCCGGATCCCTGCAAGAATCAGGACAGTAGCAATCGCAATCAATAACACTCCGGGCGCCAGAACCGACTCATGAAACAGGTAAGTGCTCTGCACCCTGTATTTTTTTACCAGATCACAAAACGCAGCCGCCAGGCATCGGCCCCGTCCAGCTGCGTGATCAACAGCAGGCCATACACCGTGCGCTCGGCGCCACTTGTTTCATGCACGCTCAGCCAGGTGCCGGTCGCCGTGGTCTCGCCCTCAGCTTCGGAATCGGCTTGCCAGCCCTGCTCACGCAATTGTCGGGCGAAATGGCTGTACAAGGCTGAAAGCGTCATGTCCATCTGCATCTCGGCATCAGACAACAGACCCGGTGACAAGCCGCCGCCCGACATGCCCAGGCGAGGTATTCCTCCCTGGGAGCTCTGCTGGGAGATGGCTCCGGCGGGCAGCAGTAACTGCGGCATGTACTCGGCCAGGGATTGACCACTGCCCATACCCTGCTGCTGCAACTGCCGGTCACGCAAGTCCTCACAAGACAAGGTCTGCGGCCCCGCCGCTACCGTCTGGCGAGCAATCGCAGGCGCGTCACTGAAGAACGGAGTCCCGGCCGCCGCCATCGGGCGGCTCAATTGGGTGTGCAGTTCGATCGTCCGGCTCGGACCGCCACTGCCACCCGGCAACGGGCGGATGAGCAGCATACCGTGCTGTTCGTGACAAAGCTGCACCGGCATGCCGTCGGGAATGGCAGGCACAGCCTGGAAGCCTCCCATGGGGAACGGCGCCCTTCGCTGAGGCGGCTGTGTAATCAGCAGATAACCCTCCGCCTCCAGATCAGCAATCAGGCGGTCGCGTACCGGACCTGCGGGCCCGCCTGTATCCAGCACCACACGCTGGACATTCATCATCTGCACACTGCCCAGCACGGTGACCGAGTCCGGCAACGGCACCTGCGGAAAATCCGGTGGCCAACCTGCATACAACACGGTCTGGTCGATCTGACCACCCAGCAGCGCACGCACCAGATCCAATGGCACATCATCTTCGAATGGATCAGCCAGTACAGAAGTGCATAGAACGAGGACCCCAAGAACAAGGCCAGCCCCCAGGGAAGCGGTGTTGCGAAACGTAGACATGATCTGATCTCCCTGTCAGCAGCCCGCGGCGAACACGCATAGCTGAATTGCAGCAGATTTTCCGGACACTGACAACTGCATACAACCCGGCAGGCGGGCTATCTGGCGGGAGAATCTGGTAGCGATGCATACTACAACAATGCCCGCTAACTCATTAAGACGAGCTTCAACAGACCGGAAGATGCTATGCTGTTCGGCAATTTCCATCTGTATTGCACAGACCCGCGCAAACAGACGGCACAACGCGTATTAAAACCCCCTGATGAAAAGCCCTAGATGAAACAGGTCGCCGTTCTCGCACTTCAGCAGGCGCTCGCCTCCAGCATGACGATTCCCCTGGAAATGATTGGCGCCGCGGCGCAGATTCATCGCGCTCGACACCGGCAGCGCAAGGACACGCTACGGCTTTGTGTTGCCGCAGAGCGTGACACGCCGCTAACAGTAACCGGCGGCTTCACGCTGACAGCAACGGCAACACTGGATCAGCTGCCGCACTGTGATCTGATTTTTGTGCCGGCGCTGTGGGGCAGCCCGCAACGCGTCTTGCGACAGCACCGGCGCACCGTCGACTGGTTGCGTGAACAGCACGCCAGTGGTGCGATCATCTGCAGCGTTGGAACCGGCAGTTATTTCCCGGCAGTAGCCGGACTACTGGATGACGCCATGGCCACCACACACTGGCACTACTTTAATGATTTTGCCCGACGATTCCCGAGGGTAAAACTGCAACGCAAACGGTTCATCACCCTGGACAGGCGAATATACTGCACCGGCAGCATCAATGCCGTGCGCGATGTGATGCTGCACCTGGTGGAGCGTCTGTTTGACGCCAGCATTGCCGACGAAGTGGCACGGCATTTCACCCACGAACTGAAACGTTCCTACGAGTCCCGTCTGCTGGATCTGGATCAGAAGAACACCCACCACGACGAGCTGATCATCAAGGTACAGGAGTGGATGCAGAAACACTTCCATCGTCAGATCGACATCCATGCGATGGCGCAAACCTTCAACATCAACCAGCGCTCATTGAACCGTCGATTCCGCCTGGCCGCCGGCAAGACACCAAAACAATACCTGCAGGAGCTGCGTATCTCCCAGGCGCAGGCGCTGCTCAAGCACAGCAATCTGAGTATTGCCGAAGCGGCGGATGCGGTGGGTTATCAGGATGTGAGTTATTTCACCGAGCTGTTCAGACGGCTCAACAATGTGACGCCGGGGGAGTATCGCCGCCTGGTGCGCGCCAAGGTATTCACAACAGAATCCGATTGAGCCACGCACCCGGAGACGATGGGTGTCAGGAATTCACCCGGCAGATCATTTCTGGGGAGCCTCTGAACAACTCTATGACTGCTCTGGCTTTCAGCCGATTTCGCTGGCAAGGCGCACTTGTGCCGGCATGCGTCCGCCTGTCTAGCAAGTGTAACGCCGTCAGCGGGATCGGATGAAAGCCCCTGCGCACCCAAGGGCATAAAGGCGGGCGTCTGCGCCCACTTCTGCTGCGTTGTCATGCTTGCCAAGGGCTACGGCCATTGCCGGCACATGACGCCTTGCAGCAGCGGGCGCAGTCACCCGCAGAGCGGCCATAGAGTTATTCAGAGGCTCCCTGGTATTTTGCCTTCCATTCCTCGTAAGGCATGCCGTACACATGTTCGCGTGCCGTATCGTAGTCCATCGGCAGATCACGTGCCTGTGCCTCGGCGGTATACCACTTTGCAAGACAGTTGCGACAGAAGCCGGCCAGGTTCATCAGGTCGATGTTCTGCACATCCCTGTTTTCGTCAAGGTGCCTGAGCAGGCGACGGAATGCCGCCGCCTGCACTTCTGTCTGTTGTTGCTCTGTCAATTGCTGCTCTGTCAATGCCATCACATACTCCTGTGGTACAACTGGCGCCTACCCGGAGGCACGCAGGTTTGTATATTCATCTTCAAGCTCATCCGTTTCATCGATGTCAGTGGCCTCCTGCTGCATCTGCTGCGCCTGGGCCTGTGCCTCAATCTCGTGAATGGGCATCTTCCGGTGTTTCTTGTCGACTGACTTGATCTGACGCTCTGCCGCGTTGAAGGCATCACGAATGGCTACATACATGTCTTCGTGTGCGTGATTGTCGTGTTTGTCCTGATTGACCACAATTTCCTTGTTCGGCGTTCGAATTTCCAGGGTCACCGAAAAGACCTTTCCCTTGTTCTGGTGGTTGTGCGGGCTGTCCAGCACTACGCGGCCTCCCATAATATCGTTGGTGAATCGTCGCAGTTTCTCGATGCGCTTGTTGACGTTGTCGATGATGGCATCGGATTGATCGATATTATGAAACACAATCTGGAAATCAGTGGACATGGTATGTCTCCTTGGAATTACCATTTGTTCGTTTGAAAAATGAGCCTCTGGCTTCAATCAGTGTGTGTACACCTCCTCACGATGGTCAATGGCCCACAAAACTGTCCGCCAGAGTGGACACGGCCAAGGCATAGTTGTTTGCGCAGTTATAGCGCAGAATGGCCCGAAAGTTGTCGTAGACGACAAAGGCACGGCCGTCTTCGCCATCGGGCAGGATAATGGACGCGGGAAAGTCCACGTCCGGCAAATCCGATCCATCCACGTTTCGCACGCCGTGCCGTTGCCACTCATTCAGCGGTAACTGCACCGTGTGGCGACGCAGCACACTGCAGGAGAAAACGGCATCACCCTGCGACCACTGTCCGGCGCGCTCGTGGTAATCATCAGGCAGGCGCACTTCTCGCCCCCAGGTCCGGCCCGGCACCCAGTCGGCCTGCTTCAGGTAGTTGGCAATTGAGGCAAACACATCGGCCTCGGTGGTCCAGATGTCGCGCCGACCGTCCCCATCATGGTCAACGGCATAATCCAGGAAACTGCTGGGCATGAACTGGCTCTGCCCCATGGCGCCAGCCCAGGAGCCCTGCATGGCATCACGCGCAATGTGCCCTTCCTGCAGGATTTGCAGTGCACCAAACAGTTCGCGCCGGAAGAAGTCAGCCCGGCGCGGATCGTAGGCCAGCGTCACCAGGGCGCGGATCACATCGGTGCCACCGGTAAAATTGCCGTAGTTCGTTTCTATACCCCAGATCGCCACGATAAAACGGGCCGGCACACCGTAGGCATCAGCAATTTCGTTGAGCAGATCGCGGTGGCGGGCAATACGGGCACGGCCAGTGTTGATGCGCCATTCGGTCACACGACGCTCCAGATACATATCCAGCGTCTCGACAAACTCGGCCTGGCTACGGTCGTTGGAAATGACGCGGGGGATGGGCGTGACAGGAACGAGCACATCGCGGATGAGGGCTTCATCCACGCCGCGTTGGCGGGCTTCTTCAATCAGTTCAGTCAGCCAGGCCTGGAATTCCGGATCGGCAGCAGCCTGTTCTTCCTGCGGCTGTTCCTGCGATGGCTCCTGCGCGTGCACGCTGAATTGGCCAGGCCCCAGCACCATGAAGACGGTTGAGAGCAGTGCGAGCCAACGATTGAGTCTGATCATGCCTACAGACTACTCCTCAGAAAAATTTTTGTCCAAGACTGACATTGATCCATATCACAATGCTCTGAAATACCAGTGCCAGGGCTCAAAGGCGATTGCGGCCGGGTTGTCCCGTGGATAGGACAGGCTGAAACCGAAGGACCCGGCGCGGCGGCACAACCAGGCATAGGCGCTGGTGTGCTCAAAAACCTCTTCCAGGGGAGGGCATTCCACGGTCCCGATATCAATGGCGCAGCCTGTGTGATGTTCACTGTACCCAGGCGCGGCATTGACCTGCAGTATGTCCGAAATACACTGGCCGCGCGCCAGTTTGCGCTCAATCAGACCCACCTGGTAATCCACGGCCCGGAAGGCGGACACAAGATGCAGTGTCTCGCCATCAGCCGCGGCCGCCGCCTGCATGGCGCGCCAGGCCTGCAATGCCGCCGGCGCCAACTGCTGGGGCCTGCCAAAAACATCCGGGCCGGCATCACTCAATTCCACCGCTTCGTGCTGCAACGGCAGCTTGCGCTGCCTCGCATAATCAGCCGGAATGCCCAGGCTGCGATGCAGCGCCGAGATCCGGTTCACATAACGGTTGTCAGACTCAGCGTGGATAGCTGTCATAGAGGGTTTCGATCCAGCGTTCTTCGGTAATGAAGGGCCAGCTCCATTCGGCCCATTGCTCGTCCAGCCCTGCCGCCACAATGTCTTCCTTGCTCATGTTCTGCGACTTCATGATGCGCACCTCCAGTGCCGTCTGGTGCATCATGTCGCGCGCGCGCTGAAGCTCGGCGCGATCCGCCAGCACACCATGGCCGGGAATGATCCGGGTCTCGTCATCGACCATGTCCAGGATGGTGGTCAGGTGATTGATGTGCCGCTGGACATTGCCACCGGCGCCCAGGTCAACAAAGGGAAACATGCCCTGGAAAAACAGGTCACCCATGTGCACAACATTGGAGTCGCGGAAGAAGATGACAATGTCCCCGTCTGTGTGACCGCCGGGGAAGTGGATCAGATCCACGTCCTCGCCGTTGAAGTGCAGCGTGAGCCGCTCTTCAACCGTCTGGATGGGCAGCCCGGTTTCATCCATGCCACCTTCGATCAGACGCCTGCGCACATTGCTGTGCGCGATGATGGTACTGTTTGCTCCAAACGCCCGGTTGCCATCGGTATGGTCGCCGTGAAAATGCGTGTTGACCAGAAAGCGCGGGTTCTCGTCGCCGCCAAGCTCAACAATGGCCGCCCGCAATCGATCGGCCATGTCCTCGTACTGGGCGTCGATCATCAACACCCCGTCATCTCCCACAGACACACCCACATTGCCACCTGCACCCACCAGCATGGATACCGGACCATTAAGCTCGATTGTCTGCACCTCAACATCGGCCCGATTCTGCTGCGCCGAGGCCGTGCTGGTCAGTAGCAGCGCCGTCATGGCAACGCCGCCCGTTTTCATTATTGTTTTTACCCAAGCCAACATGTCTGATCTCCCGACCCTCATTAAAAAACGTCTCACTGCCATGATGCCAGATTGCCTGCTCGCGTCAATCCGGACCCGGTGACGAGGAATGCCATTTTGCCATATCATATGACCATTTTGGCATATCAAGACCGGGAGTGGCTTTCCTATAGTAGTGACAGCCGTTTTTCCCATCAGTTCACGGAGGCAGAATGTCACGATTACCCGTCATCATCGGTTTCGGAGGATTCAATCCGGCCGGTCGCAGTTCCTCACACCACGGGTATCGCCGACTGATCCTTGATTCACTGCCTGACACAATCGCCAACGAAACCCGTGCCAGCCTGGCTACACTGATGGGTCTGCTGCGCTTCAGCAACGGGACGTGGATGGATGCAGGTGGCCAGCCAGTATCCCTGGATAGCTACCTCAAGCAGATCGACCCTGTACTGAAAGCAGGCACGCTGGTCCGCAAGCTGGAAAAAAACCTGTTCGATCCGGACCTGCTGCCGGTCAACAAACGCGCCACCCTGCTGGCCACTGGCAACGAGCCCCTGACCTTTGTCATCCGCCGCCAGCAACTGCCCGACAAAATCCCGATAGACTGGCAGATCAGCGACGCCGGCGAGGGTCGCCTGCGTGTGGAGATTCCACATAAGACCGATGTCCTGATTCCAGGCACACGCGCCTCGACTGTAAACAGCGCCGGTCAACTGCCCAGTGGTTTTGACCCCACCAGCCTGTACCAGTCCCGCAATCACCCGCGCGGGCTTCAGCTGACTGTTGTCGGAGCCAGCGATGCCATCAACTCCCTTGGCATCCCCTGGGAAAAAGTCATGGAACACGTGGCGCCGGACCAGGTCAGTGTCTATGCCGGCAGCAGCATGAGCCAGCTCGACTATGAAGGCAACGGCGGCATGCTGCAGGCACGCCTGCTGGGCAAGCGAGTCACGTCCAAACAATTGCCGCTGGGTTTTGCCGAAATGCCCGCCGATTTCATCAACGCCTACCTTCTGGGTAATCTTGGGACAACCGGCACTAATGTGGCGGCCTGTGCTACTTTTCTGTACAACCTGCGCCAGGGCCTGCGAGACATTCGCAGCGGCAGCCACCGACTTGTTGTGGTGGGCACGGCCGAAGCACCCATCACACCGGAAGTCATCGACGGTTACGCCACCATGGGTGCGCTGGCCACCGACGAGGCCTTGCTGGCACTGGATGCCAACAAAAAGCTGACGGTGCCCGATCACCCACGCGCCTGCCGTCCCTTCGGGCTCAATGCCGGCTTCACGCTGGGCGAGTCCGCCCAGTTTGTGATCCTGTGTGATGATGAGCTGGCACTGGAACTGGGTGCCAGCATTCATGGTGCAATCAATGACGTGTTTGTAAATGCAGATGGCTACAAAAAATCCATCTCCAGCCCCGGTGTCGGCAACTACATCACCATGGCCAAGGCGGCAGCGGCCACTGTCAACATCATTGGAGAGGATGGCCTGCAACAGCGCAGCTTTGTCCAGGCCCACGGTACCGGCACGCCGCAGAACCGCACCACCGAATCACACATCCTCAGCGAGGTGGCGAAGGTCTGGGGCATAGAACGCTGGCCAGTCACCGCGCTGAAATCCTACGTCGGTCACTCGCTGGCCGCCGCTTCTGCCGACCAGCTCATCGCCAGTCTGGGCGTGTGGAAATACGGTATCATCCCGGGCATTCTGACCACCGAAGCAATCGCTGACGATGTACATCAGGACGGCCTGTCGTTCCTGCTGAAACATCACGAAACCGGCGCTAACGGCATGGACGCCGTGATACTCAACGCCAAGGGCTTCGGTGGCAACAACGCCAGTGCCTCGGTGCTGGCACCCCATATTGCCGAAGCCATGCTCACACGCAAGCATGGCAATCAGGCCATGGCTGACTGGCATTCACGCAATGAGGCGGTGCAACAAAGTGCAGCCGACTATGACGCGGCGACGCGTGCCGGACGCAACGATGTCATCTACCGTTTTGATCATGATGTCTTGGACGCCAGCGCATTGGATCTGACGCGCGACCGGCTCAGATTGCGCAACCAGCAGCGGGAAATCTCCCTGTCCCTGGGCAATCCCTACGCCGACATGTGTGAATGGGACGAATCGTGACTGAGACCAGCTGCGAACAAGACCAGCTCGGCTGTTTCACTAGCCCCGCGATAGCGTTCAGTCAGGCAGGCTGCACCGTAACCGGTCGCGCCTCGGCAATCCTCGCCTTCCACTCGGCCGGCCCGGTCTGGTGCACGGACGTGCCAGTTGAATCCACGGCCACAGTCACTGGCATGTCCTCCACCTCAAATTCATGGATGGCCTCCATACCCAGGTCCTCGAAGGCCACAATGCGCGCACTGCGAATGGCCTTGGACACCAGATAAGCCGCGCCACCCACCGCCATCAGGTACACCGCCCTGTGTTTCCTGATGGCCTCGATGGCCACCGGTCCGCGCTCAGCCTTTCCGATCATACCCAGCAGGCCAGTGTGCGCCAGCATCTGTTCGGTGAACTTGTCCATACGCGTTGCCGTTGTGGGGCCCGCCGGGCCGATGACTTCCTCGCGTACCGGATCCACCGGGCCCACGTAATAGATGAAGCGACCTTTCAGGTCCACGCCGTTGGGCAGGGACTCGCCCCGGTTGAACATTTCCACCATGCGTTTGTGCGCCGCATCCCGACCGGTGAGCATCTTGCCGGAGAGCAGCAGGGTTTCACCGGGCTGCCACTGGGCCACGTCCTCGGCGGTCACGGTGTCCAGGTTCACGCGGCGCGCGCGTGGTCCGGCGTCCCAGGTGATCTCGGGCCAGTCTTCCAGTTTTGGCGGCGTCAGATGCGCGGGCCCTTCGCCGCGCAAGGTGAAGTGCGCATGACGCGTGGCCGCGCAGTTCGGAATCATGGCCACCGGCAATGAAGCAGCGTGGGTCGGGTAATCCTTGATCTTGATGTCCAGCACCGTGGTCAGACCACCCAGTCCCTGTGCGCCGATACCCAAAGCGTTCACCTTGTCCATGATCTCCAGCCGCAGCTCCTCGACCCGGTTCTGCGGTCCTCGCTGGCGCAACTCATGTATGTCGATGGGGTCCATCAGGGATTCCTTGGCCAGCACGGCGGCTTTCTCGGCGGTACCACCAATGCCAATACCCAGCATGCCCGGCGGACACCAGCCCGCGCCCATGGTCGGCACGGTTTTTACCACCCAGTCCACAATGCTGTCACTGGGGTTGAGCATGACCATCTTGGCCTTGTTCTCCGAACCACCACCCTTGGCCGCCACAATCACATCCACCTCGTCCCCGGGCACCACCTCCATGTGAATCACCGCCGGTGTGTTGTCCTTTGTGTTCCGGCGCGCGCCGGCCGGATCAGCAAGAATCGAGGCCCGCAGCACATTGTCCGGATTCAGATAGGCGCGGCGTACGCCTTCATTGACCATGTCCGCCACACTCATATCACTTTCCCAGCGCACATTCATGCCAATTTTCAGGAACACAGTGACAATGCCAGTGTCCTGGCAGATCGGCCGCTTGCCCTCGGCACACAAACGCGAGTTGATCAGGATCTGTGCCATGGCATCCTTTGCCGCCGGTGACTCCTCGCGCTCGTAGGCCGCGTTGACCGCCTGGATGAAATCCAGCGGGTGGTAATAGGAGATGTACTGCAGCGCGTCGGCCACACTCTGGATCATGTCGTCTTGTCGGATAGTGCTCATGGAACGGCTCATGGGGTGGATGGTTCCTGCAAGGATCAGTTTGAAAGGCGGCAATATTACCATGGGAACCGGGCTGCTTTAACCTTGTCGCGTCCTCCTGTACCCTGAATAGCCACATCTGACCCGGAGGCTGCCATGCGATTACGCCATTTCCTGTTCCTCCCCGCCGCCCTGCTGGCCTTTGGCACCGCAGCGCTGGCACAGACAACCAACAACCCCTTTCCCACACCCATTGAACTCGAAGACGGACTGATCGTTGTGGACTTTGTGGACTTTGCCACAGTGCCCGACAGCGATGGCGAGGCCGCACGCATGATGCTGCTGGTGGATGAACCCGGTACCGGCCGCCTGTTTGTCAACGACATGCGAGGCCCGCTTCACACCGTGAGCTACGACGGCCAGACGGTCACCCTGTACGTCAATATCAACGACCCCGAGTGGGGTGTTGGCGTGGAATACGGCGGCCGGGAACGGGGGTTCCAGAGCTTTGCACTGCACCCCGAATTCGGCCGGAGCGGCGCACCGGGTTATGGCCACTTCTACACCTGGAGTGATGTCACCGACAACCGGACACCAGCCGACTTTGTTCCCGATGGCGGCAGCAACACCCACCACACGGTATTACACCAGTGGGTAGCCAGTGATGCCAGCGCCGCCACCTATGACGGTGGCCCGCCCACCGAGCTGATGCGCTTCGAACAACCATTTGGCAATCACAACGCCGGCCATCTGGCCTTCAACCCTCTGGCTGAACCGGGTGATACCGATTATGGCCTGCTTTATATCGGCTCTGCCGATGGCGGCAGCGGCGGCGACCCGCTCAACCTGTCGCTGGACCTGTCTTCGGGCTTCGGCAAGATACTGCGCATCGACCCACTGGACGGCGATGGCAGCACCACCAGCAGCAACGGCCGTTACGGCATTCCCGATGACAACCCCTACGCGCGGGATGGTGACAACAACACTCTGGGCGAGATCTACGCTTCCGGCATGCGAAACCCGCAACGTTTTGGCTGGGATCCGGCCAATGGCAACCTGTTCATGGCTGACATCGGCCAGAATATTGTCGAGAAGGTGAGTCTGGTGCCACGCGGTGGCAATCTCGGATGGAATGAGTGGGAAGGCAGTTACCGGTATCTGAGCCGGGCCGAAGTGGCCACAGACTACCCACGCAGCGATCCGTCAGTGACCTACCCGGCAGTGGAGTACGGCCGTTACGACCCCATCATGCATGGCCGGGTTGCGGTTACCGGTGTTCATGTCTACCGGGAAGGTGATATTGAACAGATGCGCAACCGGGTATTTTTTGGCGACTTTGTCAGTGGCGAGATCCTGCATTTTGACGCCGACAACATCCCCGAGGGCGGCACCGAAGGCATACGCAGGTTGTTGTTGCGCGACAGCAGCGGTGAAACACGGACCTTCCTGCAACTGATACAGGAAACCAATCTGGCGCAGAACCGCAGCCCGGCCGATCGCACCGATCTGCGTTTTGGCACCGGTCCGGACAATGCCTTCTTCCTGCTCAACAAGCACGATGGCACCATCCGTCAGCTGGTCAACCGCCGATAAGCCGTTGGCAGTTGACCAGTCACTGATGGCCGGCTGCTTTATGGCGCCGGCCTTCAGACTGTATACTCCGGTGTTCACCACCAACGACGAGCAACCTACATGAGCAATTCCCCGGACCCCAACATCCTGTACCACAAACAGAACGCCGTGTTTACGGTGGAGATTCATCGCCCGGAAAAAAAGAATGCGCTGACCCAGGCCATGTACATGGCCCTGGCCAAAGGCATTGAACAGGCTGACGCCGATGATCAGGTCAATGTCATTTTGCTGCGCGGCGCTGAGGACTGCTTCACCAGTGGCAATGACGTCAATGACTTTGTGAAAGCGCCAGCCGGCGAGGGCGAGCGCCCCTCGGTGGTATTCATGCGCGCCATCGCCGGGGCGAAGAAACCTGTCATTGCCGCCGTCGGTGGACTGGCGATTGGTATCGGCACCACCATGCTGTTCCATTGTGATCTGGTGTATGCCGCTGAAGACAGTTATCTGCAACTGCCTTTCACCCGTCTTGGGCTCTGCCCGGAAGCTGGCTCCAGTTTCCTGCTGCCGCAGATGATCGGGCACCAGCGTGCCAGTGAACTGCTGTTGCTGGGCGATCGCTTCTCGGCCCGCAAGGCCCAGGAGTACGGCATCGTGAATGAAGTATTACCCGCTGCCGGTTATCTGGAGCACGCCACCAACAAGGCCGTGGAACTGGCAAAATTGCCCAGCGAGTCCGTACAGGTGTCCAAGGCGCTGATCAAACGCCATCAACAACCCACGCTGGATGCCGTGATTGCCGAGGAACTGGAAGACTTCTCCCGCCTGCTGCAATCTGCCGAGGCCCAGGCCATCATGCAGGCCTTTCTGAGCAAGAAAAAGTGATCACAGCATCAGCTGAGCAGAAAGTCGCGCGCCTGGTTGATACGCTGCGCCAGATAATCTGAACCCCCGCGGTCCGGGTGCATTTTCTGCATCAGACGACGATGGGCCCGGACAATATCATCTTCGCTGGCGCCAGCTTCCAGGCCCAGGATGGCCAGCGCTTCGGCGTCCGTCATGGCACTGTCGCTGCTGCGTCCGGTATCACCACTGGACTGCTGATCACCACTGGCCTGCTCACGCCAGTCCGGGTGTGCCCGATCCAGATACGCTTCCAGAATCTGGATGGAATCGCTGTCGTCACGGCACTCCCCGGCCAGGCGCAGCAATTGTGCCAGTTCAAGATCTGCCAGACGTTGTCCCGAAAACCCACCCTCAAGCACCTCTCCGTCCATGGCACCACTGTCATGCTGCAGCTCCATGATCAGCCAGCGGGTGCGAATGGTCGAGACTCTTCTGCCGCCGCCACCGCCTGGACCGCCGCTCCCGCTACCACCACCTCCCAAACCACCACCAATCGACCGACCGCGAAACAGTGAGCTCAGCCGTGCCAGCCAATGTGCATTGCGCATCAGGAAGGTCACCAGGAACAGGACCGGTGCCGCTACCGCCTGGATTGGCAGGCGCCCGAGAATGACCAGAATCAGCACAAACAGCAGGACGCTGCTCAGCCCCAAAAGCCAGTAGAACTGCGTGCGGTTCAGTTGCAGTCGCTGACTGGCGCGATACACGGCCCAGTACACGAGTGCAACCAGCAGCAGTGGAGCAAGCAATCGGAACAGAAACACTGCGATGACCTACCTGAGCTGGTGACCCAGCAGTTTGACCGAGGGATGGGATTGACGGCTGAAGTCTTCCAGCGCCTTGCGGCCGCCACTGGCATAAACGGCAACTGCCCGGAGCAGATCCCGCAGCTCATTCACACTGCTGTTGTCAAAGGGCGAATACGCGCCGCCGGACAGTCGGGCCATTTCCTGGAATGCCCGGCGGGCTATTGGATCGCTGCCTTCCTGGAACACAAACAGTGGCACATTATACATGCCCAGTTCACCTGACAGTTGCGCCAGACGGTCCAGGCTCTCCTCCATGCAGTCACCCACATAAACAACAGCGTGTACCTTGTCTTTGCGGGTCTCCTCCAGCACGTGGCGCAACAATCGTTCAATCTTGGTGATGCCCGCCTCACACTGGATACCGGTCATCTGTTTCAACAGCATGTCGGACTGTGTTGTCCACGGGCTGGCCCGGAACTCGGCAAAACCCCGGAAATAACACAACTGCACCTCGAGTCCGCCCAGCGATTGTGCACTGGTGAACATCTCCGCCTGCAGCTGTGTTGCCTGGTCCCAGGTCGCCTCGCGGCTGGCAGTGGCATCCAGTGCAAACACCAGCCGCCCTGCCTTGCCCGTGGTATTGGTTGCCGGCGTACTGGCCACTTTCTGCAAAAACTGGTCGACCTCGCTGCGGGAAGCAACATTGGTACCGGTGTTTTTCCGGGTGACAGAACGCTTGTCAGAGGCCATTGTGCCCGCCTGCTTTGCCGTGAATTCTGATCCAGTTTAGCAGACTGGGGCACGAGCACATAACACCCCGCATGGATGAACCCGCCCAGTCTGGTACACTGCCTGTGTCGCCCCGGCAAAGGATCAGGCTCTGGTGGACCAGGCATCTGACAGCAGTATTGGCAAAACCGGCCACCGCACTCAGTGGCGCGCCGTGTTCTGGCTGGGCGCTTACATCACACTGGCAATGACCCCGCTTGTGGTTCTGCTGCTGGCGCCAACGCCGGCAAAGGGCGGCTTTGTGTGGGACATGGGCATTGCCCTGGGTTTCTCCGGCCTGATCATGCTGGTGTTGCAGTTCTTCATAACCGCGCGCCTGCGCAGACCAGCCGCGCCTTTTGGCATGGATGTGATCTACTACTTCCACCGCTGCCTGGCCTACGCGCTGCTGGCGGTGGTGCTGGCTCACCCACTGCTGCTGGTCATCAGCAATCCTGCTGTAATCACTGACTTTTCGCTGCAACACCTGTCATGGGCCATTGTCAGCGGCATGCTGGCACTTGGCCTGTTGCTGCTCATTGTTGTCAGCTCGGTCTGGCGAACACTGCTGCGCTTGCCGTATGACATCTGGCGCGTGGTACACCTGCTGCTGTCGATCTCGGTGGTGGTGCTGGCCTTCATCCATATGTGGACCATCGACTATTACAGCTCAACGCCGCTCGTCAAAGGCCTTTGGCTGCTGATCGCCGTATCATTGCCGTTGATCGTGTTCCAGGTGCGCCTGTATCGCCCGTTGCGACTGACGCGCACACCCTGGCAGGTGGCCCAGGTGACTGAAGAAGCCGGCAACTGCTGGACATTGACAATTGAACCGGACGGGCACAAGGGTTTTGACTTTCAGCCCGGCCAGTTCTGCTGGCTGAGTATCAGCCACTCGCCGCTGAGCATGCAGGAACACCCCTTTTCCATTGCCTCGGCGCCGCAAGCCGACGGTTCGCTGCAGTTCACCATCAAGGAGCTGGGGGATTTTACCAGTACCATTGGTGACACAGAGCCGGGCACACGTGTGTACGTGGACGGGCCATACGGCATCTTTTCCTGCGAGCGCCATCCGCAGGCGCCGGGTTATGTTTTTATTGGCGGCGGCATTGGTATCGCGCCGCTGATCGGTATGTTGAAGGGTCTGTCCCAACGTAGTGACACCCGCCCCCATGTGCTGTTTTCCGCGCACAGCGAATGGGATCGTATACCGCGTCGTGATGAGATTCTGGCGCTGGGTGAGCGGCTGAATCTGACCGTGGTGCCGGTGTTGGAAAGCCCTCCCGAGGGGTGGGACGGCGAGTCTGGCTATATCACTACAGACATGTTGAAGCGGTATCTGCCCGACAACTACCGGGACTACCACATGTTTCTGTGCGGACCACCGGTGATGCTCGATGCCGTGCGCGACTGCCTGGATGAATTGCAGGTACCGCCCACACAGATACACTCGGAACTGTTTGAAATGGCCTGACGGCCGCTGATTTGCCGGGACAGAACCACAGGGGATGAAAACCATGCGTGAAACGATGGCACAACTCATGGCGCTGACCACCGTAGTGCTTATTGGTCTGATGGTCACCCTGTTTGCCTGGCAGCAGAAAGCGCGGATGCAGGCGCTTGAATCCCGTATTGATCCCCAGGAGTGGTCGGCGCTTTACCCTCTGCATGTGGCCGCTTTCATGCGCGGGGCCGAACGTGATGCCGGAGCGCCGGGCGACAAGTTGGCGGCCAACCCCTTTCGCGAACGGGCCTGGGCCGGCCATGCCTTTTCCCTGGAGTACAACCATCCCCGTGCTCACTACTATGCCCAGATTGACCAGCACCACAGCCGGCGCACACAGGAGCGCACGCAACCTGCTGGTTGCATTCACTGCCACGCCGCCGAAGCACCTCAACTGGTGCAGGAGTTCGGTTGGGACGCTCTCAATGCCATGCTGTACGAGGACATCCAGCACCGCGTACACCATGGCAGCACCTGTACCGACTGCCATGCCGCCGACACCATGGCGCTTCAGGTCAACCGTCCGGCACTGATCGAGGCGCTGGCACTGCAGGGTATAGACATCAACGACGCCTCACGACATGAAATGCGTAGTTACGTCTGTGCACAGTGCCATGTGGAATACTATTTTCGTCCCGGTACACAGGAGCTGGTTTTGCCTTGGGCCAATGGCCTTATGCTTGAAGACATGGAAACGTTTTTCGATGACATTGGTTTCAGTGACTGGCAACACGCCGAAACCGGCGCCAGCCTCGTCAAGATCCAGCACCCGAATTTTGAGCTGCACAGCACCAGTGTGCACGCCCGCCATGACACTTCCTGTGCAGACTGCCACATGCCGGTCATCCAGGACGGCGGCATGCGGGTGACCGACCATGCCGGTGGCAACCCACTGGACAAGGTCGAGGTCGCCTGCATGAACTGTCACAGTGGCAGTACACCGGAGCGCCTGACCGCTCGCAGCCTCCGGGTGCAGCAAAACACCCGCGCCCTGATGGACAACACCGAGGCGGCCATGGAAGCCCTGATGGACGCCATTGTTGAAGCACGTGATGCCGATGCAGGCGAGGAAGCCCTGGCCGCTGCCCGCGAGGCACACCGCCAGGCACACATCCGTTGGGACTTTATTGATGCCGATGCATCACTGGGATTTCATGCACAACAGGAAGCCGTGCGACTGCTGACGGATGCGGCAAGCATTGCGCGTGAGTCGGCGGATGCCTTGTTGTCAGAGTTGTCTGCCAGCTCGAACGATACCCGATAGCCCCGGTCATTACGCAATCTGGTGCAGGATTATTTGCCACTGCGCGTCGCTGACAGGCATCACCGACAGGCGATTGCCACGCTGCACCAGCGGCAGGTCTTCCAGTCCAGGCAGCTCCTTGAGTTCGGCCAGCGGTATCAGCCGGTCAAACCTGCTGACAAAACGCAGATCAACCGCTTGCCAACGGGGACTCTCCTTGCGGCTTCGCGGATCAAAATAGTCAGACGCCGGATCGAATTGTGCCGGATCCGGATAGGCCGCCCTGACCACCTCGACCACCCCGGCAATGCCAATCAATTTGCAGCTGGAATGATAGATGAACACCCGGTCACCCACGGTCATGGACATCAGAAAATTGCGCGCCTGGTAATTACGTACACCATCCCAGGGGATGGACTTTTCCGGCGCTGCGGCAAAATCATCAATACTGCATTCGTCGGGTTCGGTTTTTACCAGCCACCGGCTGCAGGCCGATGTGTTCTTGCTGGATGCAGCCATTGTTCCTGCCTTCGCATTGACCGGTCGAACGGCTATGTTATCAGAGCCTGTTGGCACGCGGGAGTGCCAAACAAAAAAGCCCGGAAGCAAGTCGGCTTGCTTCCGGGCAACAGGCAGCCCGGGTGATACCGGTGAGAACCTACAGCGTGAACTCGGCCTCCACGCCATTGACATCCACGATATACGTGCCGGCATCCAACCCGCGAACATCAAGGTACAGCGTTTTCTCATAACTCTTGAGAATGAGAATACAAACGTCGGACCACTGCTCGGACTCGGACAGCACGACGCTGAATACATTGTCATCGCGCACGATGGCTGGCTCCAGAATGTCCACGCAGGCACTTGACTGGTAACCGGCCGCTGTCACACGGACGCGTTCGTTGTGATCACCCACAATTTCCGTTGTCACCGTGTCCACGTCGGCCAACATGCCGTCACCGGCCTCGGCCACGGCAAATCGTCCGTCTTCCTCCTGGATCAGGGTGACACCACGCACGGGTGTAACACCATCATCATCGATGATCACGCCACTGGGAATTGTCAGCACATTGTCGCGGTAAACCGCCGCGCCCTGATCGGCCAGCACGATATGGCTGAAAGCCAGGGTCGCCAGTACCGCTGCCATTACACATTTCTTCATTGCAAACTCCTTATTGATGAATGAACCCTTGTGTTTGTCGCAGGAAAAAGTCTACCGATCTGCACGCCGATTACTGTCTGAAGTTGTAGGAGAATTGTAAAGGATTGTAGTGCACGGCCACCACAGCACAAAACAGGCCCCGCCACCGCAGTGATCCTCGACGCGTATCCCGCCAAGGTGGCGCTGCAGCACACGCTGTGCAATGGCCAGCCCCAGTCCGTGCCCACCCGACTGCCGGTCACGACTGGTATCCAGTCTGGAAAACGGTTCGAAGACACGCTCCCGCATGTCCTGCGGTATACCGGGGCCATCATCACATATGCGAAGCTCTGCGGTATCCGCCATCAAACGCGCCTCCATCGTGACCACCTCGCTGGCGTATCGCAGACAGTTTCGCAGCACATTGTGCACGGCCCGGGCCATCAGGTCCGGGTCCATCACAAGCTGTGTATCGCCGTCCTGGCGCAAGGACTCAAAACGATGCTCAATGCGCACGCCACCCCCGCTGTACTGATCCACCTGCCGGCGCAGCCAGGTGCCCAGGTCAACACGGTCCAGCCTGAGTTCCAGGTTGCGCTCGCTGAGCCGGGCGTAACTCAACAGTTCATCGGTCAGGCTTTCCAGTTCCAGCACATCCTGTTTCATACTCTGGAGATAATCCTGCTGCTTTTCTGCGGACAACTTACCGCCCAGCATCTGCAGGGAAAACTTGAAACGCGCCAGCGGTGTGCGCAGCTCATGGGAGACCGCACTGGTCAGTTCCCGGTGCGCGGAGACCAGATGCTGGATACGCGCTGCCATGGCGTTGAAAGACTGCGCCACGGGCAGGATACCGGAGGAGGCGGGCAAGGCAATGCGGGTGGAAAAATCCTCCTTGCCGAACTGTGCCGAGGCCCGGCGCAAGGCTGCCAGATCCCGGTAAAACGGGCGTATCCACAACAGCACCACGATGGCCACCAGCACGTAATACGCGGTAATGACAAGCAGCTCGGTGAGTGTTCTGCCACGGCCTTCCGGCGCCAACGGGCCCAGGGCAAGCACATGATCGGAATCCGGAATCCGGCGGTACAACACCTCCCGGTCGCGCTGGTCGAACAGTGGCACAATCTCGCCCTGCTCCAAGGCCTGCCGGGATGCTTCCAGGCCGGCAAAATCCGCCATGTCCAGTACCGCGACCGGTAGGCCCAGCGCCGCCTCAATGTCGGGAAGGCGCTGTCGCAACGCTTGCACTCCGTAGCCGATGTCATGATCCCGAGCATCACCACCTGCACCGGTGAGCACCAGCGCGTCAATCAGCGCAAAACTGTGCGCGTGCCTGTCCCGCCCTTCAGTACTGGCACCACCGGGCCCAAACCACAACAAAAGGCTGTCCAGTGCCAACGCCACAGCAATGATGCCCAGCACAATGGCCACGTACGAGCGAAGGAAACCGGCACCAAGCAGGTCCAGGGAAAACCGCCGCTTCATGGCTCAGCCCAGGCATCCGGCACAAAAAGATAGCCCTTGCCCCAGACAGTTTTGATTCGACACGGTTGCTCCGGATTGTCACCCAACTTACGGCGCAGATGCGAGATACGCACATCCACCGTCCGGTCAAGGCCGTCATACCGAATGCCCCGGATATTGCTGTAGATATCATCACGGGTCAGCACGGTGCCGGCATGCCGGGCAAGCAGGGCCAGCAACTCGAACTCCTGTGTGGTCAGGGCAATGTGCCGCTGCCCCAGCGTTGTCTTGTGTGACTGCAGATTGATGCGCAGCGCATCAAACACCAGCTCCTCCGTGCAGGCATCACCGGCACGGCCGCCGCGCTGGTTGCGCCGCAGCAGCGCCCGGATTCTTGCCAGCAGCACCGGCGGCTCTATGGGTTTGTTGACAAAATCATCGGCGCCCAGCTCCAGACCCATGACATGATCAATATCACTGTTGCGGGCCGTCAGTATCAGTATCGGACCATCGAACTGCTGGCGCAGCCGGCTGCAGACCTCCAGGCCGTTGATGCCCGGTAGCATCAGGTCAAGAATGACCACATCCACACTGGCCGCATCAAACTTGTCCACTGCAGTGTCCCCGCGATGCTGGACGCTGACCTGGAAGTGTTCCTGCTGCAGATAATCACTGATCAGGCTGGCCAGCCTGAGATCGTCTTCCACCAGCAGCAATCTGACAGGTGCCGGATGTTGTTGGCCGATCATCACAATATGCTCCACACATGGCGTCGCCGGCGACGCGTATCACGCACGTCCCGGCTGACAACAGTGATCTGTGTTTCCTGAAGTACCTGCCCCCCGGATGCGCGCACCAGTTGCAGTGTGATGTCATCTGCGCTGTGAAAAGCCAGCTCCACACTGCCCTGGCTGGTTGATTCCCAGCAGTGCAGCGCTGTGTCGCTACCGGCAATGTGCAGGCAGACATCATGGCTTTCACCTTGCCAGGCAACCGTCAGTTGCATCTGACAGGGTTCGTCGCTGCCGTGGGTCACACAGATGCTGGGCTGCACCTCCAGCGTGTAGTTGCGGCTGGTCTCAGCCCCCAACAGACAGGCCGGCATCAGTGCAACCAGAAAACCCGCGACCTGTCGCCCCTGCATCCACATAGGCCGTCAGAACCGGTAATACAGACCAACAAAGAGCGTGTTGATACTCTCACGCTCAATGATCGGACTCTGCCGGATACCCCTGCCAAGGCGTTCGTGTTCCACCACAGCCGTCAGTTCCCAGTGCGCGGTCAGGGCACGACTGGCCGCAAGACGGGCAAAGGGGTTGATCGTGGAACGTCCCCGGTACTGCGGCCGGCCGGGAAAGGACTCTTCACGGCGCACACCGTAATAGTAGTCAACAAGGCTGTCACTCTTCCACTCCGCTCCCGCCGTCAGAGCCACCGAAAAAGTGCCGTCAGTCCACGGCTGGCTCCAGGACAGCAGCGCGGACTGACCCCGGTGGCGACCGCTGACATCGGTCAACAATTGCGCCTGTATGTCTCCCCACTGACTCAGATACAGCAGTTCCAGGCCGCTGTTGAGTGCGAAGCGACGTCGCGGCAGCGAATTGTCGGCCTGCTGGAACAGACGTTCGACACGGCTGACATCTGCCGATGAGGTACCAGGTGTCATTGACAGCCAGGACAGCAGTTCATCCCGGCCCACCTCCCCGGGCATGTCGGTCAGGGTACTGATGCCCTGATCCTGCAGCGCCATGTTCAACGAGCGCAGCCCACCGTTGTCACGACTCAGAAAATTGTAGTAATTGCGTTCGTTGTCAAAGGTGCCGATGACATTGAGCGAAAAGTCCGCGGTACGCTGCAGGGACAGGCCCAGGTCACCGTTGTCAAAGAAGAGGTGCTCGCCATACCAGGCAATATCCAGCACCACATGCACCGGAAAGTCATCCGAGGCCACAAAGGGGTTGTCTCGCCGGCCGTGGCCGGCAGCGATGCCCAGGGTCCAGGGTCTGTCCTTCTCTGCGGTCTGCGGCGCCATTCGCACCGATGCCTGCACCGACGGGTCCGGCGGCGCCGCTGCATCGGCCGTCATCACCGTCAGTGGTGCCTCGGATGCGTGAAGTGAGGCGGCACCACACAGTATCAGCAGCGCGGCGAAACGAAACGGCCATTGTAGGGGGAGTGTCGTCATGGAGAGTGTCATCATGGAACCGGAGCCCTGCCAGAGGGGGATTGACAGGGATTATACATACCCTGCTCTATCCGGGCAGTATGGCCCGGTTCAGGGCGCGGAGTCTGTATGAATTTTGGGGCTGAATTGTAAACAATTGTAAATTGTCTGAGGTGGTGCGGACGGGGAGACTCGAACTCCCACACCTTGCGGCACTGGAACCTAAATCCAGCGTGTCTACCAATTCCACCACGTCCGCGTTGCGCCTTTAGCCGGCAACAAGGCGCGCATTATACCGGAATGCGCGCGTTTGTGGCGGAATTGGAGGCGGAATCGGAGGCGGAATCAGTTCTGGCGCATGCTGCTCTGCACAGCTTCTATGTTCTGCTGAAGACGGAACACCGTCTGGTTCATCTGCAGGCGGTAGGCATCAATGGCCTCCACAGCCTCCTCCACCCGGACCAGGCGTTCGGTGAGCCCACCGGATACCGTCTCGTTGCCATCCAGACTTTCCCGCAGCGCCATCAGCTCCTGGGTGCGCCCCTGCAACTGCTGGACCGAGCTATTGAGCGTGGCCAAACGCGAGGTATTCTGCTCCATGTCCGCGCGCAGTGTGTTCACATCACGACGGGTATCTTCAACCAGGCTGGTACTCTGCACCAGACGCTGATTGGTGTCGGCCAGTGCGGTTGCGTTTTCCTCCGCGGCGGTCTCCACCAGCGACACACGTCCGGTCAGGTCCTGCACATTGCGGTTGGTTGCGTTACGCGCGGCCCAAAGCTTGTCGATTTCCGAAAAATTGAAGTCCACCCGCTCCAGCAGGTTACCGGCTGTTTCCTCGGTTGTGTCCCCGACCAACGCCAGTCGGTTCTCCAGATCGGCAATCAGGCGCTGGGCATGCTCCAGTGTTGCCAGTGTCTGCTGGTGCTGGTTATAGGCAAAGGCGCCACCGGCGCCCATGATCAGGACAATGGCGGCCAGCATGATACGTACAGGCCAGGTACTGACCCGTACCTTCTCTATGTACTCGTTCTGCTTGACAATATCTGGCTGGCCCCGGCTTCGCTGGCGCGAAACCACCTCATCACGGCTCATCCGGATCGACGGAATGTCATCAAAATCGTCGTTATCTCTGTCTCGCATGGCTGGAACCCTCGGTATGATCTGCTGTGTATTGTAGACGTATAGAGCACAAGACCGCAAAGCCCGCGGGTGCTTTCAGCAATCCGGTCAACTTGAACGGCGAAGCGGTGTACACTATGCTTGTGTGTTACTCCAACGGAAATTCATTCAACCATCATTCATTCAACCAAAAAGGATTCTTATGAAACTGGAATTACCTGACCTCCCCTACGCCGCCGATGCACTGGAACCCCACGTATCCGCCCAGACTTTCAGTTTCCACCACGGCAAGCACCACAATACCTATGTGGTCAAAGGCAATGAGTTGCTGGCCGATGCTGATGTCAGCGCCAATAACCTGGAAGACCTGGTAAAGGCCTGCAAGAAAGTCGGCGGCCCACTGTTCAACAACGTGGCCCAGCACTATAACCACGACTTCTTCTGGAAGAGCATGAAACCCAATGGTGGCGGTGTGCCTGCCGGCGCGGTGGCGGAAAAGATCAAGCAGGACTTCGGCAGCTTTGAAGCCTTCAAGAAAGCCTTTGTTGATGGCGGTGCCACTCAGTTCGGCAGCGGCTGGGTCTGGCTGGTGGCCGATGGCGGCAAACTGAAGGTGGTCAAGACCGCCAACGCCGACACCCCGCTGACCGATGGCGCCACGCCGCTGCTGGTCTGTGATGTGTGGGAACACGCCTATTATCTGGATTACCAGAACCGTCGACCGGACTTCCTCAATGCCTTTGTGGACAACCTGGCCAACTGGGACTTTGCCAACGAGAACCTGGCCAAAGCCTGATCATCTGTTACCCCGTGAGGCCAGCCAGCAGGGCTGGCCTCACAGGGTAACCTTCAGTTACAAGACATGATCAGTCTCGTAATTGCACACATTAAGGGACCAGCCTGAACCTGTGTTCGGCTCGATCGTGCAATGTCTGGACGGCTGACTGCCACCTCCGGGCGACAGGGACGCCACATTGTCCCGTTCCAGCGTGAAAGTGCGGATCTCGTGGCCGTTCACGCTCACCGTATAATCACCGGCCGCAAGACCGTACATTGCCAGCGGAATGGTGACTTCAAACGGTGTCAACACCTGCGCGCAGGCCACCGCTTCGGGATCGCGCAGCCAGTCATTCCAGGCGTAGTAGACATAAACATCAAAGACATTGTCTTCCCGTGTCTGCGTGACCTGGCCAATGGCCGGGCAGGCGTCAGAAAAGGTGCCGGACAGACGCACCAGGTACTGCACCGGTGCGCCCGGCATGCAATGCGGAGCTGGCCAGCAGGCCAAGCACACAGGCGGCAGCTCTCCTGCGAAAGCTTGTACGGACAATAAACAACATATCGCATCCTCCTCCCTGATGTTACAACGTCAAACTGAGCCTCCAGCCTACACCAGCGCCCGCAAACCTGCCAAGGCACGATCCACGTGGTCTTCCGTGTTGTAGATGGCCGGGCAAAGGCGCATCCCCCCAGTGGCTGCTCCGGCAATACCATGCTCGGCGTACAGACGCTGACTGACTTCCCTCGCCTGGTTGGCGGGCATGCGCGCAATGCAGACACCGAAACCCAGCGCCGGATCCAGCGGCGTGACCAGGTCCAGACCGATGTCTTGCATACCCCGCATCAGACGCTGGGCCAGTGCGGTGGTGCGCTGCTCGATGCGCGCCGGACCGATGCTGTCATGCAGGCCGGCAGTGACGCCCAACGCCGCCAATGCCGCATCATCGCGCTGGCCGAAGTTGTCCAGTTTGCGCGCGCCGTCCAGGCGTGTTTCCGCACTGTCACCCCAGCCCGGTGCCACAACCGCGGGCCAGATCCGCTCGATATGCTCCTCGCGCACGTACAGCAGACCCACTTCCTTGGGTCCCATGTACCACTTGTGCGCACTGCCGGTGAACGCATCAACGCCCAGGGCTTTCAGATCCAGCGCCATGGCACCCCAGGTCTGGGCACCGTCAACCAGTACAAAAATGCCGCGCGCATGCGCGGCCTCTACCAGCTCGGCCACTGGCAGGCGAATACCACTGACGTTGGACACATGCGTCAACGCCAGCACCCGGGTCCGGGCCGTGAAGTGATTCGTGAACGCACTGATCAACGCATCCATGCCCATTGGCGACGCGGGTGTGGCAACACGGTTCACCGTGAACCCGTACCGGGCCGCGCGCACATCCCAGGCCACATTGTTGGTCGGATGATTCTGGTCCCAGAGCAGCACCTCGTCACCCCGGCCCAGTGGCAGGCCATTGTTGATGATGTTGTTGGCCTCGCTGGTATTGCGCACCAAAGCCACTTCCCGCGGGCTGACATTGAGCTGCGCGGCTACCGCCGTGCGCGAAGCGTCGAGTAAACCAGAGAATTTTGCCCGGTTCTCGAACGAACAATCCCGGTCGATATCTGCGGTGAGCAGACTCACCTGTTCAGCCACTGCACGAAAGGAGGGACAGAGATTGGCCGCGTTCATGGGTACCGCGTCATCGGTGAAGGAAAACTGACTGCGCACAAGGCGCCAGTAGTCTTCATCAGCCATGGTGCCGTCTGTCTGTGACAGCAGATCGGCGCCGGCGCTCTGTTGGGCTCTGGCAAGCCCGGCAGCAACACTGCCAGCCCCTGCAAGCAGGGCACTAGCAGATTTGAGGAAGCTACGTCGTGACGACGGGGGCGACATCAGAAGTAGAACCGGAATCCCAGACCCAGCATGTCGTCACTGGACTTTCGGGAGTAACCGGCTACACCGGCAATCTGATTGGTGAACTTGTAGACCAGTTCAACAGAAGGCACAGTCTGGTCACCACCATCACGGCCCAGATCGGTGTGATTGACGGCCAGTTTCAGCTCCGCCTCCGGTGTCAGATTGATACGGGCACCAAGACCGAGATCGTAACCGGTGTAACGATCGGTGAAACGGTCCAGGTTGAACCGGAAACGATCCTTGATCTCGACATAGCTGAGCGTGCCGTAAACACTGGCGGTGGGATTCTGACCAAAAATGAAACCGGCACCAAAACTGTGGCCTTCACTGTCAAAACGGAAATTGGGGATGTTCTCGTCCAGATTCAGTCGATTGAAGGTGCCGCGCAGGAACGTCCGCTCGTTTAACTGGACGTTACCTTCCACGCCCCAGCCATGAACATCCACCCCGCCAATGGCGCCGGTGAGATAGCCCCCCTGCACGTAGTTGAAATTCGAGGCATCAGCCAGCGCCAGTCCGGGCGCCAGCACAGCAACAGCCAGCATGGGTTTCAACAGTCGCTTCATAGGTCCTTCTCCCCTGATAGATTGTGGTGCAGGCAGTATAACAGAGGTTTGCCGGCATCAGCGCCAACGACCGGGCCACGGTCGACATGGATTGGAGAACTGCAAGCACGGTCACGAAAAATCACACAATTTGCCTGCCGCGCTGCCAGTTGCCTGTTGGGCAATTGATGAATTTCTGACGGACAGCTTCGATAGTCTCAAACTGCTGTAGCCGGCTCTGGTTCACGATCCGGGAAGAGCAGGAAGCCGGTAAACTGCGGCTATCAGATCGTGACCAAGCCTCCAGACCAGTGAGCGCTCCCTGTGCCAGTGTTGCGGGAACGTCACAGCGTAACGGCGGAAGACACTGCAGGCAAATTGACGGCGCCGTTCCCGGGTGCACAGGGTCAGGTCAGGCGCCCGATTGCCACCACAACAGCAAGAAGCAGTACCAGGACCACCGTGATCACAAACGCCACAAAACCGCTGGCTGTGTACGCCATCAGCTCTTTCCATGACGTGCGTACCAGAACCGTGATACCAAGAAATATCAGCAGAAAGCCAATCAGAAAACCTTCCAGCATGCGCCGCCTCCAGCAAATCTGAAAATTGCGATCTTACGGTGTTGCAGGCTCAGACCATGAGCCTGACCATCTTCACTATAGGGGTTGGCATCGTCAAGGCATCAGACGCCAGATACAATGGCCCTGACGACACGGGAGATGATCCATGACAGATTCAAAAACAGCAAGCCTCCGAAAACCGGTCAGCCACACAACGTCCTCACAAGCGCGCAGCCTGCTGGCCGAGGTGATGAAGCGGCACGCGCACCGGCCCTTGCTCGACATGGTCATTCTCTCGCTCAAAGCCGGTTTGTTCCCGGATATAGTGCTGGAAGGGTGAGCGATACTTTGCCAGGTCGCGCCAAAGGCCAGCCAAGGCTGCCCACCCCGACGCTTGAAATGCGTGTGCACGAATGGCCGCTGGCTCCCCTGTTCATCTCAAGTGTTGTTCGCGAAGGTGAGGCGCAGCCCGTGAAGATGTATTTGCAATCCAACCCGTCATGAACTTGCCTTCAACCCCCATACCCCCGCAACGCCTGCCCCAACCGCTCCGCCACCGCCTTCCGCAGCCCCTCCGGCGCCACCACCTCCGCATCCGGCCCGAATTTCAGGATGTCCCGTATCAATTCCGTCGGATCGCCATACGGCACGGTCAGCTCCCAGCCGCCGTCAGGCAGCGCACGCACCTGCTGGTCAGGATGCCACTGCTCATCCGCCACCCACCGGGCTGCGGTGGACGAGAAACGGATCACAGCCTGCTGTGTGGCCGGCCCGGCAAAAATGCCATAGGAGGGGGTCAGCTCTGCATCCAGCCGCTCATCCGGCACATCGACTGCCGTGCCTTCCTGCCGGGAAACATCCAGCCTGTCCATTGAGAATGTACGCAGCGCATCGCGCGCATGGCACCAGGCATCCAGGTACCAGTTGTCACGGTAATAGACCAGGCGCTGGGGCGAGATCCAGCGTTCATCCAGCACATCCCTGCTGCGGCTGCTGTACTTGATACGCAGCCGTTTGCGCGACACCAGCGCTTCGGCCACCTGCTGGAACTCCTCGAGTCGGGGGTTGCGGCTGGCCATGGGCAGGAAACGAATGCGTTTGATCAGTTCATTGTTGCCGGCCTGGCGGCTGGCAAGCAGGGATTCGAGTTTTTCCTTCAACGGCGCGATATGCGGCTCGAGCACGCCCGGACGCACTTCCGCCAATAACTGATGAGCCGCCAGCAGCGACTGGATTTCCATGGCGTTGAGCCACAGGCCCGGCAGCTCGTAGGTTTCCCCGTGCCGGTGTTCCAGGAAATAACCACCGCGCTCGGCATCGAACGTCAGTGGTGCATGCAGATAGTCGCGGTAGGTGCGCACCAGGCGGGTCAGTGTCGAGCGGCTGCAGCCGAGCCGCTCGATCAGATCCGCACGTGTGATGGGTGTGCGCCGCTCTTTCAGTATGTTGTGCAGTTGGTAGATGCGATCAAACCTGTCCATGTCAGATTGTCCCTAGTGCGCCTTCACCCCGCTCATCGGCTCGGACACTGCCGCCTCCCAGGCAATCTGCTGCAACACACGCTCGCGATCTGCTGAGGTCGGGTCGTCGCTTTCCACCAGCGACTGCAGCCCGATCGGGTTCTCGCGGTACATGACGGCAAACCACACGTAGGTCACCAGATTGATGCCTGGTGTGGCCACATGACCCATGCCATCACGGAACACATCGGACTGCTGCGCCAGACCCGGCACACGGCCCTCGATGATGGCCCTGCGCAGTTCATATATTGCCACCGAGGACGGCACCACAAAGGCCATGTCGCGCCCGGCGCGTTCGTTGATACCGGCGAGCTGGGTTCGCATGCGCTCCAGATAACCACCCGGCTCCTCCAGTGAGGCCAACCAGCCATCAATGGTGCTGATGGTGGCCAGGTTGTGGTCCTCGTTACTGAAATCCGGCCGCTCACCGCCACCCACACTGGCTGTCATGCCGTGGCCGTCCCAGGCGGCCCAGGAGTTCTGCACCAGGATACGGGCATCGGGGTTGGTTTTGATCACCAGATCGCCAAACAGGTCCACGCCCGGTTCGGGCATGATGGCGTTGGGTGACAGGGTGAAGACATCCACACCGCCCTGGCGCAGCGCCACTTTGGCGATATTGCGCGAATCATCACCATCACCCTGCTCCCAATGCTGCATGGGTGTGGAGCCACCAATCATCTGCACAGCCAGGGCCTGGTGCCCCGTCTTTCCGGCTTCCCGCGCCAACGCTGCCAGCGGACCGGGTGCCAGCACTTCGCCCTCGCGATTGCGTTGTGGACCAATGAATACATTGAAGGAGTGTGTGGCCATCACGTATTTCTGGCCTTCGCTGATGACCGACGTTTCTGCACTGGCATTGGCGGCAACACTGGTGGCGAGCAGCAGGGCATACAGGACAAAACAGATTGATCGGATGTTTGTCATTGTTATACTCCATAAAAAAGAAACAGGCGCATTACAGACCACATAATCGCTCAAAACAGGCACAAGGACCACCCTCATGACCGCACCAACAAGCCAACGCATGGAAGAGCTGGATGTGCTTCGCGGCTTTGCCGTACTGGGCATTCTGGTCATGAACATACAGGTATTTGCCATGCCCATGGCTGCCTATCTGAACCCCACGGTATGGGGCAGCCTGTCAGGCGCCGACGGTGTTGTGTGGTATCTGGGGCATCTGCTCACCGATCAGAAAATGATGACCCTGTTTTCCATGCTGTTTGGTGCCGGCATTGTGCTGTTTACCGACCGGGCAGTGGACAAAGGTGTTTCGCCCACCGCGCTGCATTACCGGCGCAATGCCTGGCTGCTGCTGTTCGGTGCCATTCACGCCTATCTGTTATGGCACGGTGACATACTGTTCATCTACGCCATCTGTGCCTTTGTTGTGTATCCAATGCGCCACCTGGCGCCTGTCAGACTGCTGGCAGCAGGACTGGTGTTTATTGCCGTGTCCTCGCTCATCTATATTCTTTCCGGCCTGTCGCTGTCGGACATGCCACAGGACGTGCTGGAGGAAATGGTTCTGGCAAGCTGGGACCCCTCCGCCGAAGCGTTGGGCGCTGAGGTGGCCGCCTACCAGGGCTCCTGGTTGATGCAATTGCAACAACGCATACCGGCTGCCCTGGAAATGCATACTTTTGTTATGCTGATCTGGGCATTCTGGCGCGCCGCCGGCCTCATGCTGGTGGGCATGGGGCTGTATCGGCTGGGTGTGATCAGTGGCAACGCAAGCACCGTCACCTACTGGCGGATGCTGATCGGTGGCGCCGTCATTGGCCTGCCCGTTGTCGCCTGGGGCATACACTGGAACTTTGCCAACGACTGGGCACCAACATCACTGTTTTTTGGCTCCCAGTTCAATTACTGGGGAAGCCTTGCTGTCAGCCTGGCCTGGTTGGCCCTTGTGATGCTGCTGATCAGGTACAGCCGCCTTGTGGGTGCCACACGACGCCTTGCCGCTGTTGGCCGCATGGCTTTCAGCAACTACATCATGCACACCCTGCTGTGTGGACTGATTTTCTACGGCCATGGACTGGGCCTGTTCGGCGAGGTGTCCCGCACCGGGCAGATCGGTATTGTGTTTGCCATATGGGCACTGCAATTGTGGCTGTCACCCATCTGGCTTCGGCATTTCCGCTTCGGACCGCTGGAATGGTTGTGGCGCTCCCTGACCTACTGGCAACGCCAACCCTTCCGACAGGCCGGGCAGGCATGAGTGCAACACAACAACAGCTGCCCTTATGGCTGAAATGGCTGTACACCGCCTTTGTGGCGGTGCAGGTGCCAATCTATACCATCGCCTACGGGCTGCTGAACTTCCTCTGGTTTTCCAATCTCGCGCTGTTCACGGGTCTGGCGGCCTTATGGCTGGAAAACCGCTGGCTGGCGAGTGCGGCACTGGTTGCCGTGCTGCTGCCGGAGATGGTCTGGATCATCGACTTTGTGGCCAGCCTGCCTACCGGCCAGCCGCCACTGGGGCTGGTGGAGTACATGCATGACAGCAGTATTCCGCTGGCCATACGTGCCCTGTCCCTGTACCACCTTCCCCTGCCCTTTGTGCTGCTGTGGATGGTGTGGCGGCTCGGTTACGAACCCCGCGCCTGGTATCGCTTGCTGGTGCCGGTGGGGTATGCCGTACTGTTGCTGTCGCTCTGGTTGTCTACGCCGGAATCGAGCGTCAACTGGGTGCTTGGCCCCTGGCGTGAGCCGCAACCCTGGATGCACCCTGCCCTCTGGTTCGCCCTGGTCATGATGGGTTGTACGCTGCTGTGGTGGTTGACACACCAACTCGTCAGTCATCTGCTTCGTGTATTGCCGCATCGTTGACCTGAAATCCCGAATCCACTGTAAAGTGTGCCGCCTGCCTGCCGCTATAATCCAGAGAGCCCTCCAGCCAGGACGTACCCATGAATCCATCCACGCTGATTGGCATGGTGGCCAGCGTGCTATTGCTTGCCAGCGTGTTGTTCTTCTCAGCGGAATCCCAGACCGGATTCTTCAACCTGCCCGGCCTTGCCATTGTGGTGACCGGCACAATGGCAGCCACCTTCATCAGCTACCCCCTGCGCGAAGTACTGCGTGTCGTGCGCCTTGTGGGCATTGTGTTCCGCCGGGAAAACACCTATACCCGCGATGACATCCGTGAGTTGGTGGCCATGTCGCGGCTCTGGTTCCAGGGCGAGATCAAGGAAGTGGACAACGCACTGGCGCGCGCGCGCAACCCCTTTCTGCGCACCGGCATCCAGCTGGTGCTGGCCAACACCAAGGAAGAGGAAATTATCGACATACTGCGCTGGCGTATTGCCAGACTGAGGGCCAAGGAGCGGGCCGAATCACACATTTTCCGCACCATGGGCACCTATGCATCCGCGTTCGGCATGATTGGCACACTCGTGGGCCTGGTGAATATGCTGGCGGTCATGGATTCGGGCAGCATCGACATGATTGGCCCACAAATGGCGGTCGCACTGCTGACCACCTTCTACGGTATTCTGCTGGCCAACGTGCTGTTCAATCCGATTGCCGTGAAACTGGAAAGGCGAACCGAAGAACGCCTGATGGCCATGAACATGGTGCTGGAGGGCATTGCCCTGATGAGCAAGCGTCGACCACCATCGGTCATCGAAGAGACCCTGCGCTCTTTTGTGGCCACCTATGAAGACGAGATTCGCGACAATGGTACACCTGAGCCGGAACCCGTAAGGCGGCGACGCGATGCGTGAGCGACCCTCAATGGAGCTGATAGGGGACGAACCAGCCAGCAGCGCCGACGGCGGGCAGGACTCGTGGATGATCAGTTATCTGGACGTGCTGACACTGATCATTGCGTTTTTTGTGCTGATGCTGGCCCTGTCTGAACCCAAGTCCGAAGAAACGGCCATGTCGGCAGTCACGCAGACCGATATCGAGCCGGGCGGTGAGCAAGACCAGCAGGCGCCGCATGCATCCGAGGCCGACGCCCTGCAACCGGCCGACGATGGCAGCGGCGCTGATGAGGCGCCCGAGCGACGTTCCGGCGCCGATACCGGCGCACTGGCCGATGCAGGCGGTCAGGCTGAGGACCTGCTGCAGGCCCTGGCCACTTTGCAGGTTCAGGGCGTGGAGGTGATCCCGGACGATGAGGGCATCACGCTGCGCATTGTTGACGACATGCTTTTTGACAGCGGCCAGGCAGAACTGACCATTGATGGTCTGCTGCTGATGGAAAGCCTGCAGGACTTTCTCACGCTGTTTGATGGCGCGGTATCCGTGGAAGGCCACACCGACAGCGTGCCGATCAACAACACCCGGTTCCCGTCCAACTGGGAACTTTCCAGCGCCCGGGCCATAGCCGTGGTTCGCTATTTCGAGGAAGGCGAGCGGCTGCGATCACGCTTCCAGGCCGTAGGCCACGCTGACAGGCAGCCGCTGCAAAGCAATGCCACCGCGCAAGGGCGGGCAGCCAATCGGCGGGTGGAACTGGTGTTACGAGAGCGCTGATCCCACGTGTGACCTGGCGAAGCGACCCATTTCAACAATGGTACGATCGGCCTCGGGCAACAAGGGATAGAAAATCGGCCAGATATGGGGTTGCCCGCGCCAGACCTCCAGCTCCACATCCGCACCGGCCTCCGCGGCGGTCTCGGCAACCCGCAATGCATCGTCGCGCAGCACTTCGTTGTCACTGGCATAGATCCGCATTGGCGGAAAATCACTGAAATCACCATACAGTGGCGAGGCAAGCGGAGAGCTGCCATCAGCACCATCCAGATAGATTGCCGCCGCCCTGCGGATACTCTCTCCCGTGAACATCACACAGCTGTCGGACTGGCTGTCCAGTGACTCACCCGTGGCCAACAGATCAGCATAGGGCGACAGGGTGATCACGGCAGCAGGCAGTGGCAGTTGGTGTTGCTTCAGCGCGTGCACCAGCGCCAGTGACAGGCCACCACCGGCGGAGTCACCGGCCAGAACGATATTGGCAGACTCCAGACCCTGATCCAGCAGCCAACGATAGGTGGCCAGTGCATCATCCACGGCCGCCGGGAATGGATTTTCCGGCGCCAGCCTGTAATCCGGCACAAACACCCTCATGCCTGCCCGGTAGGCCAGTTGCGTGGTGAACGAGCGGTAACTCAACGGTGATCCGAACAGATAACCACCACCGTGCAGGTAAAGCAGACAGGCATCAGCCGAAACGCCATCGGGCACATTCCACTCGCCAGCAACCGGTGCATCTTCAGCCGCCCGAATGGCGACACCCGTGGTGGTGCGCTTGCGCCCCATTTCCCTGTCAAGCCAACGGCGGAATCGCGCCTCATCAAAATGCTCAGCCGTGAATTTGGGCTTCAGGCGCCAGCGCAGAACCAATCCGACAATTCGCGAGCGCAGGGATCGCGCAGTGATATCAGTGCGTTTGAGCATGACAGGTGTCCTTGTATACCCTAAACAGGCATTGTGCCTGTCAAACGCGGCGCGGCCAACCATGTTTCACGCTTTGTTCGGTCTGCGGCTGCACGAGGCTCTGCCACAAGGGGTTCGGGTGTAAAAGACCCGAATGCGATATCGGCAGACTGCTGCCCACACTGTTAGCTACTTCTCGGAAACGCGTTGCCGGCTGCGTTACACTGGCAACGACATACCGCAATTCAAAGGAGCTCACCATGATGTTATTCAAACGCCTTCCCACCTGTCTGATGGCAATAACTGCCCTGCTCATGTTATCAGCTGGCGCCGCTGCCCAGGGCAATTCACAGAATGCACCGGGGCAAAACAAGAATATTGGTCACAACAATGCATCCGATGGCGTGATGGCACGCATTCAGGCCAATCGTCACATCTTTTACCAGGGCGATCCGCTGGAGATCAACGTCCGCTTTCCTCGCGGCTCACAACTTATCACCAGCGGTGAGGTCGACGCCTATCTGATCATCTTTGAGCCAAGTGCCTATATGGGAGCCATACCTCTGAATGATGTGGCCGGCCCCGGCAATCACAATCTGTTCAACGTGGACGCTGTGGATGTGGAAGAAATACCCGAGGGTGTCTACCAGATGGGGGTGGTGCTTACCATACCGGACGGCAACCCGTTCAACGTGGAAGAGTGGTACAACGGCCTGCTGGGTCTTCTGACCGTGCAAGGGCTGACCGTAAGCGCCTCACCGCTGGACATTGACGAGAATGGTGACGGCTTTGTTGATGGCGATGAAAACGGCAACGGCTTCGTTGATGAAGACGACGAGGACGACGAGGACGACAACAACAACGATGAATAACCGGTCCGAACAACTGCAAGCTGCTCGCGATCGACGTTCCAGGGGGTGAAAGCCCCCTTTTTTTGCACGAGGTATTCAGAGGCTCCCTAAAAAAACACCACCCACAAGCGTCCATCAATGATCTGCGTCAATACGGACAGTCATCACGTGCGTTAGCATGGACACATGAAATTACCAGTACAACTGACAACCATTCTGATTCTCTTGCTGTGCGGCGCGACAGTCACCGCCCAGAACCACGTTATCTGGTCAGGTGGTATCGGTGCCGACGAACGCGCAGAGGCACCGAACGAGGGAACCCGGCTGGTGTTCGCCCTCCAGTCCGGCGCCTTCCTGTCTCGTGTGCAGGTGAGCATCACAAACTCGCAGGGCGAAGAAGTGGTGAACACCGTGACCAATGGTCCCTGGTTGGTGCTCGATCTGCCCGATGGGCAATACAGCGTCGTGGCGTCACTGGAGAATCGCGACAGTATCACAGGCAGTTTCACTGTCGGTGGACAACAGCGCGAGTTCATTATCAGCTTCAGGGACTGAGGCTGCTTGTCGGCAGCGGCCGTTGTCCCGCAGCGGTTTACACAGCGATATTCAGGTGTTTCTGCTCATCAATTCCTGCTGGCAACTCAGCAGCAAAAGCTTGCACTTGACACTCCGGCAACATTTTCGCGCTACATCAATTCTTTCATATTGCCATGTTATAGCATCACACGCTGTATGTTGCCCGTATCTGCCGCCCTATGTTCAAAGCGTCTGAATACGATAGCCAAGCCTTTCGGTGATGTCCTGCAGGCTGTCGACAAGCGCCGGAGGTATGTGCGCCTGATACTGCCGGTAGCGATGGACCCGTTCGTTGTACAGTGGCCGCGTGACCTGCTCGTAACTGGCGGTACGAGGCGCCACTTCTGCCTCATGGAAACGAAGACACGCTGGCTCCCATTCCAGGCCAATGGATGCCAGCAGTTCCCTGAGCTGCGCTTCCGGGTTTTCGACCAGGTTTTCATAATGCAGTTGTTGCTGCGGTATCCCCAGCAATGGCTGCATATGTGCCACATGCTCGCGCAACTGGGTAAAGATGGTGGCCGTGTGCGCCAGGCTGAACGACCATTCATTGCCTTCCTGAAAGATCTGGAAGTAACAGGAAAGCACGGTATCCAGCGGGTGGCGTACCAGGTCGACCACCATGGCATCAGGAAACAGGATCCGTATCAATGGCAGATGCGCAACACTGAAGGGCAGCTTGTCAACCACCCAGCGGACATCACCGGTACTGTCGCAGCTTGCCGCCAGCTGTGTCAGGTAATGGTTACGCAGTTCGGCAAGAAACGTCCGGTCGCCTGACCGGAGGACCTTGTCCAGACACTCGGGAAATGGCTCACCATAGTGCCCGGCAAGTCTGGCCTCCAGCTGCGGGAGCAGATCGAGCTCACCACCAGCGGCAATGGCACTGTGGCAATCGAGCATGCGCTCCAACAGGGTTGTGCCACTTCGCAGGAACCCACCCACGAACAGCGGTCGAACAACCGCGTCCGCCGCGGGCTCTATCAAGGCAGGCTCGACCAGCGCAGTCAGCGCATCAATCCGATCCTGCGTGAAAAACCGCTCGCTGCGTCGCAGGATCTGCACCATGGGTTCCGGATCAAAGTTTATCCCGTGCAGATCAGTGAGTCCGCGCTTGGCAGCGTCGAAGGACTGAAACGCTTCGTCGTAGCGCGACAGTCTGTCCAGGATCTCGCCGCGCTCGGCCAGTGCACGGGCAGTATGATGATCCAGACGCTCACCAATGTGCACAGCGTCAACATGTTCCAGCGCAAGCATCAATTCGCCACGGCGACGTTCCACCTTGGCCAGCGTGATGCGGGCGGCAGCCTGATCAGGCTCATGCTCCAGCGCCTGCCGGGCATGCCGCTCGGCATCCTCGGGCCGGTTATCCTGTTCCATAAGGGTAGAAAGCTGTCCGTGAAGCTCGCCCGCCCACTGGGGAGCGAGTGTCAGTGCCTGGAGGAACTCCGATTCCGCTTCCCGGAGTCTGCCCATGAAATAAAGTGCCAGACCGAATCGTTGCCTGGCAACAGCGTCGTCCGGGGTCTGCTTGATCAGGATCTGCAGATGATGCGCAGCTCTTGGGTATGCGCGGGACTCCAGGCAGGATTCAGCAAGCATACGCCGGGCCTGCAGGAAGTCAGGTCTGTCCTGCAGCGCCTGCTCGAACTGATTGACAGCCTCGTTCAGGTGACCATGGCGACTTAATAACTGGGCGTAATGAAAGCGGGCGGCGGCGTCATCCAGCCCCAGCGCAAAAGCATGGGCGATGGCCGCCAATGCCTCCTCGTCCCGGCCCTGATCGCGGGCGATCAGGCCAAGCAGGTAATGCCCCTGGGCGTTGCGAGGCTGAGCGGCAAGCAATTCCCGGCACCGTGTCTCGGCCGATGTCAGGCGACCGGCCTGATAATGCTGGACCACCTCATCCAGGGAAGCCGGCGAGTACGAACCTTTATTGCTGTCATTGGCGCCACAGCAACGCTTGTACTTCTTGCCACTTCCGCAGGGACAGGGTTGATTACGGCTGGTCATATTCCTCGATGGGTAAACTGGAGATGGGCAAACCGGAAACGTTCAGGACAGTAATTACAGCGATTTCCGGCCGACGTCAAGAAGTGGGACACCCGAAACCCCATGCATGACGCACGGGGTTTCGGGATTGATGGAGCAGCTGTCCTGCCGGGCGATCAGTCGCGACGGCGGCGACGCAGGACGCCCCAGCCCATACCAAACAGCCCTGCACCCATCAGCAGCAGTGAACCGGGAACCGGGACTGGCGTGGGATCCTGGCCAGTGTCCATCGAAATATTGATGGTCACCGTACCAACGTCGGAAAAACCTGACTCGTTGGTTGCCCGGAAAGAAGCCACGTACTGGCCAACGCCAAATCCTGTGGAGTTCCACTGGAACAACTGGGTGTCCGGATCAAAGGAGGCATCCCCCATGGTGACACCGGAGCCAAAAAAGCTCAGGAAGTCCCAGGTCAAATCTTCACCGGCCGGGTCGCTACCCACTATTGTTGTACTGATGGAATCGCCGACCAGGGCATTGATGACCTGATCCTCGACTTCCGGCACGTTGAGATCGTCAACACCGTCAAAAACCCAGACAAACTCGATGGAGCTGCCGTCACTGGCCAGGATTTCACCACTGAAACCAACATCCGCGCCCGGGTTATTGTTGTTGTCGGTTATCAGGCTGGTTCCTGCAGCCGTTATGTTGATGGTCCCGTCCGGTGATATGGAGTAACCGTTCGGCTGGCTGCTCATGCCTGTCGACAGTGACTCCTCATAGGAAAGGGTGAGCCCCGAGCCTGCCACCGCACCCAGATTGGAGTTGTACTCGGTGCCGCGCAGCACTTCCTGCTGCACGTTGTTGAGATTGAAGAGAATCGGTGTATTGGCTGACTCGCCGTCCCAGTAAATGCTCGATGTTGTTCCGTAGGACCCACCGGCATTGGGCACACCGGACACCCAACTGAACCCGGACCAGCTGATCGTATACAGCCCGGCACCACCGGCGCTGATGTCGAAGGTAAAGGTCTCAATGACTTCGGTACGGCGAATGTCCGTCAGATCCTGGGTTCGGCTGACGATGACGTCGGGGCCGTTCTGCGAATAACCCGGACCGGATACCTGCGGTGAGAAATTGGATGAAATGCAATCGTGCGGAAACTGACACACGTTGGCGATCGGGCTCTGTCGCCAGTAGCTGTTGGCCTGGATTGTCAGAATGCCATCCGCGCTGACTGACGGTGTCATTGCCGCGCCCCGGAAATGCGAGGAATGGGCCGAGGTTGCGACCCCCAGGCTGCTCGCAACGGCGAGGGCGACAGCTGTTCTTCTGAATGTGCTGTTCATTGTTGTGTGATCTCCAAGTTACAAGGGTCTGCACTTATTAACGTTGTAAGACTAGCCAACTGGGGACTGCACTGTTTACCGGGAGCCTCATTTTACACTGGGCCCTCACTAGCCTTTTTCAGCAATCTATGCTGCCTGACGTTCGTCATGCAAGGTTGACGCCAACACATTGCAAATTCGTTTTTCCAAGTTAAATCATCTATTTGCGAAACCCTGTTTCTGGAACGATTATCGAAGCCGCAATAAAATGTAAAGTAAGCTGACACTTTTCACCCGGGTTGAGCCACGGTATGTGGCCTTGCTGTGATAGCCACAGGAATTCCGCACGCGGTAAAACGCGCATGGTGGCATGGGTGTTGCGGATTGGCCGCGATCAGCACAATCATTCCGGAACGTCATTGACACTTTATTCCAGAAGCGGAACTCAATTACAGACATTCGAAAAATCACAACACAGGCCGAGTTGACTGTCCTGTTATCCCGATGCTATAAGCGGACAAAACAGCAAACTGATACTGTCAGATCCAGATGGGAGTCGGCACGCCCGCATGCCGGTTTGCAGCGCTTCCGCCATGCGCCGAGTGAGTCATCCTGTTCAGAATTTGCCCGGTTCAAAAACAGACAGTGCTTCACACAGGACAGATAGAAACGTGTAATAATGTTTGCTGGTAATGATTAACGGCCACCACCGGGTACGACTTCAACCACAGACAATCTGTACGATGTGTGTGGCAGAGATCCACGGTTGTCGCGCGACGTGCTCTCGAGCTGTCATCGCCCGCCAGTGGTGCAGCAGAACCGCAGCAGGGAAACACAGATCATGATACGAACCAGCAGGATTGTCGGCTTCACCGCTGTCGCCGGGTTACTCGCCGGGCTCATGTTCGCCGGGCCAGTCCGGGCGATACCCATGGAGTCAGGTATGCCGGAGTTGCGCAATGTCATGCCGAACCTGAGCATGACCCTGGAGCCTGGCGCCTTTGAAGGGGATGACGCCCAGGTCGAGATGCTGACCCGGATCGTGGGCCTGCTGCAGGATGGTGACCGTGATCGGGCCCGGCAATTCCTGGCGGAATATCTTCGCCGTATCCCTGACGATCCGGGTGCCTGGGAGCTGTCTGGCATCATACTCATGGAAGAAGGCCGTTTTGACGTGGCACGACAGGCCCTTCAGCGATCCGTGGCTTTACACCCCAGGCGCGTCAGCGCCCTGAGCAAGCTGGCTGTTGTGTTGCTGCAGGAGGGTGAAATCGAACGTGCGGAAACGGGTCTGCGCGAAACCCTGGCCCTGGACCCGAATGATACCTTGTCACTGGCCTATCTCGCCTGGCTGGAAGAAAGCCGGGGGCGCTATCCCGAGGCCATCTCCCTGTATGAACGCCTTCTGTTCGGAGAGCGCTGGACGGCCGAGGGTCTTACCCAGCTCCACCTGCCTCTGGCCGGGCTTTATCTGCGCACCGGTGCGTACCGGCAAGCACTGGATCTGCTGGAACCAGGGCTAGACGACAATACCCTGCGTGCGCTGCCCGCGGCCGGACTGATACAGGGTATCGCCCTGATAGAGATGCGGCGGGTCTCCGACGCCAAGGCTGTGCTGGAACGTGTCGAGCAGGTGCTGCCCGACGACGAGCCAACACTCCAGCTTGCCCGGGGGGTACTGATCTGGGCCGAAGGTGATGACGATGCCGCGATTGCAGCACTGCAGCGAGTGGCTACCCAACACCCACAACTTGCCATGCAGGCTGACTATCAGAGGGCCCGGATCGAAGCGGCCAGAGGCAACGGTGACGCCGCCATGCAGGTCATGTTCGATGTCGCCCGCACTGCGGGTCCTGATGCCGTGCCGGGCATTGCGCACAGTCTGACCGAGCTGCTGCTTGAAAACGATCAGCGCACGCATGCACAACAAAGCATCACCCGGTTTCTGGAGCAACACCCGGACCATGCGCGCCTGCACTACTGGGCCGCCGAATCACTGCGTCGCATGGGTGATAACAACGGCGCGCTGGCGGCAGCAGATCGGGTGATCGAGCTGCAACCTGCTTTTCAGGCGCCCTACCATCTGGCAGGTCTGATTGCCCGGCAGAGCGGAAATCCCGAAATGGCCGAGCGTTACTATCGGCGTGCACTGGAGCGGGACAGCAACTCCCTTGAGGCATGGATCAGTCTGGCGGCGCTGAACGTGGAACGGGGTTCGATCGATCAGGCGCTGGCAGCGCTGCGTGAGGGACTGGAACACACCGGCCAACACCCTGCCCTGCTGTTCGAGGAAGCCTCGGTGCTCGAGGCGCTGGGCGAGACGGCGTCGGCGAACACAAACTACCGACGGATTCTGGAGCAGCAGCCAACACATTACCCATCACTGAACAATCTGGCCCTGAACCTGATTGCGCTCGGTGGTGGTTCCCGGGAAGCCCTGGAGCTGGCGACCAGAGCCTATGAACTGGCGGGAGAAGAAGTGCAGGTCCAGGCAACATATGGCTGGGCGCTGCTAAACGCCGGCCAGGCGCAGCAGGCCTTGCCGTTGCTCGAATCCGCTGTGGAGCGGGCTCCGGATGACGGTACCATGCACCACTACCTGGCCAGCGCCTACGAGGCACTCGGACGGGAAGACGAAGCCCGGCAGCACTTCCTGCGGGCCTCGGAGCTGAACTGACTGAACGCTCCCTGTGGTTGGCGGATTACTGAGCGTCCAGCGCCTCGTTGGCACGCTCGATCACAAACTGGCGAATGGCATCGGAGTCCCCTTCCTGCAAAGAGGCCGCGAATGACACCATGCCGGTTGAGGTCAGGCTACCTTCGAGCACCACATCGTTCCATTCGTCCAGGCTGTGCAGATAGGCACTGTACCGCAGATCCGGGAAGGTATCACCGCTCTCACTGACTGCCGAGGGGCCATGGCAGACACTGCACAACTGCCCATACAGCTGCTCCCCCTGGGCAATCACCTCGTGTGACGCGGTGGACTGCGGCGGATCAAGCTCACGCACCGCCGTCTCGAAGTCTGCTGGCAGCTCTGTTGGTAATGCAGCCTCACCACCAAGGCGATAGACCAGCAACCGGGAGTTGTTGGAAGAAGCCGTTGCCGTGCGACCCACCGCGCCCGGACCACTTTCGGGCAGTGCGCGTGAACCGGTCACCAGTGCCACGTATTGCTCACCGTTGATGGCGTAGCTCACCGGTGCGGCAACTGTCACTGCCTGCGTGACCTCACGCCATAATGCTTCTCCGGTCTGCTCATGGTAGGCAACAAACTCCCCGGAGGCATTGCCCTGGAACACCAGACCACCCGCGGTGGCCAGCACACCCGCGGCTTCAGTCGGAAACGCCAGTGGTGCACGCCATGCTTCGCGCTGGCTGACAGGGTCCCAGGCCAGCAGATAGGCCGCCCGCTCAGGCACGTCGTCGCCGCGCTCCTGCAACAGACGCGCACCACGCGCGAAGTCGGTACCGGTGTTCCAGCCGCGATCGGAAATTTCCAGTTCTTCCTGGGCGTAATAACCAAAGGACTGCTCTCTGGCCGGGATGTACATCAGGTTGGTCTGCGGGCTGAAGGCCATGGGGTGCCAGTTGTGCCCGCCCTGGGGGCCGGGCCAGACCACGGCCGGCTCACCGGTCTGGTCATAACGAGCCATGGGGTTCTCCACCGGCCGGCCCGTCTCCAGATCCACATGACTGGCCCAGTTCGCCGGCACAAACTTCTCGGCGGAAATCAATGTGCCGGTGGCGGCATCGAGCACATAGAAAAAGCCGTTCTTGGGCGCCTGCATGATCACGCGGCGCAGCTGACCGCCGATTTCCAGGTCGGCAAGAATCATCTGCTGGGTAGCGGTGTAATCCCAGGTCTCACCGGGCGTGGTCTGGTAGTGCCAGACATAAGAGCCGTCGTCCGGATTGATGGCCACAATGGAGGTCAGAAACAGATTGTCGCCGCCACCGGGGCTGCGCAGGGAATGGTTCCAGGGTGAGCCATTGCCAACCCCCAGATACAGCAGGTTGAGATCCGGATCGTAGGCCATGGAATCCCAGACAGTGCCGCCACCGCCGAGCTCCCACCACTCACCGCTCCATGTCTGTGCTGCCCATTCCAGTTCCGGCTGCTCAAAACCATCGGCGGGATTGCCTGGCACCGTGTAGTAGCGCCAGGTCTGCTCGCCGCTGTCGGCGTCATAGGCGGTCACATAACCGCGGATCCCGGCGTATTCAGCCCCACCGTTGCCAATGATCACCTGGCCATTGACCACCCGGGGTGCACCGGTAATGGTCTGCGGCTGCGCAGGGTCGGTTGTCTGCACCTGCCAGATTTCCCGCCCGGTCTGTGAATCCAGGGCGATCAGTCGACCGTCAATGGCACCCACAAAAATCCTGCCGTTCCATGCCGCAGCCCCCCGGTTCACAACATCACAGCAGGCATCAACGGCGCGTGCCCTGTCCACTTCGGGGTCATATTCCCACAGCAGTTCTCCACTGGCAGCATCATAGGCCTTGACCATGCTCCAGGCGGTGGTGATGTAGATGGCGCCGTCCACCACAATCGGCGTGGCTTCCTGTCCACGACTGGTGTCCAGATCGGCGTACCAGGCCAGGCCAAGCCCGGCAACTGTGCCCGTGTTGATCTGATCCAAGGGGCTGAAACGTTGTTCATCGTAGGTGCGGCCGGTGCTCATCCACTGCGCCGGCTCCTCATTGGCATTGATCAGCCGGTTGGCATCAACGGCAGCGCGGTAATCGAGCTCGACAACAAATGGTGGGGTTCCCGCCGGTTCCGCCGGGCTTGGCGTCTGCAGGTCGCCGTCCGGGCCACAGGCCACCAGCAGCAAGGCGGCAGCCGACAGGGCTGACAGGTTACGCAAAGTTGTCATTGTCACTCTTCCTCGCTGATTGGGGAACCTGACACACAATATACAACAGTCGGCGCGTAAACCACAGGCGGGCACTGGCCAGAGAGTGCATGACCGCCAGACACAAAAAAGGAGAGCCGAAGCTCTCCTTTTCTGATAGCCGGACTGTACAGTCCGCAAGAGTGGCCGGCCTTACATCATGCCGCCCATGCCACCCATTCCACCCATGCCGCCCATATCGGGGGCAGAAGACTTCTCTTCCGGGATTTCGCTGATCATGCACTCGGTGGTGATCATCAGACCGGCAATGGAGCCGGCAGCCTGCAGCGCGCTGCGGGTCACCTTGGCCGGGTCGATGATACCGGCTTCAACCATGTCAACGTACTCGCCATTGGCAGCGTTGTAACCGTAGTTACCCTTGCCAGCCTTGACCTTGTCCAGCACAACAGACGGTTCATCACCGGCATTGCTGACAATCTGGCGCAGCGGTGACGTCACCGCACGCAGCAGCAGGGTAATACCCACGTTCTGGTCTTCGTTGTCACCGGTCAGACCCTCTACTTTCTGCAGAGCGCGGACCAGGGCAACACCACCACCGGGCACCACACCTTCTTCAACAGCAGCGCGTGTGGAGTGCAGGGCATCCTCAACGCGGGCTTTCTTCTCTTTCATCTCAATCTCTGTGCCAGCACCAACACGGATCACGGCAACACCGCCAGCCAGCTTGGCCACGCGTTCCTGCAGTTTTTCCTTGTCGTAGTCAGACGAGGTGTCCTCGATCTGCTTGCGGATCTGGCCAACACGGGCTTCGATGGCTTTCTTGTCACCGGCACCGTCAACAATTGTGGTGTTTTCCTTGGACAAGGTGACGTTCTTGGCGCTGCCCAGGTGGCTCAGCTCTGCGTGCTCCAGACTCAGGCCCACTTCCTCGGAGATCACAGTACCACCACTGAGAATGGCAATGTCTTCCAGCATGGCCTTGCGACGATCACCAAAGCCCGGGGCCTTGGCAGCAGCCACTTTCACGATGCCACGCATATTGTTGACAATCAGTGTGGCCAGCGCTTCACCTTCCACATCCTCGGCAATGATCAGCAACGGACGACCGGATTTGGCAACTGATTCCAGCAGCGGCAGCAGTTCGCGGATGTTGGAGATCTTCTTGTCGACCAGCAGGATGTAGGGGTTTTCGAGCTCGGCGCTCATATTGTCCTGGTTGTTGATGAAGTAGGGTGACAGGTATCCGCGATCAAACTGCATACCTTCAACCACGTCCAGTTCGTTGTCGAAACCGGAACCTTCTTCAACCGTGATCACGCCTTCCTTGCCAACCTTTTCCATGGCCTCGGCTATGATCTGACCAACTTCGCTGTCAGAGTTGGCGGAGATGGTACCCACCTGGGCAATTGCCTTGGAGTCGGTGCAGGGTGTGGACAGTTTGCCGATTTCTTCAACCAGCGCACGTACAGCCTTGTCGATGCCGCGCTTGAGATCCATCGGGTTCATGCCGGCAGCAATCGACTTCAGGCCTTCGTTGAGAATGGACTGGGCCAGCACAGTGGCTGTAGTGGTACCGTCACCGGCCACATCGGATGTCTGGGAAGCCACTTCCTTGACCATCTGGGCGCCCATGTTCTCGAACTTGTCTTTCAGCTCGATTTCCTTGGCCACGGACACACCGTCCTTGGTCACGGTCGGGGCGCCGAAGGACTTGTCCAGCACCACGTTTCGGCCCTTGGGTCCAAGGGTCACTTTCACGGCATCAGCCAGTGTATTAACGCCCTTGAGCAGTTTCTGACGGGCGGGATCACCGAATTTTACTTCTTTAGCCATTGTTAGATATTCCTGTATGTTCTCGAATTCGTGGATGTATCAGGGATCTGTACCGGTCAGGGCTCAGCCTTCAATAACACCGTAGATCTCGTTTTCGCTGAGAATCAGCAGTTCTTCGTCGCCCAGCTTGACGGTATTGCTGGCGTACTTGCCAAATACCACCGTGTCGCCAACCTTGAGGTCCACCGGACGCTTTTCGCCATTATCCAGAATGCGACCCGGACCCACCGCAACCACTTCACCCTGGGCAGGCTTCTCGGCAGCCGAACCCGGCAACACGATACCGCCGGCGGTTGTGGTCTCTTCTTCCTTGCGTCGCACGACGACACGGTCTTGCAAAGGTCGAATCTTCATTATTCGTACTCTCCTGAACTAGGTATTTACTACGGTTTATTGATGCCCGAGCGGTTGTTGATGCCGCGCAGGCATGAGCATTCAACGCTTGTGCCGACCTATGTGGGGATGGACCGCGGGATTTCAATGGTGCAGGGGAAAAATTTTTCAGTCCTCGCGACGATCGGGATCACGTCGCCCCAGCCGGGAATCGGACTCGGACTCGGACTCGGGCTCGTATTCGCCCTCTACGGTATGACCGGTGCGCCCTGCGCCAGGGTTGGACCCCGGACCTGTACCAGGTCGAAACGGCCCGCCACCCATACCGCCGACAAAAAACGTCGATCCCGAACGCAGTATGCGGCGCGCGATGGCGCTGCGAGCAGGTGGCGTGAGCAGGGTGAAGCCAATGGCATCGGTGATCAGTCCAGGGGTCAGCAGCAGTGCGCCGGCAAAGGCCAGCAACATGCCTTCCACAATTTCCTGCGCCGGCAGTTGTCCCTGGCTCATGCGCAGGTTGGCCCGGTTCAGTGTATGCAGTCCCTGGCGCTTGAGCACGGTCACACCGATAAAGGCAGTAGTGACCACCAGCAACAGCGTGTAGAGGCCGCCAATGCGTGCGGCCACCTCGAACAACAGCAGCAGTTCGGTCAGTGGCACAACAATAAAAAGTATCAGCGGGAATCTCATATCAGGCACCTGTCTCGCGTGCAGGGGCATCCTCGCGTGCAGGGGCATCACCGTTGGCAATCTGGTAATCCTCCACCTGACGGCGTATCCACAACAGTACCATGAGTCCCGGTATGACCATCAGCGTGGTCATGACAAAGAACGTCACCCAGTCACCGTCCAGGAAATCCACAATGGCGCCACTGCCCGCTGCCAGGGTGGTACGCCCGAAGTTGGACACCGAGGACATCAGCGCATACTGCGAACCGGTATAGGTTCGACTGGTGAAGTAGGAAATGAAGGAAATGAATGCCACGGTGGCAAAGGCGGTGGTGAAATTGTCAACAACCAGTGTGGCCACCAGCAGTGGAATACTGGGTCCGACAATGGCAATGGCGGCAAACATCAGGTTTGCCATGCCCATGGCAATACCCCCCACAAACAGGCCTTTCATGACACCAAAGCGGGTATTGATCAGAGCACCCACCAGGCAGAACACGGCTGTCATCAGGCCACCGAAGAACTTCGAATAGAAGGCAATCTCGTCCCGGCTGAACCCGACTTCCACGTAAAACACCAATGACATACGACCGAGCATGGCATCACCAAGCCGGAAAATGAGCAGCAGTACCAGTATGGACAGCGCCAGCTTGAAGCCGCAGCGACTGAAGAACTCGCGGAACGGCCCCACCACAAAAGTGGAAAACCAGACGTAGAACCGCCGCAGCAATGGCGCGCTTATTGCCGCCCTGGCTTCCGCTTCGGTTGGCACCACACCGGGCAGCGATCGCTCTTCCTCCGGCTCACGCACCAGCATCACACAGATCATGATGCCGATGTACATCAAGGCCAGCACCCGATAGACATCCGGCCAGCTCAGCCCGATGGTCTCACCGCCAAGCCCCAGCGCGATACTGCCGCCAATGAAGCCGTATCCGGCCCACCAGCCTGTGGTGGTGACCGCCGCGGCAAACGGCATCTTCTCGTCCATCTCCTCCCGCTTGAAGATATTGATACGGTAGGCGTCCACCGCAATGTCCTGGGTCGCGGAGAACAAGGCCACACTGAAGGCAAACAGGCTGACCAGTGCCAGATTGTTCTGCGGATCCGTGGTGCTGAGAAAGAGGATGGACAGGGCAATGATGAACTGGGTCAGCAGAATCCAGGAGCGACGCTGACCAAATCGTTTGTACAGCCAGGGCAGACGCGCCTTGTCAACAAAGGGCGCCCACATCCAGTTGATGGCATAGACCGTGGCCACCGCACCAATGAACCCGATGGCGGAGCGGGACAGGCCGGAGGACTGCATCCAGAGGGTCAGTACCGAGCCGTGCAACACCCAGGGGAAGCCGCTGGAAAACCCCAGCAGAAAAATGGCGATAAAGCGCCGGTCCCTCAACTGCATCAGGGATTCCCGGAATGTGACATTGGCTTTGAAAGTGCTGGTCAAAATGACGACTCAGTCGCGGAAGTTGTTGTATTGCAGTGGAATATCGAGCTTGGCCTCTTTCAGCATGGCAATGACCTGCTGAAGATCATCCCGCTTTTTACCGGTGACTCGCAGTTTGTCACCCTGGATGGCGGTTTGCACCTTGATCTTGCTGTCCTTGACCATGCGCACGATCTTCCTGCCCAGATCGGCATCAATGCCCTGCTGGATGGTCACCACCTGGATGGCCTTCTTGCCCGACATCTGAACATCACCTTCCTCAAGACTCTTGATGTCCACGCTGCGCTTGACCAGCTTGCCGCGCAGGATGTCCATCATCTGCTGGATCTGGAAATCCGATTCGGCGGTCAGGGTGACACTGGAATCACCCAGCTCGAAGCTGGCATCAACACCCTTGAAATCAAAGCGCGTACCAACTTCCCGATTGGCCTGATCCACAGCATTGCGGACCTCGGTCATATCCACTTCAGAGACAATATCAAAGGATGGCATGGTGTTTCCTCAAACGCGCTGGACAAACGCACTGCACAAGATTAGGGAGGCACTGATCAAGCCTGCGATCAGCGCATTACCGGCAATGGTACATCAGCGCGACAGCGACTGCAGCATCTGCAGTGCACGGCGGTTCTCCGGGCACGGCAGCCCGCGTGCCTCGGCCAGCTCACAGAGATAGCCGTTCAGGTGAACGATTTCCGTTGTGCGACCCCGGCGATGGTCCTGCAGCGTTGACGACAGGTTCTCTGCCGTGTCCCGCAGCACCTGCTCAACCTGCGGCCACAGCGGCGTCACCGATGGCGCCTGGGGCAGTCGCTCGTACAGCCCCTCGATTTCCCGTGTCAGCGCCTGCAGCTGCTCGCGTGCTGCATCATCAGTGAGCAATTGACCGTTGCGACAATCATGAATCACCGTCAATGCGTTGATGGCACAGTTCACCGCCAGTTTCAGCCACAGACGCCGGGCCATGGCCGGATCAATCTCGATGGCCATGGACCGGGCTGGCAACAGGCTCAGCACGGACCTTAACAGTGCCAGGTCACCCGTTGCTGCCAGCGTGCCAAGCCAGGCCTGACCAAAACCGGCATGAACAACGTGAAACGGATTGGCCATGAAGGCCCCGTGACTGGTACTCAGGCAGACCACCCGATCGGCACCATATCCATCGGTAATGGCCTCGTGTATTGCCAGACCATTCTGCACAAGCACGATGACTGTTTCCGGCAGCAGGCGATGGCGCACTGACTGTAATGCCGGCAACGCGTCCTGCGCCTTGGTCGCAAGCAGCAGGCGATGAATACGCCCCTGGGCAACGGACACGGTCTGGGCCGGCACCATCAATTGACTGCTCATGCCATATTGCTCGAGCGTGATACCACCGCGTTCGCGGTAAGCGCCCAGCGCCTGTTCATTGCGCAGCATCAGCGTGACCGCCGACCCCTGCTGCCACAGGCGTGCGCCCCACAGACAGCCCATGGCGCCAGCGCCCAGCACATACCAGGGTTGATCAGGATTCAATGCTTGGGAAAAGTCTTTATTCATCCGGTATCGATTATGGCATACTCTGGCGCAACATCAGCAATAGTGAAAGAAACAGCGACAGAAACAGCAACGGAAACTGTTACATCAACTGTTATATCAAAAATAAAAAAACAGGACCGGGAACATGCAGAAGCTCCTACCAAAGCGCTGGCCTGATCGCTGGCGACTGTTCATGCTCGGCTGGGCATTGATTCTGACCGGGTCAATGACCGCACATCTGGTCCAGACCAGCGGCGACATCACCATTCGTGACCTGCGTTTCACCGGCGCAGAGGGCCGCTCACTGAGCGCCCTGCTTTATATTCCGCCAACAGCCAGCAGCAGTTCACCAGCCCCGGCCGTGCTTGCTGTGCACGGCTACATCAATTCACGTGAGGTCCAATCAGGTTTTGCCATTGAACTGGCCCGCCGCGGATACGTGGTGCTGTCGCTGGACCAGGGTGGTCACGGTTACTCGGATCCACCGGCCTTTGCCGCCGGTTTCGGTGGCCCGGCGGCCCTGCAGTACCTTCGCAGCCTGGACATTGTGGACCCGCAAAACATCGGGCTGGAGGGTCACTCCATGGGCGGCTGGACTGTACTCGCCGCTGCAACAGCCCACCCGGACGCCTACCGCTCCATTGTCCTCCAGGGATCCAGTACCGGCAGCGGTTTTGCGGCACCGGGCACACCCGAGTGGCCACGCAATGTATCGGTAGTGTTCTCCCAGTACGATGAATTTGCGCCAATGATGTGGGAGGTGGCACGCGGGCGTGATGTGGCACAAAGCCAGAAGCTGCAGGCACTGTTCGGCACCAACACAGCCATCACCGAAGGTCAGGTCTACGGTGACATCAACGCGGGTACCGCCCGCGTGCTGCACAGCCCGCCAGTGACACACCCGGGCAATCACCTGTCCCATGCCGCCATCGGCCACACCATCGACTGGTTTTCACAGACGCTGGAAGGCGGTCATTCTGCTCGTGGGCAGATCTGGTTCATCAAGGAACTGGGCACCCTGATGGCGCTTGTCGGTTTTGTATTGTTGCTGCTTGGCAGCTTCCGGGCCCTGTTGCCGCAACCCGCCTTTGCATCGCTGCAAGGCGCTCCAACCAGCCACGCCTTTGAAAATCGCAGTGGCGTCTGGTGGCTGCTGGCAGCAGCGGGCGCCATAGTGCCAGTCCTCACCTTCTATCCACTGCTGGGCCTGGGCGCCGGCGTACTGCCGGCATCCGCACTCAAACCGCAGGCCATCACCAACCAGATCGTGTTCTGGGCACTGATCACCGGCCTGATCCTGTGGCTGCCCGGCATGTTGCTGCGCAGATCGGCCGTGCCGTTCCGGCACCAGCTGCGTGCATCCGTGCTGATTGCAATTGCCACAGTAGCCAGCGCCTATGTGGCAGTGCTGGTTGCGGACTATCTGTTCAAGGTGGATTTCCGGTTCTGGTTTGTCGGGGTCAAGGCACTGAGTACCACCCAGTTCCAGATGATGCTGGTATACCTGATACCATTTACGGCTTTCTTCCTGATGGCGCTGCGGGCGCTGCACGCCGGATTGTCCGTGAGCAACACAGGTGTCCGCGCCTGCTATCTGGCCAACGTCGGGATCATGGCGGGTGGTTTTGCCCTGTTCCTGCTGCTGCAATACGCCAGTCTGTTTACACGCGGCGTACTGCTGACACCAGCACAACCACTGAACACCATCATCATGATCCAGTTTGTACCCCTGATGACCATTGTGGCCATCATCAGCACCTATTGCTGGCGACGCACTGCCAGCTATCTGCCAGGCGCCCTGATCAGTGCACTGTTTGTCAGCTGGTACGTGGTGGCCGGGCAGGCCACACAATTCGCCGCAGGATGATATGGTAGAATCCGGGCTCTCTGACCGGGAACCTCTGATTCAGGGTTTCCCTGAATCCAGTGTAGCGGGCCTTCTGTGATCGAGCGACACCACTTTTTCCTGCTGGGCGGGCTGTGTCTGCTCGCCACAGGCAGTTTTCTGCTCTCACTGCTCAGCGGCAGTGTCAGCATCCCGCCTGCCTCGGCCATGCAACATCTGTTCGCCACCGAGAGCACGCTGGAGCAGCAGATACTGCGCGAACTGCGAATTCCACGCACACTGTCGGGTTTTGTCACCGGTGCCATGCTGGCCCTTGCCGGTGTGCTGATGCAGGTCCTGTTGCGCAACCCACTGGCGGATCCCTATATTCTCGGCGTCTCCGGCGGCGCCGCCGTGGGAGCGCTGGGTGCCATACTGCTGGGACTGGCCGGTGTGTGGATTGCCAATGCTGCGTTCACAGGTGCCATGTTATCCATTTTGCTGGTATTTGGTCTGGCCAGTCTGCGCGGACAATGGAGCCCGGTGCGGCTGCTGCTCACCGGCGTTGTGGTGTCTGCCGGCTGGGGCGCAGTGATCAATCTGTTATTGACCACCACAGCCAACAACACCGTGCAAAGCATGCTGTTCTGGCTGATGGGGGACCTGAGTCAGAGCCGGGTGGGGGTTGGCCACTTTGTCCTGCTGCTGGCCGGCCTGCTGCTGACCCTGGTGCTGGCGCGTTCGCTCAATGCGCTGGCGCAGGGCGAACGGGTGGCCATGTCCCTGGGGGTCAACACCGGTCGATTGAAGGTGGTCTTGTATTTCGCTGCCTCATTGTTGACGGCGACAGCAGTGACCGTTGCCGGATCAGTGGGCTTTGTCGGGCTGGTGATTCCACACATGCTGCGACTTCTTGGCGCGCGTGATCACCGCATACTGTTGCCGGCCTCGGCGCTGTTGGGCGGCAGCTTTCTGGTCATCGCAGACAGCTTTGCTCGCACCATCATTGCACCACAGCAACTGCCCGTTGGTGTGGTGACAGCCATCATCGGTGTGCCGGTGTTTCTGTTCATTCTCCATCGCAGTCATCACCGGGTGGCATGATCATGAGCGCGCACGATCACACACGATTGCTCACTACCCGCGCGCTGGCTGTGGCGGCCGGCGACCGGGTGTTGTTTCGCGACCTGGACATCGATATCAGCCCCGGCGAAAGCATCGGCATTCTTGGGCCCAACGGCACCGGCAAGACCAGTCTGCTGCATACCCTGGCGGGGCTGCGTCCGATGGCCTCCGGTACTGTCGAACTGCAGGGCAAGCCCCTGGACAAGTGGCCACGACGGGAACTGGCGCAGGAACTTGGCATAGTGTTTCAGCACTACAGCGACAGTATGCCGTCAACGGTGATGGAAACGGTCATGCTCGGGCGCCTGCCCCACAGCCGCGCATGGCGCTGGGAGAGTGCTCACGACTTTCGGCAGGCGCACGCTGCACTGGCCGCCATGGCACTTGAGCCGCTCGCGCAGCGGCACACCGCCACACTCAGCGGCGGCGAGCGCCAGCGCCTGGCACTGGCCGCCCTGCTTGCCCAGGAACCCAGGCTGATGCTGCTGGATGAACCGGGAAACCATCTTGACGTGGCGTTTCAGCAACGCGCCCTGAACCTGCTGAGACGCCGCGCCACCCAAAGCGCTTCGGCACTTGTCTTTGCCACCCATGACATCAATCTGGCCAGCCGCTACTGCGACCGTGTGTTGCTGTTGACCGGCGACGGGCAGTTTCTGCTGGAAGAGACATCAACGGTGCTGACCGAAACCCATCTTGGTCGAGCCTTTGATTGTGACATCCGTGCCATCAACAGCGACTACGGTCGCTTTTTTGTCACCCTGCCCTAAGCCTGCGCATGTGACAGTGAATCAGTTCATGTGCCGGTTTGTTACAAGCATTTGAATTCTGCCCCTGCCTGCATTAGTCTCAGTGGTCTACTGGCGAAGACTCGCCGGTCGATTTGACGTACCGCTTACCCTACAGGAATAACAACATGAGAAAAACACTTCTATCCGCCGCCTTTGCTGCAGTCGCCATGGTATCCACCGCGGCTACGGCACAGGACAATGTTCGGGTGAACAAAGCCATTGAGGTATTGGAAGAAGGCCATGCCGCACTGGGCCTGTTCACCGGCAACTTCTCCCTCGCCAATGCCCGGGGCCTGGCGCGCTCCAATCTGGACTACATCTTCATCGACATGGAGCACTCAGCCTTCAACGCCGAAACCCTGCAGACCTTTCTGATTGGCATGACTGACAAGGCTGCCATCGCCCGTAACGGTCACCTGCAGCAGCGCACCACGCCTATCGTGCGTATTCCCATGAACGGGCGTGAGAGCCTGGAATGGCAGATCAAACAAGTACTGGACATGGGTGTCATGGGCGTCATGATCCCTTATGTTGAAACCGCCGAGGAAGTCGAGCGCGCGGTGCGCGCGGTGCGGTATCCGCAGCCACGTGGTTCCGACATCATGGAACCTGCCGGTCTTCGCGGTTCCGGCGCCAGTGTTGCCAGCTGGTACTGGGGCATTCCCGATTACACACAGAAAGCTGACGTGTGGCCGCTGAACCCGGAAGGTGAAATTCTTCTGGTCATCCAGATCGAATCCGAACTGGCAGTACAGAACGCCGAAGAAATCATGAGTGTGCCCGGCGTTGGTGCCATCTTCATTGGCCCGGCAGACCTTTCCATGTCCATGGGACTGCCCGGCCAGCGTCGCCATCCGGACGTTGTGGCTGCCAAGCAACACGTACTGGATCTGTGCATCGAGAAAAACATCCCCTGTGGTATTACAGCAGGCGCCAACAACATCGAGGAATACCTGGAAATGGGTTACAAATTCCCCACTGTTGGCTACTGGGGCGATGCCGGTATTGGTGATGGCACCTTCCGCGCCCTGCAGATCGGCCGTGAAGCCGACAACCGCACAGACTGATCCACTGTCTGCTGTGCCCCGGAAGCGGGATCGCGCACAGGACATCGTCTGAAACAAAAAAGCCGCCAGCTTTCACTGGCGGCTTTTTTCATGCCTGGGAAAAGGGCAGAAAAAGGGGACAGATTTATTTTTGCATCAGACCCTTGCCAGAGTCGGCACGGACGGCGAAGCAAAAATAAATCTGTCCCCTTTTTCCTACATCATCAGCAGGCGGATATCACTGAGCACTTCGGCCAGATAGGTGGCAAACAGGCCGGCATCCGAACCGTTGACGGCCCGGTGGTCATAACACAGGGAGAAAGGCAGCATCTGTCGCGGCACAAACTCACCATCCTGCCAGACCGGTTTGACCTGGGTCTTTGACACACCCAGTATGGCCACTTCCGGTGCGTTCACAATCGGCGTGAAACCGGTTCCGCCAATGGCGCCGAGGCTGGAAATGGTGAAGCAGGCGCCCTGCATTTCCTCCCGGCTGAGTCGACGGTTACGGGCCTTCTCACCCAGCTCCGCCATCTCGGCCGCAATTTCCCAGATCGACTTGCGATCGGCATCACGCACCACCGGCACCACAAGCCCGGCCTCGGTTGCCACCGCCACGCCAATATGGACGTATTTCTTCTGTATCAGCTTGTCGCCAGAGGAATGCAGCGAGACGTTGAACTGCGGGTATTCCTGCAGCGCCTTTGCGCAGGCTTTCACCAGAAACGGAAGAGGGGTCAGTTTGACCTGTTTCTTTTCTGCCGCTTTTTTCTGTGAATTGCGGAACGCTTCCAGCTCGGTCACATCGGCTTCATTGAACTGCGCGACTGCCGGCACATTCAGCCAGTTGCGGTGCATGTTCTCTGCCGTCAGCCGATGCAGCTTGCTCATCGGCAGTTCCTCAATCTCGCCAAACTGGCTGAAATCGATATCCGGCACCGCAGGGATACCTGCACCAGATGCCGCTCCGGCGCCTGCTGCGCTGCCGCCCTGGATGCGTGCTTTCACGAATTCATGCACGTCTTCCTTCTGAATCCGTCCCTTGGCGCCTGAGCCATCAACCTGCGTCAGGTCCACACCCAGTTCGCGCGCCAGTTTGCGCACTGCCGGGCCGGCATAGATCTTTTCTGTGGCCTTCGCCGCCGCTTTCTCGGCAAACTGTTCCTGCTTGTGCTCAAGTTTTCGCTCGGGTTCCTGTGCACGACCCGACCCTGCTGATTCATCAGCGCTGGCCGCAGCCTTGGTGCTTTTACCAGCCCCGGCATCAGCCTTCTTGTCAGATTTGCTCTTGCCTCCACCAGCGCTGACCAGCATCTCCAGAATCAGCGCTCCGGCAGAGACCTTGTCTCCCACCTTGATGGACACACTCTGCACCTCTCCGGCATATGGTGAAGGGATGTCCATGGCGGCCTTGTCGCTCTCCAGCGTGATCAACGGATCCTCTTCGCTCAGGATGTCGCCCTTGCTCACATGGACCTCAATGACCTCAACATCGGATTCATCCCCGATATCGGGAAGCTTGACCTGCTCAACCCGGGATTCACCGTCGGAAGACCCGGCATCCTCAGACTGATCATCGGACTTTTCAGCGGGCTTTTGATCCGAAGTATCCGCATCATCAGTGTCGGCCTGATCTGACTTGCTGTCCCCGGATCCACTTGCCTTGTCTGCCTTCGAATCGTCAGCGTCGCCGCCGGTTTCCAGTGTCATCATTTCCACGCCCTGCTTGACGTTGTCGCCAACCTTGAGCGTAATTTTTTTCACCACACCGGACATGGGCGCAGGTATCTCCATCGCCGCCTTGTCACTTTCCAGCACCAGCAGTGATTCATCTTTCTCGACGGATTGTCCTTCGGAGACAAGAATCTCCACCACTTCCACGTCGGAGGCATCACCGATATCCGGTACTTTTATACTTTCTACAGGCACCTTGTTCGCTCCTGAATCTGAATCTGTTGTTGTTTTCGGGTTTGTCCGCGATCAGTCATTACGGTCTGCATCAGACCAGCAGCGGATTGACCTTGTCCGGGTCAATGTCCATGTCCTTGATCGCCTTGTTGACAACACTGGCAGTGATCACCTTGCGGGCACGCAGCTCATTGAGTACGGCCAGCACAATGAAGTGCCGGTTGACCTCAAAGAACCAACGCAATTTTTCGCGCGTGTCACTGCGGCCGAAACCATCCGTGCCCAATACCTTGAAGGAATCCGGGACGTATTCACGAATCTGGTCGGCGTACAGCTTCATGTAGTCGGTGGCCGCTATCACGGGACCTTTCGTGCCCTGCAGGCACTCAGTGACATAAGGCACCTTGTCTTTTCCGGAGGGATGCAGCATGTTCCAGCGGGTTGCATCCAGACCGTCACGGCGCAGCTCATTGAAGCTGGTCACGCTCCAGACATCCACCGGCACCTTGTATTTGTCACGCAGTATGATGGCCGCTTCGCGCACTTCACGAAGAATGGTGCCGGAACCCAGCAGCCGCACACGTTCAGTGGTCAGCGCCTTGCCCGACACCTTGTATTCCTTTGAACCGCCGTCTTCCAGCAGGTACATGCCCTTGATGATGCCTTCCTCGGCACCTTTTGGCATTTCCGGATGCTGATAGTTCTCGTTCATCACCGTGATGTAGTAGAAGATGTTTTCTTTCTCCTGATACATGCGGCGCAGGCCTTCATGAACAATAACCGCCAGTTCATAGGCATAGGTGGGGTCATATGTCACACAGTTCGGAATGGTGGAAGCCAGAATATGGCTGTGCCCGTCCTGGTGCTGCAGACCCTCACCATTGAGCGTGGTGCGCCCGGCTGTACCACCAATCAGGAAACCCTTGGCCCGCGAATCGCCGGCGGCCCAGGCAAGATCACCAACTCGCTGGAAACCGAACATGGAGTAGTAGATGTAGAACGGGATCAACGGGAAATCGTTGACACTGTAGGACATGGCAGCAGCCAGCCAGGAGGAGAAGGCGCCGGCTTCGTTGATGCCCTCTTCCAGCATCTGGCCCTGCTTGTCCTCCCGGTAGAACATCACCTGGTTGGAGTCAGCGGGATCGTACAACTGCCCCACAGAGGAATAGATGCCCAACTGGCGGAACATGCCTTCCATACCAAAGGTACGCGCCTCATCAGGCACGATGGGTACGATACGTTTACCGATCTCCTTGTCCTTGCACAATGTGTTCAACATGCGCACAAAGGCCATGGTGGTTGAAACCTCACGATCACCCGTGCCCTTGATCTGCGCATCAAAGGCGCTGAGATCGGGTACCGGCAGCGCATAACTTTCTGCACGACGCTGTGGTACGGCACCACCAAGCTTGGCGCGCTGCTTGCGCATGTAACGCATTTCCAGACTGTCTTCATCCGGACGGAAATACGGCACGGATTCAATCTTGTCGTCAGAAATCGGGATATTGAACCGATCCCTGAAATGTTTCAGCGCCTCGGTGTCCAGTTTCTTGACCTGGTGTGTGGCGTTTTGTGCTTCGGCGCCGGAGCCAAAGGCATAACCCTTGACTGTCTTGGCCAGGATCACCGTCGGCTTGCCATTGCCTTTCACGGCTTCGGCGTAGGCGGCATACATTTTGAACGGATCGTGACCACCGCGGTTCAGACGCATGATGTCGTCATCCGACAGGTGCTCGACCATTTTCAGCAGCTCGGGGCTCTTGCCGAAGAAGTGCTCACGGGTGTAGGCACCACCACGGCCCCAGTAGTTCTGGTATTCACCGTCACAGACTTCGTCCATACGGGCCTGCAGAATGCCGTCACGGTCAGCCTGCAGCAGCGGATCCCAGTGCCGGCCCCATACCACCTTGATCACATTCCAGCCTGCACCCCGGAAGATGCCTTCCAGCTCCTGGATGATCTTGCCGTTACCGCGCACGGGTCCGTCAAGGCGCTGCAGGTTGCAGTTGACCACAAAAATCAGGTTATCCAGCTTCTCGCGACCGGCCTTGCTGATCGAGCCCAGCGATTCAGGCTCATCCATTTCACCGTCGCCCAGGAAACACCACACCTTGCGATCGCCCATGTCCACCAGCTCACGGTTGTGCAGGTACTTCATGATGTGCGCCTGGTGAATGGCCTTGATCGGCCCCAGGCCCATGGACACCGTCGGAAACTGCCAGTAGTCAGGCATCAGCCAGGGATGCGGATAGGAGGACAGGCCCTTGCCATCAACATCACGACGGAAGTTGTCCAGCTGATCCTCAGTGAACCGGCCTTCCAGGAAAGAACGCGCATAAATGCCCGGCGAGGAGTGACCCTGGAAGTAGATCAGATCACCGGGTTTGTCCTCTGTAGGACCGCGGAAAAAGTAGTTGAACCCCACATCATAAAGCGTTGCCGAGGACGAAAACGAAGAAATGTGGCCACCCAGATCCGGATTTTCGCGATTGGCCCGCATGACCATGGCAAGGGCGTTCCAGCGGATGTACCCGCGAATCTGCCGCTCCATGAACATGTCACCGGGCATGCGCTCTTCTTCTTCCGGTGCAATGGTGTTTCGGTAGGCAGTGGTGACTGCCGAATAGGGCAGTTTGCGTGTCACTCGGGTTGCCTTGTCGGCCAGCTGTCCCAGCAGGTAATGAGCCCGCTCCGCACCCTCGTGTTCGATAACGGCGCCCAGCGCCTCCAGCCATTCTCCGGTTTCAGCGGGATTATTATCGTCCTGGAAATCAGTCATAGTTCGTTATTCTCGGCAATATCTTGTAAATTATTTACATGGCGACCGAATACTACTGTATCCGCCAAAAGATTTCAATGCAGCCCGGGAACGCTTTGTAGTTTAACTACAGCAAAGTAGAACAAACTGTGACAACGCCGAAACTGCTGGTTTTCATGAGGTTTTAGCCAAACCGTCAGACAATGCGCTGCGGTATCGGCGCCAGTCGAAACAGGGTCCGGGATCGGTTTTCCGATCCGGCGCAATATCACTGTGGCCGGTGATCCGATCGGCGCCAATACCCGGGTACGCCGCCTGCAGCGCCCGGGTCACCGCGACCAGGGTGTGGTACTGGGCATCGGTGAACGCTTCCTGATCACAACCCTCCAGCTCCACACCTATGGAGAATGTATTACATTCTTCGCGACCGGCAAACCGCGACCGCCCCGCATGCCAGGCCATATGATTGAAAGGTACATACTGCGTGACCGCTCCCTGTCGGTCAATCAACAGGTGCGCAGACACACGCAGATGGGCAATATCGGCAAAATACGGGTGCGCGGCCGGATCCAGGCGGTTGCAGAACAGCTCATCCACATGGCCGCCCCCGTACTGCCCCGGTGGCAGGCTGATATTATGAATCACCAGCAAATCAATGGGCTCACCGGCCGGTCTTTGGCTCTGGTTGGGGGATTCAACCTGGCGCGCGCCGGTCAGGCGATGATTGATGATCGCGAACACTGTCTGCACCGTATATGATTAGGGAAGTTCTGATAGAGACGCAACCGAGTATAGCATCATGAACCAGCAGCATCCGGACCACAAACCAGATCGAAACTCTGGATACACGCCTGGCAACGGCCACCGGCCCATGGGGCTGGGAATGCTGGTGGCCGCCTTCGCCATTACGTTGGGATTGCTGACCCTGATGTTCGACGGGTTCCTGGATCGCCAGCAGAATCCGAACCAGCAGCCCATCAGCCGGGTCAGCCAGGACGGCGCCGTGGAAGTGGTGCTGCAACGCAATCGCCAGGGGCATTACGTTGCCGGCGGCGAGATCAACAATGCCCGAGCCACCTTCCTGCTCGATACCGGCGCCACCGATGTGGTGCTGTCCGAAGATCTGGCCCGACGTGCCGGGCTCAGTCGCGGTGCTCCCATGCAGGCGATGACGGCCAACGGTGTTGTCACCGTCTACGGCACCATCATCGATGACCTGAGGCTGGGCGATATCACCCTGCACGGCGTGCGCGCCAACATCAACCCTGCCATGTCCGGTGATACCGTGCTGCTGGGCATGAGCGCGCTGCGACAGGTGGAATTCACCCAGCGTGACGACACCCTGACACTGCGACGATACTACTGACCTGACAGCCTGCGCCGGAGCCATTAGAATGGCGCCTTTACCGCCACGCATTGCAGGTACCCATGACACGTCGCTTGCCCCGCTCATTGCCCGCAGCATTACCCACCGATATACCCGAGACCGTGGCGCGTGCGCTTCAGGAAGACATCGGTGACGGCGACATCACCGCCTCGCTGATACCCGCGGACCAGATCGCCGAAGGCAGCATCATCTGCCGGGAAAGCGCCGTGCTGTGTGGCATTGCCTGGGCTGATGAGGTCATCCGTCAGGTGGACACCCGCATTGAACTGCGCTGGCTGAAGCCGGACGGCGCGCGACTCGCCCGCGGCGAAAGCCTGGCAGTCTTCAGCGGCCCGGCCCGAAGCCTGCTCACCGCCGAGCGCTGTATGCTGAACTTCCTGCAGACACTGTCCGGCACCGCCACCACCGCCGCTGACTACGCAGAACGCGTGGCCCACACCGGCGTGACGCTGCTGGACACCCGAAAAACCCTGCCCGGCCTGCGGACTGCCCAGAAGTATGCGGTGCGGGTGGGCGGTTGCCATAACCACCGGATGGGCCTGTTTGATGCCTTTCTGATCAAGGAAAACCACATTGCAGCCTGCGGCTCGATAACAGCGGCCGTGGCGCGGGCTCGCGAAGTGGCGCCGGACAGACCGGTGGAGGTGGAAGTGGAAAACGCGGAGCAGTTGCGCGAAGCCCTGGCAGCAGGTGCCGACACCATCATGCTGGACAATTTTTCACTGGAGCAGATGCGCGAAGCCGTGGCCATTGCGGCGCACCGGAAGCCGCTGGAAGCCTCGGGCAACATCACCCGGCACAACCTGGCAGATGTGGCCGAAACCGGCGTGGACTACATCTCCATTGGCGCATTGACCAAGGACTGCCGGGCCATCGATCTGTCCATGCGCTTCTGAATAAAAAACGCCGCCGCACCCGAGGGTACAGCGGCGTCAAGCTCAAGGATTCCAAAACGGGCGGATGATCAGTCCGGCGCCTGCAGGCGAATGGTGTTCATATCACCACTGGCATAGGTCAGATCCGAGTCACCGGCCGGGAAACCAACCACCTGCAGGATATAGGCAAAGATATCCTCGTAGGTCTGATCAGGCAGGAAGCCGGGTGCGTTCAGCGGCATGGTGCCCAGAATCTCCTCAAACATGAAGGCCACCGGCTGGTTCACACGGTTGCTCAGGCTGCTCTTGTAGAACTCGGCGTTATGACAGCTGCTGCAATGCTCGTAGTACAGCGGCGCGCCTCGAGCAGCCTGCTCTTCGGAGTAGACACCGTCCTTTACAGTCACCGGATCGTTGGCAATCACTGCAGTGCCAGACAAGGCAACGGCAGCTGTGAAAGCAGTGGCAAGATAAAGTTTGGACTTCTTCATAATCTTCACTCCGACACCTGTGTGTCATTTGTCTGATCGTGTTTCAAAGATTACCAGCAGCTGACTGAACCAAAACTGAATGAGCTGATCATGGGCCTTGGCAATCGGAGATGCGCGTGGGTACCAGCGGTTGCTGCAAGGGCAGTACCATAATTGAAGCAGCCAGATTTGGCAATGGGCCGGGACGCACTGTCACAATTCGCTACGGGCAGACGCAAAAAGGCCGGGGGAGCCCCGGCCTTTTTGCGTCTTGAAGGTCAGACTTGGTGCTTAACAGAAACCTCTGTCCTGACAACCACCAGTTGTGACCCAAGTGACTGTGCCCGAATCCACTGTGCCTGTCAGAATGTAGTTGTCGGCAGGTAAGATACCGCGTACTGATTCCGGCGTTACAGTAATAACATAGGGACCACCCGCAGAGCCGGTGATTTCAATCTCGTTCACGGCTTCACCAATTTCCCAACCGTCTTGCACCGGAATGGAAGAACAATCGGCAGGTGTACCAGTCTGCACACAGATATCAATCGCAGTCCGAGCCGGACCGGCCGCTGCAATCACTTCCGAGAAAGTAGCACGTGCGGTGTAGGTCTGATACGCCGGCAGTGCCACCGCTGCCAGGATGCCGATGATGGCAACCACAATCATCAATTCGATCAGGGTAAAACCTTTCTGTTTCTTTTGCTGTTGGATCTGCATGTCTACTCTCCATCTCTTGGTTTAGAATAAGTCTGGTTAAGAATGTGTGTTTCCACGCGCTGCTCACGCTTGCCGTAGTACAGTACACAAGTCGTGCCAACTCTGATGCAGCCAAAAAAAATCGACAAATCACTGTTTTTTATGGTATTTTCTGAATCGCCTCACAAAATAGCAGGGTGACGCTAGCCGACGGAAAGTGACGTTTTTTGTCAGTATGCACTGCAGGCCGTCAACTTGTGTCGCAGTTCACGTCAACACGGCTGCATTGGGCTATAATCAATCCACATCAGAATCAACAGGCACAATGCATGGGCACCCCGTCCCCCTCCTTCAGTGGTCTGGCACGTCGCTTCGTCAAGGAAGGTCTGATCAATGAGAATCAGGCCGAGGAAGCCATACGGCTCTCGCGCCGGGACAATATTCCGCTGATTACCCATCTGGTGCGTCACCAGATTGCCGACAGCGGCCAGGTTGCGGCGTTGGCCGCCGATCAGTTCGGTGCGCCCATTCTCGACCTGGCCGCCTTTGAGCTGCAAAACTGTCCGCGCGACCTGGTGGATGTAAAGCTGCTTCGCAAGCACCGGGTGCTGCCCCTCTATCGTCGTGGCAAACGCCTGTTCCTGGCGGCGTCGGATCCGACCAATCTCAACGCCATCAATGAGCTGAAGTTCCATACCGGGCTCAACACCGAAGTGGTGGTGGTGGACGATACACAACTGGCCAGTGCCATCGACCAGCTGATCGAGGAGCTGGAAGGCGGCGACATGCTGGGCATGCTGGATGATGCCGGCCTGGAAGAGCTGGATGTTGAGCTGGCCGATACCGAGCAACAAATGGACGACGGCCCCGCCGACGCCGCGGATGAAGCACCCGTGGTGCGCTTTGTGAACAAGGTGCTGGTGGACGCCATTCGTCAGGGCGCATCCGACATCCACATCGAGCCTTACGAAAAAGTCTATCGAGTGCGCTTTCGCACGGACGGCGTATTGCGGGAAGTCACCCGGCCGCCGCTGGCATTGGCCAATCGCATCGCCTCACGCCTGAAAATCATGTCCCAGATGGACATCTCCGAACGCCGTATCCCGCAGGACGGGCGTATCAAGATGAAACTTTCCCGTACACGGGCCATCGACTTCCGGGTCAACACCCTGCCGACACTGTGGGGTGAAAAAATTGTGTTGCGGATTCTCGATCCGAGCAGTGCCCGCATGGGTATTGACGCGCTGGGTTACGAGGACGCGCAGAAATCGCTGTACATGAAAGCGCTGGGGCAGAGCCAGGGCATGATCCTGGTCACCGGTCCCACCGGCAGTGGTAAAACCGTCTCGCTTTACACCGGCCTGAACATACTGAATACACAGGAACGCAATATCTCCACGGCAGAAGACCCGGTGGAGATCAACCTGGAGGGCATCAACCAGGTGGCGGTAAACGCACGCATCGGTCTGGATTTTGCCACTGCGCTGCGTTCATTCCTGCGTCAGGATCCCGACGTGATCATGGTCGGTGAGATCCGGGATCTGGAAACAGCGGAAATTGCCGTCAAGGCGGCGCAGACCGGTCACCTGGTGCTTTCCACACTGCACACCAACAGCGCGCCGGAAACACTGACCCGGCTTCGCAACATGGGCGTGGCGTCTTTTAATATCGCCACCTCGGTCAGTCTGATCATTGCCCAGCGCCTGGCTCGCCGCCTGTGCCCACATTGCCGGCAGGCAGTCGAGGTACCGGAAAACACGCTCCTTGAAGCCGGATTCACGCCGGCGCAGGCGGCCGAGGTCACCCTGTACAGGGCAGTGGGCTGCGACAAGTGCCACGAAGGTTACAAGGGCCGGGTCGGCGTTTATGAAGTGGTCCCTGTGACAGACGGTATTGCCCGTATTATCATGAGTGATGGAAACGCACTGGAAATTGCGGATCAGGCGCAGAAGGAAGGTTATCCCAATCTGCGGCAATCGGCCCTGGCCAAGGCGTCCCAGGGATTGATCAGTCTGGAAGAAGCCAACCGAATCACTGGCTGAGGCACTGTATGGCAACATCTATTCAGAATCAAAGCATTTACGTCTGGTCCGGCACCGACAAAAACGGCAAGAAGGCCAAGGGCGAAGTGCCCGGCAGCAGCCAGGCCCTGGTGCGCGCACAACTGCGAAAACAGGGTATTGTTGCCAACCGTGTCCGCAAGAAACCCAAACCGCTGTTTTCTGCGCGCAAGCAGAAAATCACACCCGGTGACATCGCCATATTCAGTCGCCAGCTTGCCACCATGATGAAAGCCGGCATACCCCTGGTTCAGTCCTTCGAGATTGTTGCCGACAGCCTGGACAATCCCAGCATGGGCAAACTGATACGCGCCATCCGCGATGATGTGGCCCAGGGCAACGCCTTTGCAGATTCCATCCGCAAACATCCGCGTTATTTTGACGAACTGTTCTGTAACCTGGTCGAATCCGGTGAACAGAGTGGTGCGCTGGAAACCATGCTGGACCGGATTGCCACCTACAAGGAAAAAACCGAGGCCCTGAAGGCAAAGATCAAGAAGGCCATGACCTACCCGATTGCGGTGATTGTGGTGGCCATCATTGTGACCGGCATTCTGCTGGTCAAGGTTGTGCCACAGTTTGCCGAGACATTTTCCAGTTTCGGTGCGGACCTGCCCGCCTTCACCCTGTTTGTTCTTGGGCTGTCAGACATTGCCATTGCCCACTGGTGGAAAGTTGTGATCGGTGCTGTGGCCGGCATTTTCCTGTTTCGTGAAGCACGGCTGCGTTCAAAACGCTTTGCAGACGCGGTGGACCGACTGTCGCTGAAACTGCCGATCATCGGCATGATCGTGGTCAAATCCTGTTATGCCCGCTTCTGCCGGACACTGGCCACCACCTTCTCCGCCGGTGTACCCCTGATCGACTCCCTGGATTCGGTGGCCGGCGCAACCGGCAATGTGGTTTACAGCGATGCCTCCCGGCGTATCAAGGAGGACGTATCCAATGGCCAGCAATTGAATTTTGCCATTCGTAATACCGGCCTGTTTCCGGTCATGGTCACCCAGATGGTTGGCATCGGCGAAGAGTCCGGCGCGCTGGACACCATGCTCGACAAGTGTGCCTCGTACTACGAAGACGAAGTTGATAACGCTGTGGACAGCCTGACCAGCCTGATGGAACCGATGATCATGTCGGTGCTCGGGGTATTGATCGGTGGCCTGATGATCGCCATGTATCTGCCCATATTCCAGATCGGCATGGTCGTCTGATGCATGTGAACAAGGACGGTGCATGAGCATTGTTGACGCGTTGTCGACCTATCCCTGGCTGCTGGTCAGTTGCGCCGTGACACTGGGCCTGTTGACCGGCAGCTTTCTTAATGTGGTCATCCATCGCCTGCCCCTGATGCTGCAACGCCAGTGGCGATTGCAGTGCCTGGAATTTCTTGGCATTGAAGAGCGCAACAGTCCGCTGCCGGACCCGGTACCCCAACACAAGCGCTTCGATCTTGTGAAACCGCACTCACACTGCCCGAGCTGCAACAGCCCGGTGCGCGCCTGGCAGAACATTCCTGTCATCAGCTATGTCTTTCTGCGCGGACGCTGCGCGGCCTGCCGCACACGCATCTCACCCAGGTACCCGATCATTGAACTGGTCTCGGGTGTTCTCTCCGGCATTGTTGCCTGGCAGTTTGGTGCCAGCTGGCTGACGCTGCTGTTGCTGCTGTTCACCTGGTCGCTGATTGTCCTGACCATGATCGATTTTGACCACCAGTTGTTGCCCGACAGCATCACATTACCGCTGCTCTGGCTCGGATTGCTTGCCGCTGTCCTGGGTATCGGACTGGTCAGTGTCAACGATGCACTGATTGGCGCCATCGCCGGCTATCTGTCCCTGTGGTCTGTCTACTGGGGCTTCAAATTGCTTACCGGGCGCGAAGGCATGGGGTACGGCGACTTCAAACTGCTCGCCGCACTTGGCGCTTGGCTGGGATGGCAACAACTGCTGCCGGTCATCCTGATATCTTCCATTGTTGGCGCAGTGATCGGCCTGGGTCTGATGCTGGTGCTCGGTCGTGACCGCAATGTGCCGATACCGTTTGGCCCTTATCTTGCGGGCGCAGGCATGATCACCCTGCTACTCGGTGACGGGTTGATTGACCAGTATCTTCGTCTGCTTGCAGGCGGGGCATGAAACCTGTCATCGGGCTGACTGGCGGCATAGGCAGTGGCAAGTCTGCTGCCTCGGCGCTGTTCGCCAGGCTGGGCATCACCGTGGTCGATGCCGACGTGGTGGCCCGTGAGGTGGTTGAACCGGGATCGGAGGCCCTGAAACAGATCGGTGAGCACTTCGGCAGCAGTGTCATTGCCGCGGACGGCACGCTGGATCGACGCGCCCTTCGAAGTCGTGTGTTCAGTGATCCCAACGAAAAACTGTGGCTGGAAAACCTGCTGCATCCTCTGATACGCGACAAAATCCGCCAACAACTCACAAATGCGCCATCACCGTATACATTGCTGGTATCACCACTGCTTCTGGAGACTGACCAGAACCGAATGTGTGAGCGAATACTGGTAATTGATGCACCAGAGGCGCTGCAGCTAAGCCGCACGACGCAGCGCGACAGCACAAGTGAGACCGAAGTGGCCGCCATCATGGCAGCGCAGATGAAGCGCGAAGAGCGACTGCGTCGAGCCGATGATATCATTGTCAACGACCACAACCTTGAGCACCTTCACAGGGAAGTCCTGAGACTTCACGAGAAATACAGCGAACTGGCCAGATGCAGACACGAAACCTGAAAGTCAACTGCCCCACCTGCAATGAAATTGTTCCGTGGACCGAATCCAGCACCTACCGCCCCTTCTGTTCCGAGCGTTGTCGCCTGATCGACTTCGGTGAATGGGCCAGCGAACGGCACGCCATTCCCGGTGAACCGGTGAACCCGGAAGATATTCCGGAGGGCTTGAGGGACAAGCTGGAGGACCCGGACCAGTGATTCACGTTGCTGTCGGTGTGATCCGTGGACCGGATCAGCGCATACTGATCTCCCGTCGCGCGGCCGACGCGCATCAGGGCGGCCTGTGGGAGTTCCCCGGCGGCAAGGTAGAAGCGAATGAATCCGTGACTTCGGCACTGGCCAGGGAACTTCGCGAGGAACTGGCAATTGAGCCGGCTGCGCCGCCCACAGCTTTGTGCCAGGTGCAACACGACTACGGTGACAAAAAAGTGCTGCTTGACGTCTGGACTGTTGATCAATTCTCCGGAGTGCCCACAGCCATGGAAGGGCAGCCACTGCGCTGGCTGCGGCCGGATGAACTGGTGGCTGCCGAGTTCCCGGTTGCCAACAGGCCAATCATTCGATGCCTGCAACTGCGCAGCCGGATACTGATCACCTCGCCCGAAGCAGATGCTGACAGCCTGAAGGCATGGTTGCGTCAACACCGCGGCGACCGGACATCACTGCTGCAGCTCCGGCTGCCAAAACTCGCGCAGGAGCAGACACAAAGCGGGTTCTGTTCACTGCTGCAACAATGCCTGGCCCAATCGCATGACCGGCGGCATATTATGCTCAACGGTGAACCGGAAACCGCCCTGGCACTGAAGCTGGGTGGGTGCCACCTGAACAGCCATCGGCTGATGTCATGTTATGAACGTCCGGTCCCTGAACATATGCTACTTGGCGCCTCCTGCCATACTGCCGGAGAACTCTCGCATGCAGCGGCTATTGGTGCCGACTATGCGTTTGTGTCCCCGGTGCAGGCGACGCCCTCTCACCCGAGCGTACCGGCATTGGGCTGGCAGGCATTCTCGCGATTGTGCGCTGATGCCCGTCTTCCGGTCTACGCGCTGGGAGGCATGCGCGATGAACATCTGCAGACGGCTATCGACTGTGGTGCGCGCGGCATTGCCGGTATCCGCCTGGCCAGCGCGTCGTCACGGGAAGGACATACAAAACCGGTCAGCTGCGATACGACGCGTTGATCCGCACATAGTCCTCCGACAGGTCAGAAGTCCAGACCTTCTCCCGCGCCTGCCCTCTGTCCAGTTTCACCGTGATGGTGATGTCCTCCCGCTTCATGACAGTCTGACCGTCCTCTTCCCGGTAAGTGCTGGCTACCATGCCACCGCTGACAATACAGACATCATCCAGGTGGATGGAGACACGATTGACGTCCAGCGCATCAAGTCCTGCCCGACCGACGGCGGCCAGTATGCGCCCCCAATTCGGATCCGATGCGGTCAGGGCGGTTTTCACCAGCGGTGATTCAGCAATGGTATAGGCCACCTTCAGGCATTCCTCGGTGCTGGCACCCTGCTGAACATCCACAGTGACAAACTTGCAGGCGCCCTCCGCATCCCGAATGATGCTGATGGCCAGCGCCTGTAACAACTCATGGATTACTTCACTGAAGCGCAGCCAGTCTTTGCCGGCATCCGGTGACAGGGCCACACCACTGGCGCCGGTGGCGGCGAGCATGCAACAGTCATTGGTGGAGGTATCCCCATCCACCGTAATGCGATTGAAAGACTGCTCGGTGGCCGAGCCCAGCAGCGTCTGCAGATCCTGCGATGAAATGGCTGCGTCTGTGCAGACATAGGCCAGCATGGTCGCCATGTTTGGCTTGATCATGCCGGCGCCCTTGCAGATGCCGGTGACTGTGACTGTCTTGCCACCAATCACAATCTGCCGGGACTGGACCTTGGGGCGCGTATCGGTAGTCATGATGCCACGTGCGGCCGCGGCCCAATTGTCTTCATCCAGCGCCGCCAGTGCGCCATCCAGCGCTGCCGTCAATCGGTCCACGGGCAGGCGCTCGCCGATAACCCCGGTAGAAAACGGCAGAACAGAGTGTGTCGCTGTCCCGGTTTTTTCCGCCAGTGCCTCACAACTGCGTCGGGCATCTTCCAGACCTGCGGCACCGGTGCCAGCATTGGCGTTGCCTGCATTGATGAGAAAATACCGACCGGCACCGGCGCTACTCTGCAGGTGCTCGCGGCACAGCACTACCGGCGCTGCACAAAAGGCATTGCGTGTAAACACCCCTGCCACAGTGCTTCCTTCATCAAGAGCCATCAGGACCAGATCGTAGCGGCCCCGGTACCGGATTCCGGCCTGGACTGAGGATAACCTTACACCTGGCACCTTGTGCAGTGGTGCATCTGATACAACGCCTGTTGCCATGTTCAGTTCCTTCAGTTCAAGCGGCCGTGACACTGTTTGAATTTTTTGCCCGACCCACACGGACACGGATCGTTACGCCCGACCTTCTTCTCTTCACGTACAAAGGGTGTCTTGCTATCCCTGGCTTCTCCGCCCTGCTCCTCGGCACCGGGATCCAGCGCCGAAGCCTGGGCATGCTGGAAGCGCATCTGTGATTTTGCCCGTTCGGCCTCACGCATACGTTCAATGGCTTCAATCTCTTCCGGCGAACGTACCTTGACGTGGCTCAGGAACCGGATGACGTCATGTGCCATTCGGGTCAACAGCCCCTGGAACAGATTGAAGGCCTCGCGCTTGTACTCGTTCTTGGGGTTCTTGCCCGCGTAACCACGCAGGGAAATACCCTGTCGCAGTTGATCCATGGCCTGCAGGTGTTCCTTCCAGAGTGTGTCCAGTATCTGCAGGACAATCTGCTTCTCGAGCACGTGGATCTTTTCTCCGATTTCCTCACGCTTTTGCTGGTAGGCTTCATGCAGGGACTGCTTGATCTTCTCGCGCAGGGTCTCCTCGTAGAGTTTTTCATCCTCTTCCAGCCACTGCTGTATGGGCAGCCTGATGGCAAACTCCGCTTCAATGGCCTGTTCCAGACCCGGTATATCCCACTGTTCAAACACACTCTGTGGCGGCACATAGCTGGAAATCACCTCATCCGCGGCTTCTTCGCGCATGCCATCAAGCAGTGGCGTGACGTCATCGGAGGTCATGATCTCGTTGCGCTGACGGTAGACAATGGTGCGCTGCTCATTGGCCACATTGTCGTACTCCAGCAATTGCTTTCGGATGTCGAAGTTGCGACCTTCCACCTTGCGCTGGGCTTTCTCGATGGATTTGGACACCATGCCATGTTCAATGGCCTCACCCTTCTCCATGCCCAATGCCTGCATGAAACTCTTCACCCGCTCGGAGGCAAAGATCCGCATCAGGTTGTCCTCAAGGGACAGGTAGAAACGCGAGTACCCCGGATCCCCCTGACGGCCGGCGCGGCCACGCAACTGATTGTCTATACGGCGTGACTCATGACGCTCTGTACCGATGATATGCAGACCACCCGCGTCCAGCACCTGCTGATGCGCCTGTTGCCAGCGTGCCTTGATTTCCTCGATCTGCTCCGGTGTCGGGTTGTCTATCTCCGCCACTTCAGCTTCCCAGTTGCCACCAAGCACAATATCTGTGCCTCGACCCGCCATGTTGGTGGCTATGGTGACGGCGCCGGGGCGGCCGGCCTGGGCAATGATCTGCGCCTCTCGCTCGTGGAACTTGGCGTTCAGCACTTCATGTGGAATTTTCTGTTTCTTCAGTTCAGCCGACAGCAACTCGGAGGTATCGATGGACGCGGTGCCAACCAGAATCGGTGCACCCTTGGCACTGAACTCCTGGATATCCTTCACGATGGATTCGAATTTTTCCGGCAGCGACAGAAACACCAGGTCATTCATGTCCTTACGCTGCATGGGTTTGTTCGGCGGAATCACCACCACGTCCAGGTCATAGATCTGCTTGAACTCAAAGGCTTCGGTATCGGCGGTGCCGGTCATGCCGGCCAGCTTTTCGTAAAGACGGAAATAGTTCTGGAACGTGGTGGATGCCATGGTCTGGCTTTCACTCTGAATTTCAAGCCCTTCCTTGGCTTCGATGGCCTGGTGCAGGCCTTCGGACAGACGACGCCCCTCCATGGTACGGCCAGTGTGCTCATCAATCAGCACCACGCTACCATCCTTGACGATGTACTCAACATCCTTGTGGAACAGGTAATGCGCCTTGAGTCCGGAGTGAATGTGATGCAACAATCCGAGATTGGCGGCCGCATAAAGACTTTCGCCTTCATTCAGCATCTTTCGCTGTATCAGCAGCTCTTCCAGAAACTCGTGGCCAGCTTCTGTCAGTTCAACCTGACGGGATTTCTCATCAACCACAAAGTGACCGGTTTCATCTTCAACCGTCCGCTCCATCGCCAGCGGAGAAATCTCCTTTTCCTTCTTGTCTGCGCCACGTTCCAGCTTCGGTATGATGCTGTTGATTTCCTTGTAGAGCTGGGAGCTGTTCTGCGCCGCCCCGGAGATGATCAGCGGTGTTCGCGCCTCGTCGATCAGGATGGAGTCGACTTCGTCCACAATGGCGAAGTTGAGCTCACGCTGCATGCGATCTTCGGGCCGAAAAGCCATGTTGTCGCGCAGATAGTCAAAACCGAACTCATTGTTGGTACCATAAGTGATCGAAGCTTCGTAGGCCGCTTTCTTGTCGTCTGCTCCCTGGCCCGAGGCAACCACGCCCACAGTCAGCCCGAGAAACTCGTACAGAGGGCGCATCCAGTTGGCGTCTCGTGAAGCGAGGTAATCATTGACGGTGACAATGTGCACGCCCTTGCCGGTCAGACCATTGAGGTAGGCAGGCAGGGTGGCCACCAGCGTCTTGCCCTCACCGGTTTTCATCTCGGCGATGTCGCCCTGGTGCAGCACAATGCCACCAATCAGCTGCACATCGAAGTGCCGTAAGCCCAAAGTGCGCTTGCTGGCTTCACGAACCACTGCGAAGGCCTCGGGCAGAATGCCATCCAGGCTCTCGCCCTCGTCAAAGCGCTTGCGGAACTCACTGGTTCTGGCCCGCAACGCTTCGTCGTCCAGAGCACTGATTGCCTCTTCGTGAGCATTGATGCTCTTTACCATTCGTTCGAATTTTTTCAGTTTCCGGCTGTTACTGCTGCCAAAGATCCGGGTAATAAACGGTAGACTCATGATGACTGTATCCTGCTGTAATTTCTGATGTATACATTGGCTGCCGGCTATATGCGCAATGCAGAAATCTGCATGTCAGCGGCACACGGCAGGCGACGGACAGGTTTGCAGGAAGACAGTCAGTGGGTGACAGAAGCGAGGTAGGCAGCCGGGTCAACAACGCGGCCATGGCGGAACGTCTGTTGTGCCGGTGTTACAGCGGCTGTTGCCGGCAGTGGCACCAAAGGAGCAAACGGCGCCGCAGTTTCATGCCAGCCGGCGCCGGGCTCGGCATACTCTGCCCCAGGCATGAAAAGATCAAACGGGGCCTCATCCGCAGGCCCTGCTGCTACCAGGCCAGCATCTGCCGGCGGTGCATGGGCAGGCGTCTGCTGGGAGTAGGTCGGATCCAGGGGTTCGCCGGACTGCACCGAGAGCTGGTAGCCCAGATAGCCGAGTGCAACAGGGGCGCCGAGCAGGCAAAGCGAAAGCAGGCCTTTAAGCCATCCCCGAATCACGTAAGTGCGGGTATGCCCATATCGTTCATTGACGAGTACGACTCTCATGTTGCCTGCAATGTTTCAGCCTCAGGCCGCCAATACGGGTTTGATATAGGATATGGGGACGTTCTGGTCAGAATCAAAGCTCACCAGTTCCCAGGCGTCCGGGTGCTTGTCCATGGCCCGCAGCAACGCGTTGTTCAGTGCATGACCGGACTTGTGGCCCTTGAACTCGCCAATCAGGCTGTGGCCCAACAGATACAGATCACCAATGGAATCCAGGATCTTGTGCTTGACGAACTCATCCTCGTAACGAAGCCCGTCCTCGTTAAGCACCTTGTAGTCACCCACAGCAATGGCGTTGTCCATGCTGGCGCCCAGTGCCAGGTTGCGGTTGCGCAACTCTTCAAACTCATGCATGAAACCAAAGGTGCGGGCCCGGCTCACTTCCTTGACAAAGGAGGTGCTGGAAAAATCGATGGTGGCAGACTTTGTGTAACGGCGGTAGACCGGATGATCGTACAGCAGCGTATAACTGACCTTGAATCCATCAAACGGCTCCAGGCTTACCGATTTATCACCGTCCTGCAGCTTCATTGGCTTGAGAATCCGGATGAACTGCTTGGGTGCATCCTGCTCCTCGATACCAGCAGACTGGATCAGGAACACAAAGGGCCCGGCACTGCCGTCCATTATCGGCACTTCGCCGGCTGATACATCAATATAGGCGTTATCAATACCCAGGCCGGACATGGCCGACATCAGATGCTCGATGGTTGAAACACGAACACCATCCTTGACCAGCGCAGTGGACAGCGTGGTCTCCCCGACATTGTGAGCCGTGGCGGGAATCTCCACCTGCGGGTCAAGATCGGTACGGACAAAGATGACACCCGTGTTCACGGGCGCGGGGCGCATGGTGAGGTAAATTTTCTCACCCGTGTGCAAACCGACACCGGTCGCCTTGATCGCGTTTTTCAGGGTTCTCTGTTTCAACATGATGGAATTTCTCGCCGCGGGCCAGCCATGAGCGGGCCACTGATAATTGCCGCCAGATGATACCAAATATCCTGACGGAACCCAATACAAGCCTGGACACACGCAGTATCTGAACCGCAAATGGATGGTGCCCGCGCCAGTCCCTGGCGCCGACACCGCCCCACGTGTGTGCCCTGTCGATCAGTCCGCCTGGCGGCGCAGAAACGCCGGGATATCCAGATAGTCCATATCGGTTTCAGCGCCAACAGCCCGCGCCAGACCCGCATGGGCGCCCTGACGCGACGGCGCGGTTCGTGCCTCGGCCTGTTTCTGCCGCATCGCTGGCGGTCGATCCAGAGTGCGATAGTCAGTTACATTGGGTTGCGCACGTGTATTGTCAACCACCTTGGTGGGCTTCTCGGCAGCACGAATGTCGCCCAGGCCTGTCGCCACAACCGTCACCCGGATTTCGTCACCCAGGTCGGGATCAATCACCGTGCCAACCACAACGGTTGCATCATCGGATGCAAATTCGCCCACGGTATCACCGACTTCGGAGAATTCACCCAGAGACAGGCTCTCACCCGCCGTGATATTGACCAGAATGCCCCGGGCACCGTGAAGATTCACATCTTCAAGCAAGGGACTGCGAATGGCTGACTCGGCAGCCTCGCGCGCACGACCTTCACCGGATGCATAACCGGTGCCCATCATGGCCATACCCATTTCGGACATGACTGTGCGTACATCGGCAAAGTCCACATTGATCATACCCGGACGAATGATCAGATCGGCAATGCCCTTGACCGCGCCAAGCAGCACATCGTTTGCTGCCTTGAACGCTTCCAGCAGGGACGCATTCTTGCCAAGTACATCCAGCAATTTCTCATTCGGTATCGTGATGAGAGAATCCACATGCTCGGACAACTCCCGGATACCGGCATCGGCCAGCAAGGATCGTTTCTTGCCTTCGAACGGGAACGGTCGTGTCACAACCGCCACCGTCAATATGCCAAGCTCACGTGCCACTTCGGCAAAAACCGGAGCAGCACCGGTACCGGTACCGCCACCCATGCCAGCTGTGATAAAGACCATGTCAGCACCGGCGAGTATCTCGGCGATCTCATCGCGGTCTTCCAGAGCAGCCTGTCGGCCGATCTCCGGATTGGCACCAGCACCCAGCCCTTTGGTAACGGTACTGCCCATTTGCAGCAAAGTCTTTGCCTGCAGACTGTTCAGTGCCTGGGCGTCAGTATTGGCGCAGACAAAATCAACACCATCAACATGATTGGCAATCATGTGGCTGACGGCGTTGCCACCACCACCACCAACACCAATCACCTTGATCACCGCGCTTTGCGGAAGGCTATCGACCAGTTCAAACATACTACCCCCTCTGTCCTAGGACACACTCGTTTTTTAAAATGTTCAGTCAATCAAAAATTTTCTTTAATCCAGTCCCTGAGCCGTTGCCACAGGTTGGGTTGTGCTTCCCGAACCGGAGCATGCTCACGACGTTCCTGATGCTGCCGCATTCCGTACAGCAGCAGTCCAACACCCGTTGAATAAATCGGATTCCTTACGATGTCGCTCAGTCCGCGCACCTGTTGCGGCGAACCAATACGCACCGGCATATGGAACACCTCCTCTGCCAGGTCCACCACACCTTCCATCTTGCTGGTGCCACCGGTCAGCACAATGCCTGCCGCCATGAGGTCTTCGAAACCACTGCGCTGCAGCTCTGCCTTGATCAGGGTAAACAACTCGTCATACCGTGGCTCAACCACCTCGGCCAATGATTGTCGTGAAAGGTCCCGTGGCGGCCTATCCCCCACACTTGGCACCTTGATCGTGTCACCTGCGCTGGCCAACTGGGTCAGTGCACAGGCGTACTTGATCTTGATCTCTTCGGCATTGTCCGTGGGCGTGCGCAAGGCCATGGCGATATCATTGGTGACCTGGTCTCCGGCGATGGGAATCACACCCGTGTGCCTGATGGCGCCTTCTGTGAAAACGGCTATATCGGTTGTGCCGCCACCTATATCCACCAGGCAGACACCCAGCTCCTTCTCGTCCTCGGTAAGCACGGAATAACTTGAGGCCAGTTGTTCCAGAATTATTTCCTCGGTCTGAAGCCCGCACCGCTTGATGCACTTCTCGATGTTCTGTACCGCATTGATGGCACAGGTAACCAGATGTACTTTCGCCTCCAGCCGCACGCCCGACATGCCAAGTGGCTCCTTTACGCCCTCCTGGGAATCGATGATGTATTCCTGGGGCAGTATGTGGAGTACACGCTGATCAGCCGGAATGGCAACGGCCTGCGCTGCATCAATCACCCGGTCAATGTCCGCACGTGTAACTTCACCGTCACGGATGGCAACAATACCGTGGGAGTTCATGCTGCGGATGTGACTACCCGCAATGCCTGCATACACCGACTGGATCTGACAGCCAGCCATGAGTTCGGCTTCCTCGACTGCACGCTGGATTGACTCCACGGTCGATTCGATATTCACCACAGTGCCTTTCTTCAGGCCGCGGGATCGATGACTGCCGATGCCGACTATATCCAGGTTGCCATCGGCTTTTATGTCACCAACAATGGCGACCACCTTGGATGTACCGATATCCAGTCCGACGATCATGTTCTTGCTCTTGTCTGTCATAATGAGGCCACCTCGCCTGTACCGGTTTCCCGGTTGCGTACCGCCATGCCATTTCGGTACCGCAGATCAATCACACTGATCTCATCCACTTTCTGGTACAGAGCCCTGTCGTACAGCACAACAAAGCGCTGCAGGCGCTCCACCAGATGTTCACGCCCGAGTTCCAGACGCAGCTCGTTGTCCACTTCCAGCGTCCAGCTACCGCGCTCGCTCAGACTCAGCTTCCGGATGCGCAAGCCTGAGGGGCTCAGCATCTGGCTGAACTGCTGATACTGACGCATCATTGTCAACGCCTTGTCCTCCGGACCTCGCAGCTCCGGCAGTGACTCCACCACGCGCATGTCGGGCGGGGTAAACTTTTCGGCATAGGCATTGAGCAGCTCAGTTTCACCCCAGCGTGCAATGGGTTGCTGTTCAATGACATTGACCGCCAGACTGTCTGGCCATACCCGCCGAACGCTGGCCTGATCCACCCAGGGATTTTCTTCCAGTTCTGCCTTCACCTGTCGCACATCGATACGAAGAAAGCCTTCATCCAGGCGGCGCGCCAGCACGGTGCGTATCTCGGCTTCGCTGATACGACGAACCGGTGATTCGATCCTTACGGTGTGGATCGGGCGATTGAAAAGTGGTCCGTCCATGGCAGGCATTTCGGGCAGTTGCCAGTCCGGCAACGACAGCTTCAGGTTGAGATTCACATTGAGAACCTCGCCGACCGGCGCTGCATAATGCCTGACTGCGGCCCCTGACACTGACACCATCAGCACACACAACAACCAGAAGCGCAATCGCCGTCGCGGCCTCGGCGGCGTCTCGTGCACAGCCGGTTTCGACCGGGCACGCGAGCGCGAGGGCCCGAAATCCTCCGAAAACTCATCATCGCCCGTATAGGCCGAAAATGTGATGTGTGGCTCTTTTCTGCCCACTACAGATCCGCTCCATACAAAACCATCATTACAAGGTCACCAAAATCCATACCGCGTTGTGCTGCAGCGATGGGAACCAGACTGTGATCAGTCATGCCGGGCACAGTATTGACCTCCAGCAAATAGAATTCGCCACCCTGATCCATCATCACATCAACGCGCCCCCAGCCACTGCAGCCAAGCGCATTGAAGGCATCAAGGCACAGACGCTCCAGGCGATGGGCCTGCTCATCTGTCAACTCGGCAGGACATGAATAACGGGTGTCATCACGCAGATACTTGGCGTCGAAGTCGAAAAATTCCCGATCCGTACCCAGCTCGATGGCAGGCAGGACATCGCCTTGCAGAATTGATACTGTGAATTCGCGACCACGGATGCGCTGCTCGGCCATGACCACGGCATCAAAACGGGTTGCCGCCTGCCAGGCCTGCTGCAACTGCTCCGCCGTACTCACCATGGCCATGCCGATGCTGGAACCTTCATGCACCGGTTTCACAACCACCTCGCCGCAATCATCTATGATGCCCTGCCAATCCGATTCGCCATCCAGAAGGAAAAATCTGGGTGTGCTCAGGCCGAGGCTTTGCCACAACTGTTTGGTTCTGGCCTTGTCCATGGCCAGGGCCGACGCAAGCAGGCCACTGCCGGTACACGGAATACCCATCATGCTCAACAGACCCTGCAGCTGACCATCTTCCCCGCCTCGGCCATGCAATGCGTTGAATACACGAGTGATGCCCTCGGCCCTGAGTCGTTCGACCAGTGAAGCATCAACATCGATGGCCACGGCATTGACGCCACGCGACTGAAGTGCTTTCAGCACAGCCTTGCCACTGAGCAGTGAGATCTCACGCTCCGCCGAGTTACCGCCCATCAGTACGGCCACACGGTCATTGCCGTATACGCTGCGATCCAGTTTTTTCAATTTCTCGACGCTCACAGGAAACCTTCCGTGCTGAGTTTTCGGGCCAGGGCGCCCACACTGCCAGCGCCCTGGGTAATCACTATGTCGCCATCGCGCAGCAGGCCACGCAGAACAGCCTGTATGTCGTCCTCATCCTGCACAAACACCGGGTCCACCCGGCCTCGCTGGCGAATGCTGCCGCACAGACTGCGAGCGTCTGCGCCCGGTATGGCCGCCTCTCCGGCTGAATAGACTTCCAGCATCAACAGAACGTCCACCTCGGACAGCACTTTGACAAAATCCTCATACAGGTCCTTGGTCCGACTGAACCGGTGCGGCTGATAGATCATCACCAACCGCTGATTCGGCCAGCCACTGCGCAATGCCTCGATGGTCGCGCGGACTTCACTGGGGTGGTGACCGTAATCGTCGAGCAGCATGACCTCGCCGCCCTGCACTGGAAACTGGCCCTGGATATCGAATCGACGTCCAACACCCTGGAAGCGCTGCAAGGCCCTGCAGATATGCTCGTCTGCAATACCTTCATCACTGGCCACCGCCAGTGCCGCCGTTGCATTCAGCGCATTGTGCCGGCCCGGTATATTCAGTTCGATGTGCAACGGCTCTGTCTTGCCGGGACAATACACATCGAACTCGGTGAATTGCCGGTTCTGCGTCAATGCGGCGATGCGATAGTCGGCTTTTTCCGAGAACCCGTAAGTGAGAACAGGCCGGGATATACGCGGCATGATCTCTGCAACCACCGGATCATCAATACACAACACTGCCAGACCATAGAATGGGAGGTTGTGAAGAAATTCGATGAAGTACTGTTTCAGCTTGTTGAAGTCCCCGTCGTAGGAACTCATGTGATCTGCATCTATATTGGTGACAACCGACACCATAGGCTGAAGGTGCAGGAACGAAACATCACTCTCATCTGCCTCTGCCACCAGATAACGGCTCTCACCCAGTTTGGCGTTGGCGCCAGCGCTGTTGAGGCGACCGCCAATGACAAAGGTCGGATCAAGTCCGGCTTCGGTGAAAATGGACGCAACAAGACTGGTTGTAGTGGTCTTGCCATGGGTGCCTGCAATGGCCACGGCGTGTCGGTAACGCATCAGCTCTGCCAACATCTCCGCGCGCGCAATGGTGGGCTTGCCCTGCTGCGCAGCAGCAAGCATTTCCGGGTTCTGGGCCGTGACTGCGCTGGAATACACCACCACATCGGCAACGCTGATATTGTCCGCCCGGTGACCGATAAAGATTTTTGCGCCCAGTGCCTCCAGACGCTCTGTGACGACTGACCCACGGATATCCGACCCGGTGATTGCATAACCCTGGTTCAACAGCACCTCGGCAATGCCACACATACCCGCACCACCAATACCAATGAAGTGGATGGTCCGTATGCGGCGCATTTCCGGCACCTGATGCACTGCTGCTGTAGCTCGCTCAGTCATTGTTGAAACACACCTCCATGCACACGGCCGCAACACGACTGGCGGCGTCCGGACGCGCGACCGATCGGGCCGCCTCGGCCATGCCTTGCAACATGGTTGTCTGGCTCATGAATCCGTTAAAAAGCTCAAGAATCTTTTCCCTGGTAAAGGATCGCTGATCGACCAGAACTGCCGCGCCGGCCTTGCTCAGCCACTCGGCATTGCGGCGCTGATGATCATCAACAGCATGGGGGTACGGCACCAGCACTGATGGCAGTCCCGCTGCTGCGATCTCGCTGACCGTTGTTGCGCCAGCGCGGCAGATGACCACATCAGCCCAGCCGTAGGCATCAGCCATGTCGTCGATAAACGGTACAACCTCGATGGCATCATCAAGCGTGAGCCCTTCCTTCTCGTACAGCCGACGTGTTTCCAGACAGTTGCGTCTGCCGGTCTGGTGGCGCACTCTGGGTCGCCGTTCCGCTGGCAGTGCGGCAAGCGCCGCTGGCAGCGCAGTGTTGATGGCAACAGCCCCTTGACTGCCGCCCAGTACCAGCACATTCAGCGCATCGGTATCCAGTGCCCGAGCCTGTCTGTTGGCCGCAATGGCCTCAATTTCAGGGCGTACAGGATTACCCGTACAAAGCGGTTTGCGAGACGGTGCGAACGTGCCGGGGAAAGTCTCCATGACACGACAGGCCAGTCTGGCAAGCACACGATTGGTAAACCCGGCCACTGCATTCTGCTCGTGAATCAACAAGGGTGTTCGGGCAAGCCATGCCGCCATGCCACCCGGACCCGCGACGTAGCCTCCCATGCCAAGCACACAACAGGGATTGGCCCCACGTATGACAGACAGCGCCTGCAGGATTGCGCGACAGATCGTAAACGGCGCCATCAGCAGGCCCAGCACGCCGTTGCCACGCAAACCACTCACATTGATGCTGTGCATGCGGATGTCGGCATCCCTGACCAGTTCGACCTCCATACCGGTGGGCGTGCCCAGCCACTCGACGCGGCAGCCCTGCTCCTGCAGTTCGCGTGCAATGCTCAGTGCCGGGAATATGTGACCACCGGTACCAGCTGCCATGATCAGGACGGTGACACGACTCATTGCACACCCCCCTGTGGCTGCCCGGCGTCAATTTCAAAATTTATGCGAACCAGCAGTGCAACCATGAAGCAACTCACCAGCAGACTGTTACCCCCGTAGCTGAGAAATGGCAGTGTCAGCCCCTTGGTTGGCAACAGGCCCGTGTTGACACCTATATTGATGAACACCTGCGAGGCGAACAGGATTGCGATGCCATAGGCTACATAGGCGGGGAAGGTGGCACCGGACTTTTCTGCCTTGCGCCCTGTCAGAAGTGCCTGGAAAATCAGCGCACTGAAAAGCCCCAGCACAATCAACACACCCATCAGGCCCAGCTCCTCCGCCACGATGGCAACCACGAAGTCCGTATGCGCCTCGGGCAGGAAGTAAAGTTTCTGGATGCTGTTGCCAAGACCTGTGCCAAACCACTCCCCACGACCGAATGCGATCAGCGCCTGGGTAAGTTGATAACCTTCACCATAGACGTACTCTGCCGCCCATGGATTCATGAACGATGTCAGTCGGTTGATGACATAGGGTTTCATTACCGCAACCGATGCGACAGCTGCCAGCCCCAGCAGCAGGATGAATATGAATCGATGCAGCCGGGCACCGGCCAGAAACAACACGCCGAATGTGGCCGCCATCATGATCACCATGGCGCCGTGATCAGGCTGAAAATGCAGCAGCGCAACCATGGCCGCCAGTATCACCATCGGTTTGATGAATCCCAGCCAACTGTAGTACACCTCGTCGCGGCGCCGATGCAGAAAAGCAGCGAGATAGACAACCAGGAAAATCTTGGCCATTTCTGAAGGCTGCAATGTGTAGAATCCGAGATCTATCCATCGCGCACTGCCATTGACAATCTTGCCGATGCCAGGCACCAGCACCAGTACCAGCAACACCAGCGACAATATCAGCAAGGCCGCACTGGACTGATACCAGAACCTCATGGGAATGTGTAACGTTATCATGACGCCAACAGCCGCAATCATAATAAAAAACAACTGGCGCTTTGCGAAAAAGAAAGGATCACCAAACTGACTGCTGGCAATTTCCACCGACGCCGACGTCATCATGACAAGCCCCAGGCACAGCAACAGGCACATCAGCACCAGCAGCGTGTTCGGTGAACGCTCGCTCACAGCCTCGATGGCCGCGCTCAATGCGCTGGTGGGCCGAACAACTGACTGGTTCATTGCAGCACCTCCACGGCAGCGGCAAAAACCCGGCCCCGATGTGAAAAGTCGCTGAACATGTCAAAGCTGGCGCATGCCGGTGACAGCAACACAGCGTCGCCGTTATCCGCCTTGTCAAATGCGATGGCAACAGCCTGTTCCATATCCTCAGCCAGGATAACCGGCACCACATCATCAAAGAGCTCAGCCAGCATCGGCGCGTCACGGCCTATCAAAACAAGCCCTTTTACATGGCGTCGGACTACTGGCACCAGCGGCGAAAAATCCGCACCTTTACCAATGCCACCGGCTATCAGTACAACTTGCCCTGTGATGGACTCTGCTACGCTGTCAATTGCCATCATGGTAGCGTGCACATTCGTGCCCTTTGAGTCATTGAAGAACGTGACGCCGCGCAGGTTTCTCAAGCGTTGACAACGATGTGGCAGGCCTGCGAACTCTCGCAATACCTTGCGCATGGCATCCCGGGGCAGTTTCAGTGCGTGGCCGACAGCGAAGGCTGCCAGCGCATTGGATATATTGTGTGCACCCAGCATCTGCAGCTCACTGACTGGCATGATCAGGGTATCGGCGTGAAACAGGCATGGCTGCCCGTCCACAGTCACGACACCAAAACCGTCTTCATCCGGTTCATCCAGGCCGTAGGTCCAGCGCTGTGCTTCAGGCAACGGAGAAGGCCAGGTCTGTGGCTCATCACGATTGAGTATCATCTGATGGCAACCATTAAAGATGCGCTGCTTGGCCGCGCGGTACTCGTCCATGTTGTTGTAGCGGTCCAGGTGATCCTCACTGATGTTGAGGATCACGGCCACCTCGGCGTTCAGGGCCTGTGTGGTTTCCAGCTGGAAACTGGACAGCTCCAGAACATAGAGTTGATGCGATTCATCGCGCAGCAGATCCAGCGCAGGCATGCTTGCCCGGCCGTCCAGATTACCGCCCACGCCAACATGCAGGCCTGCCCCGCGCGCCATTTCGCCAAGCAGTGTCACCACGGTGCTCTTGCCGTTGGAACCGGTAATGGCCGCGACCGGCGCAAGCGCCTCGCGACTGAAGATATCAATGTCCCCCACCACCGGTACGCCGTGACTGACTGCCTCAGCAATTTCCGGTGTAGCCAGACTTACGCCAGGGCTCAACACAATTTCGGCTGCGTCCATCAGCATGTCGCGGGAGAATCCACCCAGGGCAACGTCCACGTCGGGAAACTCACGTCTGAACTCGCCCAATGCGGGCGGACTGAACCGACTGTCCATCACCCGGAACAACTCACCTTTTGCACGCAAAAATCGCGCACAGGACAGTCCTGTCTTGCCCAGACCGACTATCAACTTCTGTTGTTGTCCTGTAGATGCGTTCATGTCTTGCATCAACTCTGCAGTCGCCCCCTTCAGCGGAACTTCAATGTGGCCAGTCCAATCAGGACCAGCATCAAGGTAATGATCCAGAAACGCACAACGACACGTGGTTCCGGCCAGCCCTTGAGTTCGTAGTGGTGATGCAGGGGTGCCATACGAAAGATGCGCTTTCCACGCAGCTTGTATGAACCCACTTGCAACATGACCGAAACGGTCTCGGCGACAAAAACGCCACCCATGATGAACAGCACAATTTCATGTCGGGAAATGACTGCCACCATCCCCAGTGCAGCGCCCAGTGCGAGTGCCCCAACATCACCCATGAAGACCTGGGCCGGATAGGTGTTGAACCAGAGGAAACCAAGCCCGGCGCCCAGCAGGGCGCCACAGAAAATCACCAGCTCTCCCGAACCCGGCACATAAGGAATCTGAAGGTATTCGGAAAATCCGATGTGCCCGACCAGATAGGCAATAAGCCCAAGTGCACTGCCAACCATGACAGTGGGCAGGATCGCCAGGCCATCGAGCCCGTCTGTCAGGTTCACGGCATTGCTGCTGCCCACGATGACGAAGTAGGTGATCACGATATAGAGAATCCCGAGATCCAGCGAAATGCCTTTGAAGAAGGGCACGATATAGGCTGTCTCGGCAGGCAGGGTCGCGGTGTAGTACAAGAACACGGCAGCGCCCAGCCCGATGACAGACTGCCAGAAATACTTCCATCGTGCCGGCAGGCCCCGGGGGTCCTTGCGAATCACCTTGCGGTAATCGTCAATCCAGCCAACCAGGCCAAACAACAGGGTCACCAGCAACACAATCCAGACGTAGCGGCTGCTCAGGTCTGCCCAGAGCAGCGTGCTGAAAGCCACTGACACCAATATCAGGGCACCGCCCATGGTTGGTGTGCCGGCCTTGCTGAAATGTGATTCCGGACCATCGTCTCGCACGACCTGCCCTATCTGGCGATAGTTCAGTCGCCGGATCATGGTCGGACCAATGATCAGCCCAAACAACAGGGCTGTGAGAATGCCAAGCACCCCGCGCACGGTAATGTACTGGATGACGGCAAACCCGGTGTGTATCTGCGCGAGGTACTCCGATAACCAGACCAGCATCAGCACGCCTCCCCGACTTTGAGTTGCTCGACTATCCTGTCCATACCCGCACTGCGCGAACCCTTGACCAGCATCACCAGATCCGGTTCGGCCAGGCTGACGACATGTGCCATCAGCGCTTCACGATCATCGAAGTGCTGCGCGCCGTCACCGAAGGCATCGGCCATCAAAGCACTCAGCCGCCCGGTGCACAGCAGCATATCGACGCCTTTTTTTCGGGCATATTCTCCGCAGCCACGATGTAACTCGGCCGTGTCTTCGCCCAACTCTGCCATATCGCCAGCAACCACCATGGTGCGCGCATTTCGCTTTCGACCCAACGCCACCAGCACATCAATGGCGGCGCGAAAGGAACTGGGACTGGCGTTGTAGCTGTCATCAATCAGTACCATGTCATTCTTGGCGAGAGATACATCCAGCCGCCCGGGTACCGCAGACATGCGTGCAAGTCCGGCAACAACGTCTTCCTTGCTGATGCCGGATTCCATGGCAACGGCTGCTGCAGCCAGGGCGTTGGCAATATTGTGCCTGCCGGGCATCGGCAGGGTGATGTCCGTTTCGCCTTCAGGAAATCGCAATGTGAACTGTGACGATGTGGCATCGAGTCGCACCGCAGCACAGCTGTAGCTTGCCAGTGGATGATTGTGATCCAGACTGAATCCGGCAACACGACGCTGCCCTGCTCGACGCGCCCAGGTTTCGAACGCCGCATCATCGGCATTAAGAACAACAACACCGTCTTCAGCACAGCCGTCAATGATTTCACCCTTGGCCCTGACGACGCCGTCCACGCTGCCAAAACCCTCGAGATGGGTTGCGGTTGCGTTGGTGATCAACACCACTTGTGGCAGCGCCACAGACACCGTATCGGAGATTTCGCCGGCACCGTTTGCACCCAGTTCAATGACCGCGAACTGATGAGTGTCATCAAGCTCAAGCAGTGTCAAAGGTGCCCCGATCCGGTTATTGAGATTGCCGCGCGTCACCAGTGTCGAGTGCCGCTGCCGGAGAATGCTGCCGATCATTTCCTTGACCGTGGTCTTTCCCTGACTGCCGGTCAGCGCAACCACATGGGCACTTGAGCGCCGACGATTGATACGCGCAATCTCACCCAGGGACATCAGGGTGTTACCGACAACCAGCTGCGGTATGTCAACGTCGCCGGGGCGACTGACAATCGCACCGCAGGCGCCGCGCTCAAGTGCGGCTGCCAGAAAATCGTTACCATCAAAGTTTTCGCCAGATAGCGCCAGGTACAACTCGGATTTACGCAACGTGCGGGTATCGGTACTGAGGCGAGTGAAGCTGCAGTCCCCGCCCTGCAGTTTGCCACGCAGCGGCTCGGCGAGTCCGGACAATTGCATGACCCCGATCATCGATCACGCTCCTGCAGGGCAAGTCTGGCCTGCGCCACATCACTGAACACCATGCGCTGGCCACCAACATCCTGATAATTTTCATGACCCTTGCCGGCAATCAACACCACGTCGCCGGACCCGGCACCCAGGATCGCTTCCCGAATTGCTGTCGCCCGGTCGCGCTGGATAACCACTCTGGACGCGTCTTCGATACCCAGAAGAATCTGCTTCACGATGTCGTCCGCATTTTCCATGCGCGGATTGTCATCCGTGACAACAAGGAAATCTGCCAGGGACTCGGCCACTTCCGCCATCAATGGGCGTTTGCCCTTGTCCCGATTACCTCCACAACCGAAGACACAATGGATGCGGCCATCGTAGTGATCACGCAGTGCTGACAGGGCACTTTTCAGTGCGTCCGGTGTATGCGCGTAGTCAACGACCACACTGGCACCGCGCGCAGCGCCTACAATCTCCATTCGGCCACTCACCGGCTTCAGTGCCGCCAGAATCTCGCTTGCCATCGCCAATGTAATTGGGGGCTTACGTGCCGGCAATGTCATCAGGGCGCACAACACAGCAAATACATTGCTGATGTTGAAGCGCCCCAGCAGACTGCCATTCAGATCAGTGTCTCCCCACGGCGTGCGAAGTCTGGCGCGGTATCCGTCCGGCAAGGTCTCGATCACCTGTGCATGGACGTCGGCGCGAGTATCGGACAAGCTGTAGGTGAGGCTGTGCAAACGCGAGCTGACATCGTTGAGTATGCTACTGGCATAGGCATCATCGGAATTGATGATGGCCACCTTCAGGCCATCAGCAAAAAACAGCTTCTTTTTCGCTTCACCGTAGGTAGCCATGCTCTCGTGGTAGTCCAGGTGATCCCGGCTCAGATTGGTAAACATTGCCGAGTGGAAAGGCACCGCCGCCAGGCGGTGCTGATGCAAGCCCTGTGATGACGCCTCTATGGCGGCATATCCGGCCCCTTCTGAAACGAAGTGGGCCAGCGAGCGCTGCACCACAATCGGATCCGGCGTGGTATATCCGCTGTCATCCAGCGACGGGTACATACCATAACCAAGTGTTCCAATAACACCACAGCGCTCACCCAGAGCGCTCAGCGCCTGCGCCAGAAACTGCGTGCAACTGGTCTTGCCATTGGTGCCGGTCACACCCACGGATACCAGGCTTTGTCCCGGCTCACCAAAAAAGCGCCCTGCAATGGCGCTGATCAGCGCAGTCAGGTCCACCACACAGATTACCGGTACTGTTCGACCGCTGCCTGCAGCGCGCTGCTCACAGCCCTGCCACTGGCCACCGCTCTGGGCAAGCACGGCAGACGCACCCTGCTCAATGGCATGATCGATATAATCACGCGCATCATGATTCCTGCCAAAACAGGCAAAGAACAGATCACCACCCCTGACGGCGCGACTGTCCATGCACAGTCCGGATACGGTCACGGACAGCGCACTGCCGGGCACCTCATCCACCGGTACCAGGCCGGTCAACAAGTGCTTCAATGTCAATCCTGTGTTGCTCATGCTCTTCGCCGTGTACATGGACACCTCATCGAAACCTCATCGGGTGCTCAGTTGCAGGTAACGTGACGCATCGGCTTTGTCTGGCGCAACGTCAAGAATCCGCAATGCGCCATTGGCAATGCGTGCAAATACCGGTGCAGCCACCTGGCTGCCATAATGCTGTGCACCCTGGGGTTCGTGGATGATGACAATTATCACAATCCTTGGGTCATCGGCCGGCGCATAGCCGGCAAACATGGAGTTGTGCAGATTGGGATCGTAGCCACGCGGACCCACCACGCGGGCAGTGCCTGTCTTGCCAGCCACACTGTAAAAAGGGACACTGGCGCCATCAAAACCGCCACGCTCCACGTCGGTGATCGCCGCCAGCATGTCCATCACCTGGCGGGCCACACTTTCTTCGATAACCCGATGCTCTCCCTCGGCGCCCGGTATACCACCACCGCCGCCCTTGAGCAGGCTTACCGGTCGACGGATGCCGCCGCTGGCAATAGTCGCGTAGGCCTGGGCCAGTTGCAGCGTGGAGGTTGAAAGCCCATAACCGAAAGACAGGGTGGCTGTTTCAATGTCATGCCATACACGATGATTGGGCAGCACTCCGGCCATCTCACCGGGAAATCCGGTCGAGACACCCTCACCAAAGCCGACCCGTTGCAACACATCGCGCACCGCTTCGTGGCCAATCTCCAGCGCCATCTTCGTGGTACCCACATTGCTTGAACGTATCAGCACCTCTTCCATGCTCAGCGGACCAAAGTCGTAACCCCGGTCAGAAACAAAGTCGCGGCCAACACGCATGCGTCCAGGGCTCGTGTTGATGATGCTCTGGTTATTGAACAACCCGGATTCGAGTGCTGCTATGGCGGTGAATGGCTTGATGGTTGAGCCGGGCTCGAACAGATCCGTCATTGCCCGGTTTCTCAGCGCACCGAAATCAGCAAGGCTACCGCGATTGTGAGGATTGAAAGAAGGCTGATTGACCATGGCCAAGACTTCGCCTGTTTTCACATCCAGCACGACAGTAGAGGCAGCACGAGCATGGCGATGTATGAATTCCGCCTTCAACTCCCGATAGGCCAGACTCTGAATCCGGAAATCAATGCTGAGCTCCAGACGGTTGCCGGGCTGCGCTGTCTGAATGGTGTTGAGCTCCCGGATGATGCGTCCACGACGATCCTTGATCACCTGCTGCCTGCCCGGCACTCCACGCAACCAGTCATCGTAGGCCAGCTCCAGCCCTTCCTGACCGATATCGTCAATATTGCTGAAACCAACCAGGTGCGCCGCCACTTCGCCCTGGGGATAGTATCGCTGGTATTCCTGGCGGGCGTAAACGCCATCAAGGCGCATATCCAGCACACGATCGGCTTCAGCTGGCGGTATGCGGCGACGTACATACATGAACTCACGTGTGGCATTGTTTCCCACTGACGCCATCAGATCCTCGGCATCCAGGTCCAGCGCCTGCGCCAGCTGAACCACATGCACGGGATTGCGGGACAATTCGCGCGGATTGACCCAGATGGATTTGACCGGTGTACTGATGGCCAACGGCTCGCCGTTGCGATCTGTGATCATGCCGCGATGGGCCACCAGAGGTTCGGTGCGAATTGTGCGCAGATCACCCTGCCCCTGGAGAAAATCACGCTCCACCACAAACAGGGTCAGCACTTTCCAGAGCACAGCCAGCAATCCTATTGCCACGCAACACCAGACCAGCGCCAGGCGCCAGGAGGGTGTCAGTGCAGGTGAGGTTTTGTCATTCATATTGCACCATCACTGTTCGCGACCACTCCGGGAATATCAATTGCAGCTCATCCATGGCCTTGCGTTCTATCCTGCTCTCCAGACCAAAAGTGCTCTGCTCGATCAGCAACTGACCCCATTCCACTTCCAGGGCATTTCTCTGTTCGCGCAGTTGCTGGAATTCATGGAAGGTATAGCGGTACTGATGCGTGCTGTAGACCACCGCCAACCCGGACACGAGCACAACAGCCAGCATCAAACCCACCAAAGCAGCACCAGGCGTCACAACTTTTGCCCAGGCGATGACAGAACCATGCCGGGAACTCTTTCGCGCCATTGCTCTCCCTGCCTGAACTGTCATTGTTGTTATGCCCATTGCCTTCCTGAACCTGATACAGCTGTTGGTTACACTCTTTCCGCTATCCTCATTACTGCGCTTCGCGCCCTCGGATTCTCTGCCACTTCTGACGCCGCGGGTTTTATCGCCTTGCCAACGCGCCGCATGTTCGACGCAATGTCCACATCCCGCAAAGGCAAGCCTCTTGGCAAGTCATCGCGTTGCTCCTGCTGCCGCATGAACTGCTTCACTATCCGGTCTTCCAGCGAATGAAAGCTGATCACCACCAGCCGACCACCACGCCCCAGCACGTTGATCGATTGTGAAAGGCAGGACCGCAACTCATCCAGCTCGTGATTGACATGAATCCGGATAGCCTGGAACGCGCGCGTTGCCGGGTGTTTGTGTTTTTCCCATGAAGGGTTGGCGGCCTTGACCAGCTCGGCCAACTGCAAAGTGGTGGTGATGGGTGTTTCCTTGCGCGCTGTCACAAGCGCCCGGGCAATGCGTCGGGAATGCCGCTCTTCACCATAGTGATAAAGAACATCAGCAATCTGCTTTTCCGAAGCTGACGCCAGCCACTGAGCAGCGCTGTCGCCTTCCAGAGGATTCATACGCATATCCAACGGCCCATCCTGAGAAAAGCTGAATCCGCGTTGCGCTTCGTCGAGTTGCGGCGAAGACACACCCAGGTCCAGCAACACACCATTGACCTGCCCTGTTTTGCCAAGCCCGTCGACAATGCTGGCGAGCTCCGAAAATGTTCCCTGTTTCACGTCAAACCGGGCGTCGTCGGCAAACTCGCTGCGCGCCACTGACACAGCATCCGGATCGCGGTCAATGGCCAGCAGCCGGCCAGATTCTCCCAGCGACTGCAATATCCTGCGCGAGTGGCCTCCACGACCGAACGTGCCGTCCACATAGAAGCCGGAGCTATCGGTAACCAGCGCTTCAATTGCCGGTTCCAGCAACACCGTGTGATGCTGCATCTTTGTCATATGCCGACCCGTTTCAACGTTTGCCCTGTTCCCCGGCACGCCGGACGATCAGAGGGAGATATGTCTCATCTCCGCCGACAACTCCGTACCGCTCGCTTCACTGGAGGTCCAGTCTTCCATCTGATGACCCCAGACCTCTTCGCTCCAGATTTCGAATTTCTTGCCCTGCCCGACCAGCGCCACATGTTTGTCCAGTCCCGCGTATTGACGCAGCACCTGCGGCAACAGCACACGACCACTGCCGTCCATATCCAGATCATGTGCATGACCAATGAGCATGCGCTGAGCCCGGCGCGCCAGCGGATCAAAGCTGGGCAACTTTTCCAGTTCAGCCTGGATAACGTCCCACTCATCTACCGGGTAGAGCAGCAGACACCGCTGCTGTGTATCTATGGTGACCACCAGGCGACCGCCATATCGTTCAATCAACAAATCACGGAAACGGGCAGGCACGGCCATGCGCCCCTTCGTATCCAGATTGATGTTGTTGATTCCCCGAAACACTGACTGACTCCCGGCCTCCCCGGCCCGGAAGCATGGTGCGCTGATCTTGGCAATCAGTCGCCACCCCGCTTCCCCACTTTTCTACACTGGCTCACCACTTTCCACCACTTTGCGACACTATATTCACACAAATTGGCAAGTGCAAGCATTTTTGCTGCATTGAGGAGCGTAAAGGTGCTGAAATTTCAGGAAAAATCCGGAAAGAGCTCAGGTGGGACAAGAAGGATTACGAGATAAAATCAGGAAATCAGATTAGTGCGGTTCGAACTTAAAGTGATTTATCAAGACGCCGCAGCGACTCACACAAAAGTGTGGCTGCGGCACCGGACGGCGCCGGAAATAGATCAAGAAGGTGAGCCAGCCTGTAAGCCGGGTTCTGTCGAGGACAGTCATTCATCTGGGATCTGCATCACTGCAGACCTCAAGCGGCCTACCCGAATCCGGCGCGAGCCACGCCCATGGATTCCTATTTGGCCTTGCTCCGAACGGGGTTTGCCGTGCCGCGAACTGTTACCAGTCGCGCGGTGCGCTCTTACCGCACCCTTTCACCCTTACCGCCCGACCGAGGCCGGGGTTGGCGGTCTGCTCTCTGCTGCACTTTCCGTAGGCTTGCGCCCCCCAGGCGTTACCTGGCGTTCTGCTCTATGGAGCCCGGACTTTCCTCCGTTCCGTGCCTCGGCTACCGCATACGCAGCAGTCAAAGCGCTCAGAGCGGCGACTGCCCGGCTGACTCGCGCGCAGAGTATGCCAGCCTCCCGGTGAATTCAAGCTTTTTCGGCCAGGCCCTTGCCCGGCATGCTAGACTGGCCTCAAGGAATCCGGCGCGAGGGAATCACAGGTCAGAGGTGTATTCGGAGTGAAACGTTTTTTTTCCGTCGCTGCCCTGTTGCTGATGTTGCCATTGGTGGCAGTGGGCGCCGCATGGCTGTTTCGGGACTCATTGGCCGTCGCTGTTGCCAATTATCTGCTACGCGACATGGACTTCCGGGTCGTCGAAGTCAGTGGCTTGCAACCAGGGCGCCATGCCACGTCAGTCGGCACCCTGGTCGTCATGCACCGGACAAGTGGCAATCTCCAGTCAGCCAGCGGCATTAATGTCACCTATGACACCGCTGGAATCCGCAGTGCTCAGATACACACCATCACCATCGACAGCGCTTACCTTGAGCTGCCACCCGCCACACCGGATGCTGACCAGCCTGCATCGATTCCCCGGATCACGGCTGTTGCCCAGACCCTTCATGAGTTGCCACTGCAGTCATTCCGGATTCACCACCTGGCCATTGGCGGGCTGCTCGCCGAAGCGTCGATGCAGATCCAGCGAGTCCCTGGCGGCATGGAAGCCCGACTGGATACCGATCAGCTCTCCTTGACCACGGATCTCAACTGGCACGATCAGAACTATGTTTCCAGCCGCTTTCTGAGCGAGGAACAGCTGCAACAGGCGAACCTGTCTGCGCTGCCCCTTACCGCAGCGATCAGTCTGCAGACCGTTGCAGGCGAATCCCTGAGGCTCGACCTGAGCGCGGTTGCAATGACCGACACCGTCTATCTGCAGGCCGCCGGTTTTGTGGACAGTAATGAGGCCCGAGCCGTCATGACCGGCATCAATGAAATGCTACCCGGCACTATTGCGGCGATACCCGACATCACTGCCAGAGGTGGTATTGCCGTGGAAGCCCGGCTGACCGAGTCAGCTGACGCGATCAGCCTTGCAGCCCTGCATGTGGAGCTGGAGACTGACGGCCAGATCGTTACACCGGTGTCGCTGCTGGACCCGGAGGCCAGTGGCGTGATCACACTGCATTGGCATCAGCCGATAACAGCCGGCATCAGTCTGCCGCAGTCGCCGTCTCAGGACCAGGGGCACATCCGGGTATCGGGGCCGGACATGCGTCTGAGCACAAACGGCATCACCGCCCAAGGCCTGACCATGGAAGCAACGCAGATACATCTGACCCAACTGCAGCTGACGTGCTCACAGACAACAGACTGCAGGTTCACGGCACAAAGCGATATGGATACACCTGCCCTGCAATGGGACCCCATTGTCTCGTCGGCAACGGACACCAACACACAAACGCTGTCCGCCCGGAACGTCAGACTGGCGGCGCTGCACATTGACGGCCATCTGCTTGATGGTGAGCTGGCCCTGGCGCTTGGCGCGGACACCACGCTGAGCGTTGGTACACTCTCGTTGCCCGACCTCATGGTTCAGCAGCTGCGTGGCCAAACAGGGCAAACCATCCATCTGGACGTGACCGGCGATGGCGTCGGGATAAACGCTTCCACGCTACTGCTCCGGGCCGAACGCTTGCAGGCTGCTGATATCGAGGTGACAGATCCCGAACTGTCACTTGCTGATGTTGTCATTCTCAGCAACAACAACCGCACAACAGCAAGTGTTGGTACTGGCTCACGCCTGACCCTGCCCGATATGCAGACACCGGCGCTGAACGCCAGAAATACCGCAATGACACTGCAGTCGGGTGCAACGCTGGAGCTGCCTGCAGATGACAACAATGGACTTCATCTGCAAATGGAGCGACTGCGCGTCGAACTGCCGGCGCTGCGGCAGGACGACATGCTCATTGGCACAACTCTGCTGGTGACTGATCTGGCATTCAGCCCATCCTCCGGCGCACCCAGTGACATGCAGCTGCGCGCAGGCATTCAACTGGAGAACACCTACACCAATCTGTTTTCACTCAATCTGTGGGACGCGGCGCTGACCGCAGATCTGGCGCTGGCTGACGACCTGCTCGAATTCAATGCCCAGGCTTCGCTCAACAGTCGGCCGGTCGCCAATATTTCAGGCTCACACGGATTGTCCTCGTGGACAGGCCAGGCTGTTGTGGAAATCCCCGAACTCGACTTTGATGATGAAGACAATCAACTGACTGATTTCATCAGCCCGCTGCCACTGGAAATGAATGTGATTGCCGGGCGCGCCAGCGGCCGGGTCGAGGCGGCCTGGCACGCTCGTGAGGACAGCACCTTGCCCGCAATTGATGGCACAGTCACCCTGCTGCTGGATGCCATCGGTGGATACGTGAACAGCATCGGCTTCATCGGGCTGGGCACCGAGGTTCATGCCGGCTTTGACGAAACCGGCACAATCAACAGTCTGGCGGCATTTGCAGTGACGCTGGATCGTGTTGATGTCGGCCTGGCGCTTGAGGACATCCGCACCGAGCTTGAGTTCGATACCCGCGGACCAGTGATGCTGGCACGTGACAGCGAGATGTCGTTGTTTGGTGGGCATGTGCGGGCTGACAGACTCGCGTATGACGCCACACAGGCGCAGAGTACCGGCACACTGACACTTGATCGGATTGATATTGCCCGCATCCTGTCACTTAGCGCCTATCAGGGCATCGGCGCCACGGGCATTGTCTCTGGTGAGTTGCCACTGACCATCAGCGACGATGCCACTGTCACCATCACAAGCGGACGATTGCGAGCCCTGCCGCCAGGCGGCACCATCGGCTACCGTGACGGCCCGACCAACACCGGCAACAGCAGTCTGGATCTGGTGTACAGCGCTTTGCGCAACTATCGTTACAGCCGTCTGGAAGCCGACGTGGACTATATGGCCGACGGCGAGCTGCTGCTGGCCGTGCGCATGGAAGGCATTGCAACCGAGCTGGGCCAGGGGCAACCGATCAATCTCAATGTGAATATCAGTGACAATATTCCGGACCTGCTGGAAAGCCTTCAGGCTGGTCGGGATATCGCCGACACACTGGAGGCACAGCTTCGTGGGCAGCGATGAAACCGCTCACGCCGTTCAGCACGGATTCAGCTGCCTCTGATATACTGCAGACTGATGGTTCTCCACTAGTCGAGACAGGCTGAGCATTATGCGAACTCTTTCACGGACACCGCCGGCAAGGACACGGCTGGCAAAAATATTGCTGGCGCCAACTGTGCTGGCTACAACACTGCTGGCCACAGCAGCCTGTACACCGACGGTACAGGTGGCAGCGCCCACCGAACCGATCACGATCAACCTGAACGTGCGAATAGAGCATGAAATCCGCATACGGGTAGAAAGAGAACTGGATGATATTTTCAGCGACGACAGCGGACTGTTCTGAGGAGCATATGATGCACACGATACACTTGTCCCGAATTACCACCCGCAACCGCTTCTGGTTTGGCGCTCTGCTTGGCCTCATGCTCCTGATCGCCGGCCCGGCCCATGCCATGACCCTGGAAGAAGCCAAATCAGCCGGACTGATCGGCGAGCAGCGTGACGGTTACATCGGGCTGGTGCAGGCAAATGTACCGGCCGAGGTGGAAGCACTGGTCCGTGACGTCAATCGCCAGCGCCGGGCCCGCTACGAGCAGATTGCCAGGGAGAACGATATTGCTGTGCGTGACGTGGCCCAACTGGCCTATGCGCGTGCCGTGGAAGCCACGCGGTCCGGCAACTATGTCCAGGATGCCAATGGCAACTGGGTCAGAAAACCCTGATCAAGGCTTGTCCGGGCGCCGCGCCAGGGCTTCGCGATAGAGCAGGTTTCTGCCCTTGCCGGTGATCCGGGCGGCCAGGGCTGCGGCCTGTTTCACGGGCAGATCTTCCAGCAACACGTCCAGGACTTTCAGTGCCGCATCCAGTTCCGCCTGCTCGTCAGACACACGAGCGCCCTGGACCAGCAACGTGAATTCACCGCGCCGGTGATTGTCATCAGCAGCCAACCAGTGAACCAGTTCACCGAGACTGGCCTCATGGACAGTCTCCCAGGTTTTGGTCAGCTCTCGGCAGATCACCGCATCACGATCGCTGCCAAACACATCGCGCATGTCCGCAACAGTGTCGGCAACACGATGCGGCGACTCGTAGAAGATCAGGGTGCCCCGTTCGCCGGACAGTTCATCCAGCCAGCTGCGGCGTGCTGCACTGCGATGCGGAGGAAATCCGGCAAACAGAAACCGGTCGCTTGGCAGACCGGAAACACTGAGCGCCGCCGTCAGCGCGCTGGCGCCGGGTACAGGGATCACCCGGATACCTGCCTCGCGCACCCGTCGCACCAGCGAGTAGCCGGGATCAGAGATCAGTGGTGTGCCGGCATCGGAGATCAGGGCGATGGCCTGACCACCTGCAAGCGTGTCGACCAGGCGTTGCTCACGCTCCTGATCAGAGAATTCGTGGTAGGCCACCATACGCGTGTCAATGCCGAAATGTTGCATCAGTTTTCTGCTGTGACGGGTGTCCTCTGCCGCCACCAGATCGACGAGCCCGAGAATATGGATCGCGCGCGCAGTCATGTCCCCGAGATTACCCAGGGGGGTGGCCACAACATACAAAGCGGGACGTATGATGACTTCGTCGGACATGAATACTGCTCCTGGTGTGTCCTGTCTCATGAGTTGGCATGCTGAAAGTGTACCAACCCATGAGACAGGACACTGTTGACGTCAATTGCTCCGTGATGATAACTGTAATATGCTCATCAGCCCATTGCCGCTTGTACCTATAATGCACACGTCCATGCCGCCAACAATCATCCAGTCAGTCAGTGAACCAGCCACGGCGCCACCTGTGCCTGGCAGTGTTGCACGTCCGAGCCCGAAGAACCGACGGTGGCGGGCCCTGGTGGCGGCTCCGCTGTTGTTGTCTGTTTTTCTTGCAGCCTGCGGCAGTTCGGCCCCAATGCGGGAAACCGCAACAACACCAGCTGAGACCGCCGATCTCTCCCGAGCAGGCGATTATTATCTGGGGCGGGTGGATGACAGCCTCGGGCCCCAGGAGCAGTTCCTTGCGGCCGCCGAACTGGCAGAACGCGAGCACGACGCCAGCGTTGCCGGGCAACTGCTGGACGAGGTGGTGAGCACGGCACTGGACAACAACCAGCAGATCCGCCGGGCACTGCTACAGGCGGCACTTGCCCTGCAGAACAACCGAGCTGACCAGGCACTGACGCGGCTGCAGCGCGCGCCCCTTGAGGCCATTGACCAGCTTCCGGACCAGCATCGACTGCGAGCCCTGAGCCTGCGCGCTGATGCACTGTACGCCACCGGTCAGCACCTGGCATCGGCAAGAGCACTGGTACAACGAGCGTCGCTGCTGCCGGCTGACCAACGGCGCGCAAACAACAATCTGATCTGGCAAACGTTGACGTCTGCACCGGCCAGCTCGCTCTCCTCACGCGACCCACTGGTTGATTCCTACGAGTTGCGCGGCTGGATGGAATTGCTCAGCGCCACCACTGCCACCCAGAACTACCTCGAACAGCAGATAGATGCCATTGAGCTGTGGCGCAATCGCTGGAACCAGCACTCTGCGGCAGACCGGCTGCCCGACTCACTTGCCAATCTGGTTTCCATCTGGAATAACCGACCCTCACATGTCGGCCTGATGCTGCCGCTGCAAAGCGCCGCGGGCAATGCGGTGAGTCAGGGGTTCATGAGCGCCTACTACGATGCAATGGCGCAAGGACAGGAAGTACCACGTATCACAATATACGATTCCAGTAACCCAGCCGATATTCCGCGACTTTACAGCCAGGCAGTGGAAGCCGGGGTAGACCTGGTTGTTGGCCCGCTGGACAAGGATGCGGTCCGCAACCTGCAATCTCGTCGCTCCCTGCCGGTACAGACACTGGCTCTGAACTATGGCGATGAGAACCGTATCAATCCGGCAGAATTGTTCCAGTTCGGTCTGGCGCCCGAAGATGAAATTCGACAAACCGCCAATCTTGCCTGGCTGGCCGGGCATCGTAATGCCACCTTGCTGACCCCGGCCGGCAGCGAGTACGACCGCTTGCGCCAGGTGTTCGTTGACTACTGGGAATCAATGGGCGGACACGTGGTCAGCCGCGCCAGCTTTACAAGCAGTGGATCCTACTCCGACGTGGTACGGCAATTACTCAGTGTTGACGCCAGTGAAGCCAGGGCTGACCAGCTTCGCAGCCGACTTTCACGCAACACCATTCACTTCACACCCCGTCGTCGCCAGGATGTTGATTTTCTGTTTCTCGTTGCCAATCCCCAGGAAGGTCGCCAGATAAAACCGACCCTTGGATTCCACTACGCGGGTGACGTACCAGTGTATGCACTGCCATCGGTATACGACGGCGGCAGCAACATTGCGGGCAATCGTGACCTGGATGGTGTCACTTTCACGGATGTGCCCTGGATCCTGAACAACAACGATCCACTCAAAGCCCGGGTAGCCGACGCCTGGAGTCCCGGTTCCGGCCCTGTTGAGCGCCTGCGCGCCATGGGCGTGGACAGCTTTCGACTGATTTCCCGGGTTGCCCAGATGCGCGACTACCCCGAAACACGACTGCAGGGCGCAACCGGTATACTGTCGCTGGCCCCCGATGGCAGCATTCGCAGGGAGTTGCAGGGTGCACGGATCGTCAATGGGACTGCCCAGACACTGACACCCCAGGTGATCAGTCCACAGGAGTTGGCCACCGGCCCATAAAGGACCAGCACGTATCATTCAGGGGACACCATGGACAGGAAACCCGGAAAAAGAGCGCAAGGACTGGCGCACGAGCAGTATGCCGCGCGCTGGCTACAGGAAAAGGGGCTGATCCTGCTGCGACAGAACTACTTCTGCCGCCTGGGCGAAATAGACCTGATCATGCGTGACCAGGACACCCTGGTATTTGCTGAAGTCCGATACCGCAGACGTCGCAGCCATGGCGACCCCATAGAGTCCGTGAGCCGGCACAAACAGCGTAAATTATGGCAATGCGCCAGGCATTATCTGATGCAGACGGGGCTTTATGAAAGTATCCCCTGCCGGTTCGACGTCATTGGCATCAGTCCGGATACCCGGGCATCAGGGACTCGCAGCGAAATACAGGTCGAATGGATACAAGATGCTTTCAGTCGCCTGTGAAGCCGCTCTCAGGTGCAGTAGAATACCTCGCATTGTGACCCAACCGGAGCAGCCGCTTTGAACTTGCGTGAACGCGCCAGTGCACACTTCCTCAGAAGCGCTGCAGCTCATGAAGATGCCGCCACAAGCCTTGTTGAAGCCGTTACTGCTGCCGGAGAACTGCTTGCCCATTGCCTGCTTGGCGGACACAAGATCATGACCACCGGAGAAGGCAGCGCGGCGGCAAGTGCGCTGTACCTGCGTCATCTGCTGATCAACCGATACCAGCGCGAGCGGCCCGGGCTGCCCTGCCTGTCCCTGTTGGGTGAAGCCGGTATTGAGCGTGATACTGACGCAGCCCTGGCGCGGCGCATACGGACACTGGGGCAGGCAGGCGACTGCCTGGTCTATTTCCCTGGAGTCGAACCACTCGGCCCCTTGACTGCCAGCACAACAGCACTGAAAGATCGTGAAATCAGCCTTGTTGTTCTGGATAATGGAGCCGATGGTGCGGGCACGCAGCTGATGCAATGTGCCACAGTTTATGTCCCGGCAGGCAGCGCGTCATCAGCGCTCTGTCACGAACTGCACACCACCACAATACACTGTATGTGTGACCTGATTGATATCCAGATATTCGGAGAGGAACTGTCATGAATCGATGCCTGCTGTTGGCCACCCTGCTGCTGTTCACCAGCGCCTGCACAACCATTCTCACCGAAACCACAGGTGAACGCGGCTTCGAGGAAGACCCGACAAGTCGCACCGCCGGCATGGTGGTGGAAGACGAGTCCATTCAGACACGTGTGACAGTAAATCTTCGGTCCCGCGAACCGGCATTTCGCGACGCAACCTTCTATGTGCACAGCTACAACGGTGTTGTATTGCTGGTTGGCCAGGTGCCAACCCAGGCAATGAAAGATCAGGCAACAGAGATCACGGCAGACACCAGTCGAGCGATACGCCGCATTCATAATGAACTGGAAGTGGCCTCGCGGCGTGGCATGCTGGCCCGTACCAACGACACCTGGCTGGCAACCAAGGTACGCACACAACTGGCGGCCAATTCGGACATCAATGCATCACGTATGCGTGTGGTGGCCAATAACGGCAAGGTCTATCTGATGGGAATAGTCGAGCGCGCAGAAGGTGACCGCGCGACACGATTGACCCGCAACGTTGGTGGTGTGGAGCAGGTCATCACTGTGTTTGAGTACATCTAGGGACTGCGGCTGGCGTTGGCTCCCGGGTCTGGGACCGGCAGTTTGAACCGGGGCGCGCTCAAGTACGTCCCTGTATCGCTCGACCGCCGGCCATCCATGGCCGGCGACGGCCCCGGTTCAAACTGCCGGTCCCAGACCCTGCAATGTGCCAACGTCAAGCCAGGCGTGGATCAATGCCAGTCCGCAGAATGGCATCAAGTCGGAGTATTGAGGTGAGTGCGGCATCAGCCCCGACGCCTTCATTCGCGAGGCATCCGGAGGTGGCATTCTGTCAGGGTTTGGGGTTGATAGTGGCTTGCGGGACCTTCGCTGGCCATGGATGGCCAGCGCAGAGCGATACAGGGACGTACTCGAGCGTGTCCCGCAAGGCACTATCAGCCCCACAACCCGGGCTGACACCCCTCACTTGACCACGCGCAATGAAGGCCGCTCGCTCTTGTCATATGGCCATCGCTCAAACCACCGGACCCAGACCCTGCAATGTGCCAACGTCAAGCCAGGCGTGGATCAATGCCAGTCCGCAGAATGGCATCAAGTCGGAGTATTGAGGTGAGTGCGGCATCAGCCCCGACGCCTTCATTCGCGAGGCATCCG